>JAJFIX010000010.1 GCA_021774575.1 Alphaproteobacteria bacterium | reverse complement strand
AGGGAGAATCAATGAGGAAAACACGATCGAAGTTGACGAAGCCGACAGATTCATAGAAGATAAAAAAACCAGCGTCGCTCCGCTCCGACAAGGTGTCGGCTTCGAGTGAAACACCCTGTCGATTTCAGTGAAATGCGCAGCCAGTTTAACCCAACATCCCGATGGGCCTTAACAGAGCCTGAATTTAGCCTCTTGTTTTTGAAAAAACAAGACCTCAAGCTTAGAATCTATTTCTGATAAACCCCGCTCATAAGGCACCAAGGTTTCTGTAGACGCGACACAGACTTCAGGCCATATAGAAGGCAAGGTCTTGTTATATCCCTTTCCCGCGACGCTCCTGCTCTTGAGATTCTTCCTTTTGCTCTTCCGCTTTTCGCCTACTTTCCTCGGCTTTAAGGATCGCTTCTTGATGGTTCCGGTCTTTTTTTGCGACGTGAGCATTATATTCCGATTTGTACTTTTCGATTAGTGGATTGAAATACCCACTTCTGGCAATCAGAACGTGATGGTCTTGTGGCTTCCAGAATTTTTCCAAAAATGAGATCGTATTGTCCTGCGCCTTTACAAGTTGCCAGCCAAAATTAATGTGTACAATTCCATTTTGAGGATATGAAGGACAATAGTGAAAGCGCGATTCATACTTGGCGCGTCGTCCTATTTTTGTTGTGAGTTCAGAGTCGGGTGCTAATTGCTGGTTGAGCGTCGAAATGCCTTGAGCGAAGTGTTTTGAAATTGGGATTGGGATACCAAGGTCGTAACCGAGGTAGACGTCTTTTTGAATGGAAGATGAAGAAGCTGGCCTTCCAAACCTGGTTTTCGGAAACATGCGGTTGCATAAATTTTCAAGGGCACGCTCCACACCGTAGGCGTTTCTGGCGCTACCCACAAAAACTTTGACCAAGTTTCCGGAATCAAACGCTTTGCTGTTTTCAGCTCCGAAAACAGTTTGGAGCGTTTTCAGGGTGTGTTCAATATTTTGAGGCGATCCGAGGTTTTCTGCTTTCTGAATATTAACGGCGTGAGGCCCGGCAAAACATCCACTGACTAACGCCGACAAAACCAACAAGACAAAAGAGTACTTCATCTTCACTCCTTGCTGTTTACACGTTTTAAGCTTTAGTCTCCGTCATCTTCTGCAACTTTTCAATCATTTTTTTCATTTCTTTTTCGGTAGGTTTCGCGGGACTTCGCTCTGGGATGGACTCAGCCCGCCCCAAAACTTCTTGCAATTTAATCAAGTGAAGAAACAATTGTTGAAAGTCATCGTTGGAAAATTCCCAGGTTCGTGGGCCAGCGGTTGCCTTTTCTTTGTCGAACTCCTCGCCAGTCAGTAGCCAGTCTGTGGAGACATTTGACGCAGTTGATAAGCGCAAAAGGGCATCGCCTCCTGGAATACTTTGCCCTTCGATGTATCGCTGGAACGTCCCAGGACTAATTTTCGCTTGATTGGCAAATCGTCTGGGAACGCCTTGAAATTTGCGATCGACTAACGACCTTAGCCGCTTTGCCAGACCCGGGTTTATTGACATCTCTTTTTGATATTCTAAAATTATTCCTTTATGTTGACTTTGGTTCTAAATTTAGAATATCATCCCCTTTAATATCTCACTTAGGTGAACCCATGACACACACCGAAATACGAATTTTACTGATGCAGCACAAAGTCAAACTCAAAGACCTCGCCTTGAGCGAAGGTGTCGACCGCACGTATTTCAGTCATGTCATTGCCGGGCGTTCTAAAAACAAAAAAATCCGCACAAAAATAGCGATAGCTGTCGGGAAGACGGTCAAAGAGCTATGGCCTGATGCGGTCTGAAGGGAAGATGGCTGCAACCATCTTCCCTTCTTCCAAAAACACTGAGAAAAATACCATATTTTTTTCAATAAAGAAAACATTAGCGAGGGAGGGGACGATGCGGATTGCAGGTCTTGAAGATCTAGTGGACAGTGACACAGAGCACACCGTTGAACGATTCACAGCAAAGGTGCTTGATCAGGATCCGGACGAGCTAATGCTGGATGAAGCTGCGGCACAGTTTCTAAAGATTGCCCCCAAAACGCTAGCCAGCTGGCGATTTAACGGGGGAGGCCCAAAGTTTGTGCGTCTTTCCCGGCGATGTGTTCGCTACCGCAAAAAGGATCTCGTTACCTGGATTGAAGCCCGCATTAAGTCATCGACTTCAGATCTTTAGAGAGGAGTGGAGGGACTTCCATTTTACTTCGGAATTGGCCTGTCGCCACTCGGAAACATCGTATCGCTTGGTCTATGAGCACAAGGAGACTGCCATGGTGAATATTTCCCTTATTTCAGAGCAACAAAATGAAAAGGTAACCCGGAGACTTGTTTCATGGCTTAACACTCAAGGTTATGAGGCCGAATACGTCGCATCTTCCGATCCGCGTCAAAACAAGCAAGATTGGCCTGATATCGTGATTTTGGTTCTCGGATCCACAAAACGTCAGTTTGCCAATGACCCAGAAAATGAAGAACTGGGAACACTTTCGCTGATTCTTAATGCGGTTTCTGAAGACCAAGTGAATTCCATGATTTCTCCCCCGATTCCATGGGAGTTAGATTTAGGTGACAGGGAAGCGATGATCCTTTTTCTAAGAAATTTGGACCTCAGAAAACCACAAATTTCTAAAAATTCGAAGGTACAAACTACAGCACCGTGTGCGTAGGAAGGACATGAGACACATCACATATATTGTACCGAATGGGCAATCTTGGAGCCGATGGCTTATCAAGAATACGATCTTCATACCCATCTATGGCCAGTTTCGTGAGCAGTATTACCCTCAGCTTCAGACGAGGAATACCGCTCAAACCCACTCTCCGAACTTGAATAAAATTGCAGAAAAAGCCCCTGCAAAGCCTCGAGCTTTAAAAAATGGGCTCGCCTGTGTTCACCTAAACTGCACAGAAAGATCGTCAATCCTGAGCCGATTTGGGCTTTTTCTGTTCCATGGTCTCTGGGACCCGCTCCGAAAAAGTTATCCACATGGGGAATTATTGGGGGTACTTTGTGCAGGTGGAGGGGGTACTTCATACAGGAAATGGTCTTTTGACGGGGGTACTTTGTGCAGGCCAATGGGGTACTTCATGCAGGTGGAGACTTCCGTAAGACTTTAATATTTAAAGAAAAAATGTAGTTTTCTAGAAAGAGAGCAGTTAATGGTTTTAAAAAGAATGGTTTAAGTACTTTAGCATTAATGCTTTTTCGCATGAAGGAAGAACTCGCCCGAAAGCGGAGCGGATGGGGCGAAAATGGTGAAGCAACAATATGTTTTCGACAACCAGGAGACACAGAGGCATTGAAGGTCACTTCGAAACAGACTTCCAAAATTCAATTCGATCCAATCCAAGTCGAATTGAATTTTGCTCATTTTGCGTCGTTCATTTTCACGCCCTCACACTCCTTGCCCTTTGCGCGCTCAAAAATCTGGGTGATCGAACAAAATGGGGAGAAGATGCTTTCCAAAATACTCGTTGAGCCAGTGAATGGAGAAATTTTAACGACATTTGACTACCGGACGTTTTTAGCCCTGCAGAAACTTGTGGACGATACTGAAGGGCTTCGAGACCTTACGAGCTTCAGCCTGAAAGGCCTGGCAAACATCATGGAAATATCCTGGGGCAAGAAACGCAGAAATCTATTGAAAAACTCGCTGCGACGCCTCAGAAAAGTTCCAATTACCTGGCAATACGCCTTCAAACATCGGGACCACATCGAGATGATCGAAGAACCCATTACCATTTTATCGAAACTGAGATTACATGAAGCCTACTCAAATGCAACAGCAAGGTCTTCCAATGTTTTTCGCTTTAATGAATATATCGAAAAAAACCTCATCGAAGGTTACCGCAGACCGATGTTCTTTAGAGAAGCCATGAGTATTCGCGGTGAAATTGCCCTGGCTCTGTACAATCTTCTCGATATCGTGATGACCTCGAAAACATCCTGGCAGAGACGATGTCAAGCCTTACTGCGTGAAGATCTCAACATTCTCGGTAAATATCAATGGCCCGCTGAGCGTCACAGAATCGTCAATAGAGCCATTCAACAGCTATTGGGTAAACCGATTTCTACTGGCGTGCTCGAAACTCTGAGCCTGAAACACACTAAAGACGGAAGTGATTACAAGCTGATTGTGAGAAAACGGGCAACAAAGCGCATCAGTTTACTCAGACAAACGGATTCCCATCAAGCCTATCTGATTGAGCAAATATTGACCCTCACGCGAGACACTGGAAGCCAGATGTATTACGCGAAACTAGCGCGTGAACTTTCTGAGGAGCAAATATATTTCGCTATTTCTGAGACAAAACAGGCCGTTTTAAATGGGGAAGTAGAGACCTCCCCTAGTCGCTACTTTGGTGGAATTGCCAGTCGTATGTTGAGAGAAAACACGCTAACCAGGAGAATCTGATGTTGGGTAAAGACTTTGCTGTTGAGTGGGTCGACAAAAATAAACACCGTATTCGAGGTCGTGCAACAAAATTCGCAAAAATGTCGCCTTATGATACCGAAGATTTTCTCCAAGATGCCTACGAGGCGGCCTTACTCGCCGATGAGGTGTCTGCACGCAAAAATATTGATTTCGAACGGTGCTTTTGGGTCAGCTACAAACGGATCACATGCAGCAAGGTCACTGAGGTTATGACCCAATCCGACTTCGAGATTGAGGAACTACCGGGCGGGGATGATCCTTGTTTCGAACTACTTGTTA
This sequence comes from Alphaproteobacteria bacterium, assembly GCA_021774575.1. Taxonomy (GTDB): domain Bacteria; phylum Pseudomonadota; class Alphaproteobacteria; order UBA6615; family UBA6615; genus JAJFIX01. The sequence continues at coordinate 3,765 of JAJFIX010000010.1, read as the reverse complement.
TGGAAGAACTTCAGACCGAACGAAATAAATTAGATCCTCAAGATTTAATCAGCAAAATTCTGGATGGCATGTCTCCGAAGGCAAGAGAAGCATGGGAATATACCTTAAAAGGCTACACACCAAAAGAGGTTGGTAACATCCTCGGCATCCGACGCCAGTCGGTGATGAAACGAAAAGAGTTGGGCATTAGGAAGGCAAAAGAAAAGGGAGGTTTTAATGAATTGTGCAAAGTGTAGAGGATTGATCCATCAAGATGTTCTGTTTGACGTCCTTTCAACGACAGAAAGGCGCGTATGCGTTTTAAAATGTTTCAATTGCGGAACGCTATCCGAAGCCGTCTACCATTCGAATCGTAACAGAACACCATTAAGGATCCCCTCCCGTCACAGCAAGTAAGCTGTGCCACCCTCCCCACGAAATTGTGGGGAGGGAATCCGAATCTCAGTGGTAATTCGCTATCAGCAGACGGCCTAAATTTGGCAGTGAAGACGTGACGATTGAAGAAATAAGCAGAACCTTCCAAATTCCGAAGAAGGCGCTTTGGGCGATGAAAAGACATTCCCTGCTGTCATTGCCGCCTTCAGAAACAGAAATCAATAACCTTTCCTTCCTCTCCCACATTTGGGGTAAACGCGAATTTTTAAAACTACAAATCGCCAGAAAAAGCAAAAAAGAACGCAAAACGCTGCTGCTCACGGCAGAGCTCACAAAACCCGAGAGCTATGTTTTAAACAGGTATTTGAACCGAAAAGGCGCACGAATTTATATTAACCAAATCTTGGACGAGCTCCATAGCTACTACGGCATCAGACCAACCTCAAAATCGAAAACCCTGGTTAAGCGCATGCGGCGAAAAGCCAAATATATCCGCCAGCGTAACTAAGGGAAATCGAATCATCATAGTAGCAATGGTACTTTTGGGCTCCTGGGGCCTTGGGTAAGATAGGAAAGAAACGATGATAAGAGACCTGAGAACCTGAGCGCGAGCCAAAATGTAGTGGCCAAAAGCAGGTAAGAAAAGAAACTATTTTCCGTCGAGCCACTTTCTGTCCAATTCACATAAGCCGTCCCGGTTCAATTATGGCGACCTCTACAAAGTCACATCTTTCGCACTGAAATCCAGTGAAAGGGTTGCAGAGAATACAATCATTTGTACCTTCCTGAGCGGTTAAGGGTTGCACCCCATCGGATATATAGGATGAATGGGTGCAACTTGAATTTTCTGGAGGGTTTTATGCAAATTGGATTGGACATTGGGTTCGGGGATGTAAAAGTTGTGAGCGAGGACGGGAGAACCATTTCATTCCCATCCGCAATCAAATACCTCAACAAAGGCATCGATCTGGGTGCATTTTCGAAAGAGGAAAAATATTCTTTTGATGGGCGAAATTATCTCGTCGGTGAAGAAGCCCTTTTGGGTGCATTTTCGACGCAAAGCATCGATTTTTTGACGCGATATGCTCCCTTACTGGCATTCAAGGCTGTCGAACAAATTGGAGAGAAGGTCTCAAATATAGGTACCGGACTTCCTCTCGCCTATTACACCCCGCAGTATATTGCTCCGCTCATCAAAAGTTTGGAGACGATTCAAGTCAACGACAGAAAAGAAACATTTCGAGTCTCCGTATTTCCGCAGGGCCTTGGCGTCTTGCTGGATTTTCTTCTGTCGGAAGAAGGGACAGAAACGGGGAGCACAGCAGTCAATATGATTGTTTTAGACATCGGCTTTAACACAGTGGACGTTGTTGCTGTAAACAAGGGATCAGCATCCAAGGAAGAGTCCGGCATGCTCGAACGCGCCGGAATTTCCAAAATCACCCAAGCCCTGGCCCAACGGTTACGAATTGAAATGAAGATCAATCTTTCAGAACAAGAAGCAAAAGACCTGCTACTGAAGGGCGAGATTTCTCTATACGGTCATGTGAGTGACCTCTCTGAAGTAATCAGGTCAATTACGGAAGACTATATCGAGTGGCTTTTAAATGCGGTGTTGTCCCGATGGGAAGAACGAATTCAGCGCGCGAAAATGATCCTCTTGGCCGGCGGAGGGGCCTATTATCTAGAGAATCACATCCCGGAAAAATACCACTCGCTGATCCACATCCCCAAAAAACCAGAGTTTGCCAACGCCAGAGGATTTTTGAAAGCCTTGAAGCAGCAGGGCTCTTAACATGGCCCGGCTCATCGTGACGATTAAGGATCCCACTGTGCTTGAAAAGATCAATTCATTGCCGAAATTGGTGCGAGGCAGGATGGTAGAACAAGCCATCACCCAATATATTGACAGTCCCGAAGGAGCACATCTCTTTAAAATATTTGGGAAAAGAGACAATCCTAGCAAAAACGAAAAAAAGAATCCTCAGAATCCAGTGAGACAAATCTTAGGAGGATTCTCGGAGAAATAGTGAACAATCCAAATGAGTGAAGCTACAGTTTTCCGGTAACCTTCGCAACCCTTGACTTTTTTTAAAAAATCAAGGGATTCTGCTCGAATCTGATAATTCTTGGACTCACCCTAAAGTGAAGAGTTGTAGATATTCCGATAAATGTATTGACTCAATGAATATAAAGGTAGTAATTTTAACCATTATTTCATCTCTTAGAATTCTTTTAAGAGAACTCCCTTCTTGGGACCAGGTTTTTCAGGTATTAGCCCCGAAAATCATTTCCCGCAGGCATGCGGTTATTCCTTGATCAAAGTTTAGCGTTGCGACATTTGGCCTATTGATCGGTCTTGTCGCTTTTTTGTGAAGAGCTTGTCGAAACCTTTTGGTTAGAGATACGCTCTTTTATTAGGTCAACATTCAGAATTGAGAAAACGTGCCAGCGATTCAGCAAGCCGAAAATCAGCTTGCATGACTGGAAGTCTATCAAAACATTTTTCTCTGTTTCACCCGTAAAGCGTTCACCTGCATCTAAATCCTTCTGAATTTCTCGAAGGGACCCTTCAATAAACGCCAAATTCAGCATTCTGTTGATCTTGGTCGTGCTCTCCCAAAAATCATCCCTTAAATGAATGCGTTCCTGAAGTTTTTTGAAAATGCCAGCTTCAGATGCTCTTTCATGTCCATTCCCCCAAAGCGATTTAAGGAAATTTTTGAATAAATCGCCTGGGATCAATCCATCGTGAACGGTCTTTTTTGATCGTTCGAATACACCATAAAAAGTGCTTCGTTATCGGAGCCTGAGATAGGAGATCAAGATGTTTAGTCAAGATGATTTGATTTATGCGTATACGAGGAAACAAGCCCTTGAAGATGGTTTTCTCGTTGATGTGTCTGAAGTCGCGAAAGAAGCCAATTTTACCATTCCCGTGGCCCTGACCCATACGCTTTGGGAAGTCTGCGTGGTCCCTGATGCGTCGGCCCTTCGTGCTGGAGAATCAATAGAAGGTCGTTTATGGGATCTGCTCTGGATGCTCTACCTGAGTATCAAGACCAGCAAGCAAAAAAACAGCGGCAATGGGCTTATGGATATCGTCATCTTTTCGGCGCTTTTTTCGATAGGAGGAAGGAGGAAGCGAATCAAAATGAAAGCCATCATCGGCCCAGGAGATGATGGCGAACCCGTGCTTACGATCATGTTTCCATCCGAGGATTGAAACCCGAACGAGCAATTTTAAGATCAGATCCCTGTCATCTGGGATTCATTTCGTCACCTTAAGATGACGTTTCTGAGGTGAACTTTAAAAGGAGAGCATCATGAAATCAATCAATCGCGTTCAACTATTGGGACATTTAGGCAGTGATCCGGAAATGAAGACAA
>JAJFIX010000009.1 GCA_021774575.1 Alphaproteobacteria bacterium | reverse complement strand
AAAAACACCCATGCGCCTGAAAACGAGCCTCGATCACTTGCCGGCGATCAAGCGCCGCGACCTTGAACGGGCCGTCGAAATCTTGCACCAGGAGTTCGACGAGGCGATCGCCTATGGCACCACCCAGCATAAAAAAGACGGGCGGATATTAAAGATCATCCTGTTCGGGTCCTATGCCCGCGGCGGCTGGGTTGACGACCATCGGGGGGGCTATTACAGCGATTACGATCTGCTGGTGATCGTCAACAGCGAAAAGCTGACGGATGTCGCGACGTATTGGTACAAGGCCGAGGATCGCCTCATCCGTGAGCCGACGATCAAGCCCCAGGTCAATTTCATCGTTCACTCTCTAGGAGATGTGAACGGGCAACTGGCCGAGGGGCGGTACTTCTTCTCCGACATCGCCAAGGAGGGCATCGCGCTCTACGACCTGAAAGGTCACAAGCTGCGGGACCCGAAACCGCCAACTCCGGCGGCGGCGTTGAAGTTGGCGACGGGATATTTCGAGCAGGGTTTGCCAGGCGCCCGAGTTTTTCTGGAGTCGGCCATATTGTCGACCGAGAAACCGGCGTTGGCGCACAGAAAACATGCAGCATTCGAACTTCACCAGGCAACCGAGAGCACATATAGAACCTTGTTGCTCACCCTTACCCTTTACGTCCCCCAATCGCACAATATCGAATTCCTGCGCGGCTGGGCCGAAGGCCGGGTACCCAGCTTGATCGAGGCCTGGCCGCGCGATAATCGGCGTTACCGCCGCATGTTCCAACTGCTCAAGCGCGCCTATATCGAAGCCCGCTATTCCGAGCATTACGAAATCACCCGCGAAGAACTCGAATGGCTGGAAGGGTGCGTCGCAGACCTACAGGCACGGGTCGCGATGGCGTGCGAGGCGCGGTTGAGGGAGCTTGCCGCGGTGTAAGGGAAACAAGTGGTTGTGCGAGGCGAGATGCCGTCGTCCATTTTGCGAAATATGTTGATGGCCGGAATTTGTGTATCGCCCGGCATTTCCGCCCCATAATCCATATTGTAACTATTCTTCGAGGCCTTCAAAAGGACTGAGGCATGATCAAGTTTCGCGGCACCGTAGTTTCCAAGGGTGACCTTACGTGACCGCTATAAATGCGGGAGAAAAGCCCGACGACCACCCCGTTAAGGCCATCGGTTTGATGCTCCTGGCCACAACTTTTGTGCCGTTCATGGACATCATCGCCAAATGGCTGACGCTCCATTACCCGGTGATGGAGGTCGTTTGGGGGCGATATTTTTTCCATACGGTGTTTCTGGCGCCGCTGGTTGTCTGGCGCTATGGGCTGCGCGCCTTTTTCCCGGACAGGATCGTCATGCAAATCGTGCGCGGCGGGTTTCTGTTGGCGGCAACGATTTTTTTCTTTAGCTCCATCGCGCGTATTCCGGTGACCGACACGCTAGCGGTCGCCTTCATTGCGCCATTGCTGGTCACCGCCGCCTCGCCCATTGCCCTGAAAGAGCATGTCGGGCCACGCCGTTGGCTGGCGGTATTTATCGGATTTATCGGCGTGCTTGTCGTCGTCCGACCTGGGCTCGGGGTTTTTCAACCGGCGTCATTATTGGCGCTTGGGTCCGGGGTCACCTATGCGGCCTATTTTATTTTGACCCGCAAACTCAGCGGAACGGCGCGTCCGGTCATTACCTTGGTTTTTACCGCCCTGCTCGGCGCCATCGTCATGACCATTTGGATTGCCCCGCGTTTTGTTATGCCCGACACCACCGGATGGCTGCTGCTGGCTGCGGTCGGGCTAACCGCGGCGATCGGCCATTATATGCTCATTCGGGCAATGGAACTGGCAGCCGCGTCTTTGCTGGCGCCGTTCGGCTATTTCGAATTGGTGATGGCAACCGTTCTTGGGTTCGTAGTCTTTGGCACATTTCCCGACCGATGGACTTGGGTCGGCATCGCCATCGTGATAGGAAGCGGCATATATATCAGCCTCCGGGAACGGCGGCTCACAGAAATAGGCTGAAATCAGGTCCCTATGACGAAACTGAACGGCGAGGTCGCAAAACGGCGAACCTTTGCAATCATCGCCCATCCCGACGCCGGTAAAACGACGCTGACCGAGAAGCTGTTGCTGTTTGGCGGCGCCATTCAGCTCGCCGGGGCGGTAAAGGCGCGCGGCAAAGCGCGCCAGACACGGTCCGACTGGATGAAGGTAGAGGCCGAACGGGGTATCTCGGTCGCGTCATCGGTGATGACTTATGAATATGGCGGCTGCACCTTCAACTTGCTCGATACGCCGGGCCATGAAGATTTCAGCGAAGACACTTATCGCACTTTGTCGGCGGTCGATAGCGCCGTCATGGTGCTCGATGCCGCCAAGGGCATCGAGGCCCAGACGCGCAAACTATTCGAAGTCTGTCGCTTGCGCGACGTGCCGATCATCACCTTCATCAACAAACTCGACCGGGAAGGGCGCGACCCATTCGAGCTCTTGCAGGAAATTGAAGAGACCCTGGCCCTTGATGTCACACCGGCAAGCTGGCCGATCGGCATGGGGCGCAATTTTCTCGGCTGCTACGATATTCTCGGCGACCAGCTCATATTGATGGGCAAGGGCGAGATCAGCGCGACGGAAAAATGCCAAGGCCTCGATGACCCCAAGCTCGATACATTATTGCCCGAAGACGCCGTTGAAAAACTGCGCGACGACCTGCCGATGGCCCGCGAACTGTGCAAACCAATGGACATCACGGCCTACCGCGAAGGTCATCTGACCCCGGTATTCTTTGGCAGTGCAATCAATAATTTTGGCGTTCACGAACTCTTGGACGGCATCATAGCCATGGCGCCACCACCACAAAAAATGGTGACAGAAAGCCGCGAGATAGAGCCCGAAGAAGACAAGGTCAGTGGTTTTGTATTTAAAATCCAGGCAAATATGGACCCCAAGCATCGCGACCGCATCGCCTTTTTCCGGCTCGCATCGGGGCATTTTAAACGCGGCATGAAGCTCACCCATGTGCGCAGCGGCAAGCAAATCTCGCCGTCCAATCCGATCTTGTTTTTGGCCCAAGAACGCGGCACTGCCGAGGACGCCTATGCCGGCGATATTATCGGCATTCCCAATCATGGAAATTTGCGCATCGGCGATACACTCACCCAGGGCGAGGCCCTGGCGTTTAAAGGAATACCGAGCTTCGCCCCGGAATTACTGCAGGCCGTGCGCCTCACTGATCCGATGCGCGCCAAGCAACTGACCAACGCTCTCATGCAACTGGCCGAAGAAGGGGTGGCGCGGGTTTTCAAACGGCGGCTCGGGTCCGAATGGATCGTTGGCGTGCTCGGTCAATTGCAATTTGAAATTATGACGGCGCGCATCCACGCCGAATATGAAGTTGGGATGCGGTTTGAGCGAACCGAACTCCACACCGCCAGATGGGTCGAGGCCGATGACACGCTCACCATGAAAAAATTCATCGATGCCCACACGGTCGAAATCGCCGATGATCATGACGATAGTCCGGTTTTTCTGGCGCGCAGCGCCTGGCATCTTAATAAGGCCATCGAAGACTGGCCCAACATCAGGTTCCTGCACACCAAGGAACAGACGCGCTAGCAAACTGCAAAGACCAAGAACGGCAAGGACCAGGAAATGACAAAAAAAGTTGAACATCTGCATTGGCCCGATGCGCCCGATGTCTGGATGCCCTATGCCCCGGCGATCAAGGTCACCGGCGGCACAACCATCTATTGCGCCGGGGTTACCGCCGCCCCGGTCTATCATAGCCACCCCCATCGCCCGGAAGAATTCGAGTCTATGCCTCGCGACATGGAGGGACAGGCGCGGGCCGCGCTCGATAATCTAGCCAAAGGCCTGGCCGCCGCCGGTGCCGGTTTTGGCGATGTCATAGAGGCCAGCCGGTTTCTCACCAATATGGACCAGCAGGATATCCTCAACAAAGTCTGGGGCGATTATTTCGACGACCACAAGCCGGCAACTACGACAGTCCAAGTTGTCCGGCTGGCAACCGACCCGCGCTGCCTCATCGAAATCAATGCTATTGCAGTGGTCGATTAACCGTTCTTTACCGGCCGAAAACCGGCTTGCGTTTGCCGACGAAAGCCGCGCACCCCTCCCGTCCATCCGGGTCCATCGCCCGGGCCGAAATCTCGACTGACTCCGCCGCCATTTGCGCCTCCATCGAATTTTGATAGCTATCGGCCAGCAGGCGTTTGGCCGATCCGTGGGCGGCTGTCGGACCTTTAGCCAAACGGGCCGCAATGGTGCGGGCCTCACCCAACAATTTTTCGTCATCGAAAACGTCGGTGACAAGCCCCCACTCCTTGGCATCCAAAGCCGTCAGGGTGCGATTGGTCAGGATCAGTTCTTGGGCCCGCCGCAATCCGACAATGCGCGGTAAATTGTAAGTCGATCCGCCGTCCGGCGACAGGCCCGCCATGGTGTAGGCCATGGTGAATTTTGCCGAAGCCGCCGCGTAGACCAGATCCCCGGCCATCGCAAGGCTCATACCGCCACCCGCAGCAACACCGTTGACGGCAACGACAACCGGCGCATCCATCCGGGCGAAACGCGACAGCGCGTCGTGAAAGAGGGTGGTGATTTCGGCCAACGCTTCGCCGACGCCATCGCCCTGCCCGGCAAAATATTTGATATCGCCACCGGGGCAAAACATTTTCCCCGCACCGGTGATCAGAACGGCGCCGATTGCTGGGTCGTCTTTGCAAGCAATTGCGGCGGCCTTGAGGTCATGCGAAAGAGTGCGGTCGATCGCATTGGCCGCCTCGGGCCTGTCGAGAGTTATCGTGGCGACACCGTCTTCGACGGCAAAAGTCAGAGCTTTATAGGTCATGGTGGATCTCCCGGCGGGGCTCCTGATTTGGGTAATGGCCGCGTTTCCCGGCGGGCGATATAAGTCGACGCGGCAACAATGAAAGCACCGCCGAGCCAGGTTGTCAAAACCGGCACTTGGCTAAAAACGAATAAACCAATAAGCGCCGCCCAAATGAGCCGAGTAAAGCTGAGCGGCTCCATCGCCCCAATATCAGCCATCCGATAGGCTTGGAGCAGCGCGACTTGAGCCAGGGCGACAAAAACACCAACTCCGGCCAGCCAGGCGAGTTCGCGTAATGTCGGCGCGCGCCAAACTGTCAGCGCTAGCGCAAAAGTGATCGGCGTCTGTAAAATGGCGACATAGGCGCTGCAAGTTAGCGGACTGTCCCAGCGGGTCAAATATTTAGCCAGCAGCCGCGCCGCCGATCCGCTGACCGCAGAGAGCAAAACAAACATAAAACCGATGCTAAATGCGGCAAAACCCGGCTGTATGATGATTAACGCTCCGACGGCGCCGACACCAAGTGCCGACCAGCGCCGCAGGCGCATGCGTTCGCCCAGAAACAACACTCCGCCAAGAGTTGAGAAAAGCGGACCGGCAAGAGCCAGCGCCGTTGCATCGGCAAATAGGGTGATCGGCAAGGCGATATACCAACCGACCAGCGCGCCCGCGTTAAAAAATGAGCGAACGATATGGACCCGAATTTTGGTTGTGCGCATAAGGCCAATGCCCTCGCGCAGCAAAATCGGCACATAGAATAGGGCCGAAAACAGGGTCGAGAAAAACGCTACCTCGAATGGATGCATCGATGATCCAATATAACGGACCACGGCATGGGATGCGGTAAAGAGAAAGGCGCTGCCGATCGCCGACGTCGACGCCAGCAGATAAATCGAAGAAGCGGCACTATCCGGCCCGCCCTGATTGTCACTTGAACTCATGTGAACTCATGGAAATCTATTTGTCCGACAGCGGTGTACCGTCGAGCGCCACCGTCCCGGGCAGCGCCCCAAAGCGCGCCAGCCAAGCCTCGACATTGGGATATTGAGATGTCGCGATTTTTGCGTCACCGAGCAGCGACACAATGGCAAATATTGCCACATCGGCAATTGTCGGCCGATCATCCAATGCCAGCCAGTTTTGCTTGGCCAGCCTTAAATCCATCACCCCCAAAATCCCATGGCAACGTTCGTGTAAGACCTCCATTGGAATGTCGACACGGCCGGGACGCATGGTCGCAAACCGGGTTAACCAGGGTCCATTATGAATTTCATTTGCCGCTCGCGACATCCATTCGCCAACCTGGGCAGCGCCAACAGGGTCGGTCGGCAACCACTCCTCACGACCATATTTGCGCCCAAGATAAATCAAACAAGCCTGGGCATCGGCAACCGTCACCTCGCCGTCAATCAGCACCGGAACCTGGCCGAACGGGTTGATGGCCAAAAATGCCGGTGTCTTGTGCTCGCCTTCCAGCAGATTTACGGTCTCGGATTGATACTCAAGCCCGAGCATTTCTAGAAAAAGCCGCACTTTATAGGGATTGGCCGAAGGCGGAAACGAATAGAGCTTAATCATGCAGTGTCTCGCGATATGGCGGTGTCAGAGATAGAGCCCCAGACTATCACCTCGTCGACGCGGGCGATACGGAGGCATGCTTGGCTTGACAGGACCCAACCGGGATTAATAGTTTGCATGGCAAATGATTTTTGACATCAATTAACTTTGCGTCGCTTGGGAAGGCACATGTCGATGGGCACCGGTGAGACCGAAAACCAGATCCTGAATGGCGCCGATGCCGTGCTCGGCCCGCCTTTGGCGATGGAGCTGACAAATCCGGCTCTGATTGCCGGAGACCGGCAAATCTCCTACCCCGACCTTGCCGCCGCGGTTGCCCGGGCTGGCCAAGTTTTGCGCGACCAGGGGGTTGGGCGCCAGGACCGGGTGATCTTGCTGGTTGATGATCGAACAGAATTTTTCTACGCCTATTACGGCGCGATGAAAATCGGCGCTGTCCCGATCGCCCTCAATTTGCGCATTTCGGCAAAGGAATTTGCCTATATTGCCGAGGACAGCGACGCCAAGCTGATCATTGTCGACCCGGAATTCGTCACCCTTGTTCAGAGCGCCGTGGCCGAAGCCGGCTTGTCCGTTCCAATCCTTTTAACCGACCACCGGCCTGATAGCGGGTTGGCGGATTTACCACTTTTAATGCAAAAAAAATCGAGCGAGTTGGCATCCGAACCGATGCGGCCCGACGATATGGCGCTGTGGATGTACACCTCGGGAACGACCGGCAGCCCGAAGGCGGTCATTCACATGGTCAAATCAATCGCCAAGACCGAGCGTTACCTTAAATCCGAATTCAGCGTCCAGCCGGGCGATGTCCTGTTCAGCTCATCAAAGCTCTTTTTTGCCTATGCGGTGGGCCATATTTTGCTCGCCGGACCGCGCCTCGGGGCGACCTTGGTTCTGCACGCGGGCTGGCCGACCAGCGAAGACATCGCCCAGGTGATCGCCAACAAAAAACCCGATATCGTCTTCACCGTACCGACCCTTTACCGCAATCTATTGCGCGCCGGTCTGGCTAAAACAGCGCCCTTCAAGACCGTCCGTCATTTTATTTCTGCCGGCGAGCATTTGCCTCAATCCCTCTTTGAGCACTGGCGCGATGCCACGGGGAGTGAGCTTCACGATTGCATCGGTGCGACGGAAAACCTGGTTCTGTTCATCGGCAATGCGCCAGGCAAGGTCCGTCCGGGATCCTCCGGCCTTCCCCTGCCCTACACCGAGACCAAACTCCTCACCGAGAACGGCGACCCGGTCAAAGAGCCCGATAAGCCGGGCACCCTCTGGGTCAAAACCGAAACTCTCGCCCAAGGTTATTGGCGCCAGCCGGACCGCAGCAAGGCGGTTTTTAAAGACGGCTGGTATTGCACAAACGATGTGTTCACCCGCGACGCGGCCGGGCAATTTTACTACCAGGGCCGATCCGACGACATGCTAAAAGTCTCGGGCCAATGGGTCAGTCCGGCCGAAATTGAAGCGCATGTAAACCAAAACCCCGATGTCGCCGAGGGCGTCGTGGTCGGTGTCGAAAATGAGGAGGGGCTGGTTCGCCTTGCCCTCTGCCTAGTGCCCGCCAGCCCCGACTTGGACCGGCCGAAATTTGAAGCGAGTCTGACCCAAGATCTAACAAATAAACTCTCTATTTATAAATGCCCGCGCCGTTTCGTCTATCTCGAGGAGATGCCGTTGACTGCAACGGGCAAGGTACAGCGATTCAAGGTTCGAGAATTGGCCGCAGCCGCAATAGCGCACGAATAATTGCCCTCAAATCTTGCATTCGGATGGCGAAACCGCCATCATCCGCCGCAATCGCTGGTCCTTCTCCGGCGCCAATAATAGGGACATATGCATGAGCCTTGAAGACAGCCTCGCCAAACTGCGCGAGATGAGCAAACAGCGCTATGGCGAGGAAACCCGGTCCATTATGATGAACGCGATGGCCGAGCAGCGCGCATCGGGCATCGTCGAGCGGGCAATCAAGCGCGGCGATACGCTCCCCGCCTTTGCCCTGCCCGATCACAATAATGACATTGTGCGATCGGACCAGCTCTTCTCCCAAGGGGCGGTTGTACTAACCGTTTTCCGTGGCCATTGGTGACCTTATTGTAATGCAGAGCTGTATGCTTTGCGTGACATCGTTGAAGAGTTAAAATCCCTGAACACCACGCTGGTCGCCATCACGCCCCAGCTCTGTGACAAAAGCCGTGAGATGGTGGAAAAGCATAAATTGAACTTTCCGCTGCTGCGCGACGAAGGCAATGGCTATCTCGACAAGCTCGGCTTGCGTTTTGTCGTGCCCGACGATGTGCTCGAAGTCTATGGCGGGTTTGGCATCGATATAAATGGCGCCAATGGGGAGAACAGCAATACCCTGCCCATACCGTGCCGCCTAGTTGTCAATGCCGGAGGCGTGGTGCAGATCGCCGATATCGATCCCAACTACACCGCCCGGCCCGAACCCGACAAAACTCTGGCCGACGTGAAGATGATGCAGGGCTAGGCTCTAGATTTTTGAGCGACAGCTGAAAGGCGGCCAAAACCGATGCTGACGGTGTGGGGACGACGCAGTTCGTTCAACGTGCAAAAAGTCATGTGGCTCGTTGACGAGTTGGCGCTCCCCTACCGCCATATCGACGCCGGTGGAAAATTTGGTGGCCTGGACTCAGATGAGTTCCGCCGTATGAACCCCCACGGAAAAATTCCGGTGATCAAAGATGACGTAGTGACCGTGTGGGACTCCCACGCGATCCTGCGCTATCTGGCCGCGCTGCACGGCAAGCCCAATCTCTGGCGTGACGACCCAATTCAACAGGCCCAAATCGATAGCTGGATGAACTGGTCGCAAACAGTGCTCCAGCCCGATTTTTTAGTTGGTATTTTCTGGGGTTTCTACAGGACCCCCGCAGACCAGCGGAACCCGGTAGCGATCGAGCGCAGCATCGCGCTTTGCGCCGCCCATTTCCAACTATTGAATACTATACTGGCCGACCGGCCCTTCTTGCTCGGCAACGCATTGACCGTTGCCGATATTGCGACGGGCACCAGCCTATATCGCTACTTCAACCTAGACATCGACCGCCCCCGCATTCCCAACGTCGAAGCGTGGTACCAGCGTTTACAGCAGCGTGACGGCTACCAGAAAAACGTCATGGTTTCGTTTGAGAGTCAGTTTGGCCGCCTCGATTACTGACCCCTGAAAAAGAAGAATTCGGGCTTCGCGAGGACGTCCGTTAATCGGTATCGGACGTTATTTATTGCCCCTGGCCAGCTTCATCGGCACTCGATCCGTCGTCCCGGTCCGTTGAAGCCCCCAGACCAGCGGGGTCATTAAGCGCCCTCTTCGCCGGATAGCCGAACCGCCCACAAGGTCGCTATCGTTCGGCCCATAGGCCCTATCCCCCCCCTGCGGTTCGCCGAGCGGCCCTGTATCGGATTAGGTAATACCGACATCGTTACTGTCGCCACCGTCGGCGCTATCGGCCGGATCTGCGGAGACAGTTTAGTCGGTATCAGTAATCACCGTCTCGATATCACCCTTCGGGTCTGCGCCGTGCGGCAGGTGGCGATTGAGGTGCCCCCTCCAGGTGTGGCATAATATTTCGCCACATATAAGGTGACGTCGCGTTGCCATGGAGAAATACGATCGGGTCACCTTCTCCGATATCCGTATGGGCAATTTTGTATTCACCGATCTCAACGAAACTCTTTTTATATGGCATTTCAGCACTAATCATCGGTGACCTCCTATCTTGTTGCGTCCATCAGTTCAGACTCAAATTCTTGAACCGATGGGCGAAGACCCGACTACTTCCCTACCGCCGCGCCCTCATTAGGCTAGCCGTGGAGTACCTTCGTTTTTCATCGACGAACGCAGCCACTAGTTCCGGCACATTCCCCGCGCCGAAAAAATGCTCACGGAAAGTTCCGTCGCGCATAAATCCTGTTTTGCGCTGCAATAAAGACCATCTCAACTTGTTTTTGGGTAAATATTTTGCTCCATCCAGCACCTTGTTAAAGGCATCTGGCATCCAGGATATTGACCGAAGCGCTTTTTCAATCCCGGCAACAGCCGACAGTACGTCCGCCTCACTCTCAAGGTTTACACCTTCAATGATTTCGTCGATCTGACCGGAAATTTGCGCAAATTCAGCAAAGCCACCGCCAGCCAAGCGAAGTTCCTTGGTTTGCGCGATATACTCAGACCAGTGACCGGATTGAATACGACAATTCATCAATTTGACCAGCTCAGTGTATGAGCCTAAAAGCCACAATACTTTGTAAACGGCCCACAACCGATAATCCTGGAACGACTTATATGAATTAGCGACCAGTCGATCATGTGCCTCCACAAACTTGAGGGTGCGGGCCTCATAATCTTCAAATAACTTCAGAGGATAATTTTCAGAACATTCGAGAAGTGGGCCAGCTAGCTGCGCAACGCAGCCCAGGGACACATACATGCCTTTAGAGTAAAGGGGATCGATAAAACCAGCGGCATGTCCCAAAAGAGCAAACCGACTTCCCACTATCCTTTTTGAGCCATATTGAATCCGGCCACTTCTTGTCCAAGGGCGAACTGCTTTTGCGTTCGAAAATTGTCTTTCCATATCTGGATATTTGGCGACAAAATTAAAAAACTCTTGTTCCGCCGTTAGCCCCGCATCCTCCGGGTGAGCTCTCGGATCGAGCATCAGACCCACGCTACATAGCGGATTGGTCGACTTTGCATGATTGTTGAAGGGAATAACCCAGAGCCATCCACCATCGAAAATATGATGCAAGGTGCCTTCCGCGACACTAAACGGCAAACCAAATTTTTCCTTTGACCCAGCCACCTCGTGGTAGTCGGGCACATTGATCATGTGCGTAAATAAACCACGTGAATGAGTCTTTAGTGAATAATCCCGCAACCCAAACTTGTCAGCGATTATAGATTTATAACCGCCAGAATCTACGATAAAATCTGCAAAATACGGCCCTTCATGAGTTTCAATTTGAACATTTTCATCGGTAATATTGATATCGGTGACGGGGCAATTTTGTTTAATGGTAGCGCCGTAAGAAATTGCCACAGATGCCAGGAAATAATCTGAATCCTGTCGGTATATGTGCAGCTCGTGTCCGTGTGGCTCCTTTGGGATAACAGCCTGGAAAGCTTTTTGAATATCCTGATTTTCACCGCTTGAATGGTGCAAATAACTGAAGTGCCGCTTTATTCCATGCGAATACCCAATTAGAGGAAGATAGTTTTCGGAGCTATAATAAGCCAGCTCCGGCACGTCATAGAGTTCCGCCAAAGCTCTCAATGTCTCAGAAGTCTCCAAGATCATTGATTCACCGATCGCAAAACGTGGGTGCGATTTCGCCTCGAATACAATTACCCTCTTTCCCTGCCTCGCCAAAATTGCGGCAAGACAGGTGCCGGCAATGCCCGACCCTATAATCGCAATATCAAATTTGTTGCTCATAATACGCCCTTACGCCACGGTACATACATTTGCTTCCAAACGGGTTTGCGAACTCTGGGCATTAAGACCACTTCTCCCCAAACCCAGCCGGTATTAACCCATGCTGGCGCAAAACACCGATATAGACATCGGGGTCCGGTCGTACTCGATAATTATCCGTCTCGTGAACCCAAATAATTTTGCTATTTTGATCCGTAATAATCACAGTAGGAAGCACAGTTTCACTTCGATACCCCACCATTTGCATACCAAACGGCAAACCATTTGGAGCAGCAATTCCGAGCGCCCGGGCCGCTTTGTTCCGGTCATCTGTAAGAAAATTAAAATCAACGCCAAACTTTTTTGCTAACCCAATCGTGTTCCTGTGTGGCTGTGGCGATATAAGAGAAACGCTTACACCGTTATCGCCAATTTCCTTGTATTGCTTCACCAGTTCTTTGATTTGCGCCATACATAGGGGGCACCAATTACCACGGAAAAAGAGAAATATTGCTGCCCGCCCCGTAAGCTCCTTGGCGCTTATGGCTTTTCTATCAGTATCCAAAACTGAAAAATTTGGGAGTGTTTGCCCGACCTTCAGGACGACACTCGATTGTCTCCCAAAACTTGAATACCAATACGCATAAATGATAAATCCAACCAACCCACTCAGAGCCAAAGCGAGTACCAACGGGCCAGCGGCACTCGACACTACTGCCAAAGCGGCCATAAGGGATCCGAGGGCAGCCAACACACCCAATAAAGGGAAATGCGCGCTCGTCCTGGCTGAGCTTTTAAACATCATCAGCCACCCGATCACCATCATGATCGGTGCAACTGTAAGAAGTACCCCGCTCCATCCGATTGGATTACCACCTAATCTCAGCATCCATATTGCATACCCAGCCACTATCATGGCGAGCATCATATAGGTACTGATATACATTGACTTCGCCAAATTCATATTTCTCTCCGTAATTTAAAATTATAGACGCTACGTTTTATTCCAGGCCGACCAGTAATTCCGGAGAGGCACGAAAAATTTCATGACGGTCCAAAATTCCTAGGTTTACCCATTCCTCTGTTCTCTTAAATATCTCACCTGATTAGGTGATTTTTCAAAAGTCAAATCTAGCCAAACAAACGGCACAGAATTGAAGTATTCAGGATGCTTTGAACACTTGACGCTGCATAGATAATACGTATCATAAATCATCCGGCAATTGTTTTTTATGGAACACGGTGGCGCAAAAATGAGACAGCTAATTAATTGGGACGATATAAAGATGTTTTTGGCTTTGGTCCGTTCTGGTTCGGTTCGGAGTGCGGCCACCCAACTAGATGTAAGTCATTCAACCGTGGCACGGCGAGTTGAAGCAATGGAACAGCGACTGTCTGTTCGGCTTTTTGAGAGACTCCCGGATGGTTACTCAGTTACGGCTGCAGGCGAGGACATGTTGAATGTAGCTGAGAGCGTCGAAAATGATCTTTCCAGACTAGAACGCAGAATTCTTGGGAGGGATCTGGAGCTTGCCGGCCAAATCCGATTAACAATGGTTGATTTCCTCGCAAAATCTCCACTGATATCGCCTCTAGTGGAATTTGGTAAAAAATATCCAAGAATTGATTTGGAACTCAACGTTACATATTCCGTAATGGACCTAGATAAACGCGAAGCAGATATTGCATTGCGGTTTGGCTCTAATCCGCCCGAGCACCTATTCGGTCGACGACTACTGACAGTTGCTACCGCTGCATATGCTTCGACAGAATATATAGAGCTGAATGATCTTGAGACTTCGAAAACAAGCCGATGGATAGGATTCGGGCCTCCCAACCCAACTCCGAAGTGGGCTAAGGAATCAGCATTTCCCCATATTCCCGTGCGAGGCAATATTGCGAGTATTTTGGCTCAATTGGAAGCTTGTAAAGTAGGTATGGGTTTAGGAATGCTCCCGTGTTTTCTGGGTGACGTAGAACCGAGTCTACAACGCTTGTCGCCCCCCGAATTCACGCCAAATTTCGAATTATGGTTGTTGACACATGGTGACTTGCGCAGCACTGCAAGATTTCGGGTGTTTTCCGAATACTTAGCTAAAACCATACGCGACCATAGAGCCGCATTCGAAGGACATTAATCATGTGCCCTAGATTCACGACCGTTACGGATACCATTTTTCTGAGTTTTGAGCATCATTCGGGCTTCTTCTGACGCTTGCTGTAAGCCCGCAGTGCGGCGCACCGGTCGGGTTTCAAATACCTTCCGATAACCCTGTTGTTCATTTCGTGGCCGAATATCTAAACAAATTCGGCATTGCTTACTCGTCCCCGAAACGCACCCAAAGAAACCTGCGGGGACAGGTCGATTTCCACTGATGCTCTTCATTTATGCGACAAAAATCTTAGGCAATATCTACCTAAGGAAATCCAATCCCGAGAGGGAAATGACCAAATAATATGTGTTTGAAAGCATGTGAAATAGAATCGCGTATTTTACCAATTTGGTTCGAGCATATATCCAGCCCCAAAGAACACTATGAAGGAAATATGTTGGCCACAAAATGGGGGGGCCATGGATGAGCATAAATCCGATAGATGTCAGTGCAATTGCAAACCATGTTGGCAGTCGTTGCATCAAGGCAGACTGCAGGTAACCACGGAAAAGAATTTCTTCAACAATTGGCCCAATTACCAATGCCAAGATGAGAAACGCTGTCATAATTAGGAGCGAGTCAGTGCTCTGCACATAGACAAATAATTTGGTGCCGCCCCCTACGACATCGCTCATACCAAAATAGGGAAGGATAAACACCCTATATATCAGGACCAGGAGCCGTGTAGCCAAAAATGCTGCGACAATAACAACAAGAGATTTCCGCAGGGTTTCGCTATAGGCGCCCAAGCCGATTTGAGCGCTAAAATTTTTGCCGAAACGACGCAAATCCCGGCTCAACAACAACAATATTAGCAGGCCCGCGGACAAGTTCGCGCCAAGAGTGGCAACCTCGATGTCAATGTTGGTTGTACCGGCATTATTGGCACTTCCAGACATCCCGCTCAGGAAATAAAAACCGAGGCCAAGGATAGTTTGAAGCCCAATAAAGAGCCCGATGAGGAAAAGGCTGCGCTTTATCGTCAGCTGTTTTAAATGGTTTTTCATAATTTTGGTTCTGGTTCGTTTTACGTAAATGAGACGCTGACGCACAGAAGGCAAATAGCTGCTGCCAGTGAGCCAAATGTTCGAACATGGGTCCAATCGGTCCACGCACAACAATTGGTTCTCCAGCATGTGGCTGCCTCCGAACAATTTAAATTCATGGCGGCGAGACGGTTGCTCATCGGTGCATTGCCAAACATTGCGATCAGAAAAACGTGGCCCACATCGATAGGTAGCCAATTTTCTGAGCTACATACACACCATAGCTGTATAAGGATTTATACTTTTCATAGAGTGCTACGTCTTCTTTTTCAGCATCAACAATCGAGGCCGCTCCCTCAGATATCGCCATCGTCAAGGCGGCGTTTGTATGGAGCCTGTTTGGTTTTACCTTTGGGTTTCATAGTCGGAACTATAGACCAAATCGACCGGTCAACTAAATATCCGTTTTGGCCTGCAACGTTGCGAAAATCGATAAACCCGCAGTCGCCAGGTTAGCCCGGCCGACCCCTGCGGCAATGAACTCATCGAAACGCTGGCAGCCGCCAGCGCCCAACATGCAGGTAACGTGCATTTCGAAGTCCTGACCCAGGCCAATCGCCCAAACCATATGTCGATCGTCGAGGTTTGGGAAAACCCCCAACGTCAGATCATTCACTCGCTGACCGCCGACGCCAAGAATTTCCGCGACGGTTTGCACGGCATCGCACCAGGTAGCGGCGTTCCTGCCGACCCGCAATTCCTGTTCAACCCGCTAACCGGCAGCTTGTATGACGAACGGTTCTACCAGAACCTCGACTAGCCAATAGTTGGTCAACAAAGCTTAGCTCATCCCAAGGGTTCAACCCCTTGGGATGAGTGTTGATTCAGGTCTCATCAGGTTGGCAAAGCCCAAGTGCTCAAATTGGGCACTGTCCGTTTCACCTCAGGGTGCGCGATTAAAATGGCGCGAACGCGACATGAATTTGCCGATCAGACACCTCACAAGGTCCGACAAGGTGCGCTAAGTGCATTTGGAATGTGAGCCCATTACCATGCACCTACTAGCCGTTTTCTCAAAACGTTGGCGGTGAATTGATCCAGGCGATCCGCGCTTCTTTTTCGCCCTTATTGATGTAGCCATGATCTAGGCTAGACCGAAAATAAAAGGAATCACCTTCGTTCAGAAAATAAGTTTTGCCGGCGACGGTAAGTTCTAGCTCACCGGTTAAGACATACCCGATTTCCTCACCATCATGTCGGATGGCACCCTGACTTCCCGCGCCAGGAGGCACGATATGTATATTCCCCTGCAATAGATGTGCATCCACCTGCGGCACGAGGAGTTCAAGGCTAACCCCGCCTTCCGAGCCAGGCCTGACCTCGACAACTGAACGCGAACCCGCGCGCTGAACTATTTGTTCATCCGCCGGTCCATTCGCAAACAAGTTGCTGATATTGGTTCCAACAACTTCGACAATTTTATGCAGCAATTCGAGCGAAGGCGTCGCCTTGTTGGTTTCTATTTTGGAAAGCATGCTCTCGGTGCACCCAGCCAATTGAGCAACTTCCCTAATACGCATTCGTCTCGCCCGCCGGGCGCGCCGCAACTTCGACCCGATCTCCGTTCGATTGGGGCTCTGTTCCTGCTGTTTACTAGTCGACACGGCCAAACCAAGCCTCCTCGTGAAGAAAGTGATTTGCTCATCTAGCATATTCAAATGGTCTGCGCATAAGTTAAGGTTACTAATTTTAATTCACCGATTTACGAAAAAATGGTATTTTCCACCAGGTCCTATTTCATCACGTGATTGTTACCCATGATTGAAATGCAATAATAAAATTATATATTGAATAAAATCAATAGCTTAATATACTCACAATAACAATTCAAGTTTAATGAATTAGAATCATTGATCTTGCTCAATTTTGCATTTATTGCACTCAGATAGGGTCCTCGCGCTCTACGACACCTCTAATTCAGGGCGTCGTCGTGGATTGTGACAGTCGTCACCTCATTAACGTTCAATTGGAGATTATTTTATGAGACGAAAGAAGATAGGTGTGTTTATTCCAATGGTCTTGGCGTCGGTTTTCACCGTTGCCACGTCAAGCATTGGCGTGTGGGCTCAAGAAGGCGACACCCATGCTCTGCCGGGCATGCAATTTGTTGACCGGCTAAACCCAGCTGAAGCGGAGGCAGCCTATCAAGGTCTACTTCCAGGGCTAGCGAACGGATATGCCAACTCCGGGCTGGTGGGTGCGGATTATACAGATTGGGCAAGATTTACGACCACGCCCTATTTCTCGATCACCCATTCCGACCTTACTGTCCACGTTTACGCAAACGAGGCAGCCGAAACGGCGTATTCCGCATTTGGCGGCGAGGAGTTTCCGGTCGGCTCAATCGTGGTCAAAGACGGCATGGGGCAAACCGAAGACGGCGTCGTCCCGGCACCGATGGCATTCATGGAAAAAATGCCAGCCGGATTCAGTTCGGCGACCGGTGATTGGAAATTCGCCATGATCACACCGGACGGCACCGTCGTAGGCCAAACCGGCGGTCCCGGAGAGGAGAGCGTTCAGTTCTGCGTCGCTTGCCACACCGCGGCCGCCGGCAGTGGCGACTGGCTCTACTTCCCACCGACGGATAAACGCGCCGCCCGCTAAAAGGAGCGCAAGTCACCCGGCGATCCTACCAAATAAAATGCCTGGTAGGGTCGTCGGGTCGACCGTGCGCAGGCTCAGAAGCGCTTGACTGGCCCGCTGCGGGAGCCACGGGAACGGAGCTAAGCAGTCCCAGACGCATAGTGTGTCCCCGTTTCGTCCGATTACGCCTCCACCCAGGAAATCGACAACCCATCTTCGGCAAACGCGATACCGTTTTCCAATAATGTCTTGCGGATAACTGCGAAGGTTGAGCTTTTGATATTATGGCCTTTTTCGAATCTTGCCGTGACGCGATAGTCCAATAGCCCGGCCTCCTTGGCCAGCCGCTTATAACTCCATTGCAGCACGCCGCGCGCGCCTGAACATTGTTTGGGTGTCATGCAGGGCATTTTATCGATGCCATTTGGACTATAAATACGTATTATCGACTTTATTTTGTTTTTATTTACTTGTTTTGGATATTTTCGACTTTATAATGTTGATTTCAAACATATCTTGGCTACGTTCACGACACCAAACACTTAGCACCTTTTTTTTCAAAAAATGTCTTCCAGCAACCGGGCTAACCTCATGACATGTTTGACCCCGAAGCAAATTGACACCCATGTCGGTACCCGCCTGCGCGCCTTGCGCACCACCCGTGGCCTCACCCATGCGACGCTCGCCGTCCACCTTGGTTTGTCCTTCCAGCAAGTACAAAAATACGAGACTGGCGCCAACCGAATTTCAGCCAGCAAGCTCTACCAACTGGCGCAGATTCTGGGCGTCACACCGAACGCGTTTTTCGACGGTCTGGGCAATAGTGGTCGCGTGCAAGCGGCGACCGATGTTTCACTAAAATCCGCGCAAACCGCCCAACTGCTCGAAAACATACAAGGCAAGGATGTTAGAGGCGCGATGCGTGTCATTGCAAAAGCACTGGCAGGCTTGGAGCCAAGACCAATACGCCGCCCCCCGAGTGTGTAACACGCCGCCCAACTTCCCTAACCGGCTTTGCTACTGCCAAATGAATCTAGCCATGAAACACGGAGATAAGTAACGTGTCCCCGTATCTTCATAAGTAACGTGTCCCCGTATCTTCCGTATCTTCCGCACTATGAAGGTCCACATTTAACATACCCACTTAAAAGGTGGACACAAACATGCGTGGGCCGGTGAGGACCCCAGCGGTCAAACTCCTCCCCGCCGCGCAGTGCAGGCCCCGGATGAACCCATGTAAGTCCATTGTCGTCTTGGTTCGCGCCGGGGCCACCGGGTTCCCTTACCCGGCAATTCGTCCTCTGCCCGTCACGAGAATCGCTGCACCCCACATAGTTTCTTTCGCCCCTACCGTCGCCAAGGCCGCCATTTTTCGTCCCATCTTCCCGATCGACGATCGGACTCGCACCCGTGAAAGTTTGGGTCGGAAGTACTTCCTGTCTATCGAGATCCGTATTCATGCCCTGGGCAACAGCATCGCCGCCGGAGAAAATGACGACCCCGCCCGATAGCGTCAGTGTAAGTGCGCCGCATAGGAGAGAGGAAACAAAACCGGCGCGGTTCTTGCCGGTCGTTGCGCAAGATGAAAAAGACATAATTACGAACTCCGCTTTTAAGATACCAACACACATGATAGGCATTTCCCCAGTCAACCATTCGCGAACGGGATCCGGGAAAAACAAATCACGCACTATGTCTTTAGTAAATCACAATCGGGCGAATTAAACATCCTACTATATATTTACCTAGTAAATCGCCTGGGAATTTGAACATTAACAATAGGTAATATTCCGCTCGCCGCACTGGGAAAATATGGGGACATGTTAGATATCTCAAACCCTAATACGCACCCGAATTTCCGCCCCCCCTCCGGTACTATCCCGCTGTCGCGAACAGTTCCTTTGCCAACGCCTTGATCAAATTGCCCGACACCCTCCGCCGGTATCCCGGGGGCGTTAGCGTGCTGGTCATGGGTTGGATTTGTTTGGGCAGCAGGCCTTCCAGGGATTGGAGCAGGGCGTCGTCGAAGGGGTGGTTGGCTAGAGCGTCGGCGCCGGCCAGGGTGATGGGCTGGGAGTCGAGGCCGGTGACGGCGATTTTGATGGCTTTGAGTTTTTCGCCGTCGCGCTTGAGGGCGATGGCGATGCCGGCCAGGGGGAAGTCGATGGAGACGCGGACCCGTACCTTGGCGTAGCCGGTGGCCCAACCATCATTGGGAGGCAGGGTGACGGCGGTGAGGATTTCGTCTTTGCCGATCAGAAGGTGCGCGGCGCCGTCGGCTTGATAGAGGTCGGGTAAGGCGATGGTGCGGCGGCCGTTTGGGCCGGCGAGATCGACGGTGGCGTCCATGATCATCAGGGTCGGGGCGACATCGCCGCTGAATGCGGCAAAGCAGCGCTTGCTTTTTGGCGCGACGTGACAGATTTCGCCGCGATGTTTCAGGCAGTAATCATTGCTCGACCGCCACCATTCGCTCTGGTTGTAATAGACGCATCTTGTATCGAGGCAGAGATTGCCGCCCAGGGTGCCCACATTGCGGTGTGAATTTGCGGCGACCTCGGACGCTGCCTTGGCGATGGCGGGATAGGCGGCGGCAATGCGCGGGTCGGTTTCGAGCTGGGCTAGGGTGACGCCGGCACCGATGTTCAAACCGCCATCTTCGGTCTGCGTAATTTCTTGCATTTCGGCAA
The DNA here is from genome assembly GCA_021774575.1 of Alphaproteobacteria bacterium. Classification (GTDB taxonomy): domain Bacteria; phylum Pseudomonadota; class Alphaproteobacteria; order UBA6615; family UBA6615; genus JAJFIX01. The sequence continues at coordinate 306,074 of JAJFIX010000009.1, read as the reverse complement.
TGCCGGAAAGTTCGATCAGCGCGCCGGGGGCGACAATGCCCCGACGGATATTGGGAATGATATCGGTGCCCCCGGCGAGGAACCGCGCCTCCGGCGTTTGCCCGTGCAATGCCACCGCCTCGTCGATTGTCGACGGTTTCAAGACTTCAAAGGGCGGCATATATTCCATATCGACTGTTCTCGTTTTCTTACTGTCTATTTTTATTGGGCGGCTTGGCGTTGCGCCTTGGTGTCGCGCTCGTGTTTGACCATTGCGTCGACAATCCGTTCCGGGGTCAGCGGCATATCGTCGACGCGTATGCCGATCGCGTCATAGACGGCATTGGCGACGGCGGGCAGCACGGCGGCCAGCGCCCCTTCGCTCGCTTCCTTGGCGCCAAAGGGTCCGTTGGGGTCATTGCTCTCGACAATTTTGACCTCGATATGGGGCGAGTCCTTGATCGTCGGCACCCGGTAATCGAGGACGTTGGGGCCGACGAGCAAGCCTTTAAAATACCGATTTTCCTCGCTCACCGCCTGGCCGAGGCCCATCCACACCGCGCCTTGAATTTGGCCTTCGACGGCCAGCGGGTTGAGGGCATAGCCGCAATCATGGGCGACCCAGATATTTTCGATATTGACCCGCCCGGTGATCTCGTCGACATCGACCTCAACGGCGAGGGCGGCGTAGGAATAGGCCATGCTCGGCCCAACTGCGGCGCCATGGAACTTGCCACCCTGATATTCCCGGGGCACGGTGAAATTGCCCTTGACCGTAATCGTGCCCGTATCAACCAGCGCCTCGCGCACGACATCTTCGTAAGACATCTCGACGCCCTGCTTGGCCGCCACCCGATATATCTCGCCCAGACATTCAATGTCTTCGGGTTTTGCCTCCATCTTGCGGGCCGCCGCTTCGATCAGCAGTTTTTGCAAATTCTGGGCCGCTTCGAGCGCGGCATTGCCGACCATAAACGTGACCCGCGAAGAATAGGACCCGTTATCTTTTGGCGTGATCCGACTATCATTGGCGATCACCGTAATCCGGTTGAGACCGAGACCAAGCACCTCACCGACCACCTGAGCCAAGATCGTACTCGACCCCTGGCCAATATCGGCCGCGCCGGTCAGCACCGTCACCCCGGCATCGTAATCGAGTTTTAAATTAACCGTCGCATGGGGCTCGCCGGTCCAATGCACCGGCTTGGCGGCGCCGCTGACATAGTGCGAGCAGGCAATGCCCAGCCCTTTACCGTAGGGCAGTTGGCCGTGACGCTTTTTCCAGCCGCTGGCCTCTTCGGCCCAATCGATACAATCTGGAAAGCCGTAGGAGGTAACCTTAATGCCATTGATCGTCGTCGTTGGGGTCTGCAGAAAGTTTCGCCGTCGAAGTTCCAGCGCGTCGATCCCGAGCTCCTCTGCCATTTTATCGAGCAGGGTCTCAAACGCATGACGAACATCGACAGTGCCATGACCGCGCATTGCGCCGCAGGGCGGGGTATTGGTGTAGACGCGATAGCCGTCATATTTGACCGCCGGAATATCGTAAATCGCGTTCAAAAGCGCCCCGGCATAGAGAATGGTGACAATGCCATAGCCGCCATAGCCGCCGCCCGACTGCTCGACCGTGCATTCACAGGCGGTGAAACGCCCGTCTTTTTTCATGCCGATCTTCATATTGATCTTGGTGCGCGGACGGCCGCGATGGGTAAAAAATGTCTCTTCGCGGGATAATTTTATCCGCACCTTGCCCTTGGCCGCGCGGGCCAGCAGGCAAAGGACCAGTTCGTAATTGAGAGTTTCGGTACGCGCCCCAAAACCGCCGCCGATAAACGGCTTGATCACCCGGATGCTGCTTTTATCCATCTTCATGCATTGGGCAACCATCAGATGAACGTAATAAGGGACCTGGGTTGCACTCTGCAACAGCAAGCGGTGGCGCTCGACATCATATTCGGCAATGCCCGCATGGGGGTCCATATGCATTTGGGTGACTTCGGCGCAATCATGGACCGCCTCGCGGACGATATCGGCATTGGCAAATTCCGTCGCGACATCGCCAAACTCGGTATGCACCGAACGCTCTAAATTGTCCGGCTTATCGTCATGCAACAGGGCCGCGCCGGGAGCGCGGCTATCCTCGGACCGGTCATAGATGGGGAGTTCATTGACCTCCATGACGATGGCCCGCAGGGCCGCCTCGGCCGTCGCCTCATCGATCGCCGCCACCGCCGCCACTGGCTCGCCGCGATACCGCACCTTGCCCCGGGCCAACGGGTATTCGTTCTGCGCCACCGGCAAAATGCCATAGGTGACATCACAATCATCACCGGTAACGATTGCCACCACGCCCGGGATCTTGCGCGCCGCTTCGACATCAAGGTTGATAATCTCGGCATGACCATAGGGGCTACGATAAATGCGCCCAACCAAGGCCCCGGTCGCGTCCAAATCCGCCGGATATTTAGCCACGCCACTGACTTTTTCGGCCCCATCAATCAACGGTGTGCGTTCACCGATGAGCGCATTTTTGCCGGCTGGCCGCGCGATTGCCGGTCGGTCGGCGCTCACGCTGCGTCTCCTTCCGCCTTACGCTCGGCGGCGTCCTGCACTGATTCGATGATTTTTACGTAGCCGGTACACCGGCAGATATTGCCACTGAGCCCGGTGCGAATTTCCTCGACGCTGGGATCCGGGTTTTTACGCAACAGACCCTCCGACGCCATGATCATGCCGGGAGTGCAAAACCCGCACTGGGATCCAAGTTTCTGGTGAAAACTCTTTTGCAGCGCGGAAAGCCGCGTACCCTCGGCCAGGCTTTCAATGGTTTCAACATCGTGCCCTTCCGCCGAGGCCGCCAAACTAATGCAGGCAAGCCTGGGTTCGCCGTCGACCAGCACCGTGCACGCGCCACACTCACCCCCGTCGCAGCCCATTTTTGTCCCGGTCAATCCGGCAATCTCACGAATATAGTCGATCAGCAAAACGTTGCCATCGACCGCATCGGCGCGCTCACGACCGTTCAAAGTCAGCCGCAGAATGGATTTTTCCATACCCGTATCTCGATACCTGTTTTCGATCAAAATCGCGTTCAATTTCCAGTTGGAAAAACCGGATCGTTTCCCCAGCAAAAGGTTCGAGCATAAACGATTGGTCACCCAAACCATTTCTCATCTAATGTATTTGACCAGGCCCCATTTCTCAAGGATATTCGTTCCGGTGACTCCGGCGGTGACCTAGGCTTTTGAACCGGTATTCAACCCTTCGGGAGAGATCCATGATCAAAAAGATTGCCCTCGCCTTCTTGGTCGTCATTATCGCCGCCTACGGCTTCGGTTTTACTCGACACGCGCAGATCCGAACAGTGGTCGATATCGCCGCACCACCGGCCACCGTCTGGGCCGTCCTGACCGATTTCGAGAATTACGCCAACTGGAATCCCTTTATCGTACAGTCCGCCGGTCAGGCGGTGGTCGGTACCCAGCTTGATAATGTGATGCAGGCGCAGCATCTCGACAGTCCGACAAGTTTCAAGCCGACGGTTTTGATCGCCCGGGAAAACGAGGAACTCAGATGGTTGGGCCACCTGCTCGTCCCCGGCCTGTTCGACGGCGAGCATTATTTTCTCCTTGAAGAAACCGAAGACGGGGGAACACGTTTTTCCCAAGCAGAATATTTCACTGGAATTTTGCTACTGGCATTCGATATGAACGATTTCGTGCCGTCATTCGACGCCTTGAACCAAGCAATAAAGGCCGAGGCGGAAGCCGCAGCCGACGACATGTAAGGAATTGGGGTCCATGTGTGAATTATTTGCCATGTCGGCGCGCCTGCCGACAACGGTGCGTTTGTCGCTAGAAGAATTCGCCCGTCATGGGGGAGAGACTGCGCATCACCGACACGGCTGGGGGATCGCCTATTTCGATGACGGCGACGCCTATTTGCTAAAGGAAGCAGCTGCGGCTAGCGACAGCGCCTTCATGGATTTTGTCGAAACCCACAAGTTCGAAAGTTCGGCCGTTATCTCGCATATCAGACGAGCAACCCAAGGAGACGTGGCTTTAAAAAACACCCATCCGTTTGTTCGGGAACTGGGTGGCAAGGCACATGTTTTTGCCCATAACGGCAACTTAAAAGACATCAACCAGGCCTCCAGCCTAACACTGGACAACCACCTGCCAATCGGTGACACGGATTCCGAATATGCGTTCTGCGCCCTATTGCACCGCATGGCCGCAATCTGGAAAGATCAAACACCACCACCCCTCGATCAACGACTTGAAGTCGTGGCCCAGTTCGCTAAGGATATCCAAGCCCTTGGCCCGGCCAATTTCCTTTATGGCGACAGCGAAGTAATATTTGCCCATGCCGACCGGCGCACCCAAAGCGATGGTGAAATTAGGCCGCCGGGTTTACACATATTACAACGCGCCTGCGCCATGCTGTCACCGAGCTTTGCCGCCGATGGCTTGCACATAGTCGCCCCATCTACCGGCGTCCAGGAGGCGGTTCTGATCGCCAGCGTGCCATTGACCGATGAGGCCTGGCGGCCCCTCGGCCATGGGGAGTTACTCGTTTTGTCGGCTGGCGAATTAGCAACGGTTTAAATAAGCTTCAGGAGCAGCAACATGACCGAAGCCTTTATCTGCGACGCTGTGCGCACACCGATTGGGCGCTATGGCGGTGGGCTGGCATCGGTTCGCGCCGACGATTTGGGCGCCGTGCCGCTGGCCGCGCTGATGGCGCGCAATGAAAAAGCCGACTGGGGTCAAGTCGACGACGTCATCTTCGGCTGCGCCAATCAAGCCGGGGAGGATAACCGGAATGTCGCCCGCATGTCCGCCCTCTTAGCCGGGCTGCCGGTCGAAACACCCGGCTCGACAGTGAACCGGCTTTGCGGATCTGGAATGGACGCAATCGGCGTAGCCGCTCGGGCGATCAAAGCCGGGGACGGATCTTTTTATCTTGCCGGTGGTGTAGAGAATATGTCGCGAGCACCGATGGTCATGCCAAAAGCCGACGCCGCCTATTCGCGCCAAGCCGAGATCTATGACACCACGATCGGCTGGCGGTTTATCAACAAAAAAATGCATGCGCTTTACGGCACCGACGCCATGCCCGAGACCGGCGAAAATGTCGCCCGGGATTTCCAGATATCGCGCGCCGACCAGGATGCATTCGCCTGGCGCAGCCAGCAGCGCGCCGGGGCGGCCATCGCCGCCGGACGACTGGCCGAGGAAATCGTGCCGGTGCAGGTCCCCCAACGCAGGCGAGACCCGGTTACAGTAAGCGCCGACGAACACCCCCGCCCCGACACGCGCTTGGAAAAGCTCGCCAGTCTGCCAACACCGTTCCGCGAGGGCGGCACAGTAACCGCCGGAAATGCCTCGGGCGTTAATGACGGGGCCTGCGCCATGATAATCGCTTCCCAGGACGCGGCGGCGGCAAATGGCTTGACCCCACGGGCCCGCGTGCTCGGCGTGGCAACCGCTGGTGTCGAGCCTCGTATCATGGGCATGGGCCCAGCCCCCGCCACCCGAAAACTATTGCAACGAACCGGGGTCGATCTGAGCGATATCGGCGTTATTGAACTCAACGAGGCGTTTGCCTCTCAAGCGCTGGCGGTGCTGCGTGATCTCGGCTTGCCCGACGACGCCGAACACGTCAATCCCAATGGCGGTGCCATTGCCTTGGGTCACCCCCTCGGCATGAGTGGCGCCCGGATAACGGCCGCCGCCGTCGCCCAAATGCACCGCAGCGGCGCGCAATACAGTCTCGCCACCATGTGTATCGGTGTTGGCCAGGGCATCGCAATTCTGCTGGAAAAAGTTTAGTCGGCCGCCGCTTGGCTGATACCATTATCCCGCTTCACCATGACGTTGAGCAAGGTCGCGAGAGTGATGGATTTTAGGGTCGAAACGGCAATATCTTCAATCTCGGCAGTCACCCGCGACAACGCCCAGGCGATTTGGGTATCACCACCATCACTTCGGTCGTCCGCAGAGCCGATATCTTCAAACAGGTAAATCACCTCAAATAAAGTTACCCGCTTTGGGTTGCCAATAAACCGATAGCCGCCACCAACCCCGCGAACGGATTCGACCAATCGCGCCCGGGTCAGGCCTTGCAATACCTTGGCAAGATGATTGGCGGAGAGATCGAATTTCTCGGCAATATCGGCGGCTGAAATTTGACGCCCCGGATCCCGCGCCAATTCGAGCACCGCATAAAGCGCGCATTGCGTCGCTTTTTGCAGCCGCACCATCAAGAAAGATCCTTTTCAAGCTGAATAAACGGACCACCCATCATGCCCTGCGACCGGAAGAACGTCATATTGAGCTCGTCGTCACGGCCCAGCATGGTTCGCACCGTCTCAACGCCAGCCGCCTTTAACAGCCGGCAAATATCAGCAAATAATTTTGTGCCAACCTTGTTCAGCCGTCCGTCGGGATCAACGCCGATAGCAAAAACCCAACCGCTCGGCGGCGAGCCAAATTCCCAGGCGCGTATCTCGCCAATGACAAAACCAGCAATGCTTTTACCCTCCCCCTCGGCAACCAAAAAATAGCGACCGTCCTGGCCGCCGTAACGCCGGTACATCTCACGCCAATAGTCGGGCTTATCTAGCCCGGTGATCCTACCATCGAGTGCGCGCACGGCCCTCATATCCGCCTGGACCGCCGGTCGAATGGCCAATTCGCCAGGTGGCGATACGGGCGGCGACACCGACGCAGTTCGCTCTCGCGTTTCACTATTTGGCATCACTATGCCCTCTGTTAGGCCGCGAGATCGTCCATTTAATCCATCTTGACAGCATGTCGATGCCCACATAGTTTGTAAACAAGCATTTAGGTACCTATTTACACTATACGGTTTTCGCAGGCCGCAAGGGTCATCCCAGCAAGTTTCGGGTGGCACAAACCGACGGGGAGCACAGGACAGTCTCATGGCTGATCAAGACGTGATCAATTTTCAAACCCATCCCGACCAATATAAACATTGGAAGCTGGAGATCGACGACGACGTCGCGACACTGGCCATGGATGTGACCGAGGACGCGACGCTGAAGCCGGGTTATGAACTAAAACTCAATTCCTATGACCTTGGGGTCGATATCGAACTTTACGATGCGATCCAGCGCCTGCGCCTGGAACACCCGGAAGTTCGCGCCGTGATCTTGACGTCGGCCAAGGAAAAAGTGTTTTGCGCCGGGGCCAATATCCGCATGCTCGGATCCTCGACCCATGCCCATAAGGTGAATTTTTGTAAATTCACCAATGAAACGCGCAACGGCATTGAAGATGCCAGCGCCCAGTCCGGCCAAACCTATATCTGCTTGATCAACGGCACCGCCGCCGGTGGCGGTTATGAGCTTGCGCTGGCCGCCGACCACATCATGCTGGTTGACGATGGGGCAAGCGCCGTTTCGCTGCCCGAAGTGCCATTGCTCGCTGTTCTTCCTGGCACCGGAGGGCTGACCAGAGTGGTCGATAAACGCCATGTGCGCCGTGATCATGCCGATTATTTCTGTACCCTGACCGAGGGTATCAAGGGCAAGCGAGCCGTCGACTGGAACTTGGTCGACGAGATCGTTCCAAGTTCTAAATTGGCTGAAATAGGTAAAGAGCGTGCCAAGGAATTTGCCGCAAAGTCCGATCGCCCGGCAGGATCTTCCGGCGTCGAACTCAAGCCGCTCAACCGAGAATTCAGCGAAAACGGCATCGACTACGACCATGTAAAAATCACCCTGGACCGCAAAGTCCGGGTCGCCCGCATTACCGTTTCGGCACCCGACCAAGCGCCACCCCAGGCCATCGAAGACATTCACGCCCAGGGCTCGGACTTTTGGCCCCTCGCCCTGGCCCGCGAACTCGATGACGCAATTTTGCATTTGCGCACCAACGAGCCCGATCTCGGCACATGGGTGTTTGCCACGGCCGGCGACGCCGCCCATGTCCTGGCCGCCGACGCCGCCCTCGCGGCAAACGCCCAAGACTGGCTGGTGCGCGAGACAACGCTCTATCTCAAGCGCAGCTTGAAACGCATTGATGTAACCTCGCGCAGCCTGGTGACCATTATCGAACCGGGCAGTTGTTTTGCCGGCACCTTGCTTGAACTGGTATTTGCCGCCGATCGCAGCTTCATGCTGCTTGGCACCTTTGAAGGTGATAACCGGCCGGCAGCCACATTGCGACTGAGCGAGGCCAATTTTGGCCCCTATCCGATGGGCAATGATTTGACCCGACTGGAGACACGTTTCCTCGGCAACCCTGAGCGGATCGTCGGGCTTCGGTCGAAAATCGGCGAGGACCTGGATGCCGAAGCCGCCGACCGGCTTGGCTTGGTCACATTTATCCCCGACGATATCGATTGGGAGGACGAGGTGCGCATCACCTTGGAAGCGCGCGCCAGCCTCTCGCCCGACAGCCTCACCGGCATGGAGGCAAGCCTGCGATTTGCCGGGCCGGAAACCTTGGAAACCAAAATATTTGGCCGACTTTCGGCCTGGCAGAATTGGATTTTCCAGCGCCCCAATGCCGTCGGCAAAGAAGGCGCGTTAAGTCAGTTCGGCACCGGCCACAAGGCCGAATTTGACATGAACCGCGTCTAGACATTTCAGGAATATGGGAGCCCGCCATGAGCATCGATTATCAGGAAAAAATCCCCAATAACGTCAATTTGGGTGAAGACCGCCGTCTGCAACGCGCCTTGGAAAACTGGCAACCGGCCTATCTCAATTGGTGGGACGAGCAAGGGCCGGACAAAGGCCGGGATATGGAGGTCTATCTGCGCACGGCGATCAGCGTCGATGCCGATGGCTGGGCCCAGTTTGGCCATGTAAAATTGCCTGATTATCGTTGGGGTATTTTCATGGCACCGGCCCAAGAAAATCGAAAAATCGCCTATGGCATCCACAAAGGCGAAGCCGCCTGGCAGGAAATTCCCGGTGAATACCGCTCCGAATTGCGCCGCTTGATCGTCACCCAGGGCGATACAGAGCCGGCTTCGGTCGAGCAGCAGGCCTTACTTGGCCGCACCTGCCCATCGCTTTATGACCTGCGCAATTTATTCCAGGTCAATGTCGAAGAAGGGCGCCACCTTTGGGCCATGGTCTATTTGCTGCACGCCCATTTCGGCCGCGATGGCCGCGACGAAGCCGAGGAAATGCTGGCCCGCCATTCCGGAGATCCCGATAAACCAAGAATTCTCCAGGCCTTTAACGAAAAAACGCCGGACTGGCTTTCCTTCTTCATGTTTACCTTTTTCACTGATCGCGATGGCAAGTACCAGCTGGCCTCCCTCGCTGAATCCGGCTTTGATCCGCTGTCACGTACCTGCCGCTTCATGTTGACCGAGGAAGCCCACCATATGTTTGTCGGCGAGACCGGCGTGCAGCGGGTTATTCAGCGCGCCTGCGAATTGATGAATGAGCTAAAAACCGATGATCCGGGGACAATCCGGGCCCATGGCGGCATCGACCTGCAAACGATCCAAAAATATATCAACTTCCATTTCTCCGTTTCGGTCGATTTGTTTGGTCAGGAGCTTTCTACCAACGCCGCCAATTATTATACGATGGGGCTGAAAGGGCGCTTCGAAGAAACCAAGATCGATGATGATCATGTGCTAAAAGACGCGTCCTACAAAGTCTCTGAGATCAAAAACGGCGAGGTCGTGATGGCTGACGCTTCGGCCATTACCGCAATTAACGAACGGCTGCGCGATGACTATATTGCCGACTGCCAGAAGGGTGTCGGCCGGTGGAACAAGACCATCGCCAAGGCCGGCATCGATTTTGAAATGAAGCTGCCCAACCGCGCGTTTCATCGCGGCATCGGCGCTTTTACCGAAATTAGAGCCAATCCCGACGGCAAGCTGATCAGTCAGGCGGAGTGGGACAAACATCAGAGTGAATGGCTGCCGACCGACGAGGACCGGGTCTTTGTTCAGTCGCTGATGAAACCGGTGACCGAGCAGGGCAAGATCGCCGGTTGGATCGCCCCGCCGGCCCGAGGCATAAATGGTCAGTCGTTTGATTTTGAGTATGTGCGCTACCACTAAACTGTCATAGTGGGCGGGGTTCGACCGCATCCTCTGTCGCAGATGTTTGGATCGGCCCGGAGGAGACGTTTGAGATGACAGACCATACAATCGCTGTAGACGCGCAAACGCGCCCCGCCACTATCGACTTCTCGCCCGTCTTCAATACAGCCGTGCCCTTTATTGACCGGCATATTACCGATGGGCGCGGCGCCGACATTGCAATCCGCACCACCGATGGCGCGACGGTTACCTATGACGCGCTCGCGTCGCAGGTTAACCGAGCCGGCAACGCCTTGATCGCTCTCGGCATTAAACCGGGGGACCGATTGCTGATGGTGGTGAAAGACTCTCCAGAATTTTATTATCTTTTTTGGGGGGCGATTAAGGTCGGGATCATACCCGTGCCATTGAACACGCTGCTGCGGGCAAAAGACTATCAGTTCATGATTACCGATTCCGGCTGCACGGGGATCATCTACTCTCCTGAATTCGCCAACGAAGTTTGCGCCGCCTTGCAGGCGATCAAGCCGGGTCCCGCCCATGGTCTTTCAACTGAGGGCTTTGCCGACCTCATGGCCGCCGCCGCGCCCGACCTCGCCCCCGTCGACACCACGCCCGAGGACGATTGTTTCTGGCTCTATTCGTCGGGCACCACGGGCACTCCGAAAGGCACGGTCCACGCGCATCGCGACATTGCGGTCACATGCGTTCATTACAGCGATGGCGTGCTTGGACTAGGACGGGAAGATATTTGTTTCTCCGCGGCAAAGCTGTTTTTTGCCTATGGGCTGGGAAATGCGATGACGTTTCCGCTCTGGGCCGGCGCGTCGGCGATCCTTATGCCGGGACCACCGACCCCCGATAGTACTTTTGAGACGATAGAGAAATTTTCGCCAACGATTTATTTCGGCGTTCCCACCCTCTATGCCGCGCAACTCAAATCCCTTGGCAAGACCAAACGGGACATGACTTCATTGCGGCTATGCGTGTCGGCCGGTGAGGCTCTCCCGCCCGATATACTTAAACGCTGGAAATCGACGACCGAGCTGGACATTCTCGATGGCATCGGCTCGACGGAAGTCTTGCATATTTTTATCTCCAACCAACCCGGCCGCATTGAACCGGGTGCCAGCGGTTTGATTGTCCCGGGCTATGAAGCTCGTATCGTCGGTGAGGACGGCAAGGAAATGGACACAGGTTTGACCGGACAACTGATGATCAAGGGCGCATCGGCGGCAAAACATTATTGGCAGAATCCGGAAAAAACCGCCAAGACGATGGTCGATGGCTGGATCGATACCGGCGACACCTATCTGCAAGACGCAAACGGCTTTTTCCATTATTGCGGCCGCAATGACGACATGCTGAAAGTCGGCGGTATTTGGTGCTCGCCGTTTGAAATCGAGGCCAAGCTATTTGAGCATCCAAAAGTGCTGGAGGCGGCGGTTGTTGGACGCACCGATGATGACGAGTTGATCAAACCGGCGGCTTTTGTCGTACTGAACGACGAGCAGGATAAATCCGAGGCCACCGCCGACGAGCTGTTGCAGCATTGCAAATCCGGCTTGGCCAAATATAAATATCCGCGCTGGATCAAGTTCGTCGATGATTTGCCGAAAACCGCAACCGGCAAGATCCAACGTTTCAAGCTGCGCTAAACTCCCATATTTTCCGAGGCAAAATGCAAGAGAAACTCGTCGATTTAAAAACCGCTATCGCGTCGCATGTTCGCGACGGCGACAGCGTCGTTCTCGGCGCCTGCTTGGAACCTGAAATCCCTTTTGCCGCCACCCACGAGCTTATTCGCCAAGGGCGACGCGGCCTAAATATGATCGCGCCTATTTCCGATGCGTCGACGGATATGCTCATCGGCGCGGGCTGCGTGTCAGAGGTCACCGGCGCCTGGGTCGGAAATGTCTCGGGCGGCCTCGGTCATAATTATCGCCGGGCCTTCGAAGAGGGCGATGCGCCGACGATTAGGGTCAATGATTATTCGAACTTTTCCCTCGGCATGGCCCTGCTCGCCGGCGCTTATGGGATGCCATATTTACCGGTGCGTTCCATTTTGGGGTCGGATATTTTGAAATCTAATTCTGCCCTCAAGCTGGCGAAAAATCCGTTTGGCGACGAAAACGAGCCTATTGTTCTGGTTCCCCCGTTGCAGCCCGATGTCGCGATCATTTCGGTTCAACGGGCCGACCGGTACGGCAACAACCATCATTGGGGCAGTTCGGGACTGATTGCCGAGGCTGCTGCGGCTGCCGAAATAGTCATTTTAATCGCCGAGGAAATTGTCGCCCCCACGGTTATTTCTTCTGATCCCAGCCGCGTCCTGGTGCCCGGCTATCTGGTAACCGCTGTGACCCAGGTTTCGGCGGCCGTGCACCCGTCACCAATGACCGGGTATTGGCGACGGGACAATCAATTTTTTAATGACTATCACGCCCGGTCTCGAACCCAGGAAGGGTTTGAAAGCTGGTTGCGCGAATGGGTGCTCGACATCGAAGACCATGGGGCCTATTGCGAAAAACTGGGCGCATCAATCGCTGCCCTGCGGATCAAGGGCGAGGCATTTTCCGCCCCCGCCAACTACGCGTCGGTATAAATTCATGGCAGATTATTCAGTTCAAGAACTCATGATCATCGCCGCCGCGCGGGAAATTGCCGATGGCGAATTGGTCTTTGTCGGCATGCGTTTACCAATCACCGCCTTTGGTGTTGCCCGGCTGACCCATGCCCCCAACGCCGTCGGCCTATTCGAAGACGGTATCGTCCGTTACGAGCCAGCCACCGACATGCTCTATACAATGGGCGATCCACCAAACCAGCAAGGGGCGGCCTGGACGACTGGTCTTAACCCGGTGATGGCGCAATTGCAGCGCGGCCGGGTTGACGCCGGATTTATCGGCGGCGCCGAAATCGATCGCTACGGTAATGTAAACACCTCCTATATCGGCGACTTTAAGAAACCCAAGGTCAAACTGCCGGGGTCCGGCGGGGCGCCGGATATCGCGGCAATGTCCAAACGACTGATGGTGATCGTCAATCACGATACAAGGCGGCTGGTCGAAAAAGTCGACTATGTGACCTCACCGGGATATCTCGACGGTGGCGACGCTCGGGCAGAAGCCGGCCTTTCGGGCGGGCCATCGGTGGTGATCACCGATTTGGCCCTGCTGCGCCCCCATGGCGACGACCACGAGCTTCACCTCGCCTCGATCCATCCCGGTCACGACGTCAACGAGATCAAGGAAAAGACAGGCTGGGAATTACAACTGTCTCCCGATATGGTTGAAACGCCCCCGCCAACAACCGACGAACTGGCGGCCCTGCATACCATCGATAAAGATGGGTTTTGGCGCTAGGAGTGGTTTTTAGAGATGATCAGAATTTTGAGCGTAATCGCGTTATTTCTTCTCGCGGCCTGCGGAGAAGAAAATAGAAGTGTTGCCCTTGATCCCATCGACCTGGATGCCGGTGTCGCCGCCTATGAGGCTGGCGACTATGTTGCTGCGGTTGAATTCCTTCAACCCTTTGCCGACCAAGGCACGGCCGAGGCGCAATATCGGCTCGGCCGACTTTATGCCGACGGCAAGGGTGTGACAAAAGACTATGTTGAAGCAAGACGCCTCATCGAACGCGCCGCCGGTCAGGGTCATCCGCTCGCTCTCAATGCTCTCGGCCAGATGTTTAAATATGGCTGGTGGGATACCGAACCCAACGACATTGCCGCCTTTCAATGGCTGATCCTTGCTGCCCATCTCGGAGCACCGAAAGCCGTTATCGATTCATCCATGCTGGACCTGCCCGAGCGTATGACCGAAAGCGATAAAAACGCCGCAACAACACTTGCCAACGCCTGGCTGGAGGCTTTCGAGCGCCGCCAGGAAAATTAGGCTAAACAACCAAAAAAGGCTCGATTTTTGCCCTGAGATCATCGGGCCAAGGCAACGCTTTGAAGGCCGGTTTTTCAACCAGGCACGAAACCAACGTCACATGGAAGAAATCTTGGCCTGCCCCATCATGGGCAGTCACCCGGCTGGTCAGGGATGAATTTCCCAGCCGCTCAACGGTCAGTGTGCAGGTGACTTCAGCATCAACCGCCAGCACCCCGACATAATCGATTTCCACCCGAACCGTCGGCATGCCGAGGCCCATCTTGGTGTTCATTTCAAACCAGGTAATGCCAAGAACATCGCGGATCCAAGCCTCCAAAGTCTCAGCGCCAAAATCGAGAGCGCGGGGCGTATAGATAATTCCCGCCGGATCGCACTCACCCCAACTAACCCGCCGGGTCACATTGTATTTCTTTGTGAATTTTTTTTGGTCCGCCACAATAAGATCCTTCGCCCCCTATTCCCGCGCCACGATATACACTAAAACACCGTATCGGCAGCACTCATACCAAATGATATAATTATTCCCAACCGGACAAACTCAAACCAAGGCGATAGTGATGAAGTTGGCAAATTACGTGATGAGCGAATGGGTCGAAGGCGCTGGAGCGGGTACGCCGCTCGTCGATCCGACAACCGGCGAAGAATTGGCCCGCGCGTCGAGCGACGGGATCGACATTGCCGCAACCCTAAATCACGCTCGTGCCACTGGTGGGCCGGCGCTATGCGCCATGAGCTTTGCCGAACGGGCCGCTGCAATTCGAAAAATCGCCGACACATTGACCGAAAATCGCGACAAATATTTTACCATTGCCCAGGCCAATTCCGGCAACACGGCAATCGACGCGATGATTGATATCGACGGCGGTATTGGGACGCTCAAATATTTCGCCGCTATCGGCAAAGGATTGGGCGACGCTCGACTACTCAAAGACGGCACCATGGAGCACCTCGCCAAGGACGAAAATTTTCGCGCGACCCATATTTTAACCCCACGCCCCGGTGTCGCCATCCATATCAATGCGTTTAATTTTCCCTCCTGGGGATTGTGGGAAAAGGCTGCGGTCAGCTTGCTGTCGGGTGTCCCCGTGCTGGCCAAGCCGGCCACCGCTACGGCCCAGCTCTCCTACGAAATGGTGCGCGACGTTGTTACCGCTGATGTTCTCCCGGCGGGTGCGCTGTCGCTTATTTGCGGCTCGGCGCGAGATTTGCTTGATCACGTAACCGGGTTCGACACAGTCGCCTTTACCGGCTCGGCCGATACGGCACAGGGCTTACGCGCCAATAGCGCCGTGGTGACCAACGGACCGCGATTTAACGTGGAGGCCGATAGTTTAAACACCTGCTTGCTCGGTCCCGACGCCACGCCGGGCACAGCCGAATTCGACCTATTCATCCGCGAAGTCGCCCGGGAAATGACCGTCAAGGCGGGCCAGAAATGCACCGCCATCCGGCGCGCCCTGGTCCCCGCCGCCAGTCTTGATGCCGTCGCCCAGGCCCTGGAGGCACGGTTGGCCAAAACCGTTGTCGGCAACCCACGCGAAGAGGGCGTGACCATGGGACCGATTGTCAACAAAGCCCAACAGCAATCGGTCCAAGACGGTATTGCCACACTGGCATCCGAGACCACAATGGTCACCGGCGCCGATCTCGCCCCCGTGGGAGCCGACGCCGAGACCGGTTGTTTCGTCGCCCCAACTCTATTGCGCTGCACCGATGCAAAGAACGCCACTGCAGTACATCAAGTCGAGGTGTTTGGACCTGTATCGACCCTCATCCCCTATGACGGAAAAGCCGAGGCCGTGGCCCTTGCTGAAATGGGCGGCGGATCGCTAACGGCCTCGATCTTTACCGGTGACGATGCGTTCGCCGCCGAGGCGACGTTGGGCCTGGCACCACGGCACGGCCGGGTGCTGGTGATAGATGAAAGCGTCGGCAAATCTTCGACCGGACACGGCATTGTCATGCCGATGTGTATCCATGGTGGCCCCGGCCGCGCTGGTGGTGGCGAAGAACTTGGCGGCCTGCGAGGGCTACGTTTTTATCATCAGCGCACCGCGATCCAGGGTCGCCTCGACCGGCTCGAAGCCATGACCGCGGACGCTTCCGAATTGACCGTTTAAGTGAGCAAACAAATGACCAAAGAAGATTTCCATGCCCAGATCGCCAAAATCACCTCGGCAATTGCCGATAAGTCCGTTGACGCGACCCTCGGCGATTTCCTCAATACGCGCTTTGGCACCGATAGCGATGCCTTTAAGGCCATTATGGAACTGTGCCAAAGCGCAATCGAAGACGGTTGGATGTGCGAGAACGAACATGGCGGCGTCAAGTACGGCCGGGTCCTAGAAGCGAGCCCGGCCACCAATGGCTTTAGTGTCGATGTCGTTCAAATGACCGATATGAAAGGCCCCTATCACGGGCATCCCGGCGGCGAGATCGATATGATCATGCCAATTGATAACGACGCACAGTTCGATGGCATGGGTGCCGGGTGGCTGGTTTATGATGCCGCTAGCGCCCACTATCCAACGGTGAGCGGCGGTAGCGCGGTGGTGCTCTATCTTCTGCCCGGCGGCGCCATCGACTTTAAGGCAACGCCACCGGATTGATTGGCATGAGCCCGCAAGACGATATCCGCCCAACGGAAATTTTCTATCCGGAATTGGCGATGCCCGGCCCCGGTGCCGCAACAAAAGTTGCGCCAGGCATCTACTGGTTACGAATGACGCTGCCCTTTGCTCTTGACCACATCAATCTTTGGCTGATCGAGGACGGCGACGGCTGGACAATGATCGATACCGGTCTAGCCACTGGTGAAACAAAGGACCTGTGGCGGCAGCACTTCACCGGCACAATGGGCGGCAAGCTGCTGCATCGGATAATCGTCACCCATTTTCACCCCGACCATATCGGCAATGCCGGCTGGATTGCCGCCGAGCGCGACGCTCGGCTATGGATCACCCGAACCGAATGGCTGATGCACCAAATGTTGGTGATGGACCAAGACGCGGTCCTGCACAATGGGCAGGTCGATGCCTACGAGTTGGCCGGTCTCGACGCGACGTGGACGACGAACCTGCGTGCCGTCGGCAATACCTATCGCGACCGGGTCGAGCAAGCGCCAACGGCCTATCAGCGCATTCATCACGGTGACGAATTTAAGATCGGCTCGCAGACGTGGCAGGTTATCATCGGCACAGGCCATTCGCTGGAACATGCCTGCCTCTATTGCCCGGAGCTTGGCGTCTTGATTTCCGGCGATCAAATATTGCCCAAGATCACCCCAAACATCACTCTATGGGCCAATGACCTGCAAGGCGATCCCCTCGGCGACTATCTCGATAGTCTGGCGCTGTTCACGCCTCTGCCCGCCAATACGCTGGTGCTACCCTCACACGGGTTACCATTTACCGGTTTGCACGCACGGTTGGCCCAGCTCGCGGCCCACCACGAGGATCGTCTCAACGATATCATCAACGCCTGCAACCAACCGATGACGGCGACCGATTTTTTACCCGTACTTTACAAACGGACCCTCGACCTCCACCAAATTGGCTTTGCCATGGGTGAAGCGATGGCACACCTGACCCACCTCGTTCTCAAAGACCGAATTAGAGTGGAAGAGGCGCCAAATGGCGAACAAAGCTACACGCGCCGATAGAGGCAATTGACGGCCAATCGACGCTCCGTAAAACTGCATCGACATCCCATTCAAATAATAATACGAGCACCAAACGAACACCCCTGGCGGGCAATATTCTTTTTGACACGGCGCGGATCGGTTACTTAAAAATTATAGTAGCCTCGCGTAATTATCATAAATTTTTAGTCCTTATGTTGCCGCCAATCGGCTGTTTTGGCCGATAATTGGCGCAATACTGTTTCCTTGTACGTACTCATTTTGACACGTCTCCCGGTCGTACGTACCCGAAAGACACTGGCAATCATTGGAAAAACCATTGCTAGCCCGATACGGGCGAGGCGATCCGAGTGATGTACCCGCTATCAAATTAATTCTGGCCTCTAGAAAAGGAATGCCCATGTCCGTTTCCGCCCTCCAGCCCGCGCGGTGCTCTCAGCCTGCGATCACTCGAATTTGCGACAAACCTCGCGGCCAACGGCATGGCCATCGGACAACCCTCCTTGCCGCAACGGCACTGAGCGGCGCCCTATTCTGCCTCTTGCCACAGACGGCATCGGCTATTCCCTATGCGACACCTACCCTCGTTCCGGCCGAGACCGATATTTGGGTTGAGCCTGATAAGAGCGGCGAAGAAATGACCGGACTTCTTCTCGACGACCCGGATCTTCCAAGTCTCGATACGCTGCTCCTCCGCAGTCAAGGGTCGACATTTATCACGAAATTGCACAAGACCGGCCACGGCGAATGGGAACTGGTTGGTGGCGGAATGCGAACCTTCGAGCAAATATTAATTGATTCCGGTTTTCTGACTATCGGAACGGAATCCGGCGAAGGCGGGACGACAGCCGATGTGACAGCGACATCTCTCGTCGAAATGGGAGGAGATCCGTCTCCATCTCCATCACCATCACCAGCGCCTGCACTGGGGATTGGTCTCGGCAGCACATTTACCGCGCAAGCAGGCATTCTCGGATCCGGCAACGACGAAAGCATCTCGGTCCTGGGCACGTTGAATATTGGTACCGTCGAAGAAACGATCAACTCGTTTCTCTTGGGCGGTTACGACGACGTAGGAATTGCCGGCACGCTAAACCTGATCAACGGATCCATACTAAATCTTGGCGAAGACAGCGATACGGTTACGCTCTACGCCGGTATGGTACTCGGTGGCGATGGCACGATCAACGGCGGCACTGGCGCCGGTATGGTGATGTCGCTCGAATATATGTCGAGCGAGCATGATGTCATTGTGCTCGACGACGCGCCAGGGATGGGGGAACCCTATTCCTCCTCCGGTATTGTCGACCTCAGCCGCCTCGTAAATTTCGAGGAACTTCTCAAAACCGGCTACGGTACCTGGACGGTCACCGGTGGTGACGCCTTCGACCCGGAAGATGAAAGTGTCGGCCCCTTGGAGATCGATTATATTGGAATCGCCTCGGGAACCCTCAATATCGGCGAAGAAGACGGCGCCGCGGGCCATCTCTCGACTTACAGTAAGATCTTTTTGTTTGAAGATGATTACGGCATCCACGCCGACGATCCGACGCTAACCATAAATGAGGGCAGCTCGCTTTACGCCGGTAATGGCATCGAAAGCTCTAGGTCCCAAGCAAGTAGTTTTTCGCCGCAGAAAGACACAATCAATGTCTTTGGTATGCTCGCCGTCGAGGGCATGGATGCGAACTTGTTTGCTGGTGACGATACATTCTCGATTGGCAGCGCTGGTGAACTTTATCTTGGCGGTCCAGGAGGACATGACGATATCAATGTCCGGCTTGGTGCAGGAGAAGATACGCTCAATCTAACGACAGGCATGATGATAACCGGCACGGGTCAGATTATTGGCGGCAAGGTGAAAGACAGTTTTACCGACACTGTTTACCTGCTCGGCGATGATACAGGCACATTCTATCTCGACCGGGTGCGCGCCTTCGAAAAATTAATAAAGGAAGACGATGGCACCTGGACGATTGAAGACAGTATGGCGGGCTCCCCACCAGACCCGTTGGACGGCAACTTCTTTTCCGCCGGGACACGGGTCAGCGGCGGTACGCTCAACGTCAACGGAACCTTGATATCGGATGTGTTGGTGAAAACCGGTGCAACACTTGGTGGTACCGGAACCATTTTCGGCAACTCTGAGACACCTTGGGACTATAACGTGACGATCGAAGAGGGCGCCACCCTCGCACCAGGTAATTCAATCGGCACCCTAGAAGTTATCGGCGATGTCGGCTTCCACGAAGGCAGCATATTCAAGCCGGAAGTTAATGCCGCAGGTGAAAGCGACCTGCTGGACGTCGATGGCTATGTCAACCTTGGTGGCGCCACCTTGATGGTTGAGGCAAATCCGGAAGGCACTTATATGCTGGAAACCATCTACACCATCATTAAGGCCGGGGACAAAGGTGAGCCCGAAATGATCGGCGACCCGGTCGACGGCGAATTCGGTGACGTCACGGTTAACCTTAGCTACCTGGACGCCCATTATAACATTATCGATGGCGAGGAAGAGGGGCGCGAAGATGTCGTCCTGCTGCTGACCCGAAACACTCTTGAAGCGGAAATGATGTCGGAGAGCGGCAATCAAGGATCCGTCGGCGGATCTCTAGATGACCTGGTCAACGGCCCCATGGACGACGCCTTGAAAAAACTTCTGGAGGAGTTCCTGGGACTGCCGGAAGCCGAGGCACTGGCCGTACTTGATGCCTTGTCCGGCGAGGACCTCGCGGCCCTAGCCAATGCAAGACTTGCCGGCAACGGTCAGTTTATGCAGTTGCTACGCACAAGGCTTGCGGCTCTAGGGTTCTCGATCAGTGGTTCGGCCCAGGGCGCACAGTTGCCGCGCCTTCTCGCCATGGCCAATAGCGGCCAATCGTTCGATTTTGACGATATCCTTTACGCCGCGGCCAACCCGGCCAACGAAGCGGTCGGCCCCAGCTCAAATGCTCAAGAAACAACGATGGGCGCTTGGATCCGTGGTTTCGGCAATTTCGGTGAACGGGACGGTGATGGTGCCAATGCCGGCTTCGATTACACCAACTACGGTGTTGCCGTTGGCGCCGACAGCAAACTCGGCGACCACGCATTGGTCGGCGTGGCCTTCAGTTTCGGTGAAACAGAGGCCGATAGCGACAATCCGGCAATCAACAATGACCTGGAGGCGCTCACCTTCGAAGGCGGTTTATACGGGCGCTACATACTCGATGCGTTCTATGTCGACGCAGCCTTCAGTTACGGCTACACCAACTACGAGTCACGGCGCGATTTGATGCTGGGTGGCCCGGGCGTAACCGTGGCAAACGCTGATTTCGACGGCTACACGCTAGGCTCAACGGTGCAAACCGGTTACCGGCTTAACGCGCCGGGTGGACTGATTGTCGAGCCGATCGCCGGTGCGTCATGGACCCATGTCAATACCGACGGATATACCGAATCAGGGACTGCCGGGCCACTTGCACTGGTTGTTGCCGAAATGGATTCGGACACCGTCACCTCGTTCCTCGGTTTCAATCTCGCCCGTCCCTTCGTGATGAACGATGGTAACGGCGCGATCGTCCCCGAGGTCGAGGCTTATTGGTCACACGAATATGGCGACCAAGACGAAACGGTTAATCAGCGTTTCGTTGCTTCCGCACCGGGAACATCGACAGCGATCACTTCGGCTGGCCGCGACCGAGATTCAGCGGTTATCGGTGCCGGACTAACCGTTCGGATTTCAGAAAAACTCGCCGTCGGAGTTCGCTACGATGGCTCATTCTCGGGCACCGACAAAACCCACGGTACGTCGGGAGTGCTTCGATTAGACTGGTAAATTCGGCGGTCAGACGAAATGGGGGGCGGCATAATTTGCCGCCCCTTTTTTATGCCCTAAAAAAACGAGCCACCCGCAACGACTTTCCGACTAATGAGTGGCGAGCAGCGATAGCGCGCATCGCCATAGGATATAGCCAACGCCGACATGACATTTTCAATATGCGCCAGGCCGACCCGCTCGGCCCAGGCAAGCGGTCCGAGCGGATAATTCACACCGCTGCACATGGCCGTATCAACCGCCGGGGCATCACAGACACCGCGCATCACCGCATCGGCCCCCTCATTTGCCAGCATCGCCACGGTCCGCATGACAATCAGCCCAGGAATGTCGTCGATGACCGAAACATCTTTCCCCAGCGCCTGGAAAAATCCGCTCGCCGCGCGCAAAGCATTTTCATCAGCTTGGTCGGCGCACGCCAAGCCAATGCGGTTTGTATTGGCGTAATCAAGCGCGAGGTCGACAACGACCCAATTTGGCACGTCGAGCCGATCACCAATTTCGGTCGCCGTGAAACCGTCGCTTAAACTGAGATGTACCCCATCGACGATAATCGTCCCTGGCTCACCGTCAGCGCTCCCGACCTCTACGGCAATACCCGCCGTTTCCGCCATCGCCTTGAGAGGTGCGAGCACCCCAAGCGGCTCGTTTACAGTAATTTTCTGCGGGCTTGGCGCCGGTGCAGCAGTCGCTGCCATCGGCTCAGCGGCCGCACCACCATAATCGTAAAAACCACGTCCTGATTTGCGCCCCAGATAACCGGCGGCAACCATATCTTCTTGCACATGTGAGGGCAGAAAGCGCGGGTCACCGTAAAAAGCCTCATAAACCGATTTGGTGACCGAATAATTGACGTCGTTGCCAATGAGGTCCATCAGCTGGAACGGCCCCATACGGAACCCGCCCGCTTCGCGCATGATGGTATCGATGGTCGCAATGTCAGCGCCTTGCTCCTCATAAACACGCAAGGCTTCGGCATAAAAGGGCCGCGCCACCCGATTGACGATGAACCCCGGTGTCGATTTAGCATAGACCGGTTTTTTGCCCCAGGCAGCGGCGGTAGCAAAAACCGTCTCGGCAATGGCCTTTTCCGTCGCCGCGCCGCTGACGATCTCAACCAGTTTCATAATTGCCGGCGGGTTAAAAAAATGCATCCCGACAAACCGGCCTGGCCGTTCCAAAGCCGCGCCAATAGCGGTCACAGACAGCGAGGACGTATTGGTTGCCAGGATCGTCTCGGTTCCACACACCTCTTCGAGATCTTTGAATATCTGCTGTTTGACCGCGAGGATTTCGACCACTGCCTCAATGACAAGAGCGGCCGGGGCCAGGGCGCTCAACCCATTAACCGGTCGCATATGCGACATAATTTCGTCGCGCCGTAGGGCATCAATTTTCTGTCGGTCAACCAGCCGATCCAAGCCTTTTGCCACCCGATCAACACCGGCTCGGGCAGCACCTTCAACCGCATCGAAAACCAGCACCTCGTGACCTGCCTGCGCGGCGACCTGAGCAATGCCGGCGCCCATTGTGCCGGCCCCGATCACCGCAACCACTTGACCTCTTTCAATTGAACTCATTTCATCCCTGTCTTAATGTCCGGTATAATTTGGGTCGCGTTTTTCCATAAAGGCGTTGACCGCCTCCTGATAGTCTTTGGTGTTTCCCGCTTGGCGCTGCAAATCACGCTCAAGATCCAACTGGGCGTCGAGCCCGTTGACGTCACTTTCATTGAGCGCCTGTTTCAGCAAGGCAATGCCAATCGGTGGTTTGGTGCAAAATCCGTCTGCCAGCGCCATAGCCTGATCCATCAGCGTGGCGTCATCGACGCATTTCCAGATCAGGCCCCAGTTTTCGGCGGTCTCAGCGTCCAGTGTTTCGCCGAGCAGGGCCAAACCTTGCGCCCTTGCCCGACCAACCAGTCGAACCAAGCTCCAACTCGCGCCGCTATCGGGTACCAGTCCGAGACGAGAGAAGGAGAGCACAAATTTTGCCGAGCGTGCGGCAAGGACGATATCGCAGGCCAGCGAAATTCCCACACCTGCCCCGGCAGCGACCCCATTGACCGCGCAAATCACCGGTTTACCCATGCGGCGAATGGCCCGCACAATCGGGTTATAGCGCGCCTCAAGAGATTGGCCTAGATCGGCCGGCGGCGTCCCAGGATCGCGCTTTCTTTCCGATAAATCCTGCCCGGCACAAAATCCACGCCCCGCCCCGGTAATGACGAGGGCGCGAACATTTTCGTCTGCAGCCGCCTTGTCCAGCGCGGCGCGCACTTCGCCAAGCATAGGCACGGTAAAGGCATTTAGCCTGTCCGGCCTGTTGAGCACGAGAGTAGCGGTGCTACCGGTAACGCCATAGGTGATGAACTCATAACCCG
This sequence comes from Alphaproteobacteria bacterium, assembly GCA_021774575.1. Classification (GTDB taxonomy): domain Bacteria; phylum Pseudomonadota; class Alphaproteobacteria; order UBA6615; family UBA6615; genus JAJFIX01. Next base: position 282,309 of record JAJFIX010000009.1, on the reverse strand, counting down.
CCATCCCTCACCTGCCTTTAAATTCGGGATCACGCTTTTCAAGAAACGCGGCAATCCCTTCTTGCCGGTCTTGGGTTGCGGCCAAAATCGTAAAGGCCTTGCGTTCGGCATCCAGACCATCGGTGAGTGAAAGCTCATGGGCCTTCAACACCGCCTGTTTAGCCAAGGCCAGCGCAATCGGCGCCTTGGTGGCTATACGCCGAGCCAATTTGATCGCCCGCTCAATCGTTTCATCGGCCGGGCATTGCTCAGCGGCAAGCCCCGATGCAACCGCTTCCTCGGCCTTGATAAACAAACCGCTCAATATCAATTTCATCGCCAGCGATTTTCCAACCGCCCGGGTCAGACGTTGGGTCCCCCCGGCACCTGGCATGATACCCAGATTGATCTCCGGCTGGCCAAACTGGGCCGAATCACCGGCAATGATAATATCTGCATGCATCGCAAGCTCGCAGCCGCCGCCCAGCGCATACCCATTGACCGCTGCAATCAGTGGCTTGGGAAACGCGGCGATGCGCCGCCAAATATATTGCCGCTGATCATTTAGGATACCCACCGTATCGAGCGACGCCATTTCATTTAGATCCGCCCCAGCGGCAAACACGTCCGGCCCACCGGTGACGACAACTGCGCGAAACCGATCATCGGCGGCCACCGCCTCCAAGGTTTCAGCAATTTCGTTTAAACTCTCATTGTTTAGCGCGTTGCGGACCTTTGGTCGGTCTATGGTGATGACCATCACTCGGTCATCGACATGCTCTTCTATCTTGATATTTTCCATATATTTTATATTGCCCCAATTCCATATTTTTCTAACAAGACAGTATCGCCCCGGCTTCCATTGATAAAGCACTCTGATAGGGCACAGGCTTTCGACTTGCTATCGCCAACGGGTCTCAGCCCCTATAGTGCAACTAGAACTAATTTCCGCCGCCAACCGGACCCATTCATGACCAATAATGCCGTTATCAGTGCGACCAAACTCACCAAGCGTTTCGACAATTTTGTTGCGGTAAACGGCATCAGTTTCGAGATCGCGCAGGGTCAATGCACCGGCTTGCTCGGGCCAAACGGCGCCGGGAAAACCACCACCATGAGAATGATCATGGGACTCTCGGAGATTACCGAGGGCAGCCTCAAGGTTTTTGCCACACCGGTCCAGGATATGGAACGCTCAATAAAGGCGCGAATTGGCCTGGTGCCGCAGGATGATAATCTCGACCCCGATATCACGGTGGTTGAAAACCTCGAAGTCTATGGACGTTATTTCGGCTTACGTCCGGCCATTGTTGCCGACCGTGTGCCCAAATTGCTGACTTTCATGCAGCTGGAAAACCGAACAGAGGCAAAGGTCATGGCGCTTTCGGGCGGCATGAAGCGACGGTTGATCATTGCCCGAGCACTCATTGCCGATCCAGAGCTCATCATTCTCGATGAGCCGACGACCGGCCTCGACCCCCAAGCGCGCATTCTTATCTGGCGGCAATTATTGGACCTCAAAAAGCAGGGCAAGACCTTGCTGCTGACAACCCACTATATGGATGAGGCCGAGCGGCTCTGCGACCGCATCATCGTCATCGATAACGGCGAAATTCTCGATAGTGGCAGCCCCCAAGACCTCATATCCCGGCACGTCAAAGGACATGTTTTTGAAATTTCTAAACCTGTGCCACCGCCCCTAGATGACGAAAAATGGGATCGCGAGGATATCGGCGATGCGATGCTTTATTATGTCGTAAATCCTGCAGATATTCTGTCGGTATTACCCGTTGATTGTGTTTACCGGCATCGCCAATCCAATCTGGAAGACGTTTTCCTGCGCCTCACCGGGCGAAAACTGAGGGAGAAATAATGCGCGTTTTTCCACTCGTGACCCCTTACACGCTTGCGGTCACCTGGCGCCAATATATCGTCTGGCGGAAACTCATCTGGTCGGCGATGGTGACCAATATTGCCAACCCGCTATTGATGTTATTTGCCTTTGGTTTTGGGTTTGGCCGACTGATAGACCGGCTGGACGGGGTCAGCTATATGGCCTTTGTCGTGCCGGGTATGATCGCTTATTCGGCCGTCTTTTCAGCCAGTTTTGAAACGACGATCGGATCTTTTAGCCGATACCATATGCAAAAAAACTGGGACGCAACCTTGTCGACCCCGGTGACGCTTTCAGAGCTCTTATTTGGCGAAGTATTGTGGGCCGCCATAAAAGCCATGATTTCGGCCATCGCCGTGTTGATTGTTGGCGCCCTTTGGGGCGGCATCCCCTCGCTTGTCGGCGCCTTATTTGCCCTACCGATAATCTTTGTCGCCTCAATTGGCTTTGCTTGTTATGGGCTGGTCGCCACATCGTTTGCCAAAGGATATGATTTTTTCAGTTACTTTTTCACCTTCTGGATCACCCCGATGTTTGTATTTTCCGGTGTTTTTTTCCCACTGGATCAGCTACCGACCTATGTCCGGGCCATTTCATGGCTCTTGCCGATGACCCATTTGGTCGAAATTGTGCGATCGCTCTCTATCGGCCAACCATTGCCGCTGGCCGCCTTCGCGCTGCATTTGGGCTACATGCTTATTCTTTCCGCCGCTGCCTTCTGGCTTGCTTTCCGCAACATGCACAAACGCATGTTCGACTAAAAGCTGGTCGCCCCAGGCCGCCCCAGGCCGCCCCAGGCCCTTGACATGGTCACATAGTAAAAGCGACGCTGAGCATCCAGTTCAACAACGAGAGGAGGTGATCGAATGTCTAACCCCATGGTGCAGGCGTTTGCCACGTTATGGCGTACTGGTCGGGCGCGACGCTCTCTTTTCGTTTCGAGGGTGAGCGCATCCGGTCGCTGATACGCGCATCGACGCACCACACCATAGAAAAATCAAATGCCGCCGCCCTTTAACGAGGGCGGCGGTTCGTGTTGATGGGTTACAAAAACATGAGTGATCACATGTCCAAGCCATTATCGTTTCGCCAAGAACTCGTCGGTGCAATGGGCGATCCTATCGATGAGAACCCAACCCAGCCGATGATAGAGGCCGCTTTCCGCCATCATGGCTTGAACTGGCGCTACCTCACCCTTTTGGTCGGTCGTGACGATTTGGCCGCCGCCGTTGCCGGTGCGCGGGCAATGAATTTTCGCGGTTTTAACTGTACCATCCCGCATAAAGTTGCGGTCATAGATCACCTTGACGGACTTGGGCAGTCGGCCGCGCTGATGGGTGCAGTCAACTGCGTCGTCACCCGCGACGGTTTACTGATCGGCGAAAATACCGACGGCAAAGGATTTGTCGAGACGGTCAAACGGCGGCGAGAAATCGACAATTGCCGGGCCGCTATATTCGGTGCCGGGGGCGCAGCCCGAGCCATTGCCGTCGAACTCGCACTGGCCGGCGCGAAACAGATTATCATCGTTAATCGGTCGACGGAGCGCGGGCAAACCGTGACCGACCTCATCAACAGCACGGTCCGCGAATTAGCCCCCAACGTCGCGGCGCTATTTGTGCCTCTATCGGAAAATTTCGAAATTCCGCAACATGTGGATCTGGTTATCAATGCAACGTCAATCGGGCTCTACCCCGACCTTGACGCGATCCCTTCCATTGACCTCGACAGCCTCACGCCAAATATGCTGGTCGCCGATGTCATTCCCAATCCGCCGAATACCCGTTTTTTGCAAGCCGCAAAAAAACGAGGCTGCGAGGTCATTGACGGGCTGGAAATGCTTGTCGCACAGGGGGCCTTAGGAATTCACTATTGGACGGGCACCACGCCCGAAACAGCAATCATGCGACAAGCGCTCGAGAAGATATTCGGCCAGCCCTAGACAGAACAAACGAAAGCGGTCGCCCCTGGGGAAGAGCGACCGCCTCGCGAGGTAGCATGGCATGCAGAGCACACCTAGCCATCGGCCGTCTCCTATGGGGTGATCCAAGCGGGAGAGGTTGACCGGCGACAGGCCGTCGACCATCCGTCTGGGAAGATGGTCGTCGACTAGACGTCATTTGGTAATCGGATAGGTCGACATCAACACACGGTTAGACACGTGTCCGTTATCTCCACGTCACCAACATCTCAACCGCCAACGAGCGCCCAAACGCATCAAAAAGAAGCCGATGGCGGAAGAGGCAAGCAAATGAATTCAGATGACGCCCGGCGTCTCTCCCGGGGCTTTGAGACCGGGCAACCCGTCGGGGATCGATGCTCTTTACGAGGTCGCCGCATCAGATTCAATCCCAAGTGTTTGCGCCCCGATAAAGCAAAGGGAAATCTAAAATCGAGTTTTCACCCATGCTCAAACTACAAAATAATTAAATATTGCTTCTCATTATTAAGTATTAGTTCCACTACTAAAAATATTACTCTTTTAATGACCATCATTAATAGTAGTAATAATATATTATATGCCCATCGAACTATCTATCATATTTCATTAGGAAAGCATTTTCCGACAATTTGTATGATAATTTATAAATATTTATTGAAAGTTGACAATTATAGATTTTGTATTCACTAATCACGTGTCTATCACATTAATTCACAAAAAGTTGAACGGGAGGTTCTGATGAAACTCACATTTAGCAGCTCATTTTCACATTTACGTTGCCTTACACTGGCGGCCGCAATAAGTGGCGTCGCCCTGACAAGTTCTGCACAAGCGGCTGAAACCATTGAATTAACAGCAATTGACGGCTATCCGACGACCGCCTTGTGGGTCAAAGAATTTATCGATTATTTCATTCCCGAGGTCGATCGGCGGCTGGCGACGACGGGTAACTACGAAATCAGCTGGAACCAGGCGTTTTCCGGCCAGATCGTCAAACCTCGCGGTGTGCTGGAAGGCTTACAGCTGGGGCTCGGCGATATAGGCATCGTAACCACGGCATTTCATCACGATAAGGTCCCCTTGCAGGCGGTTGCTTATGTAACCCCCTTCATCACGACCGACCCCGAATTGGTAACCCGCACCATCGACGATCTGACCAACCAATTTCCGGAAATGCGCGCGGCCTTTGAGGAATATAATCAGGTCTATCTGACCAACGGCGTGGTTCTCGATAGCTACTATATGTTTTCCAAGGAGCCAATTGAAGAAATCGCCGATCTTTCGGGTGTCAAAGTAAATGGCGCCGGGACCAATCTTCGCTATCTCGACGGCATCGGAGCGGTTGGCGTCGGCGGCAGTTTCGTCACGTTTTATAATAACATCCAGACCGGCGTAACCGATGCCGCCATGCTGTGGCCGGAAGCCGCCGTAACGACAAAATTGTTCGAAGTCGCGCCACATATGATGGATGCTGATATCGGCACGGTCAATTCGAAGGTCGTGTCGGTCAACGCCGACACATGGGCGAGCCTACCCGACGAAGTCAAAGCTGTGCTGCAAGAAGTCGCCACCGATTACCGCGATCATATTGCGGGTCTTGCCGCCGAACTTCGCGAATCGAGCATCGCCACGTTCCTAGCGGGCGGCGGCAGCTATACCGAAATGAACTCAGCCGCGAGGCAAGCTTGGGCCGATACGATGCCCAATATTGCGCAAGAATGGGCCGAAAACCTCGACGGTCAGGGACTTCCAGGTACGGCTGTCTTGGCGGCCTATATGGATGCTCTGCGCGCAGCGGGCGAAGTCCCGGCAAGAGATTGGGATCGTGAGTAGGGTCTTATATCGCTGCCGGTAAATAAGGTCTTTCCACGGTGAAAAGACGGAAGAGGAGGGAGTAGCGTCATGAGTGAACCAGACAAATCCTCCCAAAAGGATTTGCTCCAGGCGCACTCCCTCCTCGACCGTTTCATCATCGCACTCAATACAATTGGGTCGTTATGTGTTCTTGGCATGGTGATACTGGTCAATAGGGACGCCCTGGGGCGAACGTTTTTTGGCTCACCTTTCGACGGCGTTCACGAACTCGTCGAGGCGGGCCTTGTCGCCATCGTCTTCCTCCAACTCGGCGACACTTTGCGCGTTGGGCGATTGACGCGATCAGACGGGTTTCTAAATATTCTTGCTAAACGATCACCCAAAGCCAACCGCATTTTGCGCGGTATCTTCGATTTCCTAACCGCTTGCCTGTTGGGAATAATTATTTATGGCGGCTGGCCGAGGTTTACCCAAGCCTACAGAACCGGCGCCTATGACGGTACTCAGGGGATCTTCACCGTGCCAACTTGGCCTATAAAATTTCTCGTCATCTTCTGTTCCACAGTCGTGCTGATCAAATTACTCAGCCTGTTTTTGAGTAATGTCACCTTCCGTCGGCAGGGTGAGGGCTAGACCATGACCGGCATGCAAATCTGTTTGGTGTCGCTCGTGGTCATCGTCATTTTGATCTATGCCGGACTTTATGTGCCGGTGGCTCTAGGGCTGGTCTCCTTTTTCGGTGTTTGGCTCATCCGGGGAGACTTCCAGATTGCCGTCAACCTGCTAACTGCGGCAGTTGGCGATAGCATCAAAGTATATGAATTCGCCACCGTTCCACTGTTCACCGCGATGGGTCTATTGGTCAGTCGTGGTCGCATTGGCGCAGATGTCTACGATGTCGCAAACGATATCTTTCGCCGGGTGAGAGGTGGGCTCGGCATTGCCACCGTGGCGGCCAATGCAATCTTTGCCGCCGTAACCGGTTCATCAATTGCCTCGGCTTCGGTGTTTTCGAAGGTATCGGTGCCGGAGATGATCCGCTTCAACTACGGCAAACGTTTCGCCGTCGGCGTCGTTGCAGGTAGCTCCGTGCTCGGCATGTTAATCCCCCCAAGCGTCATGCTGATCATCTATGCATTCGTCGCCGAACAGTCTATCGGCGACATGTTTATCGCCGGTATCATTCCGGGGTTACTGCTCGCGGCAGCCTTCGGTATCGCTATTTTCGCCCTGTCTTATCTTGCACCCAAATTCGTTGGGGGACCTGCGGTCCTGGGTGAATACGAGCAGGTGGTGCGGCTAAGTCTCTGGCAAATGGTGGCAAAAATGTTGCCGGTGGTGATCTTGATCATCGTCGTTTTAGGTGGCATCTATGGCGGGGTCGTAACGGCCATTGAGGCTGGCGCAGCAGGCGCGCTGATCGCCTTGATCATTGGATTGCTGATGCGGCGCTTTACCCTCAGATCACTGTGGGAAGTGCTGGTCGAGACCGGTCACATCACCGCCGCCATATTATTCCTGATCATCTGCGCATCTATGTATAGCCGCATGCTGGGCATCGCCGGGCTGCCAACACAGTTTGGCGCTTGGCTGCAAGGACACGAACTTGGGCTTGCCACAACGATGACCCTCTATATCGCCCTTTTGGTGGTACTCGGAACTATTTTAGACACTGCTTCGATCATCTTAATCGTCGTGCCGTTATTCCTGCCGGCCATCGCACCCTATGGTGCCGACCTCGTATGGTTCGGCATCGTGACCGTGATCGGCGCCGAAATCGGTTTGTTGACACCGCCCCTCGGCATATCGTGTTTTGTCATCAAGGGCACGATCGACGACCCGTCGATTTCATTGTTTGACGTGTTTTCCGGTGCCTTCCCATTTGTCTTGATCATGCTTGCGGTGCTGATCGCCGTTGTCATTATACCGCAGCTCAGCCTCGTGCTGCTCTAGTTCTTCCGCACTCGGTCGCATCACGACTTTGCGATTTTCCCTCTCCTGGAAAGAGCGAGCGCCTTGCGAGAACGCGTATTTGGCGCCACCGCCAGCAAGCAACTCGGCGCATTAAAACAGGGAAACTAGCGGAAGAGGCATCCGTCTAATATGGCTGAAATTAGCGACTAATAAACGCCCTATAAGATTTACCCATATTTCTACCCATATTTTGCACCTCGGTTGCCATCTCGCGGAACCCGACCATTAGGCACTCTCCTTGGATCCGCAATTTGGCCTTACCATCCTTAGCCCCGCTCTTCCTAATAGCTCGTGGCGAATCCGTAGTGGACGTCGGTCACGTCATCCACGTTGACGGATCGTTTCTTTGCCAGCCATTTAATTAGCTATAGCATTACTATATTCATCCAACCAATTTGATCATTCTCGGCCCTATTTTTCTTGCGGTTCCTGGTCAATAATGGCACGGAATTTTGATGTGAGTAGCAAAAATGGAATGGGCGTCTAGCGAACTTCTTACCGTCTTACGGTTTTTGCTACCCGGGCTGGTGTCGGCATGGGTTTTCTATGGTCTTACAGCATATCCACGCCCTTCCGAATTTGAACGAATTGTCCAAGCTCTGATTTTCACGGCAATTGTCCAAGGGCTAACCCTTGTTGTAGCGTGGGCTGTTCCTGCCGCCTCTCGGGAGCGCGGGCTTGAAATAATTTGGAGTGCCGGATTCAATGATGTGACAGCGCTGGTCATCGCGGTTGTATTTGGAATGTTCGCCGCCAGGTTCGCTAACAACGATTGGCTTCACTATATTCTTCGTGCCAGTAAGTTCACTCAAAACACTTCTTATTCATCGGAATGGATTGGCGCTTTTGCGGAACATCAGGGGTATGTTGTTCTGCACATCTCTGGTGAAAGGCGACTATATGGTTGGCCTGACGAATGGCCAAACGATCCTACCACCGGGCATTTTTCCATTTCTGAGGGAGAGTGGCTGACGGAAAACGATCCTGTTCTTCTTGAAAATGTCGAGAATATCCTTGTCCCTGTTGGCGAGGTCTCATTTGTTGAGTTCGTTTCAGAGACAGGTCACTCAGCCTAATCATACGGAGATTCGATATGCCAGCCAAAGCACCAACACGATCAACCACAATTCGGGGCAAAACGATGAAAAAGGGGGTTACTTCCAAGCCTCTCCAACCAATATCGAAGCCAAAACCACCGCCGGCCCCACCACGGAAGAAATAAAGACGTCAAGCAAATTGCTTGCCTTCTATGATTCTCCTGCCGAACATTGGACCCACATACGGACCACAAACCCCATTGAAAGCACCTTCGCGACGGTGCGTCACCGGACCAAACGCTCCAAAGGCTGCTTATCCATGAAAACCATGGAGGCAATGGTCTTCAAAGTCATCAAAGAGGCAGAGAAAAACTGGCTGCGGCTACGAGGCAAAAATCAGTTGCCAAAACTTATCACCGGAGCCAAATTCAACTATGGCATCGAACAGATAAATCAGCACAATCAAAATGCCGCCTGATGCCGCCGTCACCAAAAATAACGGTTAACTCGCTATGTTCGAAGTAATGTGAGTGGCGTTTTAACAAAAGCGACCCTTCAACTCAATTATTGCAGTTAAGATAATGGGCTGGCAGCTATTTGAGATGATTATCTAGGACAGCCCCAAAATAGATATAAAGGATTAATGATGCTTTCCATAATACGTAAATTACTTAAACGTTCGTCTTTTGCATCAAAGATAAATATATCTTGTAAAAAAATTGTCCACACAGTATTTCCTCCAGATTCTCTTGAATATGCTAGATTGTGTTTTGATATTTATGAACAATACCCCCCCCATGTTCTTTATACATTTCCAGAGAAGCATAAAATATTTAAAGATGCTCTAAAGGCTTATTCGGCAGTCAGCGTTGAAGATGAGGCATCTGGTCTACATACTGACCCCAACCGTGTACTGAACTTCTTTCAATTGATAATGGCGGCGAACAAGCTTCCCGAGGGGGATTATATTGAGCTGGGATCACACAGGGGGTTTAGCTCGAGGGTTATCAATCGGTTTATGGATTCATCTCAGACTCTTTATTTATTAGATACATTCGAGGGGTTTGATGAGCGCGATATTAATATCGAAAAAACAAAACATGATACTCAATGGACCGCTGGTTCATTCGCACCAACTACTGTTGATCGTGTCGGACTTTATGTAGGTGATGGAAGTTTTCCAAATAATCTAAAAATTATTAAAGGCTGGTTTCCTGAATCATTTAAAGGGCTGGAAAATATCAGTTGGCGGTTCGTACATATAGATTTTGACTTATACGACCCCATCAAATCTGCTCTTAGGACACTTTGGGGGCCACTACTTCCAGGAGGGGTTATGTTGATTCATGATTACGGAAGCTATGGTTTCCCCGGTGCCCGCAAAGCAGTTGATGAATTTTGTGAGGAGATTGGGCTCCTTCCTATTGAACTATCTGACCGCTGGAGTAGCGCTGTGATCCGAAAACCACTCAGAGATTTTTCACTAAAGATGTAGTTAATTTAACGCCAATATTTCATCTTGTTGCACCCCTTGCGTGGATTATTGCTCCGGCGCTCTCATGAGCCAGATCCTCCTTTAAATCTGGCCGCTGAGTGTTCCAATTTATATGATGACGGACAGGCAGTTGCAGTCCCTCCTCACGCCACAGCCGCTCGACCTTCTTGTGATTGACCCACCAACTTTCGACTTGAACTCATGTAGCTGCGACTTCGCCATCCCGCCATAGCGCTTGCGCCAAGTGTAATATGTGCCATCGCTAATGCCGACTTTACGGCAGGCAGATTGAACGTCGCTCCCGGTCGAAAGCGCCAGCTCAATTTGACGCAACAGGTTCAATACGTCCTCATCCGAAAATCGTTTCCGTGCCATCTTTTTCCCCTCCAAAAATATCCCAAACTCTATCAGGTTCTGGCACTGTTTTAGGGGGCAGGACAAAATGTGAATGTGGCGGAAGAGGCAGGAGTCGAACCCAAAGGAGCGCTTGGCGCCCCTCCACCGGTTTTGAAGACCGGGCGCCCCGCCGGGGACGATACTCTTCCGCCGTATATATTTCAGATACTTGCCTATTAGGGCAATCCCAAAAACAGGAAAATCGCTATCGGATCACGCACACTATTTTCAGACGTCGGGAAAAATCCGCGCGGCTGGTGCAAGTAGGCGTCGTTTATTACCATCTCGAGCGGTTAAGCCGGCCTTATCGAAGGCCTCCAACACTTCAACGGCGAGATTGCGGCCGATTTCGGAGGCACTGCGGAAGGCGGGTATTTCGAGGCCGCCATCGGCTGCTTGGGTCGCGACGGTTTCGGCAATGCGGGCGAGTTCGCAGATTGCCGCGGTGAGGAAAAATCTGTTGCGGGCGGTGCGATAAAGGTAGCCCAAGCGTGTCACGCGTGAGAGAAATTGTTCGGTTTCCCTGGGCGTCAACCCGATGTCTTGTGCCAAGGCATGGACAACGGGTGGGCGAAACGGGTCTTCGTCCAGGATTTTTTGGACACGGCTCCAGACAGCCGCGTCGACCGGCGTCATTTGTGGCCGATGACCCGGCAACGCCAAATGCGCCCCGGCACGGGCCACCACGCCTTGGTCGGTCATGTGTTCAAGGATGGCACGGAATATGGGCGGGCGAAGGTTCGGGTCCACCCGCTTGCGCAGAGATTGCTCTTCTAACCCGGCGAGTTCAGGCGCGTCTTCATGGAGAGCGCCGATAATATCAACGATAGTGGCAAGTAACTTTTCCCAAGACAGGGCGGAAAATATCACGCCGCCTTCGGCCATGCCGAAACGGGCCGCCCCCAATCCCCTGATGAGATCCGCCATGGAAGCTGTATCGAGATTGCGCGATGTGCGAAACCAGTTTTCGTCAATTCCTGTAGGGGCAACATCCAGTACCGCCGCAAGCGATTGCGCCGGATCGGGCTGGTCCATCGCCGCTAAAAGGCTCAGGCGTGTCGGTTTGGCGCGACCACGCGACGGCGCAAAGGGATCGATCACTCGGCCGCCGCCGATGGTGCGCTGGGCCGACGCGTCGCGCAGTATCAGGCGATCTCGACCGAGCGCACCGACCGCCTCGTCGAGCACCAACTGCACCGGCCCCTCGCCCCCCGGCGGTATGGATTTATCCCGCAGCAGAGCAACCCGCGCGGTAACTTCCATCGCACCGAGGTGAACATGCACCGGCGCCCAGTGGCGCAGCGGTTTTGCCTCTCCGGGCAGGATTCTGATCCAGCAATCGAGCCGGTTGGCGGGCGCGTGCGCCCCTTCGCCAACCAGCCAATTGCCGCGATGGACACCGGCCCGGGCGAGGCCAGACCCGGCAAGATTGATGCCCAAACGCTGGCCCGCATGGCCACTTTCAGATTTTTGATTTTGGGCATGGATGCTGCGCACCCGAACCGGCGTCCCTGTCGGCGAAATCACCAAGCGATCATCAAGTCCAATCGACCCCGAAAAAGCCGTGCCGGTCACCACCAACCCTGCTCCGGCAACCGAAAAGCATCGGTCGATCGCCAGCCTGAATGGGCCCGCGCGACCGCGCATTTCGTGCCCCCGGGCCGCCGCTTCTAAATGATCGCTCAGGGCCTGAACGCCGTCACCGGTCGCGCCCGAGGTTCGGAAAATCGGCGCGTCTTTGAGTGCAGTCGGCGATAATAATGCGTGAATGTCCCGTTCGACCTGATCGACCCGGTCAGCCTCGACAAGGTCGATTTTAGTCAGAGCGACCGCCCCCACCTCGACCCCGAGAAGATCGAGTATGGCCAAATGCTCGTCGGTCTGGGCCATCGGACCATCGTCGGCGGCAATGACCAGAAGGGCAAAATCAATCCCAGCCACCCCCGCCAGCATGTTGCGGACAAACCGTTCATGCCCCGGCACATCAACAAACCCCATGACCGGGCCATCGGTGATCGGTCGATAGGCGAACCCAATATCGATGGTCATGCCGCGGCTTTTTTCTTCGGGCAGCCGGTCGGTATCAATACCGGTCAGAGCCGCAACCAAGGTCGTCTTGCCATGATCGATATGGCCGGCTGTTGCGACAATCATTGGCCGGCTCCAAAGTCAAATTTGACGAGTTGCTCGCAAAACCCGGCCTCGTCTTCGAGGCAACGCAGATCGAGGTGCAGCGCGCCATCATGAATGCGCCCGACCACCGGCACCGGCAAGCGACGCAAATTTGCGGCCAATTCGTCCAGTGCCTTACCGCGTTTTCTTTTAGACCCGGGTGGTGTCAGCCTCAGCGCCTTGCTGACTAGGCTTTCCTTGGGCAAGGCGCCACTGCCTATTTGACTTGCACAATCGACAATTTCCACCGACAGGCTATCACCAAGCCTAGCAGTGACCACGGGGGCAATCCGCGCGGCGACCGCGCCAATTTCCTCAACCGAACGCACCAGCAAACGCAGCGCCGGTAGGCGACGTGCCAAACTGTCGGGGTCCCTGTAGAGACGCAGAACCGCACCCAGGGCGGCAATCGTCACCTTGTCGATACGTAGAGCCCGCTTCATTGGATTGCGCTTGATCTTTGCAATCAGATCCGCCCGTCCGGCAATTATTCCGGCCTGCGGCCCACCGAGCAACTTGTCGCCGCTGAAAGTTACCAAGTCGACCCCGTCGGCAAAACTCTTGGCCGGGGTCGGTTCCGGCGGTAGACCGAGCGCAGAAAAATCGGCCAGAGTACCGCTGCCCAAATCGACCATGAGCGCCAGTCCATTTGCATGGGCCAGATCCGCCACGGCTTCTTCTCCGACCTCAGCGGTAAAGCCTTCGACACTATAATTGCTCGTATGGACTTTCATCAAGAGCCCGGTTTGGGGCGATATCGCCTCCTCGAAATCTTTCAGATGGGTTCTATTGGTTGTCCCGACCTCGACAAGCTTGGCCCCGGACCGTTTCATAATATCGGGAATTCGAAATGACCCGCCGATTTCGACCAGTTCCCCCCGCGACACCGGAACTTCACGCCGGTTGGCCAAACTATTGAGGGCCAACAGGACGGCGGCCGCGTTATTATTGACGACAGTCGCCGCCTCAGCGCCGGTAAGGTCGCAGATCAGCGCCTCAATATGTGTATCGCGGTCCCCCCTTTTTCCGGTTTCCAAATCGAATTCAAGATTGGCCGGCTTGCCGGCAACTTCGACCATCGCGGCAATTGCCTCTTCGGGCAGGGGCGCGCGGCCCAAATTTGTGTGCAGAACCGTCCCGGTCAGGTTAAACACCGGTTTCAATCCGGGCTGTGCCTGGGCCTCCAACCGGTTTGCGACAGAAGACAATATCTCCCGAGGCTCCGGCAAATTTACTTCGTTCGCCAATGCCGCGCGCAGCGTCTCTAGTTCGAGCCGCAGCCCACGGGTCACCGCGGTCCGCCCATGCTGGGCCATAAGTGCCCCAGCCGCCGGGTGACGCAGCAATAGGTCCAGTGACGGAATATTCGCCTGAGGAGATGAGGTCGGCTGGGTCATATTTGAAAGGGCTCGATTTTCGCGTTAATTTTCAAGCTATTGCAACAGTGGAAATTAGGCTCGTTGCAAGATTAACGTCAAGCCATCCAAAGTCTTTGGGCTGCGACGAATTGATGATATAACACCGACAAATCCCAACCGGATACCAGGAGACCAACCGGCATGCCGAATGTAAAAATGCTGGATGTTGAAGAGCTGAAGAAGACGGCGTTGCGTCCCTTCGTCAACAAGGCTCTCAGACATCGAGCACCCGACCCCGCCTTTCACGCCATCCAGGGTCAAAACCCTGAACTCGCTAAGGCGCTCTATATCGCTTGGGGCACCGTTTTTAATATGGGGGTCGTTTCCCATAATCTGAAAGAAATCATTCGCGTTCAACTTTCCCGGCTCGCCTACTGCAATTACTGAGGCAATGTCCGCTCTACTTCGGCGAAGCAGAATGGATTGACTGAGGAAATGATCGACGAGGGTTTCGATCGATATGAAGACAGCGCGCATTTCAGCGACGCTGAAAAGATCGCTTTGCGCTATAGCGAGTGGATGCATTTGGCGCCGGAAAAGCTCGACGAAGCGTTTTATGACGAATTGAAAAAACACTATACGACAGAAGAGATTGTCGAATTAGCGGCGTTCAATGCCTTTAATATTGGCTATCACACGTTTTTTGGAACATTGGATTTTTATCCGATGTTCACCCCCGACGGCCGTTTGGTCAGCCAGGAGGAATCCCGGCGGATCTATGGCGACACACCGGTCTCCCATTTGGATGGACCGATGCAGCGGGCGGCGGAGGAAGCCGCCAAGGCAGCCACCAAAGTCAGCTCCGAGGGTGAGGCGGCCGAATAACCGGCCCCCTCACGACAACCCTCATCATTTCTAAGAAAAGGCTATTTGCCACGTGCCGATCATTGAACCGTTAGCAAAAGATCAAATCACTTCCGAAAAGCTCGGAAAATACCTCGAAATGGCGGAGGAATTGCAGGTCCCTGGGCCCGAATTTCTTCAGGTCCTGGCCCATGCGCCAAAATATGCCGAGGCTTTTTTTGATGCCATGCATCTGTCTTTTTTCGAAGGCAATGTGGATCATAAACTGAAAGAAATGGTTCGAATTCAACTGGCGCGGAAGGCTGGCGATAAATATTTTTCCAGCCTGCGATCCAAACGCGCGCAGGAAGACGGGCTAACCGAAGAACTGATCGACGCGGCGTGTAATGAGAATTTTGCGCAAGACGACCGGTTCACCGACGCGGAAAAGTGGGCCATCGGCTATGGCTACTGGATGTACCGGGCGCCCAAGACCCTGGATAAAGGCTGGTACGATAAAGGCCGCACCTATTTCAACGATGGGCAGATCACCGAGCTGGGCGGCATGATCGCCGTCTATTACGGCATGGCGGTGATGATGGCGTCCTTCCAATTCGGCGCCGCCGCCGGTTAAACTTGCGGCATCTTTAATAGCGGCCGACCGGTAGGTTTTTCTTGAAGTCTCGACCCTCGATTACCTTAAAGGACCTGGTTTTGGTTGGCGGTGGGCATGCCCATGTCCAAATCTTGCACCGTTTTGGCATGCAACCAATGCCCGGGGTGCGGCTAACCCTGATATCTCGGGAGGCGGCGGCACCCTATTCCGGTATGCTGCCAGGACTTATTGCCGGGCATTATTCCCATGACGATACTCATATTGACCTGCGGCCTCTGGCGCGTTTTGCTGGCGCGCAATTTTTTGTCGATGAGGTCACCGGCTTCGACTTAGACGGCAAGCGCATAATGTGCCGCAACCGTCCTGCCATTAACTATGACGTGCTCAGCATTAACACCGGCTCCACGCCGTTGATGACTGGAATACCCGGCGCCACCGAGCACGCCATTCCGATCAAACCGATCGATAAATTTCTTCGCCGCTTTTCCGAGCTGTCGACAGCGGCAAATACCCTGGATCGGCCGGCGCGCATCGGAATTGTCGGGGCCGGAGCCGGCGGTGTTGAGTTGTTGCTCGCCCTGCAACAGCGGCTGGCGGCAGAGCGCCAGACTGCACATGCCCCCGAATTCCACATCGTCACCGACACCGACGATATTTTGCCAACCCATGCAAGCTCGGTTCGGCGCAAATTTCGCCGTGTTCTCGCGGCACGGAACGCCACTGTTCATACGGGGCGCACGGTTCTGCATATAGATGAGCGGAACGGCATAAAATACATTGCCTGTGCGGTCGGCGATCCAATTGCCGTGGATCATCTCTTTTGGGTAACCATGGCAAGTGCGCCAAATTGGCTACGCGATACGGGGCTGGAGCTCGACGCAAATGGGTTCATCGCCGTCAGCGACACCCTACAAACATTAAGCGATCCGTCGGTTTTTGCCGCCGGTGATATTGCCGCCGTGGCCGATCATCCCCGCCCCAAATCCGGTGTCTTTGCAGTTCGCCAGGGTCCGCCGCTTGATAAAAACCTGCGCCTGGCTTTGACCGGCAAAAAGACCAAACCGTACCGGCCCCAATCTCATTTTTTGAGCCTTATCACCACCGGCGATAAGTGCGCGGTCGCCTCTTGGCGCGGATTATCCGTCGAAGGCCGGACCGTCTGGCGCTGGAAAAACTGGATCGACGTCAGGTTTATGGAGCGGTTCAACACCCTGCCGGAGATGGACGACGACGAGCCGCTAGATTTTGCGCCCGGCCTGGCAACCGCAAAAACCATACGCGAGCTCACCGAAAATGCGATGCGTTGTGGCGGCTGCGGGGCAAAAGTCGGCCCGGAAATTCTGGCCCGCGTTCTCGATAAATTTACCCAAGAGGACGGGCCCAATGCCGCCCTCGGCCTCGACCAGCGTGACGACGCGGCAATTGTTGTGCCCCCGGCCGGCAAGGTTATGGTTCATTCGGTTGACGGTTTCAGATCCTTTATCGACGACCCCTTTCTGTTTGGCGCGATTGCGGCCAATCACGCCCTCAACGACCTTTTTGCCATGGGCGCAACGCCCCAGACCGCCCTCGCCCTCGCCACTTTGCCCTATGGCATCGAAGAAAAGACCGAGCAGGATCTCAGCCAGATGATGTCGGGCGCGAGGAAAGTCCTCAGCGACCATGAGACAGCTCTCATTGGCGGTCATACCAGCGAAGGCCTGGAGCTTTCTCTGAGTTTTGCCGTTAATGGCGCCGCCGATAATGACAGAATTTTGCGAAAGTCTGGCTTGGTGCCGGGTCAAAATTTAATCGTCACCAAGCCCATCGGCACCGGCTGCTTGTTGGCCGCCGATATGCGCCATAAAGCTAAAGGCCGATGGATCGATGCCGCTCTGGCCGGAATGGTTCAATCAAATGCGGTGGCGGCCGAAATATTGAAGCAGCACGGGACGACCGCTTGCACCGATGTTTCGGGCTTCGGGCTCGTCGGACACCTGCTGGAAATGACCGAGGCATCGGGCGCCATGGCCGCCCTGGACCTCGACGCGCTGCCTATTCTCGATGGCGCCGCCGAAACCATAGGATCTGGGATTGCCAGCTCTCTGCAATCCCAAAATGCGCGGCTCGGCGCATCGATTGACGTGGCCGATGAGCGTCGGGACCATCCCTCTTTTCCGCTCATCTTCGACCCGCAAACCGCCGGCGGCTTGTTGGCAAGCGTCCCGGCAGAAAAAACCGAAGCCTGCGTTGCAGCCCTTGTCGAAGCCGGCTATCTCCAGGCCGCCGTCATCGGCGCAGTCGGCAAGCGCGAAACCGGACAAGCCTCGGTTACGGTTTAGCCAAAGCCAATCTAGCTATAGCCAATGAGGCGGAAACGCCTTTTCGTAGCCTGGTATTAATTCCATCCGGTCGCCCCAGGCCGTAATATTTGGATAGGTCTCGGCAAACGGTAGGAAACCAAGTTCCAGGGGCGCGGCTTCATCTTTGCCGACGCCGCGCAACAATCCTTGGATCGCCGGCAACAAGGCGACATCCGCCGCCGTAATTGCCGATCCAACCAGATATTCAGACGCCCCCAAGCGACGCTCAATATGCACCAACTCTTCATGCACCAACTTGGCTTGCGCGATGACATCGTCATTTTTATCCGGCAATTGGCCGAAAAATATTGGCCGGATCATCTGCTGGACCGGTTGCTGAACAAAGCTATCGACTTCATTCAGCGTTTGCCAAATTTGGCCTATCGCAGCCGGATCAGTGCCAAAAAGCGGTTTTTCCGGATGCTTAGCTTCCAAATAAGCCAGAATCGCCGTCGACTCGCAAATTATCGTGTCACCGTCTTTGAGCGCCGGAACCTTGCCACGGGGGTTTATCGCGAGATAATCAGCTGATTTATGCTCACCTTCGCCCGCATTGAGCCGGTGAGACTGGTAAGCAATGCCCTTGAGCTCAAACCCCAACTGTACGCGCCAAGCGTAGGGGCTGCCGCTGATCCAATATAGTTCGTATGCCATTCAAATTTCCTTTTGCCACGCCGAACCGCGACATTAATTTATCCACATTTAGGGGCGGTCAGTTTTAACAACTGCTTCATAGCATTGGTTTTTCAGGAAATCCGCCTCACATATTCACGATAACGTGAACCAAAACAAGCGGTAGGATCGGCGACCTATTTCCTTTATTATAAGGTTCGTTGTCGATAACGGCAGCGACCAATGCTTCTCATATGCGGGAGGGCGGGAAATTTCACCTCGCTATCTGCCCTGACAGGAAGCGCATCTAACCGGTCTGCCCGAGCTTCCACTGGGGTAAGGTGTCGGACGTTTATCTATGAGGAAAGTTGGAGGACGAACTATGATTAAGACGTTTTTGGGCAAGCTGCAATTTCTTGCCCTGGCGGCCGGCATGGTATTTACCGCCGGATCCGTGACCAGTTCAGGTGAAGCCTACGCGCAGAGCGCTGCATCGAACGCTTTGGCCACCCATTGCAGCGGCAGCACACGTGGTGTTTTCCGGACAACGCGCGCTTATAACGATTTTCTAGTTAGCAATGCGCGCAAGTTGTCTGGCCGCACCTTTGAGCAGGATTTACTCAGTTGCGCATCGGCCCTTCCGGGCATTGGTGTTGACGGTTTTGTCGCGCTGCAAAATCTGCACGCGGTTTGCCTTGAGCTGCGCGCGAGCCCGGCTACTTGCAACGCGGTGCGCCGTCAGCAAAACCATTATGTGACGATTAAGGCTTAATTTTCGGTCAATATAGGATCGTTAGAAGGGGCTGGCCTTGTGCCGGCCCCTTTTTGTTGGCGTATTAATTTTAGAGTTGGAAATAGGTGATGATTGACGCGGCAATCGTCGGGCTGGGGCGCTGGGGGCGGATCCTGGTCGGTTCGGTACAAACTGCCGGGGTTCCTAAGGGCGACCATATTCGGTTCACCCACGGCGTCACCCGCACGCCGAATAAGGCAACTGAATTCTGTGCCGGCCAAAATATTGAGCTGGAGAGTAATTTTGACGCGGTGCTGGCCAATCCCAGTATCGACGCTGTCGTACTGGCCACCCCCCACAGCCAACATGTCGACCAAATTCGCCTGGCCGCTGCCGCTGGTAAGCAAGTTTTTGTTGAAAAACCCCTCGCCCTAAACCGAGCAGACGCGGCCGAGGCAGCTAATCTTTGCCGTGAGGCGGGATTGATACTGGCGGTCGGGCAAAACCGGCGTTTTCTGCCGCTCATTGCCGACCTTAAATCGATGATCGACACCGGTGAACTCGGCACAATAGTGCATGCCGAAGGCAATTTTTCCACCGAACATGGGTTGGCCTATACCCCTGATTTTTGGCGAGCCAACGACCAAGAAAGCCCCGCCGGCGCAATGACCGCCTCGGGCATCCATATCATCGATACATTTATTCATCTGCTGGGACCATTGACCCGTGGACGGGCCATCACGCGGCGCCGGGCCCTTAATGTTGGCCTCGACGATTCGACCGCCTGTCTGATGGAATTTGAGAGTGGCGCCACCGCCACCCTGGGGACCAGTCCTGCGACGCCGTTTTTCTTTCGCCTGCATATCTTCGGCACCAAAGGCTGGGCGCAAATGCAAAAAAATGACGAATTGCAGCTCTGCTTCGTCGACGAAAAACCGCAAATCCGGACTTATCCAGCTATTGATATGCAACGCGCCGAGCTCGAGGCGTTCGCCGATGCCATCAACGGGCGCACCGTATTTCCCGTTCCCACCGACCAAGTCGTGCATGGCATCGCGGTCCAGGATGCCCTCATTGCGTCCTGCCAGCAGGACGGCGCGCCAATTGATATCGACCGCTAGGCCTTCCCGTACCCGCCACCTCCCGGTGTTTCGACAACCAAGACATCCCCCGGCCCAACTTTGGTGCGCCCCGTGGCACCCATTTTTTTTTGGCTGCCGTCGGCCCGCTCGACAAAATTGCGGCCAACGGTCCCCGGTGCGCCGCCGGCCATTCCATAGGGTGCGATCTCGCGACGATTGGCCAGGATCGAGACCTCCATGTCCTGAAAGAACCGAATGCGCCGGACAACACCGTCGCCTCCCCGGTGGGTACCGGCACCGCCACTGCACGCCCGCACACCGAAACTCTCCAACAGAACAGGAAAACGGGTTTCCAATATCTCGGGATCGGTCAGGCGGGAATTTGTCATATGAGTGTGAACCGCCGATGTTCCGTCAAAATCCGGTCCGGCGCCGCTGCCACCGCAAATAGTTTCATAATATTGATACTTGGCATTACCGAAAGTGACATTGTTCATCGTACCTTGAGCGGCGGCCATTACCTTCAGCGCCCCATAGAGCGCATCGGTAATCACTTGGCAGGTCTCGACATTACCCGCGACAACCGCCGCCGGATAACGTGGCGCCAACATTGACCCCTCGGGAATGATAATATTGAGCGGTTTGAGACACCCTTCGTTGAGCGGAATATCGTCATCAACCAGGGTGCGAAAAACATAAAGCACGGCGGCCCGGCACACGGCCGACGGGGCATTAAAATTTCCGGCAAGCTGCCCGCTGGTCCCAGCAAAATCGACAGTCGCGCTTCGCGCTTGGGCGTCTATCGTCACCTTTACCCGCACCTCACCACCGCTATCGATGCCATAGCAAAATTCACCATCCGACAACACATCGATCACTCGGCGCACTTGTTCTTCGGCGTTATCTTGAACGTGCCCCATATAGGCTTGAACCGTATCAAGGCCAAAATGCGCGACCATACGGCCAAGTTCCGCCGCGCCTTTTTCATTTGCGGCAATCTGGGCCTTCAAATCCCCGATATTTCTGTCCGGGTCGCGAGCGGGATAGGGGCCGCCGGCCAGCAAAGCGCGCATTTCCGCCTCGCGCAATTGCCCGTCCTCAACCAATTTAAAATTGTCGATCAGAACACCTTCTTCTTGCGTCGTCACACTATCGGCCGGCATCGATCCGGGCGTGAGGCCGCCAATATCGGCATGGTGCCCCCGGCTTCCGACATAAAACAATATGCGCCCACCCGATTTATCGAAAACCGGGGTAATTACCGTGACGTCGGGCAAATGGGTCCCGCCGTTATAGGGCGCATTAAGGGCGATCACGTCGCCGGGCTTGATGCTGTCACCATTCTCAGCAATCACCACACGCACACTTTCGCTCATCGAACCGAGATGAACCGGCATATGAGGCGCATTGGCGACCAGGTTTCCCGATGCATCAAAGATCGCGCAAGAAAAATCCAGCCGCTCCTTGATATTTACTGAAATTGCGGTGTTCTGCAGGGTCAGCCCCATCTGCTCGGCGATGGACATGAAGAGATTATTGAACACCTCCAGCATCACCGGATCGACTTTGGTGCCGACAGCAAATACCGGCAACCGTGTCTCAATCCGTTCGAGGATAAGTTCGCCATTTTGCGCCACCACCGCCTGCCACCCTGGCTCAACCAGGGTTGTCGCCACCGTGTCGCTGATAATTGCCGGTCCCGAAATCTGTTGTCGGGCAGCCATGTTATCTCGGGCGTAAACTTGTGTTGCCAAAACCGAACCGGCAAAGACCGCATCGACGACCGCCGTCGCAGTGCCGTCTCCGAGATGAGAGGCTGACCCGGCCAGCGGTGTGCCAGCACGCCCGGTCGCCTCCGCCGTTGCGGTTTCTACGATCAAACGGGTCTCCGGCATGGTGAAGCCAAAGCGATCATGATGCCGGGCGGCAAAATCTCGCGCCATCACATCCGGCGAGGCAAAATCAATCACCAGCGAGCTATCCGACCCGTCATATTTGATATGCAGGCTGCGGGTGGTTTCGATTGCACGCATCGCGACCCCCTGACCAGCCAATTCACCGGTTACGGTTGTAAGCAGCGGTTCAAAAACCGCGGCGAGGCCATTTTCGTCAAATTGGTTCAACGGTTGCTCGACTGATATCTCGCGCAACGAAATTATGTCGGCCAGCCCCATACCATAGGCCGACAGCACCCCGGCAAAAGGATGGATGATCACCCGCGTCATCCCAAGAGTATCGGCAACCGCGCACGCGTGCTGGCCACCGGCGCCACCAAAACAACAGAGCGTATATTCGGTCACGTCATGACCTTTTTCGACGGAAATTTTCTTGATCGCATTGGCCATATTTTCAACAGCGATCTGCAAGAAGCCCTGCGCCACTGCAACGCCGTCCCGCGCATCGCCTGTCGCCATTTCAATTTCGCCCGCAAGGGCGGCAAATTTTTCCCGAACCGTAATTTCGTCAAGTGGTTGATCATGGCTAGACCCAAACAGCGCTGGAAAATATTCGGCACGCAATCGGCCAAGCATGATATTGCAATCGGTGACCGTCAACGGCCCGCCGCGCCGATAGGAGGCCGGTCCTGGATCCGCCCCCGCCGATTGCGGGCCGACCCGATAACGAGCGCCGTCAAAACTGCAGACCGAACCGCCTCCAGCGGCGACCGTATGAATATCGAGCATTGGCGATCGAATACGTATCCCGGCGACCATCGAATCCAGGGTGCGTTCGTAAGCTCCGCTAAAATGCGCAACATCCGTCGAAGTACCGCCCATATCAAAGCTGATGATATTGGTAAATCCAGCCATGCTACTGGTTTTGGCGGCACCGACGATGCCGCCGGCGGGTCCCGATAGGACTGCATCCTTGCCACGAAAATGCCGAGCATCGGTCAGACCGCCGCTCGATTGCATAAACATCAACCGTACGGATTTAAGTTCGGTGGCGACCTCATCGACATAGCGCCGCAGGATCGGCGATAGATAGGCGTCAACCACGCTTGTGTCGCCCCGAGCGACATATTTGATCAGCGCACTTGTTTCATGACTTGTCGAAATTTGGCCGAAACCTAACTCGTCGGCGAGTGCGGCCACCCGGCGTTCATGATCTGGGTAGCGGTAGCCATGCATAAAAACGATGGCGACCGCCTCAACCCCATCAGCATGGGCCAGGGCCAAATCGGCTCTTGCTTGCTCAATATCGAGCGACGCCAAAATATTGCCCTCAGCGTCAACGCGCTCATCCACCTCGATCACATGCTCGTAGAGCATCTCGGGCAATATGATATGCCGGTCGAACAGGCGCGGCCGGTTCTGATAGGCGATGCGCAGCGCGTCGCGAAACCCCTTGGTCACGACCAATACGGTTCGCGCGCCACAGCGTTCGAGCAACGCATTGGTGGCCACCGTCGTGCCCATTTTAACCACGCGAATTTGATCGGCTTGTATCGGCGTATCGGAAGCCAAGTCCATTAATTCACGAATGCCTTGCACCGCCGCATCTCGATATTGCTCCGGCGCGACACTCAATATTTTATGGGTCGCAAGGCTGCCATCGGGTCGGCGTGCGACCAGATCGGTAAAGGTGCCCCCCCGATCAATCCAGAATTCCCATAATCCCTGCGACATCGCCTTGCCTTACATCTATCCCATAGCAATCACCCGTGCCCGACCATACTATTGCGCCGCGCAAACCGACACCTAGGAATGGAGAAACCATGACCGCCACGACTAAATTTTTGTTTTTTGCCAGCATGGATGTTGAACCCGAAAAAGAAGCTCTTTTTAACGAGGTCTATGACACCGAACATGTTCCGAGTTTGATGGAGGTGCCGGGGGTAATTTCCGTCCAGCGTTTTACCACCGAGCCACTCGTTCTCGGTATTGCCGGCGAAAACAAGCCGGTTTCGACAGACGGCATCCCCAAACATACAGCAATCTATGAAATCGAAAGTCCGGCTGTTCTGACTTCGCCGGAATGGGCTGCGGCAATTGAATCTGGTCGTTGGCCCGAAGAGGTCCGCCCCTTTACCAAAAACCGGCGCCACGTCCTGCGCAAAGTATTAAAAGGCGATTAGTCGCCCTTTAACCCCTCCTTTAATCCCTCCTTTAATCTCAGTGCGACCGATAGCGCGTGCGCGTGCAATCCTTCGGCCTCGGCCAAGGTGACGGCGGCCGCGCCACTTTTGGCCAAACCGGCCGCGCCGTAGCGGATCAGCGAACTGCGTTTTAGAAAGTCGAAAACACTCAAGCCGGACGAAAATCGTGCGGTACGGCTGGTCGGCAAAACATGACTTGGACCGGCAACATAATCGCCTATCGCCTCGGGAGTCAGGCGACCAATAAATATAGCACCGGCATGTTTAACCGCCGCCGCAAGCTGACCGGCGATACCGTCTTCGCAGGCAAGTTGCAAATGCTCCGGCGCCATACGGTCAACCAGGCCAACAGCATCTTGCAAGTCAGAGACGGTAATAATGGCGCCATGATCACGCCAACTGGCCGCGGCAATCGCGGCCCGCGGCAACGACGCCAAACAGGCCTCGACTTCACGCCCGATCGCGTCGGCAAATTCCTGATCATCGGTGATCAACACCGACTGGGCGGCGCTGTCATGTTCGGCTTGGGCCATCAAATCGGCAGCGATCCACTTTGGGGCGCTGCCTTTATCGGCAATAATCAGAACCTCGGACGGTCCGGCCACCGAATCAATACCAACTTGGCCAAACACCTGGGCCTTGGCGGTTGCGACATAAATATTTCCTGGCCCAACGATTTTATCGACGGCTCCAATTGTTTCGGTCCCATAGGCCAATGCCGCGACGGCTTGAGCGCCGCCGATACGATAAATCTCGGACACGCCTGCAATCTTGGCTGCGGCCAGCACCGCCGGCACCAATTCGCCACCCGGTGTTGGCACGACCATGGCCAAACGGGGCACACCGGCGACCCGCGCCGGAACGGCATTCATCAGCACCGAAGACGGGTATGCCGCTTTGCCGCCGGGCACATAAAGACCGACGGCATCCAAAGGCTGCCAGCGGAAGCCAAGCTCCGTGCCGTCATCATCGCGATAGAGACTATCTTGCGGCATTTGGCGCCGGTGATAATCCTCAATTCGGGCGGCCGAATGTTCCAATGCCGAAAGCAGGCGTCGGTCGCATTTACCCCAGGCACCTTCGATTTCATCGGGCCCGATGGCGATCGTTTCCGGCGTTAGATCCAGCCGGTCAAATTTCTTCGTATAGTCAATGACCGCCGCATCGCCGTCCTTTTCGACCCGGGCGAGAATTTCGGCAACGGTGGCGCGCACATCTTGGGGCGCTTGGCGGCGCGCCGTTACCAGCGCGTCAAATTCAGCTTCGAACCCCGCCCTTCCCGCATCCAGCCTAAGGGGCATCGCCACGATCCTGAACGGCCTGGCCAATACGCTCGGTCCAGCCCGACATTTCACCAGCACGAGTCTTCAAGCTGGCCCGATTGACCACAAGGCGCGCGCTCACATCGGCGATTTCTTCGATCACCACCAAACCATTGGCGGCCAATGTCGCCCCGGTCGAAACGAGATCGACAATGCGTCGGCACAGTCCCAGCAGCGGTGCCAGTTCAATCGCACCGTTGAGTTTCACACATTCGGCCTGAATGCCCCGGGCGGTATAATATTTTTCCGTAATGTTTGGATATTTGGTCGCGACGCGCAGATGGCTCCAACGAGTTGGGTCATCGGCCTCGACAAAATCTTTGGGCGCAGCGACCGCCAATTTGCAGTGACCAACGGCAAGGTCAACCGGTGCATAGAGTTCCGCATAATCAAATTCCATGATCACGTCGGACCCGCAGACACCGAAATCGGCACCACCGAAGGCGACAAAGGTCGCAACATCAAAGGACCGCACCCGCACAATCTCCAGCGCTCCATCCTTGGTCGCAAACCGGAGTTTGCGCGAGTCCGGATCGTCGAAATCGTCTTCGGGCATCACACCGGCGGCAGCCAAAATCGGCATCACCTCTTTCAAGATGCGCCCCTTGGGCAAGGCCAGGACTAGTTTTTCTTTATCGGACACTGATATTCGCTTTATTGGTCGTGTTGGGGCCGCCAGGCGGTCGGCCAAGTCTCGCCGAAATCCTCCAAGGTGCAGGATAACTCGGTTATTTTCAGACGTATCGCGGCTCCGTCGGCAAAAGTCAATTGCACAAGGTCATCGGCCGGCAGTTCCATCGCCAAAAGTTCCAAAAAGCCGCTGCGGTCTAAAATGTCGATACCCTGCCGCTGAACTGCTGTAACGTTGGCAAAAGCTAGGCCCGATAAAATGCGCTCGCCGCCGCTCTCGCCGGGGTTTTCCCAGAGAAATCGATTGACCGCCAGCAGAAACTGGTTTTCGGCCGGGACATATTCGATATCACCGATAGGTACGAGTGCGTCCTGAACAAGCGCCGAAATGACGGCAAAATCGTCGCCATCCCGCGCTCTTAATTTCAATGAGCTTTCAGTCATCCTCGAAAATTCACGCAACCGTCAATCGCCAACGCGCTCGACTTCAGCGCCAACACCGGTGAGTTTTTGCTCCAAACATTCATAGCCCCGATCAAGGTGATAGACCCGGGCGATCTCGGTTTCGCCTTCTGCCGCCAGGGCAGCAATAACCAGAGATGCACTGGCGCGCAGGTCACTCGCCATCACCGGTGCGCCGGTCAGCTTACCGACCCCGCGCACCATTGCCGAAGAACCATGTAGGTTAATATTTGCCCCCATTCTCTGCAGTTCCGGCACATGCATGAACCGATTTTCAAAAATCGTCTCGGTCAGCATCGATGCCCCTTTGGCCCGGGTCATCAGGGCCATAAATTGGGCCTGCAGGTCGGTGGGAAATCCGGGAAAGGGTTCGGTCATAGCGTCAACGCCGATAAGATCACGATTGGCCCGGTTGACAAAAACACCGCCATTGCGTTCGTCAATCGTCACCCCGGCTTCGCGCATTTTGTGGGCCAGCGCGTCGATATGATCGAGGCGCGCGCCTTCCAATTCGACGGTGCCGCCGGTAATCGCGGTGGCAATCGCATAGGTTCCGGCCTCGATCCGGTCGGGCATAATTGCATGGGTCGTTCCATGCAGCGCCTTAACCCCGGTAATGGTCAAACGATCACTACCGACGCCTTCGATTTGCGCCCCCATAGCAATCAGGCAGTGCGCCAGATCGCTGATCTCTGGCTCTCGGGCGGCATTTTCGAGGATGGTCTCACCCTCGGCCAATGTCGCGGCGAGCAGGATATTTTCCGTCGCGCCAACCGAAACCTGGGGAAAGACGATATGGGCGCCGCGCAAGCCGTTTTTCGCCTGGGCCTCAATATAGCCTTGCTCGACGGTGATATCGGCGCCCATCTGGGTGAGCGCCTTTAAATGCAGATCGACCGGCCGCGCGCCGATTGCACAGCCGCCGGGCAGGGAAACTTTTGCCTGATGGGCACGGGCCAAAATGGGCCCAAGCACCAATACGCTCGCTCTCATTTTACGAACGAGTTCATAAGGCGCCGTGGTGCTGATAATTTCCGAGCCCGTTAAGTCCAACCGCCGATTTTCCCGCGACATCTCAACGCCGTGCTGCTCGAGCAGACGCAACAGGGTCTCAATATCCGCCAGCTCGGGCACATTGGTCAAAGTCAGTTTCTGATCGGTCAGCAAAGACGCCGCCATCAAAGGCAAGGCCGCGTTTTTCGCGCCACCGATTGCGATCGTACCGTTGAGCGGTCGCCCACCACGAATGCGAATTTTATCCATTACCGGTCCTGTCGTTTTCGCTGGCCCTCGGAGCACCTTTTCCGTCCGCTCTTCGGCGGGCGGCAGAACGACGGGCCCGTGGGCGTGTCCGTCACCTCTAGCAAGTAGTTCTACGTCCAAATCAGTCTTCCCTCTTCATGTGGCCGGCGGGGCCGGCAAGGTCAACCGCCAGCGGCAGCAAAATCCAAAATGGCAGCAAAATCCAAAATGGCAGCAAAACCCGATCAGAGTCTTGGCGGTGTAATGCCGGTTTGGCGCATATATTTGCCGCTTCGGTCGGCATAGGAGATGTCGGGCGGTGCATCGCCCTTGATGAACAAAAATTGGCAAACCCCCTCACCGGTATAAACCCGTGCGGGAAGCGGCGTGGTGTTGGATATTTCCAAGGTCACATGCCCCTCCCACTCGGGCTCCAACGGCGTCACATTGACGATGATGCCGCAGCGCGCATAGGTCGATTTGCCCAGACAAATCGCCAAAATATCGCGCGGGATGCGGAAATATTCCATGGTCCGGGCCAAGGCGAAGCTGTTCGGTGGAATAATACAGACATCGCCTTCACGTTCGACCAGGCTATTGGGATCGAAATTTTTTGGGTCGACGATCGCCGAATCCAAATTTGTGAAAATCTGAAATTCCCGTGACATGCGCGCGTCATAGCCATAGGACGATACGCCATAGGAAATGACGCCGTCACGTGTTTGCCCCGCGACGAAAGGATCGATCATTCCATGGTCTTGCGCCATGCGCGTGATCCAATGGTCCGGCATTACCGTCATATTACCTGTCTCTTATTTTTTGCATTTTAAAAAAAATGGTGCACGCCACTATGATAGCGGAGCGACCGATTCGTCAGCTTGAGGAATGACCCTGACTATCAGGAGTTTTCCCCCGTTTTTTGCGCCGCCGTAAGTTGGCCCGCAAGGCCTCCGCGCTACGCTCGCGCCGCTCCTGGGCGGCGGACTTCGGCGCGTCGGAAGATAGTTTTTTCTGGCGGTCGATTTTGCTGCGATCACGCACCATTGCCAAGAAGTCCTTCCAGCCGGTCAAGGGCAATTTCCAGGGTCTCGGGCCGCACGCCAAAACAAAGCCTGAGCCAGCCCTCTCCTTCGGGCCCAAAGGCCGCCCCAGGGGCAACGCCAACGCCGGTTTTGTTAAGAATTTCCAAAGCCAAAGCCATGCTGTCATCGGCGCCCTCGACGGCAAAAAAAGCATAGAATGCGCCATCGGGCCGAGCTAATCGAACACGATCCCAACCGGCGAGCCGATCACAAATGATATTGCGGTTTTGCCTATATCGGGCTCTCAAAGACGCGATATAGTCGTCGCCATCGCGCAGCGCGGTTGCCCCGGCATGCTGCACAAAACTTGTTGGTCCGGCGATATTATATTCGGTCAACATGCCCATTCGGTCACCCAAGGAAGGTGGATGGGTTAGCCAACCAAGCCGCCACCCGGTCATTGACCAATTCTTGGAAAAGCTATTGACCGCGATCACCGGGTCGCCTGGTTCTGCAATGTCGAGAAACGATGGCGCACGATCGCCGACATAGCAAAGCCGCTCATAGACCTCATCGGCGATAATGGTGATATTGCGCGCCCGCGCCTCATCGAGCACGATGCGTTGACTTTCTGCATCCATCACCCAGCCGGTTGGGTTGCCCGGCGAATTTAAGAAAATCGCCTTGGTCCGTCCGTCACATTGATCGAACAACCGATCTATATCCAATTGCCATCGACCATCTTTAAGGTCCAGCGGCACCCGGCGGGTCTCGCCACCCATGATATGAACGGTCTCGGCACAGTTGGGCCAGAGCGGCGTCACCAGAACGACATTATCTCCCGGATCGACCAGGAGTTGCATTACCAACATGATACCGTTCATCGCCGAAGCCGATACGGTAATCCGGTCCTCGGTAATCGGCCGCTGATGCAGCGCCGTCATGTAATCGGAAAGGGCGGGCAAGAGTTCCGGAATTCCACGATTGGGCGGATAAAAGGTGTGACCTTCGTCGAGGGCCCGCGACGCCGCGTCACGGATAAAGGTCGGCGTCGGTTCGTCGGATTCACCAAACCATAGGGCGATAACGTCATCGCGCCCCATGCCCGCATGGGCGATTTGGCGGATCTGAGAATCCTGCAGATTATTTATCTGCTCGCGGGTGCGGAGTATCGGCGCATTTTCGATCTTATTCATCTCAATATTCCCATAAAATCCACCGCTAATGATTTTTCCGTGGCACCGGCGCACCGCTACCTCCAACCAGGAAATCAAGGTCGGCACCTTGATCGGCTTGCAGGACATGATCGTGATATAGCTGGTACCAGCCGCGCCGGATCGGTCGCTCCGGAGGACGCCAGTCTTTCGCCCGTGCCGCTAATTCCGCCTCATCTACGTCTAAGTGAAGGCGCCTGCCAGCAACGTCAAGGATAATTCGATCGCCGTTGCGAACATGTGCCAGCGCGCCTCCATCGGCTGCCTCCGGGCTCGTATGCAGGACGACCGTTCCGTAGGCGGTACCCGACATTCTGGCGTCAGAAATGCGCACCATATCGGTGACCCCTTGGGCCAGAATTTTCGGCGGCATTGCCATCCCCCCGGCTTCGGGAAATCCGGGATAGCCCTTCGGGCCACAATTTTTCAAAACCAGAATATCGTCCGGCTCGACATCAAGCTCCGGATCATCAATGCGCGCATTAAAGTCGTCAATATCCTCAAACACCACCGCGCGGCCTTCATGCTGCATGAGCTTTTTGGTTGCCGCCGAAGGTTTGAGCACCGCCCCTCGAGGGGCGAGATTGCCTTTCAGCACGACGATGCCGCCCTGATTTTTAAACGGTCTGTCGGCCGGGTGAATGACGTCGCGGTCGAAACATTCGGCCGTTTCGATATTTTCGCCAACAGTCTTGCCACTGACGGTCAGCGCAGTTTTATCCAGATGCGCCCCCATTTCCTTCATCACCATCGGCAGGCCGCCGGCATAGTAGAAATCTTCCATCAGATATTTTCCCGAGGGCATCAGATTTACCAGGCATGGAATATCGCGCCCAAGCCGATCCCAATCCTCAAGGTCCAAATCGACGCCAATCCGCCCAGCAATCGCCAGCAGGTGAACCACCGCATTTGTCGATCCGCCAATCGCCCCATTCACCCGAATTGCATTTTCAAAGGCCGGTCGGGTCAATATCTGGGATAGTTTCAGGTCTTCGCCCACCATCTCGCAAATACGCCGCCCGGCCATATGGGCCAACACATAGCGACGGCTATCGACCGCCGGGATGGCGGCGTTGCCGGGCAGGGCGATGCCCAACGCCTCAACCATGCAGGCCATGGTCGAGGCCGTACCCATGGTCATACAATGACCGGCGGACCGCGACATGCAGCTCTCGGCGGCGATAAAATCGTCGAGGGTCATTTTGTCGGCCCGGACATCTTCGGAAAATTTCCAAAGATTGGTCCCAGACCCGATATCTTCCCCGCGAAATTTCCCGTTCAACATCGGTCCCCCGGAAACAACCAAGGTCGGCAGATCGCAGCTCGCGGCCCCCATCACGAGAGCCGGCGTGGTTTTATCGCAGCCGGTGAGCAAGATAACGCCATCGATCGGATTGGCCCGGATCGATTCTTCGACATCCATTGAAGCCAGATTGCGGAACAGCATTGTTGTTGGCCGCATCAGGGTTTCGCCAAGGCTGGTGACCGGAAATTCCAGCGGAAACCCACCCATTTCAAAGACGCCGCGTTTCACATGTTCGGCGATCTTGTCGAAATGGGCATTGCAGGGCGTGAGTTCGGAGGCGGTATTACAGATCCCAATGACTGGGCGCCCATCAAACATATGATCTGGCAATCCCTGGTTTTTCATCCAGCTCCGGCTGGCAAACCCGTTGCGGTCCATCGGGGCGAACCAGGCGCTGCTGCGCAGTTTCCGCTTATGAGTTTCTTTCTTGTCGTTGTCCGACATCGCCGTCTCCATCAATCGCCGCTCAAGACGGCTTACTATTGCACCGGACCTACCCCATGCGATTGTTGTGCGATTGTTGCATGATGGCCGCCAACGATGCCACAATCACTGCCAAAGTTGTTTTATGGAACCAGGTATAATGCTCGGACAGACAGCCAAATTCGGCCTCGGCCAAATTGTTCAACATCGCCGCTTCGATTATCGAGGCGCCATATTCGATGTTGACGCCACCTTCCAGGGCGAGGACGAGTGGTATGACAATGTCGCTCTCAGCCGTCCGCCCAAAGACCAGCCCTGGTATCACGTGCTGGTCGATGGATCCGACGAGACGACATATGTGGCGGAACGCAATCTGGCTAGCGAACCGAGTGGCGAACCCATCAGTAATCCGCTCCTTAGCGAGATATTTAGTGGCTTTGAAGATGGCTTATATTGTGCTCAAAGACCACTGAGTTAAGCAGTGAGCTAACTAAGCTGAGCCTTTATTGCGCCGCCACCCGATCACCGGTCGGGGCTTTTTCAACATGGGCGGCGCAAAACTTCACCTCGGCGATTTTGCCAAAAGGGTCCAGCGCCGGATTGGTCAAAAGATTGGCCGCAGCCTCAGCAAAACAAAACGGAATAAACACCATGCCGGGGGCAACGTCCCGGTCGGCGCGCGCCGCCAATTCAACCATACCCCGGCGCGAGGCAACGCGGATATGCTCGCCGGGCATGACACCAAGGCGATCAAGCTCTGCCGGATGCAAGCAAGCCACGGCTTCGGGCTCTAGCCTATCGAGAATGTCGGACCGGCGGGTAATGGCGCCGGTATGCCAATGTTCGAGCATGCGGCCGGTGGTCAAGACAAAAGGATAAGCTTCGTCGGGCACTTCGTCCGGTGGCACAATATCGGCCGGGACAAATTTTCCGCGCCCCGTCGGCGTGGGAAATCCATCGCCGAAAATAATCGCCTGCCCCGGCTCGTCTTCGCCCGCACATGGGTAAGTCACGCCACCCTCGCGCTGCAATCGATCCCAAGAAATGGCGGCCAGGGACGGCATACATCCGCGCATTTCTTCATAGATCTCACCTACATCCCGATATGCCCAGTCGAGCCCGATCCGCCGGGCGAGGTCTTGGGTGATTTGCCAATCCTGTCGCGCCTCACCGGGTAATTCCAAGACCGGTCGGGCGAGCTGTACCTGGCGATTGGTGTTGGTGAAGGTCCCGGATTTCTCGGCAAATGCCGATGCCGGCAGTATGACATCAGCGTGAAAGGCGGTCTCGGTCAGAAATATTTCCTGAACCACCAGATGGTCTAAATTGGCCAGCGCTTCGCGCACGTGACGCTGATCGGGGTCCGACATTGCCGGGTTTTCGCCCAGAATATACATGCCCTTGATGTCACCGGCCAGGGCCG
Source organism: Alphaproteobacteria bacterium (assembly GCA_021774575.1). Taxonomy (GTDB): domain Bacteria; phylum Pseudomonadota; class Alphaproteobacteria; order UBA6615; family UBA6615; genus JAJFIX01. The sequence continues at coordinate 248,876 of JAJFIX010000009.1, read as the reverse complement.
CTCCCATGATTTCAACGACCGTCAGGCCCGGATTTGGATCCAGCGCCGCGATCCCCCAATAGGCTTCAAATTCCGCCTTTGCCGCGCCAACCCCTTTATAGTTTGGATAAAACATCGGGATCAGTCCGGCGTCGGAGGCGCCCTGGACATTGTTTTGGCCGCGCAGCGGATGCAGGCCGGTTCCAGGGCGGCCAACATGTCCGCACATCAGCGCCAGCGAAATCAACGAGCGCGCATTGTCGGTGCCGTGAACATGCTGGGAAATACCCATGCCCCAGAAAATCAGTCCCTTTTCAGCCCGCGCATAGGTCCGCGCAACATCGCGAATGACCTCTGGGTCAATGCCGCATAAGGGGGCCATTTTTTCCGGGGAGAATTCGGGCAATTTCGCGGCAAGGGCCTCGAAATTTTCCGTATGGGCCTGAATATATTGGCGATCAAACAGGCCTTCATCATGGATGACATGCATGATCGCATTGAGCAGAGCGACATCGGTTCCGGGCTTAAACTGCAGATGATGCGCCGCATGACGGCTGAGCCCTTGACGTCGCGGGTCCATGACGATGAGCGTCGCTCCCTTTGCCACAGCCTGCTTAATATAGGTCGCGGCGACCGGGTGATTTTGTGCCGGACGCGCGCCGATAACAATGATCACATCGGCGTCCAAGGCGGCGCCAAAATCGGCTGTCACCGAACCCGAACCGATGGTTTCCATCAACGCCGCGACAGAGCTTGCGTGGCACAGACGGGTGCAATGATCGACATTGTTTGTGCCAAACCCGGCGCGAACCATTTTCTGGAATAAATAGGCTTCCTCGTTCGACCCTTTTGCCGACCCAAAGCCGGCCAGCGCACCGCCCCCATGGGTGTCACGAAGTGCCGAGAGGCCTCCGGCGGCAAGGGTCAATGCTTCTTCCCAACTCGCCTCGCGAAAATGGCTGCTGGGATCGGCCGGGTCAACTTGATCGTCCCAGCGCTTGCCAACACCTTCTTTACGAATGAGCGGCTTAGTCAGGCGATGAGGATGTTGGGCGTAATCGAAACCAAACCGGCCTTTAACGCAGAGCCTATTCTCGTTGGCCGGTCCATTTTTTCCTTCGACTTTTATGATTTTATTATTTTCCACATGATAGGTAACCTGGCAACCGACGCCACAATAGGGGCACAGGCTGTCGACGATTTTATCCGCCGCCAAACCCCGGTCTCGCCCGACATCGTCAACCAGCAATGCTGGCAAAAGCGCGCCCGTCGGGCAGGCCGAAACGCATTCACCACAGGCAACGCAACTGCTCTCCCCCATCGGATCATTTAGATCGAACGTGATCTTAGAGTCTATTCCCCGGCCCGACATACCAATGACGTCATTGACTTGTACCTCGCGGCAGGCCCGCACACACAAACCGCAATGAATGCACGCATCGAGCTGAACAGCCATCGCCGGATGGCTGGTATCGGCCGGCTGTTTTTGACCGACCTCCTGGGCTGGAAACCGACTCTCGGTCACCTCTAGCTGCTCTGCCCAGCGCCAAAGATGCGACCCCTTATCATGTGCGTCGGCCTGGGGCGGCTGATCGGCCATCAACATATCAACGACTCCGCGCCGCGCGGTTTTTGCTCTCTGGTTTTGCGTTTCGACCACCATGCCGGGACTGGCCTGGCGAATGCAAGAAGCGACCAAAGCGCGCTCGCCCTTCACCTCAACCATGCAAGCACGGCAATTGCCGTCGGGCCGGTATCCGGGCTCGTCCCGATGGCAAAGATGGGGCAGTATCTCACCCCGGTCCTTGCAAATTTCCCATATGGATTGACCGGCAGGGGCGGATATTTCCTCTCCGTCGAGGGTGAATGTGACTATGTCGCTCATCACCAAATTATCCTCGATATCCCAATAGCTCTACCGCGAGTTTCCCCACGAGCACAAATGCGACGCTTATTGTACTTCCACCAGCTCCACGTCGAATACCAGATCTTCATTTGGGCGAATGAGCCCTGGCGCGCCGGTCCGCCCATAGGCGAGTTCAGAGGGCACGATAAGCGTGCGCTTTTCGCCCGGACGCATACCGGCAAAGGCCTCATCCCAGCCCTCAATGACCCGCCCCGCCCCCAATTGGAACGTGAAAGGCCGATCACCGGACCGGTCAAATAAGTCGCCTTTTTCGCCGTCTTCGTAGATCCACCCCGAATAACGAGCGATAATAGTATCGCCCCGTCGCGGTACCGGTCCTTGACCGACCTGAGTCTGTTTGTACTTCAAACCTGACGCGGTTTCGGTAAAACCCTGTTCGAAGGCCGGTATCCCCGTTCGGCCGATCAGCGGCTGCGGCGGTGATGCAGCAGCAATTTGCGGCGGCGATTGCAAAATAGGAGCTTGGCGCTGTCGCTGGACAACAACTCTGGACGGCTCAGGCGGGAGTGCTGCAATTGCCCCTCGCGTTCGAGCCACCCGCGCGCTATCGCCATTGCGACTTGCCCGACTACTATTTGTCGGCTGCGCTTGGTCATCCCAAGGACCAAATAATTGTGGACCTTCTGCCGGCGGCGCCACCAACTGCGACGCGGAGACCTGGTCTGCTTGCCGCTCATTGGCCTCACTGGAAAATTGTGCACAAGCCGAAAGTGCAATCATCGCCGAGGCCAAAGCCGCAGCCTTAGCAACAGCCTTAGCAACAGCCCCAGAAACAGTGGAAAATCGAACCGCAGACGCCGTCGATTTGCCGGTATTCATGATGTGACTCCCCTCAGGTCGCCCGTTCCAAGCCAGTTTACTGTATTTCGAGTAACTCTACATCGAACATCAAGGTCGCTCCGGGAGGGATTACCCCACCAGCGCCTTGCGCCCCATAACCGAGACTTGCCGGAATAATGAGGGTGCGCTTGCCGCCCGGGCGCATCGACGCCAAACCTTCGTCCCAGCCCTGAATGACCATACCTTGGCCCAATCTGAACGAAAAGGGCTGCCCACGATCGACAGAGCTATCAAATTTAGCCCCCTTCTCACCGTCATTGTAAAGCCAGCCGGTGTAGTGCACTACAACGGTTTGCCCAGCCTCGGGCAGGTCGCCCTCACCCGCCGCCTGCTCGATATATTGCAGGCCTGATGCTGTCGTCACTGTCTCGCCTGTTATAGCATTTACAGACACGTTTGAATTTCCTTCCATAGTGTCAGATCCAGAATGGGATCCCGACATTGCTGATGAATGTGCTGATGTTCGGGTCGACGTTTGATAAATGGCCACAAGCGCGCCAACAACAAATAGAACGCCAATAATCTTGGCCGCCATACTTGCCTGTTCGGAACCCGGTCCGGTCGCGCTCATGCTCAAACTCCTCAAAAAAATGGGCGTGCGTCGCTTCAGCGGCCCGCATTGCAGACCTTCTATTACCTCAAACCCGAGTCTGATTGAAGTATTCTGCCAGCCTAATCAGGCCTAATTCGCACCGATGACGACAATTTCTGATATGATCCAGGACCCAGGGGGCACAAAGGCCACTGGCCCGTTAAATCCGCGATCACCATAGGCCATATCGGGAGGGATCGTAAGCCGGATCCTTGTCCCTATTCTCGTCCCCTCCAGCCCCTCATCCCAGCCTTTAATTGCAGGATGAGCGCCAAGAACGAATTCCCAAGGACCGCCGCGCTCCTCGCTGGAATCGAAAAGCCGCCCCTGCTCGCCATCTTCAACGATCCAACTGGTAAATTCGACCAGCAACTCCTGGCCAACCTCAATCGCCGCCCCTTCTCCTTCTTCAAGAATTTCGACAACCAAATCCGTTAGTACGAACGCGCCGCCATTGACCTGGGCACGGGCTGGCACCAATTCGCCCGACGCAGCCGCAAGCGCAGCGCCAAGAATGGTCGCCAGAAAGACGCATCTAAATCGCCGCAGGTTCCAATTCATGAGGAAGAGCTCATCCATTTAGCCAAGGGAACGCCTGTGCGCCCCTTCATTCGCGCAATGTCACATAGCTTTTTGGCCGCTTTAAGGCGAGATTTGTACATTGTCATTCTTTTTATAAAATCAATAATTATCAAAGACTTATATATCATTACCGGCGCAGTTAGGCGGTGAAATAAGGCCCAATTCCATCGCTTCAGCCCGTGGACCAGGTGCGTAATACCCAAAGGCATTATTGAGCTTGAGAAACCCGAGGCGGTGATAAAAACCCTGTTTTCCCGCCGCCGAGGTCAAATAGACCCGCTCTACCTTCAACCGTTCAAGCAAATTCGACACCAAGGCCCGGCCAATACCCTGCCGCTGAAAGCCAGCATCAACGCCAACATCGAGAATTGTAGCGTAAAACTGCCCGTCAGAGATTGCCCGCGCTGCGCCAATGACTCGCCCCGCCCGTCCAAATTGCGATGCCAGTCGGACAAAGGCGATTTCGCTGCTCGCCGCAAATGCCCTCTTCCAGTCAACGGATGGCCGACGCACCAAGGGTGCCCCGGCATAAAGTTCGGCAATTTGGAGCCAATTGATATCAGCCTCATCGATATCGGAAATATTATCTTCGACCTCCCAGTCGATCTTCTCGCTTTTTCCACTCGTAAACATAATCAAATTCCCGGATGTAGGCCCTACAGGCCCGTCGCTTCAACAAAGGGACGGCGTCTCATAACGACGCCTGGCCCGACGAAACGCGAACTACGGCGTCAGCCGATCCGGGTGAATATTTAAGGATTGCTCGGTGGAAAGTTTTCTTTCGACGCTATCGTGCGCCTGCTAACCGGTTATCCATACGCACCGCGGACCGACAAACGCCCTGGTTCGGCGGTCGGTCCTACGTCGTCGCATTATCCGCGAGATATGGGGGGTCTGGTTCATGAGCTGGCATTAACCATAGCCGCAGAATTCGGTCAAGCGGAAGCGGGCCTAACTACCGACCCTCAGGCCGGAATATCTTCGGGGAAGTATTTGAGCACGCAGTCGACCGGATTTGGTGCCGCTTGACCAAGGCCGCAAATGGAGGCGTCGCGCATAATCGCCGACAAGTCGGTCAACAGATCCGTTTCCCATCGGTCAGCCTTCATCAATTGCACGGCTTTGGCAGTGCCGACACGACATGGGCTACATTGACCACAACTTTCATGTTCAAAAAACGCCATGAGGTTAAGCGCCACATCCGCCACATTGTCTTGATCGGAGAGCACGACAATTGCCGCCGAACCGACAAAACAGCCATATTCGGCGAGCGCCTCCGGGCTCAACGGTAGATCACCCAGATGAGCCGGCAAAATACCTCCCGAGGCGCCACCGGGCAGATAGGCTTTAAATTCGTGGCCCTCGGCCATGCCGCCACAATACGTCTCAATCAAATCAACAACCGATATTCCAATAGGTGCTATTTTCACTCCCGGTTCGCGAACCCGTCCGGAAACCGAATAGGCACGGGTCTGCTGGGTACCGGCCTCCGGCTTAACTAAGTCCGGCACCCAGTAAACCGTTTCAACATTATTGACCAAGGTCGGTCGGCCAAACAAACCGACCTCGGCAACATAGGGCGGACGATGACGCGGCAGGCCGCGCTTACCCTCGATCGATTCGATCATCGCGCTTTCTTCGCCGCAAATATAAGCACCTGCACCGCGCCGCAATTCCACCTTCAAACCCGCATCGATCAAACCGGCGCGGGTCAGCAGGTCTATCTCCTTTTCCAAAATTGCACGGGCAACGGCATATTCGTCCCGCAGATAAAAATAGATCGCGTCGGCGCTAACCGCCCAGGCAGCGATCAGCATACCCTCCAGAACCCTATGCGGTGCTGTTTCTAGAAAATAGCGATCTTTGAAGGTTCCAACCTCGCCTTCGTCACCGTTGATCGCCACGAAGCGTGGCGACGGTTGATCGGCGACCAGGCGCCATTTACGCGCTGTTGGAAAGAATGCTCCCCCCATGCCCCGCAAATTGGCCTGTTCGAGGCGGTCGAACACCTCGCTCGGAGTATGATCGCCCGCTCGCGCCGCCGACAAAAACTCGTAGCCGCCTTCTGCCCTGTATGCTGTAAGCCCCTGATATCTGGGCAGTGGTGAATCTCCTTGGCCTCCATCGATCTCCAACCGGGTCACAGCCTCGGCGACAGAGCGAACCGTCGCCCCACCAATTTGCAATGGTCCAATAGACACCGCCGGTGCCTGGTCGCACCCGCCCATGCAAGGTGCGGCGACAACTCTGGCGCGATCCCCAAATTCGCTCACCAAGCCCGAATGAAGCTTCTTCGATCCCGCCATCCCACAACACAGGCTTTCGCAGACCCGCACCGTTATCGGCGATGGGGCACCTTCCACCTCCGAATCGACGACATCAAAATGGGCATAGAATGTCGCCACTTCGTAAATTTCCGCCATTGCCAGCCCCATCTCTTGCGCCAACGCCGCAAGATGCCCGGGCGCCAGGCAATGATAACGATCCTGGATCAAGTGCAAATACTCGATCAGCAAATCTCGGCGATGCGGTGCGGGGCCAAGCAGTGCTCGAACCTCTTCCAGGCTGTGAGCATCAGTCTGGCGTCCTTTTGGATATGCGCCTGCTTTGCGACGACCGGCACCGGGATGATGGAAGGTTCGGACATTTTTGGGCGACATGATCAAAATTCTCCGGCGAAGTTTATTCAGCAACGACCGCTTGTCACGTATTAGGAGTTGCGACCTTGGCATGGTATCGGAATACCTGTTTAAAGTAAGATAGTTGGATTTGCCTACCGGTTATAGTTTCCCATTCGATCAATATTAAGGACGATAATGGCTGAAGATTTAAACCGATCCGCGCCCGACCTCTGGCCTGAATTGTGGATGGCAGAGTTACTTTGTTCGAGATTATGCCATGACGTAATCAGTCCGGTTGGTGCCGTGAGTAATGGCCTTGAACTCATGACCGAGTTTGGCGACGGCCAGGATAGCGATGCAATGGCACTGGTCGCCAGCAGCTCGAAACAAGCGGTCGAAAAGCTGAGTTTTTTTCGGGTGGCTTATGGTCAAGCGGGCAACCGGCAGACCGGATTGTCTTTTGACGATGCGGCGAAATTACTGGAGCCGGTGGTCACCAGCCCACGGCTCACAATGGACTGGCCCGCTGAGCAACGTCCCGCCGACCCCCGCCCCGCGCCCGGCGCGATCAAACTACTGCTAAATCTCGCCTTGATTTCCGTCGAGGCGTTGCCGCGCGGCGGAACCTTGAACATTGCGATCGCGCCAGAAGCCAGCGCGCTCGCCGTTTCAATTCACGCCGCCGCCGCAGATGCGCGCATGACCGCTGAAATGATGGCTTCATTGGCCGGAACCATACCCATGAAAGAGTTGACGGCCCGCACCGCCCAAGGGGCGCTTACCCGGTTTCTTGCCGAGCGTTTAGGAACCGCAGTTTCTATTTCGGCAACCAACGAAGGTCCCGATGCGGGGGTAACTTTCAAAGTCAGATTGCCGGTAGCAAGTTAGGACCAACAAAAAAGACCCGGCATTGCCGGGCCTAAATGTCTTGCTTGGCGCGCCGGTCTAGGCGGCGACGGTCTGACGATCCATTGGCAAGGCCTCTTCCACCGGCTCGCGCAACACGTAGCCACGGCCCCATACGGTCTCGATATAGTTATCGCCTTCGGCGGCATCGGAAATCTTTTTCCGCAATTTGCAGACGAAAACATCGATAATTTTCAGTTCGGGCTCTTCCATGCCGCCATAGAGATGATTGAGAAACATCTCTTTGGCGAGGGTCGTTCCCTTACGCAGGCTCAAAAGCTCAAGGATGCCATATTCCTTACCGGTCAAATGAACCGGGCTGCCCGCCACCTCGACCGTCCGCGCATCAAGATTGACCTTCATTTTACCGGTGGTGATCACCGAGTCTGAATGTCCTTTGGAGCGCCGGACAATGGCCTGGATACGGGCGATTAGCTCGCGCTTATCGAAGGGTTTGGTTAGATAATCATCGGCGCCGCTGCCCAATCCACGGATCTTGTCATCGGCGTCGCTCAAGCCCGACAAAATCAATATCGGCGTTTCAACCCGTGCCGCACGTAACCGCGTCAACACTTCATAGCCGTCGATATCAGGCAGCATAATGTCGAGGATTATGATGTCGTAATCATAAAGCTTGCCAATTTCCAACCCATCTTCACCAAGATCGGTCGTATCGCAAACATAATCTTCCGACTTCAGCATCAACTGAATGCTTTTTGCCGTGGCTGAATCGTCTTCGACCAAAAGAACACGCATGGCTCGCTCCAACTTTTTATGCAGCGCTTCGTCATAGTTACCAAGTGATGACCTGCGCTACCGGTTAACTGTACTTTAAGATCCTATATCAATAAAGGTTAACAAATGCTTTCCCACCGGAGGTGCTTTCAGGGAAAAGAGCCCAAACAGGATCGAAATAGCTATATTTTCTGCGGGATACAGGCCAGAATCATTTTGTTAACTTTTTTTGCAATATGTCTTAAATTTACCCCTGAAAGACGCTAAATATCATGACGGAGAGGCATATTGGCGTCACAACAGCGCTGCTGGCGTTACTCATCGCCCTCGACGCCCTGACCATCGACATTACCTTGCCGGCCTTACCGGCCATCGGCCTAGGCCTTGGCGCAGGTCAGACAGCGGTCGAAATAAGCTTGAGCGCCTATCTTCTCGGCATCGCTGTCGGCCAATTATTTCAAGGCCCAGCGTCGGATCGTTTCGGCCGTAAACCGGTCCTGCTGATTGGCTTGTGCCTCTACACATTTGCCAGCCTGTCTTGCGCCGCCGCCCCCTCAATTACCGCGCTTATTGCCGCGAGATTTATCCAGGGATTGGCGGCGTCAACCGGCCAGATTCTGGCAAGAGCAATCGTGCGCGATAAATTTGTCCGTGACGAGGCGGCGAGACTCTTATCGCTGGCGATGATCGGTCTTGCCTTTGCCCCGGTCATTGCCCCCCTACTGGGAGCTCAGTTGACGGAATATTTCGGTTGGAGGTCGAACTTTTTCGTGTTGGCCTTCTATTCGACCTTCATCGGGTTCCTAATATGGCGGTTCCTCGACGAATCGAATATTCGGCCCAATCGTCAGGCCCTTGTCCCTAAATTGATCGTCGAAAATTACCGGCTGATTATGTCGAGTCGGGTTTTTTGGGCCTATGGATTATGTGGGATCGCCGCCTTCAGCGGGCTATTTTCGTTCCTCACGGCATCGCCGGGCATCTTCATCAATTTTCTGCATTTATCATCGTCCCAATTTGGCCAAATATTTGCCCTGGTCATGGTCGGGCATATGATCGCGCTCTTATTGGGCGCCCGCCTGGTTCAAAGATATGGCATGGACCGTCTGCTCGGCGCCGGGGCGGTACTAGCTGCCGTTGCCGGCTTGACCGCCGCCGGATTGGGTTGGGCGAGCGCTTCTTCCTGGAACCCTACCCTCATCGTCTTCACCATTGCCCTGCCCGTCGCGCTATTTATGATCGCCTTTGCCATCATTATCCCCGCATCGGTGGCGGGATCCATGGCGCCGTTCGGCGATAAAGCGGGCGCAGCGGCGTCACTGATGGGGTTTCTTCAATTTGCCGGTGCGGCCCTCGTGGCGACACTCATTGCGCTCTTTAGCGATGGCAGTCACACCGCAATGGTGTCAGCTATCGGCGCTGCTGGTGTCGCGGTTTTGATTTTCTGGATGGGACTCGTTCGCCCACTTGCCAATGGCAAAAAACAGCCACGAAGCAGCGCTTGATTGTCATTTCAGACGGGGCCATGCGATAAGAAAAAATTCATCCCCTTATGAGAGAGCATCCCATGATCGAAATCACCCATGTCGACCATCTAGGCATACGTATCTCCAATATCGAGAAAGCGCTCGCCTATTACAAAATTCTGGGTTTTGAAATTTTAAAGGAGATCGATTTCGATCCGGTCATCATTATTAAGAACAAGGCCGGTGTCGAAATTAACCTGGTGACCAATGCCCCGACCGATAACGGCGGTAAAAACATTCTGATGGATGTTCCGGAGAAGTATCCCGGCTATACCCATGCCGCGTGGCAGGTTGCCTCAATCAGAGACACGCTGGCGGCGATCAAAGAAAATGGCCTGGAAATTTCCCAAGGTCCCGTCACCTTCGGCGACGGCCATATTTCGGTATTTCTGCGCGACCCTGACCGCAATGTCGTCGAGCTTCGCGGCAGAGAGCAAAACCCGGAAGAAATTGAAGGTCTGATTTTCTACGAAAATGAAAATTCGCCGGCCACCTAGGCCCAGGCAGCCTCAGTAGCCCAGGACGGGGGAAACCGTCCTGGGCTTATTCTTTTGAAGCCTATTCTTGCGTATCTGCGACTTCGTCCGATGCCTCTTCATCATCGGTAGCCGCCGATTGCAATTTTTTCTCGACATCGTCTTCGACCAAACCTTCAGCAGCTTCAGCCTCGGCCGTATTATCGTCGGCCAACGCGAGTGCAGCTTCGGCGGACTGTAAGGCAGCCTCGGCCGCATCTTCCTCTGCCTCGAGGTCAGCTTGACCGATCGCACCGCCGCGTTCGATCTGTATGGCGGCTTCCTCATCGGTCTTGGCAACATTCGCCGTAATGCTGACAACCACTTCCGGGTGCAAGCGCACGCGGATCGGGTGCAGGCCAAGCATTTTGATGGCTCGATCAAGCACCACTTGGCGGCGCTCGACAGAAAACCCAGCCTCGCTCACCGCTTCAGCAACATCGCGCGAGCTAACCGAGCCGTAAAGCTGACCGCTATCACTAGCCTGACGGATCAAGGTTACGGTCAGATCGCCGAGTTTCTCGGCAACTTTTTCCGCTTCGGTTTTGTGCGTCAGGTTATCCGCCTCAATCTCGACGCGGCGCTGCTCAAAAACTTCACGATTTGCTGCGGTGGCCCGCAACGCCTTTTTCTGCGGCAGCAGAAAATTACGGGCGTAGCCGGGCTTCACATTGACCAGATCGCCAATTTGGCCGAGTTTCTCGACCCGCTCCAATAAAATGACTTCCATTGTTTAAAACTCCAAACGTCTAAAACTCCAACTGCAACAGCTGGGGGACCAAGCGGCTACTGAACCACATAGGGCAGCAGAGCCAGGAACCTGGCACGCTTAATAGCCCGGGCCAATTCGCGCTGCTTCTTAGCCGACACAGCCGTGATGCGACTTGGGACAATTTTGCCGCGCTCGGATGTAAACCGCAGCAAGAGTTTCACGTCCTTGTAATCGATCTTCGGGGCATTCGCGCCGGAGAAGGGGCACGTTTTCCGCCGACGAAAGAACGGCCGCCGCGCGCCCTGCTGACGCGCGCCGCCGGCGCCACCTGAACTTTGTTCATATGCCATTAGGCTGTCTCCTCTGCAGCTGCCGGCGCGGCCGCGTCAGTTGCGCTGGCCGCTTCGCCCGTTACCGTTTCCGCTTTCGGCTCACTTGAAGAACCTTCGTTATTGCCACCCTCTCGCGGGCCACCCTCATGCGGTTTGTCGTCGCGGCGCTCAAAACGGCCTCCACCACGACGGTCGCCATCGCGCTTATTCGCCATCATGACCGATGGCCCCTCTTCGAATGCATCGACTTTCAGGGTCAAGTTGCGCAAAATATCTTCATGAATGCGCTGGTTGCGCTCAAGTTCGGCAACGGCGGCTGATTCGGCGTCAATATTCATCATGACGTAGTGGCCTTTCCGGTTTTTCTTAATCCGGTAAACCATCGTCTTCAGGCCCCAATATTCGTGGCCTTTGACGCTGCCGCCGCCATTTTCGATAATTTTCGTAAATTCCTCGATCAGGGTTTCGACCTGGGCGGCCGAAACATCCTGACGGGCAATAAAAACATGCTCGTAGAGTGCCATATATTTGGCTCCTTGTGGCTTTCCGCGAACCGCCGCCGGAAGCTTCAAACAATTGGCGAGCAACTGCTCTCATTCTGGCCGCACGGCTCTAGCCGGCCACAATGGCCGGCAAGGAGTTGGAAGGCCGGGAATATACACATGAAGTCCCTTCACGCAAGCCTATTTCGCCCAAACCACCCTAACCGTCACACAAGTTGCAGGCGACGGATGCAACAGGTAAGACTGCCTCCCATCCCCCAACCATAAAAAGCAGACCAATTCATGACCCGCGCATTCGTATTTCCGGGCCAAGGCAGCCAGAGCGTCGGTATGGGCAAGAGCCTGGCCGATGCCTATGCCCCGGCCCGTCACCTATTTGATGAAATTGACGAGGCTCTCGGCCAATCACTCAGCAAAATTATGTTCGACGGCCCCGAAGAGACCCTCACTCTGACTGAAAACGCTCAGCCAGCCCTAATGGCGGTCAGCATGGCAATATTAAGGGTCCTGGGCGATGAAGCCGGGTTTGAAATCGCCTCTGCGGCAAGCCATGTCGCGGGCCATTCGTTAGGCGAATATACAGCCCTTGCCGCAGCGGGCAGCTTAGATGCCGCCAGTGCCGCCCGCCTGCTCAAAACCCGGGGTCAAGCCATGCAACAGGCCGTTCCGGTTGGCGAAGGCGCGATGGCGGCGATTATTGGCTCAGATATGGCGGTCGTGGAAGCGGTCGCTGCGCTGGCCGCAAAAGACGGCGTTTGCTCTGTCGCCAATGATAATGCACCTGGCCAGGTCGTTCTTTCCGGCAATACCAGCGCAATCGATCGGGCCATTGAAATCGCCAAGGAAAAGGGCGCCAAACGGTCGATAAAACTCGCAGTCAGCGCCCCCTTTCATTGCGCGCTAATGCAGCCGGCAGCGACGATCATGGAAAACGCACTGGCCACCACCGATATAACCGCTCCTGCAGTTCCCCTCATTGCCAACGTAACCGCCGCTCCGGTCACTGACCCCGTGGACATAAAATCCCTTCTTGTTAAACAGGTGACGGCGCGGGTTCGCTGGCGCGAAAGTGTTGCGGCGATGGCGGCAGCGGGAGTGACCCAGCTCGTTGAAATTGGCACCGGAAAAGTTCTGTCCGGGCTTACCCGCCGCATAAATCGCGACCTTGAAGCGGTGAATATTTCCACAACTGAAGATATTGACGCATTTCTGGCCGATCGCTGACGCTAGGCCGTCAAAAGGAGTACCCAGCAGATGTTTAATCTAGATGAAAAATGCGCCTTGGTCACAGGGGCGTCGGGCGGTATCGGTGCGGCTATTGCGCGATCCCTGCACAATGCCGGTGCAACCGTTGCCCTCAGTGGGACGAACACGAGCAAACTCGATGCCTTGGCCCAAGAACTGGGGTCGCGCGCTCACACCCTGCCCGCCGATCTGTCCGACCTCACGTCCGGCGGCGCGGTTGACAAACTGCCCGCACAGGCCACCGAAGCAATGGGCGGACTGCATATTCTCGTCAACAATGCTGGCGTTACAGCGGACAATTTGGCGATGCGAATGAAAGACCAGGAATGGACGCGGGTGCTTGATATAAATCTGAGCGCTGTTTTCCGCCTGTGCCGGGCAAGCCTGCGCGGCATGCTTAAGCAACGAACCGGCCGGATCATTAATATTACCTCGATCGTTGGGGTTACCGGCAATCCGGGCCAGGCAAATTATGCCGCCGCCAAGGCCGGCATGATCGGCATGTCGAAATCATTGGCTCAGGAGGTCGCGGGGCGCGGCATTACGGTCAACTGCATTGCGCCGGGTTTTATCGACACTGACATGACGGCAAATCTGCCCGAGGCCCAGCGCGAAATACTGATTGGCCGGGTACCTGCGGGACGCCTTGGGGTCCCCGACGATATCGGCGCGGCATCCACATATCTTGCCAGCAATGAAGCCGCATATCTTACCGGGCAGACCTTGCACATTAACGGTGGTATGGCGATGATATGATCGCTATTTGAGTTACCCCCTAACGATGCGCTTGACGACGGAGACGAACACGTATAATCCGCCCTTTAGGGTGCTTTCCCAAGCTCAATTCGCTGGCAAAAAGTTTAGCCAGCCGGCCGAAGCAAAAATGGGGAAAAACCCGCGCGAATGACGCATTAATTCAACGAAACACGAAGTATCCAGGGAACACTGAAAATGAGCGACGATATTGCCGACCGCGTTAAAAAGATTGTTGTCGAGCACCTTGGTGTCGACGAAGGCAAAGTGGCGGAGAACGCCAGCTTCATTGACGATTTGGGCGCCGATAGCCTGGATACGGTCGAACTGGTGATGGCCTTCGAAGAAGAGTTCAGCTGTGAAATCCCCGACGACGCAGCCGAAAAAATTCAAACTGTTGGTGACGCTGTCACATTCCTCAAGGCAGCTGGCTGACAGCCGGGAATGATTGAGGCGGTTTCGGTGTATATGTGAACCATAAAATAAGCGAGGCGCCATGAGACGGGTGGTGGTAACAGGTCTTGGCCTGCTCACGCCCCTCGGCGCGGGCGTTGATGTCAACTGGCGCCGGCTGATTGCCGGTGAGTCCGGTATTCGGGCCATCGAAAACTTCGATGTCTCGGATTTGCCAGCCAAAATTGCCGGCATGGTACCGCGCGCGGGCAAAGAAGGCGATGATGGGCCGGGCACATCGAGCGCCGACGCGCTGTTCGACCCCGACACCATATTATCTTCCAAAGAACAGCGCCGCATGGATAAGTTTATTGTCCATGCCGTCGCCGCCGCCGCCGAAGCCATCGAAGATGCTGGTTGGACGCCCACCGATGACGAGGAGTGCGAACGCACCGGCGTGATGATTGGATCGGGGATCGGCGGCCTTCAGACGATTTATGAAGGGTCAGCGGTGCTGCTCAATAATGGGCCGCGCAAGATGAGCCCATTTTTCATTCCTTCCGCGTTAATCAATTTGGCCTCCGGGCATGTTTCTATCCGGTACGGATTTAAGGGTCCCAACCACGCGCCGGTTACGGCCTGCTCGACCGGCGCCCACGCCATCGGCGACGCGACCAGGTTTATACAGGTCGGTGACGCCGATGTGATGATCGCCGGTGGCGCGGAAGCGGCCGTTTGTCGCCTCGGCATTGCCGGATTTGCTGCAGCGCGGGCGCTTTCGACAAAATATAATGACACGCCGGAAACAGCGTCTCGGCCGTGGGATCAAGGCCGCGACGGCTTTGTCATGGGTGACGGCGCCGGCGTGCTGGTTCTCGAAGAGCTTGAGCACGCGCAAAAGCGCGGCGCCAAAATATATGGCGAAGTGGTCGGATACGGCCTGTCTGGTGACGCCCATCACATTACGGCCCCGGCGGCCGACGGCGATGGCGCGTTCCGATCCATGCGCGGCGCGTTGCGGTCGGCTGGCAAGTCGCCCGAGGATATCGATTATGTCAACGCCCATGGCACTTCGACGCCCCTTGGCGACCAGATTGAACTGGGTGCGGTAAAGCGCCTGTTTGGCGATCACGCCTATAAAATATGCATGTCGTCAACTAAATCGGCGATTGGGCATCTGCTGGGTGCCGCTGGCGCGGTAGAAGCGATCTATTCGGTTCTGGCCATCGCCAACAACACGGTTCCGCCAACCCTTAACCTAGACACGCCGTCAGAAGGGTGCGACATAGACCTTGTGCCGCACAAGGCGCAAGAGCGGGAGGTCCGCTGCGTCCTATCGAATTCGTTCGGATTTGGCGGCACCAATGCATCACTGGTAATTGCCGAAGCACCATAAATTGCAGCATTCGCTGAAAAGCGAGTAGGCAAAATGGCATGGCGACGCTGAAAAAGCATTAAAACCCGAGAACCGCGACTAATCACATGGCAGATCCTACGAGACATGACGATCGCGGTATTCGCGAGACCGTGGCCGCATCGGCAAACGCCCCGGCGCCAGCTGTCTGGCTCATGAACCCGCCGCGCGTGCGACGTGCCCTCACCCGCTGGATTTCGCAGCTGTTTATTTTGGTTTTTATCGCGGCAACCCTTGTTGTCGGCGGCGGTGGCTTCCTTTTTTATCGGCTAACAGTTCCAGGACCCGCAACCGCACCGGTAACAGTTATCATTTCTCCCGGTACAACAACACGCGCCATTGGTGCCCTTTTGGAGGCCGAGGGCGTGCTGCCGGCTGATACACCGTTCTATTACGGTGTGCGCTTGGGTGCCGGAGAATTACCATTGCAAGCTGGAGAATTCATCTTCCCCCCCGGTGCTAACGCGTTTTCCGCGATCAAAATTCTCCAAACCGGCGACACCGTAGCCCATAGTGTCACCGTGCCTGAAGGCCTCACCACAATCGCAATTCTGGCCCTGATTGATGCTGAAACAGCCCTCAACGGTACGGCTACACCCATTCTCGGCGAGGGAGAGTTGCTACCCGAAACCTATCATTTTACCCGTGGCGATAGCGCCGATGAAATTGTCGCCCGCATGCGCGTTGCCATGCGCGAAACGATTGCCCAATTGTGGCCCGGACGCGATACCGGTTTGCCAATCACAACACCGGAGCACGCGATCATTCTTGCCTCAATCGTTGAGCGTGAAACCGGTTTGACGGCAGAACGCCCAATGGTCGCCGGCGTCTTTATCAACCGCCTGCGGCTTGGCATGGCCTTACAAACCGACCCGACGATTATTTATGCAGTCGGTGGCGGCAATGGCCTTGACCGCCCCCTAACTTACGAAGATTTGCGCATAGATAGCCCGTATAATACTTATCTTTATCCAGGCCTACCGCCGGGCCCGATTGCCAATCCCGGCCGGGCGTCGATTGAAGCGGTTCTTCATCCGGCGACAACAACCGCCCTATATTTTGTTGCCACCGGCAATGGCGGGCACGCATTCGCCGATAGTCTGGCCGAGCATAATGCAAATGTAGCGGCCTATCGGGCGAGCCAACGCTAAAACTACTTTAAACTGCAATTCAGCCCTAAAACGCTCTTGCTGGCGAATGAGAATCCACATAATGTCCCCCTCGAATCACAGGTGAACACGAGAGCGTGAAGGGTGATTATTTTGGATATCCACACGATTTATGCCGCTGTCGGATTTCTTCTCGCCTCCTATGCCGTGATGGGCAATGATGCGGTCCAGACCCTTGGAACATTCATCGCCTCCAATAGCAAAATTTTCAGGTGGCAATGGCTATGGCTTGCCGCCAGCTCGGTACTTGCAGCCACGCTTACCTATGGCTGGCTGGTCAATGGCGGCGATATCTCGTCGGGACGACTGGACACGATCCCTTATATGGAAGTCCAGTGGTACCATGCCGCCGCCCCGGCTCTGCTTGTTCTCCTGACCCGGATCGGCATTCCGGTCTCAACCACATTTCTCGTTTTGTCGACCTTTGCTTCAACCGTCATCTTGGAAAAGATGCTGGTAAAATCGGTAATCGGCTATGGATTGGCCGCTGTTACCGCCTATGCAATCTGGATGATCGTTGCGCGCATATTGAACGAAAAATATGACAAAGTGCGGCGCGAGCGACGCGCAATTTGGCGCACCCTGCAGTGGCTTTCGACAGGATTTTTATGGTATTCCTGGCTCAGCCATGACATGGCAAATATCGCCGTTTTCTTGCCGCGCGAATTGCCCGTCGAAATGTTGATCGGGGCGATTGCCATACTAACCGCCTGGTTGGCCTATATTTTCTGGAGCCATGGGGGCAAAATCCAAAATATTGTCCTGGAAAAATCCGGCACCCGCTTCATGCGATCGGCGACCATTATCGATCTTATTTATGCCGCCCTGTTAATTTTCTTTAAGGAAATTAATTCGATACCGATGTCGACGACCTGGGTCTTTGTCGGCCTGTTGTCGGGCCGCGAACTCGCCATCGCAACGACCTACCGAAGCACCTATAAATTTGGCTATGTGTTTCCCCTGATCGGCAAGGATTTCGTCAAAATGATGGTTGGGCTGGGTGTCTCCGTCGCTCTTGTTCTGGCCATTCATTACGGATTAGCCGCTTAACGGCTGTCGGCACGCTATCACACGATAGTGAACAACATTCCCCATTAGTGAGATCCTAACCGTCGACAAGTTCCAATGCGGCATTTACCATCCCATGCTCCAACTGTTCGCATATCAAACGATTATCGGCCGAGAATCGATTTCGGTCCGCACGAACCATGGGGAGCAAACCAAAATGAAAATTTCTATTTCATCTGTTTTGGCCGTGACCGCCACCACCGCCGTCATTGCCGGGTCGGCCATCGGCCTAAGTGCTGCAACTGCACAGCCAGCATTAGCGCAAAACATCATCACGATGAATGTCGACACACTTGGCTTGACCGCTGGGCCGCCGCCACCGCCGCCGTGTCGCGATGGATCAATCCAGTGCGAGACTCGCACGCCCCCGTTTTTCGTGCCCGAGGGTATCGAATATTATCAAGGAGCATTTTACATCGGCAATGTGTTTGGTGGTGAAATCACCCGCATCGCACAAGATGGGTCGATGGAACTGGTCGTGCCGCGGGGCTCGGTGCCGGAACATCTTTCGGGCACGTTCGGCACCGACATTGATGCCGAGCGCGATCTTTTACACATCGCCGCAGCTAAATTCCCACCCGATGCCAGCCTGCCCCTCGGCCAATCGTCTTTGCTCACCATCGACCTCAAAACGGGAAATTTGGTGCGCACTATCGACCTGACAACGACTTTCGGCACGTCGGCCAAACCACGGCGCTCAAACGATGTCTGCCACTTAAATAATGCGGCCGGTCGGTCGGTGGTCTTTGTTACCGATAGCAGCAATGGGCAAATTTGGCGGGTTGACGCAAATAACCGCGTCACAGCCCTGGTCCGAGATGCAAGGTTTGACGCCAGCCCCGACGATGCAGGCAACCGTAACCAGATCGGCCTCAATGGCATCGTCTGCCATGAAGATAATTATCTGCTGACGGTTCGTTTTGGCAGCGGTGACTTTACCAACATTTTCAAGCTCGGCCTGGACGGCAGTGTCGGCGAGGTTGAGATCACAAATGAAGTCGAGGACGCTGAACTGGCTTTTGGTGACGGCCTCTATCTCGGCCCGGACGGCGAGCTTTATATGGTACAGACGTTCCCCGGTGGATCGCCAGCCAAAGTCGTCAGGCTAGTGTCCCACGATGGCTGGCAGACGGCGACTCTCGACGCATTGGTCGAGCTGCCGGCCCCCAGCCGCCCATTCCCGCCGGTTGGCACCAATCGCAACGGCTGCGCTCAGGCGACAACGGCTGTCATTGTTGGGCACGACCTGATGGTAAATTGCGCTTTTACCGCGACCATTGTCAGGGTTCCTCTTAACAGCTTCAATTAGGAAAATTGGCCCGACCCATGCCCGCCCTATATAGTGAAGGGCATGGGTGAGCCAATTTTCAAAATCGAATACCTCGCTGATCGACCCGCGTTGGAGCCGGACCTCGTTCGATGGTACGCCGACGCGTGGGCGCCGTGGTACGGCCCTGGCGGCGCAGGTGATGCCGCATCCGATCTTGCCGCCTGTCGCAATCGCGACGCGATACCACTCTGTTTGGTTGCCCTTGATGAGAATGACCAGCCCGTCGGTACTGCGGCCCTAAAATCAGACTCTGTTGGCGCAGAAACTGGCTCAGGGCCCTGGCTGGCCGCACTACTGGTCACCCCTGCTGAACGCGGCAAAGGGATCGCGACCGCCCTTGTCGCGCGACTTGAGTTTGAGGCGGAACGCCTCGGAAGTAGCAAAATTTATACGTCAACCGAAACCGCCGGACGAATATTAACCCGTCGCGACTGGAAAAAAATTGGCCACACATCGTCCCTGCGTGGCCAGATCGACGTTTACCGAAAAAACCTTCTCAGTTAAATCCGGTTAACCCCGCGCATCAGCCGCAAGCTGCGCTAAGATCGCCGGCATATGGGTGAATAAATAATCAATATCCTCGATATCGGTCTGATTGCCGAAGCTAAAGCGAAGCGTGCCGAATTTATCAATGTCGGCACCAATCGCCTCCAATACATGCGAGACTTTATTGCTGCTGGCGCTACACGCCGACCCGGCCGAGACGGCAACGCCGATTTGGTTGAGACTGAGCAATAAAGAGCCGCTATCCACACCAGGAAACCCGATACTCAGATTGTGCGGCAGCCGGTTTTCCAACGTTCCATTGACAATTGCCCCGGGCACAATCCCAGTCAGTCGTTCCAGAAAATAGCTCCGCAATTCTATATAGCGCGCCGTCTGGCTTTCCATTTCCGCATATGACAACTCTGCGGCAAGACCCAGGGCCATAATGCCGACCACGTTTTCCGTCCCAGCGCGGACCCCCAATTCCTGCGACCCACCGTGGATGAGCGGCGCAAGGTCTAGGTCCTTATCGATGTAAATCGCCCCAACCCCCTTAGGGGCGTAAATTTTATGTCCCGATAGCGATAGCAAGGAAATCCCCATTTCCTTCGGCCGGATCGGAATTTTCCCGTAAGCCTGGATAGCGTCAACAAAGAACGGAATATTTCGCGCCGCACAGAGCGAGCCGATTTCGGCATAAGGGTATATTGTCCCAATTTCATTATTCGCCGCCATCACCGAAACGATTGCCGTATCGTCGCGTATGGCAGCGGCGACCTGATCGGCGCCAAGGACCCCGTCCCGATCCACATCGAGCCAGGTCACATCGAAACCATTATCCTCTAAATAGCGAACGGTCTCCAACACCGACGGGTGTTCGACGCGCGAACAGATGATATGGCCGGGTGCATCACCGTCGGCATTTGCTTGGATAAATTTTTCAGCGACCCCCTTTATCGCCAGGTTGTTTGCCTCGGACCCACTCCCAACAAAGTAAATTTCGCCGGAATCGACACCCAGCCCTTTGGCGATTTGGCCCCGGGCGCGTTCGATAACGTCATAGGCCCGACTGCCGATATCGTAGGAGCTGGATGGATTGCCATGGGACTGGGGGTCTTGCAGAAAATCGACCATTGCATCAACAACCTCGCGCCGCAAAGGCGTCGTCGCATTGTGATCAAAATAGACCTCGCGCGGATTCTCAACGTCAATTGTCGCCATGGGTTTGCAGCCTTTATCGCGACTTTGTATGGGAATACCAACCCAGGTGTAGAGCGAGCTGATGCCCGACGGAAACATTGACGACAGCTCTTCCTTGGTGACTCCCGTATGCTTTTTTATGTTTTGAAAAAGCGGTCCGACGCTGTTTTTGCGATAGTAATTCCACGCATATTCCAAGACGCGCATATGCGCCTCGGTCAACGGCGTATCGGTTGTTCGCGACATGTAATAGATGCGGTTTAACGCAAGCGAATGCAGCGTCATACTCAGCCTCCCACGGATCTACGGGTTTATGTTCAGCGCAGTTCAGCTTGGTGCGGCACCTGGATAGGCTTGGAATGGGAAACCGCCTTGTGACGCAACCATCCCGTCGGCAATGTCGGAGAACTGTGCCCACGGAATACCCAGCCCCATTCGATCCGCGTCCCATTTTGCGATCAGGCGTGCGCCCAAGCAGGCAGTCGAGATATTCATCTCACCCGATATATATGGCCGCACGATCAAGTCTGAATTGACAACCCTGAGGCCACCCATGCTGGCATTGACCCGCTTGCCGGTTTTGAACTGATAGGCCTGAATGATGCGCGTGAGTTCAACCGGCCGCGCCGCTTGAACAACAACATCGGGCACAATGTCGGCGTCATCAAAATCGAGAGAATAGATAAAGACCGCCTGTGTATCGCCGGGCTGTATTGCCATCATGTCAGCCATGGCACTGCGCGCGGCGTCGACACTTTCGAACCTTCCCGTATCGTCGTCACCAAACAGAGCGAACTCCGGTCGTCCGGCTGCAGCGCAGGCATAGACGGTTCCGTCGGAAAAGTCTTTTGGGCTCGGCGGGACAAAACCTTCACCCTTGCCAGACTGGTCTTTCATGATATCGGTATAGACGAGGCTGTCGCCCATCGGCTGGTCCTGGTTTTGATCCACTAGGCCAAAACTGATTGCAGCGGCAACGCACCCAACTGTCTCGGCGGTGAGCAATATATTGTCGCCAAACCCAGCCTGGCGCGTACTCTGACAACTTGTCAGGGTCAAACCCTCGGGCTCGCAATCGAGCACGGCTTGCGGGATATCGTCTCCCTTTTTATAAAATTTTACGCATGCAGTTGGAATTTCAAGTTCAGCCACGTTCATGGCACCGATCATCTGATCATAGATACCGCGTACAATTGTCATTTTTGCGTTACTCCCCAGTATGGACACAAAGCTCCGCGCACCTATCATCAAATAAAATGATCGGGGGGGAGCAAATTGACGGAAACGTACTGAAAAATTTTAGCATTTCTCAATAACAGAGTCCGCCACTTCAGGGGGGAATGAAGTAGCTCACATTTTCGTGATAAATGGTTTCAGCGGTTAACATCGACCACGGTGCGGCCACGAACCTTGCCCGCAAGAATGTCACCACCTAGGCCGACTAACTCTTGCAACCCGACCTCGCTCATCATCGCCTCCAACTTGGCCATAGGAAGATCTCGGGCGATCCGGTCCCAGGCGGCGACCCGCGTCTCAAAGGGCGTATCGAGAGAATTTATGCCAAGCAAATTGACCCCCCTCAACAAAAACGGAATGACCGTCGTTGGCAACGCCGCCCCACCGGCGAGCCCACAGGCGGCAATCGAACCGCGAGCCTGCAAATGGGCCAGGGCGGTCGCCAAGGTGGTATCGCCGACACTGTCGACACAAGCTGCCCAGCGTTGTTTGTCGAGAGGCCGGGGTTTTCCTTCCGACAATTCCGCCCGATCAATGATAGACGCCGCGCCCAAATCGGTTAAATATCCATCAAGTTCGCGTCGCCCGGTGGAGGCAATCACCTCATAGCCGCAATTGGCTAGAATAGCCGTCGCGACAGACCCAACCCCACCGGCCGCGCCGGTCACCAGAACAGGCCCGGTTTCAGGGGTCATCCCATGATCTTCGAGAGCCTGGATTGCCAGCATGGAGGTCAATCCAGCCGTGCCGACCGCCATTGCCTGGCGCGAAGTCAGAGCATCGGGAATGGGCACGATAAAACCCGCCTTGACCCGTGCTTTTTGTGCAAAACCGCCCCAATATCGCTCACCGACATACCAACCGGTACTCATCACA
Source organism: Alphaproteobacteria bacterium (assembly GCA_021774575.1). GTDB lineage: Bacteria > Pseudomonadota > Alphaproteobacteria > UBA6615 > UBA6615 > JAJFIX01. The sequence continues at coordinate 225,936 of JAJFIX010000009.1, read as the reverse complement.
CGGTCGCCGGGTTGATAGCGTGGATCGTCCGACGCCTCGACAATACCGGCAAGATCAATGCCCGGGACATGGGGGTAAGACCTGACCAAACCGCCTAGCCCGTTCATCGCCAGCCCGTCTTTATAATTCACATCAGAATATTCGACGGCAACAGTCACCGAAGGCGTATCGAAAGTCGGCAAATCCGCCGGATCGAGCGATCTTATATCGCTGACAATTTTTTCGTCCTTCTGGTCAATGACCAGGGCCCGGAATGTATCGCTCATTACTAAATCGACCTTTCAATTTATCCCGTCAGGCGGCGTTCAACCGATTGAGAGCGGTCTGGAGTTTGTCACGCGCCGCCTCGGCGTCGCTGCGTCGCGTCTTTTGCTCCTCGACCACCGCCGCTGGCGCCTTGGCGGTGAATTTTTCGTTGGCGAGTTTTTTGGTGTATCCGACGATCTCGCCTTCGAGTTTAGCGATCTCTTTTGCCAGTCGTGCCTTTTCCTGACCTAGATCGATCACGTCGGCCAGCGGCAATATAAGCGATGCCTCGTCGATCAGTGTCTGCACCGACCCTTTCGGCGGTTCGGCCTGTCCATCGGCCACCGCCTCGATCTGGCTCAATCTGGCCAGTCGCGTGATCTGGTCAAAATGAACCTCAAGCCGCCGCGCGTTTACCGCATCGGCTCCACTGAGGATCGCCGGAATTTTTTCGGCGACCGGCACATTCATCTCGGACCGAACGGCGCGAATTTCCGAAATCAGCCGGACAACCCAGTCCATTTCCGCCGCCGCCGCCTGATCTGTGAAGACGCCAGCCTCGGGCCAAGTCGCAGTAATCAGCAAGGCTCCCTCGCCTTCAGCGGCAGCAAATTCGAGCTTCTGCCATAATTCTTCGGTAACAAACGGCATGAACGGATGCAGCAGGCGCAATATCCGGTCAAGCACCCAGGCCGCCGTGGCCCGGGTCTCGGCAATCGCCGCCTGATCGCCGCCAAACATGATCGGTTTAATAAATTCAAGATACCAGTCGCAAAAATTGCGCCAGGTGAACTGATAGATCGCATTTGCTGCCTGATCGAATTTATAGGCCTCAAGAGCGCCCGAAACCTGGGAAGTTGCTTGATCCACCGCGCCAACGATCCATCGATTGACGGTCTGTGTGCAGGCGGTCGGATCAAATTCCTTATCGAGCCGACATTCGTTCATTTCGCAAAGACGCGCCGCATTCCACAGTTTTGTTGAGAAATTGCGATAACCTTCCACCCGGGACGTGGCGAGTTTTATGTCTCGGCCCATTGCCGCCATCGCGGTCAAGGTAAAGCGCACCGGATCGGCACCATATTCATCGATCAGATCCAGGGGGTCGAGAACGTTCCCCTTGGATTTCGACATTTTTTGCCCTTTTTCATCCCGCACCAAGGCATGAATATAGATATCGTGGAACGGCACTTCGTCCATGAAATGCAGCCCCATCATCATCATCCGGGCAACCCAGAAAAAGATAATATCGAAGCCGGTAACCAACGTGCTGGTCGGATAATATTTGGCTAATTCCGGCGTCTCGTCCGGCCACCCCATGGTCGAGAATGGCCACAGCGCGGAGGAAAACCAAGTATCGAGAACATCTTCGTCTTGCACCAATTCCGGCGCCTCGCCGCCATAATGGGCCGCCGCCGCGTCTCGTGCCTGGTGTTGGGACTCGGCGACAAAAACCGTGCCGTCGGGCCCGTACCAAGCCGGGATCCGGTGCCCCCACCAAAGCTGGCGCGAAATACACCAAGGCTGGATATTGCGCATCCACTCAAAATAGGTCTTCGACCAGTTTTCGGGTACGAAGCGCACCCGACCGGTCTCGACCGCCTCAATCGCCGGGCGGGCCAATTCCTCTGCATTCACATACCACTGGTCGGTCAGCCACGGCTCGATCACCACGCCGGATCGGTCGCCATAGGGCACCGAATGAGCGCGGTCTTCAATCTCACCAAGAATACCCAACGCTTCCAGATCAGCCAGGATCTGCTTGCGCGCAGCAAATCGTTCCAATCCACGATATGCCTCAGGTACGTCGTCATTTAAATGCGCGTCGGCATCGAAAATATTGATCATTTCGAGCCCATGACGCCGCCCGACCTCAAAATCGTTAAAATCATGAGCTGGCGTGATTTTGACTGCGCCCGATCCCTCTTCGGGGTCGGCAATTTCGTCGGCGACAATGATCAATCGGCGCCCGACCAGCGGCAAGATTGCATGCTTGCCGATCAGATCCTTATAGCGTTCGTCATCGGCATGGACGGCAATCGCCGTATCGCCGAGCATCGTCTCGGGCCGCGTTGTCGCAACGGTAATGAACCGTCCCGGCTGATCTTCAATTTCATAGTTTATGTGCCAGAGATGGCCTTTAATGTCCCGCTGATCAACCTCGAGATCGGAAATGGCGGTGTGAAATTTCGGGTCCCAATTGACCAACCGCTTATCTTTATAAATCAGCCCTTCTTTATGCAGCTGAATAAAGACCTTGATGACGGCGCGGCTGAGTCCTTCATCCATGGTGAAACGCTGGCGGTCCCAATCACAGGTCGCGCCAAGACGGCGCAGCTGATTAAAAATCGTGCCACCAGACTGCTCCTTCCACTGCCAGACCCGTTCAACAAAATCTTCGCGGCCAATTCGATCCGAATTTACCGCGTCCTCGCGCGGGTCGATCCCCCGGTCTAAAACAATGCCCTCTTCACCCAGCTGGCGTTCAACCACCATTTGGGTCGCGATGCCCGCATGGTCCATACCCGGCTGCCACAGCGTGTCACTGCCGCGCATACGGGCAAAGCGGGTTAAGACATCTTGCAAGGTGTTATTGAGGGCATGACCAATATGCAGACTGCCGGTCACATTTGGCGGTGGGATGACAATAGAAAACGGCGCACCTGCTTTGGCCCCTCCTGCAGTGTTCTTTACACCGCAGGAAAACGCGCCACTTTGCTCCCAAATTCGATAGAGCCGCTGTTCGGCTTCTTCAGCCTGATATTTCTTATCTAACATGGAATTTGTTTAGCGCCGGGCAGGACCCAGGCCAAGGAAAATCAGGGCCTAACGGCTAGACTCCTTGGCGATACGGCTGATTTCCTCGGACACCAGGCGTTCGACAAGGTTTGGCAGGTTGGTATCCATCCATTCATGCAGCATCGGCAGCAACAATTCCACCAGCAAGCTATCGACGGTCCTGCCCTCGGCCTGCACCGGTTGATGCGTATCGAGCGCGCTATTGAGCGCTGCAAAGGATCGCCCGGCAGATGCCGACGGTTCATAGGATAGGACCAGCCCCTCAGTCCGCTTCTCAGCAATGGGTTCGGGCGGACGCGCACCAAGGTCGGCGCGCCGCGATGACCTATGCGATGACCGATAAGGTGCAACTTCCGGGACATTCGATGCGGGTTTCGGATCGTCAATTCGATTGGTCAGACGCAGAATTTCATCACCACCACGCCCCTCTTCAATCCTGCCGAGATAAGCGTCGCCGATCCCGGCGGCTGCATATGTTTCGCCGACGCTCGCTTGCGGCGGCTCGGTTTCCCGATCCGAGGTCGCATTGCTTTCAGCGATAATTTGGCGGATCGAGGAAAGAACCTCTTCCATGGAAGCGCTTTCGCTGCTCGCCAGATTTCCCGCCAACTGTCCCTTTTCCGTCATGGTGCCCCCACCCAATTTTATCTAATTAATGCCGGTTCCAATGGGCAGATGATCAACCCCTTCTAGATGGACACCTGGGTCATAAATCCCTACCGGCAGCCCAAGATGCTCTGCAATCAACCAACCAAGCGCCGACAGTAGACGGAACGCCGCCACCGCTTCATCGCGCTGGGCCCGGACGAGACTAACTTGGGCGTCGAGCAATTCCTGTTCAGCGTCAAGCTCATCGAGTACCGTACGTGCGCCGACCTGACTTTCTTGGCGAACGCCTTCCAGGGCTATTTCCTGGGACCCAACTTCGGATGTGAATGAGACAATGCGGGCCCGGGCTGTTTCCAGCGCCTCCCAACTTTCCGTTGCTTGGCGTACGGCTTCGCGTTCGGCGTCGGCAAGTTCGAGTAACCGTTGACTGGCCACCTGCTTTGCCTGACGAACCCGCGAATAGACCGAACCGGATTGATAGAGCGGCACCCGCAAATTTGCCGTGATGCTGCCGGCGGTAATATCGGTATCGGCACCATGAAGCTGGGCATTATGGCTGATCGACCCGTCCACTGTTAGCGAAGGCAGCAATTCGCCCTCGACCAAATCGACATTTTCCTGCGCCGCCGCTTCGCGATAACGGGCCGCGAGAACGGCCGGGTTCTCATGGCGTGCCGTCTCGACGGCCAATTCGAGGCTGGCCGGTAAAAATCTTTCAAGTGCGCCGACATCGGCCAGCTCACCCGGCGCCATGCCGGTCACGCGAACAAATTCCGCCTGCGCGCCAACGAGATCGCCCGCCGCTGCAATCCGACCCGCCGTCGAAGAACTCCAGCGGCTTTCCGATTGAGCAACATCGGTTCGCGTCAGCTCACCGACCTCAAACCGGCTGCGCGTCGCCTCTAGCTGGCGGCTTAAAACCCGTTCGTTATTGTGATTTAGCTCCAGAACCGCTTTATCACGCACCACCGCCGTATAGGCCTCAACGGCACTCAATAGTGTGGCTTGCTCGACCTGGCGCAACGTTGCCCTTGCTGCCCGGATATTATTGCGGGCCCGAGCCGTTTGGTTCAGGGTGCGAAACCCGCGAAAAACTGGCTGGCTGAACGAAAGATTGATATTTTGATCGACGCGATCGGACCTGACCGTGCTCGCCACCGGTAAATCGGATGCCCGCGCCGACACGCCGAAACTTTCATTAATGGTAACGGTTGGGCGCCAATTGGAGAGTGCCTGTGGAATTTCCTCATCGGTGCCGCGCAATGACGCCCGTTGCGCCTGCAGAGCAGGATTGGTCTGATAGGTCGCAACCAACACCTGAATGAGCGTTAATTGCGGTGCAGTGACAGATTTCCGGGCCCCGGCTTCTTGGCCAAACGCGCGCATATCGGTCGCAGTTCCAACAAACGTTAGCCCGACGAATGCCGCCGCAAGCGACAGTAAAATTGATCTTACACCCAACGTTGGACGATACATCATCCCCCCTCCATCGGCATTCCGGTATTTTGCCAGGCCGGAACGCCGCAGTTATCTAAAATACAAACCCTTCTTCGCGCGCGAAGCCGGGCAATATCGGCGTCGACACATCGAGAACGATCCGTTCTGAAAGAATACCGTCTTGGCGGGTGACTAGAACCGCCTGCCCCAATCCTTGGCAGTCGGCATCGACGACACAGACCAACCGGCCTCCATCGTCCAATTGCTCGGTAATGGCATCGGGAATTTCGGCAACGGCACCGCTAAATAAAATTACGTTATAGGGCGCCTGATCGGCATAGCCGGTCCGAACATCACCCTCAACAACCGCGACATTGTCACAACCTAAATCGCGCAAAATTGCCCCGGACGCGTCGACCCGGGCCGCAATTGCTTCCACTGCAACAACAGAACTCAACAACCGTGCCATAACACCAGCGGCATAGCCGGTGCCACATCCGATCACCAATCCAGCGTCGCCGGGGGCGATCTCCGCCATCTGCAAAAGACGCGCCAAGACCAATGGTTCGATCAAATATCGCCCGTCACCCAGATCAATATCTTCATCAACATAAGCAACTGTCCGCTGCGCCTTGGGCACGAAAACTTCCCTCGGCACGGCACCCATCGCCGCCAAAACCGCTTCATCGGTGATGGCGTTCGGGCGGAGCTGACAGTCCACCATATTTCTTCTTGCTGCCTCAAATTCAGTCATGGATGTCTGTCATGGCACGCGTACATGATCCTCATATTTCTTGAACGCCAGAGTATCCGATATGGACGACAAGACCATTCTGCCAGGAAGGCCCCCGCCCAAGCTGCCCCTGTATACCGCTTTATGCCCTAAACGGCAATGGTTTAGAGACCCACGCAATCAGTGTCGTTAGGTGCTTCAAAATCAACGTTTTCAGAACACGCGGATTTGGTCTCGCAGCCAAAGGTAATCGAGGATCATGCGTTTGACGGCTGAACAATCGGCAAGCACCGTATCCTCGGGGCACGGTGGTCCCATTCCATCGAGTTCCTCGGCCGCTAGGGCTTGAACCGGCGCTCCGTAATCGGCAACAGGGGGCGCGACGGCCTCAGAATTCACCGCGGCGCAGGCGGTCAATTGTGTCGCGCAGGCTAGGGCGAGGCACCTTGGCCAATTTTTTACGAATTTTTTCATTGATTTTATGCCGTTCAAGTTTCTGGTGCGCCGAACCCTGGCTCCTGGCAAGGCCATAAAACCCTGCCAGGAGGACCAGGAGCACACCGGCGATGATGGCCCAAGTCATGGTGTCAGCTCATTCGGTATCGGCGTTTTTGTTCTTACCGATATTGCCGGCCAGGCTATTCAACAGCCCTAAAATGACATTCATCACCCGGTCATCTGATTTTGTCGGCGTCAGGATAGTGATCGCCGTCGCCGCAGTGACCAACCCGGCCAGTGCATTGACCCAAGCCGGCAGAGTGTCAAAAAACGCTATAACGGTTTCGAACATGGAAAATTACTCCTTTTGAGGTAAAAAATGGGCACGCAGACGGAATGTCCGGCGCCCGTTCGGGTAGAACCCACGGGTCGTGCGAATAAATGAAGTCGTTGAGAGTGATGGAGCGAGCTAGCTATTGAGCAAATCAATCACGGTCGGCGGTAATTTTGATGCAGGGCGATTTAGCCGGCCCGCATAATAGGCTGCCGCATAGTCGCCAATCAGCGGCTTTTCTGCCCGTAGATCGCGGGCGCGCTCGGCGAGATAAAAATTTACCGCCTCAATTACTGCTGCTTCAAACCGGTGTGGACATTCGGCGGCAAATTGCGACCCTGCCACTTCTTCTATTTCTGCGCTTGCCCGACCAATCATGCCCACCAGTAGCGGATCCATTGAGCGATCTTGCGGTTCTATCCCAAGTGATTTTTGGACTGCTGCCACAATCGTGTGGGATCGGCCCAATGGCGGCGCAACGGTAATCAGCCCCACCCCTTTTTTTTGAAACCATAGACGGCAAATCGACCGGCGCTTGCCGGCACCCTATGCAACTAATCTGATGACTGGAATTGCCCGCCCTAATTGCCAAGCAAAGGCATCGCGACATAAAAAAAGCCCCGGCAAACTCAATCACCGTGGGCTCAATCAGCTGGGCGTGTTTCCCCAGCGTGTCATTTCGCGAATTGATACCACAGCTCTCCGGTCGCGAGTCAACAAAAAATTGAGCGTAAATCAGTTATATTCAATTCTAAATTGATCGCCCATCCAACTAAATACCGGCAATTTCGATGCGACAGAGCTTCCCATAGAACCAAAATTAGCCTGTAATGATAGTCGGGTGGAGGGCGGATCCCTTCCCAGAAAAAAGCTGCAGAGGAAACGGCGCAGAGGAAACGGCGCAGAGGAAACGACGCAGAGGAAACAACAATGAAAATCGGCATACCAAAAGAAATCAAGGCCCAAGAGTACCGGATCGCGATGGTGCCCTATGGCGTTGCCGAGCTGGTTGCCCATGGGCACCAACTTTTTATCGAGACCAGGGCCGGTGATGGCGCGGGTTTCCGCGATCAAGATTTTCAAACCGCCGGCGCCAAAATCCTCGGTAACGCAGAAGAGCTTTACGCCACCGCCGAGATGATCATCAAAGTTAAGGAGCCGATGGAGGCCGAGTGGCCGCTTATTCGTGCTGATCACACCATTTTTGCCTATCTGCATCTTGCCGCCGATCCGGCCCAGGCAACGGCGTTACAAAAATCTGGCTGCACCGCCATCGCCTTCGAAACCGTGACCGATATTTACGGTGGGCTCCCCCTGCTCGCGCCAATGAGTGAAATCGCTGGCCGCCTGTCAATTCAGGCGGGGGCCCATTTTCTCGAAAGCGCCCATGGCGGGCGCGGTGTCCTGCTCGCCGGCATTCCAGGCGTGGCGCCGGGTAAGGTCGTTATTCTGGGAGGCGGCATGGCTGGCGGAAATGCCGCCAGGATGGCTGTCGGACTTGGCGCTAGCCTGGTCATTATCGACCGGTCGCCAACCGCATTGCGCCGTCTCGACGATTTTTTTGACAGTCGGGTGACAACCCTGGCGGCGACCAAGTCGGTGATTGCCGACGCCGTGATTGATGCCGATCTCGTCATTGGGGCAGCTTTGGTCGCCGGTGGCAAAGCGCCGCAATTGATTAGCGCGGAATTAATTTCCCAGATGCAGCCCGGCGCCGTGTTGGTCGATATCGCCATTGACCAGGGTGGGATCGCCGCAACTAGCCGCCCGACCACCCATGGCGACCCGGTTTATATCGTCGATGACGTCGTCCATTATTGCGTTGCAAATATGCCCGGCGCCGTACCGCGCAGTGCTGCCCACGCCTTGACCAATGCCATTTTGCCTTACGCCTTGGTATTGGCAGATAATGGCGCCGACCAGGCAATGTCAGCGGACCCACACCTGCGCGCCGGACTAAACGTGCAAAATGGCGCGATCACGCATGAGGTTGTTGCCGAAGCACTCAAAAAGTGAAGATTGACCTGGGTCATGGCCTTGGCAGACGAACGAAGCTGTAATAACCCTGTTGAGTATCGTTGGTTGGAAAGGAGGCTTTCATGTTCAAAACTATCCTCGCCGCTGTTGACGGGTCCGGACACGCTGGATCTGCGACGGCCCTTGCCACCGAGCTGGCAAGCAAACATGACGCCAAGCTAATTTTGCTGACTGTCTATAGTCAGGACTATTTTCCACCGGAAGTTATGGGTGCCGCAACTGCCGACGCGATTGCCCGGGAACTTCAAGCCGAACGCGAATTTGCCGAAAAAACCGTCAAGACGGCGGCCAATCAGGCAGCGGACGCCGGGGTAGAGAATGTCGTGACCTTAGTTCGCAAAGGCGACGCCGCAAGCCAAATTCTTGACACCGCCAAGGCCGAAAAAGTGGACACCATTGTCATGGGCAGCCACGGACACGGGACCTTAAAAGGCCTTCTCGTCGGCAGCGTTTCGACAAAAGTAACCGCCCATGCCAAATGCACCTGCATTACGGTTCGCTAGGTTGACATCTCGCCCCCTATAGGAGGGTGCGTTCCAGGGCGGCAAGCCCGTTCAGTATTGCGGTCATATGGTGGTCATAGGCCGTGCCGGGATGCTTGCCCCCTGCCGGAATAGGTGGCCATTCGTCGAATATCGCCATGCTGCGCACAAGGCGTCTCGATCGATTGCCAGCAGCACGAAGAGCCGACTCTGCTCGATCCAAGCGCACTTGTGCGGCGGCGAGTTTTGTCAGCTCATGGGTCGACAGATCATGGTGCAGCTCAAGGGTTCGAGCCACATAAACTCGAAAAAAACACGAGACTTGGGTCCTTCGCGACTGAAAGACGCGATGGTGCAACGCCCCATAACGGGCCGCGGCACACAACCCGGCCTCGGTAACCACTTGGCGCCCGGCCGAAACTGTCAACCGGCGCGCATATATGGCCCCGAGCGGATGGACAGATAGGGCCGCATCGACATTTTGGGAGAGCAACGCCTTTGCCGCCGGAGATAGCTGGTCAGCCAATTTCCGTCTTGACCGATGGTCGGAGACACTCAAATAGCTGGTGACTTCCCGCAAAACTGCCTGGTCAACATCGCAATAGGCAACCGCCGCCGCGCGTTTGGCCCGCAATTCAGGCGTTCCTAAATCCGCGGGGCGCTTATGGCTAACCCTATCCCGGCGACCACGGGAATCGAAGGCCTGTTTTCGGCCGCCACGGGTTCTTGGATCAACAGGCATCGTGTTTTTTTTGCCGGGTGATACGCCACCCCCCGAAGTAGCGCCCATCACTGGTCACACACATCATTGCTCGCCTGCGTCGGATTTGCGGTGTCCGATTGTCCCGCCGCAATTGTTTGGCCTGGGGGCTGAACGGTACAAATCGCAAGATGGCGCGCGCAGTATGCGCGACCAACGACCACGTCAGCGCCACATTTTCGCTGCTCTCGATCTTCCGGGCGGCCTATAAATTGGCAGGTTCTTGGCCGCCAAAACCCCATTCCCGGCGCCGTCCCACCAAATCGCCACCGCTCTTCCCAACTCACACCAAAATTACTAAATCCCGGTAAATCAGAAAGGTCCGCAGGATTGCGGCCGTTTGGGCATTCTTCGGTTTTGATATCGTCATCAATTCCAGGAAATTCCCTGGTTTCGGTATAGGTCGTGTGCGCTTCCTGCCTTGCGGCACGGACACGGGAGACACATGCCAAGCCAGAATTACCAGGGCCCGCCCCAATCGGCGCCCCATTCCGATGAATGGGACTTTCCCGGTTGGTAATCCCGAGCCGTCGTGCCTTGGCAATTGCCGACGCACGCGTGCACCCTAATGTACGAGCGATAATTCCGAAGCTCAGTCCCTGCCGGTAAAGATCGGTTAATCTCACCCTCGTTCTTGGCGACCAGTCAAAGTAATGATGCCGTCCCATTTTGTACGCCCTCTTGTACGAACTTTAATAACGCTACTTGCTGTATCAGGGACACAATGTGCGGGATATTTCCCGCACTGTCAACGGTAAATTTCCCGCGTGATGCGGGGACACTTTTGCGGGATAATGTCTGCCTCATGTCAAAAGCCAAACCAACAGACAACATTAAGGAAACTTTGCGCCTTCGCCTCTTGGCGAATATTGACGCGCGGACTAAAGCCTTGAATATCAGTGATCGGGCATTGTCCCTTGCGGCCAAGGGAAACCCCGATGTTATTCGCAATATGCGCAAGGGAAGTCTGCCGCGCTCGGACACACTTTCAGCGATCGCCACGGTACTTGGCTGCACCAGCGATGATCTTCAGGCGGCCCCCACCGCCCCGCGCCCGGAAGTCAAAATCGCTGAGGGCGAAAATGAGGGATCGACAACAGGCAAAAGTAGTGCAATTCTACTCAATAGATACACAGCACCGAAGATTGGACCGAATGATTTACCGGTCCTTGGAACAGCGGTGGGGGGGCAGGACGGGTTCTTCGACTTGAACGGCCAGGTTAAGGATTACATAGAACGCCCACAGCAACTCTTCGGCATAGCGGAAGCTTATGCGATTTATATCGAAGAAGAGAGCATGGTGCCGCGCTATATGCCGGGTGAGGTCGTTTATGTCCACCCCGGACGCCCTTTAACCATGGGGTGCTTTGTCGTCATTCAGCTCCGCCCGGACAAGGAGGGCGACCCACCAAAAGCTCTGATAAAACAACTCATTAGAAGAACATCAGCTAAAATTACTCTGAGCCAACTCAACCCCGGCCGTGAGCTCGAATTCAACACCCGTGATGTTGTTTCCATGCACCGTGTCGTGTGGGCCGGGGAATTGCGCTAGGCCTCAGCCTGCCCTGCCATAGCAAGGCCGGTTTATAGGCGAGAAATGTGATACGGATGAATCTCCGAATGAAATCCCGAGCCCAATATATTGCACTTTTTGAGACCGACACATTTTCCCTTTGGTTTTGCTATACCGATCTCAATCGGGATTTCGCCCAGGACAACGTCAATAATCATAGATAGTATTGATAAATGTGCAGAGAATATCCCACCACCAATTTCTTCTCGGATAAGACAATTCTGAAGTAATTTCGCAGCGCTTAGTCAATTTTCAATATGGGTGTTTTCGCGCTGCATTTCGTGAAAACCGGTGCAAAAACAAACCCTCTCCATTTACCCCGCAGTTTGACATTGCGCCAAGCAACAGCCCCAAATATTAATGTGCCCCCCATAAAATACCCGCCGAAGCATGCGTATCTAGAGGGAAACGCATTCTGGGTATAAGGGGAAATTATTGCTGGAGCTCAACTCAAGAATCTTGCCGAGCCGCAGCTATTTATACGAATATCCACAGGCACAGGAGTGCAAGCAGCCAGAATGCGGTATATTTACCGCACATCGGCAAATCAACGTCCCGCGTGCCAAATGCCCATTGCCCAAAATAATTGGTCGATTAATTTGCGGTAAACTTCTTTAGCGCACCGGGTTTACGGGCCTAATATTTGCTGAAATATCGCCGGTAGCATCAATAAATCCACCGCCGCCGATGCATGCCGCTAAATTTGCCGCACGAAAATCGCCGGGTAGATGAGTACTGTCGCCACGACCAAAACGCCTCAGGTCCGCTTGAATTGTCCGTATTTCGTTTGCCCCCAATAAACCCGTGTCATGAAGCTGCTTTACGGCCCAACAATCTGCTTCCTGCTCCATGACCTGGGGTGAAGAACGCCCAACTGTATGCCCCATAACGTGGTGCCCACATTCGTGAACAAAAAAGAACAGTCGAGTTTCGGGTTTTAGCCAACCCATGACATCGGGATTAACAGCGACCAAGGAAAGGCCACTCTCCGGCTCAACAAACGCCCGGGCGACATCGGGTATGGACCTATCCGACAAAATTCCAACGGCCTGACCACGAAAATCGACACAGCCGGAATAGCTTAAGGCCTGATTGGACATACGGGCCGTCAGCATACTGGGAAGCGGACCCTGTGAAAAGGCACCCGGAGCGAACACACCTGGGCCACCTTGTGCTTGCGCCGAACTAATATTGGCCACCGTAATGATAGCAACCAGCGTTAATGCAAATATGGCCGATGCAAATGTGAACGCGTGTTTTTGCGGTCGCGCCAAGGCTTGATCAGCAGTCACCAGCCCACGTATTAGGGCCGGCATTTTGCGGGGAACATAGCTCACAATCGCCATCTTGGCCTCCATGCACACTCTTTATCGGCCTGATTCTCAGCCGACGAAAACTGCATGGCTTCCATAATCGTAGTTAGAACAGCGAAGTAATTTGACGATCCATTTTTCCGTCAATATTAGCAAAGGCCGATATTAGCAAAGGTGGTGTTTGACCCGGCCTTTAACCATGCGCCTTTTTGGTACAAAATCGACGCGAGTCGGAACAAACACGAGATCGTCAGGGCAGAAATAATTCTGTTGATAAGGTTGATAAACCCATATTTCTAATTAAAAAAATTGCCACTCGCCGCATATAAAAGCCGTCCAGCAAGTACCGTTAGGACACTTTTCAAGGCGACCGCAAAAACCCGCTCCGGCAATCGATCAAGCAGCAGGCGCCCGGTCAAGGTGCCAGCAAAACCAAAACTTACCAATCCCACCAAAAGCGGTAAATATGAACTAAACGCAAATCCGATAAATCCAAATGCAGCAATTTTAACCCCGTGCTGCACCACCATAAGCAGGGCCAGGGTCGCAACGAATTGCCGTCTATCGGCCGTAGCCGCACGCACAAAGGGCGCAACAAACGGCGCCGAGCCGCCAATGAACAAGGTCGCGAAACCACTCGCCATGCCTACGCCGAGAAAAGCGCCCCGGCTCGGCCGCTTTGCCTGAAATCCAGGAAGCCAGGTTGCGTAGAGCACAAACAGAGCAAGCGCTAATTGCAGCAGCCAGAGAGGCAACGCAACAAAGAGATTGGCCCCAACAACCGACCCGACCAACGTCCCCACCGCAAAAGGCAGAAGAAAACGAAACTCCGCCTGGCCAATCATCAACGAGGCCCGCCCAGCATTGGACCCCAACTGGGCAACGCCATGGACCGGGATGAGCACCGCCGGTGGTAACACAACCGACATAACGCCGAGCAATAGAACGCCGCCACCCAGACCAATTGAGGCCGCGATCATGCTGGCCAGGTAGGAGACGGCGCACAAACCGAAGAAAATCACCGGATCGAGACCGGTGCTCGAAATAAGATGCGCAAAAAATTCAGACATACCGGCCATCGCCAAAATTATTTCAGGTTTGCAACGTCGATATCATGGTGTTTGATGCAAGTCATTCCCCTAGCAACCATTTTCAATATTGTTGGATAAATGAAGGAAACAGACAACGGGCAGTCGCCGAACAGTCTGGAAAAATAAAATATTCAAAATGCCCGAGCATTGAATCCAACATCTATGCGCTCGAAAAACGCAGGTGAAACCATGGACGCAATAGCAAATAACGTAAATGTTGGACCTAGAAGGCCGAGCCAGTACCGCGATAAGAGCAACCTGGAAATCCCTAATTACCTTCGCGATACATATAATTGGGCCTATCTTAATCCGCGTAACGTCGCTCTGTTGGACCACGAACTTATAGTCTCGGTCATCCTGTGGGGCCAGCACCGCCGGCTGCAGCGCGCCGCCTTTTCCGAATTGGCACCGGGCCTTTCGGTCTTACAGCCAGCCGCCGTTTATGGCGATTTTTCTCCTGCACTCGCGCGTCATTTGGGCCCAAGGGGCCACCTTGATGTGACCGACATTGCGCCGGTCCAGGTGGCCAATTGTCGTAAAAAATTGGAGGCATTCCCCCATGCGACGGTCCAGCACGCCGATGCTCGCAGCCTGCACAGCAACGCCGATGCGACCATCGCCCCAGATTTATATGACGCCGTCTGCTGCTATTTCCTTTTGCACGAACTGCCGATCGATTGTAAGCACGAGGTTGTCGATGCACTTTTGGCAAACATCGTGCCTGGCGGCAGGGTGGTCTTCGTCGATTACCATAAACCCCATTGGGCGCACCCGCTAAAACCCGTTACCAGCGTAATTTTTGATAGCCTGGAACCCTTCGCCAAAGACCTATGGCACAACGACGTTGCAAGCTACGCCTCTGAGCCGAGCCGTTTTAGCTGGCGCACAGATTTGTACTTCGGCGGACTCTTCCAAAAGGTGGTTGCCGAACGGCCGCGATGAATTTCGGCCGCGAAACCAACATAACGCCGCCTAGACGATCCTAGACTTTGCCGAGTACGAGCCCAAATACACGCCCGATTCGTTCTCGGGCCAAAAGATGCGTCAAAGGCAACGGTTGAGGCTTCCGCCATTTAGGTTTATACAGCCGACGAACCGTGTAAAACACGACCTTCGAGCTTAATCGCGGTGAGAAGATTAGAATGGAGTTTTTGGTGTAACCCGCCAGGCAAATGAAGATAGAAACTCCATTTAATTAAGCAATATCAAGAAGTTGGCCCGGTGGCAGAGTGGCTATGCAGAGGATTGCAAATCCTTGTACGTCGGTTCGATTCCGGCCCGGGCCTCCACTCCTCAGTGCAGACATGAGCAAGACCCGCTTTTCGCAGTCGCGTCAGGTGACCGGCAAGAGGCGCTTACCCCCTTGTTAATTGGCGTTTTTACGCTTATGAGCTATTATCAGCAGTGACTCTGGATAGTCCGTATAGCAATTTGTTCCTTAATTCCGCCTCCTCCAGGCAATTTTAGTATCAGTCTTTTTTGTAATTGTGTTTTTCGTATCTATTTGCGGCTGCGCGGATAATGGCGTCGCGAATGGGTGCACCCGCTTCATGACTTAACCTCCAAGGGACTCTTGGCAGAATCAACGCAGCTGATTCGGCCATTCCGTGAGTGCCTCTATTTGACCTTATACCCAGCGAGGGGAGACTAAGATGAAGATACTGGCATCGGCTTTGACCGCCGTTTCTGCAATGTTTGTATTGTCGGCTTGTACTGGAGCACAGAGTACTTGGAATGACTTCCTCGAATATGCCGATTATCAATACGAGCATGGCACCGCCTATAGCTCAGATGCGGACCTTATTGTTTATTTTGACTTCGATATGGATGATATCACGTCGGAAGCAGCAAAAAGCATCGACACCTTTGCCGCCAGCGTCGCTGGCAATGACAGCGTTGGCGTGGTCATAACCGGCCATACCGATACATCCGGCGATCCTACCTACAATAAGGATCTATCCGAGCGCCGGGCCGAAGCAGTACGCGACGCCCTCATGTCCGCCGGTGTGGAATATGACAACACACGGGTCGACATTTATGGGGACGGCGAAACGAACCCGGCCGTCAAAACCGGCGACGGCGTGCCCGAGCAAGCAAACCGGCGCGTAACTGTCGAGGCCGTCATCATAGGTGGCAGTAACTGGTAGCTGCCAGCTAGGATTGGCGTCTCCCCGATCTGGGGACAACGCACAGTTCTGGGCATAGTTCTGGCCGTTCGAACCAGATGAGTATTAACGGGGCCTGGAGTTTTCCAGGCCCCGTTTTAATGCCATCAGACCAAACCACGCCGCAAAAGATTAAGCCCGACCAGAACCAAGATCACCAGAACCAAGTGCTCGAATGATTTTTGCGGAATGCGGCGCGATAGAGCCCGGCCCATTGCAATACCACAAACCACGGGAATGACGGCCAGGGTCGACGCGCCAAATTCCGGGCCATCGAGAATTCCGTTGATCGCAAAATTTGTATAAAGCGCGACACCGCCAACCAGAAAACAAACTGCGGTCGCCGCGATAAAATCTTCTTTCGGCAGCTTCAACGCGATCAAATACATGGTGACCGGCGGTCCAAAAAAACTCGACAAACCGCCAACGAGCCCGGCGGTTGCCCCGACCAAGGGCGACATGACCTGCTCCCGGCGCGGCGACACCAGCATCGAGAATTTGGTAAATTGGATAATACCGAAGGCGATCACCAGAACACCCAAAGCCCGCGATGCCAAGGCGGCATCAATCTTGGTCAGGACCTGCGCCGAAAAGTAGGTCACGACAAAGAGTGGAATAAGTAGGGGCCATAGTCTGGTGAGCATTTCGCGATAGCGACCGGAATGAATAGCCTGCCAAACATTAGCCCCCATATTCGGCACCGCGACCAAAGCAATTGCCTGGGCAGGGCCGGTCACCGATGCGACCAGCGACACCGATACCATTGGCATGCCAAATCCGGAAATCCCCTTCACCAGACCGCCAGCTGCTACCGCGACGGCGAAAAAAGCCAAGGTCGGAAAGGGGTATTCAATCAACGGCACGTCAATAAAACCCTATAGCTGACGCTTATGCCCCGTCCAACAGCCATAAATCACCGTTCGACCCGGCAAGGCGCGCTTTGAGCTGCGGTTGATATTCCGCCGACCGATAAAAGCCCATTGCCGCCTCTTTGCTCGGAAATTCTATGACGACGGTTATTGACGGCGCGGCAGCATCGCCTTCGAGATGCTCGGCTTCAGGGGTCTGGACGAGATAGCGTCCGCCAGCGGCCTCAACCATCGCATGGACCTTGGGAATATAATCGGCAATCCAGCTATCGTCTTGGATGTTTAATTGGGCAACAATGTATGCAGTCATAAGAACCCCCTGTTTTTGAAATGAAAAAGAGTGACAAGCAACGGCAATTTAACCGGTTTGACGTTAAAGGCAAGAAGTGCCTCTAGTCGCCCTGCCCGATGACCCACCGGTCAAACAGCGATCCCGCCACAGTCCCGAGCACAACCCAAAAAATTACCGACGCCGCCAGCGATGCAACCGCAAATTCCGCCGCCAGCAGGGCAGGCACATGGGAGGTCAAGACTTCAGGCCGAGGCGCACCGGCAAGGTGGGGGCCGACGAGCAATAAAGCACCAACAGTTTTAACCGCCAAGTTCCGGCCAAATGCCAGCGCCCAAATACCGGTGGCGGATGCCAGTACAGTGCCACCCCACCACATTTGCCGGGCCGAAAGCGCTGCCGCATCGACACCGGGCAATTCAGGCGGCAAGCCGAGCGCCGGCGCGGCGGCAAATACATAAAACCCCGCCCCGCCCCAAAGCAGGCCACGCCGCCATCCGACCGGGCGGCGGCGCACAAGGAAACCGGCAATAAGCAGCGCCGCAAATCCCATGCCGATGAGGCTATTGGCAACCCCGGTTAGAGCAGCTCGCTCCAACCCCGCTCGTGGGGTCCAGGCCTCCTCAGCGTGCTCGTCATGGCTTGCCGTCTCATAGGTTTCGGCTTGGGTAATCAGAGGGACAACCGAAATCGACTGAATGGCCGTGACAAAGAGCCCGGCGACGAGCCCGGTGATCAGCGCCACCAGGACAGCACGAAAAATCATCGGCCGAACCCAGCCGTTGCGCTAGTGGCAAGGAAAAGTGAAGGCGTGGCGTGAATCGTGGGCCGCGTTGTGCATGAGATCGGCATGGGCAAACCCGGCGCCGAAAAGCAGAACGGACCCGAACACAACCAAAACTGCCACGGTTAAAAGATTTACCTCTGACAATGCGACCGGTGCCGCATTGGACAGAACCATGTCGGACGACACTCTGTCCGTTTGCGACAGAACCGGCCTCAAATCGCTCGCCCCATCGACCATTGGTCCACCCTTTCTCATTATCCCGCCGCCGATTAGGGGACATGTCGCGCCGCCCGTCAAGCCCCACTTGCACAGGCACTCACACCACCGACACCACAAACCCCATTTGCCCCTTGTCCCCAGGCATGGTTGTGATATAGAAATCCCCCTGGCGACCCGTTGGCTTTTTCGGCTAGCGAGTTTCGCTACGAAAGACCACTGATCCGCGGTAGCTCAGTTGGTAGAGCAGGTGACTGTTAATCACCTTGTCACAGGTTCGAGTCCTGTCCGCGGAGCCAAATTATTCAAGGGGTTAGCTGGAAACGGCTAGCCCCTTGATGATTTTTAGCTCACCCACAATAAGTCTCGCGACAGCCACGCTAAACCTTAACTGTAATCGGCCTTCTATTTGACGGCAGATCAGCAAGTTCGGCTGGCGTCATCTTCTGTAGATCTGGATGAGAAAACGGGTCGTTCCATCCGATCTGACAATCGAGACGCCTGTCGCCTTGAGCGCGTGGGAAAAGGGTCCGCAGTGTTTGTCTGATGTTTTGTATATGTTTCATAATAACTATAGATTAATGAATTATTGCCCCTTTGATATGGAGTTTATATTAGTTCTAGTTTAGAAAAACTATATGAAAGAACTAAACCGCATTCAGCTCAAAGGCCTGCGTGCCATCGAAGCCGCAGGCCGACTAGGCGGCTTACGAGCGGCCGCCGAAGAGCTTGGGGTCACCATCGGTGCGGTCAGCCAGCAAATACAGAAGACCGAACAACAACTCGGTCGGCCGGTTTTCGATCGGTTGCCGAAAGGTATCCGCCCGACCCCGTTGGGCGAGGAAATTCTGCACCACCTGACATCCGGCATGGCCAAACTTGCTGCCGCCGTCGCGCTCGCCGAGGGACGCAGCCAAGATACTCTCACGGTCTCCGTCGCCCCTGTCTTTGCGGGGAAATGGCTCGTTTGGCGCCTCAATCGTTTTAACGAGCAATACCCAAATATTCGCATTCGCATCGATGCCAATAGCGCCCTCGCCGATCCAAACTTCTCCGATGTTGACGTCTGCATCCGCGTTGGTCACGGCGACTGGGCCGGAGTGCAGGCGACAAAACTCTTGGACCATCGCGTCTTTCCGGTTTGTAGTCCGGCCGTTGGAAAGCACCTGAAAAACCCGCGCAATTTTGCCGATGTGCCAATTATCCGCGATACCGAGGCCATGTTTGATTGGGACGTTTGGCTTGGCCCAAACGAGTTGGATTCAGCAATGCTGGGCGACGGGCCTGTTTTTTCCGATGCCTCCCTTTGTCTAGACGCCGCTATAGCGGGCCAGGGCGCGTTTCTGGCCTGGGAAACACTTGCTAACGACGCCATACGCATGGATCAGCTTATCGCGCCTTTTCCAGGCAGATACCGAACCGGCCTCTCCTACTGGCTGGTGACCGGTCGCGGAGGCGCGCCAAACCCGCACATTCGGGCCTTTCATGCTTGGTTGGAAAAGGAACTTTCAATCTCAGTCGCGGCCGACTAAGAATGCATGATCTCGTCTCGGCAATGATCGATCATGGTGCTATGACGCAGCAAAAACCGTCATCCGGCCGCTGACAAAAGAGCCATACGCGCCGCCGTGCGCGCCCGGCACGCGGCGCCAAAGGCCTTAAACAGTGCGGCAGAAAAGGGGTTTTCCAAGGATTTATATTCCGGATGCCATTGAACACCAATGGCAAAGGCCTTTGCGTCCTCGACACGTACGGCCTCGATTGTTCCGTCTTCGGCAACCGCTTCCACGACCAAGTTCGGCGCCAATCTATCAATCGCCTGCTCGTGCAACGAATTCACCCTCAGCGATTTCGGTTCAATGCAAAGCTCGCGCGCTAGCCCCGCGAGAACGCCATCCGGTGTCAAATCCACACCGTGACGGGGGGCATGGCGGATATCGGGGTCATCGGTATCGGGCTTGCGATGATCGATCATGCCGTCAATCTCTTGGACCTGCTGGTGCAAGGTGCCGCCAAAAGCCACATTGAGCTCCTGGATCCCGCGGCAAATAGCGAGCAATGGAATTCCATCTGAAATAGCCGCCCGGATCAACGGCATGGTCGTCGCATCCCGGTCATGGTCATGTATATGATCTGTTGTCGCGGTCGCAGCACCATAATGGGCCGGATTGATATGGCTCTTACTTCCGGTCACCAGAAGGCCGTCCATGCAACAAACCAGCGCATCGGTACTGGTTTCAACCGTCGACGGAACGACCATCGGCATGCCACCGGCAGCCACCTTAACCGCAGCAACAAAATTATGGCCAACGGCATGATAAAGTCCGCCGTCAAATGACCGATTGCAAGAGGTAACACCGATCATCGGTGGCACGGTTGTTGTTGCCATCATGTCCATTACTTATCTTTCGCAGGTCAAAGTCAGCCCGTTCTCCCTTCACACGAAAGAAGAACGGGCATTAACAATCTACAAAAGCCGGTTGGGCCGACCGATGTCAGTTCACACGAACCCAATAGAGATTAAAGAAATTATCGGGCCGCTGGGTCAGCTCCACATTGTCGGATTTCGCCCAGACCAGCGGTTGAACATGCAACGGCACATAGGCAACTTCGTCGCGCATAATCCCGTGCACCTGGTCGATCATGTCCTGACGCCGTCCGGCATCGACTTCCGAAACAATTTGCGGCACGAGAGAATCGATCGTCGCATTGGAAAATTTACCAAAATTCCAGCTGCCTAAGCGCTTCTCTGGATCCGGCGTGTGCATCAAGAAACGCATTGGATGAGACGCATCGAGAGATCCGCCCGGCGACCAGCCAAGCAAATACATGTCGAAATCATCCTCGCGCAGCAACGGCCAATAGTTGCTCACCGTGATCGTTTGCAGATTTGCCTGAATGCCAACCTGGGCCAGCATTGCGGTGATCGCCTGACAAATGGCTTCATCATTGATGTAGCGATCATTCGGGCAACGGAACAGCAGCGAAAATCCATCCGGATACCCGGCATCCGCCAGTAACTGCCTTGAGCGGTCGGGATCGTAGGGCAGGCGTGTGTTAAATTCGTCTTTAAACCCATTTGCACCCGGAGAGATAAGCAGGCCCGCTGGCAACGCCTGGCCACGCATTACGTTTTCAATAATCGAGTCGATATCGATGGCGTGGTAGACGGCCTGGCGAACCCGGACATCTTTCATTGGATTGACGCCGGTCACATTGGAATCATGCAGGGTGTCGTTCTGATGCTCCATACCCAGCATGATGACCCTGGTCTCGACGCCTTCAATGACACTGAAGCCACCGGCCCCGTTAACTCGGGCGACATCTTGCAGCGGAATGGGGTTTACGAAATCGACTTCGCCCGATAGCAGCGCGGCAATGCGCGTCGCGTCGGTGCCGATAGGCGTATAGGTCGCCCGGGTGACATTGTGCTCGGCCGTATCCCACCAACCGTCATTGGCAACCAAAACCGTGCGTACATCGGCTTGGCGTGATTCGAGTTTGAACGGCCCGGTACCGTTGGTGTTAAAGCGCGAAAAGTTCGGCTCTTCCTTACTCGCCGAAGTCGCGCCGTTTGCTTCGGCCCAGTCCCGATCCATAATCATCCAGTTGGCGATTTCATTGGGAAAGAGCGGATTTGGCTGCTTGGTAATAAAGTCGATGGTAAAATCATCGACGACTTCGGCATGGTCGATGCTGGCAAACCACGTGCCGACGTCGGATCCTTCACCTGTGGCGCGCTCAAACGAAAACAAAACATCGTCTGCGGTGAAACTGGCGCCGTCGTGGAAGGTAACGCCTTGGCGCAAATTGAACCGCCAGCCATCGCTGCCCACCGGGGCCCAACTCAACGCCAGGGAAGGCTGCAACGACATGTCTCTGCCACGCCGCATCAAACCATCGTAGATATTGCCTAGAAAACTGAGATTTGTTCCAACCGCCGCCGCGTGGGGGTCCATCGAAGACGGATCACCCTGGCCGGCCCAGCGGAATTCTTCCGCCGCCACACCGGTCGCGAGCGTGGCCGAAGTGGTACCAATCGCCAACAATAAAAGCATTTTCCGGAAATTCATTCTCGTCCTCCCTAGCGTTTTTATTGGACGACGATGACCGCAAATTGACGACGCAAATTTTTTTGCGCCGGGCCCGCCGCCCCAAAATTGATCGCTCTCGAACACCTAGCCGCCGAAAGTAAAACTGCTACAAAGAATGCGGATACGTCGCGAGGTTGATCAAATACACCAACAGAGAAAATCTTATTCACGAAAATGTCAATCCCCGTGAACGAAAACACCACCTTAGGGCGCAAAAATGTCGCAGAAAAACCAGCCCCCGAACTTAGAGTTGCTGGGTTTCGGAAATACGGTTTTCCTCAACGCCATGACATGCCGCCAAGCCACCGTTAACCTCGCGCAAGCTAGGTCTTTCACTGCGACAACGATCATTGGCAAATGGGCATCTCGGATGAAACGCGCAACCCGTGGGTGGGCTTAGGGGATTGGGAACCTCACCGGCCAAGGGCGCCCGCGCAACACCGATATTTTCCAGACTGGGGATCGTTTCCAACAGCAACTGAGAATAGGGATGCAACGGGCCTGCAAAAAATTCCGCGGCGGATCTGATTTCAACGATCCGCCCGAGATACATGACACCGACACTATCGGACATGTGATAAACGACGGAAAGATCATGACTGATGAAGAGATAAGTCAGGCCAAACTCATCCTGAAGATCCCTCATCAAATTCAAAATTTGCGCTTGAACGGAAACGTCGAGGGCCGATGTCGGCTCGTCGCAGATTAAAAACTCCGGATTAGAGGCCAGAGCACGGGCAATTGAAATCCGCTGACGCTGCCCCCCTGAAAATTCGTGGGGATATTTCTTGCCGTCTTCCGCTGTCAAACCAACCAAATCAAGCAGCTCGTGGACGCGCCGGGTTAACGCCACACCAGCATCGATAAGACCAAAGGCACGAATAGGCTCCGCAACTATATTAAAGACCCGCCAACGCGGGTTGAGACTGGCAAACGGGTCCTGGAAAATCATCTGCATCCGGTGGCGCACTTGCGCAAAGTGATCCGTGCCACTTGCGGTCACGACGATATCGTCGAATTCAATCTTGCCACCGGTCGGCTTGTGCAATCCGACGAGACAGCGCGCAACCGTCGATTTTCCACAGCCGGATTCGCCAACTAAACTAAGGGTTTTGCCGCGTTCCACATCAAACGTCGCGTCGTCGACCGCTTTGAGTATCTGGCGGGGTCGCCCTTCAAACCATCGATTGAGCAGCGGCGGCGACACGTCGAAATAGCGTTTGAGGCCCTCGACACGCATCAGGGTGCCGGATTTCGTCATTGCCGGACCGATAACCGGTGCATCCGACATCAGCTCACCCCCCCAACGTCCGACTGATAGAGCCAGCAGGCGACTTCATTTTGCTCGATAGAGATAAGTTCCGGCCGCTCTTTGCGACAACGGTCGAAGACTTTTTCGCACCGTGGATTAAATGCACAACCTTGTGGAATGGCGTTCAGGCGCGGCATTGCCCCGTCAATTTGGGTCAATCGGTTGACCCCATGCTTCATGTGAGGAATTGAGCCCATCAACCCCGACGTATAGGGGTGGTGGGCATTTTGGATGACGCTGGCAACCGGCCCCGTCTCGACTACACGCCCGGCATACATCACCGCCACTCGGTCGGCGGTCTCGGCAATCACCCCCATATCGTGGGTGACCAGCATGACGGCAGTGCCCCGCTCGGCGCATAAGCGTTTTAAAAGTGCGATGATTTGAGCCTGGATCGAAACATCGAGCGCCGTCGTTGGCTCATCGGCAATGATTAATCGCGGCTCGGCGGCTAAGGCCAGGGCAATCACCACCCGTTGACGCATGCCGCCGGAAAATTCGTGAGGATAAGACGATAGCCGTTCCTTGGCGGCAGGTATGCCGACCGCCTCCAATAACTCCAACGCCCGCGCCCGTGCCGCACCGGTGTCGAGATCGGTATGGACCTTGATCGTCTCAACTAATTGTCGGCTAACCGTATAAAGCGGGTTCAGGCTGGTCAGCGGGTCTTGAAACACCGCGCCGATATCGCGCCCGCGAATACGGCGCATTTGCTCGTAGGACAAATTATCGATGCGCTTGCCGTTTAATAAAATCTCACCGCTTGCTATTCGGCCGGGATGTTCGAGCAAACCAATGATGGCATTTCCCGTCAACGATTTACCCGCCCCGGATTCACCCACAACCCCGAGAACTTCTCCTTGATCAATGTGCAAGGAGATATCATCAACCGCGACCAAGGTGCCGCGCCGGGTCGGAAATTCGATAGATAGGTTCCTAACTTCGAGAAGAGGCGGGCTATCGTTCTGCGGTGCCATGGTTATAATCCGGCCCTATCGAAGCTTCGGATTGAGCGCGTCGCGCATCCAATCGCCAACCAGATTAACCGCCAGCACCAAAATCGCCAGGGCGACGCCGGGGAAAATCGTGATCCACCATTCTCCCGAATAGAGAAAATTCTGCCCGGTATTGATCAATGTCCCAAGGCTGGGTTTGGTCAGCGGCATGCCCACACCGAGAAAGCTCAGCGCCGCCTCAAGCAAGATCGCCACCGCCAACTGAATGGTCGCGATAACCAGTACCGGCCCCATTACATTCGGCAATAGGTGGCGCACCATAATCGTCGTTGATTTGATGCCGATCACCCGTGCGGCCTGCACATACTCCTTGCCACGTTCGACCATGCACGACCCCCGGACGGTGCGAGCAAAATTCACCCAGCCGGAAATACCGATGGAAAAAATCAACACCCAAAGTGCGATCGTATCATGCATATCCGATGGCATGACACTGCGCGCGACACCGTCGATCAGCAAAGCTACCAATATCGCTGGGAAACTCAGTTGGATATCGGCAATGCGCATCAATATGGCGTCAACCATCCCCCCGCGAAATCCGGCCACCAAGCCGACCGAAACACCGATGACAAAGGCCAGAAATGTGCTGGCAAAGCCGACCAGCAACGACATCCGCGCACCAAAAATTATCGCCGACAAAAGATCGCGCCCCTGATCGTCCGCTCCGATAAGGAATTTCGACGACCCGCCCTCGACCCATGCCGGCGGCGTAAATGCGTCTGAAAGATTAAGCGACGCCAAATCATATGGATTGGTCGGTGCCACCAGAGGAGCAAAAATTGCCGCCAAAAAATAAATTAGCGTGACGATTGTCGCGGCAACTGCAATGCGCGATTTGCGGAAACTATAGCCGATATCGCTATCGTAAATCCGGTACAGCAATCTTGTGTTGGTATCAGTCATATGGATCCCCGATCAACCGCCCTGAGCCACGGCGCGATCAAGGCGCAACCTCGGATCTATGACATAATAGAGCAAATCGACGACCAAATTGATCGCCACAAAAAACACCGCCACCACCAAAAGATAGGTCGACATGACCGGCACATCGGCAAACTGGATTGCCTGCAGGAATAACAGCCCCATGCCCGGCCACTGAAAAACCGCCTCGGTAATTATCGCAAAAGCAATCACTTGGCCAAGCTGCAATCCGATGACCGTAATCACCGGAACCAGTGTGTTTTTCAGAGCATGACCAAAATTTACCGCCCGGTTACTCAGGCCCCGCGCTCGTGCAAACTTGATATAATCGGTGCGCAGAACTTCGAGCATTTCCGACCTGACCAAGCGCATGATCAGCGTGAGCTGAAACATTCCGAGGGTAAAAGCCGGCAAAATAATTGACTTCAGGCCACTGACGGTCAGCAATCCCGTCGACCAAAAGCCGATATGCACAACCTCCCCTCGGCCAAAAGTCGGCAGTAAATTCAAGGTTGGTCCAAATATATAAATCAGGATAACGCCGACAAAAAAGGTCGGCAGCGAAATACCAATTAACGAGACCGTCTGAAAAAACTTGCTCAGCCATCTATCGGGATAGAGCCCCGAATAAACCCCCATCGGGATCCCGGCAACGACAGCATAAAGAACGGCGACAATTGCCAATTCCAGAGTCGCCGGTATGCGTTCGAGTAGAACCCGATCAACGGCCAAACCGGTGCGAAACGATCTCCCGAAATTGCCCTGCACGACGTCGCCCAGATAATGCATAAACTGCAGTGGAACGGGATCGTTGAGACCAAGCTGCTCGCGCAGAGCCTCGCGCTGGTCAATAGGCGTCTCGGGCCCGACCATCTGTGAAATCGGGTCCCCGACATATTTGAACATGACGAAAGCAATAAGCGACACCGCCAACAATACGACGATAGCTTGAATAAAACGTCGTACCGCAAAGGCAATCATTAAAACCGGATCCCGCTCAATGTCCAAAATGGGCACATACTCGTAACGAACCGGATAACACTTAGAACGAATAATCCGGGTAGAGCGAATAATCCGGGATGTCCGGCGGATTTGCAATGCGTATCGCAACTCCGCCGGACGACTGGAAACTACTAGTTTTGGGTAATACGACCTTCAACGTCGGGCAACACCCCGTTCAGGCCAGAGATATAATCCATGACCGTCGATGCCATCAGCTTGCCGGCACTACCGTCAACAAGCACATTCCCGCTTCCAAACATTGAATAGCCGTCACCGCCGGCCAACAGGAAATTGTTGGTCGCGACTTTATAAACCCGCGCCAGATCAAGAGGTCCGCCATCCACAGAAACGTCGGTGACCCTTTGCCCAGCCGGTGCGGCCAAATCGTATGCAAAGGTTAGCCCGGAAACCTGGGCGAAACGACCAGCCCCATCTTCGATGGCGCTGACCCCATTTTCGAGGGCGGCCCGCACATCGGCGCCGGTAATTTCGATCAAAACAGTAGTGTTACCGAACGGCAATTCGGTGAGAATATCTGCGCGGGTCAAAACCGTGCCCGCATCATAGACCTTGTCTCCGCGAATGCCGCCGCCATTGGTGATCGCAATATCGGCTCCAACACCATCACGCATGGCGTCGGTGATGACATTTCCCATCGCCGTTTCTTCACTACGAACCGAAGCCCGAACAGAAACCAGCTCGACATTTGTCGACCCAATTTCGACGCCGAGTTCCGCATCCAAAACCGCGTTGAAGCTTTCAATCATCGGCAGAACCGATGGGTCCGGTGCAACGTCGCGCACGGCAACCATCCGCCAGTCGGGCTGAATGGTAATTTCAGGCCCACGACGCCCCTCAACTTCATCAATGACCAGGTTCACCACACCGAGAAATTGGCCATCTGTCCCTGATTTATGGATCAGCACGTCGCGCTCATAAAAAGTAATCGGGTCATGGTCATGACCACCCAATATTATGTTAATGCCGTCGACTTGGGCGGCGAGAGTACGATCCTCCCCGATTTCCTGATGGGTCAGCGCGATAATCACGTCGGCGCCCTGCCCCTGCAGGTCGGCGACAGCCTCTTCCGCCGACGCAATAATCGGATTGAAAGAAACCCCGGGCTGAATGAACGACAAGGTTTCTGTCTCAGGTGTCAATAAACCGAAAAACCCAATGGTAAATTCGCCGACCTGTTTGGTCCAGGTCGAGACCGAGCCAAAAGCCGGGGCTCCGCTATTATCAACAACATTTGTGCCGAGCCACGGGAAATCGGAATCACCGACGCGTTCGGCCAAAACTTCGTTACCGAAATCAAATTCATGGTTCCCAAAGACCGCGACATCCATCCCAATTGCATTGAAAAGGTCAATCATTTGCTCACCTTTTGTCAGCCCCGATAGGACCGAAGGTGACAGAACATCACCGCCAAAGGTGGTAATCGTATTTGGGTTTGCCGCCCGCTCCTGCTGCAAAACAGTCATTAATTCGGCAATACCACCCTGACCGCCGGAGGGTGAAATTTGATAAAGATCGTTGGTATGTAGCAAGGTTAAGCTAGTGGGCTCGGCAAACGCACTAATAGATCCACCCATGGAAACTGCCGAAAAAGCCAGCGCGGCAACCGACGCGGCAAGTGGCTTACTCATTTGATATTTCATCACGGTCTCCCTATTCGTTATTATGTCTGCCCATCTTTGGTCGGTGGGCAGCTACGTGCATGCTATTTCTATGTCCGACGATTTCTTTGCCCGCCGGATCGTTAGAACGATATCAGCCGTGCGCCGCTCGTCCAATACGCACAATTCGCTTATCCTACTATCTATCTATACAACTGATAACTCAAGCAATCGCCGATTGAAGACAGTCAGCATCGCCAGGTCTATTTTTGAGGCCACTCGAATTTCACCCAGCAACTCCTGGGCACGATCCACGCCCGAATTACGCGCAACAATCCACTCATCGATTGCAGTGCCGCTTTGTGAAATATTGATCGTTATTTGTGATTGAGCGGCATAGCTATCTTCAATGATATTGCCGATCACAATCTTCTCCCACGAATTTGCCGGAGCAAGGTTTTTTGCCGCCGCCCGCAACCAATCGAGACCGAGACGGTGGCCGAGTTCAAAATAAAGCCGCGCCATTTCAGCAATTGGGCGCTTCGATTTCTGCGCCGCGAATGCAATATCGCAGACACCGACAGAGGCCTCGGTCACGGCTATGCTGCGTGCCAATTTTTCCGGCACACCGCCACCAGTCAGAATGGATATTTGAGCGCCAATCGCTTTCGCGCCGGCTGGCGTAACCAGATCCGGCAATAATTTTACGAGTTGCTCAATGGGCGGCCCATAAGCATCGATCAAGGCCGAAACCGTCGTCGGTTTTTCAATTTTCGAGAGAAACCAACGTGTTGTCCGGCGCACCAGATTTTCCAGACTGTGCCGCATTTCGCCTTGCCACGTCGGCGAGAGACTATTGTCGAGCTCCTCAATCTGGCTCCAAATTGATCGCAGATCAAATACGCTGCGCACGGCAATATAGGCGCGCGCAATATCCGTGGTCTCGGCACCGGTGGTTTCTGCTATTTCGCTGACAAAGGACGCCCCCATCCGATTGACAATTGAATTTGTCGTATGCGTCGCAATAATTTCGCGCCGCAAGCGGTGCTCCTTAATTTGCGCCGGATATCGACGCGTCAGTTGGCCGGGAAAATAGATCTGCAATTCATGCATGCAGTAGGGGTCGTCTGGAACATCGCTGGCGATAAGAGCGGCATAGAGGTGCATTTTCCCATAGGCCAGCAACAGTGCATATTCGGGGCGGCTCAAGCCTTCCCCACGCTCGCTCCGCTCTTTCATGGCGTCATCGTCAGGCAATTGCGCGACCTCCCGGTCGAGCATGCCGATACGTTCTAGCTCGCGGATCAAACTCCAGTGGGCGTCCAATCTCTGGGGCGCCGTCAGCATCGCCTGAGAAATTGCCTGGGCTTGCAAATAATTATCGTTGAGCACTTGTTCGGCAACGTCATCGGTCATTTGCACAAGCAGTTTATTGCGATTGGCCGGCCTCAATCGGCCGCTTTCGACTACTTGATTAAGCGCAATCTTGATATTTACCTCGCGGTCCGAACAATCCACGCCCCCGGAATTATCGATAAAGTCGGCATTAATTTTGCCCCCCGATTGAGCAAACTCTATCCGGCCAAGTTGGGTAACGCCGAGATTGGCGCCCTCACCGACCACCCGTGCCGCAAGATCGGCGCCATTAATACGCACCGCATCATTGGCCCGGTCATCGACGTCAATTTCGGCTTCAACTCCGGCTTTCACATATGTTCCAATGCCGCCGAACCAAACGAGATCAACCTTGGCGCGGAGCATGGCGGTGATTAATTCCGCCGGCGTCATCGTCCGGCGGTTCAGTGAAAACACCGCGGCGATCTCGCGGCTCACATTTATCGACTTGGCAGTGCGATCAAACACCCCGCCACCACGCGAAATAAGCGCCGGGTTATACTCGGACCATCCCCCAGCCCGGCGAAACAGCCGTCGCCTTTCTTTATATGCAATTGCGCAATCGGGGTTTGGGTCAATAAAAATATGGCGATGATTAAAGGCGCCTACCAGAAGAATATGACGGCTCAACAACATCCCATTGCCAAATACATCACCGCCCATATCGCCGATCCCGACAACAGTGAAGTCGCATTTTTGAATATCGGTTCCAAGCTCGCGAAAATGACGTTTGACCGATTCCCAGGCCCCACGCGCAGTAATGCCCATTTTCTTGTGGTCGTAGCCAGCCGAGCCGCCCGACGCAAAAGCATCACCGAGCCAATGTCCGTATTGCCCCGATATTTCGTTGGCAATATCGGAAAAAGTCGCAGTCCCCTTATCCGCCGCAACCACCAGATAGGGGTCAGCCGCGTCATAGCAAAGCGTGTCCGGTGGTGGTGCCATTTTGCCGTCGCGCAAATTATCTGTGAGATCAAGCAGGCCGTAGATTAATGTGCGGTAACTGGCTACTCCCCGCTGCTTTTCATCATTGGGCTGGTTGCTTGCTGCCAAGGTCGCGGCGCGCTTGACGACAAAACCTCCTTTCGCGCCGGTCGGAACAATCACCGCATTTTTGACCATTTGCGCCTTCATCAGGCCGAGTATTTCTGTCCGAAAATCCTCGGGCCGGTCAGACCAGCGAATGCCGCCCCGTGCAATTGGCCCGCCGCGCAAATGGCACCCTTCCATCCAAGCCGAATAGACAAAAACCTCAACCCAGGGACGCGGCTTGGGCAAACCTTCAGCCACGGCACCATCGACCTTAAAAGAGAGGTATGGTTTGAACTTTTGTTCAGGCGTTTCTTGAAAGTAATTGGTGCGCAAAATTGCTTCAACCACATTGGTAAAGCGCCGCAATATGCGATCCTCATCAAGGGAGGCCACCCCATCAAAGCTGGCATTGATGCGCTTTGCAATCGACCGGACAGCATGGTGGCGTTTTTTAAGTGCCGTCTTTGTTAGATTGCGGCGTTGCCGTTTCTGCCTCGGCGGTTGCCAATCGGGATCGAATTTGGCCTCAAACATCGAAACGATGAGCCTGGTAATGGCGGGGTTAGCAGCCAAGCTCGCCTCCATATAGGCTTGACTATAGGCTATTCGCGCTTGCAATAAGAACTTACAGATTGCCCGTATAATAACGACTTGGCGCCAAGTCAGGCCGGCTTCGATGACCAAGCGGTTAAATCCGTCATCTTCGGTATCGCCGTGAAAGACACGAATAAACGCGTCGTGAAAATTCTGTTCCACGCGCTCAAACTCAACTCCCGAAATGCTGCCCTCACCGGCGCTGAGTGTAGCGGCAAAATCGTGGATCCAAATTATTCGCTCCGCCTGTTTCGGCGTCAACGCCTTTAGGTGAACCGCGTTGGGAATTTCCCCAATGACTTTGAGCCCCATATTTTCCAACATCGGAATAACATCGGAGAGGGGAACAGAGGCATCGGGGCGGTAGAGCTTAAGGTGAAAAAGATCGGCCGGATCTCCCTGCCGTCGATAAAAGCGCGGCTCGAGCAACGGCCCCGCCGCGACAAATTCGATACAGCCAATATCGTCGGCGGTTTCAGCCGCATCGTAAGTATCCTGATATCCAGATGTAAAAGCGCCTCTAAACCGGTCGGCCAAGATACCGCTCTGTTGCCCGCCATGGCGGGTCAACAAGACATCTTCCAGGCGATCTTCCCAATTGC
The DNA here is from genome assembly GCA_021774575.1 of Alphaproteobacteria bacterium. Taxonomy (GTDB): domain Bacteria; phylum Pseudomonadota; class Alphaproteobacteria; order UBA6615; family UBA6615; genus JAJFIX01. The sequence goes on along the minus strand of JAJFIX010000009.1, from coordinate 194,171 downwards.
GCGCCGCCTCGGTCACCCGTTCTGCCAACCGTTTCAAATTTATGGTTCGCCGAGTTCCGTGATCCGTCTTAATCACATATAGAACCCGGACGAGCATCGATTCAGAGCTAAATTCGGGGGTAAAATCAATTAGCGTGCCGTCAAGAACATCTTCCAGTATTTCGGCAATTTTCAATCTCAGTGGCGTGTGAAATCGTTCGCGTGGAACATAGACCAGCATCGAAATAAATCGATCCTGCACGTCGCGTCGCATGAATACGGCCACATGCTGGCGCTCCTGCAAAGTCAAGATGCCTTTCGCGTTGGCCAGCAGCGTCTGCTCATCAATCTGAAATAATTCGTCGCGCGGATAGTTTTCGAGAATATGGGCGAGCGCTTTAAAACTATGGCCAGTCGGATCAAAGCGAGGCAAAGATTCAGTCTGCCGCAATTTGCGCGAAAGTATCGGCACGTCGAGGGGGCTGAGGCTATAAGCAGCAGACGTAAAGAGTCCGACGATAAACCGTTCACCGCACACCCTGTTCTTTTTATCGAAAACCTTAATGCCGATCATGTCCAGAAAAACCGGACGATGAATGCTCGACTTTATATGGGATTTCGTCACGGCGATAAGGTCGCGACGCGATAGATATGCAGCGGCTTCCGGCGGCAATAGCTTGCCGTCCCGCCAATTTTCGAAAATCAACTTTTCGTCGTTACGCATCAAACCAAGAGCGCCGGGTTGCGACTTAAGGTATGTGCCGTTACCTCGCCGGGAAAAACGATACTCGCGATAACCGAGGAGCGTAAATTTATCCTCCGCAACCCAGCTTAAAAACGACCGCGCCTCATCCAACTCATCGCCCAAGTCGGCCAAGTCACATCGCTCGATTTCGCCGATTGCTTCAGCGACATTATCTTGCATCGCGACCCAATCGCTCACGGCAACGCCGACCTCACCAAGCACCACACTCAACCGTTGTTCGATCTCGCGAAGGGTCGCATCGTCGCTCCTCTGGTCGACATGGAAATGAATAAAGGATTCAGTCGCCCTTTTTCCGGTGGGACGTCGGGCGCGCCCCGAAGGCACCAGCTCAACCAGCCGATTACCATCGCGAACCACCTGCGCCATCGGGTGAACGATCAAATGCACAGTCAGACCGAGCTGATTGAGAGCGGCGGTCAGGCTACTGACCAGGAAGGGCGAGTTATTGATAACGATTTCAACAATGGTGAAGACCTGCGAGCCGTCATGGTGATCACCATCCGGGTTATAGGCCCGGATCTTTGCCCTATCGCGACGTCGATCGCGCGCAAATTCCCAAAAAGACAATGCCGCACTTGCGATATCGCCTGGTTCCTGCCCCCCAAGGTCAGTGGCCGGCATGCCGGCAACAAAAAGCCTGGTGAATTTTGCCGCAATATCGGCCTCAGCCGGGGCGACCCGCCTATTAACCAATGCGACAATATTTTTTATTGTCTTGGCGTTTTGCTCTGACGTTTTCCGCGCCATATCAACCACTCCCATTCCGGCGAAAAACCATATGATGGCCAGAACATATTATGCGCACCTTTGGACCGCGCCCATAATCCGAATGATTACTCAGCGTCGGCGCTTATCACGACCTTTAAGGCCTCCTTGGCAATCATTGCGCGCAGAGCCTGTTCGACATTTTCGATCGGCATTCGCCTGCCAAGCAAGAGATCTGCTTTAAATTCCGGGTTGGCCAGCAACGCCAGGGCGCGCCGCACCGTTTCCGGACGGTGGTGATAAACGCCTTTTACCGTAATCTCACTGTAGTGAAGTAAATGAGTGTCTAGCTCAATGGATGTACCTGGGGCGCAACCGCCAAACAGGTTTACCAGACCGCCTGGTCGAACTGTGGCAATCGCGTCGTGCCAAACCTCGGGCACGCCCGTCGCATCGACGGCGACCCAGGGGCCGCCATTCGTGACCGCACGCAGTTTTCCCACTTGCCCACCGCCACGACGGATCTCAACCGTTTCCGATGCGCCTAATTTAGCGCCGACGGCCAGCCGGTTCGGGTTTGGATCGGCTAAGACGACGCGGTGCCCTTCCATCGCCAAGGCGCCGACGAACAAAAGCCCGATCGGCCCCCCGCCATAGACAACAATATCGACCGGCCCGCGAACGCCATACCGATCGAGTTCGCACGCCGCCATCCCATGTAGCACACAGGCCAAGGGCTCAGTGAGGGCCGCGCGGTCAAACGATAGTCCCTCGGGAATGTGATGCGTATTACGCGCCACAAACCGTTCGGGCACGAGTAGATATTCGGCATATGCGCCGTTCAGATAGTATAAATCCTCGCACAAATTCTCCCGGCCCATGAGGCACGGCTGGCACATATCACAAGGGGCGGAATTTGCCACGACGACCCCATCGCCTTCTTTGAACCTAACGACCCCGTCACCCACGACGGCGACGCGACCGGCCATCTCATGACCGAATAGGGTCGGCACCTTCAGCATTCGCGGATGGCCGCCGCGTATAAAGACTTTCACATCGGTGCCGCAGGTCGTTGCCGCCTCGACCTTTAAGAGAATTTCTCCCGCCTGGGGCGCGGGCACCGGCACGTCGCGTATCTCGATCTTTTCGGGCCCAATTAGGACCGCGCCGCGCATCGTCGAACCGACACGGTTCATCATGCCGCCGCCCCTAGGGATGGCGTAAACAAAACTTTCAGCGCCTGGTGGCTCTTTACCAAAGCCACGCCACGATCAAATTCGTCGAGAGGCATTTTATGGGTCACTAATGGTGATGGGTCGAGCAGACCCTGCGAAATCAAGTCAAGGATTTCGCCCTGCTCGCGCACCGCGCCCGAATAACTGCCGATGACCCGGCGCTCGAATTTAAATAAATCGTTGAGATCAAATTTTGCGACAGCATATTCCGGCGCGTGGGCGAATAAGACCACCGTCCCACCTTGCCGGCTGAGCGCTAATCCAGCCGACAATGTCGCCGCACCGCCAACCGTGTCGAAGACAGCATCGGCGCCCAAATTTTGAGACGCCGACCCGACCGCATCGCTCGCCGCATCGCCCGGCTCGACCGCACCATCGGCCCCCAGAGAACGCGCAATCTCTCGGCGTTTTTCCATTGGATCAACAACAATCACTTTGACCTCGGGCACCACCGCCTTCAACACCAGCAGATGCAGCAAGCCCATACTGCCGCCGCCAGTGACGACCGCCACCCCTTGGCCGTCCAAGCCTGAACGATAGACCCCGCGTAAAACACATGCCGCAGGCTCCATAAACACCGCCTTTTCATCAACCAGCCCGTCGGGCAAACGATGGGCCGCCAATTCGGTTGCTCTGCTGCCAATGAGGATCGTGTCGGCAAAGCCGCCGGGCTCCATCAAATTCTCGCGAAAAACATCGCACATGGTCTCGTTGCCCCGTCGACACAGGGTGCAGACACCACACGGCACATGGTGGGGAACAGCCACCCGGTCGCCAACCGAAAACGTCCCGACACCACGGCCCATTTGGATAATTTCACCGACGATCTCATGACCAAGTACCGTCCCCTTGGCCACGTTATCGGTATCGAGCTTGAATAAATCGGTGCCGCAAAATCCAACAACCCGCATTTGCAGCAGCAGCTCGCCAGCCCCCGGGTCCGGCACGTCGCGCTGCTCGAGCATCGTTTTGCCGTCGCCGAGGCATGTTATAGCATTGCATCGGGGCCGACAGGCGATCATCTCAAACAGACCTATGCTAATTCAAAGGTTAACGCCCGATCACTATATATTAGCAACCGTCGCAACCACGACCATGATCATCATCAAACCAGTTGACCAAATTAAATCGCGGGTGAATTGAACATGCCGCCGCCGCGCAATTGCAAACCCAGCATTAAGCCCGGTCACCAATAATCCGCCCGCCCACGGCATCAACGCCCACGCAGCGCCAACGCCAGCCGCCCAATAAAACCCGGTCGCCTGAAACCCTAACGGGTTATTTGACAACACGACAAACGCGGCAAGCGACAAGCTGCCGACAATCATGACAAGGAAAATATGCGTCTTCCTGTCCATCCCTGGTCCCCCCGGCCAGCACCCTCTCCAGACAAAACGAGCCGCCCGGATATAAGAGTGTGATAAAACATGCCCCCTCATGGGTGCTAAAGAACGCGCCCGTATTCTCTAGTGTGCCTCGACCGGCACCCAAAATCCAGGCCTTCCTGCACGAATATGTCATGCGACCGCATCTTTTTGTGGAATGCTCTTTTAAGAACCACAAGGACCTCAAACATGCCAAACCACTCGACACCATTGCACGCCCCCTTCGACCTATTCGCCATTGCCGGAAAGTCCGCGCTTATCACCGGCGCGAATGGCACACTTGGACGAAACGCCAGCCTTGCTCTTGCGGCCGCCGGTGCCAAGCTCACCCTGGCGGGAGAAGGAGAGGCCGAACTCGCTGATCTACGCGCCGAGATCAGCGCCCTCACCGGGACAGAGCCTAATATTCTGAATTTGCGACCCAATAGCGAGGCCTTGGCTAAACAATTGGTCGAAACGGCGGTGGCCGCCCATGGTAGCCTCGATATTGTTATTGTCGCGTCGGGGATCAATATTGTCGCACCTGCAACCGAAATGCCGGTCGCCGATTGGAACAGCGTTATTGAAGCTAATACCACCGGACCGTGGCTTATTTGCCGAGCTGCCGGACGCCAAATGATTAAACAGGCCAATGGACGTTCCGGCGCATCAGGCGGTAAAATCGTTCTCGTCTCGTCAACCCGAGGCCGACATGGCCACGATGGCGGTTACAGCGCCTATTGCACGTCAAAAGCAGCAATTGATGGACTGGTCCGAACCCTCGCCTGCGAATGGGGCCGCCATGGGATCAACGTTAATGCCATCGGTCCGACGGTTTTTCGGTCGAATTTAACCAAATGGATGTATGACGCCGAGGGACCCGGCCGCGCCGTGCGCGAAGGCATGCTCGAGCGCATTCCTCTGGGACGGCTCGGTGAGCCTTCGGATCTTGTTGGCGCCCTCATGTTTTTGGTCTCGGCTGCATCGGCTTTTTGCACCGGACAGACGCTATATATTGACGGCGGTTACACGGCGACGTAACGCCGTCACAGCCGCCAGGAGAAGTTATCCACAGAAATTCGAGCTTATCCACAGGCTGCGCCAATTATTCGCTGGAATCTACCCCGGTCCGAGGGTCTAATTCGCCCTCGGTCAGGCAACGACGTTCTTTAAGATTGCCAGCCGGGCCTGTAGCCTTGATTGGCAGCCGAAGTGGGGGGGTTCATTTTCGGCGCGCCACGGCAACCAGGCAGTTGGGGGGGGACCAAAGGGCATCGCTGGCGACATATCCATAAGTAACGGATAGTGCCAACGCCCAATGGACACACCCTTTTCAAGACGCCATTCGTTCAAAGGATGGTGTTCTGGGCTTTTAGCGGGCGGTTCCCTTGGGAACCGCCCGCTGGCTTTTTCAACTCATCGATTTTAGTGAAAATTCATCACGCACGGCGAAGAGCTGCAAAGTTATCTACACGGTTATCCACAAATTTGATCCTCTTGCCGACAAAAGTTGCCTATTATTTAATCAAAACTGGACCGCCCATCGCATAACAGGCCAATTTCGGCCCCCGCTTGACGCCCGTCACTTGAGCCGAACATCCAATTTTACCCAATAAAAACAGATATATACCAGCATATCCAGACTATATATTTATTCGGATATGCGGAAAATCTTACATTTTAAAAAAATTTTGAACCCGAAAAGTTATCCACAACTAAAGCATGTTATCCACTGGTCTAACGTTGTTAAGGCGGAAAAATATCAGTTATCCACAGAATGTGCGGGTTATACACCGCCAAAAGCGGATAAGCAGAGGCAAGTGAGGATGCGAGAACATAAGCCGGCGAGAGAAACCTAGGCTTAATCGATAAGAACTGGAGGCAAAACCTTCGGCGACACACAAATTCGGGGCATCCGACCGGGTCCTTCCATGAAGAGGATCCGGGCCTACGCGGGAAACAGACGCTGGCACGTCTGAGCACCGCTCGGAGCAAAGCCAGACCGGGCCAATACCCGACAAGGCCGCCTCGGGTTGGATCATGTTTTTGGGACCACCCTGGCAATTAGTACTTGGGTCCCAAAGGGGGAGAATCGAAATATGAAGAAACTACTTTTTCTGGCAACCGCCTTTTCGGCGACCATTATCTCCGCAGCCATTGTTTCGGCAGGATATGCAGTCGCCGAAACGCCCGAACTATTGGGCGCGCGCAGTCAGGGCGGAGAATTTGCCGAGTTCAGCTCGCAATATCTGGACCGTGAAACCCCGGGGCGAGGTATCATCCCGAATTTGGAGATCAGGCTCGCCGGTGTCGTTAGAACCGACGTTCAGGTCGTGGACCAAGATTTCCGAGCCATGCGCCCTGGTCTTTCCATATTTGATAATCGCCGTGACTTTTTCGTTCTGGGCGGCGGCACGGCGGATACGGGCCTTAGTTATGGCTTTGCCATTGATGTCGGCGCCGGGCGCGGGCAAGTTTATATGTCCAATTCCTATGGCCGCCTAAGTCTTGGTGATACGCGTTCGGCAACACAGTCGCTCCGCGTCGATGGCGGCAGCGTCATGGTCGGAACTGGGCATTATGCCCGCGGTGGCGGAAAAAATGTCAATTTTGGATCCCTTGCCGGTGCGCGGGTTGTTTCCTATCGCGGCCAGGGGGGGACCGTCCGCTACACCACACCGACATATGGCGGCATTACGCTCTCGGCCAGTTACACAGAAGAATCCGATATCGACATGATTGACGGTGCGGTCGCCTTCAACCAGGTGGTGCAGTCAAACCACGGCCTCGGCTTCCAATGGATCGGCAGTGAAGACATTGTCTCCCTGGCCGGTCAGCATGTATCGACTTATGGGCCCTATACGACGGTCCTTTACGCCGGTTACGAATATAGTAATCGCAACGACAAGAACACACCCGAAGATGCCAACGGACAACAGCTTGTTTCCGTCGGCGCCAAGGTGACCGCTATGGGGACCGGGTTTGGCGCCGGGTATGGCTATGCCAAACACGACCGACCGATCGGCCTGGAAAATGACCGTCAATGGATCGACGTCGCATTGACCTATGAATATGGCGCCTGGGGTTTTTCCGGCGGCGCCCTTTATCTAGAGGATGAGGAAGGCGCTGGTGTTATCGGTGAGGCTTACGTCTATTCCGGGTCATTCAATTACAATATTGCGCCGGGCCTCTCACTGATGGGTGGCGTGACCCACTTCATTCTCGATAATACTCTGCACAATGGGGACCCGGACTCATTGGCCAATGCAGCACTATTCGGCGGACCCGCACCGCAACGCGGGGACAACGAAGCGACAACGTTCACTTTGTCAACGCAGGTAACGTTCTGACAAAGGCGCGTTTTTAAAACCAAAATCTTCTTCATGATCCTGACGACCGGTTTCCGTAGAACCGGTCGTCCTTTTTTGTTGGAGCACTCCAAGTTCAGCCAGCGGCTTCGGTCAGCCGGACTTTTGTCGACCGGTCACCGCCTCGACAAACCGGTTCAATGTCGTCGAAATCTCATGCGAGGCCAGCATAATTTCAATGAGATAAAACTGCCCTTTCGCCGCCACCGCCCGCGTCAACGCCGCTTTCAATCCGTGTCGAGTTGACACGCGTTCGCCGCCGCCACCCAGTTGGGGGGCCATGTCGGCAAAATGCCAATCATCAAGTTCGTTAAAAGAAGAGCCCGGCTGGATCGCCTCCAACATCGCCCAGGAACGGTTATTGAATAAGAGGACGATCGGGTCGAAACCATAGCGACGGCAATTGCCCAACTCCCAACCAGTCATTTGAAAAGCGCCATCGCCAACCAATATTAGCGGACGCACCCCCGAAGCGGCCTGAATGCCGATTCCGGCAGGTACCCCAAATCCCATCGACGCATAATATCCCGGACCTATTATGCCGGCATTTTCCATATCCACCGCGGCGAACAGACAGTCGCCGGTATCCGACGCAATCGGCATCGGCCCGCCTATTTCATCGAACAGCGCATTGACCGCGGTGATGACGTCGCCAGTGCAAAGTCGGCTGTCTCTAAGCGGAATCTCCGGCTCCACTCGTTCACGCAACGGCGGCACCGCAACCAAGCCACTCCCAACCAGCTTAGACATGGCGCCAAGTAACGCCGGTAATGGGATCGGAGAGTGGGTGACTTCTCCCATACGAACTGATCGTTCGAAGATTTGGATCGCTTTAGAAAAATCGAGCCGGTCGCCGCCCGCGACAAAATTTGTATCGCTGGGAATAACCCCGACCATCAATAAGGTGTCTGACGTTTCGACCAAATGGGCAATTACCGGATCACCCGCTTGGCCCAAATAGGTTCCGCGCGGCTCGACCACCGTGTTGGCCAGCAGGCCACCCCCCATAAAGCTCGTCACCACAGGAACGCCAAGGCGTAAGGCTAAGTTTGCAAGCTCGGCTTCAACGCCATATCGTCGAACTTCAATTCCGGCCATTATCACCGGTTTCTCAGCCTCCGACAAACGCCTCACAAGCTCCGCCGCACAAGTCTCAACGGCTAATATCGTCGACGGCTCGGTTGCCGCATCAACCGGTTTGGCGCCCCGCCCATAGCAACTCACATCGACCGCACCGTCCGCCTGTAACGCAACCGGGACCGGGCCCATCACCATGTCTCGCGGCAATTCTATATATACAGGCAGCGACTGGGTTACCGCCTGCGTTAACACTCTGGATATTTCACTGATAGCTGTCGTCGGGTCATCGAGACGCGCCTGTGCACAGGTTACTTCCTGGAAAATCGTCATCGGCCCGTCGAGGGATCGAACTTGGTGGTGGAGCAATAACCCGCGCTCACGTTCAGCAATACTGGGCGCCCCAGAGATAACCACCACCGGCGATTTTTCCGCATAGGCACCGGCAATGGCATTGACCAGATTGAGACTGCCCGCCCCATAAGTAACCGCAACAACGCCAATGGATTTATTGAAGCGCGCCGCCGCGTCCGCTGCAAACCCCAAGCCTGGCTCATGGCTCAAGGTATAGAGCGGAAGAATACCGCTCTCTTCGACAACCTTAAAAAACGGCAGGATAAAATCGCCGGGTATCCCAAATATCTGACCCGCCCCCCACTCGCGGAGCATCGTCAGCAGCAATTCGCCGCACGGCAGGAAATCCGAATTTTGTTCGAGACCGGGCTGATCGTGAGGCTGACTCAACTTGGACAAAATCAACTCCGTGAAATGTGGCCCCTCCCGCATAATGACCCTTTATAATAAGAGATTCGGCCCCAGATAAAATAAATGCAAAATATATGTAATAATGGCCAGTGGGAGCCAAGAAACAGCCATCAGATAAGAGAAAAAAGAGAACGGGGGCGCGCCTTCAATCAACGGCTCTGGGGGGAGGGTGTTGATTCGGGAGGTTTGGATACCGAATGTCCCCGCTCTCTTGATGACGATAATGCCTAACCCAGCCAGACGCCGCATTGATCGAAATCAATTCGACACAATAATTGTCGGGCAATATGACGTGCGATCAGGCCCCTTCGACGGCGACAAATTGCATATCCGCCGCCCCTTCCCGGGCCTTACAGGCGATTTTATAATCGGCTGAATTGTACCACTCGACCGCGGTCTCGAATGTGGGGAAATACAGCATCACCATATGTTCGCCCGGCTGCTCGCCCTCCAAGGCAACCAACGTGCCGTTGGCAAACATACGGCCGCCGAATTGTTTGACCGTCGGCGTCGCCGCAGCGCCATAGGCCTTCAACGCGCCCCAATCGGAAACAGCCGCCTTTACGATGACAAACCCGGCCTTTTCCGGCACATCGGCGGCGATATCATCTCCCTCGACAACGGCAAGAGACAAGTCCGCAGCCCCGTATCGATCCTTCGATATATCCTGATATTCAGCCGAATTGTACCAAGACTGAGTTTGCTCGACGCTTTTGAACGCCAGCATAATAATGCGATCAGCGGCCACCGGTCCCTCGAGCAATTGATTTCGACCACCGCGGACAAGGATGCCGCCCCCATACTGTTTGATGACTCCCGGTGCATTGGCGGAATATTTACCGTAGGCTTCCGCGTCCCGGACATCCGAATACGCCACACAATAACCAACCATATCATTCATCCCTTTTTAAAAGTTGCTCCAGACGAGTCGTCTCTTGCTGGAATACCCTGTCCATTTCAGCACCTATGGATCAAAGGAAACCACACAGTTGTTCTTAATCAAGTCATCGATTTCGGCGCCATCGAAACCCCAATCAGCGAGAATTTCAACACTATGGGTACCGGCCGCCGGCGGCAAATTGCCGATCCGGGCGGGGGTTCGGCTGAACCGAGGTGCCGGGCCCGGCTGCGCCACGCCGTCGACAACGACATAACTGCCCCTGGCCTTGTTATGAGGATGGTCGGGTGCCTCGTCCAATTCAAGTACCGGCGCAAAACAGGCATCGCTGCCTTCCAACAGGGCGCACCATTCGTCGCGGGTCCGTGTGGCAAATTTTGCCGCCAATTTACCCGAAAGTTCTGGCCACGTCAGGGGGTCGGAACGACGGTCATAGGTCGGCGCGTCAAGCCCCAGCAACTCCAGTAAAATATTGAAGAATTTTTCTTCCAAAGGGGCCACCGAAACATATTTGCCGTCGCGGGTCTGATAAACCTGATAATGGGGCGCCCTCCCCGCCAGAAAATTTTCCTCGGGCCTTTTCGACCATTGACCCATCGCCTGCATCCCGCAGACAAAACTCATCAACGAAGCCGCGCCGTCGACCATCGCTGCATCAACAATTTGACCTTTGCCCGATTTTTGCGCCTCAAGCAGCCCCGCGACGAGACCAAGAGCAAGATAAAGAGCCCCGCCGCCCATATCGGCGACCAAATTGAGCGGCGGCACCGGTATTGCATCACCCGGACCGATTGCCGCTAGGGCGCCGGAAAGAGCGGTATAGTTCAAATCGTGCCCAGCGACCTTGGCCAGCGGACCGTCCTGCCCCCACCCGGTAACACGGCCATAGACGAGTTTTGGATTGCGGGCTCGCACCACCTCCGGCCCCAAGCCCAGACGTTCCATTACACCAGGGCGATAGCCCTCAATCAGCGCGTCAGCCTGATCGACCAAACGCAACGCCGTTTCAATCCCGCCTTCATGCTTGAGGTCGATTGCGATAGACGGGCGCGACCGATTAAGGATATTGCGCGACGGGTCGCCGCCCAGGGCCTCCCGCTCCAATCCACCGGGTCCCGGCCGATCAATCCGGATCACTTCGGCGCCCATTTCGGCCAATAACATTGCGCAATGGGCGCTCGGCCCAACGCCAGCAAATTCTACGATACGATATCCGTTTAGCGGCCCCATTCGAGCCCGGCCTCAGTCGCCGATTGCTTCGCGCATCAGCAATTGACCAAATCCCAGTATCGGATCGGTAATCCCATGGGTGCGTAGTGCATACCAATACGCCGCTGCATTGACCGAAACGATAGGCTTGCCAAGTTTCTCCTCCAATTCCTCAAGCATGGAAATAATGCCGAGGGCACCACCCAAGTGAAGAACCGCGTCGATATTATCTCGATCTATCTCATCGAACGCCCCGAGGATATCGTCGACGGTGACATGAATGATATCGATCGATTCCTTTACATGGAGCCAAGTCGAGCCAACAACCTCAAACCCTGCCTCCTCGTAATATCCTTGTGCACTTTTTGCATGATGGGCGACCATTGGCGTCAGAATGGCAATTTTTTTGGCACCGAGCGTCTTCAGGGCGGCATGGCAGGCATCGGTTGCCGTCACCAACGGCTTGCCGTCGATCTCTTCGGACAAACGCGCCTTGTAGGCCGTGTGTTTTTCAACTGACCAATCGCGCATTTCTACCGAATTTCCGCAAACAACCATGTCGGGCCAGCAACCCAGCGTGCCGCTTGCCGCCTCGATCATTGCCTCGGGAACCCGGGTTTGATCGGAAATATCGAACCGATAAACCTGATTATTGACGCCCTCAGGACGCATCAATTCATATTCCGGCTGCTGATTGGCATTTTGCAGCGGTATGATGACGGCGAAAACACCGCGTGGGCCAAACCGGTCAGCCATGAAATCGCCTCTCAAATTCTGTTATCATTTGACCCGAACAGCCATAGCGACAGTTCAGGCGCGCGATTGTTAGCATGCCCAACCAACCCTAAGCACGGCCAAACTTCAATTGAATTTCAGTTTAACTTATGCGTCCGCCCGCCAAACATCTGGACTGGCCATGAAGCGTTCAGCTTGGCGCTTGCGCTCATTGGCCAATTCAGCCGGTAATCTGCCGCCAAAGCGGGAAAAATACTCGGCCTGTTCTTCAACTTCGACCAGCCCGGCCGCCTTTTTCAAACTCATCAATTCATTAAACGCTGCCTCGGAGAAATCGAGGCCGGTCCATGTTAAATCGTTATAGTGAGGTGTCTGGCCGAGTGGGTGATCAACCGCCTCAACCTGACCATGAACCCGGTCTACGATCCATTTAATCACCCGCATATTATCGCCGAAGCCGGGCCAGATAAATTTTCCGGCCGCGTCTTTACGGAACCAGTTGACCCGAAAAACCTTGGGCGGTGCCTTCAAAGACTGGCCCAATTCCAGCCAATGGGACCAATAATCGGCCATATTATATCCACAGAACGGCAACATCGCCATTGGATCGCGCCGGATCGCCGCCTGATCATCCGCCGCTGCCGTCGCCTCAGATCCCATGGTCGCCGCCATATAGACGCCGTGTTCCCAGCTATCTGCTCCGTAAACCAGCGGGAAGGTCTCCGACAGACGCCCGCCAAAGATAAAGGCCGAGATCGGAACGCCGTTCGGATCGTCCCAGGCCGGATCGAAACTCGGGCATTGTTTTGCCGAAACGGTAAAACGGGCATTGGGATGCGACGCAAGCCGCCCGGCATCCGGCGTCCAGTCATTGCCCTGCCAGTCGATAGCATGGGCCGGTGGATCGCCGTCCATTCCTTCCCACCAGACATCGCCATCATCGGTCAGCGCGACATTGGTAAAGATGCAATCTTTGACCAGCGACTTCATCGCATTCGGGTTTGACTGCATTGACGTCCCCGGCGCGACGCCGAAATATCCCGCCTCAGGATTAATCGCCCGTAAATCCCCATCTGGACCCTTTTTTATCCAGGCAATATCATCGCCGACGGTTTTAACCTTCCAGCCGTCGAAACCTGCCGGAGGAACCATCATCGCCAAATTGGTTTTGCCGCAGGCGCTGGGAAAGGCTGCGGCAACATAGGTCGTTTCGGCCTCGGGCGATTCGAGCCCAAGGATCAACATATGTTCGGCCAGCCACCCTTCGTCATGGGCCATCATCGAGGCGATGCGCAGGGCCAGGCATTTTTTACCTAACAACGCATTGCCGCCATAGCCCGATCCAAACGACCAGATCGACCGATCTTGGGGAAAATGGACGATATATTTCGTTTCATTGCAGGGCCAGGCGCTGTCGGCCTCACCAGCTGCCAATGGCGCCCCGACCGAATGCAGGCACGGTACGAACACGCCATCATCGCCCAGCGTGTCGAGCACCTTTTGCCCCATGCGGGTCATCACCTTCATGCTCACCGCAACGTAGGGCGAATCCGTTAGTTCAACGCCGATATGGGCGATCGGCGACCCAAGGGGCCCCATTGAAAACGGGACGACGTAGAGCGTTCGTCCTGCCATGCAGCCGTCGAATAATCCATCAAGGGTGCCACGCATTTCATCCGGGGCCATCCAATTATTTGTCGGCCCTGCCTCCTCCGGGCTATCGGAGCAAATGTAGGTTCTACCCTCGACCCGTGCCACATCCTTTGGATGGGATCGGGCGAGAAAGCTTCCCGGGCGCTTATCCGGATTCAGCGGGATCAACGTTCCGGCGTCCACCATCTCGGCACAAAGACGTTGATATTCGTCCTCGCTGCCATCGCACCAATAAATATCTTTTGGTTTGGTCAGGGCGGCGTAGTCTTCGACCCACGCCAGTAACACCTTATTCGATGTCCGATCAGTGCCGGACATCGTTCCACCGGATGAAGTCATGGTAATCTCTTAGGTCCTTTTCCCGCTGGGCGCTCAGAAATTGCCCGCAAACCAAAGTTATATTGACGTAGGAACCGAGACAACTGGTCGGTATAGTCAATAGTTGATATATCCATACAAGGGCAATAAGTCTGCGGCAACAGGTCTGCCCCATTTTAATTCAAATCCATTCGAGGGACAGTTGATGGCACTGGAATTTCCACTGATCGATATTCTGGGCGTGACGCCGGTTGGCGGACCAACTGGCACCGGCGAAAAGGTGACCGAAATGCGCCAAGGGATCGGCGCGCTCGAGGGTAGCGGCACCGCCGCCTGGCATCTTTTGTCACGTGCCGGCCAACCCGGCCTTTCTCACCGCCACAACGAATGCGATGAAATCATATTTCACCTTTCGGGATCAGGCATCGCGACCCAAGGTGAAAAACAAATCGCCACACGACCGGGCCACTGCCGCCTCATTCCAAAAGGCGTGCCTCATTCATACGTCGCCGATGCAAATTCCGAGGACACAGTCCTGATCGGTTTTCTGCCGGGTGTCGCTGAAATTAGCGCTGATTTCGACATATTGGGCCCGGTCGACCCGGCCGGTCCTGTCCCGAATGCACAGGCCGACGATGCGGATTTTCCTGGCGTAGCGGTTCACCTAGGCGATGTCGCCCAAGAAAACATGAATGCTGGCGACGGCTGGTCAATTACCGATTTTCGACTGCCAATTTCCGGCCATAATGCCAGTAGCTCGACCCTGTTCCGCGCCCGTTTTTTCCCGGGAGCCATCCATAAAAAACATCGCCACGACCATTGCGATGAAATTTATTATATCATTTCTGGTCACGGATTGGCCGGTGCAGGCAACGACCGGACGGAAGTCCGGACGGGCCAATTTCATTACATCCCGCGCGGCGTCGAACATTGGCTGCACAATCTCAGTGAAACCGACCCGATCGAGGTCGTCGGCTTATATGTCAACGCCGATTCGGTTGCAGCGACCGGTTATGTTTATATGGGGGAAGTCGAAGCGGCAGATTTGGCTCAAACATCAAACTAGCGCCACATCGGAAATAACCTCGACCAGTGCCGGGCCATCATAAACCAGCGCTGCCTTCAGGGCCGGGGCCAAATCTTCCACCGTCTCGACACGGATACCAAGGCCACCGCAGAGTTTCGCGTATTCAGCAAAATTTGGATTATGCATAGAGGTCTGCCAGACCTGCCAATGCCCATCTCGCTGTTCCTTCGAAATTTTTCCAAGCTCGGAATTATTGAGCAGGAGGTGGGTGATGTTCATTCCGTATTTTACCGCTGTGGTGAACTCACCCATATATTGCCCGAAACCACCGTCGCCACTAATTGAAAGCACCGGGCGCCCTTCCGCCACCGCCCAAGCCCCCATCGCCGCAGGAAAAGCAAAGCCGATCGACCCGAGATAGCCGGACATAATGACGGTTTGGCGATTGCACTCGAAATATCTGCCGAACGAATAAGTGTTGTTGCCGACATCGACAGGAATGATCGCGTTTTCCGGCGCAACAGAGGTCAGTACTTCAAATATCTTCGCCGAACTCAGACCCTTGCCACGATTTTCGGCGGCCCGCCGTGATTTTTCCTCTCGCCAAGCTGCCCAGGAGGCGGCAATTTCCTCGCGTTGGTCGACGCCAGCGATTTGCTCCGGCAGAGCCTTGGTCAACGCCCTCGCCGTTACACCGACGTCTCCCCAGACCGGCACATCAACTGGATGAAATTTGCCCAACGCCATGCGGTCTCGGTCGATTTGGACGATCTGTTTGCCTTTATCGATACCGGTGTGATTGGCAAACGAGGCGCCAAAAACGATCAGCATATCGGCATTTGCCATCGCTGTGCTGGCCACCGGCGTGCCACTACGCCCCAGCACCCCTGCGGCCAAGGGATGGCTATCGGCGATTTGACCTTTCGCCTTGAAGGTGGTGAGGACCGGCGCATTTAGCCGCTTGGCCAGGGTTTGGACATGCCCCATATGGTGGCGCGCGCCATAGCCAACAATGATTGCCGGTCTTCGTGCTGCAGCAATTTTGACCACCGCCGTGGCCAAACTTGAGCGCGGTGGGGCGATCCCGGTCGGCCCGACCCTTCCCTCCGGCCCCGAAACCGGGGCATCGGACTCGATCGCCATCCCCTGCACTTCGTCGGGGAAGATCAAATGCGCCACCCCCTGCTCGACAATTGCGTGCTTGACCGCCAGAGTCATCAGCTCGGCATGCCGACTGGACGGAAGAACCGTTTGGGAAAAAACAGTCACCGCATCAAATGCCGACGCGTGATCAATTTCCTGAAAAGCACCAGGTCCCAAAACCTGAGTGGCAACCTGGCCGGTCAGGGCAATGACCGGCGCCCGATCAACCTTGGCATCCCACAAGCCGGTCAGCAAATTGGTCGCACCTGGTCCGGCAATGGTCAGGCAAGCGGCCGGTCGGCCACTCACTTTGGCATAGCCGGAGCAAGCAAAAGACGCCGCGCCTTCGTGACGAATGCCAATGAATTGTAACTTGCCACCGACTTCCTGCAGACGCACCGCCTCGGCAACCCCGAGATTGGAATGGCCGACCATCCCAAAGACATGGGTGACCCCCCAATTGACCATGGTCTCGATCATGACGTCGGAAATCGTATGGGGCGCAGCCGCCGGCGCCTCTATAGCAACATAAATTCCGTCATCGCGAATTTCGACGGGATAGGTCGCAACGTTGCCGCCTTCCTGCCCCGGCGCGGATTTACCGGTCAGCGCATCAAATTCCCAACCATGCCAAGGGCATCGCAGGCGGCATTCAGCCGTGGTGCCTTCGCCGAGGGGACCGCCTTGGTGGGGGCAACTTCCGTCGAGTGCACCATAGTCATTACCGCATCGCGTCAATGCCAGCTGCACCCCTCCGGCGGCAACGGATTTGACATCACCATCGGCGAGTTCGCCAGGCTCAGCTACCTTGTGCCAGCCTTGATCCGCCGGGACGTCCTGTGCCTGCCCTTCATCATCGCTGAACTCATTGTACCAATGGCTACCATCGCAAAAGGGCTTGTTTTTCGAGCCTCCACAACGACAGAGCGTGAAATGTTCCTGGGACGCCCCTTCACCGCGCGCCACGCCCTCCAAACCAACGCCGCCCGAGACGAGATAGGGGCCGTCCTTCGACAGTTTGATTTTCGGCTCTCCTGCCCGGTCACCAAAATCGGCTTCGCCGATCGAGTAGCTCAGCGCCCCCGACGGGCATTTATCAATTGTCTCAATGATTTTCTCGACCAAGGCACCATCGGGATCAATCCACGGCTCAACCCCCAACTTCCAAACCTCGGGAAGACCGTCCGTGCAATGACCGGCGTGCGAGCAGATACCGCGATTGTCGTGAATGACAATCTCCTTGCCACGATAATCGTCGCGCTTGTCACCTATGCGGCCCTCTTGCTTCTCATCGGTAAAGCCAATTTTTGCATGGGTGCCGTCGCAGAATGGTTTGGTTGACGAAGCGCCGCAACGGCACAATGCCATGACATTTTTAGTTTGCAGAGGGGACCCATCGGATTTTTCAAATTGGTTTAACCCCCGCACCAGATACGGTCCATTCTCCGCACAGTTAATAACGGGAAGATCTCTAGTCGGCTTTTCGGCCATTATGGTATGCCCTATCCTGGCGGTTAAGTGACAAACTATTCTGCGCCCCGCGCCGCCATCAGCCAAGTCAAATTGCCGCTACCTGACCGCCCGTTGCCCCAAATTGAACCGATGAGGATTAAAGCCTTGCCCACAATCAAATCCGAGCCGAAATCAAGCTCCGTTATGCGGACCGCCATTGTTGGACTCGGGTGGTGGGGTCGCCAAATCACCACTTGTTTGGCTGGTAGTGATCGGATCGAAATCACCCTAGGGGTTGACCTCAATCCAAGCGGCGCCAAAGATTTTGCAGAGGCCAATAATTTGGCGCTCACGCCAGACTATGCGCAAGCACTGTCGGACCCAGCGATTGACGCCGTTATCCTGGCGACCCCCCACGGCTTGCACGAGGAGCAAGTGCTGGCGGCAGCTGCCGCCGGGAAAGAGGTTTTTTGCGAAAAACCTCTTGCTCTCTCCTCGGCAGCCGCGCGACGGATGATCACAGCCTGCACTGAGGCGGGAGTCACATTGGGAATCGGCCACGAGCGCCGCTATGACGGCGCCTTGGAAGAGCTATTGCGGATGGTAAAGTCGGAAGAGCTGGGCACAATTTTGCACCTTGAAGTCAATGCGTCGCATAATCTTTTTGCCGATAATCCGGCTTCGGGCTGGCGTCTGGACCCAACTCAGGCCCCGGCTGGCACGATGACGGCCCTGGGCGTCCACATCACCGACTATTGCCAAACCTTGGCCGGGCCTGTGGCCCATTTAACGGCCCAGATGGCCGACCGATCACCGACCTATCCCGGCAACGATGTCATCGCGATCCAGTTTGAATATGCATCGGGGGTCACCGCTAGTCTCGTCAGCATGGCCACCACGCCGTTTTATCAGCGCATTAGCGTCTTTGGCGATAAAGCCTGGGCGGAAGTCAGAGAAACAACCAATGTCGACGACCCGGCGCCAGCGCACCTAACTTGGCGGGGTGTCGACATGGAAATTCACTATCGCACTTTCGACGCCACGGATTCAGTACGTGCCAACCTCCATGCATGGGCGGACGTCGCCGCCGGACACAGCGTTTACCGCTTCAGCGACGCCGAAAAACTCCACAATGTCGAAATCCTCGAAGCAATAGTCAAATCCTCCGCAAACAACGGCGCCCAGGAAACGGTCGGATAAGCCCCAAGGGGCAATTGCGATATCGGCTAAAAATCAAAAATTAGACCGGCATCACCAGAAATAGGCGTGGCTGGCACTGTAATTTTGGCGAGCACCGGGGGCGGCGCAATTATTGGCCCGTCGGCTGAAACCAACGCCAATGCGGCAGTCGGTTGTCGACCGTAATCAGGAGCCGCGGCCGGTGGCGCAATTCCCATTCCCGGCGGCAATGGCCTCGGGCTATACGGGACAACCGCCTGCCGCTGATAGGATCGCTGTGGCTGAACATGGACCGGTGGGTAGGCATATATACCGCCCTGAATACGATCATGCTCCACGCTGCCATGACCTGTGCCCAAATAATGCCCGCCGAAATACCCGAATGCTCGGGAGTAACCCCTTGGTTGACCGCCATAGGCAAAATGGTGTGTCACGTGACGCTCAGTGCCGAGAAAATGACCGAACGGGGAAAATCGTCCGTGTCGCTGGCTGATATCATAAAAGCTGTTGTTATGCTGACGGGCATAATAGGTACCAGATCCAAAATGTAGGCTGATACTGAAATTCCCGGCCTCTGCCGGACCGGTATGTCCAACCAGCGTCGCGAAGGCCAAAACAGCGGATGTGCCAACACAAAGCCGACCAAATAAGCTGAATATGTTTGATGCTCGATAGGTACGTAATGATTTTGGCATTTCTACCTCCACCAAAGTCATAACAATTCGAGGCGTCAGCTTAGCAGAAAAGAGGCGCCTGAGTCTTTACCTGAAATGGTCCAGATCAAGCGTGTTTTACCCATGGAAAGCAGGCCTGCGGCGCGGGCAACAGTCCCAAAGGGTTTATCTGTCCGCAAAGGCAGCTCGAATACAACCACCAACTGATATAGCCCATTTGGGTAGCGCCCTTAGAATAAAGCTGTTTTTTCAGCATATTATTCATTATGTCGAATTTTTCGTATAGCCCATATTTATATACCAGTTGCCTATATCCTATGCATTACTATTATTCATTGTATAATTTTCTCAGAAAATACTTCTCAAACCCCTATATTTCAGGTACTTTACGTCCAAGAAGGTATTTTAGCGACAGTCGATTTTTATATTAACAGTTTGTTAACACCGTATGTGAATGATGGCAGTCGGCCTCGGTTTTGGTTCCCAGATAGGGTCCGTTGGTCAATGCAAGTATGCGTAGTGTTTATAGGGTATTTGACATGAATATTGGATTAATGAAGGCCAGCCTTGCAGCCGCTGTTATTGTGGTTTCGGCGATGACAGGCGCTACTTCTCGGGCCGTGGCGGACACACAAGACGAATGGCGAGTAGCGGCAATCTCCGGACGCCCCTTTGTTTCGAATAGCGGCATTGTTCCCGTTTCCCTGGGCAACAGCGAATCGGTTGAACAAGTCGAAACAATGCAGATCGGCGACATTTTGGAGCCAGGCATGTGGATCGTCACCCCAGACGATTCCCGGGCGCTGCTGGTTCGCGGGAACGAGACCATCATTGTTGCACCAAACAGCCGTATGGGCCTGCCGACCGTCGCCCGCGACGGGTTGAGCACAACGATCATGCACTCACTGGGTTCGATATTGCTCAGCGTGGATCGGAAAGCCGACCCGCATTTTCAGGTAATCACGCCGTTTTTAACGGCTGTCGTTAAAGGCACGACATTCACCACAACGGTTGAGGACCAGCGCTCGAAAGTTCACGTTTTCGAGGGTGCCGTCCGTGTCTCCGAGCCAAGCAGCGGCGCCGACCGCGCCGGGGATCGTTCCGACCTCGCAGTGATGTTTATCGACGATGATCCGGATGCCGGTTTTGACCCGTTTGCCTTGCACGGCCCGGCGGTCATAGACCCGATAGAGATTGATGATGATGCACAGATTTTGCCCATGGGTTCTGAGTTTTTGATCGAATCCGGTCAAACTGCAGGTGTTGCCTTGGATAACGACGGACGGGATAGAACTCTCGACGACAATCGGAATTCCGTCGACCGTGACAACAACCCTGCCGGCCAGGGGTCGGGGAATTCTGCCTCCAATAGCGGCAATGATGACGGTGACAATGGCCCGGCAAACAGGTTTCTTGGCGATGACAGCGAGCGCGGTCGCAGTATCGATAACGGCGCCAATAATGCCCCAACTTTTGTCGCCGATGTCGGCGAGAATCCCAGCGGCGGTGGCGCCGCTTACAATACTCATGCCATTCCCAGACCTGGTGGTTCCGGACAGCCGCCTGCCCCCCCCATTGAAGAAGATCAAGGTGGCGGCGGCCATGGCGGCAGGGGTTTCTGATCGCCGGACACAAGCGGGAAAGAGCCGATTTATTTGGAGTTTTCGTTCTGAACCCGGTATAAAGTCTAAACTAAACGCTTGTGGCGGACGTCTTGTCCGCCACAAGTTTTTTGGTGGTTTGTCATGGGCAAATCCAGATAGGCAAATCCAGGAGGATATGGTCTCTCGGGCTCAGTAAATATGAGCTCGAAACCAGATCGAACATGAAAAAGTGGCTATTGCCCATCGCTATTTTTTTGGCGGTTGGCAGCTTAATTTTCGGCGGGCTGCTCAAGCCCATTGATCGGGCGTTGACTGATCTCCGGTTCCGGGTTCTGGAACGCGAGGCCAGCCAGACCCTCGTCGTTGTCAAAGTCGATTCGCCCAGTCTTCAGGCGCTAAACGGTTGGCCATGGCCACGCGAATATCATGGTGCGTTGGTCGATCAACTTCTCGCGGCTGGCGCCACGCAAATTGCGTTCACCATCGAATTTTCCGCCAGTTCAACGCCGAGTTCCGACGCGGCCTTCGCCGCCGCCTTGGAGCGGTCGAACGGCACGGTTATTTTGCCGTCTTTTCTCCGGGAGTCGGTCCCAGGAGAACCCAATTCCGAGCGTGTTGAAATCAATCCGCTAGAGCTTTTCGGACAATTTACCACCCAGGGAAATGCAAATATCGGCACGGGTCAAGACAGTGTCGGTAGGAGCCAACTGCCAAGCGACGGCCTCTATCCGACGTCAATGGCCGTCATGCTTGCCGCCATTGACCGTCCGGTTTTTAACGGCGAGTATTTTATCGATTTCTCGATAGATACGGACAGTATTCCGCAAATTTCATATGCCGATATTCTCACGGGAAATTTTGATGTACCGGATATTGCCGGCAAAAAAATTATAGTTGGCGCGACCGCCGATGAATTGGGAGACCGGCACGCAGTACCCAATGGCAAAATACTGCCGGGCCCAATTCTCCAGGCGCTGGCCTACGAGTCGCTCATTCAAGAGCGGACAATTCAGGAAAGTGATATAGTCTTAACCCTATCCATTGCCCTGATCTTGTCCCTCCTATTTCATTGGTATTTCCGGGCCATAAGCTGGCAGAGGGCGGCTATTGTCGGATTTTTTAGTCTGGCCCTCATCCAGGGCCTCGCCGTCATTGTGCAGGCAACACTCCCGACCAGCCTGAATACCGCTGCGTGGATGGCGGTCATCATATTGATTTTCGCCGCCGAACTCATTCGCGAAATTGAAACACAAGCCGTTGAAATTATTCATGAAAAAATGGTTAACACCAACCGTGCCGTGATGATTAATTCGGTTTTCGAAGGTTCATTCGAAGGTATTGTCGTTACCGATGCAGACGGCAAAATCGAATTTGCCAACGCATCGGCAGCCGAAATTCTAGGATTGGACCCCGGCCAAATGACCGGATCGTCTTTGGACGGGATTTTACCACAACCGGGCAACCCGATATTTGCCGACGAACCAAAAGCCATCCAGGAAGTCGATAATCACGTTACATCGCACCATGTCCCTGTTGAGCTGGAACTTGCCCCCGACACCGACACCGACCACCCTGTTGTTGTTGAACTAATATTGAGCGAGTCTCAATTACCTGAGCGCGCCTCAAACGCCCGGAAAACAACCCCGTCCCGCCAGATAAACGTCTATAAATTGCGCGACATCACGGAACGCAAACAGACTGAAAAGGCGATCAAGGAGGCGACCATCCAGGCTCTTGAAGCCAATCGGGCAAAGTCGGAATTTCTCGCCAATATGAGTCACGAATTGCGCACACCACTCAATGCCATCATTGGGTTTTCAGAAATCATCGGCACCGAACAGCTCGGCCCGGTCGGCACCCAAAAATATACCGAATATGCGAATGACATCGAGAGTAGCGGCCATCATTTGCTCGCTGTCATCAATGATATACTCGATATTTCTAAAGTCGAATCAGGTACATACCGCTTGAGTGAAGAACTGTTTGACCTTGGTCAGATACTCATGACATGCCAGCAAATTATTGCCGGAACCATTGCCAACTTGCCGAAGAAGGCAACCTGCGTAATCGATGACAACATACCGCTCATCTATGCTGATCCACGATTAATTAGGCAGATCGCGATCAATTTGCTATCCAATGCAGTTAAGTTTACCGCTCCGGACGGATTAATTACCCTGCATGCATTTTTAAACAAAGAAGGCCGACCGACAATTGAAGTTACCGATGATGGTATCGGCATTGAGGAACATATCATTCCGGAGCTAACCAAGCCGTTTTATCAAGTCGAAGGCGCTCTTGCTCGAAGTCATGGGGGCGCTGGGTTGGGGCTGGCGCTCGTCGCATCTCATGTCAAAATGCACGATGGTACGTTGGATATACAGAGTAGCCCCAACAATGGCACTAAGGTGACCATTAACCTGCCAAAATCGCGACTTCGTCCCGGCGCAGTCTTGAACGCCGATGGCGACGGTGACAGATCTGGTAACGGCAATGGGCCGGTCTCGGCTATCGCCTAGGCGACACGCAAGAATTTGGATCAACTCCTTTGCCAAAAATAAGTAAAAATCGGCCCGCCACCGCATCCAAAAAAGTTGCCGATCATCCGATACTTGGCAATATTCTGGCCCTAACACATGTCTTGTCAAATCAGATTGGGCGTGCCTTCGACAAAAAAATTGAAATCAAATTCGGCCTTAGCCTCGCCGAATGGCGGGTCATGATGACTCTGGCCCTCGACCCGGGCGCGACGTCAGTTGCAATTATCAATAGCTGGGCCATGGACAAAATGGCGATCAGCCGGGCCGTCGCGCGATTAGAGGAACGGGGGTTCGTTCATCGTAAAAAGAACGCTAAAGACCGGCGCAGCTACAGCCTCAGCCTGACGCCAAAAGGCAAGCGCGCCTATCATCAGGTGTTGCCCCACGCTAATGCGCGTTACCACGAGTTGCTGTCGAGCCTGAGTTCCACCGAAATAGCATCACTCAGGAAGAGCCTCGAAAAGCTCAACAAGCGGGCAATCGCCCTTGCTCAGGACGAAGAATAACCCCGGGTGATTTTGCATATATCATATCATATGATAACACTCTCTTGAGATAGAGCGCGGTTTTCGATCCCGCATTCCAGCTCTGCAACTCAGAGGAGGCTCGATAGAATGCGGTTTTTTTCGACAAAAAAGCGCCCGAAGCATTTGGGCTCATACCCAATGGAGAAAATTAAGCGGGTCGACAAGCCGACCACCCTTATCACCGACAAAGTCAAGCAAGTGCCAAAACGGGCGGGGTTTTTTGTGCGCGCCTTTTACGGTGATCTCGGCCCAAAAGCCGGCAAGGAAATACGGCGTTTTATTACCAAAAACCCGCTCAATGCGGCGATCGGTCACCTTCATTGGAAGCAAGTCCCGATCCACCGCGGTGAACCCGCACCGGAAAAGGCGCCAGTGTCGAATGACCCGAAGGCCCTCGCCGAACATATCAAGTCACTCTGTTATTTTCTCGACGCCGATATGGTGGGCATTTGCGAAATGCCGCAATATGCCTGGTATTCCCACGACAGCGACGGAAAGCCGATTACCACCCGCCATAAATATGCTGTGGTGGTGGTTGTTGATCAAGGCTGGGACACGCTCGACGCGTCGTCGGGTGACGATTGGGTGAGCGGCGCCCTCAGCTATCGCGCCTATCTCAACAGCTCGACCTGTTCGACAATCGTTGCCGACTATATTCGCCGCCTTGGTTACCCGGCCCAGTCCCATTCCAACGCCGACGGCGACGTGTTGCAGGTGCCATTGATGCTGCTGGCCGGTCTGGGGGAGTTGAGTCGCATTGGCGAACTCGTGCTCAATCCTTTTATCGGTCCGCGCCACAAGACGGCGGTCATCACCACCGACCTGCCCCTCGAAGTCGACAAGCCGATCGATTTCGGCCTTCAAGATTTTTGCTCCAAATGCCGAAAATGCGCCCGCGAATGCCCCGCCCAAGCGATCCCGTTCGGCGACAAGGTGCTCTATAATGGCTATGAAATCTGGAAACCCGATGTTGAAAAATGCACGAAATACCGGGTAACCAATCCCAAAGGGTCGGCCTGCGGTCGCTGCATGAAAATGTGCCCATTTAACAAAGAAGGGCTGATGACCCATCGCCTCGCCCTATGGGCGGCAATCAAATTGCCTTTTTCTCGACGCCCGCTGATCCTGCTCGATGATCTCTTAAGATATGGTCGGCGCAATCCGATCAAACGTTGGTGGCTCGACCTCGAAACCGTCGAAAAACGCGTCGTCGTTCCTGATGGCACCAACGAACGTGACCTGACCTTGGATCGTGCTATCCGCGATGATAATGAGAAAATAGCTCATTACTCCTGGGAAACATTGCCGACGGCCGACCAGAAGGAAACCAGGGCCGTCGACCGCGCCCAAGCGCTACGCCAAACCAAGTTGGCCGAGAAAAATCTCGCCGATTTAAAATCGAGAGATGCCACCGATCATGCCAAGTAGCGCCGACAGCGCCGAGCTTTTTTCCGACGTCATCGCCCGCCTTGCCCAGACAAAGGGCGACGCGATGGCAATAATCAGCGAGCAAAGAAAATATAGTTATCGCGCCTATGACGATGCGGCCAATCACTTTGCCCATGCGTTAACAACGAATGTGGCTAGGGCGGAGCACGCCCCGGTCGCGGCCATCATGTGTCGTAACTCAATCGAATATGCGATCACTTTTCTTGGTATGGTGCGGGCTGGCGGCTTATCAGTCCATATTTCACCTCGGGCGAGCTCACATGAAGTCGCGCAAATTTTAGCCCAAACCGACCCGGATATTTTAGTCGCCGACCCGCCGTGCCTCGATCTGTGCGAACGTTCGGGCCTCGAGCCCCAGGTAATCCGACTGGACGTCGGACATGATCAAACGGCCCAAAGCCAAGCCTATACTAATTTTTTTACGCCTAAGCACATCGACCCTTTGGCGCGATCTGTCGATCCGCACCAGGCCTTTGCCATCAATTATACAGGGGGAACAACCGGCCGACCCAAAGGCGCCATTTCGTCCCATCGCGCCCGCGCCGTCTCGGCCCTGGCCTCGGCGCAAGATTTTGGCCTGACCGCAAACGATATCGCTGCGGTGACCACGCCGATGTGCCATGCGGCCGGACTGTTTTCTTGGTTCCAGCCTGCTCTGCACGCCGGTGCCGCATGTGTCCCGATCGCTCGTTGGCAGGTAAATCAATTCGCACAATTGGTCGAAGATTTGGGTATTACATGCGCCTTTGTCGTCCCGACACAATTGCGTATGCTGCTCGACGACCCGGAATTTTCTTCGTCCAAATTGCGTACACTCCGCTTGATCGCCTGCGGCGGCGCGCCGCTTCCAGAAGACCTCATTGCCCAGACCCAAGAGTTTTTGCCGCAAGTGGCACTATATCGGGCCTATGGCAGTACCGAGACGGGCCATCTCTTGTCCCAAAGCCCGGCACAACGCGCTATCTCTCCGGACGCAACCGGGGCCCCAAGCCCGTACATCGATATTTCTGTGTTTCGCGCCCCCGGTACTCCAGCCGACCAAGGGGAGATTGGCGAGGTTGCGACCAGAGGTCCCCACCTGATGAGTCACTATCTCGACGCACCGGAAGAAACATCGGCTTTTTTTAAATCCGACGACGGGTGGGGCTGGACCGGTGACTTAGGACGCATTGAAACCGATGGACAGATTACCCTCACCGGTCGGCTAAAAGATTTAATCATCTCCGGAGGAATGAATATTTACCCCGGCGAGCTAGAAGCCATTTTAAATGCTGAGCCCGATATCGCCGATTGCGCCGTCTTCGGGTTACCCAACGCCAAATGGGGCGAGGTGCCAGTTGCCGCCGTCGTACGAACTCCCGCCGGTTCAATTGGCGAGCAGACCCTCATCGATCTCTGTCTGTCCAAGGTCGCGGCTCATAAGCGCCTAGCAAAAATTTTCTTCGTCGATGCAATACCGCGTACTGCTGCAGGCAAGGCCCAACGGCATATTCTAAGCGCGCGTTTTAGACCTTGATATTGGTGATTTTCACCAGCGCCTTACCGTCGCGAGCGGAAAAAGCGAGGTACTCATAGGTCACGCTGCGGGCCTTCACAAATTCCTGCCAAGCTTTGTATTCGTGGTGCCGCCAACCTGGGTAATTCAGATATTCGTCAAACAATATGACACTGCCCGCCACCAGCCGGTCGCCGAGCCCGTCAAGAATATCGACCGTCGACCGGTATAAATCGCAATCAACATGCAGCAAGGCAATTTGGCCGAGGTGATCGGCGGCAAAGGGGGCGATCGTGTCGGAAAACAGGCCTTTTACCAGCTCGACATTGGACCGCACTTTAGGTTCGGCGCCCTTTTTGGAGAATGCGCCCGTGAGTTCCAGCGCGCCGCCCCAGGCCCAAGGCAGTCCTTCAAAACTATCAAAGCCGAAAACCGACCTTTCCGTCGCATCGGCAATGACATTGATCGACGTTCCGCTAGCAACACCGAATTCGAGCACCAACCCGTCGCCCGGTGCCTGAGCCACCGCATGGCGCAACAAGTCTTCGTGGCGTTCTAGGATGACTGCTTCGCCCATGAAGTTTTGCACATAATCGGCCGAGTCCGTGCGGGCGCGCATCTGCAGTTCGTACAACAGATTACGGGCAAAATATTTATAGTACACGCGGCGGACAAGCCGCTCTGTCATGCTCTTCTTCGCCATCCCGAACCTTCCCCCAGATACATCATCGGGCCAAATATACGCTGAACTGGTATAGGAGGCTGGTATAGGGGGAACAACCCCGGAGATCAAAGCAAACTTGCGCACCCCCTTGCGTGCCCCAAGGAACGAGACAAATGACCATACTACCTGCCGAAAACACCACGTTCCCGGTCACCGTCGAATTGGCCGTAATCGGCGCGGGCGCATGTGGCGCCATTGCCGCGCTCAGCGCCGCCCAAGCGGGCATCGAAACCCTGGTTCTGGAACGCGACCCAGTTCCTGCGGGCAGCACATCTTTGTCCGCCGGCATGATCCCGGCCGCTGGAACCGCGATCCAAGCCGCAGCTTGTATCAACGACACGGCAGAATTGCTGATCGCCGATCTGATGGGCAAAAACAAAAACAGGGCGGACCCAGCGCTCGTGCGCGCGGTTGCGCAAATCTCCGGCCCGACGGTGGATTGGCTGACCCAGGACCTGGGTATCGACCTCACCCTGGTCGAAGGGTTCCTCTACCCAGGATTTTCACGCCTACGCATGCATGCGCCGCCTCGGCGGGCGGGGGTCGATCTAGTTGGCGACCTGACATCGAAATTCTCCGAGCGAAATGTCGATCTCATTTGTGACGCGCATGTCACCGGCCTTTATGCCGATAATAACGGCCAGATATATGGATTGCGATTTCGCCGCCCCGACGGCACCGAGGAAACCATTGGCTGCAAGGCCCTTATCCTTGCGTGCAACGGCTATGGCGGAAATGCCCAATTGGTGGCCGAGCATATTCCGGAAATGGCCGATGCCTTATATTTTGGCCATCCCGGCAATCAAGGGGACGCGGTGCTCTGGGGTACCGCCTTGGGCGCGGCGTCGCGCCACCTCACGGGGTATCAGGGGCACGGGTCCGTCGCCCACCCCCACGGTATTCTTATTTCTTGGGCGCCAATGATGGAAGGCGGCTTTCAAGTCAATCAGTCTGGCCGTCGTTTTTCCAACGAGCATCTGGGGTATTCAGAGCAGGCCGCCGAAGTATTGCGCCAGCCCGCCCATGCCGCCTGGTGTATCTATGACGAGGCGCGCGAGGCACCAATGGCCGAGTTCGCCGACTACATTCAAGCCAAGGCAAGTGGCGCCATCAAGACCGCCGACACGATTGAAGCCCTGGCCGAAACGCTCGGCCTGCCACAAGACGCCATGCGCCAAACGGTAACCGAAGTCGAAACCTTCATTTCCGGAACAGCGCAATGCCCTTATGGCCGAGATTTCACCGGCAAAGCGCAGCTGCGGGCGCCATACAAGGCCGTGCGGGTCACAGGGGCTCTATTCCATACTCAGGGCGGCCTGGTGATCGATGAAAATGCGCGGGTCCTGCGCGACGATGGCAGCGCTCTGCCCAACCTTTTTGCCGGGGGGGGAGCGGCTTGCGGTGTTTCGGGCCCGGAGCCCTCGGGCTATTTATCGGGCAACGGCCTGCTCACCGCGACGACCCTAGGACGGCTCGCCGGTTTGGCGGCGGCGCGCCAACTTGGCCGCGTTAAGCCGCCGACAGAGCGGTAAACATAGCCTCGACAGAACCTTCACCATGCACTGCGGCAGCATAGGCGGCATCGGATTGATCCCGTGACCAGAGACGCGACGTTAGCTCGATGAATTTTTCTTCCAAATCGCTCGCGTTATATGGATCCTCGCTATCGCCCTTGTTGGTCAGGGTTTCAGCCACCGCCGAAGTGCCGTTCCTAAATTGGACCGTTACCTTGGCCGGACGGTAAGCCGGCATTTTTGCCGTTAGCGCGGGGTCTTCAACAACCGTCACGCGTTTAGCCAAGCTTTGCACCTCGTCATCGCGTACTGCGTCCCAAGTGAAGCTGAGAACACCGCTACTGCCATGTACGATCGTGCTGGCGATCGCAAAGGGTAGGGAAAATTTCGCCGCCAGGGTGTTTTTTGGGCTTTGGTCGCTGAGTTCGGCGGCCAGAGAATAAGACTGCACCTCGACCCGCTCAATATCTTGCGGCAGAAGGTCCCGGTCCCCGGAAATTTTTGCCAACGCATCGAGGGCACCATGATTATACCGGCAGCAGGAATGGCGTTTAAAATAATTGCGCGCAATTTCCCACCGGTCCCCCAGATCGTCGATCATTTCTGCCGGTTCGAAGCTGTCGGAGATGACCCGACCGAAAACCGTCGCCAATCCGTCCCGCTCGCCGGTAAACCCGGCGTCGACGAGGTCGCGCGCCATAAAACCCATTTGATTGGAAATACCGGCGTAAACATTGCGCACGGTCCCACCTTCGAGCATCGTTTTGCGGCTCGTCGCCAGCCCCAAGGTCGACGACACATTGATAATTTCAGAAATTTGGGATGCCCCCCACCCTTTCAACTTGGCCAGCGCGACAGCCGCGCCGACAGTGCCCCAGGTTCCGTGCGGGTGCATCGACATACGGATTTTACAGGCGATTCCGATCCGCGACCCGACCTCATAGCCAAGAGCGACCGCAACCAATAAATCCGAAAAATCATTGCTCGAACCGGCCTCAATATCGGCAAGAACGGCAGGGACAACATGAATGCCGGGATGGCCCCGCGCATATTGATTGCCTTCATCCATTTCCAAAAACGTTCCGGCGGCGCCATTCAGAAACGCCGCCTTGGCCGGGTCGGTTTTTAGCCCTCGTCCAATCACGGTGGCCGAGCCACTCCCGCCTTCACCGACCATTCGCTTGGTCAGGGCCTGCATTTCCGGCTCTGCAGCGCCACCGACAATGGCCGCGACACTGTCGGCAAGCACCAACTTTGTCCGCTCAATCACCTCGTCGGGCAGATCAGACACCTGTACGTTTTCAATAAATTCAGCCAATGTCGTTAGATAGTCAGCCATCTGCCACAACCCCATAAATTTTTTAGGGCGCGATGATCGGATATGGCCCGGACAAAAACAAGCCCCCGGCTAATTGCCGGAGGCTTAAAGTCTGTTTGGGAGGAAGAATGGTAGAATAATGTCGCCTAGCGATATTCCTGGCTGTATTCCTGGCTGACAATGCGCCAAGACCCGTCATCCTGGAGGCACGCGGTGCCAAATACCGGCTGCAATTCGCCGCCGATCACCGCCTCGGACGTGTATTCCCGACAGAGACCCTCTTCCTGAATATCCATCACCGGTGTGACAAAGCTCGGCGGTGCGGCAATTCGGGTCGGCTGTTGATAGTAATATGACGAGTTGTCCCGGAAACTCGCATTCTTGTTGTGGCGATGGCGCCGGGTATGACGACGTGTTTGGCGTCTGGGTTGATAATTCGGCTGATACTGAGGCTGGTATTGGGGGGCCGTCGCGGACTGGCAGCCGGACCCTGCGCCGGTACCAATTGCCGAGCCGAGAAATACGCCCAGCGCCGTTGCCGCAAGCCGGCCACTGCCGCCGCCAATTTGCGACCCGGCAAATCCGCCCAGAGCGCCGCCCAGTAATGTTCCGGCATTGAGCGTCGAACCGCCATAGCTGCAGCTTCCACCGCTCGTGCCAAAATGTTCTGCCGCAGCAGGCGCGCTACCAAATGCCGCCGCCGCCATTAATGATGCTGAGAAAACCGATGCTATAAATAATTTCTTGGCCATGTTGGCCTCCTATTCCCGTCCTCGTGGCTCGACCCTCGTGGCTCGATATGCCTGTATAATGGCCGAGCGCGGCTGAACGATTTCTGAAACCCTCGTTCATCTGGCGTTCAGGTTCCAAAATTGGCAAATTTCGTGCTAGAGACCAGTTTTGTGACAGAGACCGGGCGGCACGGCGAAACAAAGGCATAAAAAGGCAGGACAATGAAATTTGCGATTATGGGCAGTGGCGGTATCGGCGGATATTTTGGCGCCCGGTTGGCAGAGGCCGGAAATAACACCCATTTTATTGCTCGTGGTGAGCATTTAACGGCAATGCGCGCCGATGGATTAAAAGTCGAAAGCCCCCTTGGTGACCTCCACCTGCCCGAGGTTCAGGCAACCGACGATCCGGCAACGATCGGCCAAGTCGACTATATTTTATTCACGACAAAATTATGGGATTTACCGGCGGCCGCCGACGCTTGCCAGCCATTGATCGGCCCGGAAACCGCTATCGTTTCGCTGCATAACGGTGTCAGTGCAGAAGATGATCTGGCGGACATATTTGGACCCGATCATGTCTTTGGCGGGGTCGCAGAAATCTCCTCGTTCATTGCCCGGCCCGGCGTTATTGCCCATGGCGGCGATTTTGCACGCATCCGGTTCGGCGAACTCGACGGAAAAACCACCAAACGCGCCGAACAGCTTCGCGATAGGCTGGAAGGGGCTGGCATTGAAGCGGAGCTATCGAGCGACATAAGCCGGCTATTATGGCTCAAATTTATCCTCATAGCCGGTACCACCAGTCTAACGGCGTTGGCCCGTCAGCCTATCGGTGCGGTGCGCGAGGCCCCAAAAACAAGAGCCCTGCTGGCTCAAGCCTATGCCGAAGCCTTCGCCATCGGCCGGGCAAAGGGGGTCGCCTTGGACGATCAGGTTCCAAACGAGCGCATGAGTTTTACTGACAAACTCCCTTTTGGGATGACCACGTCACTGGCCATGGACCTGGATGCTGGCAATCGTACCGAACTCGATTGGCTTGCCGGATATTTGGCAAAAGCAGGCGCTGAGTTAGGTGTCCCAACGCCGTTTTACGACCTCGTTTTTAACCTGCTAAAACTGAGCAAAGACGGGCGCGACACCGTCTAACCCATGAAGAAATAGATAAAATTTCGCGCTGGCCGTCCAGCTTGCAACTCGGTTAGTATCCCTCGTTAGTAATTTTTACGGATATATAGGGGATGTTCGATGTCTGGAGTTTCGATTAGAAGTCTCGCATTTTCGACCCTCTTACTGAGTATTGCCGGTTGCACGGCAAGCCAGCATGACGAGATGGATGGCGGTCGCGAGGTCGCCGCCGAGCTTGCCCGGGGTGAATATTTGGTCACCAGCATTGCCGGGTGCGGCAACTGCCACACACCCAAGGGCCCCGACGGAGAAATCGCCGAATTGACCCTGGCCGGCGGCCAGCCGTTTCCGGACCTGGGCGCTATCGCCTCGAACATCACCCCCGACATGAAGACCGGTATCGGCAACTGGTCGATCGATGAAATCGTCGATGGAATCCGCAATGGAGTGCGCCCCGATGGCAGCCTGATCGGCCCGCCAATGCCATTTGAGTTTTATCGCGATCTTTCAGATAGCGACGCCTATGCCATCGCGTCCTACCTGATGATGAGCGTTGAGCCTGTGTCCAATGAAGTCGCCGCGTCCGACTATATAGTACCACTGCCAGAGTCCTACGGGCCGCAGGTGGATCGCGTAGTC
This sequence comes from Alphaproteobacteria bacterium, assembly GCA_021774575.1. GTDB lineage: Bacteria > Pseudomonadota > Alphaproteobacteria > UBA6615 > UBA6615 > JAJFIX01. The sequence continues at coordinate 160,955 of JAJFIX010000009.1, read as the reverse complement.
GACGTTCCACAGGACACGACTGCCGAATATGGCGCTTACCTCGCCGGTCCGGTTGGACATTGCATCGAATGCCACACCCCGCGCGGCGAAGATGGCCACCTAGAACTGAAAGATTTGACCGCCGCCGGAGGACAGGAGTTCCCTGGACCGTGGGGTGTATCGATCTCCGCCGATATTAGGGCAGGCGACTCCGATTTCGGTATTGGCGCTTGGTCCGACCAAGATATCGTTACAGCAATCACCCAAGGCGGGCGTCCCGACGGGCGGCACTTAATGCCCCCCATGGGATTTCATTACTATAACCGCATGACGAAGGAAGACCTGAGCGCATTGGTCGCGTATCTCAGGACCCTGTAGGTCAAATGTGAGGAGCACGCCATGAATCTCAAAACAGTTGATGTCACAACGGCAGAGGGGACGGCCGAGACAAGGGATCTACCCATTCTCGACCTCGCCGAGTTTCGTGCCGGCAAACCCGGGGCAACAGAAAAACTCGCCGCAGAATTGCGCTTTGCTTGTGAAAATATCGGCTTCATGGCGGTTCGAAACCATGGTGTACCCCAACAATTGATCGACCGAATTTTTGCCGAAACCGAGCGCTTTCATTCTTTACCAATGGAAGGAAAGCTGGCGTTGAAGGTTAACCAGAACCAACGCGGCTACGTGCAACCCGGTGCAACCCTGCCGAAGCATTCGACCTATAACAAGAACACCAAATATGACAGCAACGAAACAATGGTGTTCGCCACCGAATTCGGCCCGGAAAACCCTCACGCTCAAGCGGGAAAGCGCTTTTACGCGAAAAATCAATGGCCCGACGGTTTACCCGGATTTCGCGAAACCGTGCTCGAATACATGGCCGACATAACGGCGCTGGGCAAACAAATGCTACCGATCTGGGCCCTCGCCCTAGACTTGAACGAAGATTATTTCGCCCCGCATTTTGGCGAAACCAGCTACACCTATTTCAGGATGGCTCATTATCCGCCAGTGGCTGAGTTAGGTGACAATGAATTCGGCCTGGGGGCCCATGCTGATACCGGTTTCATGACATTTTTACCCCAGACCGATGTCGATGGGCTGGAAATTCTTGATACCGAAGGGGTTTGGTTCCGTCCCCCCAAGTTATATGACTGTCTTTTGTTAAATACCGGCCAATTTCTTGAACGGTGGAGCAATGGTCGTTTTCGGGCAACACCCCATCGGGTGATCCCGCCAAAGGCGCAGGACCGCTATTCGGTTGCCTGTTTCGTCAATCCCGATTTCGAGCCGATTGCCACCTGCCTGCCAACCTGTCACGGGCCGGACAACCCGCCCCAATATCCCGATGAATCTTATTGGGATTTTTACAAATGGTATATGGCCAACACATATCCTCACTACGAGGAATTTCACGAGGGCGAAACCTAGACAAAAAAAATCGGCCTCCCGCGTGATACGAGAGGCCGATCAATTCGAAAGTATGTCAGCTGTCCAAACGGACAGGGCCCAGTTTTAGGACTCTTCGCCGACACCGATTTCAGCAGATACACCCAACATGAAGCGTGCGTCACAAATCTGACCGCCGCCACACTGGAAATCGTCGATATTGGTGTCTGTATAGGAGACGCCTACCGCCATGCCGCCCAATCTAGAATGGATGGTTCCAAGATCAAGATCGGCGCTGGCACCCCAGGTCAAATAATCGGGGAGGCCGAAGAAATCATTTTCCTCTATGTTCTGATATCCGACCAACGCACCGGCGGTAACGCCAAATGGCAGCGGCACAGAGATATCAGCCTGATAATAGATGGCTTCTCCGCTATCCAAAAAGAAATCAGAGGAATAATTGATCGCGCCTGTTACCTGAGCGAAGCCGAAATCATAGCCAAGGGAGCCATAAGTCTCGAGAAAATCGAGCTCCAGGTCATCGGTGGCACCAGGATAATAATAATAGAGAAGTCCGATATCGTAGGAGAAGTTCATAAATTCGCCGGCAAACCCGCCGTACAAATCAATCTCAGCGGACTCGGTCATTCCGACGAAGTTCACATTTGAACCCCAGACTCCCAAATAGACACCGAGCAGGCCGTCTTCGCCGATGAGGCCACGCTCCCAATCGATACCGCCCTGAACCGCTGCGGCTTCGTTCGTCTGCGACAAACCGCGGAACGCATAATCTGTGATCACACTAATATTGGCAGAAAAAGCGCCAATATCGAAATTATCCAGTAGACCTTTTGCCGAGGCGGCACCGGTCGTACCGATCGTCAGCGGCAGCGCCGTCGCCGCAACCAACAACAACTTATTGAACATTCTATGTCCTTCCAAAATAAATATCAGCGCCGAGTAATCGGGCATTAACCCCAAACCCGCCGCAATCCCAACCTATGACGTACCAATCAAAGCAAATACCGTGCCAAGTGTGAAACCACCGAATTTCAGGGGGGATTGCAACTCAGGGTACGATCGATTGCCTAACTGTTCGACGTGCAACATGCGACCTGCCCAATATTTAGGCAGAACAAGGTTTCTGGAGAGCACCCGTGTGGCATGTTTTCCGCAACCCAGCGCACAAACTAAAGCGTAAGCCAACCAAAGCCATCGCAACAAACTGCCTGTAAACCGCCAGTTATGTCGTGAAAGTGACTGCCAGGTCGACCTTGCGGCGCGCACTATAGCGGCCAACGGGATTAATGCCAGACAAAACACGCAAAATAATTTGACAAATATAACGAATCATCCACAGGCATCAATTTGCCGCATACCTGGAGACATATTGATGCGCCTTAGCCCCAAAAAGTGAGCGAAAACCTAATTGCGCGCAACAATCCCTTCCCGGCGAGGATCGGCGGCACCGGAAAGACCGCTGGGGGTGACCAAAATACCGTGCAAACCACTGGTCATCGGCCGTATCGTGACTTCGTGCCCGAGGCTCTCGAGCTCCGCCGCATGCCCTGCCGCGCCGGTCCCTTCCTCAAGATCGGTGCCACCATTTCGATTTGCGACATGGCCCATGGAAATTGCCGCCTGAATATCCATCTCCCAATCGAGAATACCGACCAAGCTTTGGGCTACATATTCGATGATGCGGCTGCCACCGGGCGACCCAATAGCCAATTTTAAACCGCCGTCCGGTCCAAACACGATCGTCGGCGCCATTGAACTACGCGGGCGTTTTCCCGGCTCAACACGATTGGCGACAGGTGCGCCGTCCCGTTCGGCTCGAAAGGAAAAATCGGTAAGCTCATTATTTAGCAAAAACCCGCGCACCATCACCTGGGAGCCAAACGCGCTTTCAATGGTCGTCGTCATCGATATCGCGTTTCCCCAACCATCAACAATGGCGATATGGCTGGTTCCGGGTAATTCCCGAGAAACATCATCACCAAAGTCAAGGGCGGTCTTGGACGGCGGATGACCGGCATCGACCGGCGTCTCGCCCGCAGTTTGAAGATCGATGAGAGCTGCCCTTGAGCGCAGATAGTCGGCATCCAATAGGCCTTCAACCGGCACCGACACATAATCGCTGTCGGCCATATATCGACCACGATCAGCATAGGCGAGCTTCGACGCTTCAGCGAATAGATGCCAGGCCTCGGCCGATTGCGGCGCCATCGACGCGAGGTCGAATTGCTCGAGCATTCCCAAAATCTGACCAACGGTCAGTGCCCCGGAACTTGGTGGCCCCATGCCGCATACGGTGTTTTCGTGATAAGAGTGACAAACCGGCTGGCGCATTATGACCCGGTAAGCCTCCATGTCGGCCGCCGCAAGGAGCCCCGGATTACCCGATGCGCCGCGAACGGCCGCAACGATATCGGCCGCAATGGGGCCGTTATAGAATGCCGCCTGCCCACCGGCGGCGATCGCACGCAGCGTCTCGCCAAAGTCTGGATTTTTCAGTAATTCACCTGCCGCCAACGGCGTGCCATTGGGGAAAAAATAATCTCGCGCCGTAGCATAGGTCGCCAAGCGTTCCGCACCGGTACCCGTCAACATGCCGGCAAGGCGCGGTGAAACTTCAAAGCCGTTCTCCGCCAACTCGATTGCCGGCTTAAATAAATCGGCCCAAGCAGCGACACCATGACGTTTATGAATTTCCGCCATCAACGCCACCGTCCCCGGTGTCCCGACGGACCGGCCCCCGACCACAGCATCCCAAAATCCGACCGTTTCTCCCGACGCGTCGAGAAAGAGATCTTCGCCCGCCTCCATTGGTGCCGTCTCACGGCCGTCATAAGCGGTCAACTGGCCCGCTGCCCCATCGTAATAGAGAGCGAATGCGCCGCCACCGATCCCCGAACTCTGTGGCTCGACCAAATTAAGCACCAACTGAACGGCTATCATCGCATCGGCGGCAGTGCCACCCGCTTCCAGCACCGCGGCACCCGCTTCCACGGCCAGGGGATTGGCGGCGGTCACCATGTATTTCCCCGCCGGTGGGCCGGAAAAACTATCACTGTCCAGGCCGCCATTCCGGGCGCAATTACTTGAGAGCAAACCAACGCCCAAAATCGCCGAGATCGTCAGGGCCGCTTTCCCCAGCCCGTGCTTGAGGCCAAGTTTCCGTCCAGCCTGCCGCCCAGTTTTCCAAAATGCGTCGCCCATAATGCCCTGCCCCTCAAACTCGTGAAACCCCAGTTGCCCTTTGTACAGGCGGGTTCGGGCGCGCGCAAAACTGATTGCTTGAGATTGTGGATAAGTCTGCCTATACTGTGGATAACTAAGAGATGCCCACAAAATTCATAAGGGCACATTGGCGATAAGAAATTGGCGATAAGAAAATGGGCCATCTGGCGTGGCCCACTGGCAATATTGGCGGTCCCGTTGGCGGGAGACGCCCTGGGGAGGGGAACCCAACATGTCCAAGATTTTGGCGGCATCGCTTGTTGCCGTGGTATTCTCGGCCGCTTTGTTCATTTATTCCACGCTTTATACCGGCCCCTATGGGGCCACCGCTATTGCGACCACCCCAAATGGCGCGCGCCCTCAAGAGGTCAGCCGCCAAGGATCTGCGATACCAGTACCACCAGCGCGCGCCGGGACACTGCGGGCATCCGGACTTGTTCAACCAATCAGATTAACGCAACCGGCGACCACCGTTTCGATGCCGGCGCAGGGCCACAGATATGACCTGCATGATGTGGTAGGGCTGGATGTGGGCTCACTCAATGAACTGCAAACATTTTATGACACAATTAATTTTGACGCCCATCACTGGCGCGATTCAAACGCTGGCGTGCCGCCGGTTTTCGTCTCTGAAATTCCCGAATCATGGTCAAATGCGCTTGATGCCACGTCGAAGAAAAACCTATTTTTTCGAGCAATTTTACCCCTTATCCTCGTGGTCAACGAGGAGGTCACAACCGATAGGCATTTGCTCCTGACCTATATGGAAGACCGATCCGTCGGCCGCCCGAGCAGCCCGGAAACACTGGCCCGTCTCGGTGGGATCGCGGCCACCTACGGCGTTATTGAGGCGCCGGATAAAGGCAAGGCATTCACCCCGGAACTCTCATCGGCAGACCTGAAGGAACTTTTCCTCAGAGTTGATGCTGTGCCGGTTTCGATGGCCTTGGGTCAAGCAGCCTATGAAAGCGGATATGCGACGTCGCGGCTGGCAACCGGAGAAAATGGGCTTTTCGGTCAATGGCGCGATGGTGACGGCTTGCGCCCACGGGGTCGCAGAGCCGCTTTTTCCGGCAACGAAAACACACGTTATGCGACGCCACTTGCCTCCACCCGCGCCTATATTCTTAACCTGAACACCGATGATGCCTATTTAGAATTCCGCGAAGAACGCGCTGTCATGCGCCAGGCCGATGGCCGCCTCGACGGTTACCGCCTGGCAGAGGCACTGGGAATGTATTCGGATAGCGGCCTCACATACGCCAACACTTTGCGGGCGATAATTGCCGAGAATGAATTGACTAAGGTCGACGATATCTCGTTGCGCGACGAAGTACCGGTTCGCGTGGAAATCGCCAGCAACTAGGGCTCCATAATGCTGCGAGCCAACGGCTTGGTCACCTGGCGATGATTGGCCAGCGCAGCCTTATCAAGCGCCTCCACCAGAGCAGCGGCGGCGGCAAATGACCGCTCCATGCGAGCCAACAAATAGGCAATTACGTCTTCTCCGACATTAAGCTGACGATCGCGAAATAATTTGAGCAGAACGGCCTCGATCAACCGATCATCGGGCTCGCGGATAGGCGCCGCGCTAAACGCATTAAGCCGCGAGCGCAAATCCGCCAAAGTAAGGGCACTGCGGGCCGGCGGCATTGTCCCGGTTACCAACAACGACCCACCAACCCGGGACAAGTGATTATGGATATTGAATAAACAAATTTCCGCCGACTTCGTTTTGCCAGATTCAGACAGAAAATCTTCAACCAAAACATGGGCAGCATCGCCGAGCAAATCGGCGACGTTTGTTTCGCTCAAATCACCGACAGTCAAGGCTAGCGCTTTACTATTCTGGCGCCACACATGAGCCAGGTGAGTTTTGCCGCTACCCGTTGGCCCCCACAGGATCAGCCCCCCGAGCTTGCCCGGCCCAGGCCAATTGGGCCATTTATCGACCCAAGCGACGGCATCGCGATTGCACGGCGCGACGAGGAAGTCTTCACGGTTAAGGGCGGGACGGTGACCGAGATCGAGTGGAAGCTGGCGCATATCAGCTGGCAAACTTAGTCAGCATCGTCCGCAGAAACGGCATTGTTTCCGTTCTGATAGAGGCCGCTATTGCGATACCGCTCCGCACCAAATTCAACTAACACCGAGATAACGGCGGCAATGGGGACGGCCAACAGCATGCCCAGAACACCGAGCAACGCGCCCCCGGTCAGTAGCGCGAAAATCATCCAAACCGGATGCAGCCCTACTTGATCGCCGACCAGTTTTGGCGTCAGAAAATTTCCTTCAATAATCTGTCCGGCAAAGAATATCGCCGCGACGATGAGCACCGGTACAACCTCGCCAAACTGAAAAATGGCCATGCCCACTGAGACGATCAAACCGCCGATTGAACCGACAAAGGGAATGAACGAGGCAAGCCCGGCGCCAACTCCTATGACCAAGCCGAAATCGAGACCGACCATCGTCAGGGCAACGGCATAAAAAACGCCCTGTATCGCCGCGACCATTGTCTGGCCTCGGATAAATCCGGCGAGCTTCTTATCAATCTTGGTTATCTGGGCGCGAATTTCCGGCGCATGGTCCGGAGGTAACAACCCATCAAGAGTCTCGACCAATTTGTCCCAATCTCGAATAAGGTAAAAAGCGACAATCGGCGTAATAAAGACCAGCGACATCAGGCTGATAAAAGCGAGTCCACCGCTAATAATGCCGACAACCATATTCCTCAACCCGCCGGCGATTTGCCCAATAATTGCCCCCATCCCCTCGCGCAACCGCGCCATATCTTCGGGTGAAACCCGGTCCTGCAGCACCGCCATGACCCGTTCAATTAGGCCGGGCGCCTTCTCGGAATATTCGACCGCCAGCTCGGCAACCGCGAGAACCTGACCCTGGAGCAGCGGGAACAGCAGGATAAAAGTTGCGATAAAAACCAGTAGTGCACCAAACAGAATGCCAAGGGTTGCCCAGGCCCGCCCGACCCCTTGTTTCTCGCATTTATCGGCAATTGGATCGAGTAGATAGGCGATCGCTATGCCCGCGACAAAGGGCAGGAGAACCGAGCGAAGCGTGTAGAGCAAGAAAATGAAGACGACGGTAAAGATGGACCAAAACAGCCATTGCCGCCCCGAACTTAGCGAAGAAACAAGGGTTGGTGCCGGGCTCGGCGCCGATTTAATGCCCTCTTCGCTGAGCGCGTCGTCTTGATCGTTTTGCGTGACCATCGTTCAGTCTCCCGCTACAAACGAGCCGCCAGCTCTAGGACCGGCAAACTCTGGGAAACAGGTTGGCGTGCCCCAAACTGACGTCGCTCCGGTTGTTTTCTCGGCCTCGTCAAACTCAGCCCCACCTGAGCAATGGCGGTCGATAGCTGGTCAAAATTTCCAGCAAACGATATCTCGATCTGCGCCGTGCGTCGGCTTAGCATGCGCACCTGTGACCTTGTCACCGCGGCGACCCGACCCAGTCTTTCATTGACCGCAACCCAGCCGGCCAATCCATCATATTGAACTTCAACCATCATCCGTTGTTCGCGGCCAAATTGAGGGGCGTTGGCGGCAATCCACGCATCCTGCATTCGTGCCGCAGCGGTGGTCGCCGCTTCGCGTAGCAAAGAGCCGACCCCCTGCCCCGAAGCCGCCCGCACCGTAAAATTAATCGGCGATTGGCGCGTCGCACCGACCCGCGTCAGGCTGACATCAACGTTCGGACGATCGCCGCCGCTTAAGGTCGCGACAGCGACCAGACTATCTTGGGCGCCATAATTTCTTGCTAGTCGATCCAGGCTGGTCCGGTCCCCGCGCTGGGCATCGGTCGCCGACACCGACTGAATATCTGAAATATCACCGAACGGCGCCAATAGTGGCACCAGCCCGGCGGCACCGGGCAGTCCCGACCAAGCATCCCGCCACTGATTATCTTCTTCCCACAAGAGGTCCTCGCCACCCCGCCGCAGGACCGGCACAACGACCACCGGCAATGATGCTGTTTCGACAAAAGGAATGCCTGAGCTTCGCAAAAGGTCGCGCACCGCATCGGGGCGAAACCGTACTTTGATTGTCGCCAGATATCGAACGTCGGAGCTTCGCTCGTCTTCAATCTCAAAATCGAGCACAAAACGCTCGGCATCTTCTGGCCGGGTTGAGGGCAGACGAGGCCAATCCGTTGCTCGGGTTAAACGCCGGGTCATCAAAATAAGGGCCCGCGCCTGGCCATCATCAAGCGCCTGTTCCCGTGCGGCGGCAGCCGTTGCCGCCGTGACATCAACCGAAATTCCCGAAACCAAATAGACGGAGTTCTCGTCCTGGGCCAGCGCCGGGGCAACGGGCCCCGACCAAATCAGGCCACATAGGGCGGCAAGGGCAAATACACGCCACATTCGGCACCTCAACATTCCATACGACAATCTATACGTCACAAATTTTGAACCGAAATTAGACACTCTCAAAAGTTCCCATTTTGGCGCCATAGTCATAAGCGTTGAAAATTGGTTGAAAAACAACTATGCACCCGGCATCTGGGGGCGTCACCCCCCTTTCGTCAAGCCGCTTATCTGTCAAGGAGAGCAAGCATCGCCTCCACATACAAACAGGCCGGGGTCGATATCGACCAAGGCAATGCTCTGATCGAGACGATCAAACCCGCAGTTAACGCCACTAACCGTCCGGGGGTTCTCGGTGGTATCGGTGGTTTTGGCGGCCTTTTCGACCTCGCCGCAACCAATTATCAGGACCCGATCCTGGTTGCCGCCACCGACGGTGTCGGCACCAAACTTAAGCTCGCCCTTGCTGCCAATTCTCACCGTTCAATTGGCATTGACCTCGTCGCAATGTGCGTCAATGACTTAATTGTTCAAGGCGCCGAGCCGCTGTTCTTTCTCGACTATTTCGCAACCGGAAAACTCGATATCGCCATTGCCCGTGAGGTGATTGAGGGCATCGCCGAAGGTTGTCAGCAGGCGGGCTGCGCCCTTATCGGTGGCGAAACAGCCGAAATGCCTGGCCTCTACCATGGCCGCGATTTTGACCTTGCCGGATTTTCCGTCGGCGCCGTCGAACGCGGGGCTGTCCTGCCGAGCAATAGTATCGAACCAGGCGACATCGTACTTGGGTTGGGAGCTTCGGGTGTTCATTCCAACGGATTTTCCCTGGTCAATCGGATCCTTGCCGACACCAACTCCGACATAGAGGCCCCGGCCCCATTTTCCACGGACACATCTCTTGCCGACATCTTGCTAACACCGACCCGCATCTATGTGGCGAGCTGTCTCAAGGCGATCGGAACGGGCAAGGTTAAAGGGCTTGCCCATATTACCGGCGGTGGATTGGCGGAAAACCTCGCCCGCATTCTACCCGAGACGTGTCATGCCCGGTTGGATGCAGACCTCTGGACCATGCCGCCGGTCTTTTCCTGGCTGGCCCGAGCCGGGCAAGTTGAAGCCAAGGAGATGGCGCGGGTCTATAATTGCGGTATCGGGATGACGCTTATTGTCGCCGCCGCCGACGCGCCGGATGTTAGTGATATTTTAGCCCAAGCGGGCGAAGAGGTTTTCACTATCGGCACCCTTGAAAAACGCCCCGCCGACGGGAACGCGGCGATCGTTGAAAATTTGACTTTCGAAACATGAGAAAACTACGCCTCGCAGTCTTAATTTCCGGCCGAGGGTCGAACTTACAATCCTTGATCAAGGCCTGTGCAGATCCAGAGTTTCCGGCCGAAATTGCTCTGGTACTTTCAAATAAAACCGATGCGTCGGGACTGGAAAAGGCCGCCAAGGCCGGCATTGCGACAGCCATCGTCAGTCATACTGGCTTCCCAAACCGCGCCGATTTCGACGCCGAGATTGATACGGTTATCCGCGCCCACCACCCAGATCTAGTATGTCTTGCCGGATTTATGCGACTTCTCGGAGCCACCTTTGTGGAAGCCTGGCACGACCGACTGATAAATATTCACCCCGCGCTGTTGCCATCTTTTAAAGGCGCCAACGCCATTGGCGACGCCTTGGCCGCGGGGGTCAAGGTAACCGGCTGTACGCTGCATTTCGTCCGGGCCGCAATGGATAGCGGCCCAATTATTGCCCAGACGGCGGTACCGGTGCACCCCGGCGACGACGAAGCACAGCTCTCGGCACGTATTCGCCAGGCCGAGCACGAAATTTACCCCCGCGCCGTGCGCCTAATCGCCGAGGGGCGCGTTCGGGTGATCGATGAGAAAACCGAAATCGACGACCCAAAATGAAATGGAGCGAAAAGCTGATCGGCGGCATTATGTCACGAGGCTCTTTGCCCGGCGATACCACCCGGCTATAAGATCTCTCACAGCCTCAATTAGCGGACAAAAAAATGGCCACCGATCAGCATGACCTAAAGCCCCATACCGAGATATGGGACATTTTTCAAAAACTCTGGATCAGATCCAGCGCCGTCATAATGTTGACCTTGGCGCTGATGTGGATCTTTCTCGTCTGAGTTCAGCCGACGATTTCATCGGCTGCGAAGAAAAAGGCGATTTCCTCGGCGGCCGTTTCCGGCGCGTCGGATCCGTGGACCGAATTTGCCTCTATTGATTCGGCAAAATCTTTGCGGATTGTGCCCGGATCGGCATCTTCGGGGTTAGTTGCCCCCATCACTTCACGATTTCGGGCAATCGCATTTTCACCCTCAAGAACTTGGGTGACAACGGGTCCCGACGTCATAAACGCCACGAGGTCGTTAAAAAACGGCCGCTCACGATGGATGCCATAAAACTCTTCAGCCCGTTCCTTGGTCAGGCGAATACGGCGTTGCGCGACAATGCGCAGGCCAGCCTCTTCGAAACGGGCATTGATTTGCCCGGTCAGATTGCGTCGGGTCGCATCCGGTTTGATAATGGAGAATGTGCGTTCGATTGCCATCGGGCGTTCCTTTTATTTAAATTCCGTCGGGCAGGCTTATATCCGCCCCTCGGCACCCCCGCAAGCCCCCAAGGCGGCCAAGCAATGAGATCAGCAAAAATGAGGCCAATTTAAATAATGTTGCGGATTGATAATCTGTCTTACCGAATTGAGGGGCGGGTCCTGCTCGACGGCACGTCGGCATCCATTCCGGCGGGCCACAAGGTGGGTCTGGTCGGCCGAAATGGCTCTGGAAAATCGACATTGCTGCGCCTTATCGCCGGCGAAATTGAGGCCGATGGCGGTAAAATTTCGAAGCCGAAAGCATCGCGCCTCGGTTTTATTGCTCAAGAAGCGCCATCGGGACCGGCCAGTTTGATCGACACGGTGCTCGCCGCCGATACCGAACGCGCCGCGTTGGAGCACGAAGCCGAACATGTGACCGACCCGAACCGCATCGCCGAAATCCACCATCGGCTGGCAGACATTGGCGCCTACCAAGCGCCGGCACGGGCGGCGTCAATTTTGGCTGGCCTCGGATTTTCCGAAACCGAACAGCAGAGCCCTGTCAGCGGGCTTTCCGGCGGCTGGCGGATGCGGGTGGCGTTGGCGGCCGCCCTTTTTTCCGAACCCGACATCTTACTGCTTGATGAGCCGACCAACCATTTGGACCTTGAAGCCGCATTATGGCTGGAAAGTTATCTCGCCAAATGGCCGCATACATTGCTGTTGGTCAGCCATGATCGAAATCTCTTAAATTCGGTACCCAAGCATATCCTCCACCTCACTGGGAACCAGCTCACCCTCTATGGCGGCAACTACGACATTTTCGAAAAAAACCGGCGAGAACACCGCCAATTCGCCGCCAACGCATTCACAAAACAAGCCGCCCAGCGCAAACATATGGAATCTTATGTCGAGCGGTTCCGTTATAAAGCTAACAAAGCCCGCCAAGCACAAAGTAAGCTAAAGGCGCTGGCACGCATGGAAACCCTGGAGCCTGTCGTCGAGGATCGCCCGGTAAATTTTGACTTCCCGGAACCTGCCGAGCTGGCGCCACCCCTAATTTCCCTGGAAAAAGCAACCGCCGGTTATGGCGGGCCACCGGTCTTAAAGGGCCTTAATCTCCGAATTGATATGGATGATCGGATTGCCCTGCTCGGCGCCAACGGCAACGGCAAATCGACCTTGGCAAAAATAATTTCCGGGCGGCTAAAACTCGAAACCGGAACCCTGTCGCGCCACCGAAAATTGCGCGTCGGCTATTTTGCCCAGCACCAGCTCGACGAGCTTCGAATGAACGAAACGCCGTATGATCATATGGCCGCCCTGATGCCGAAATCATTTGAACCGGCGATCCGGGCTCAACTCGGGCGCTTTGATTTTGGCAAAGCCCAGGCCGACACCAAAGTCGGTGACCTATCGGGTGGTGAAAAAGCGCGACTAATGCTGGCCTTGATCACCCACGACGCCCCCCATATTCTGGTCTTGGATGAACCGACCAACCATCTCGATATCGACCGTCGCGATGCCCTCGTTCAGGCGCTCAACACATATTCCGGGGCGGTCATACTGGTCACCCATGACCCCCATCTGGTGGAATTAATCGCCGATCATTTATGGTTGGTCGCCGACGGGAAGGTCGTACCCTATGACGGCGATATGGCCGATTATCGCCGGGTGACACTGAAATCTCGCCGCCAATCATCGGCCAAGAGCGGTACAGATAAATCAACCCCCAAGACAAAGGAAGGCAAGCAACCCGCGACCAAGCGGCGGCGCGAGAACGCCGACCTGACGACCCAAAAGAAAGCGGTGGAAAAAGCGGAGAAGCGGCTTGCAGAACTCAACGCCGCCCGGCTCAAGATTGAAGCGGCACTGACCAATCTAGGTCTATATACGGCCGAGAAAACCGACCAAACGGCCCGCATTGCCGAACTCACCCAAATTCACACACGGCTGAGCGAAGAAATTTCCACCACAGAGGAGAGTTGGCTGGAGGCGCAGCAAGAGCTCGAAACCTAGGACCGATCAATCCCGGACTAGTCACCCCATCGAACCAATGTCGGCCGGGCTTTTATTTTCACACAGCAAAAAGACCGATTTGCAGCCACCGGTAAACTCTGTGCGGTTAATCGTGTAATGGGCTTCAATCATTCGCGTGAAGTCCGCCAGCTTCCTATCCCGAAATCCAATTTCCCATTTATGGGGCTCCCAGCCGCCCCCCTCATCTGGCTTTGGGAAATCCTTCAAGTTTTTGAATTTCAAGAAGGAAGTGCTTTTGCGAAAAATATGGCGGTTTAAATATAAGTTGATGCTTAATTGGGCACCTTTATAGGGGACCGATAACAGTAAATAAGGCGCCCCGCTCGCAGCAAATTTCGCCACCACGGCATCCACATCCTCGTAGGGAATATGCTCCAAGGTTTCGCAGCAGACGATTGCGTCGAACTGTCGCTGGGCAATCGCCGTGCTCTCGAAATCGCGAACATCGCCAACGATTTTATCGACCTTCGGGCTATCGAAACCATAGTCGTCGTCAATGTCGTAAACTGTCGGCGAATATCCGGCATTGGCCAACATGGCCGTTACCGCACCAAGATACGGGCCAATTTCCAGCACCTTTTGGACCGGTAAATTTTTCAGCAAATTTAGCTGCATCCATTGGTGAATGATGCGCTTTTCTGAATAATATCGGTGCCATTCTTCTTTCGCCATCACCATTCTTCTTTCGCCATCAAATGCCGCTCCCGCTTAATCCCGCGTCTTTTTCTGCCAGCGACCGCCTTCATCCTGCTGGAAATAGGTGATTTGGTGCCCATCTTCGCGATAGTGCCGCCAGCGCGTTCTTGCCTCTGCAACAGCGGCCTCGTCATTGCCGTCAAAGAGCTCGCAAACGAGTTCGAAACCTGACGGATCGCCGATGGCGGCACCTTCGGTGAGGAAGCAGACGCTGGCCCCGTTCAGGTTTTCATCACGATCGGTCAGCCAGACGGGCTGGTCTGGCGCAAAACCGTCCTTGGCACTGCCATGGGCCAGAAACGACCGATCGTCAAACGTCCATAGATGAGCGTTCAACGCCTCAACACGGTCCGGCGAATTCGCCATCACCACTGCCCTGCGCCCATCGCGCCCGACAGCCCGATCGAGCATGATCGGCAAGGTATGTTCCAGAGTTCCGCTGGTCAGGTGGTAAAAGCGGATTTCCGTCACTCGTAATTATCCGCCACCAACCGGTCAAGCAACTGCACGCCAAATCCGGTGGCCCCCTTGCCCATCGTATCCTTTGTTTTATAAGCCCAAGCCATGCCGGCTATATCGAGATGGGCCCACGGCACGTCATTGGTGAAACGCTGCAGGAATTGGGCAGCCGTGGTGCTGCCGCCCCAGCGGCCGGCCCCAACATTCTTCATATCGGCGGCATCGCTATTAATTTGCTTATCAAAGCTGTCGTTCAGCGGCATCCGCCAAAGTGGCTCTCCCACCTCCTCACCGGCTTTCAGCAATTTCCCCGCCAAGCCGTCATCGCCGGAAAACAGCCCGGCATATTCGTGGCCGAGCGCGACCATGATGGCCCCGGTCAAAGTGGCCAAATCAACCATGATTTGCGGCTTAAACTTGCTCTGCGTGTACCAAAGCGCATCGGCGAGCACCAGCCGACCTTCGGCGTCGGTATTAATGACCTCAATCGTCTGCCCGGACATCGACGTCACAATATCGCCGGGCCGCTGGGCCGTCGAAGAGGGCATGTTTTCGACCAATCCAACCACGCCAACGACATTGGCTTTGGCCTTACGGGCCGCAATCGCGTGCATCGCCCCGATGACCGCCGCCGAACCGCCCATATCCCATTTCATATCTTCCATGCCACCGGAAGGCTTGATTGAAATTCCACCGGTATCGAAGGTCACACCTTTACCAATAAAGGCCACTGGTTTTTTGCTTTTGGCCGCGCCGTTCCACTTCATAACGACAAGTCGCGACCCTCTGGCGCTCCCCTGCCCAACACCGAGCAGGGCTCCCATGCCGAGTTTTTCCATTTGCGGTTCGCCGAGAACCTGGACACCAACTCCGAGCTTACGCAATCCCACGCAGGCTTCGGCCAAACTTTCCGGATAAATAATATTCGCCGGCTCGGAGACCAAATCCCGGGTAAAATTCATCGCCTGGCCGAGGCTTTCGAGGGGCTTATAGGCCCGGCGCGCTGCCGCTGCATCTTTAACCGAAATGACCAGTTTTGCCGGCGCCGACTGCTTTTCCTTATCTTTTTTGGTGAAATATTTATCGAAACGATACCGACCCAGAACAGCGCCATAGGCGACCTGCGCCACCTTTTCAGCACCGGTCAAATCGAAGGCGAACGTCGCATCGCGCCGGTCTGTGCCACGCATGTATCGAACCAGCTTTGCTCCCAGCTTGCGCATGGCGAGATCGTCATGGTTTTTCGGATCCCCCGTACCGATTAGAATAATTGTGAGTTTTTCCAGTCCGGCCGGCGCCAATACCGGCACGGTTTCGCCGAGCTTGCCCGAAAATCGGCCCATCGATGCCGCCCGCCCGAGCGCGCCCTTGGTTATTCCATCCAACACCTTGGCCGTCGGCGATAGTTTTTCACCGGCCGCCACGCCGATAAAAACGACACCGCTGGTCGGCTGCTTCGGTTCGGCAAAGGTCACTTTCATCTTCATTCACCCATTTATTTTTTCGCACATTCGTGCCAGATCTCGTTCGCGACTGACACTATCATCTTCCACTTCAAGTCGATAGCCCGCGACGATCAAACTCGTCTTTGCAATTTAGAGTGACGTTAAATGTCGTCGAGAACGTAGGCTTGTCTCGCGGATTTCTCCGGTTTTTTTAGCGATTGAAACGCGTTCTTTTTGTTTCATCGACGCAGCGGAGCTGATATAAGAAAAGTCCTGAGATTGGGCCATCGTTTTGCCCCTCCCGACTGGCGATAACGGATTGGGGTGGGCAGGCAGGGTCCACGGCGAGAGTGCAGAATAATTGGGCATGGGGGCGACAACCAACGATGTTGGCGCTGCACCAGTATATGACACGCCAAATCATCGTGGCGACGGTGTTTACGTCTGCTGTGTTGGTGGCCTTCATCGCAGTGATCCAGTCGCTGCGAATGGTGGAGTTCGTGGTAAATCGCGGGCTGCCGTCGACCGTTGTTTTCGAACTTCTCG
Organism: Alphaproteobacteria bacterium; assembly: GCA_021774575.1. GTDB lineage: Bacteria > Pseudomonadota > Alphaproteobacteria > UBA6615 > UBA6615 > JAJFIX01. The sequence continues at coordinate 144,269 of JAJFIX010000009.1, read as the reverse complement.
CGCTCCGAACACCGTCATTTATGACGGTGGTGTTGCCGATTTCGTTTTTTATGGCGCTTCTTTTCACGTACACAAAAATGCAGGGCGATAGTGAATTGGTCATAATGCGCGCGGTAGGAATGAGCGAAATGAAGGTCGCTCGACCAGCAATATTTGCGGCGTTAATCGTGATGGCCGCGGCTTATGGTGTTAACCTTTATCTGCTGCCGGTCAGTTTTGGTCAGTACAAGTCGCGCGAATATGAATATCGGAACGCCTATGGCACCGTTATGCTGCAAGCTGGACGCTTCAACACCCCAACCGACACACTGACCGTCTATGTCCGCGAGCGCGTCGGCACCGCTGAATTGCAAGGCATATTGATCCGCGATGCCCGTGACCCGGATCATCCGATAACAATTTTGGCGGAGCGCGGTATCTTGGCCCAGGACGGCGACAGCCCAAGGGTTGTTCTGTTCGACGGCAACAGGCAAGAAGTCGACCCGGAAACCGGGCGACTTACCCTCCTTTACTTCAATCAGTATTCGGTCGGCTTCGACGCCGAAATCCCAGAATTACGTGCTCGGTATCGAGATGACAAAGAGCGATTTATCGACGAGTTACTCCGCCCCGGCGATACTCCAAGTGAAATTCAATTTCGATCCCTGCTAATCGCGGAAGGTCACCGACGACTGTCGGAACCCCTGGCCATTCTGGCTCTTGCCTTTATTTCTCTCGCCTTCCTGCTGACCGGCCAGCATGGCCGAAGAGGAATGTCGCTACGCGTATTAGGTGCAGTTTGTGCCGCCATCGCTTTGCAGGTGGCAACAATTGGCACCATGTCCATGGTTTCCAAGTCTCTCGCATTTGTGCCGGCCCTCTATGGGATCCCACTCTTTATCTCAGCTCTATCAATCGGCGTAATTATGCACGGCCTTCGCCCAAAGGCATCGCGACAATCGATGCCCACCTCGCTCCAAACCGAAGGTCTTGCAAGCTGATATGCTAACCCTGCGAACCATATGGATTTATGTCGGCAAGCAATTCTTGCTGTGGTTCATAATTGCGTTTTTGGGCCTGCTGGTTTTAGTCGGCTTTATCGACGCGATAGAACTCCTGCGCCGGGCTGCCGGCAGAGATGTCGGAATCGGCACGGTATTTTCGATGTCGCTACTTCGGCTACCGTTCCTCAGCCAAGAACTGGCCGCATTTTCAGTCCTATTCGGCTCCATCATGACATTTATTCGCCTAACGCGCCGGCACGAGCTGGTGATTTTTCGGTCGGCGGGGATTTCAGTTTGGCAGTTCCTGATGCCAGCTTTGTTTCTTGCCGGTGCAATCGGTGCCGCCAAAGTCACAATTATCAACCCCATTAGTGCCTTTACCCTGGCGATGTACGAAGAAATGGAAGGCGAGCATCTAACAAACAATTCTTCCTTGCTCGAACTCTCGACCGGCGGTTCCTTGTGGCTTCGACAGGTCGGCCAGCAGGGCGAGCAAGCGGTGATATATGCGTCTGCGGTAAACCCGGACCGACTGGTCCTTGACCGCGTGGAGGTCACACTCCTCAGTTCCGAAAACAAATTCGAAGGTCGGATTGACGCTGCCCGCGCTCGCCTTGGAAACGGGGCTTGGATTTTGTTCGACGCCTGGCTTGCCATGGCAAATACAGTGCCTGAATTTCACGACCAGTACAGCCTGCCAACCGATCTCACCCCGGAAAAAATCCAGGAAAGTTTCGCCAGTCCTGACACAGTCTCGTTTTGGGAGCTTTCAGCGTTCATTAGCGCATTGGAGGCGACAGGTTTTTCAGCCCTCGGCCACCGCTTGCAGTGGAACGCCCTGCTAGCCGAGCCATTTCTTCTGCTCGCCATGGTCCTTATCGCGGCAACGGTCTCCTTGCGATTTACCCGTCATGGCGGTGTCATGATTTTGGCTGGATCCGGCATCGCCGCTGGCTTTAGTGTGTTTGTATTTACCGAAATCATCCATGCACTTGGTCTCGGCGCAACACTGCCAATTACATTGGCCGCCTGGACGCCTGCGGGGGTTACTTTAATGCTGGGAGTCAGCATGCTACTTCATTTGGAGGACGGATGATCCGAGCAAGGACGTCCAGTCCAGAAAACATACAAAATAATATTGGTGACCGGCGCAAACAAACCGGAGGCCGTTTCGCGCGCGTGCCCAGCCTATCATATTTGCTATTCACCTTTGTCGCCTTGCTCGGCCTTGGAGCAATGGTGACTTTCGCTCCTTCGGCTTACGCTCAGCAAGCTCCCGACGGTGACGAACCGGTCATGCTGGTTGCCGACGAACTTGAATACGACCAGGAAAACGACCTCATCATCGCCCGAGGCAATGTCGAGGTGATCCAGGGTGAGCAAATCCTGATGGCCGACGAGATAACTGTCTTTCAGCGCGAAAACAGAATTCGCGCCGACGGAAATATCGTCCTGGTGCAACCCGGTGGGCAGGTCATATTCGGCCGAACAGCAGAACTAACGAATGATTTCAGCGAGGGTTTTGTCCGCGCAATTTCGGTGCTGCTTGCCGACGATATGAGAATTGCGGCGGTCAGCGGCCAGCGAGTTGGCGGTGTCGAACTCGAATTGAACAGGGTCGTCGCGTCGCCTTGCCGTGAATGTTCGGGCAACAGAGCACCACTGTGGCAAATCAAGGCATCGCGGGTTACCCATAACAGTGAAACCGGCAATGTTATTTATCGACATGCGCGGTTTGAACTTTTCGGCGTGCCGGTTTTCTACACCCCCTTCCTTAGCCATCCCGATCCGACCGTTAGACGCCGTACCGGTTTACTTGCCCCGTCGATTGGGTCCAATGCCGATCTTGGCTTAACGATCAGAACGCCCTTGTTTGTGACCTTAGGTCCCAGCGCTGATATCCTATTCGACCCGATGGCAACTTCGCGTGAAACAGCGCTCATTACCGGCGAATTTCGCAAACGCTTTAATAACGGTCAATTTCGATTGCGTACCGGCGTGACCAAGGAACGCCAAGCTTCAGACCGTATTCGAAGCCATTTAGATACCGAGTTCAATTTTGACGTAAACGATTATTGGCGTTTCGGCGGCGACATAAAAATTGCCAGCGACGACACATTTCTCGACCGGTATGGCATCGATAGTTCAGATACGTTACGCAGCCACCTTTATGCCGAGGGCTTCACCAGCCGCAATTATGCGACAATTGAGGCGCGGAGTTTCCAAGGGCTGGAGCGAGCCGATGACCAAGGAATAACGCCGATTGTTGCGCCAAATATTGACATCGCACTGATTGGACAACCGCAATATTTTGGCAATTTTCTCGGCGGCCGCTACGAAGCCGACCTCAATATTCAGGCGCTCACCAGTGAACAAAGTATCGACAGCCAGCGACTATCGATTTCCGGCGGATGGGAGTTGCCGATCACCGGCCTGATCGGAGATTTGACGACGATTGAAGCCTCGGTGCGCGGGGACCTCTATCACATCGAAAACTCTATTAATCGCGATACAATGGTCCCATTCGACGGTATTCGCGGTCGTTTTCGCCCCCAACTCAAAATAGACTGGCGCCTGCCCCTGGTTCGTTCTGTTAGTCGCAATATTCAGCAATTTATCGAGCCCGTCGGCCAATTGGTCATCGCGCCCAACGGCGTCAATGACGCCAATATTCCAAACCAAGACAGCACTTTGTTCGAACTAGACGAAACATCCCTTTTCTCGGGCAATCGCTTTCCCGGACTAGATGTGGTCGAGGACGGAAAGCATTTCTCGTTCGGCGTAAATTTCGGCGTGTTTGGCCTTGGTGGCGGCACGGCCACGGCCTTCATCGGTCAATCCTTCCAATTCCGTGAAAACAGAGCCGACCTCACCGGCACGGGTATCGAAGATTCATTTTCTGATTACGTCGTCCGAGTGGATTTGGCGCCAACGCGCTATATCGACCTGCTTTGGAAAGCGCGGCTTGATAAGGATACATTGGAAGCAAGACGCATTGAAACCCAAGGCAATGTTGGCCTGCCCATATTTAATGTTGGATTTAACTATTTGTTCTTTGAGCCAATAGACGAATTTCCCGAGCGTGAAGAAATTACAGCAACCCTACGGTCCCAGCTTAACGACCGATGGAGCGCCGGTGCAGAATGGCGCAGCGATTTAACCAGTGCCGGGGATACAATTTATTACGGTGCGTCCTTGCGATACACCTGTGACTGCCTTGATGCAGAAATTGCGTGGCGCCGCGAATTCACCCGCGACCGCGATGTAGCCCCGGAAACCACCATCTTTTTGAAAGCCACTCTGAAGCATCTGGGACAGCTCCAAAGCCAGGTCTTTTGAACTCGATTAAATATCGATAAACCTGAATAGGGAGACTGGGCGAGGATTGATCAAGTGGCACTGACGGGTTAGGGTCGGCGCAATTATTGTAATTTGGCGTTTCATTTTCGGCGCACCGATTCCATGGACGCTTTTTGATAGAATTCAACCAAGTGCGAAGGTAATCGCAAATGAACTCAGCAATTGCTGCGTCGCTGTTTCGCCGACGAGCATTCCATATTTTCGTTAGCGGCGCCCTGCTTCTCGCCACGGCCGCCATAGCCCATCCTCGGACCGCCGACGGGCAGGTCAGGCAATCAATTGTTGTTATTGTCAACGAGGACGCAATCACAAGCTTTGACATCCAGCAACGTGTCAGCATGCTGCTCCTGACTACGGGTCTGCAAGATACCGCCGACGAGCGAGAGCGGCTTACACCGCGGGTTACCCAGGCGCTGATCGACGAGAGACTAAAACTGCAAGAAGCTAGGCGACTTGGAATTTCCCTCACCCAAGAAGAGCTGGACAATGCGATTTCGGGCCTGGAACGGCAAAATGGCTTGGCAGCCGGCGGTGTTCCCGAATTTGCCCGGCAAAATAATATCGCGCCGGAAGCATTGTTCGGCCAAATTAGAGCGGATCTGACCTGGCAAAAGCTGTTGGCCCAAACCGAGCGCGGCGATATTCGGATCGACGCCGATCAAATCGACGAAGTGATGTCGCGTATTGAAGCCGGTGAAGGCCAAACCGAATATCACCTGGCCGAAATTGTGTTACTTGCCGACGAGCGCGGCGGTGTGAGCATGGCCGACATACGCGCGCTTGCCGAACGATTAATTGCCCAAATGCGCAGTCGTGAAGCAGACTTTCAAAGCATAGCGAGCCAATTTAGCGACAGCGCTACGGCGGCAACAGGCGGAGATCTTGGCTGGAAACTAGCGGGGGAAATTTCCCCCTCTCTTGTCTCCACTGTGCTTTCCATGAGCCTCGGGAGCATTAGTCCGCCGATTGAGGACGAACAGGGAATTCGCATCATCGCCCTGGTTGGGCGCCGTATTGCCAACGCCGTCGATAGCAATGATACCCAGGTTGGATTGCGCGTGATGTTTTTGCGATTGCCGGAGACCGCCACCCAGGCCCAAGTCCAGGCAAAACTCCAAGAGGCCAATGAAATCCGCACTACAATTACGAGCTGCGATGATTTTCGACGGCAAGCGGCGGCACTCGGCACCCCCCAACCAGATCAACCGAACCAGTTTAAATTTGGCGACATCAACCCGCAAATGCGGGCGATTATCGCCGGGTTAGCAGAAGGCGGTATTAGCGAGCCATTGCCAACCAATATTGGTCTCCAACTAGTCATGGTCTGTGAACGTGAGATCGTCACCAATTTGCCCTCACGTGCCGAAATACGAACCTCATTGGTTCGTGAGCGTATTGAGACCGTGTCGTCTCGGAGACTTCGCGACTTGCGCCGTGCCGCTTTTATTGAATTCCGCGAATAGACCGGCCACGAAGATCGTTTTTTCAAATGCCTGAGCCAAGACCTATACGATCCACCGTCACCACCCCTTTTGCCGTTCCCCCCATCGCTGTAACAATGGGAGAGCCGTCTGGGATTGGAGGTGAATTGACACTGCTGGCATGGATGCGACGCAAATCCGAGGCGATCCCACCCTTTTTTGCCATCGACAACCCACAACGCCTCAGGATCTTATCGGCACATCTCGGCCTGAAAATCGACCTAGCCGAAATTGCGCACCCAAACGAAGCATGTGAGTGTTGGGATCAGGCCCTACCTGTGCTCACCCGCCCCTTATCGTGTCCCGTCGACTTCGGCCAACCAACATCGGAAAATGCGCCAGATGTTATCGGAGCCATCGATACTGCAGTCGATTGCGTATTTTCGAATACAGCCTCGGCAATCGTCACCAATCCGATACAAAAAAAGACCCTGTATGACGCCGGCTTCACCTATACCGGCCATACCGATTTCCTCGCCGCCCTCGCCCATAAGCAGCGCCCGGCGGAAGTGACCAATGCACCGATAATGATGATGGCTGTACCTGGCTTGCGAACCGTGCCTGTTACAATTCACGTTTCTCTCAGCACGGCGATAGCGGCCATTGATCGTCAGTCAATTGTCAAATGCGGCCGAGCGGTCTATCAGGCTCTAGTGAAAGATTTTGGCATATCGGAGCCTCGGATCGCCGTGACTGGCCTCAATCCCCATGCCGGAGAAGACGGTTCCTTGGGGCACGAGGAGAGCCACATTATTTATCCGGCAATCGCGGACTTAAGTCGCGAAGGCATATCCGTCTCCGGGCCGTTTGCCGCAGATTCGATCTTTGCGGAAGCCAAGCGGAAAATGTGGGATGCGGTCATTTGCATGTATCATGATCAAGCCCTGATCCCGGTTAAAACCTTGGATTTCTGGAATAGTGTCAACATAACCCTCGGCCTGCCGTTTATTCGCACCTCACCGGGTCACGGCACCGGTCTCGATATCGCCGGTACCGGCACGGCCCAGCCATCAAGCTTCATTGCCGCTTTGCGCCAAGCAGCCGACCTTGCCCAGCAGCGCCATAGCAAATCGAATTCGCCTTGAATTCCGACCAGATTCAGCCGCCCCTGCCGCCTCGTCTCCGCGACGTAATCGCGCGGCACGGCTTGGCGACGCGCAAATCTCTCGGTCAGCATTTTTTGCTCGACTACAACCTCATCCGTCGAATTGCTCGGGCGGCGGGCGATCTTTCAAACTGCAGCGTCATCGAAATCGGGCCGGGCCCGGGAGGATTGACTTGGGCGCTATTGGAAGCGGGAGCGGCGCAGGTCTTTGCCGTCGAGCGCGACCGACGCTGTATTCCGGCCCTGGCCGAAATAGCCGCTCTTTTTCCCGGCAAATTATCGGTCATTGAAGACGATGCTCTGGCCATCGACCCCGTTCAATTGTGCCCGCGGCCACGCCATATTGTCGCCAATCTCCCGTATAATATTTCGACAAAACTGCTCATCACTTGGCTTGGGCAGGCCAGCGAATTTGACGGGTTGATTTTGATGTTTCAAAAAGAGGTCGCTGATCGCCTGGTCGCGGCGCCGGGCAGTAAGATCTATGGGAGGCTTTCTATATTGACCCAATGGCTGTGCGAGGCAAAAACCCTGTTCGATATTTCGCCCAGCGCCTTCACCCCACCACCGAAAATCGCCTCAACCCTGGTCTCTTTGACGCCACGAGCCAAACCGGAATTCAAAGCTTCACTACCCATATTGGAGCAGGTAACCGCCGCCGCATTCGGCCAGCGCCGAAAAATGCTGCGGTCGAGCTTGAAACAGATTAGCGCCGATCCATTATCCCTGCTTGAAAGAGCGGGCATCAAAGCAACATCCCGCGCCGAGGAAATTTCCATTTCGGGTTTCTGCGCGTTGGCTCGGTCGCTGGAAGTTGAGCGGACTAATACCCTTGGCGCAAGCGCGTAACAAAATCGACCAGGCCCGATTGGCGCGTTCGCTTTAAGCGTTCGGCAACCAATATCGCCTCAACCCTGGCAACGCTCGTCTCGAAATCTTCGTTGACTACGACATATTGATAGGCGTCCCAATGGGTCATTTCATCTGCGGCCTTGGCCATTCGTTCGGCGATAACGTCCGCTTTATCTTGGGCCCGGCGGCGCAAACGGTCTTCGAGTTCGCCAGTCGATGGCGGCAAAATGAATACGCTGACCAAATCATCGCCGACCTTATCGGCAATTTGCTGGGTGCCCTGCCAGTCGATGTCAAAAAGCACATCCTGTCCTTCATTCAAACAATCAATCACCGCCTTTTCCGGAGTACCGTAATAATGTCCGAAAACCTTGGCATGTTCGAGTAGTTCACGGCGATTAACCATCAGGTTAAAGTCAGTAGGCGTGACGAAAATATAATCATCGCCGGAGGTTTCGCCGGGGCGTTTGGCCCTCGTGGTAATCGAAATTGACAGTGACAGGTTCTTGTTTCGCTCAAGCAAGGCCCGTGAAATCGATGTTTTGCCTGCCCCAGAAGGCGAAGACAGCACCAGCATCAGCCCGCGCCGCCTAATTGAACCTGCACCGCTATCCATGACGTGTCGACCTATTCGAAATTCTGAATTTGCTCACGCAGCTGATCAATGACCGACTTTAGCTCAAGCCCGGCACCGTGAAGCACCATATCAGACGCCTTCGAGCACAGGGTATTGGCCTCACGATTGAACTCCTGGCACAAAAAATCCAATTTTCGACCCACCGGGCCAGCGGTGCCGATAAGGGTACGGGCCGACGCTAGGTGAGCGACCAGCCGGTCCAGCTCTTCGCGGACATCGGCCCGGTTGACGATCAGTGCCGCCTCCTGGGCCAGCCGGTCTTCGGGCAAATCCGTCCGGCCAGCGAGCAATTCGTCGATCATTGTCTGCAAATGCAGATAGATTGCCTCGGGCTGCGCCGCTGCAGCCGTTTGAGCCTGTTCGAGTAACGTTTCGATACGATCCAGGTGGCCGACCACAGTTTGTGTCAGCCGCAATCCCTCTTCGACCCGCATAGCGGCCAGAGCGTCGATCACCCCTTCCAAAGTCTCCAAGATTTGTGTGTCGCGTGTCGCAATGTCCGCCCCATCTTCCTCGGGCTCAATCACTTCAACCATACCTCGAACGCCGAGTAGCCCTTCCAGGGTCGGCGGACCGTCGGCAACCGTCCCGGATAAATCTTCCCGGAGGGCCAATATTTGTTCGAGCAGATCACGATTGATCCGATATTTTCCTTGCGTTGCTTGCGCGTCGACGGTCAACAGCAAGTTCACATTGCCACGGCCCAGTTTTGCGCCAACAACCTTGCGCGCGGCCATTTCAAGCCGGTCAAAACCCGACGGCACCCGGCACCTAATATCCAGCGCCTTGCCATTAACGCTTTTTGCCTCCCATACCCAAGAATAGGTCTCGCTCCTACCCTGGGCCCGGGCAAAGCCCGTCATGCTGACAAGTGCCACGACGTCCCTTTCTTCAAAAAAATGCTGAACCCAATTGTTCGCTCGCGCCCCTTATACCGGGCAATCGATAGGCCGCCAAGTCCGCCCACAATGTCCACTCAATAAGCCCACCCACCAGGCCTAACCCTTGTCGGCAGCCGCGAATCGGGTAAAATCAAGACGAGTGCACCGATGAACACGGCGTAGTACCATTTGCAAGCTCTGCCGCGCGTGGTCCGACCCACAGTCGGGCCCACAGTCGGGCCCACTGTCGGCCCCACTGTCGGCCCCATGGGCTTGCTGGATGATTATGAGCCACGACCGGCTGCTATTGCCGCGCAGAAGCGGAGGCCAGTAAATGCATTTTGAGCGTCTTCTCAGAAAGTGCATTAAGACCGGTGACCTGACGCTAATCGATGGGTCAGGCCAAATATCGACGTTCGGCGACGGTACTGCTCCGCGCGCCACAATGCGCCTGCACGATAAATCGCTGCATTGGAAATTTGCGCTGTTTCCGCGTCTGGCCGTCGGCGAAGCCTATATAAACGGCACTTTGACCATCGAGGATGGGAGCTTGCACGACCTCCTCAGTATTTTCGGCATTAATATCGCGACCTTCAACGCGCGCCCTTTGCCAAAAATGATGAAGATCGTGGGCACCGCATTGCGTCGTTTTCAGCAGAGAAATCCGATCGGCCGGGCACAGCGAAACGTGGCGCATCATTACGATCTATCCGACGAACTCTACGACCTGTTTTTAGACGAAGATCGCCAATATTCCTGCGCCTATTTTAAGGACCCGAGCGATGATTTAGACACCGCCCAGGAAAATAAAAAACGCCATATTGTGGCGAAACTCCTGCTCGATAAGCCGCATTTACGCCTCTTGGATATCGGTTCAGGCTGGGGCGGGCTGGGCCTCTATATCGCGCAAAAAACCGGCACCCAAGTTACTGGCGTTACCCTCTCCACCCAACAACATAAGATAAGCGCCGAACGGGTCGCAGAGCTTCAAATATCCGACCTTGTCGATTTCCGGTTACGTGATTATCGCCACGAATCTGGCCCCTACGACCGTATCGTTTCGGTTGGTATGTTCGAGCATGTCGGGGCCGGTCGATACCGAGAATATTTCGATAAAATATTCGAATTGCTTGCTGACGATGGGGTCGCCCTCATCCATACGATTGGGCGCAACGCGCCGCCAGGACAAACCAATGCTTGGATGCGAAAATATATTTTCCCCGGCGGCTACACGCCCGCATTATCTGAAATCACGTCGGTCGTCGAAAAAGCCGGGCTGAAGGTCACTGATATTGAGATATTGCGCCTGCACTACGCCGATACGCTGCACCATTGGAACGAACGTTTCCAAAAAAACCGGGCGAGAGCCGCTGAGATCTACGATGAAAAATTTTGCCGCATGTGGGAGTTTTACCTGGTCGGCTGCGAGATCGCCTTCCGCTATCTCGATCAGACGGTATTTCAAATCCAATTGGCCAAGCGACAAGATGCGGTCCCCTTGACGCGCGACTATATTTCAGCTTGGGAAAACGAAGAGACGATGGTTTCCCAAGCTGCGGATTAGGGTTACAAGCGGCCTCCGCGCCAAATGCGAAAATAGGGTTAAGATGACGCTAGTGGGAAGTGCCGATTGCAAAAATGACGGTGAGCTTTGGAGACCAGATTCTATCCTCGCTATTCAGCAAACTCACGTAATTAAATCGCCACAAAATGCCACCGCTGTTGCTAGTGTGACGGCTTGTTAATCGACGCGTTGTACGCTCCTGGCCGAGCCCAACAATTCGAACTGACTTCGTCGAGTAAATTTATTTAACCCCGATGGGAAACTGTTCATCGATGTCAGATATGCTGCCAAGCGACAATATCGCGCACCTCCCCGGATCGGCTGGAGGGAGTGACGATTTCGGTGGCGAGCTCACGCCCCGCACCCCACCGCAAAATGTGGAGGCCGAGATGGGATTGCTCGGTGCCGTTCTCTCCAATAATCGGGCTTATGAGCGCGTGCAGGATTTCCTCCGAGCCGAGCAATTCACCGACCCGGCCCATGCGCGAATTTACGCAGCCTGCGAAACACTGATTGACCGGGGACAGCTCGCCAGTCCGGTAACCCTAAAAAACTATTTCGAGCAAGATGACGCGCTCGAAGATGTCGGCGGCCCGCTCTATCTCGCTCGCCTGGCCGGCTCCGTTTCGACCATCCAAAACGCCCAGGATCTGGGCCGCATTGTCTATGATTGTTTTCTTCGCCGTGAGCTAATCGACATTGGTGAGGACGTGGTTAACGGCGCTTTTGAGCAAGATCTTGACCGGTCGGCGGACAATCAAATTGAAGAGGCCGAGGAACGCCTGTTTGCCCTCGCCGAAAAAGGCACCGGCGCCAATGCTATGGTCGACTTCAGAGGCGCGGTGACCGAAGCGCTTAAGTCGGCGGATGCGGCATTTAAGCGCGACAGCCATCTGGTCGGCATTTCCACTGGCTTTACCGATCTCGACCGACTGCTTGGTGGTCTTCATAATTCCGATTTGCTGATTGTCGCCGGTCGTCCCTCAATGGGTAAAACGGCATTTGCGACAAACCTCGCCTTTGCCGCCGCAAACACCAAGACGGTGCACAAACAATCCGACGGGACGGAGATATCATCGCGCGAAACCGTGGCCTTTTTCTCGCTGGAAATGTCGGCCGAGCAGTTGGCAACCCGTATCATTTCGACCGAGGCCAATGTCCGGTCCGATTCGATCCGGCGCGGCGATATCCGGCAGGAAGAATATGATCGGATTTTTGCCACATCCCAGTCCCTGCACAGTCTGCCGCTGTTTATCGACGACACCCCCGCCCTATCAATTTCGGCCCTGCGTACCCGAGCCCGGCGGCTGAAACGGCAACAAGGTCTGAGCTTGATTGTGGTCGATTACTTGCAACTCATGGCACCGCCAACATCTTCAAGAAACGAAAACCGGGTACAGGAAGTTTCCGAAATCACCCGTGGCTTGAAAGCCGTCGCCAAAGAACTCAATGTCCCCATTATCGCGCTGAGCCAGCTCTCGCGCGCCGTTGAGCAGCGGGAAGATAAACGCCCGCAACTGTCGGATCTGCGTGAGTCGGGCTCAATCGAGCAAGATGCGGATGCTGTCATGTTCCTCTATCGCGAGGAATATTACCGCGCCCGTGAAACCCCGACCCAGCGTGATGGTGAGACCGACGATAAATTCAACGAACGCCAGCATCGCCACTCCGAAATTCTCGCCCGCGCTGCCAACAAGGCGGAAGTTATCATCGCCAAACAGCGTCATGGGCCAATTGGCACCGTGACCCTTGAATTCGAGGGCAACTTCACCCGCTTTAGCGATTATGCAGACCCCGAAAGACTGGCCGACCAGCATTAGCCGCTCTCTCGACTCTGCCCATCGATGATAGACATCTGCGATGGTACAAACCGGCAATAAACTCACCCCCGAGATCCCACCAGGATTCGGCGCAGCTCTCTACATCGATTTGGAGGCGATCGCTGGAAATTATAATGCGCTGTGCGCCCGTGCCGAAGGCGCGTTGGTTGCCGCGTCGGTCAAAGCCGACGCCTATGGGCTGGGGGTTTGCCAGGTTGCCCATGCATTGGCATCTGCTGGCTGCAATACGTTCTTCGTCGCGACGCCCGATGAAGGGCGCGAGCTACGCGCTGTCTTGCCCGACAGCGAGATTTGTATTCTCAATGGCTTTTGCTCCGGTGAAGGAGAGTATTTTTTCTCCAACCGTCTGACACCGGTGCTCAACAGCCCCCTTCAGGTTCTCAACTGGAAAAACGAGGGCAAGGCAAACTTGCCCTGCATGTTGCATATCGACACTGGCATGAACCGCCTCGGCTTCAGCCCGGGCGATGTCACGGGTCTCGAAAAAAACCCGACACAAGTCGCTGACCTCAATGTTACCGCTATCATTAGTCATCTTGCCTGTGCAGACCGGCCATCCGACCCGGCTAATGCAGCACAACTTGCGCAGTTCAATCAAAATTTAGCTAGGTTAGGGCCACTGGTCGGCGGCGAGCCCCGCGCCTCTTTTGCCAATTCGGCAGGGATTTTTCTCGGCACAGAATATCATTTCGATATGGCACGGGCCGGTGCAGCGCTCTATGGGCTGGCGCCCCAAGAAGGTGGACCGGGTTCCGCCCCAAACCCCATGCGCCAAGTCGTTCAATTATTTGCTAAAATCCTGCAAATCCGGGACGTTGACACGCCTATGACCGTTGGATACGGTGCGGTCCATAAAGTGCACGGAAAGCGCCGAATTGCGACGATTTCCGCCGGTTATGGAGATGGCTACCTGCGCATTAGTAGCCGAACCGATGAGGATCGCGCCGCCTCATCGGGCGAGGGCCTGTACCGATCGGGCACGGCTTATCTTGGCGGCCACCCGGCGCCTATGGTTGGACGGATTTCTATGGATTTAATTACGCTCGACATCACAGATATTCCAGCGCCTTTTTGTGTTGAAGGCGCCGTCGTTGAGCTCATTGGCGATCAAATGAGCATCGACGAGGTTGCCCAAACCGCCAGCACCATTGGCTATGAAATTCTGACGCGCCTGGGACGCCGGTATCACCGGGTCTATTTGCCCACTCAAAGCCATACCGACCGGAACCCGAGCCCATGAATTTTCTCCGCCTCATCGGCCAAGTCGTCTTAGGTTTTTTTTCCATCGTCGGGCGGGTGTCGCTGTTTGCCCTCACCGGGGTATCGCATATTTTCCGGCCGCCGTTTTTCCCTAGGCTGGTGTTACGTCAAATGATCGAAATCGGCTACTACTCGCTGCCCGTGGTCGGATTGACCGCCATCTTCACCGGGATGGTGTTAGCTCTACAAAGCTATACCGGTTTTTCCCGATTTTCAGCCGAATCGGCGATCCCGAATGTCGTCGTCCTGTCGATAACCCGGGAATTGGGACCGGTTCTTGCCGGGCTCATGGTTGCCGGTCGCATCGGCGCAGCCATGGCCGCCGAACTTGGCACGATGCGGGTCACCGAACAAATTGACGCGTTGACGACATTGTCGACCAACCCGTTCAAATATCTCATTGCGCCGCGATTACTGGCAGGCCTATCCATGCTGCCAATTCTCGTTCTCGTCGCCGACCTAATCGGCGTGCTGGGCGGTTATTTAGTGTCGGTGCATTTGCTTGATTTTAATGCCACGACTTATCTCAGAAACACCTGGAACTTTGTCGAAAGCCCGGACATCATTTCGGGGTTGGTCAAAGCAGCCGTGTTTGGCTTCCTAATTTCCCTGATGGGCTGCTATCACGGTTACTATTCCAAAGGCGGCGCGCAGGGCGTTGGTCAGGCAACAACCAATGCGGTCGTCTCGGCTGCCATTTTGATCCTGTCGTTCAACTATGTGATCACCGCTCTATTTTTTGGGCAATGAGGAGCCATTTATGAGTGAAAACGGCGCCAATTCCGCCCCAAAGAAAATCAGCGTACGCGGCCTGACCAAGAGCTTCGGCAAAAAACAGGTATTGCAGGGTCTAGACATAGATGTCGGCGCACAAGAGTCCCTGGTTGTCATTGGCGGTTCGGGAACCGGCAAATCGGTACTGATCAAAAGTATCATCGGCTTGCTCAACCCCGATGCCGGGACCATAAAAATCGACGGTGAAACAGTAACCGGAATGTCGGGCTCCGAACGTGAGCGGATTACCGGAAAATTCGGCATGCTGTTTCAAGGGGCCGCCCTCTTTGATAGTCTCACGGTCTGGGAAAACGTCGCCTTCGGGCTCATTCAAGCGCGTGGCATGGCCCGTGGGCTGGCCAAGGAAAAGGCCATCGCGACTTTGGCCCAGGTCGGCCTCAGCAGCGATGTCGGTGAGCTTGCCCCGTCAGAGCTTTCCGGCGGCATGCAAAAACGCGTCGGCCTTGCTCGCGCCATTGCCACCGAACCCGAGATCATATTTTTTGACGAACCGACGACCGGGCTCGATCCGATCATGGGCAGCGTCATTGATGACCTGATTTCGAAATGTGTCCGCGAGCTGGGCGCGACAGCTCTTTCAATTACCCATGATATGGCCAGCGCCCGGCGAATCGCCGACCGGGTCGCTATGATTTACGAGGGTCGCATCATCTGGGATGGTCCGGTGAGCGAAATTGATAATTCGGGCAACCCCCATGTCGAGCAGTTCATCAACGGTCGGTCCGAAGGACCTATTCAGATGCAGGTGACCGGCTAAATAACCGCCAGAGGCGCCGGACATGGCCAAGACCGATACCCAATATACCTGCCAAGAATGTGGCGGCGTGCATGGCAAATGGGCCGGGCGCTGCGAAGCTTGCGGCGCCTGGAATTCCATTGTCGAAGAAACCACCGCCCGTGTGCCCAAAAGCGTCGGCAAGCGCGGGGGCGCCAAGATCGACTTTGTCTCCCTCGACGGCGCGCCGGCCGATCTCGTCCGCCGGCTCTCCGGCATTGAGGAGTTTGACCGGGTTTGCGGCGGCGGCATGGTCCCTGGGTCCGCCTTGCTTGTCGCCGGTGATCCGGGCATCGGTAAATCGACTATTTTATTGCAAGTTGCTGCTGCCTTGGCACGATCGGGCCAAATTTGTGCCTATATTTCTGGCGAGGAAGCGGTTGATCAGGTGCGACTGCGGGCGCAACGGCTGGGCTTAGCCGACGCGCCGGTCGAACTCGCTGCCGCAACCAATATTCGCAATATTCTAGCCAGCCTGGATCGGGCCACATCGAAGAACAATGGCGCCGAGGCGCCGCCCCAGGTGGTCATCGTCGATTCAATTCAGACCATGTATGTCGACCTGCTTGATAGCGCCCCGGGGACGGTCAGCCAGGTCCGGGCCTGCGCCCAGGAACTAATCCGAGTCGCCAAGCGGCGCGGCATCACCATGATCATTGTCGGCCACGTAACCAAGGAAGGGTCTATCGCCGGTCCCAAAGTTTTAGAGCACATGGTCGATACGGTCCTATATTTCGAGGGCGAGCGCTCACACCAATTCCGTATATTACGGGCGGTAAAAAACCGCTATGGCCCGACCGATGAAATAGGCGTCTTCGAGATGACCGGCGGCGGGCTGGCAGAGGTTGCCAATCCATCGGCGCTTTTTCTCGCCGACCGGCACGAAGACGTCAGCGGCGCCGCTGTGTTTGCCGGCATCGAGGGAACCAGACCGGTGCTAGTCGAAATTCAAGCCCTGGTCGCGCCATCGTCACTGGGCACGCCGCGCCGTTCGACCGTTGGCTGGGACAGCGCCAGATTAGCGATGATATTGGCCGTCCTGGAAACGCGATGCGGTGTGGCCTTTGCCGACAGAGACGTTTATCTTAATGTCGCTGGCGGTCTTCGGATCAATGAGCCTGCCGCTGATTTGGCGGTTGCGGCGGCGCTCATTTCGGCGTACGCCGATAGGCCTGGGCCATCGGATATGGTCGTTTTCGGCGAGGTGGGGCTGAGTGGCGAAATTCGCGCCGTCACCCAAACCGACCTTCGCCTTAAAGAAGCAGCGAAACTCGGGTTTTCGCGCGCTTTAACTCCAAAAAGCCGCCATCGTGGAGATGGACATGAACGACTAAAAGCGCGCGAAATAGGTCATATTTCGGAACTGGTTGGCGAGTTCACGGAAAACCAATAAAAAGAATTGGTTTGGGGGGTGCCGCGATCTGGCTTAGATCGAAGAAAGAGGCACGTATTGGAAATCTTAGGCATAAGCGTTTTCGACCTGGCTGTACTCGGCGTTTTTAGCCTGACGGCACTTATCGGACTGGCGACAGGAATCGTCCGTAGCAGCCTGTTCATTGGGTCTTGGTTTTTGGCCATTTTGGCAACGCTCTATTTCTATCCAACCGCCGTCGCCCTTGCCGGTGATTTTTTCGCCAAGGACTGGGTGGTCATGCTGACCGCGGGACTGGTGCCGTTTATCGCGGTGCTTGCGGTTTCTGGCTTTATCAGCCAATCGATCTGTAAGCGGGTTCAAGCTGGGCGTCATAATGGGCTGGACAGGGGATTGGGCATGGTCGTCGGCCTAGGTGCTGGCGCAGCTATCCTGGCGCTGACCTATATCCCGCTGGAGGCGCATTACACCGAGAGGCCCGAACCCGATTGGGTGCGCAATGCGATGTCAAAGCCATTTGTCGAACAACTTTCGGCCTATGCAAAAGATGTCTTGCCGGAAAACCTGTTCAACAGATCAGATTACCCGATCAATCGCCGCGCCGCGCAAATCGGTCGCGCCACCAACTAAAGGATTGCAGGCTTTGGCATTTGATAGGAAAGAACGGGTGGGGACATGACCGGGGAATTCGGCGGGATCAGCATATTCGACCTGGTGGTCATCTGTGTCGTCGGCTTGGCGGCCCTAATCGGATTGATGACAGGTTTCATTCGCGGCGGCCTGTTTCTGGGCTCGTGGATATTGGCCATGGTCATCGCTCTTTATGCCTATCCACTGGTTCTGCCGATAACCGAAACTTATGTCGACCCCGGTTGGAAAGCGATGGCAGCGTCAGCCATATCGGCGTTTTTGGTCAGTCTGTTTCTATTGCTGCTGGTGGCGCATTTTATTGCAAAGCTGGTTCGATCAAGCCGGCTCAATATGCTCGATAGATCCCTGGGCTTGCTGGCCGGTGGCTGCTTGGCGATCGCGGTACTGTCTATCCTCTACCTGCCGATCAGCGCCAATATGTCCGACGGTGACTTTCCCGACTGGATCGAAAATGCAAAAACGCGGCCGATCGTTGAACGCGTTGCTGGGGTGCTGCTGCAGCTCATTCCCGACGATTTCCGACCCGATACCAGTGACTTACAAACCGACCGCGCAGATAGCGACACCCAACTTGACCGCTTGACCGCGATACCGCCGATCGAAGGCAGCGACAGCGACGGAGAAGCGAGCTACAACAACGCCACCATCGACCGACTTACTCGGGAAATTGAAAGCCAGCAATGATCAACTCGCCGCCAGTAGATCAACCAGTAATTCCATGGCTAGATAATGGTCGTCCGCGCGAAGAATGCGGCGTCTTCGCTATCCATGGCAATCAAGACGCCGCCGCCCTCAGCGCGCTGGGTTTGCACGCGCTGCAACATCGCGGCCAGGAGGCAGCGGGCATCGTTTCCTTCGACGGGCATCACTTCCACCCGCATCGCGACCTTGGTCAGGTCGGAGATATTTTTGGCGACCCTTCGGTCATTGAGCGGCTCAAAGGCGAGGCCGCGATCGGCCATGTCCGTTATTCGACTTCCGGCGATCCGGCCTTGCGCAACGTGCAGCCACTTTATGCGGATTTTCACTTCGGCGGACTGGCCCTGGCACACAACGGAAACCTAACCAACGCCCGGACCCTGCGCCAAGAATTGGTCAGCCGGGGCGCTTTGTTTCAGTCGACCAGCGATACGGAAGTTTTTCAACATCTCATCGCCACCTCTGCCGGGGGGCGATTAATCGACCGCTTCACCGATGCGCTTTCTCAGGTCGAAGGGGCTTATTCCCTGGTCGCCCTATCTCGGCGCAAGGTGATTGCTGCCCGTGACCCGCTGGGTGTGCGACCATTGAGCCTCGGCCGCCTGGGCAGTTCCTGGATCGTAACGTCCGAGAGCTGCGCCTTCGACATTATCGGCGCCGACTTCGTCCGGGACGTCGACCCCGGCGAAGTGATCGTCATCGACGATAACGGGCTGGAAAGCATAAAACCGCTGCCGAAAATGAAACAGCGTTTTTGTATTTTTGAATATGTCTATTTCGCCCGCCCCGACAGCCTGATCGAAGACCGGAATGTTTATGAGGTGCGCAAACGCATTGGCGCTGAATTGGCGCGCGAATCCCATATCGCTGCCGACATGGTCATTCCCGTTCCCGATAGCGGTGTCCCGGCGGCCATTGGTTATGCCGGCGAAGTCGGCTTGCCGTTCGAACTCGGGCTTATTCGAAATCACTATGTCGGTCGCACCTTTATCGAGCCACGGGACGAAATTCGCCATCTCGGTGTAAAATTGAAACACAATGCCAATCGCGAACAGCTGATGGGCAAACGGGTGGTGATGGTCGACGACAGCATTGTACGCGGCACAACGGCTAAAAAAATTGTCGAAATGGTCCGCCAGGCCGGGGCAAAAGAGGTGCATTTACGCATCTCCAGCCCGCCGACGACCCAATCCTGTTTTTACGGTATCGACACGCCTGAACGCCGGGAACTTCTCGCCGCCCAGCACGATGTCGAAGGCATGCGGGCCCTTGTCGGGGCCGACAGCCTGGCGTTTGTCTCTGTTGACGGCTTGTATAAGGCCGTCTGCGGTGCAGCCCGAGACAAAGCCTCACCGCAATTTTGCGATGCCTGCTTTACCGACGAATACCCAACCTCGCTCACCGACCTGGCCGACGGAACAGAAAAATCGCAGCTCTCATTGCTTGCCGAAATCGGCCGGCGCTAGAGAATTATTTGGAAGACAGCCCGTCTAGCTGACGCTGGAGCGCGTCTAACTGAGATTTAAGGGCGTCGAATTTCTTATCATCTGCGGGTGCGGCCTGCTCCGCCGGTGCATCGTCTTCGTTTTCTTTCGATGCACCACCGCCAAAGCCCGGCCCAAAAGGCGAAAACATTTCTGCGGCTTGCTCAAACATCGCCATATTTCGGCGGCCGATTTCCTCATATTGCGACATGCCCAAGGCACTGCCCATATTTTTCATTTGATCGCGCAGCTGGTTTTGATGGTTGGAAAAGGCCGCCATGGAATGTTCCAGATAATCCGGCAACATTGATTGCAGGCTGTCACCATAAAACCCGATTACGTGCCGCAGAAAATTCGTCGGCAGCATATTGGCGCCTTTGGCCTCGGCCTCAAAAATAATTTGTGCCAAAACCGAACGAGTTAAATCCTCGCCGGTCTTGGCATCGACGACAATGAAATCTTCATCGTCGCGCACCATGGAGGCGAGATTGTCCAGGGTTACGTAGCAGCTGGCCCTCGTATCATAGAGGCGTCGGTTGGCGTATTTCTTGATGACGATTTTTTCGTCACCGGATTGGGCTCCGCCGCCCTCGGCCGAGGTCGATTTACCGGTTTTGCGTGACGTCTTGGATTTCTCGGCCATACCAATGGGTTCCTGTACTATTTGCGCGCACTCAATAAGGCAAATCTAGCAGATTATTGTGCAGATGCGTAATGATCAGAGGCATTATTTGTGCAGCGCAAAATTTGGCGCTCTTGCAACGATTGCGCGGCCCCACTGCCCGCGTTTATAGTCACCCATGGCTCAGAAACCCGATCTCGCGGAACTTGCCCGCTCCTATTTGGATTTGTGGGAAGAACAATTTTCGGAATACGCGCAGAATCCAGACATGACCCGATATTGGTCGCAATATTGGACCCATATCATGGACGCTATGACCCAGGAACAATTCGGGAACCAGGATGGCCGAGCGGCAAACGCAAAACCCAATGATACGGCGCGGCCCGGTACCGCTGCCCCTGCACCTGACCCTCGCCTGGACGAGCTGGAACGGGTCATTGACCGCGTTACCGCACGTGTTGCCCTATTGGAAAAAACTGTTGGAGAGCAAAAATCCGGCAACCGCGCCAAGCCCCGAGCTTCAGGGAAAAATAAAGCAACTGGGACAAAAGCTCGACGCCCTGCAAAAAACGCAAAACGACCCAAATCAGCCTAATTCAACGTTCTGGCCCGATTTCCAGGCCGCTGTTGGCAAAGAGGCGCATCGCCGGTTCGATTTGCTGCAGCGAGGCATCGACGCTTATCGCACCCACCCTTATCAACGCCCGCCGACCCGGAAACCAACGATTTGGCAAAACGGTTCATCGGAGCTCCTCGACTATGGCGCCGATGGAAAAGAAAATGGCGGGCCGAAAGGCGCCCCGGTATTATTCATTCCATCTTTGGTAAATCGCGGTTATGTGCTTGATTTGACACCCCATCGCAGTTTTTTGCGCTGGCTGGCAAAACCAAATTCCGGGCGCGAACAGATGCGGCCATTGGCCCTGGAATGGGGACCACCCGGAGTGATCGAGCGCGATTACACACTCACAGACTATATCGTTCACCGGTTGGAGCCGGCCCTCGACCGGGCGGTCGAGCTTGCTGGTGGTCCGGTCCCCATTGTCGGCTATTGCATGGGCGGCTTGCTGGCCGTCGCGCTGACCCAGCGCCAGCCCTCGAAGGTCTCAAAACTGGCTTTGCTGGCGACACCTTGGGATTTTCACGCCGGCGGTTCCGATATATCGACGATGTCTGAGGCAGCGGTGCTCGCCTGCCGACCGTTAATCGATTTATTTGGGGAACTGCCTGTCGACATCCTCCAGGCACTTTTTGCCACCCTCGACCCGTTCCTGGTCCTGCGCAAGTTTCAAGCCTTTGCCACCCTGGATCCCAACAGCCCGAAGGCGCAAGACTTTGTCGCGCTGGAAGATTGGATTAACGACGGTGTGCCCCTTGCCGGACCGGTCGCCATGGAATGCTTGCAGGGCTGGTATGTGGAGAACACGCCAATGACCGGCAACTGGAAAATTGACGGACAGGTCATCGACCCAAGCCGGATCGAGGCCCCCACACTCCTCGTCGTGCCGCGTGCCGACCGCATCGTCCCCCCCCGGTCCGCCCTTGGCCTCGTCACCCAACTTGGGAATACCGAAATTCTGCGCCCGGATTTGGGGCATATCGGCATGGTCACCAGCCGTCGGGCAGAAACCCAGATATGGAGCAAATTGGCGAGTTGGCTGGAAGGCGCCGGCGCTACCTAATCACCGGCGTTACCTAATCAAACGTTCACTAAATCCGCGACGCCGATTATCTGACCGGCCGCGATTTTCTCTCTCGCGCAGTTCGTTGAAGTTTCGCGGCGCCGGATCGACCACGGTCACCCCGTCATTTTCGATCTGCAGCACCGCCAGGCCCCGTTGCACCAAACCCGAAGGCAAGAGGCGAAAAATGCCGTCAGTGCCGACAAAGCCACTGGATGCGGTCATCTCCCGTTGGCTGAAGGGCCGCCCGTTGGCCACCCTATTGGAAAGCACGGCGGCCATCGCTAATCCGTCGAAGGCGAGGGTCGCGCGACGGTCCGGCTCCCTGCCATAGGTATCGCGGAACTTGGTCAAGAAAATCTCGCGCGATTGTGGTGGCGGCGCCGCATACCATGCCCCAACCATCGTCGGCTCCGTGCCTAGACGAGGGTCATCCCAAAGCCATGTTCCCAAGAGCCGCGCATTCGACGGGTCAACATCATAAAAGGCCAATAACGGCGCCAGGCGAAGCACATCGTTCCCACCCGCGGGCAGCAATACGGCATCAAAATTCGGCCCGACTTCGGTCTGCAACAATTGCAGCCGCGCCAGTTCGGCCAGCGCCTGCTCGGACCCATTTGCCTCAAGTTGTGCCTTTTTAGCCTCCAGTGTCCGCACCCGTCGGTCAAAGTCAGCCAATTCACGAACAGCTCTGTTTGCTTCGGTTACCGGCGCACCGGTGATCCCTCTGGTCTGACCGTCCGCATCAAAACTATAGAATTTAATTTCGGCGAGTTCGGCATTGAAACGCGGTATAGCGCCGCTCAATGCGTCCGCCATCGCCGCGCCATAGGAACTATTTGGCACCAGTCCGGCAAATCTTGTCAGGCCGCTATTCATGGCAAAATCGACCACTCGGCGAACTTGATCCTGGGGGACAAACCCCATCGTATAGACCCCGCGGCCCGCAACCGTGACATCGTTGGAAAATGCTACGACCGGGACCCCCCGCGACCGGGCCACCGGTGCCACTGCAGTCACCGACCCAGAGAGCAACGGCCCGAGAATAAGTTGCGCCCCTTCCGAAACGGCTTGCTCGGCGGCCCGCGCCGCGCCGCCCGGCGTGCCGTTCGTATCGTAAGGTAGTAATTGTAGATTATCACCGGCGACTTCAAATAAAGAGATTTGAGCCGCATCAAGTAAATCGCGCCCGATCGCCGCCCGTTCGCCGGTTAACGGCGCCAACAGGGCGACCCGCACGACGCCCGGTGTCCCACGTTCATGATTGACGTTGAGAATCGCTGCCGGAGCTCCGGTATTCAACGGCACTTGAAATTCTGAAAATGCGGAATAGTCGCCGTCGCCACCTTGGGCAATCTCATTGCTTTGCTGGACAGCGCCACCCCGGCTCTGCAACATATCCCCAGCAGCCGTACAGGCACCAAGACAAATCGCGGCGATCGTCATAAACGACAGTTTTGCGAGTGAAATATTTGCCAGTCTATTGCGCACCGTTTCCACACTCCCTTCATCCCCGGTCGAAACCGGTGATGGTCATTCCCGCACATGGTAGAACCGTGATTGCGCCTCATTGCGCCAGAACAGCAATCACGGGTTTTGCCAGACTACCCCGTCCAACGCAGCCAAACAACAATGCCGCACTCTGAAACCACTCAGCCACAGCTTGACCCCGGTCTTTATATCGTGGCGACACCCATTGGTAATTTAGGAGATATCAGCGCTCGAGCCTTAGAAATGCTCCAACAAGCAAATTTCATTGCCTGCGAAGATACCCGAACCACAGGAAAACTGCTAAAATCCTTCGCCATTTCGACCAAAATGACGCCCTATCATGACCATAACGCGGCCCGCGCCCGACCAAACTTGATCGACCTGATGCAAAATGGCGCGGCCGTTGCCCTAGTGAGTGACGCCGGGACGCCGTTAATCTCCGATCCCGGCTATAAATTGGTTCGTGACGCCGTTGCCGCCGGGTTAACGGTGACCACGGCCCCCGGCCCTTCGGCGGCTCTCGCCGCCCTGACCCTGGCGGGCGTGCCAAGTGACCGGTTTACTTTTCTCGGATTTTTGCCGGTCAAGGTTGGCGCCCGGCGTGCGGCAGTTGCAGAAATTTCGTCCATTGGGACAAGCCTCATTATCTATGAGTCGCCACGACGCCTCGCCGCGACATTGACCGATCTTGCGGCCGCGCTGGGCGAGCGGCCCGCAGCGGTCGCTCGGGAACTGACAAAACTATATGAGGAGGTCCGCCGAGGGTCTCTTGGCGAACTCGCCGCTCATTATCACGAAGCCGGCCCGCCCAAGGGTGAAACCGTGATCGTTATCGGACCGCCCGCCACCGATAGCTCGGCGATCAAAAATGGCATGGAGACACCAGCAGGATCGGCAATGGCGCAATTAATGGACACGCTAACCCAAACACTTTCGGTCCGGGACGCCGCCGATTTGGTGGCCGCAGCGACCGGCGTTAACAGACGAGATTTATACCAAATTGCCATCAAGGCCCGACGTGAAGACCAGTAAAGCAGACCGGATCAAAGCCGAAAAACGCGGAAAGAGAGCCGAATCGTTGGCCGCTCTTGTCCTATTGCTGAAAGGGTACCGGATCCTTGCCCGGGGTTGGCGTGCCCACCCCCCGCATTCACCCGAAATCGATATTGTCGCCCGGCGAGGCCGCCTTATTGCCTTCATTGAGGTCAAAGCCAGAGCGAGCAGAGACGTCGCAATCGGTGCCATCACCCCAAGACAATGGTCGCATATTGCCGCTGCAGCGGCGGTTTTTGTTCAACGCCACCAGCACCTTGGAGACTGCGACTGGCGGTTCGATGCCGTGTTGGTCAGCCCACGTCGATTGCCGCTTCACATTCACGACGCATGGCGGCCATAAGGTTTTCCCATAAGATTTAAATGGCGAAAATGCCGCGCGAATCAGGTCGATTCCGGTGTATCTTCATGGCTTCGATATGCGCCGCTCCTGGCTTCTGGCGGTTGCCGATGACCGGCGAAAAATTGACCAAAACCCCCTGCAAACAGGGAAGCGGATAGGTCGACCTGGAATATATACCCGGAGAAATATATAATGGCACTTTGCGAGAAAATGGCACTTTGCATGAATTTTGAGCGGCGAACCGGCGTTCGAGCATCTTTTCCGTCATTGCTCTCGGTGATTGGGCTCGCACTGGCAGCCCAAGCCCTATCAGGTTGTGTTGCGACGGGTATTGGTCTGGGCGCCGGGGCCGTTGTTGCCTTTCAAGAAGAACGCGGCATCGGCGGTGCGGTTGACGACACAGCTATCCGGTTGGCAATCACCGATTTGTGGCTGCGCGAGGATCACACCTTGCTCGGCGACCTCGGCTTAATGATCTATGACGGGCGGGTCTTGGTGACCGGCAATGTCGATGACGAAGCGACCATGGATCGGGCAATTAGTCTTGCCTGGCAGCCGCGCGGTGTTGGGGAAATTATCAACGAAGTACGGATCGCGTCGCCGCGCGGCCTCGCGACCGTCGCAACCGATCAGGTCACGACCAAAAAACTGCAAGCGCAAATGCTTGTCGACCGCGAAATAAGGACAATTAATTATCATCGGCGCACCTATGACGGCACCGTCTATATCCTCGGCATTGCCCAGGACCGGACGGAACTGGACCGCGTGCTCGCACTAGCCCACAATATTTCCGGGGTCAGGAACGTCGTCGGCCATATTGACCTGGTCGGAAATCCCACTAGGGCTGCGAGGGCGGGCTCAACTGTTGATGGCGGGCGTTTTCCCAGTGATGCGGATTTAGACCCACAATTCAATCCAAATCGACCCAATCCCATTCGAATGACCCCGATCACACCGGTCACACCCCAAGGCCGGGTTTCGGTATCGACCCTGCAGCCTCTTGCCGGAGACGGGGCCAGCGATCCGCGTCGAACCAGTGCGCTGTCCGACAACGGAGACCCTATCCCCCTGACCAGGGCGCCCTATATCGGAGATACCGGCCCCACAAGGTCTATTGAGGCGGCCGCATTGGGCGCGGAGACCAATCCCAGAGACGCCGAAATAAGCCTTAAAATCAACGAATTATGGTACGAGGAAGACCCCAACATGTATCGGCGGCTCGGTCTTTTAGTGCAAGACGAACGAGTCGTCATCACCGGCGTCGTGACCGATGAAGAGATGCGCGGCGCTCCCTATCGCTTGGCCTGGCAGGTTCCGGGTGTACGTGAGGTCTATAATGAAACCAGGGTCGGCGACGCCCCCTTGCGCAGTGAAATTGCCCGAGACCGGCTGATCGAAAGCGAAATGATCGTCGCCCTCCAGGCAAACCGATCCGTCGAAACGAAGAATTACGCGATCAGTGCCGAGCATGGCCATCTCTATATCCTCGGTACAGCCACGTCGCCTGGCGAATTGGACACGGTGGAAAGCATTGCCTCCTCCCTTGACGGTGTGGAGGGGGTTATAAGTCACCTGATATTAGAAGAGACGACAAAAGCCCGCTAATTAAGCCCGCCAAACGCCCCATATAAGAGGATACGTAAGAATGAGTTTATCCGTCGCCATTCAGATGGATCAGGTCGACACCATTGATATCAACGCCGATTCAACCTTTGCTCTGGCATTGGAGGCACAGCGGCGTGGACATCAATTGCTGCATTATCTTGTCAGCGACCTGAGCCTGCGCGACGGCAACGTCACCGCCCATGCCCGCGCCCTTGAAGTACGCCGCGACGCCACCAACCCAACGACACTTGGTCCTGCCGAAACCCGGAATTTAGCTGAGGCCGACGTGGTGCTGATGCGTCAAGACCCGCCGTTTGACATGGCCTATATCACCGCAACTCACATATTGGAGCATATCCACCCAAAAACTTTGGTGGTGAATGACCCGGTCTCGGTACGCAATGCGCCGGAAAAACTCTTCGCCACGTATTTTCCCGGTTTGATGCCGCCAACCCTGATCACACGCGACATGCGCGAAATCGCCGATTTCCGCGCCGAATACGAAGACATTATTATTAAGCCACTGTTTGGCAATGGTGGTGCCGGCGTATTTCACCTTGTGCCCGGAGATGAAAACCTCAACTCATTGGTCGAGATCTTTACCGAAATGAGCCCCGAACCGGTCATCGTCCAGCGCTATTTACCGGCTGTGCGCCAGGGTGATAAGCGCATTATTCTGGTCGATGGCGAACCTGCGGGAGCGGTCAACAGGATCCCCGCTGATGGCGAGGCGCGATCGAATTTGCATGTTGGTGGCCGGGCCGCCGCCGCCCAGCTCACCACACGTGATCGTGATATATGTGCCACAATTGGCCCCACCCTCCGTGATCAAGGACTAATTTTCGTCGGTATTGACGTTATCGGCGACTTCCTTACCGAAATAAACGTCACTTCCCCCACCGGCATTCAAGAAATCGACCGCTTCGACGACCTTAATCTGAGCGGCCTTATTTGGGACGCAATTGAACGGCGAATAAGTTGAGCACGGCTTAAAAACCCATAAGAAAGCGCAAAATAAACGGAATACCAGCTATCGCCCGCCCTTCCATGCGGACCAAATTTTTGACTATCTCATTGTAACTTAATAATTTTCTTAATTTTTTATCTACTTCCCGGCGATTGCGGCTAAATATCGGCCAAGAAGCTCTCTCCGCCATCCAATATCCGGAATTTTGGCCGTCTCAGCGGCATCGCACGCCCAACCCTGCAGCAAAACCGTGATAAAACTGCCACGCAAGCCTGCGTATCTAAGTTTCCCACAAGCTTGTCCCCAGTATCCACAGGCCCCTCGCTTGCGGGTTCGGGCTCATATCATTTCAATGCTTGGGCGGCTCGAACAATAGGTGCAGCGCTCAGTTAGAGCGAACGCCGATGGGGGGGCCCGTTTTGTCAACAATGGGCGACGGCTGATAAAGGCCAAAATGTCCACCTACGGAGGTTGTTTGGATCATGAAGAAACTCTTACTCGCCACGACGGCATTGGCCGGCGCATCGCTTTTCGCAAGTGGTGCTTCCGCTCAGGGCTTTGAAGAGGCCGCTAACGACACACAGGACGGCGCTTCGCCCGTCGTACAGAACCAGCCGGCTTTTGCTGTTCGCATTTCCGGTACGGTTCGTGTTTCCGCCAACTTCATCGACCAAGATCGGAAGGAAATGGGACAGTCCTTTGATCTGATGGATGATTTCAGAGCACTGGCGATCAACGGTTCCGCGACGGCCGATAACGGCCTGAGCTATGGTTTCGTCTATGACGTCGACGAAGATCGCGCCGAATTGCATTTGTCGAACCGTTTTGGTCGGTTGACCTTCGGTGACACCGACACAGCAACCGATACCCTTGATGTCACGGGTTCGAGCGTTATGGTCGGTCGCGGCGGTTACTCCAACGGCGGCGGCAAAAACCTCCATTTCGGCGTCGGCGGTGGTCGTATGGTCGATTTCCGGTCTGCCGGCGGCACGATCCGTTATTCGACGCCTAACTATGGTGGCCTGACGGTTGCGATTTCGTACACCAACGAATCCGACAACAATGCTGACATGACGTCAACAGGCGACGGTAATAGCGGATTTGAGGATATCCTCTCAATTGCCGGTCAGTACACGTCGAGCTATGGCAATTACACGACCGTCGTTTATGTCGGTTATGAAAAAGCCAACCGTGCGGCCAAGGGCCTCTCGAATGCAGCCAATGACCATCAGGATGCAACCGCATTCTCCGTTGGTGCCAAAGTGACCGGCATGGGTGCTGGATTTGCCTTCGGTTATGGTGAAGTCGAGCAGGACACGGCAGCCGGCTCCGCCGGTCTTGACCTTGCTTGGTACGACGTTGCCCTGTCCTTCAGCTCCGGCCCGTGGTCGGTATCGGCTGGCGGTCAGTACACGAAAAAGGATGATTCTGTAAATATTGGTGGCTCAGCACTCAACCGCGACCAAGAGCAGACAGCCTACTCGCTGACGACCAATTACGCTCTTGCACCGGGCCTCAGCATCGGTGCCGGTGTCACGCATTTTGACATCGAAGACAGCGGTGATAGCCAGGTTGACAACAGTGCAACCACGTTCACTATCGCGACAACGATGGGCTTCTAATTTGGCTTAAGACCAAAGCGAAGACGTTGTGAAATGGCAGCGGCCAGTCCTCGGACTGGCCGCTGTTTTTTCTTGGAGCTCACATGTGATACCCAGAAGTCACGAGATGTCATTGCTCGACCCCACCCGTTATGCGATAGTTATTCTTGGAATTTAACAGTAATTGAGCCCTATCGATGGCAGCCATCCACGATCACTATCCATGATCGCACACCAAGAAAACGCCCAAATTTATTCCGACCTATTGCGCGCATGGCGTGACGCGGCCTTACTATGACGGCAAGGGTTGCGACCATTGCTTTTCGGGGCATCGATACGCTGGCGGTCGATGTCCAGGTGCAGATGACCAATGGTCTGCCCGCATTTACCATTGTCGGTTTGCCCGACAAGGCCGTCGGGGAAAGCCGCGAGCGCGTTCGTGCCGCTCTGGGCTCGCTCAGCCTCGCCCTGCCACCCAAGCGGATCACGGTAAACCTGGCCCCGGCGGACATGGCCAAGGAAGGCAGTCATTTTGACCTGCCCATCGCCCTTGGCCTGCTGGTCGCAATGAATATTCTCGACGGAGATGCGCTCGCCGGTTATCTCGCCTTGGGCGAACTCGGTCTCGACGGAACTTTGGCCCCTGTTGCCGGCGCCCTACCCGCCGCCATCGATGCCGCCGCCCGCAACCTCGGCCTGATTTGTCCAGCGGCCCAGGGCGGCGAAGCGGCGTGGGCCGGTGAAATAGGTATCCTCGCCGCACCAAATTTGCTCGCCCTGATCAACCATTTCAATGGCCGCCAAATTCTTTCGCCCCCACGCAAATCCGTTAAACCCACCGCCACCGCCTACCCCGATCTCGCCGACATAAAGGGGCAGGAAACTGCCAAACGGGCTCTCGAAATTGCCGCCGCCGGTGGGCATAATTTGCTGATGACCGGTCCACCCGGTGCGGGGAAATCGATGCTTGCCCAGCGGTTACCGGGGCTCTTGCCTCCATTAGGAACCCGCGAAGCCCTCGAAGTTTCAATGATCCATTCGGTTGCCGGGCAACTCGCCGCCACTGGATTGAGATCGGGGGGCCCGACATCGGGGAATAGCGATTATGGCGGGCTCATCACCACGAGGCCCTTCCGCGCCCCCCACCATTCGGCATCAATGCCCGCCTTGGTCGGAGGCGGCAATCGCGCCAATCCCGGCGAGGTCAGTCTTGCCCATCGGGGCATCCTATTCTTAGACGAACTCCCGGAATTTTCCCGCGCCGCGTTGGAAGCCCTGCGCCAGCCGATTGAATCCGGTCAAGCCATCATTGCGCGAGCAAATGTCCACACAAGCTATCCGGCCCGTTTTCAATTGATCGCGGCAATGAACCCTTGCCGATGCGGATATCTCGACGACCCCGGTCAAGCTTGCAGCCGCGCACCCCGGTGTGCTGCCGATTATCAGGGAAAAATATCCGGGCCGCTGTTTGATCGGATTGACTTGCATATCGACGTTCCGCCGGTGGCCATCTCCGACCTTTCCCTACCGTCACCCAGTGAACACAGCGCGCAAGTCGCACAGCGGGTTGCCGCCGCCAGGGCGGTTCAAAGCGCGCGCTATACCGCCCACGCAATAACCACGAATGCCGAAGCCGATGGTGTGCTGTTGGAAGAGGTCGCCGCCCCCGATCAGGCTGGCCGAGACCTATTATCCAAAGCTGCAGAAACGATGCAGTTAACAGCGCGCGGTTACCACCGCGTCCTAAGGGTCGCCCGCACCCTCGCCGATCTTGCCGGCGCGACAAAAGTCGCGCAATTCCATATTGCCGAGGCGCTCGGCTATCGCCGGATCAACCCACGCCGCTAATCGCCGGAACCGAAAGACCTATTCCAGCGCCGAGCCGAGACTGGACAGCAAATCGGTATCGACGATGCCGGTGATCTCCTCGGCCTCAATAACCCGAATTTGATAGTCGCGAATGGCCTGCTCTGTTTCGGCAACAAACACGCCATCAATCCGGCCGGGGTTAAAGCCGGACCGTGCCAAGACCCGCTGCACAAAGGCCCTGACCGAGCGCGATGCCAAATCGAGACTTCCTTCGTCGCCTGACCCAGCCTCGGCCAGATCGGCACGATCGCCGGTTTCCATCTTATCGACCGCATGCAGCGCTAAAAAGGTAATCAGGCTTTCGCTGATTTGACCATCAATGCGCATCGAATTTTGCCGCTGAAATGACCGGATGGCCGCGACTGTATCGCTGGTCAAGCTACCGTTGATCACGCCCACGGCAAATCCATTTGCCTTGAGCATGCGCTGCACGGCCAAGACCCTATCAAACTGCGTTGCTGCAGGTTGTGTATCAGCGCCGCCACTCGATCCGCCCGGCGCAAGGACAAAGGCGTTTTGCGCTCGTGCGCCATTCACCGGCACGCCCGTCCCGCCAAAAAATGCCCACACAGATGCGAGCGCAATCGCCCCAACCATAAGTTTGGAAAAATGAGTAAACGACATTAGGCCCCTCCCGGTAAATTAGGCGCGCGCCACTTGGGTCCGCCATTGCAAGTGCCAACTATTAGTCCCGCCTTTTGCCGGGCCCATCACATCCTTGTGCCCATGCGCATTCGCCTTAATTATTCGACCAGCGCACTGGAACAGCTAAAACTCTTCCTCCTTATTATACGAAAAAATTGGGGAAACCAAGGACTTGCGCAATTCATCCACGCAATTCCTGAGCCGCTCCTATATGCTAAATATAAAGTTCCTTTAATCATCGCCCTAACACGATCTCCCCCCAACCTCGATAGTAGGATGGGCGGGCGAACAATTGTCCGCTGACCAGCATGACCCCTATTGCAGAGAAAAACCTTTATGCCCGAAATTGATCGCCCAAAAATCATGGCTGGCATCCTATTGATGACCGGGGCGACGCTCACCTTTGCTTCAATGCACGGGTTAATTAGGCTTGCGGCAACAGACATACACCCGTTTCAAGTGGCATTTTTTCGCTGGCTGTTTGGCGCCATTTTCATGCTGCCATTCGTCATCCGAATTGGCCCCCAGATCTGGCACACCAGCCACCGCAAACTTTATTTATTCCGCGCCGTCATGACCACCGGTGCTACCCTGGCTTGGTTTTACGCCATATCGATTCTTCCATTGGCCCAAGCGACCGCCCTGAATTTCACTATCCCGCTTTTTACCACCTTCGGCGCAGCGATTTTTCTAGGTGAATATGTCGGTGCCCGGCGTTGGACGGCGACCATCATCGGATTTGTCGGCGTTCTTATTGTGCTTCGTCCAGGTTTCACTGAAATAACCTGGATTTCCAGCCTGCCAATTGTGGCGGCGGTCTTTGTTGCCGCCAATCTCAATATCATAAAATTTGCCGGTCGCGACGATGGAACGGCAACAATCATCCTCTATAACGCCGTTCTGTCGACGCCGTTGATCGCCATTCCGGCATTTTTTGTCTGGGAAACGCCGAGCCTAGAAACCATGGCACTGGTCATTATCATAGGCTTCCTCGCCACTATCGCCCATTTTATGCTGACCACCGCATTCAAATATGGCGATGCGTCGGCGCTGGTACCCCTCGATTATCTCCGACTGCCCTTTATCGCGGTTATTGGCGCTACATTTTTTGGCCAAATTCCGGAATTGTGGACCTGGATCGGTGGTGGCGTTATTGCCGGGGCAACAATTTATATTGGCCGCAGGGAGGCAAAAATGGCGCGCCAACGCGAAGATGTGACAGAAAAAGGCGCCCTAGAAGTAAAATAGACGGGTTTAAAACACAGATGGAACTTTGGATACCGATAACCCTTGCCGCGGCGTTCCTGCAAAATGTCCGCTCGGTCCTGCAAAAACAGCTGAAAGGCCGCCTGACCAATACCGGCGCGACCTTCGTTCGGTTCGGCTATGGGTTTCCCGTCGCCCTGATCTATGCCGCCGTTTTGCACCTATTCTTCTCCTTCGACCTTCCGGCCCCGAATATGACGTTCGCGGTTTATGCGGCGATCGGCGGTGTCGCCCAGATCCTCGCCACGGCATGCCTATTGGCAACATTCTCCCACCGAAATTTTGCTGTAGGGACCGCATATTCAAAGACCGAAACGGCACAAACAGCGATCCTTGGAATTTTCCTGCTCGGTGACCGACTGACCCTAGGGGCGACAATCGGCATCGCGGTCAGCTTGGTCGGTGTCATCGCCCTTTCGACTGCCCGCGCCGATATCAATGGGGCCGGCGGAGTCTCAGGCTTGATCCGCGCATTAGTCGGCAAAGCCGCTCGGCTGGGGATGGCTTCGGGAGCATTTTTCGGTGTTTCGGCGGTTTGTTATCGCGCCGCCTCTCTCTCCCTCGCCGATGGGAGCGGCGGGCCGGGATTCCTCATTCAAGCGGCATATACACTGGTTTTTGTGACCTTTCTGCAATCGGCTTTAATGCTGCTATATATGCGCCTAAACGAGCCCGACAGCCTGCGCGCTATCGGACAGGCTTGGCGGCCGGCGGCCTGGGTCGGGCTGGTTGGCGGGGTCGGCTCGATTTGCTGGTTTAGCGCCATGACCATTCAAAGTGCGGCCCATGTCCGCGCCTTGGGCCAGATTGAGCTCGTCTTTACCTTTATCGCTTCCTATTTGATTTTCCGCGAGCGGTCTAATTTAGTGGAGTTTTTTGGCATTTTCATGGTGGTCGGCGGCATTATCACACTACTACTGACGTAAGCAGGATCGAAATGACCCCACCTTATCCGGGCGACAAAACCTCACCCACGCTCGACGATATAGCCACCATTGCCGAGGCGGCCCTAGATACGATCCCACCGCTGCTTCGACGTCACACGGTCGATCTGGTCATTGCCGTGCGCGAGCTATGTGACGAAGAAATCGGGCGCGATATGGGTCTCACCAGCCCTTTTGAGTTACTCGGCCTGTATCATGGGCGGTCGTTGGATCAAAAAAGTCTTCATGACGTGGTTCAAGACGTCGACCGAATATATCTCTACCGGCGGGCCCTGCTTGATTTTTGGGCGGAGTCGGGCGAGACGCTGGAGGCGATTGTCAGGAATGTGATCATTCACGAAGTCGGCCATCATTTTGGCCTCTCCGATGATGATATGGACGCGCTGGAGCAAAGTGCGGCCGACCCTCAGACCTTGTGACGCGCCTTCATCGCCGCCATCAGCGTTCCGTCATCGAGATAGTCCAGCTCACCGCCAACCGGAACGCCGTGAGCGATTTGGGTCACAGTGACTTGGGCCTTGGCGAGTAATTCTGTGATATAGTGAGCGGTTGTCTGCCCGGCAACAGTGGCACTGGTCGCCAGAACCACTTCACGCGCACTCTCTCTCGCCCGGCTGACCAGAATTGGAATTTTTAGCTCTTCCGGGCCTTTGCCGTCGAGAGCTGAAAGCGTGCCACCCAACACGTGATAGCACCCGCGATAGGCACCGCTGCGCTCCATCGCCCAAAGATCGGCGACATCCTCAACAATGCAAATGAGCCCTGCATCGCGCTCGGGATCGGTGCAGACGACACACGGATTTCGCGTATCGATATTGCCGCAGGTTCCACATTCGGTGAGCACCCGTCCCGCCTCGGTCAGTGCCGCGGCCAACGGATCGAGAAGTTGCGCGCGATGGCGCATCAAATGAAGAGCCAGCCGCCTGGCCGAGCGCGGGCCAAGACCGGGCAATCTCGTCAGCAACCTAATCAGATGTTCAATTTCCGGCGCAGCCATAAGGAGCCAACGGCCTAGAAAGGTAGCTTAAAGCCAGGCGGTAATCCCAGCCCGCCGGTTAAGGCTTGCATTTCCTCAGCCTTAAACTGATCGACCTTGCCCCGCGCGTCGTTATGGGCGGCGACAATCAAATCCTCCAACATGCCCGGCTCCTTTGGATCGATCAGAGATGGGTCAATCGTCAGCCGTCGCATCTCGCCTTTGCCGTTCAGCGTCACCTTTACCAGCCCGGCCCCGGACGCCCCGTCGACTTCGGTGTCGCCCAGCCGTTCTTGCATATCCGCCATTTTGCCTTGCATGGCCTGAGCCTGCTTCATCATGGCGCCCAAATTTTTCATGTCAGCTCATCCTCGTCCTTTGCATCATCCACATAGTCGCTGCTGTCTCGATCAAAACCGGACATTTCCTGCCGATTTGTCACTTTGGCAATTCGGGCACCCGGAAAGGCTTCCAGCACCGCTAAGACCAGAGGGTCTTTTGCGGCAGCATCATAATCGGCGGCCTCACTGGCGCGGGCCTGCTCGGCCAGGGTTGGCGCCCCCTCGACACTCGATACCGCGACGCTCCATTGGGGGCCATACCATTCGCGCAAACGATTCACCACACGCCCGGGCAAGTCCTTGGGCGCCAGCTCCGCCAGTCGAATTTCCAGGCGGCCGGGCTCAAAGGTCACAAGATGAACATTATGAAAAAGCTGGCCCCTGATATCGACCTCACGGCGCTGGCCAAAGTTTTCGACCATTTCCGCAAACGAGCTCGGCCCGTCTTGTGGGGTTGACTTGGGGTCGGGAGCGGTAATCGGCGCGCTCTGGGCAACACCGCCACCGGCAACGGCCCGGAGCCTCTCGCCACCACCACCGGAATGCCCCTCACTCACCGATCCTGCCGGTTCCCGCGATTGGGGAGCACTCGCCCCGTCGCTCTGCTGCAGGCGCCGCACCAAATCCCCCGGTGACGGCAAATCAGCCACATAGGCAAGGCGAATGAGCACCATTTCCGCCGCCGCATAGGCCGATGGCGCAGTTTGTATTTCGCCAATTCCCTTCAATAGCATTTGCCAAGCCCGCGTTAAGATCGGCATTCCGAGACGATCGGAAAGTTCTTTTCCGCGTACGCGTTCGATTTCTGTCGCCGTAGTCATATCAACGGCGGCACCCGCCGCTTTGATGCGGGTCAGCCAATGCACCAATTCCATCAGGGTCTGGATCACCCCGATCGGATCGGCCCCGGCATCGTGCATAAATTTAAAATTGGCCAATGCCGACGCAATGTCGCCGCCCATCAATTGCTCGAAGAGGTCGTAAATTTGACCGCCATCGGCTTGGCCCAACATATCGCGCAATTGCGCGACGGAAAGGGCGCCGCTCGCGTCCGACTGCATGGCAATCGCCTGGTCAAGCAATGAAAGACTGTCGCGCACGGACCCATCGGCGGCGCGAGCCAACAGAGCCAGCCCATCATCGTCGACTTCGGCGCCTTCGGCCTTGGCGATATTATGCAGGTGCCCGATTAGCACCGTTGCATCAACCCGGCGCAAATCAAAACGCTGACAACGCGACAGAACCGTCACCGGCAGCTTGCCGACATCGGTTGTCGCAAAAATAAATTTCACGCTTTCGGGCGGTTCTTCGAGGGTTTTGAGCAGCGCATTGAAGGCATGGCGCGACAACATGTGAATTTCATCGATGATGTAGATTTTGTAGCGTGCCCCAACCGGACGAAATCGGACGCCGTCCAATATTTCTCGGATATCATCAACACCGGTGCGGCTTGCCGCATCCATTTCGATGACGTCGATATTTCTATCCTGGGTGATCGAGACGCAGTTTTCGCAGGTACCGCAGGGCGTCACCGTGGGCCCATTCTCTGTTCCCGGGCCAATGCAATTCAACGCCTTGGCAATGATGCGTGCCGTCGTTGTCTTGCCGACACCACGCACACCGGTCAACAAGAACGCATGGGCAATGCGTCCGGCGGCAAAGGCATTGGTCAGCATCCTGACCATCGCCTCCTGGCCCAATAGATCGTCGAAATTTTGCGGCCGATATTTGCGGGCCAGAACACGATAATTATCGCCCTCGGGCACACTTACTGATTTTGGCCCCGATTTTAGCACAGTTTCTGGCCCCGACTGGGTAATTTTGGGATCTGGCTGAGACACGGTCTCTGGTGTCGGAGCGCCCGCCTCCAGAAAACTCACCTGGTCGGGATCATCGACGGTCGGACTTCCGTCCTCATCGAGGGGCATATCGGCATCTTGCCCGTCTTGATCGCTATCATGCTCAGACATGGATGTAGCTGGCGGCTGTCCGCCCCCTAATTGGAGATGGAGCCATTCGGTTGGACCTACTGGTCATGAACCTGGTGGCGTTCGAAGTGGGAGACCGAGTTTAATACGACCCACGCAAATCTCGTTACGGCTGCTTCCTCTCGGACCTGACCGGATTGGCGAGCGGCGCGTCCGCCCCGATCTCCCGGGCGCACTATATCAGATCACGCCCTTGGGTATACAAATCGACCACAAATTTTTGCCTTTTTGCCCAAATAAACCGGCAAAAGCTAAAATTTCGGGTCAGCCCAAACGCACACCGACGATCCTGTCGCCTTCATCCAAATTTATGGTCACCCGATCAGCATCAAACTCCTGGGTCACGAAGACGCCGGGTCGCACAATACGCAGTTTTTTGCCGACCATTTCGTCCCCGGTAAGCTGATCTCTTTCGTCTGGGGTCGGCATCGCTTGACTCGCCGGAACACAAGCGCTGAGGCCGATCAGTCCGGCACCGGCAATACCGACACCGCCAATCAAGGTCAAAAGGTCACGTCTCAACTCATTTCCCGTGCCTTCATTTTCTTTGCACATGAGTTTTACCTTTCTTCGTCATGAAACACAGCCATTCATATTCTCATCACTGTTTCTCGCCATGATCTATGTTAAAGACTATCCATTATGGCCAATAGAAACCCTTATTCCGGCGGTCCTCTCGACCGTGCGGCGGAAATTCGCGATGACGAGACGCGGCTTAACGCCCATTTAGACAGCGGGACCGCTATTTTCCTGCCTGTCTGGCAGCTGCGCAATTACGTTCGGGGCGATTCTCTTGTTTCGGGCACGCCGGAAATGATTGGTATTTCCGCCGAAAAATGGCGCGAAGAGGCGGAGACTGATGGCGCGCAGAAAAATGAGCATATTTTTCTCGGTTTGCGCGACGATATCGCCTATTTCACCACCGATATCAGTCACTTAGGAGCGCCCGATAGCCACCCAGCCCTAAAGTCAACTTATGGACCGGCTGGCCAATTTGAGGATTTGCGCCAAATCGGCCCGATGATGGCGTCAGAAGACGCGACCCTTTTGGCCTACGCTAGGGGCATCGTCTATTGGCATTCCCGCCACCGCTATTGCGGCGAGTGTGGCGCCACCACCCAAGTAAAATCGGGTGGCCACCGGCGGGTATGCACAAATGAGACATGCGCGGCGGAACAATTCCCGCGCACCGATCCCGCCGTCATCATGCTGGTTCATGACGGCGACCGGATCATTATGGCCCGATCTCCCCGGTTTTTACCCGCCATGCATTCGGTTCTCGCCGGGTTTCTGGAACCGGGAGAAAGTCTGGAAGATACTGTCGCCCGCGAAGTACGCGAAGAGGTCGGCGTCGAGGTCACCGATATCGAATATCAATCCTCCCAACCCTGGCCGTTTCCCGCATCACTGATGGTCGGGTTCCGCGCTCGCGCCTTGACCTTCGACCTCAACCCCGACCCGGCCGAGCTGGAAAGTGCGGGATGGTATACCCGCGCCCAATTATTGGCGTCACCCGAGGATGATACCTTTTGCCTGCCGCGCAAGGACTCCATCGCGCGCCGGCTGATTGAAAACTGGCTCAAAGAGCCAGATTGAGCTGACAATTTACAATGTCGGCGGAAATCCTAAACAGAGCCCTTGGTTACCCTTACGAAACGCCTGTCGGGTCCTATATCTTCGATCCAGCCACCGGCACGGCGCGGAAATGGGATCACTCGGCGATCACACACGACGCGACACCGGTTCTGGCCCTCGGGTCCAACGCCGCACCGGCGCAATTAGCCCGAAAATTTGCCGACGACATCGCGCCCATTCCCGTGGCCCAAGCCTATCTCGCCGATTTCGACATCGTTTATGCCGCCCAATTAACCACTTATGGCTCAATCCCCGCGACCTTGGCGCCAATGCCGGGGGCGGTGGCCAGGCTCCATGTGACCTATTTGACCCCGGCCCAACTATCCATCATGCATAAAACCGAGGCTGCGGGTGAGCGCTATGACTATCTGGCGCTCACCGGACTGAAACTCAAGATCGCCGACGGCGTCCAAATTAACCGAGCCCATTGTTATGTCGCGCGCGCCGGGGCCATTCACCAAAACGAGACATTGTTGGGGTTGGCAGATCGGAAAACGACAAAATCTTCGGCCCGCAGATTGACCCAAGAAGACGTGCAGAACCACTGCCGATCATTGCTCGGCGACATGATCGGCAACGAGGCCAGCTTGGAGGAATTTATTCTGTCGAATGTTGCCAACCCAAACGTGAGGTCGCGCCGCACAGCGGCACTCGGTCCGTTTGCAACCCGGTTCGATTTCACCTAGCAGCGATATCGCTACGGCAAAACCCCGCGGGCCAATTGATCTTGCCCACCGCGTCATAGGCGCGCGCGCGGGCCGCCTCGATGCTCGACCCGAGGGCCGTTATGTTGAGCACCCGCCCTCCAGTGGCAACGAGACCGGTATCGGTTCGGTTTGTTCCGGCATGAAATATTTCCACCCGATGGTCGGCCCCGGCCATCTCCAGCCCTTTGATCTGGCTGCCTTTCTCATAATCACCCGGATAACCGTTAGCCGCCATCACCACCGTCACCGCCGCGCCTTCGCGCCATTTCAAGTCCAGCTGGGCAAGGGTCCCATCTCGCGAAGCCAACAGGGCGGGCAGTAAGTCGGAACGAAGTCGCATAAGTATTGCCTGGGTTTCCGGGTCGCCGAAGCGCACGTTATATTCAAGTAATTTCGGCCCTTCCGTGGTCAGCATGAAGCCCGCATAAAGCACCCCTTTATAGGGATGCCCGACCGCCGCCATCGCCGCGACCGTTGGGTTGATCGTTTCAGCCATAATCCGCGCTTCGAGTTCGGGCGTTAATGATGACGCCGGGGAATAGGCGCCCATGCCACCGGTATTGGGGCCTTGGTCAAAATCAAAGGCGCGCTTGTGATCCTTGGCGCCAGTTAGCGGTACGGCTGTTGTGCCATCAACCAGAACGAAGAAACTAAGTTCCTCGCCCTCCATCAGCTCTTCGACAACGACCTCCGCCCCCGCCGCGCCGAACCGGCCAGCGTCTAATATATCGCGCACGGCCGCTTTTGTTTCCTCGACACTGGCTGCCACGGTGACGCCTTTGCCTGCGGCCAGCCCGTCGGCCTTGACGACCATCGGTTTTGCCTGCTCGTCGATCCAGGCGCAGGCCAAATCGGCGTCGCTGAAACGCCGATAGGCTGCGGTCGCGATATTATTGGCGGCGCAAATATCCTTCATATAGCCTTTGGATCCTTCCAGCCGCGCGGCCCCGGCACTGGGCCCAAAGGCGGCAATCCCGGCGGCCTCCAGCCGGTCGACGAGGCCTGAGACCAGTGGGCCTTCGGGGCCGACGACGACAAAGTCGATCTCGCGGGCAATGGCGAATTCGACCAACGCGTCAGTGGCATCAATGGCAATCGGCACGCATTCGGCGACCTCGGCGATTCCGCCATTTCCCGGAGCGCAGAAGAGAGCCTGACATAAAGGAGATTTAGCGATTGCCCAGCATAGAGCATGTTCCCGACCTCCGCCGCCAATCACCAAAATTCGCATTTGCCCCACCTTTTTTCCCGTGTTCAGTTACTTGGTCGGCAAAATAGTTCATTTGCGTGAGTCGCGCCGGGCCTCCTATTATCGCCGCCATGGCCCCATCAGAAAAAACAAATCCAGCCGGTGATCATAATCAGCCACCGATCCTCGGCGTTGCTGAGCTTTCGGGCCAACTCAAACGCACCGTCGAAGAAAATTTCGGCCTGGTCCGGGTACGCGGTGAAATATCACGGCCAAATTTAGCCGCATCGGGCCATTGTTATCTGCGTTTAAAGGATGAAAACGCCGTTCTCGATGGCGTGATCTGGCGCGGTTCAGTGCAGCGGCTCAGCTTTACCCCGGAAGAAGGGCTTGAGGTCGTGTGCACCGGCAGGCTGACGACCTATGCCGGACGGTCGACCTATCAGATCGTTATTGAGCGGATGGAGATTGCCGGCGAAGGCGCTCTCCTAAAAATGATTGAAGACCGGCGACGCAAACTCGCCGAAGAAGGCCTGTTTGACGAAGAGCGCAAACAGCAACTTCCTTTCCTGCCCGAAGTCATCGGTGTCGTCACCTCGCCAACCGGCGCGGTTATTCGCGATATATTACACCGGCTCGCCGACCGATTTCCCCGGCATGTACTGATCTGGCCGGTAACAGTGCAAGGCGACAAAGCCCCTAACGAGATAGCGGCTGCCATTGAAGGGTTTAACAATCTCGAACAGGGCGGGTCACCGCCGCGCCCGGATCTTATTATTGTCGCCCGTGGCGGCGGCAGCCTGGAAGATCTGATGGCCTTTAACGAGGAAATCGTCGTGCGCGCCGCAGCCGCCAGTGCAATACCGCTCATTTCTGCGGTTGGCCACGAAACAGACACAACACTGATCGACCATAGTGCCGACATGCGCGCGCCAACCCCAACGGCCGCCGCCGAAATGGCCGTCCCGGTCCGTACCGACCTCGTCGCCCAAGTTGCGAGTGACGGTGCCCGCACGATCTCCGCCATGGCCAGGCTCTTGGCCTCCCATCGCCAGGACGTTACCGGTTTGGCCCGCGGCCTGCCCGATCCCCACCGGGCTCTGGAAACAGCAATGCAGCGCTTTGACGATTGGTCGGAACGGCTTGATCCGGCGTTCAACCGTTTCGTCGGCGAATGCAAGCGCGCGGTCAATGAAGCCGCCCTACAAATTCCAACGCCGAAGGCGCATGTCGAAAAGGCCGAGCTTGGCCTGACGGCACTCACAAACAGGCTGGGCCCGGGGATCAACCAATTTTCCGCCGGCCGAGGCCAACAACTTGCCCTGGCCACCAATAAATTCACCAGCAGCCAGCGCCGTTTTGGCGACCAGCTAGATAATAATTTAAGCACCGTCGCTGATCGGGCGCGACGATTATCTGCGGCAACGGGGGCGGTCATCGAGGCAAGCGAAATACGGCTCAACGCCCGCACCGAACTCCTCGAAAGTTTTTCTTATCAGCGGGTGCTGGAACGCGGCTTTATCCTTGCCAAGGGCTCCAAAAACGAGCCGATCGTCTCGGTCAAAGGGGCCGCACCGGGCACCGATATTTCATTGGTCTTTCATGATGGTACCGCCGACGCTGTGATCAAGGGCACCGGCGCACCGGCCAAAAAAACACCCAAACAGCGGCGCGCCACCCCGGAACCCGGACAAGGCTCGCTGCTCTAATTCGGCCAGCGGCGATGCAGCCACATCCACTGTTCGGGCCGGTCGGTAATCCACCCGCCCAGAATATCGTTCATTTCCCGGGTCAGGCGCTCGACCTCATTTTTGCGGTTCGCCGACTGATCGCAGACCAACGGGTCAAATAGGGTCAGGCGAAAACGACAACCGCCGAGCCGTTCCGGGCGCCAGGGCACCAGCACAACACCATATTTATAGGCAAGTTCGGCCGCCGCCGTCGACGTCATCGCATCGTCACCGAGAAACGGCACCGAAATTCCTTCGTTAAATTTTTGATCGACCAGCATGGCGATGCGCCCACCAGCCTTAATGATGCGCAACATACCGGCCGCACCCGCGCGCCCCTTGGGCAACATGTCGTAATCTTGCACGCCGCGACTGCCGGTTATCAGGCGATCGACGGTTGGGTTATTGGATTTGCGATAAACAATCCCCGCCCGGCCACCGGCTCGCAGCATTGGCAACGCACCAATTTCCCAATTCGCGAAATGACCTGAAATCAGCAATATCGGCTTGCCCGTTTCACAGATGGCTCGGAACTTCTCTTCGCCAACAATGTCGACAAATCGATTATCGTCGGTCGCAAGAATTTTCGACAAGTGGACGAATTCAATAGCCGTGCGAAAAAGATTGTCCCACATCGCCCGCACGATCCGGCGAATTTCGTCATCGGGCAAGTCGGGATAAACGCGGCGCAACCCGGCAACCGCCCGAGAAGATTTCGATAGATAGGGTCCGAAACGCCGCCCCAGCCAGCCCCAGATCGCCGATGCCGTCTTTGGCGGCAGGAGCGCGAATAATTTAAATAAAATCAAGATCGGCAGGCCCTGCAGAAAATATACAAGACGTTTCATTAGTATAAATTGGGATTTACCGTCAGCCATTGATCGATTTTTTCTCATCAAGCCGGTCAAGCAATCGATCGATGATATCCTCGTTCTGCCATTCAACGATTACCGGCAAGACCCGGACACGCGCCCGCTGATCGGAGGCCAGCCGCACGGCGTCTTTTTCCGTGGTCACGGGGATAGCGCCCTTGATCTCGGCCTCGGCACAAATGCGCGTAACCTCGT
Organism: Alphaproteobacteria bacterium; assembly: GCA_021774575.1. Lineage (GTDB taxonomy): Bacteria > Pseudomonadota > Alphaproteobacteria > UBA6615 > UBA6615 > JAJFIX01. The sequence continues at coordinate 100,808 of JAJFIX010000009.1, read as the reverse complement.
CATGACTGTAATTGTGATGGTCGGCGAACGAATGGCGGGCAACAATTTCACAACCAAGCGCCTGCAAGGTTTCGAAAAATTTTTCCGGGCGACCAATCCCGGCAAAGGCAACTACCGGCCTACCGGCAAAATTTACCGCGCCATCCCGCAGCCCAAGATGCGCTTTAATCAACGGGACCGACGGCCCCAATTCCAGCGCGACATTACGCTTATCCTCGCCCATGACAATGACCGCATCGGCCCGCGACAGGCCGCGCCCAATCGGCTCGCGCAATGGTCCCGCCGGCATTATTTTGCCATTGCCGAAACCCACCGCGCCGTCAACGACGACCAGGCTCAAATCCTTGCGCAATCCGGGGTTTTGAAATCCATCATCCATGATCACAAGATCCGCCCCCGCCGCCGCAGCAGCCCGGGCGCCCAAACGCCGATCACGGGCGACCCAACACGGCGCGGCGGCAGCAAGAAGCAGGGCCTCGTCACCCACCTGCACACTGCGGTGCAGTTCCGGTTCGACCTTCAGGGTTTGTTCGCGATAGGTCCCCCCATAACCTCGACTGACAAAGGCAGGGGCCCAGCCTTTATCCCGCACCAATTTGGCGATGCTCAGCGCTACCGGCGTTTTCCCAGCGCCACCGGCAACCAGATTGCCAACACAAATCACCGGCACCGGCGCCGCCTCGGCCTTGATCAATAGATGGCGGAGCACGCCCCCCGCACTATAGAGCGCGGCAAACGGTCCGAGCAGTGCCGGCATCATCGACGGATCTTCGGCATACCAAAAATCAGGCGCGTGCATCGGTTTCAATCTTCGAAGATGTTGGGCTGGGCACGCCACCTGGGCCGGAGCCCTCAAGTATCGGTGCCAGCGCGTCGATTACGGTTTCAACGATCCCCTGCTTGGCCACAGCCATTTCAGCCCCCCCCGCAACCATCTCCTGGCGACGCTGGTCATCGGCCAGCAGCACCGCGACTTGGTGGCACAATTCGGCCCGGTCGGCGACCTCAACACTGCCGCCGGCCGCGTGTAAATCACGCGCCATCACCTCAAAATTTGAGGTGTCGGGACCATGCAAAACGGCGCAGCCAAGCTGCGCCGGTTCAAGCAAGTTTTGGCATCCCTTGGGTACCAAGGACCCTCCGACAAACACCAGATCAGTCAGCCGAAAAAACAAGCCTAATTCGCCGATCGTATCGGCCAGGTAAATTTGGGTTTTAGGGGTAATCTTTTCGCCCAAACTTCTTTGTGCAACGTTCAGACCGCCACGCTGCATCTCGCCCGCAAGCTGGTCTCCACGGCTCGGATGCCGGGGCACAATTATGGTGAGCAAGCCGGGGGTTACTCTGACCGCCAACCGATGGGCTGCGACCGCAGACACTTCCTCATCATTATGAGTGCTGGCCGCCACCCACAACGGCCGGTCACCGATTTCCTCAATCAGCGCCGCCAGCGCACCGGGATCATGGGGCAACGGGGCGGCGGCATATTTCAAAGTTCCGGTAATTTCGACATTTTTTGCGCCCAGGCCGGTCAGCCGATCGGCAATACGCTGATCTTGGGCGAGAACCGGGTGAAACCCAGCCAGCAAATGTCCGACCAATCCTTTTGCTCGTTGCCACCCCTTATAGGAGCGCGCTGACATTCGACCATTGACCAGCGCTATCGGAATGTCGCGCCGAATGATTTCACTTACCAGATTGGGCCAAAATTCCGACTCAATCCAGAGCACTCCGTCGGGCTGCCAATGGTCGAGAAATCGACGAACCCAGGACAAGCGATCGACCGGCACATATTGATGAATGACACCTTCGGGCAAACGATCGTTCAGCAAATTTGCCGATGTTACGGTGCCGGTGGTCACCAAAAAACGAAGCTCCGGCGCCCGTGCGATTAATTTATTGATCAAGCTGAGCATCGAAAGAGCTTCGCCGACGCTCGCTCCGTGCAGCCAAATCAGCCGACCTTCAGGTCGTTGAAGTGAGGCAACCCCCAATCGCTCGGTAAATCTAGCCGGATCCTCCTTGCCACGCGCCATGCGTCGTTTCAGCATGAGCCGAATGAACGGTAAACCGGCCGAGGTGAGCCCGCGATATAGGGTAAGGGCCGCCATCTATCAGTTCCCTGCCTGAGCCCGATCACCGGTCGACGGTGCCTGGGCTGCATCTTGGGCTAGGTCATCGCGAAATTGCAGCTGACAGAGGCGTTCATATAACCCGCCTTGGGCCCGCAGCGCATCGTGGCGTCCGGCTTCAACGATCCTTCCACCATCCAACACAAAAATATAATCGGCTTCCATCACCGTCGCCAATCGATGGGCAATGACAATTGTCGTCCGTCCTTTGGAGAGCCGCGCCAACGCTTTTTGAACTTGGCGCTCCGACGATGCGTCCAGGGCGCTCGTTGCCTCGTCGAGCAACAATATCGGTGCGTCTTTGAGCATGGCGCGCGCAATGGCAATCCGCTGGCGCTCACCGCCGCTCAGATTTTGGCCGCGCTCACCGACGCTCGACTGATACCCATCGGGCGTCTGCATGATAAAGTCATCGGCGGCGGCGGCCTTTGCCGCGTCTCGTACCTCGTCATCGCCAGCATCGGGGCGACCCATCCGGATATTTGCCTCAATGGTATCATTAAACAAAGTAATGTCTTGGCTGACGACAGCGATTTGACGGCGCAGGCTGGCGATGGTGACATCGCGGACATCTTGACCATCAATGGTCACGACACCCGAGCTGGTGTCATAGAGGCGCGGCACAAGGTTTAAAATGGTTGATTTTCCGGCGCCGCTGGGCCCGACCAAGGCAACGGTCTGGCCCGCCGAAATTTCAAAATCCACGTCGGTCAGCGCCGGAGCTCCCGGCGCATAAGAAAAACCAACTTTCGAAAATTTTATTGTCCCGGCGCCACTCACCATCAGCGCCTTTGCATCCGGCTTATCAGCAATCGTCGGCGCATCGTCGATCAGGGCAAAAATGCGGGTCGCCGCGGCCAACCCTTCTTGCAGCGCCGTGTTTAAACTTCCGAGGCTGCGCACTGGTTGATAAATCATCGGCAAGGCGATTAGAAAACCCGAAAAATCGCCAATGGTCGCAGTACCGGCCAATATTTGAAACCCGGCAATAGCGAGCACACCGCCAAAGGCCACCCCGGCAAACGCTTCGGTGATCGGAAATGTCCGCGCCCGACCTTTGATCATCTTGAGTTGCAACTCGTATATTCGCTGGAACGTTTTCCACGCGACGGCCTTTTGCTGATCTTCCAAGCCATAGGTTTTTATGAACCGGGCCCCGGTAAATGCCTGTTCAAGGGTTGAGGTCAATTCTCCGGCTTCTTGCTGCACATTGCCCGACGCCCGGCGCATGCGTTTTCCGATCCGGATAATCGGCCGCGCACCGATGGGAAATATTACCGCGATCGCCAATGTCAGCTGCCAGTTGAGATAGAGCATCACACAAGTCAGGAAAATAATTTTCAGCAAATCGCGGGTCATCCCGGTCAAGGCCTTGCCGAGAGCCTCGCGCATCAAATAGACATCGGTAATAAATCGAGAAATCAGCTCACCGGACCGGTCTTTGCTCAGGCTCGCAAGATCGGCATACATGAGGTGGCCAAACATAGCCCCCTGGAAATCGCGAATTGTCCTGAGAGAGAATTTATTGGACAGCACGGCCTGAAAATAGTTGGTCACCCCGGTAATCACGGTTACCACCAAAACCAGTGCCGGCAGAAACATGAACGCGCCCCACCCACCACCGATGAGCTCGGCAACCGGTTGCGCAAATTTCGGGTAGGCCTCAATCGAACCGACCCCCTCCAAAATATCAAAAGTAACCTTGATCAATAATGGATAGGTACTGCTCACGGCAGCATTTAAAACCATGAATAGGATCGATAGCCCAATAATATACCGATAGGGCCGCAGCCAATCGCGCAGGATGCGGGCGACAATTATTCGGGTTCCCCCATCGGTCCCGGTTTGTTTTGCCGGCCGCAATTGGTCTGCCTCACTCAAAGTATAATTATCCGTAGTTTTGCCAGAGGCATTTTATATCACGGGCCAAGGATGAGAGCCAGGGCAACGCCCTTAACCGCCGGCCCCGGCAACGGTTAAGCCATCGACCCGCAGGGTCGGCGCATCGGTGCCATAACGGAACGTCAGGTCATCGGCCGGGGTCAATTTGCGGTACATGTCGGTCAAATTACCGGCGACCGTAAGTTCTGACACAGGATAAGCGAGGACGCCGTTTTCGATCCAAAAACCCGATGCACCCCGGCTATAATCTCCGGTGACCGGATTGACCCCATGGCCCATCAAGCTGGTCACATAAAACCCATCGTCAATTTCGCCGATCATGGCCTCGGGTGAGATATTGCCTGCCTCCATATAAAAATTTGCCGGGCTCGGCGACGGAGGGGCGGAGGTGCCCCGCACCGCATTGCCCGTCGTCTCTAACCCCAATTGGCGAGCGGTCGACAGATCGAGAAACCAACCGGTCAGCACGCCATCTTCGATAATGTTGCGCCGCTGAGGTGCAATGCCTTCGCCGTCAAAGGGCCGTGAGCGCAAGCCTCTTAGGCGATGCGGGTCGTCGACGATCCTGATGCCGTCGGCAAAGAGTTTTTCACCCATCTTATCTTTCAAAAAACTCGTACCGCGCGCAATCGCCGACCCCGATATCGCGCCGGCGAGATGGCCAAGCAGACCGCCCGAGACGCGATTATCGAAAATTACGGGAACTTGCGTCGTTTCAACTTTGCGAGGATTAAGGCGCTTTACCGTGCGGTCCCCGGCGCGGGTTCCGACCGCCGCTGCATCCTCCAGATCCTCACCATAGACCGCATAAGTGAAGTCGTAATCGGTTTCCATCTCAGTGCCTTCACCGGCGATAACCGACACTCCAATGCCGCGCCGGGTCGATCGACGTTCGCCGGAGAACCCGTTTGACGCCACCAAGCTCATTCGACTGGCGTCCCAGTTTGCCGAAGCGCCCTCTGAATTTGTTACACCCTGAACCGCCAGCGCCGCCGCTTCACAAATTTGAGCTTGGCGTTCGAGTTCGGCCTGTTCGGGTTCGAGCGGATCGGCGGCATCTACATCGCCAAATTGGGTGCACAAATCTGCCGGATCCGCCAAACCGCAATAAGGGTCCTCGGGAACTGCCCGCGCCATGGCAACGGCCCGTTCGACAATTTCAGCGAGTGCGTCGGCGCCAAGGTCGGTCGAGGAAACGATCGCTTGTTTTTTGCCAACCAGCACGCGCAGTCCAAGGTCCTGCCCCTCTTCGCGTTCCATCAACTCGGTTTCGCCAAGCCGGACGGTCTGGGATATTGAAATACCTCTGGCCAACACGGCGTCTGCGGCATCGGCTCCATTGCGGCGTGCGACGGCAATCAAATTTGACAATAATTCGACGTCGTCCGTGTGATCACCCATGTCAGATTTCTCCACTTAAGTCGAATGTAGATGCCCGATTCTGGCGCAGAAAGGTTGTTTCACGACCACCAGGAACATGCAACCCCGGCAAATTTGTTCTTGCTTTGTTCTATTTAGATAGTATCCTTTAAATTATGGTCGAACAACAAAAAGGGGCCCGTGGCCGTGGCGTGTTAAGCAACCGGAGCGGTCGTTATGAAGCTTTCACTCGGCACGCGTTCGATGATGGATGGAATGGCGGTGGTTTGAATAATATTGGCGAGTGCGGATCGGCAGACATTGATGGTGGCCCGCCACCGCTAGCCACCCATCTGCATAACGATAAAAGCAGGAGCATCATCACCTATAATAAGTCCCCCGATGTTAAATTTGACCGATCAATAAACCCCTATCGTGGCTGCGAACATGGATGCGTCTATTGTTATGCCCGGCCAACCCATACCTATCTCGGTCATTCCGCCGGCCTCGATTTCGAAACCGAAATTTACGTCAAGCCGGACGCCGCCCGCCATCTGACCTGGGAATTAGCTAAACCGGGATACCGGCCTCAACCCATTGCCCTGGGCACCAATACCGACCCCTATCAGCCGGTTGAGAGCAAATTAAAAATTACCCGCTCCATCCTATCCGTTCTCGACGCCCACCATCACCCGGTTACAATCACGACAAAAAATGCCGGACTTGTACGCGATCTCGATATTTTGGGATCAATGGCGGCACGTAAACTTGCCGGCGTTGCTCTTTCGGTAACCACCCTCGATCGGAAACTTGCCCGATCCATGGAACCGCGCGCGTCCTCTCCGGGCCGAAGAATTGATGCGATCAGCAAGGCCGCCGGCGCCGGTGTGCCAACCGTCGTCTTGGTCGCGCCGATCATACCCGGTCTCAACGATCACGAGATGGAAGCAATCCTGGAGCAAGCGGCCCAGGCGGGCGCAGTCGCCGCAGGCTACATTTTGCTACGCTTGCCACGAGAAGTGACCGATCTCTTCTGCGAATGGCTCGACGGGGTTCAAACAAACAAATCCGCCCGCGTGCTCCGTCGACTTCAGGGATTGCGGGGAGGCAAACTCAATAGTGCAAAATTTAATGAACGTATGTCCGGCACGGGAACCGAGGCCGGTTTATTGAGGCACCGATTTAAAGTCGCCTGCAAACGCCTCGGTCTGGCGACGGTGCCACCTCAGTTGAACACAAGTGCATTTACGCCGCCCCGCCGCTGCGACAGTACCGCCGACAAAGCGCAACTCTCATTATTTTAGCGCCCTGTTTCAAGAACTTTTGGCGAGTAGAAATTCAGCATTCAGGCTGGTCAGAATTCAGGTTGGCGCCAAACAAAGAAGGACCGGCGAATGTTATTCACCGGTCCCTCCCCGTGGCGTTCCCGTAAAACGAGGCTTAGTTTTCCTCGGATTAGATTAGTTGCTTTCCCTCACGCTAGGCTGATTGCCGTCCAGAAGGCTCGCAATTTCCTCAACATCCGTGGCAGCGAACATCAGCTCATTGGGGATCGGTTGGGCCAGTTGAAACCCTGGACCTCGCATCAACAGGTTCGTGCGGAACCTGCGAACGCCAACGACCTCCTTACACTGGACCCATATGCTCACTTCATGCAGCCCTTGTTCGAGGAACAGATTCGCCTGGTCGGTTGCTCTTATTGTTGTGACCCGGCGCTTAATCACCGGCACTAGCTCCCGGTCCTCACGGAACATCATGGCGATGTCACAGTGATTACCGTTCGCGGCGTCGGCGAAATCGGTTTGCAGGACAAAGTCGTACTGGCCGGAATTCCGGGCGGCCAGGAAACCACGCCAACTCAGCGCGATATTGTCATATTGCCCAAATACTTCGGATCCGGTTTCGTTCACCATCGGCGAATCGAAACTGAATTGCGAGAGGCTGGCGACAGTTTCTTCGCCGACCAAAAGCCCGTTCAAACGAACCGCTTCGCTATCACGCCCAAGTGATGCGATCCGACCATTGGCAACGAACCGCAGGTTCATCGTTCCGCTCGAAACCGCACTCGACAAATCAGCCAGCGCAATATTGAGATCACTCCGCAGCCCCGGCCGATCCAGTTGCGTCGCAACGTCATCGGTCATGCCGCGTCGACGCCCGTCTTGACCTTGCGGGAATGCAGCCGCATCCGCGCCTCGTGCAGCATTCGTTGCCACATTCGGCGCCATGCTGGAGAGGGCCGCAATCAAGTCATCGGTGATCTCGCCAGTCGGCGCCACACCATTGCGGATCTGGAAGTCCTTAATCGCCTGAACCGTATAGGGACCGAACCGTCCGTCTGCGGGACCAGGCTCAAGACCAATCTGGGCAAGCAGTCGTTGCACACGAGCCACTCGGGCAACTTCTGATTCCTGGGCATTCGACCCGTTTGGTGGAATACGGTCAGCAGCCTGCGCCGCCAGTGCCGTCAGCAAACGAACCGATATATGGCCATCAATTGGCAGAAAGTTTTGCCGTTGATAAGACCGGATTGCCTGGGTGGTTAATGGACCAAGCTGACCATCAATAGGACCGGTGAAATGGCCGTTTGCCGCCAGCAATTGCTGAACCACCGCCACCGATTGGGTGTCGCCGCTCGACGCGCGAACCGCTGTATGGCCGAGATCCAATTCACCCAATCCGAGACCGAGGCCTAAGTCGAGGCCAAGCCCAAGGTCAAGTCCACGTGTATCAAGGTGGTTGTCGGCAAAACAATTTACGCAACGATCAAACCCGGTCGGGTCAAAATTATTCTGGCCCTGATAATTCGGGTCAAAATTATTCTGAGCCTGGTAATTTGGATCAAAATTATTCTGGCCCTGATAGTTCGGATCAAAATTATTCTGGCCCTGATAATTCGGGTCAAAATTAGTCTGAGCCTGGTAATTCGGATCAAAATTATTTTGGCCCTGATAGGTCGGCGCATAATCACCCTGATTCGCATAGTACGGATCGGGGATGCTCTGGCCAAAACCTGTAGCGTTAAAATTGCTTGGATTAAAGCCCTGGGAATTGAAATTATTAGACCCAAATCCGCCCGCCGCACTGAAGTCCTGCGTAAAACCGGTATTGGTCCCATTATTAAACCCACTGGCGTTAAACCCTGATGGGTCGAACCCAGGCGCGGCAGTGCCAAAGCCACCATTCGTCGCACCGAACTGACCTACACCTTGGGTGTTGGCAAATCCGCCGACACCTGACGTATTAAAGCCGGTACCAAAACCTGCATTGTCAAATCCAGTATTATTTATCCCGCCTACATTGGCTGCGGTAATACCAGTTTGATTGCCAAATTGATCGGTCGTACCGAAATTCCCCGCTGCCGGGAAGCCGCCACTATTGGCAAAGCTCCCATTTGCCGGAAATCCCCCCTGCTGCACTCCGCCTCTTTGTTCAAGAGTCGAAGTCGCGGGCGGAATACAACCTGCCATAAGTAGCATGACTGCCACTGTGGACAGCGCCCGAATTTTCATTAATCCCCTCCCCGAATATGCGTAACGGTATCGCCACAAACAGAACTGTACACAATTTGAACCGCTAAGCCATTTCTTTTCCACAGCTAAACGACTCGACGGTCAAGCGCCTATTTGATCCTTGATCGCCCCCGGTCAGCCTGTCGAACTTTACTGTTCAATTCTTCGGAAACTCAATGTAACAGCCATTATAAATGACGTTCGTCATGTCATCCGGCAGCCAGTTCCGTGCGGCTGCAAACATCTATAGTGCAATTTTCCTGTGAATAAAAGCTCCCTTGAGTGTTGCAATTTGGCCTCTTTGCCTGTGGATAACTCAACTCGGAGAAATTAACCTGTTAGTAACTGGTTAGTTTTCCCCATTTTTTCCATAGGCGCATTTGTCTTTGCTTCGAATTTTAGTTTCGAAATTCAAAAACCTGTTGGAGACTCTGACCTTTATTCCATGTGGGCTACTTTTCCCCAGCAACCGGGGTTTTCCACAAATTTAATTGACAAATATTGCGGACATCGGCGTGCTCTTTGCAACCGACCATTCTTCCACTCTCAATCGAGAAACAAATCAGGGGTAAGCACCCTTCCCTCATTCACGCTATATCCGGAAAAATCCGTGACCCCCGACGCGGTAAGCACATCTTCATCAAGCAGGAACTGGCCCGATTGCACGCCCGCCGCACCGCTCAACAATGCGTAGGCGGCATCGGCGACGATCTCGGGTGTTCGGCAGGTCTGGGTATCAATACCGGGAATCAAGTTTAGCGCTGCGGTCGCAATAACACTGCGCGGCCATAATGCATTGACCGAAATGGCGTCCGGCTTGAGTTCTTCGGCCAAGCCGAGAACGCACAGGCTCATATTATACTTTGAAATGGTGTAGGCGAGATGCGGGCCAAACCAGCGCGGATTCATGTTTAGGGGGGGCGCCATCATCAAAATGTGAGGGTCCGAGGCCTGCTTAAGATAAGGTATGCAGGCCTGAGACACGGCAAAAGTACCGCGCCCATTCACCTGGTGCATCAAATCGTAGCGCCGGAGCGGCGTCTCCAAAGTCCCGGTTAAGCTAATAGCGCTGGCGTTATTGATCAGCACATCGATGCCACCAAATTCAGCAACGGTCGCGTCAACTGCCGCCTTAATCTGGTCGCCATCGCGAATATCGACCTGCAGGGGTAGCGCTTGCCCGCCAGCGGCACGGACCTCATCGGCGGCCGTATATATTGTCCCAGGCAATTTCGCATGGGACGCCACGGTCTTAGCGGCAATAGCTATATTGGCGCCATCTCGAGCGGCGCGCAGGGCAATTGCCAAGCCAATACCGCGCGAAGCGCCGGTGATAAAAATCGTCTTGCCTTTTAGGCGCTGCGGACCGGTCACGGAAATTCTCCTTTAGGATTGGACGCATTTTTAATCTAGGTGATGTGATGAGTCGCTTTTAAGTCTATGATCACCGCCAGATGCCCCCTGCTTCACCAAGTCCAGGAATTAATTATGAGCCAGGAAAAAACATCTGCTAATCAACGCAAAAAGCGTTCCCTGTCGCTTGCCGACATTAAGACTACGTTCAAGGTTGGGCGCCGGTCGACGCTCTCAATCCTTGGCGGCGCCATCGTCGGAACCACGGGCCTCATGCACCCCAAAGGGGCTGCAGTTGCTGCTGATGCCGACATCGAATTGTCTGGCGACCCGGCGGGCAGCGGCAGCGATATCGACAAAGGTCCAAAATCCGATGAGATCGGGTCGGGCACCGATACCGACGAAACGGTCTTTGCCGATCCGTCCGACCAGGACGAAGGCGACCCGGCCGGCGAAGGATCCGACCTAGATAGCGGCGTAACCCAAGACTTAACCGGCGGCGGGACCGACGAAGATACCGGCCCCGAACGCGACCCGGTCGGCGGTGGGTCCGACGCCGATTTCGGCGACCCGGTGAAACAAAGCGAGTTAACCCAGTCCGACCCGATCGACACCGATAGCGGTCGCTTCGCCGACCCCGGCGATAGCGATTAGCTTCAAACTTGCGCCCGCAAAAACCTCAATATTTCGGTATTTACCTGCTGTCGATGGGTGATCGGCCCCATATGTCCGGCACCGACTATTATCTGTTTTTTTGAATTCGGCAGCGCGTCTACCAACAAATCTGTCAAATGTCGCGTTGGGGTCGGTGTGCGATCCCCCACGAGTAAAAGGGTTGGCTGATCAAGAGCTGCATAATTGTCGAAATTATCGGCCAAACTAAAAAGCGCCGTAAAATCCTGCCCGACCTTGGGCGCCTGGGCGGCCAGCGCCGTCCGGCTATCGTCCCCCATCCCCTGCCAGGTGCCAGCGCCGTTCCAATAATCAACGAACACCTGCATCGCGCGATCATTGTCACCGACAGCGACGTTTGCCCAAACAAGTTCGGCAATTTTCAGAATTTCCTCATAGTCAGTTAAGTCGGCCTGGCTACCCTTAGCAAGTAAATGAAAAGCCACCGGCTCGTAGGCCGTAAGGCTGAGCACATTTCCAAGGCCCGCAGTCATCCCCTGCAATGCAATAGCGGCACCGTATGAATGAGCGACCAAATGGGCCTCCCCATCAGCGAGTGCCATCATCTCAACAAGAATTGTAAGTTCTGCGTCTAGGGTTAGCGGCGCCGGGCCCGGCCAACTATCGCTCTTGCCATAGCCGTAAAAATCCGGCGCCAATAGCCGAAACTCCGAACCGAGTTCCGCCATGATGTCGCGCCACTGGGTGCCCGACATTGCTGAACTATGCAAAAAGATAACCGCCGCGCCACTTCCGCTGCTCTTCCCCGTATCCAGATAATGCAGTTCGGCCGGGCCGACCCGGAATTTAGGCACTAATCGTTGACACTGCGCACAACACGCGGCCCGGTGATAATATTGGGTATTTGCGCCTCGCCCTCAGGTTCAGTCGTTAAGGCGTCGCCGGACTTGTCTTCAATTTGAATTTCTTGAATATGCTCGCCGCGTCGCATGACTTTCTCGGTGGAGATATTTATTTGGCGCAGATCCTCGCCCGTCTGTTCGAAATGCTTTTGCAATTTTCCGACCCGGCCCGAGAGCCGAGCGACATCTTCGAGCATTTTCATCACCTCGGTCTGAATGACGCCCGCCGCCTCCTTCATATGAACATCGCGCATCACCGCCCGGACGGTATTTAGGGTCGCCCAAAGAGTTGTCGGCGACACAATGAACACCCGCGACCGATAAGATTTTTCGACCACATCGCCGAAATTGGCATGTAATTCTGCATAGACCGCTTCGGAAGGCAGAAACATCAAAGCTGCGTCCGCAGTTTCCCCAGCCACGATATAGCGCTCTTCGATATCCTTTATATGCTTAGTCACATCGCCAACGAACCGCCGCTTGGCTTGGGTACGGACCGCCTCATCATGAGCGGCGAGCATGGCGCGATATGATTCCAGCGGAAATTTGGCATCAATAGAGATATCGCCCGGTGGGTTTGGCAGGAGCAAAAGGCAATCTACGCGCCGCCCATTACACAGTGTTTTTTGGAGCTCAAAATGGCCCGGTGGCAGAATCTCAGCCACCAGATTAGCCAGCTGCACCTCGCCAAAAGCGCCGCGCGCCTGTTTGTTTGAGAGAATATCCTGCAGGCCAACGACCTCGCTGGAGAGCTGGTCGAGATTTTTCTGCGCCGCATCTATCTTAACCAGCCGCTCGGTCAGACTATCGAGCACCGTTTTCTGTGTTTTGGTATTCCGGTCGAGGGTTTCGCCAAGCCGGTGCGTGACCTGGCCCAGCCGCTCGTCGAGCATTTTGGTTAACACCCGCTCCTGATCTTGAAATCGTTGTTCCGATTGAGTGACGAGGTTGGCAAGTTCCATCGACCGCACATCTGCATCGCGACGGGCATCGCGATCAGCAGTCTCTGCATTACGACGCAACAGTAGAAAAACGCCGGCGACCACACCAGCACCGCATAAACCTGCCGCCAAGGCAGTGATGACCACGGTCACGATCAATTCGATTTCCTCATCTTAGACAATTGATATCATCAGCCGTCATTTTCGCGTTTTGCCTGTCGTCGATAATCGACCACTGCTTGACCTTGCAGCTGTTAGACCATACCTAGTTGGCCCGAGTTTCCCGCAATATAAAATTCGAACCGCACCCTATGCCCAAACTTAAAATTATCCTCGCCCCCGACCCCCGACTGAAACGAGTTTGCATGTCAGTCAACTCGGTTGGGGAAAAAACCCGGCAGCTGATGGACGACATGCTGGAAACTATGTATGCAGCGCCCGGCATCGGCCTATCGGCCCCCCAGGTCGGAGCAGATATCAGGGTCATTGTGACCGATGTTGCGCGCGAGGGCGAAGACCCACGGCCCTATAAAATGGCTGACCCGTATATTCTCGAAGCCGCCGATAATGCGGTAAAATATGAAGAAGGCTGTCTTAGCTTTCCCGATCAATATAGTGACGTCGCGCGACCCGAATGGGTGCGGGTTGCCTATCTTGACGAACATAGCGTTCTGCGAGAATTGCGGGCCGAAGGCTTGCTGGCGACCTGTTTGCAGCACGAAATTGATCATCTAGACGGGCTGCTTTTTGTCGATCATTTGACATCCTTGAAGCGGAATATGATCCTGCGCAAAATGAAAAAGACCAAACGGCAACTTCAGGCCGAAACCGTCGCTTGACGCCAAATTCGACCTTCTTGCTCACCTAGGAGACATATTTTGCGCCTGGCATTCTTTGGCACACCGGATTTTTCCTGCCCGGCCCTAGAGGCCCTGCTCGACGCCGGGCACGATATCGCCGCCGTCTATACCCAGCCGCCGCGAAAGGCTGCCCGTGGGCAAAAACTCCGCCTCTCGCCGATACATCAAGCCGCCCATAGACGGGGGCTCGATGTGCGTACCCCAACTAGCCTCAAAGATAAAACCGTGCAAACCGCGTTTGCCGATCTTAAATGCGATGCCGGTATCGTCGTTGCCTACGGCCTTATTCTGCCCGCCGCCATTCTTGAAGCACCGGCACGCGGCTGCCTGAACATTCACGCCTCCCTGCTGCCCCGCTGGCGTGGCGCCGCCCCCATCCAACGCGCTATTCTGGCTGGCGACACGCAGACGGGCATCACCATCATGGTCATGGACGAAGGTCTCGATACCGGCCCAGAGCTTCTTAAGCGCTCAGTACCAATTGGCCCGACAACGACCGCCGGTGATCTCCATGATAGCCTGGCGGTACTCGGCGCGGAAATGATCGTCGGCGCTTTAGCAGATATCGAGGATAAACGGCTAACACCATCGGCCCAATCGGCCGAGGGTATGACCTACGCGGCGAAACTCGATCGCGGCGAAGGGCGGTTGGACTGGACGGTTTCGGCGGTCGAACTGGATCGCAAAATCCGTGCCTTCACTCCATGGCCGGGCACATGGTTCGAGCATGAGGGCGAGAAGATCAAAATTCTCGCCGCTCACCTGGGCCCCGAAACCGACACAAAAGTCGACCCGGGCACCGTTCTCGACCCAAAAATAACCATTGCCTGCGGCGATGGTGTGCTCATTTTAGATCGCCTGCAACGACCGGGAAAAGGTCCGTTGGCCGCCGCCGAGTTCCTGCGCGGGCACCCGATTACCCCAGCTACGGTGCTAGCGTGACCCGGTTTCGGCTAACCATCGAATATGACGGCACGCCCTATGTCGGGTGGCAGCGCCAGGATTCTGGCCCCACGGTACAAGCGGCCATTGAAACCGCCATCCAATCGTTTGCTGGCGAAAAGCTCAAACTTTACTGTGCCGGCCGCACTGATTCAGGCGTCCATGCCTTGGGGCAGGTTGCCCATTTCGATATCCCGCGCGAAACCACTAGCGACACCGTGCGCGATGCGCTCAATCATTTCCTAAAAAACGAACCCATCACGATTTTATCGGCCACAGAAGTGGACGATGAATTTCATGCGCGATTTTCGGCCGTGCAACGGTCCTATCTATATCGCATTCTTAACCGCCGACCGCCGCCGGCGCTCGAACGCGACTTTGTTTGGTGGGTGGCCGTTCCGCTTGACGTGACGGCCATGCGCGACGCATCGCAAGTGCTGGTTGGCAGTCATGATTTCACCACGTTCCGGGCGACCCAATGCGGTGCAAAATCTCCGATGAAAACCATCGACCGGTTGACCGTCGCGACAGTCGGTGAGGAAATTCATATAGAAGTGCGGGCCCGTTCTTTCTTGCATCACCAAGTCCGCAACATTGCCGGCAGCCTGCGCTTGGTCGGCGAAGGAAAATGGCGAAAAGCCGATCTCGCGGCGGCTTTAGCCGCCAAACGCCGGTCCGCCGGGGGTCCCACGGCACCGCCCCAAGGCCTCTGCCTTATCGGCGTCGGCTATCGCGACGATGCCTCCGACACAGCGAAGTAACGCTCGATAACAAGGCGATAAATCTCGGTCAGCGCGGTGATATCGGCAATATCGACGAACTCGTCGACCTTGTGCATCGTGCGCCCAACCAAACCGAATTCCGCGACCGGGCAATAATCCTTGATAAACCGGGCATCCGACGTTCCGCCCGCCGTACCCAGTTCCGGTGTGCGGCCTGTCACCGTCTCCACCGCACCGGAAATGAGATCGCTCAACGGCCCCGGTGGGGTGAGAAAACTTTCCCCGGTAAGGTCAATCTCGAGTTCGACATCGGTTGCATTTTCACCCAACACTGCCCGGATATGCCCCTCTATCCAGTCTCTAAGTGAGGCCGATGTATGTAAGTCGCTATAGCGGACATTAAAGACCGCCGTCGCTTTTTCCGGGGTCACATTGGTCGCAGCATTTCCCACATCAACGCTGGTAACGGCGATCGACGACGGTTGAAAATGCTGGGTGCCCTGGTCGAGCGGGATTGTCGTTAGGGCGTTAAGTACGGCGATTAATTTATGAACTGGATTGTCGGCAAGATGGGGGTAGGCCGTATGTCCCTGGATACCGGTTACCGTCAGCCGGCAAATGATACTGCCCCGCCGTCCGATTTTAATCATCTCCCCCAGTGTTTCCGGTGATGTCGGCTCGCCAACGAGGCAGGCATCGAATACCTCACCCTGCTCGGCAGCCCATTCGAGCATTTTTTTTGTGCCGTTTACCGCTGGCCCTTCCTCATCGCCGGTGATCAGCAGACTGATCGAGCCCGCTGGCGGGCCATTTTTTTCCAGATAAGCGGCGGCGGCGGCGACAAAAGCGGCAACGGCGCTTTTCATATCGGCCGCTCCCCGGCCGAACAGCCGGTCTTGCTTAATCTCACCGCCGAAGGGGTCGACGGTCCACGCTGCGCCAGACCCCACCGGCACCACGTCGACGTGACCGGCAAAGCAAAAATTCGGCTCACCGTTGCCAATTCTTGCGTAGAGATTTTCTATATCCGGCGTATCCTCGGCACTAAATTTCAACCGATGGCAGGTAAAACCGAGGGGCTCAAGCGCACCGACCAATACGTCCAAGGTGCCACCTTCGACCGGCGTCACACTCGGACAGCGGATCAACGCTTGGGAAAGGGCGATAGGGTCCAAAGGGAGTTGATCTGTCATTAGTCGCGCAGGAGGTCGTTGATCGACGTTTTCGAACGGGTTTGCGCGTCAACGCGCTTGACGATCACCGCGCAATAGAGACCTGGGCCCGGTTCGCCGTTTTCCATGGCTCGCCCCGGTAGGGTGCCGGGAACAACGACCGAATAGGCAGGTACTCGGCCAACACGAATTTCACCGGTTGCCCGGTCGATAATTTTTGTCGACGCACCGAGAAAGACCCCCATCGACAAGACGGCGCCCTCTTCGACCACCACACCCTCGGCGACTTCTGAGCGCGCGCCGATGAAACAATTATCTTCAATGATGACCGGGCCCGCCTGCAAAGGCTCAAGCACCCCACCAATTCCCGCACCGCCCGAGATATGAACGTTGCGCCCGATTTGCGCGCAGGACCCAACTGTCGCCCAGGTATCAACCATCGTCCCACTATCGACATAGGCGCCCAAATTGACAAAACTCGGCATCAGCACGACCCCAGGGGCGATATAGGCTGAATGACGCACCACACAATTGGGTACGGCACGAAACCCCGCCTCGCCAAATCGCGCGGCGTCCCAACCGGCAAATTTTGACGGCACCTTATCCCACCAATTTGCGGCGGCACCGCCCATAGTTGGCCCACCTTCCATGATCTCCATGTCGTTGAGACGGAAAGAGAGCAAAACGGCAATTTTGAGCCACTGATTGACCACCCATTCGCCGTTCTGTTTTTCCGCCACCCGCGCCTCTCCGGCGTCAAGCAGGCGCAAAGCCTCGGTCACCGCATCGCGGATTTCGCCGGTGGTCGCCGAACCGATAGTGTCGCGGTCCTGCCAAGCGGTTTCGATAATCGACTGAAGCTGGGTCAAGTTCGTGTCTGCAGACATGGGGTTTTTGATCTCTGGTTGCCAATTGGAAAGTCTCGCGCAAGATGGCGACCGCGCCACGATCTGTCAATTAGGCAGTCAGCTTCACCGCCGCGAGTCGTCGATTTCGCCGACGCAAAAACACCGTTATGGCAAAAACACCGTTATGATGGGCCAATGACCAACACAGATCTTTCGACAAAACCCAAACCGGCGCGGCCATGGCCCTGGATCGATCCGGAAACGGGAATGCGGCGTGGCGGTTACCGGCGTGTTCCCCATCGCACCCTATACTTGATCCGTTGGATGGCAATCGGCGGGCAAATTTCGTCGCTTCTGGTGATCTATTTTCTGCTTGGTTACACCTTGCCGATTTGGCCGACCCTCGGCGTTATCTCGGCGTCGGTACTTCTCAACATCATGGTGATGGCGCGACGGCCACGCGCCGGCAGGCTGCGCGATGGCGAGGCCACCGGCTATCTCGCCTTCGATATATTGCAACTGTCGGCCCTGCTTTATTTTACCGGCGGTCTGGCCAATCCATTTGCCGTGTTGGTCCTGGCACCGGTTACTGTGTCGGCGACCATGCTGCCGCGCCGGGCGACATCGGGCCTGGCCCTGTTGGCAGTCATCTCGGCGTCGGTCATTGCCCTATTCCATTGGCCATTACCCTGGGGGGCGGAAACGCTCATTCTGCCGCGGATCTATATTTTGGGTATTTGGACAGCAGTTATTCTTTCTACATTGTTCATTTCGGCCTATGTCGGATCGATCACCCTCGAAGGTCAGCGCATGCAAGACGCCCTCGACGCGGCACATTTGGCCCTGACCCGCGAACAGCGGAATGCCGCTGTTGGTGCGCTGGCTGCCGCTGCCGCGCACGAGCTGGGATCACCCCTGGCGACCATCGCGGTTACGATAAAAGAACTCGCCTTGGATGAAGAGGTCATGAAAACATTGGGCGGCGACATTGATATACTGCAGGCGGAAATTGAGCGTTGTCGCGATATTCTGGCCGATCTCGGCAGCAGCAAAGATTTCGACGCCGACGACCCTTTTTCAGTCATGCCACTTAGTGCGCTCATTGATGCCGCGATCATCGGCAACGATAGTCCCTTATCGACGATCCGTTTGGAAGCGAGCGGAGAAGCCGACAGCATCGAGCCGCAAGTCATCCGAAGTCCTGAATTTCTGCACGGGCTGGGCAACATCATAAAGAATGCCGCCCAATTTGCCGCGCGGGAGGTAAAAATTGACCTGTATTGGAATGACACCGCTATCAAGATCAATGTCCAGGATGACGGCCCCGGGTTTGCACCGCAATTGTTGGATCGCATCGGCGAGCCCTATATTTCAACCCGCACAGAAACCGGTGAACATATGGGGCTAGGCCTATTCATTGCCCAAACATTGCTTGAGCAAACTGGTGCGGCGCTAAAATTCGACAACCAGCCGAGTGGCGGGGCCCGGATCGAACTGGTTTGGCGGCGACGCCAATTAGAGTATATGAAGAGCTGACGAAGCCAAGTTGGTATTAAAAGGGAAACCGGCGCCATGACCGACGGCCCGATCACGACGAATGAAGCGGCGACGGGCGACGACAAAGAGCCCGAAGGCAAGACGCTGCTTATCGTCGATGACGAAAAGAATTTGCGCGACCAGCTGGCCAAGGCAATGGAGCGGCGTGGCTTCATTGTGACCACGGCCGAAAGCGTTGCCGAAGGCTACGCCCTGGCCCAGCCCCATCCACCGGCCTATGCCGTGGTCGATTTGCGCCTGGGTGACGGCAACGGCGTTGACCTGGTCCAACGCCTGCGCGAATTGCGCCCGCAAATGCGGGTCATTCTGCTCACCGGCTATGGCAATATCGCCACGGCGGTCGCGGCAGTAAAGGCGGGCGCCATCGACTATTTGCCCAAACCCGTCGATGCCGATGCGGTGGCAGCGGCGTTACTCAGCCATTGTCGGCCGCTACCCCAACCGCCGGAACGGCCAATGTCGGCCGACCGAGTGCGATGGGAACATATCCAACGTGTGTTCGAGCAATGCGATCGCAATGTCTCAGAAACGGCGCGGCGCCTTAAAATGCACCGGCGTACATTGCAGCGCATCCTGGCAAAACATGCGCCCAGAGAGTAAGAGATCGAGCACCAACCCCGCTTGAGAACAACTGGCCCCTGGATGATTTAATGGATGAATTCATCGACACCCATTTCGACGCATTAACCCACGCGCGGGTTGCCTGCATTGGCGACATCATGCTTGACCGGTTCATTCACGGTTCCGTCGAACGTATTTCGCCTGAAGCACCGATTCCGGTGCTGCGCATCGGCGGCGAGACGGTGATGCTCGGCGGTGTCGGCAATGTATTGCGTAATATCGCCTCACTCGGTGCTCGGGCACATATTGTTGCGGTCATCGGCAAAGATTTACCCGGCGAGGAAATTGCCCGCCTTGCCGAACGTGAGGCCGGTGCACAAATCGATTTGATCACCGACACGGCGCGCCCGACCTCGGTTAAATGCCGATATGTCGCCGGTGGTCAGCAATTGCTCCGCACCGACGCCGAAGACAGCTCACCCTTATCGCCTGCACTACAGGATAAAGTCTGCCGGGCGGCGACAGCAGCCATCGATGCGTGCGACGCGGTCATTCTCTCAGATTACGGCAAGGGCGTGCTCACATCATCTGTTCTGGCCCACATCATTGCCCACGCAAAGGCAAAGGGCGTGCCGGTCCTCGTCGACCCGGTTGGGCGCGACTATAGCCGCTACGAAGGGGCGACATTGCTTACGCCAAATCGTAAGGAATTGCAGGACGCGTCGGACATGAAAACCGGCGGCACCGCCGATATTGTCGCCGCCGCCCGCGCCCTTATTGAAGGATGTGGCATCGGCGCGGTGCTCGCGACCCGCGGCCCCGACGGCATGACCTTGGTGCCGGGCGATAGCGAACCAATAACCCTCGCCACGATGGCCCGTGAAGTCTTCGATGTCTCGGGCGCTGGCGACACGGTGGTTGCAGTTACTGCAGCATCTTTAGCCAGCGGCCTTCCACTGGCCCGCGCGATAGAACTTGCCAATAGCGCCGCCGGCGTCGTCGTAGGCAAGGTCGGCACCGCGACAACCGATATTCATGAACTGCGCGAACAAATGAACCTTGTCGCGGCGCGTACCCAATCGACAAAGGTCAAGGCCGATTCGGCCCTAGATGGGCAGGTCGCCCAGTGGCGCCGCCAGGGTTTGCGCATCGGATTTACCAATGGCTGTTTTGATGTCGTTCATCCCGGCCATGTCTCGCTGATGGAACAGGCGGCGGCGACCTGTGATCGGTTAATCGTCGCCCTCAACACCGACGCCTCGGTGCGTAAATTAAAGGGGCCCGGCCGACCGGTTCAGGACGAAAACGCCCGGGCCCGGGTGATCGCATCATTGGCCGATGTCGATGCCGTCACCCTGTTTGGCGAGGAAACGCCGGAAGCGCTGATCCGGCGCATTCGTCCCGACACCTTAATAAAAGGCGCCGACTATTCAGTTGAAACCGTCGTCGGAGCAACGTTTGTCGAAAGCTATGGCGGCGCCGTCGTGCTGGCAGAACTGGAACCCGGTCACTCCACAACAGCCGCCATTGCGCGGATGGCGAAATAGCACCGCCTTCATGAAAACACGATTGTTCAAGCTCGGACTTATCGGAACCATCCTCGCCGCGCTGTGCTGCTTTACACCCGTCCTGGTCATTCTTCTTGGCGCCATTGGGCTGGCGGCATTTATTGGATGGCAGGACATAATATTACTGCCGGTCTTGATCATTTTTGTCGCCATAACTGGTTACGCAGTAATCGTAAAAAAATGAACGGCAGGGCGACCGCCCAAATTGCGAGATGCTAATAATCTTGCGGCAAACGAATATCCGCCTCTACCCGTACGCCTAAGACCTCGTCCCTAATCAACCGGCGGCGACGGACAACATCGACGTCAAGTGCGGTGCCTGCGGTTTTTGTGGCGATTTGCCGGGGAATAATATCGGTAACCCGGGCCGTGGCGAAATCGGTTATTCCAACGACACCTTCGCTGACCTCGAATATTTCTTCATTTTCGCCGACGGTGACGACAAACCGTGTGCCTTTAACCAAAGTGGCGAGAAAAGGCGTGCGAATTTGGAATTCCTGACGCGGCTGGTCTCCAGTAAAAAAATTGCTGGAGGATTGCCTGCTCCGCGTCCCCACGTCATAGGAAACCGTCCCGCTACGCTGGCGTATCACAACGATGCCATTCTCACCTATTGCCGGCAAGGTCAGCATGGTGTTTGCGTCAAGGGTCAGGCTATCGCGGCCATTGGTAATTAATGCATGACTGCTGTCACCGGTCTCTATTCGCGACCCGGCGCCCACCCGGTCACCATTGATAACCGACTGCCAGTCGTGCCGTGAACTGCCGAACAGCGGCCGGGCCCGCACATCGCCAACGACAATTGCAAACCGCCAGACATGATCGTTCGTGGCCTGCGCCACCGCTGAACCGGATGAACCAACGGAGACAAGAAGCAGGGCAACCAGCAAACTACAAAACCACGAAAAAATAGAAATTTTATTCATAAAACGAACTTTCAAATACGCGCAAACACTCTGAACTAATCAAAATCAGAATATAATTTTGACGCCATGGGGAACTGTTGCACAGAGCCGCTAACCTCTCAATATGTCCATCCGGTAGACCTATTGGTCGGCATTCATCCAGGTCAAACTGTCCTCGGTAAGTCCAGTTGGCACATATTCCGCCCCAACCCATCCGTCATATCCAAACCGGTCAATTGCAGCAAAAACAGCAGGAAAATTGATCTCTCCGGTACCGGGCTCGTGACGGCCGGGCGGGTCGGCAAATTGGATATGGCCAATCCGCGGCATGAGTTTTTCCAGGGTCGCGATCAAATCGCCTTCCATAATTTGCATGTGATAAAGATCATATTCGAGGGACAGATTTTCGTGACCGGCTTCGTCGATCAGCGACAGGGTTTGCGCGCTTGTCGATAAAAAGCACCCCGGCCGGTCGCGGGTGTTGAGTGCTTCGACGACCACGCGAACGCCAATATCGGCAAACGCTTTACCTGCATAGGCCACATTTTTCACCATTGCCTGCCGGCAAGCGGCGCGGTCGATATCGGCGGGGGGCCAGCCAGGCAAAATATTGACGTTCCGCGTGCCCAGTGCCTCGGCATAACCGAGAGCTAAGTCTACGGCGGCGCGAAAATCGACCTCGCGCCCCGGCATAGCACTTAAACCCGGTCCGCCGGACGTAAGATCGCCTTGAGGCAAGTTAAAAACCGACACCGCAACGCCTGCGTCGTCTTTTGCTCGCCGCAAATCTTTGGGATCCAAGTCGTGTACAAACTGGAATTCGACGGCTTTAAATCCAGCTTTCGACGCCGCAGCAACGCGATCGAGCAACGGGGACTGGGTAAACATAGTTGCTATATTGGCGGAAAATCTCGGCACGGCGTTGTCCTCGTTATGTGACTCATTATGTGACTCATTGGGAAATCAGTTTTGCGCAGCATACAGGCTCGCCACAAAGTCCAAAGCTTTCGCATATTTGAAGACTCTGAGCCATCATTGACTTGGGTGGGCTGCCCGGCTAAACCAACCCCAGCTTGGCATCCCGCGATGCTTTGTCACCTTATCACTCACCACGGACGGGGCCGCGTGATGGCCGAGAAAAGACCGCTTTCTCCACATATTCAGGTATATCGCTGGCAGTGGACGATGCTGATGTCGATTGTCCATCGGGCGACCGGCGTCGCCCTGGCGATCGGCTCCATATTGCTCGTCCTATGGCTGGTCTCGCTAGCTGCAGGCCCGGCTAGTTTCGAGCGCGCCCAACTCATTTTGGGATCGCTGCCGGGGTTAGTGTTGCTTGGTGGCTGGTCGTTTGCGCTGTTTTATCACCTACTCAATGGTTTGCGTCACCTTGCCTGGGACGCGGGTTGGGGGCTGGAGCTGAAAGACGCTTTTGCCAGCGGCATGGTCGTCATCATTGGCGCGGCAGCGCTGACTGGGCTGACCTGGGTCCTGGCCGCCTCGATCTACGGAGGATTTTAGCAATGGCCGACGATAAAGGTCGTTTGCGCTCACCCCTGGGTCACGCTCGGGGGCTGGGATCGGCAAGAAGCGGCACGCGGCATTATATTGCCCAGCGTTGGACCGCCCTTGCCTTGGCACCACTGGCGATCTGGTTTGTCTTTGGGTTGATCAGCCATTTGGGTGCCTCCTACGCGCAGGCCGGTGCCTGGATCGGCAATCCGATCAACGCCGTTTTGATACTGCTGATGCTTGGGGCCTTGTTTCACCACGCCCAACTCGGCCTGCAAGTGGTCATTGAAGATTATGTTCACGGCCACGGATCCAAGTTGGTTTTACTCATTCTCGTCAAAGGACTGGCGCTGTTTTTTGCCACATTGGCCATTCTTGCGGTGTTGCGTATTTCAATTGGAGGCCCAGCATGACGAATTATGAGATCATCGATCACAGCTACGACGTCGTCGTAGTTGGGGCCGGTGGCGCCGGATTGCGGGCCACCTTCGGCATGGCCGAAAAGGGTCTCAAAACCGCCTGTATCTCCAAGGTTTATCCAACCCGCAGCCACACAGTGGCGGCCCAAGGCGGTATCAGCGCCGCC
Organism: Alphaproteobacteria bacterium; assembly: GCA_021774575.1. GTDB lineage: Bacteria > Pseudomonadota > Alphaproteobacteria > UBA6615 > UBA6615 > JAJFIX01. The sequence goes on along the minus strand of JAJFIX010000009.1, from coordinate 76,841 downwards.
CTGGGCAATATGGGCGAGGATAATTGGCGCTGGCATATGTACGATACGGTCAAAGGATCGGACTGGCTGGGCGACCAAGACGCCATCGAATATATGGTCCGCGAGGCAATTCCCGCAGTAATCGAGCTCGAACATTACGGCGTGCCGTTTAGCCGAACCGAAGAAGGCAAGATCTATCAGCGCCCGTTCGGCGGCATGACGACGAAATTTGGCGAAGGCCCGCCGGCCCAGCGCACCTGTGCCGCCGCCGACCGCACCGGTCACGCCATGCTGCACACGCTCTATCAGCAAAGTCTTAAACACGACGCCGATTTTTTCATTGAATATATCGTCCTCGACCTGATCATGGATGATGAGGGCGCCTGCCGGGGCATCATGGCCTGGCGGCTGCAAGACGGCACCATTCACCGGTTCAACGCCCAGATCGTTGTGCTGGCGACCGGCGGCTATGGCCGCGCTTATTTCTCCTGTACCTCGGCCCACACCTGCACCGGTGACGGCAATGGCATGGCGGCCCGGGCGGGATTGCCAATGCAGGATATGGAATTTGTTCAGTTTCACCCGACGGGCATTTATGGCGCCGGTTGCCTGATCACCGAAGGGGTGCGCGGCGAGGGCGGCTATCTAACCAATTCCGAAGGCGAGCGTTTCATGGAGCGTTATGCCCCGACGGCCAAGGACCTCGCCAGCCGCGATGTCGTCAGCCGGTCGATGACCATTGAGATGCGCGAGGGACGCGGCGTCGGTGGCGAGGGTGACCATATCCATTTGCATCTAGAACATCTCGACCCTGACCTGATCAATCAGCGTCTGCCGGGCATCGCCGAGACATCGCGCATTTTTGCCGGCATCGACGTGACACGCGAACCGATCCCGGTGCTGCCCACCTGCCACTATAATATGGGCGGCGTACCGACCAATTATCGCGGCGAGGTGGTAACTCTAAAAGACGGTAATCCCGACACCATTGTGCCCGGACTTATGGCTATCGGCGAAGCCGCCTGCGTGTCGGTTCATGGCGCCAACCGGCTCGGCTCGAATTCGCTGCTGGATTTGGTCGTCTTCGGCCGGGCCGCAGCCATCCGCGCCGCCGAAATCGTCAAACCGGGCGAGCTTGAACGGCCGATGCCTGCCGACGCCGGCGACCAGGCCATGGCGCGCTTAGATAAAGCCCGCCATGCGGAAGGTTCGACAACCACCGCCGAGCTGCGCGACCAGATGCAGCGGACGATGCAAAATAACTGCGCTGTCTTCCGCACCGGGGAAACCTTGGCCGAAGGCGCGGCCAAAATCGCCGAGATATGGTCGGCAAGCGATGATATCAAAGTCACCGACCGGTCGCTGATCTGGAATACCGATCTGATTGAGACCTTGGAATATGACAATCTGATGTATCAATCGGTGGCAACGATCAATTCGGCGGTCAATCGCACAGAAAGCCGTGGCGCCCATGCCCGCGAGGATTTTCCCGACCGGGACGACGTAAACTTCATGCAACATTCGGTCTGCTGGGTTGACGATACCGGCACGCCAGTCATTGATTTCCGGCCGGTACATTTAAAACCCCTGACCGACGAAATTGAGACAATTCCGCCCAAAGCGCGGGTTTACTAGGACATAGAGTTTAACGGAGACCGTTTGCGATGGCTGAATTCACGCTGCCGAAAAATTCCAAGGTCGGCAAAGGCAAACATTGGCCGGCCCCGGCCGGGGCGACCAATATTCGGTCGTTCAAGGTTTACCGATACGATCCCGATAGCGGCGAAAATCCGCGCACCGACACCTATGATGTCGATATGGATAGCTGCGGGCCGATGGTGCTCGACGCGCTGATCAAGATCAAGAATGAGATCGACACGACGCTGACCTTCCGCCGCTCCTGCCGTGAAGGGGTGTGTGGATCCTGCGCGATGAATATCGACGGCACCAATACCCTGGCCTGCACCAAATTTAACGAAGAGGTAAAGGGCGAGATCGCCATCTATCCCCTGCCCCACCAACCAGTGGTCAAGGACCTGGTCCCCGACCAAACCCACTTTTTCGCCCAATATCGCCAGATCGAGCCGTGGATCAAGGTCGACACCCCGCCGCCGGCCCGCGAACGGCTGCAATCGCCCGAGGAGCGCGAAAAGCTCGACGGGCTATATGAATGCATCCTCTGTTCCTGCTGCTCGACCGCATGCCCGAGCTATTGGTGGAACGCCGACCGCTATCTCGGCCCGGCGGTGCTGCTGCAAGCCTATCGCTGGCTCGCCGACAGCCGCGACGAGGCCACCGGCGAACGCCTCGACCAACTCGAAGACCCGTTCCGCCTCTATCGCTGCCACACCATCATGAACTGCACCCGCACCTGCCCTAAGGGTCTGAGCCCAGCAGCAGCGATTTCGGAAATCAAGCGAATGATGGTGGCACGCCAAGTTTGAGCCTGAGAAAATGCAATAGGTAAGCTGAGAGACGTTGTGCGAGAACTTAAACACGCTGAACACACCTGGTGCCAATCACATATAGCGACCAGCACCAGATATCATTATCTTCAACAAAAATTTGAGCAATCCGCGACAGGGCAAACTATGCCCATAAATGGCAGGATGACTCTGAGTCACGTCAGCGAAAACAGCGCGTGCCGGGTCTTGCGCCTGCCTGATCAGGATACGTGTTTAACGCACTTGTAATTACAGCGGAAGCGGAAGAATAGAGCGGTCGAAACTCACAGACCCACCCGGTCACGCTAACGCACCTGCGCAGCCTTCCGTCACGCGAATTATAACATTGTGCCGCCTCGGCATCCGATGGCGCTACAATCGAAAACGCACCAAAAAAAGAGAAGAGAGCCAGCGCAGACAAAGCACAAATTTTTACCATAAACGTCATTTTACATACTCATTTATTACATAAATAATATAATTACATAACCATACCTAAATAAAATTAATAATTATTAACTATTTATTAGGCGTTTATTTAAACCAAGATAAATATAACATTAATGCAACATTAATAATCGGCGTGATAATTTACGAAACTCTTACGAAATTTGCTTATTGACGTTCGCTAGTCAGGAGCCAAGCAACGGATTAATCGCTCCGCCGCAGTCCGGGCAAACTGCAGGGTCAGTGCCTTGCGCCGGCCGGCATGTAGCATTTTTAGGGGCGCCGGGCGAACTTCTTCAGCGCCATAGCCGTCGGCGACCATGATGCCGCAGGTCGCAGGCAGTCGCTCTAGCGGAAAACCCATTGGTACGGCGAAAAAGAACCGGTCGCAGAAATCGCCGTATTCCGGCCATTTGCGGTCGCCGAGAAAATCGGCGGTGGTTACCTTCACTTCGTAGATGGTGATTTGGCCGTCGGGTCCGAGCGCGATGACGTCGGCCCGACGGTTATTCTTCAGGGTGAATTCAGTTAAGGCAGCCTGGCCTGCATCGCGCAATGCCCGGACAAGTCCAACCGTGACCAACTTGGTCAGCTCAGCGGCGGGAAGGTCAGGCGCATCCATATAGGCAGTTTTAAGTTCAGGCGGCCTGTTCCACCGGGTCGCTATTTTCTGTCACGTCATCTGTTTCATTGGCGGCTTCATCACCAGCCAGGGCGGCCAGAAAGACGTCCAGGAACGCACCGATTTGAACAGTACCGGCGGTGCTGATCAGGGCGCCGTCGGTGACAATCGCGTCTTCGGAAATAATCGCACCAGCGGCCTCAAGGGTTTCGCAGGTTGCCGGTTCGGCGGCAAGATTGCGCCCGCTAGCTTGTTCGACGACGGCCAGCAATTCACCGGCCTCACCCAGCAGAGCCAACGGCTTGCCTGCTTCAACGAAGGCCTTGATCAGGCGCAACGCGTGGGGTTTTTGTTTGAGGCTGACGATTGAGCGCACACCCGCCGGAACGATCAACGCGGCGTAATTCACCGACAAGGTCTCCGACATTTTTTCGTCGGCCATAAAATGATGGCCCCAGCCGCCTTCGTGCCAACCCTGGATCAGGCCACCGTCAGGGGAAATGACTTTGGTTGTAATATTCAGGTTCAACAGATTTTTTTGCACTTCGGTCAGGTGGCTCTCTTCAAAACCGCCAGCGGCAAGGATCGCAATTGGAAGGTTGGCAGGAAGTTCAGTTGCGGTCATGTGATCTCCAGTTTGGTCAAATATCGAGGTGATGGCGGGCCAATCCGGGCGCCCGGATCCATCCACCTTCGCGACGAGCCAACGCATGTCCGCCCGCGCCCAAAACGTAATGTTGATATGTGTATTCGGTGGCGGGAATTTATGAAGCCGCCGCGGAAAAGTCAATGGTGGCGATGGCCGCGCCCGAGGGTCCAAATGTCGCAGTGCAGCATACGCTCAGCGCTGGTCAATTCCAGCCTATGAAGCGCTCTGCTCGACCGCCCCTTCGATCACCGCGCCAGCCTCAATTTCTAGATTACCATAGCTGATCCGTCCATCGATCCGCGCCCCGGCGCAAAGCCGCAACGTTCCGGCAACATTGATCGTACCGTCGGCGCGCCCCCTGATTTCCGCCGTTTCGACCTTTGCCCGACCGGAAAAGACGCCGCCTTCGGCAATCATCAGACGCGCCGCTTCAAATTCTCCCTCAACATGACCAAAAATATTGATCAGATCGCACCCGGTCACCGTGCTGGCAAAATGAACGTCCCGGCCGACGATCAATCGTCGCTCCATATCGGGCGCCGGCGCCGGGGTCACTTCATCCACATCGGGAGCCGGGTCCGTTTCCGTGTCGGCAATATCGGGTGCGTTAGTTTGGAGCCTATTAATTTCAGCCACTGGTGCCACCGATGCCGCAAATTCAACGCGATCCGTTCCAGGTAAATCGGGCGCGGGAACTATCTCGGGAACTATATGGTCCTTCACCACTTGGTCCAGCCCTGGGATTTGATCCAATACTGGCGGCGCCGACATCAGCGGCTCACGCGGCGGTGTGGCTATTTTCTTCGATCGGCCAAACAGCCGTCGGCGCGAACGCTGCTGCGTCGGCGTGGACTCATCCATGTCGTACCTCGAACCAGGTCAAATTTAAGACAGGTAGAAAATTATAGTGTAAAAACCCCGAACCCCATGCTCCGTTCAGTGCTTCGCCGACCGCTGACGCCAATAACGGTAAACGACCAATGCCGTCTCGGCAATCGAAGACTGACGAATTTCTTGTGAAACCTGTGTAAATCTTATTTTCTGCAAGTTAAAATACGTTAGCCCTTTATTTATTGCATCATTTCTGCACCAGGTAGGCCATGACTGTTTCATATTCGCATCAGTTTCACTCGGCGCCGACCCGAACGGCACATGGCAGATGGCAAATTGCCGATGTTTGAGTTTTCCGACTTTGCAGTCGCGATGCTTCGTTTCTTGCCGGCCGAGACGGCGCACAAACTGACCCTGTGGGGTTTGGTGCAAAAATTCGGGCCTCGGGCGACGGCACCGGATCCGGGCATTTTGAAAACTGAAATCTGGGGGCAGCAACTCTCGAACCCGGTGGGCATGGCCGCCGGATTTGATAAGAGCGGCACCGTCATCGAGCCCGTCTTAAATATGGGGTTTGGGTTTCACGATGTCGGCGGCATTACGCCGTTGCCCCAACCCGGCAATCCGCGCCCGCGCCTATTCCGATTGTCGCAAGACCGCGCTCTGATAAATCGAATGGGATTCAATAATGACGGCATGGAGGCCATTGCCCACCGGATAATGAATTTTCGTCAATCCACTTCGTTCGGTTCCGAAAAAATGGTCGGCGCAAACCTCGCCGCCAATACAGATAGCAAAGATGCGATCGAAGATTTCGTAAATCTCTATGTCCGCTTGGCGCCATTGGTAGATTTCCTGACCATCGATATTTCCTGCCCCAACACCAAAGATGGGCAGCAATTCCTGTCCCCGGGCCCGCTGGCGGCACTGCTGGCCGCACTAACCGACGCCACCAAGCAAGACACCGTTCCCACACCTCGGTTGATAAAACTCTCCCCCGACATTGAACAGGGGCAGCTCGGCGACATATTGACCATCGCGCTAGGGGCGGGCATCGACGGGATCATCGTTTCAAACACCAGCGCAAATCGCCCCGCCAGCCTCCTCAGCCGACAAGCGCGGGAGCGCGGTGGCCTGTCGGGGGAGCCCCTGAAGGGTCCTGCGACCCAAATGCTGGCTTCGGTTTATCGCCAAACCCAGGGGGAGGTGCCGTTGATCGGGGTCGGCGGCATCAGCAGTGGCAGTGATGCATATGCCCGTATTCGCGCCGGGGCGACGCTGGTGCAGCTCTATACCGGCCTGGTCTATGAAGGACCGGGCCTACTACCCAGGTTAAAGGCGGACCTTGCCGCACGTCTGGCGGCCGACGGATTTTCCAGTATTGCCGAGGCCATTGGTGCCGACCATCGGTAAGGCGCCCTAATCGACCACCAAATAATGGATGGAAAACAGCTCCTTTTCGTCGACCCAGCAATGGGCGGGTGTCATGCCGACACCAGCGGCCAATTGGCGGAACTCGTCAACGCCGTATTTACAACTAAACTCGGTGTGGATCGTCTCCCCAACGGTAAAATCAAATTGTTGGCCGGAAATGGTTACGGTCTGCTCACGTTCGGATCGCAGCAACATTTCGACATAGCCACCCGACGCGTCATACCGCGCCATATGGCTGAAGGCATCGAGATCAAAATCGGCCCCGAGTTCCCGATTGACCCGTATCAACAAGTTTAGATTAAAGGCGGCGGTAACGCCGCTCGCATCGTTATAGGCGGCATGCAGGATCGCCGGATCTTTTTTCAGATCGACACCGACGACCATGCCAGCACCTTTGCCAAGTGTCTGGCCCGCTTTACGCAAAAATTCCGCCGCTTCCGGTCGGCTAAAATTGCCAATGGTCGAGCCTGGGAAAAATCCGAAATGATTGCCCTTGGCGGCAATCTCGGGCAAATCGAAATGCCTTGTATAGTCGGCGCAAACGCCATGCACCGGTAAATCGGGATAATCGGTAGCCAGCGCGCGCGCTGCACCCAGCAGATGATCCTTGGAAATATCGACCGGAATATAGGCCACCGGTGCCACCAAGGCATCGAGCAGAATACGTTCTTTAAGGCTGGCACCACTGCCAAATTCGATCATCGCCGCGCCGGGTCCGACCGCATCGGCAATATCCTTGGCATGGGCCCGCAACAAAGTAAGCTCGGTTCGGGTCACATAATATTCGTCGAGATCGCAAATCTGCTCGAACAGTTTCGACCCGCGCTCATCGTAGAAATATTTACTGGAAATACGTTTTTGCGGTTTGGCCAGGCCGGTCAGCACTTCTGTTTCCAGCTCGTCACTGTGATGCCCGTAGTCGTCAAAGCCTAGCGCCGCATGTGCCTTATTGCTCATGGATCCTCTTTATTTATCTTCGGCCAGGCGTAGTCCCATGAACTGCCAACGCATATGGGGATAAAAGAAATTTCGATAACTGGGCCGAATATGCCCCTCGGGGGTAACGCAGGAACCGCCCTTCAAGACCATCTGATTGGACATGAATTTCCCGTTATACTCACCCACGGCGCCGGTGACCGGCCGAAAACCGGGATAGGCGGAATAGGCGCTCGACGTCCATTCCCAGACATCGCCGAACATTTGCTGCAGCCCCGGACCGGCCTCGGTCGGGCGTGGACGCAACAATCCTGAATCCTGAAAATTCCCGGTAACGCCCTGCTTTTGTCCGGCGACTTCCCACTCGGCTTCGGTTGGTAGGCGCTTGCCCGCCCAGCGGGCGAAGGCATCGGCCTCATAATAGCTGACATGGGCGACCGGGGCCTGGCTATTGAGTTCGCGCAGGCCCGAAAGGCCCATTTCATGCCAGTCCCCATCGCGTTCCTGCCAATATAGGGGGGCCGACCAGCCTTGCGCCTGAACCGTCGCCCAGCCGTCGGACATCCAAAATTCCGGGCGCCGATAGCCGCCATCTCGCATAAATTCCAGGTACTCACCGGCCGTCACCAGGCGCGAGGCCAGACGGTAATCACGCAGCATCACCTGGTGGCGCGGCCCTTCATTATCGAAAGCAAAACCGTCACCGTCAAACCCAATTTCGCCGACACCGCCGGTAAATTCGAGCCATTCAATATTCGGTGCCTTACCGGCCGGGATCGGCCGATAGGGCTGAAATGCCGGGCTAAGACTGTTATGGGAAAATAGATGCAGGATATCGGTCAGTAAGAGTTCTTGATGTTGCTCTTCATGGGCCAAACCAAGAGTGATCAAATTAGCAATCTCATCGGCATTATCAAGGTCGACTGCGGCGGCCATAAACGCCGTCATCGCAGCGTCGATATGAGCCCGATAGGCGCGCACCTCTTCGGCCGACGGCCGTGTCAACAACCCTCGCACATGGCGAGGATGCCGGTCGCCAATAGTCTCGTAATAGGAATTAAAGAGATAATTATAGTGCGCATTGAACGCCACATAGTCGGTAACGAACTGCTCGAGCAACAGCACTTCGAAAAACCAGCTAGTATGGGCAAGATGCCATTTCGCCGGGCTGGCATCGGTCATCGATTGGGGGGTCTGATCCTCGTCGCTCAACCGCGCGCCCAGGCTCATACTTGCCTGGCGAACGTCAGCAAAACGACGCGGAAGGACGTCGGTTAACCTATCGGGACCGGTTACTTCCGGTCGGCTCGTCCTGGTACCAATCACACTAACTCCGTAGCCCTTTAACTCTGTGCCCAGCTGGGCGACAGGGGGCTCTTTGGATGACGGCCCGGCAAAAATTCCAACATCGATCAAAATAATCATCCGCTGCAAAAATGCGGTTCAGACAATATGTGATGTTGGAGATTTCAACCCTTGAGGTGACAACGCTAAAGGATACCCGAAGCACAGACAACCCCCAAAACATAGTCATTCTTCCCCAATGCTAGGCCATACTCCACAGTGCAAGCAGATAAGCCGTGCTAAACGGCTTGTCTTGTCGAAAATATGCAAAATAGACGTGCGATTATAGGCACGACGCGGCATGGTGACGCCATGTTCACCCCCAACCAAAACAAATTGGCCGAACCGAGGATAGCGCGAGTGCCTATTGCCCAGCAAGTTCGCGCCACTCTCGCCCTGGCACTACCGCTGATTTTCGCCCAGCTGGCGCAGGTTAGCCTAGGCTTGACCGATAGTCTGATGATCGGTCGCCTTGGCCCTACCTCCCTTGCGGCAATGGCCATCGGCGGCGGGCTATATATTGTGGTATTTATTTTTGGCATCGGGGTTAGCCATGGCGTCATGGCTCTGGCGTCCCAAGCCTATGGGGCCCGCGACCCACGCAGCCTCCGGCGTTTTGTCCGGCAGGGTTTTTGGGTCGCCTTGGTACTGGCCCTACCGATAATGCTGCTACTCTCCCAGTCGGCGCGATTATTTTCCGCCCTCGGACAGCCAGCTGAAATCGCTGCCAGCGCGTCGATCTACGTGGATACGGTTAAGTGGGCCCTGCTGCCCGGATTTTGGTATGGCAGTTTACGCGCTTTTGTCGGCGCCATAGGACGCCCCCACCCGGTTATCTTCACATCGTTATTTGGTGTCGCCGCAAACGCGCTGCTCGATTATGGGCTCATTTTCGGCAAATTTGGACTGCCCGAATGGGGCGTTTACGGCGCGGCGCTTGCCACGGTCTTGGTCAATATATTGATGTTCTTAGCCTTACTAGCGATCACCCAAACCGCACTGCCCTATCGCCGTTATGCTATTTTGGCGCGGTTCTGGCGCGCCGATTGGCCCAAATTCATTGAGGTTATGCGGGTTGGATTGCCTTCAGGTATTGCGGTTGTGCTCGAAGTCGGTTTTTTTGTCGGGTCAGTTTTCTTGATGGGACGCATTGGCGCCATAGAAACCGCCGCCCACCATATCGCAATCCAAACCGCTGCCGTCACATTCATGATCCCCCTCGGCCTCTCCCAAGTTGCCACCATCCAGGTCGGTCACGCCTATGGGCGCGGTGACATTGCCGGGGTCGCCAGTGCCGGCTGGATCGCTTACGGACTTGGCGTCTGTTTCATGACCTTGACCGGATTGCTCTTTTGGTTGTTGCCTGAAACGATTGCCGCGCTCTATGTCGACCAGGCCAATCCTGCCAATGCCGAGACAATCGCATTGGCGGCATCATTTCTCGGCATCGCCGCCTTATTCCAAATTTTTGACGGGGCCCAAGTGATCGGCATGGGTGCGCTGCGCGGCCTCAGCGACACTGCGGTGCCGATGATTATCGGAGCCGTCGGCTATTGGGGGATCGGCGCCACCGTCGGCATTACATTTGCCTTCCCGCTTGGATATGGCGCAATTGGAATATGGGTTGGCCTGCTGACAGGCCTTGGGGTTGTCGCCATCGCCATGATGGCGCGCTACCGGTCCTTGATCCATCAGTATGGGCGGGCCCCATGAGCCAGAAATTGAGCGCTGACCGCGCCTTGGTCGCCGCCGGGCTGGCTGCAACGAGGGAACGCGCCCAGGCAATGATCATGGCCGGGCAGATATTCATTGGCGAAACACGAGTAGAAAAGGCGGGTACGATCATATCCGCCGACGCTGTTTTGGAGGTGCGCGGCCCCCGCCATCCTTGGGTCTCGCGCGGTGGGATGAAACTTGCGCATGGGCTCGACCATTTTGCCATTTCGGCCAGGGGCAAAACATGTCTCGATATCGGGTCCTCTACCGGCGGCTTTACTGATGTTCTTTTGACTAACGGCGCGGCGCGGGTTTACGCGGTCGATGTAGGCCACGGGCAACTCGATTGGGGTTTACGCAATGACGACCGGGTTTGCGTCCGCGAACGGACCAATGCCCGCCGACTGTCTGCTGAACAAATTCCTGATTTGATCGACTTGGTTGTTTGCGACGCGAGCTTCATCGGACTGCAAACTATCCTGCCTACACCGCTCTCACTGACCGCGCCCAAGGCCGATTTGATCGCACTTATTAAACCCCAATTTGAAGTCGAGAAAAGTGACGTCGGCAAAGGTGGTGTCGTCCGCGACCCGGCACTGCACGACGCGTCATGCGATAAAATCCGAACTTGGCTCGACGCGATGGAAAACTGGCAAGTCACCGGCCTCACCAAAAGCCCGATCACCGGCCCCAAGGGCAATATCGAATTCTTAATTGCCGCGCGACGCGAGACCTGAAAACTCATGAAAAACGTGACGATTACCGACCTTACGCAAGACGGCGACGGCAGTGCCATCGTCGACGGGAGAAAAATCACTGTTCCAGGCACAGCTCCCGGCGACCAGGTAACTGTGTCGGAAAATGCGCCGCCCATAATCGCGACATCGGGCCCCAATCGCCAAGATCCCCCGTGCCCGCATTTCCCCGCCTGCGGTGGATGTTCCGCCCAACAGCTGGCGGCGGATAGATATACCGAATGGAAACGGAGCAAAATTACCGACGCGCTGGTTCGGCGGACCGGAATGACCGCGACCAAGGCCGGGTCATTGGTCGCCAACCTCATGACAACCAAGGGCGGTGAACGCCGACGCGCCGATTTCGCCGCAGAAAAGACCAAGCAGGGATTGACCCTCGGATTTCACCAGCGTGGCAGTTCAAAGATTGAAAACATCGGCGCCTGTCTTGTTTTGCGGCCCGCCCTGAACGACGTGCTAGCAAACTTAGCCCCCCTGCTGAACAAAATCATGACCGGTGGCCAGCGGCTGGATATTCATCTGACCGAATGCAGCAATGGGATAGACGCAACCCTTCGCGCCGTGAGCGGTTTCATCACGCGCCAACCCGACGCAACCACAACCAAGCAGTTGGCCGAATTTGCCGCGGCCAATAATATCGCCCGCATCTCGTGGCGGGCAGACAATAATCACGCCACCTCCGCTGTCCCGGTCATTTTGCGCGAAACGCCGACGGTTCGTTTGTCCGGCGTAGACGTTGCCTTTCCACCCTCATCCTTCCTGCAAGCAAGCGCAACCGGTGAAGCGGCGATTACCGGGGCGGTCATGGCGTGTCTAAAACATGTCGCAAAGCGCAAAAAAGGCAGCCGCATCAAGGCGGGGCAACTCGCAGTGCAACTCGACGGCCTAGCCGTCGCCGACCTCTACTCGGGCCTCGGCACACTCTCCCTACCGATCGCGCGGGCCGGGGCCAAGGTCACCGCCTACGATATCGACGGCCCGGCCAGTGAGGCTCTTGCCGCTGCGGCAAAACAATCCGGTGCGGCGATTAAAGTCACACCACGCAATCTCGGCAGCCAGCCATTATCGGCCCGGGAAATGTCGAATTACGACGTGCTCGTCGCCGACCCCCCTTTTCATCATGAATGGGTCGGCCCGATGAAACTTGGCGCGGTGGACACGGCCCGCCGGCCCGGCGCGATCGTCTATGTGAGTTGCGATCCCGAGACCTTTGCCGTCGGCGCAAAAGAATTGGCTGACGCCGGATATATCCTGCGCCGGGTCATCCCGATCGATCAGTTCATTTATACCCGCCACCTCGAATTAGTCGCCTTGTTTGAAGCTTTGCCTAAAAAATAGACAAAAATGCTATTTTTGCTAAAATTTTAGGCAAAATATGGTTCGGTAGCCGCCCGTAAGGCGCTCTCACACCCAAAACCTAGCCGAAACCAAGTTGGCACGGATCTTGAATGGTTAGAGGCAAAATAGCCGTCTAATTAACAGGATCAGGTGTAGTCCAATGAAAATGCTAATGGCCGTTATCAAGCCATTCAAACTGGAAGAAGTGCGCGAAGCCCTCACCGCGATCGGTGTTGAGGGCTTAACCGTGAGTGAGGTCAAGGGGTATGGCCGCCAAAAAGGTCAGACCGAAATATATCGCGGCGCCGAATATGCTGTCAGTTTTTTACCCAAGATGAAACTCGAAATCGCGCTGGGCGACGAACAAGTCGATCAGGTCATCGAGGCCATCGCAACTGCCGCCAAGACCGACAAAATCGGCGACGGCAAAATATTTGTCTATGAGCTCAGCCAAGCAATGCGCATTCGGACCGGTGAAACCGGCGATCAAGCGATATGAGGGACGTAATGGGAAACTTAATTATGAAATCTATGCGCCCCGTGGCCGTTATGGCGGGCGCGTTGGCAACCCTGGCCGCCACGGCCTTGCCGGCCCTGGCCCAAGAGCTCGACACCGGTGATACCGCCTGGATGATGACGTCGACGGCGCTGGTTCTTTTGATGACCATCCCCGGGCTGGCGCTTTTTTACGGCGGCATGGTGCGCAAGAAAAACGTGCTGGCCACGGTCATGCAGAGCTTTGCCATTTGTTGCTTGATGACCATCTTGTGGATGATCGTCGGATATTCGCTAGCCTTTACCGATGGCGGCGGACTAAACGCCTATGTCGGCGGGTTTTCATCGGCATTTCTGGCCGGTATGGGCCCCGACGCGATGAGCGGAACTATACCTGAAACGGTCTTCATGACCTTCCAGATGACCTTTGCCATCATTACCCCGGCGTTGATCGCCGGTGCCTTTGCCGACCGCATGAAGTTTTCGGCAATGCTGCTGTTTCTCGGCATGTGGAGCCTGATCGTTTATGCGCCGATCACCCATTGGGTGTGGGGCGGCGGTTTTCTTGCCGATGCCGGGGTGCTTGATTTTGCCGGCGGCACGGTGGTTCACATCAATGCCGGTGTTGCCGGTCTCGTTGCCGCCTTGGTTCTAGGCAAGCGAACGGGTTTCGGTCGAGAAAATATGGCACCGCATAATTTGGTTTTGAGCGTTATCGGCGCCTCATTGCTCTGGGTTGGCTGGTTCGGTTTTAACGCCGGATCCGCAGTTGGCGCCAACGGCGCCGCGGGCATGGCGATGGCGGTCACGCAGATTTGCACTGCCGCTGCGGCCCTCACCTGGATGTTTGCCGAATGGGTCATCCGCGGCAAGCCAAGCGTCCTCGGCATCGTTTCCGGCGCCGTTGCCGGGTTGGTCGCCATCACCCCGGCCTCCGGTTACGTCGACCCGATGGGCGCTCTTATCATTGGGCTTGTCGCCGGTGTCGTCTGTTTCTGGGGCGCAACCAGCCTCAAGCGGATGCTCGGCTATGATGATAGTCTGGACGCCTTTGGCGTGCACGGCATTGGCGGTATTGTCGGTGCGATTCTGACCGGCGTCTTTGCCGTCGAGGCCATCGGCGGCACGCCGGGCCTGATCGAAGGCAATGGCGGTCAGGTGATGACCCAACTCTGGGGCATCGGCGCAACCATCGTCTGGTCGGCCCTCGCCACCTTCGTCATCTTAAAAATCGTCGACGCGATCATCGGTCTCCGGGTCAGCGAAGAGCACGAAATCGAAGGCCTGGACATCAACCTCCACGGCGAGGTCGTCCACTAATCCAACGTTCCTCTAACTCAAAGCCCGGCGGGACCACCCGCCGGGCTTTTTTTATGCCATGGAACCGGCAACCCCCAATAACCACGCCCAGTGACCTAACCTTCGAGCTCGTCAATCATGCCTTCGATCATGCGGAGGCCGTGCTGCCAAAAGCCGGGGTCAGAGGCATCTAAGCCAAAGGGGGCCAGCAGCTCTTTGTGGCGGAGGGTGCCCCCGGCGCGCAGCATGTCAAGATAACGGGCGGCAAACCCGTCTTCGGACTCCTCGTAAAGTGCATAGAGCGAATTTACCAGGCAATCGCCGAACGCATAGGCGTAGACGTAGAAGGGCGAATGGATGAAATGCGGAATATAAGCCCAGAAATTTCGATAGGCATCGTCGAACCGAATTGCCGGGCCAAGGCTTTCGGTTTGCACATCCATCCAGATATCGCCGAGTTCTTCGGGCAGTAATTCACTGTTCCGACGCTGATCATGAACCCGCCGTTCAAACTCGAAAAAGGCAACTTGGCGGACCACGGTGTTCAGCATGTCTTCAACCTTGGAGGCCAGCATCACCCGGCGCTGGGTTTCGTTTTCGGCCTGGCCGAGCAACGCCCGAAAGGTCAGCATTTCACCGAAAACACTCGCCGTCTCAGCTAATGTCAGCGGGGTTTGCGAGCCGAAATGGCCTTGGCCACCGGCCAGCACCTGATGCACGCCATGGCCAAGTTCGTGAGCCAAAGTCATGACATCGCGGGTTTTTCCCTGATAGTTGAGCAACAGATAAGGATGCGCACTGGGCACCGTGGGATGGGCAAATGCCCCCGGCGCCTTGCCCGGCCGCACCCCGGCATCGATCCAATCTGCATCGAAAAACTTCTGCCCCGCCGCCGCGATATCGGGCGAAAACGCGTTATAGGCGCCGAGCACGGTCTCAACCGCGCGCGGCCACTCAAACAGTTGTGTATCCTCTTCGGGGAGGGGCGCGTTCCGGTCCCAATAATCGAGTCGCTCGCGACCGAACCACTTAGCTTTGATCGCATAGTAGCGGTGGGAGAGCCGGGGATAGGCGTCGCGGACCGCCGTGACCAGCGCCTCGACCACCTCATCTTCAACCGCATTATCGAGGTTGCGACTGGAAACCGGGGCCTTGAACTTTCGCCAGCGGTCGCGGGTATCCTTATCTTTGGCGAGGGTGTTGGTGATATGGGCAAACAGCCGCGCGTTTTCGCCCAGGGTTTTGCCTAGTGCGTGGGCGCCGGCCTGCCGATTTTTTTCGTCGGGATCGCTCAAAAGATTAAGCGTTTCTTCTAACGCCAGCGCCTTTCCATCAACCTCAAAGCGTAGCGCGGTCATGGTTTCGTCGAACAGCCGCACCCAGGACGACGCCCCTGATACGGAGAGCTCGTTCACCAGTTTTTCCAACTGCTCATCAAGTTGATGAGGCCGAAAGGCACGCGTATCGCGCAGCCAGGGGCGGTAGTGTGCGAGGGCCGGGTCGGCCAATTTGCTCTCCAGGTCGGTCTCGTCGAGCAAATTTATCTCAAGGCCGAAAAAAATCAAATCGGATGATATTACCGTCAATTTTTCCTGCATCGACTGGTAAAAACGACCGACCTCCGGGTCCGACATATCGCCCGCGTGCAACAGACCGGCGTAGCTCATGATCCGGCTCAATATTTCGTCGATATTTTCATAGAGGGCAATCGCCGCGCCGAGCTCCGCCCCCGATAAACCAGTCAATTTTCCCTTATAGTCTTGCTGGAGTGTTTTGGCTTTGGTCGTCGCCGTTTCCAGGTCCTGCGTAATCTCCGGGGCTTGCGGGCTTGCATAGAGATCGGCTAAATCCCAAACTGGCAGTTCCCGCGCGCCTAACGCGTTGGTTTTTTCTTGGGCGCCTCTATCGCCAGAGTGCATTGCGGTCTTGAACACTTTTTTCGACTCCCTAACTACAATTGGTTCCAATCTCCGGTGGGAAAGAAGCTAATGACCGACACGCCCCCAACCGCCGAACATACATATGGCCTGCGCTATGACAAATGGCAAAGCCTGCCAGCGATATTTTTTGAAAAAGCCGAAGAGCTCAAAGATAAGCCGCTTTTTCATGCCAAAATCGACGGTGCTTGGGTACCAACAAGCTGGACCGATGCCGCCGAGCAGGTGACAAATTTAAGTCACGGCCTGCGCCAACTCGGGGTGAGTCCCGGTGACCGGGTGGTCCTTGTTTCGGAAAACCGGCCCGAATGGGCCATTGCCGACCTGGCGATCATGAATATCGGCGCCCTCACGGTGCCGGCCTATGTCACCAACGGCGTCACCGACCATGTCCATATACTTTCCGATTGCGGCGCCAAACTCGCGATCGTCTCGACGGCCAAACTTGCCGATCCGCTGATCGGCGCTGCCCGTGCCCTGGAGGCGGTGGCCGACGTCATTCACATCGATACACCCGATACCCACGCCGCAGTCGAAGATGTACGCCTCCATGACTGGGCAACGGTCTTGAATAATGGCGCGACCGCGCCCGAACAACAAGCGAACCAGGCCCAGCGAACCGACACAGCCTGTCTTATTTACACATCGGGCACCGGCGGCGCGCCGAAAGGCGTCATGCTGAGCCACGGGGCGATCATCTGCAATTGCGCCGGAGCGTTTGACACGCTGGTTCGGGCCAATCTCGCTGAAATCGACAAAGAGACGTTTCTCTCCTTCCTGCCCTTAAGCCATTCCTATGAACATACGGCAGGCCTGATGTTTCCGATTTCGATCGGTGCCGAGATTTATTTTGCCGAAAGCCTCGATAAGTTGGTCGGCAATATGGCTGAGACCCGGCCAACCATAATGACGGCCGTGCCCCGGCTTTATGAAGCCATGCATGCGCGGATCGTTTCCGGTGTCGAGCGGGCCGGGGGCTTCAAGGCAAAACTTTTTCGCCGTGCCGTCGAGCTGGGCAGCAAGGCCTATAACGATGGCCCGAAAAGCCTCACTTTGGTTGAACGGATCACCAATAAAATTCTCGACCATCTTGTCCGCAAAAAAGTCGCCATGCGATTTGGTGGACGGTTGAAGGTCTTTGTCTCGGGTGGGGCGCCGTTAAATTACGATGTCGGCGTCTTTTTTATCGCCCTCGGCGTCGACCTATTGCAAGGTTACGGCCAGACCGAAACCGCCCCGGTGGTTAGTTGCAACCCCTATCACGACAACCGCCTGCGCACCGTCGGCAAACCGGTCAAAGGGGTCGAGGTGAAAATCCTCGACGATGGCGAAATAATCGTCAGCGGCGAACTGGTCATGCAAGGTTATTGGGGCAACCCCGAGGCCACCGCCGGAGCTCTGCGCGACGGCTGGATTTATACCGGTGATATTGGCGAGATCGATGCCGACGGATATCTCCGCATCACCGACCGCAAGCGCGATATCATCGTCAATTCCGGCGGTGACAATATCTCGCCCCAAAGAGTTGAAGGCATTCTCTGTTTTGAACCGGAAATCGATCAGGCAATGGTCTATGGCGACCGCCACCCCTGGCTGGCCGCACTCATCGTCCCCAGCGACGACTTTCTGCGGAGCTGGGCCAAGGAAAACGGCAAAGAGCCGGACCTTACAGTCCTCGCCCATGACATGGACTTTAACTCGGTCATGCGGCCGGCTATTGATCGGGTCAACGATAAACTCTCGCAGATTGAGCAAGTTCGCCGCTTCATGATTGCGGCGACGCCGTTCACCACCGAGAACGGCATGATGACCCCATCAATGAAAATCCGCCGCCATGTCATCAGCGAGGATTATGGCGGACAGCTGGAGGCCCTTTACGCGAAACCGCGCAAAAAAAATTCGGGCTAAGCGATCCCGCGATAGGTTTTAAACCAAGCAATAAATTGCCCGAGCCCGTCCTCAATGCTGGTCTTGGGGACATATCCCAAATCCCGCGTACTCGCCTCAATATCGGCGTAGGTTTCCTTAACGTCTCCGGGCTGCAGAGGCCGGAAGTCGATTTCGGCCTTTTTGCCGAGCCCCTCTTCAATAATCTCGATAAACCTCATTAGCCCCACCGGATTATTATTCCCCAGATTATAGACCCGCTGGGGCGCCGGTTCTCCCACGGCCTGGGGGTCACTACCGCCCGGTGGGCCGGCGGGATTATCCAGGGCCGCGACAACGCCACCGGCGATATCATCGACAAAGGTAAAGTCACGGCGCATATCGCCGCCATTAAAGACCTGGATTGGAATACCGGCGATGATTTTTTCTGCAAACAGATAGGCCGCCATATCTGGTCGGCCCCACGGGCCATAAACTGTGAAAAACCGTAACCCGGTCATCGGCAGTCGAAAAACATGGCTATAGGCATGGCCCATTAGCTCGTCGGCCTTCTTGGTCGCGGCGTAGATGGAGATCGGTTGATCAACCCGATCTTCGACGGAAAAAGGCAATTTAGTGTTGCCCCCATAAACCGAAGACGAGCTGGCATAGACAAGGTTTTGCAGATCACCACCAAGGTGGCGCGCCAATTCCAAGATATTGAGTTGGCCGACAATATTGCTATCAATATAGGCTCGCGGATTTTCCAGCGAATATCGGACCCCCGCCTGGGCGGCCAGGTGGATAATCGCCGTAATGTTGTTATTTCTGCCAACCGCCTCGACCGCGCTCACATCAGCAACGTCACCTTTAACAAAGTGAAAACCGGGCTTGTCTGCAAGCAGTTTGAGTCGAGCCTGTTTAAGCGCCGGATCATAATAATCATTGAGATTATCGAACCCGACCACGGTCTCTTCCCGCGCCAGCAATTTTTGCGCGACATGTAGTCCAATAAAGCCAGCGGCGCCGGTAAGAAAAACGGTCATAATTTGCACTTAGTCCAGGGGTTCTAGGGTCGATTCCCCATTTCTATAGCGCAATGCAAGGACGATTACACCCCGTCACCGCGCAATAATCATTTTCACCAACGCGCGGTCCTTGGCCTATTATTGCGAACACTTGTTTGTGACAGTTGTGAGCGTGGACAGGCGACGCCCAAGCTCATAAACTTTTATATTACCCAGCAATTTCGCCGCCAACGGAGAGACGGAATGAATAAGGTTGCCCCTGTGGCACCGACCGGTCGGAAAATGCAGATCGACGACAAATATGAGATCGATACTGGCCGAATCTACATAACCGGCACCCAGGCGCTCGTTCGGCTACCCATGATGCAACGACGCCGCGACGAAGCCGCTGGGCTAAATACTGCCTGCCTCGTTACCGGATATCGCGGGTCGCCCTTGGGCGGCGTCGATCAGCAGTTTCTACGGGCGCAAAAATTTCTCGACCGCCACCACATCAAAATCCAGCCCGCAGTCAATGAAGATTTGGCCGCGACGGCCGTCTGGGGTACCCAGCAGCTGCACCTCTCCCCTGGAGCGCGCTATGACGGCGTCTTTTCCATGTGGTACGGCAAGGGGCCGGGGGTCGATCGGAGTGGCGACGCCCTCAAACATGCGAACTTGGCGGGCAGCGAACGCAACGGCGGCGTGCTGGCGGTCTTTGGCGATGACCATACCTGCAAGAGTTCGACCACCGCCCACCAATCGGAATATGCTTTTGTTGACGCGAGCATTCCAATTCTCAGCCCGTCGGGAGTGCAAGAATTTTTAGACCTCGGCATCTATGGCTGGGCCCTGTCGCGATATTCAGGCTGTTGGGTCGGGATGAAGGCCGTCGCCGACACCGTCGATTGTTCCGCTTCGGTTTATGTCGATCCCGAGCGCACACCGATTATTCTGCCCACGGCGCAAGATTTAGGGTTTGACCTCCCCAGCGACGGTTTGAACCTCCGCTGGCCCGATCTACCGTTGGAACAAGAAGAACGATTGCACAAATATAAACTTCCCGCCGCCCTCGCCTTTGCCCGTGTAAACAAGTTGAACAAACAGGTTTTGGGCAAACCCAGCGCAAGGATTGGCATTGTTACCAGCGGCAAATCCTATCTCGACGTGCGCCAGGCCATCGAGGATTTGGGTCTAACCCCGGAAGCAGCCGAAGAAATCGGTATCGCCATCTTCAAGGTTGGCATGCCCTGGCCCCTTGAGCCCCAAGCGATCGGTAAATTTGCCCAAGGCATGGACGAAATTCTGGTTGTAGAGGAAAAGCGGGGCCTGATCGAGGGCCAGCTCAAAGAGCAGCTTTATCACCTACCCGAAGACCAGCGGCCGATTATTGTCGGTAAGACTGATGAAAAGGGCGCGCCGGTATTGCAGCCCAATGGCGAGCTAACCCCGGCGACCATTGCCCGGGTGATCGCCGCGCGCATCGCCCGCTTTCACAAATCCGCTGAAGTCGACGCGCGCTTGAAATTTCTTGCCGATAAGGAGCGCGCCCTGGAGCTCATGATTGCCCCGGTCAACCGCATCCCTTATTTTTGCTCAGGCTGCCCCCATAATAGCTCAACCATTGTGCCCGAGGGCAGTCGCGCCTTTGCTGGCATTGGCTGCCATTATATGGCCACCTGGATGGATCGACGCACCGAGACCTATACGCAAATGGGCGGCGAGGGTGGAAGCTGGGTTGGCCTTTCGCCGTTTACCGACGAAAACCATATTTTCGTCAATCTCGGCGATGGAACATATTTCCATTCCGGCGTCCTCGCGGTGCGCCAGGCTGTCGCCGCCAACGTTAATATGACGGTCAAACTCCTCTATAACGATGCGGTCGCGATGACCGGCGGTCAGCCCCTCGACGGCAATCTGACAGTGCCGATGATCAGCCGGCAACTGGAAGCCGAGGGGGTAAAAAAGATCGTCATTGTCGCCGAAGATCCGGATCACTATCCGCCCGGCGATCCAATCGCCACCGGTGTCACTGTTCACGACCGCACCGATTTTGCCCGAATGCAGCGTGAACTCCGCGACATTGATGGGGTGACGGTGCTCATTTATGACCAAACCTGCGCGGCGGAAAAACGGCGCCGCCGCAAGCGCGGCCTCATGCCCGACCCGGCTAAACGTGTTTATATCAATCAATCAATTTGCGAAGGCTGCGGAGATTGTTCGACAAAATCAAATTGCCTCTCCGTGATCCCCGTTGAAACAGAATTTGGCCGCAAGCGGGCCATCGACCAGAATAGCTGCAACAAGGACTATTCCTGTGTTAACGGCTTCTGCCCAAGTTTTGTGACAATCCAGGGCGGCCATCTGGCGGCCGCCGGGACCGATCAGAAATCCGACGGGGCGCACGATATCGACACACTCGCGGCCAAATTGCCCCGTCCGGATCTTGCCCCCATTGGGTCGGGCTATGGAATTCTGCTGACCGGGATTGGCGGGACTGGTGTTGTTACCCTTGGTGCCGTCCTCGGCGCGGCGGCTCATATCGAGGGTAAAGGCGTGCAAATCCTCGATCAAACCGGCCTCGCCCAAAAAGGTGGCGCCGTTATCAGCCATGTCCGCATTGCACAAACACCAGAGGACTTGTCGGCAATCCGTATTTCAGCCGGGGGTGCCGACCTTGTCCTCGCCGCCGATTTGGTGGTCGCCGGCAGTTTCGACAGCCTGGCCAAAATGGATAGCGAGCGTAGCCGCGCCGTCATCAACACCCATCAGACAATCACCGGCGCCTTTTTGAAAAATACTGATTTCGAAATTCCCGGCGACGAAATCCTTTCCTTAATCACCGGCACCACGCAGACCGGTGGAACGTCTGCGGTTGATGCCAGTCGGCTTGCGGCGGCTCTTTTAGGCGAAAGTATCGCCACCAATATTTTCTTGCTTGGGTATGCCTGGCAAAAAGGCTTATTGCCTGTTGGAGATCAGGCGATCATCGAAGCGCTCGGCCTCAATGCCGGGCTGGACTTCAATCGGCAAGCTTTTTTATGGGGACGGTTCGCCGCCCATGACCCCGTCCGGGTCGAAGAATTAGCAGCGCCGCTCACACCGGTCAGCATGCGCGAACCCGATATTTCGTCCGATATAGACGACGTTATTTCTCGTCGCGTTGATGCGCTGACAAAATATCAGAATGCCAAATATGGGGATCGATACCGCACACTCGTTGACCAAGCTCTGACCGCCGAAGCCAAACTGAACACCGACCAACTTGGGTTTGGGGACGCCGTCGCCCATGTCTATCACAAACTTCTCGCCTATAAGGACGAATATGAAGTTGCGCGCGCGCTCACAGATCAGTCGTTTGCCGATCAAATAGCGGCGCGTTTTGACGGCCCCTATCGTATTCGCTACCACATGGCCCCGCCCCTATTTGCCCGCCGAGACAGTGAAACCGGCCAATTGAAAAAACGGGAATATGGCGCCCTCATGGGGTCGGCCTTGCGGGCGCTCGCCAGTTTCAAATTCTTGCGCGGAACGGCGTTGGATCCATTTGGGCGACTTGCCGACCGGAAACGCGAACGAGAACTGATCGTCGAATATGAGGGTCTGATTGCCGAACTCTGTGCCAGCCTCACCGAGGAAAACCACAGTTTGGCGTGTGAACTTGCGCAATTGCCAATGAAAATCCGCGGCTTTGGGCACGTAAAAAATGCCGCCATCGACCAGGTCGGCGCTCGGCAAAACGCCCTACTAGCCGACTGGAGAAACACGACCTCGCCGGGACAGACGTCCGGCCCAAACGTTGCTGAAATGGCGTCCGCGGCAGCAGACTAGGCGGGCTACCCTACATCTCCATGACATCGCGATAGAGGTCGAGAAGCGCGTCGCGCTCTTGCAGATCTTGCTGATCCATGCGGCGTAATTTGACCACCTGACGGATCGTCGGAACATCAAAGCCAGCTGATTTTGCCTCGGATAAAACCTCGCGAACATCGGTCGCGATTGCCGTCCGATCAGCCTCCAACCGCTCAATTCGTTCAACAAACGTCCGCAACCGATCCGCTGCAATGCCGCCCTTATCGGCCATCCTAAAACCCTCTCGTCAAATGAGTTAATTGCCGCTGGCTCCCAGCTGGACAATAGTCGTGGCCGCACGTATGGGCAACAAGCCGAATACGGGAAAAGCGGGGATATTTTGCGTTCTAGTCATCGTGATTTTGTGCTTCGAAGGCGGCCTTCTGCTCTGGTGTCGCCGGTGTCTGATATTTCTCCTTCCACTCGGCGTATGGCATTCCATAGACGATTTCACGCGCCTGATCATAGTCGATGGCAAGTCCCTTATCTTCGGCTGCTGCGCGATACCATTTGGAAAGACAATTTCGGCAAAATCCAGCCAGGGTCATCATTTCGATATTCTGCACATCGGTGCGGGTCCGCAAATGCTCGGTCAAGGCGCGAAAGGCCGCTGCTTCCAACTCAATTTGAGTTTGTTTGTCGATTTCTGAAATTTCGCTCATTTCACACCTGTTTGTTAATCGGGTCGCGCCGGTAGATCTCATATAGGGATTCGTCGGCAAAAACCTCAGCAAAAATTTGGGTCAATCGCGCACTCCAGTCAGCAATTCCCGACGGGGTATTCACCTGATCCTGCCGCAGTTCCAAAGTTGCGTTGGCCAGCCCGTGTGCGTCGGCGTGGCGCGAGGTCGTATAGCCGAGCCCCAGCCTGGCCGAATAGGGTTCGTTGTCACCAACGGTTAGCCCCGGTTCGCCCTTCAGGGCGTCAAGCAAAAGGCTCGGCAACCGCGCGTCATCAATCCAAAGCACACCGGCCTCCCAAGGGCGGGTCACACCTGCGAATTCAGGGGTGAATGTATGCAGTGATAATATGGCCGGGGCCGTATTGTGATCGGTATGACGTTCAATCGCCTGCTGCACGGCCATGTGATAGGGGTGAAAGATTTCCCGTACCCGCGACCGACGCGCGTCTTCGCTGAGACCGATATTTCCCGATATGGAAACACCGTCGCTGTGCTCGGGGATCGATGTCGGGTCGTCCAATTGCCGATTGGGATCTATGACAAGCCGCGAATAGCCCGCTATGATCGCGGTCCAACCCATTTTCGCCGCCAAATCCCGGGTCAGCGCTTCAGCGCCAATATCCCAGGCAATATGCCGCTCCATAATTTTTTCCTCGAGGCCCAGCCGGTCCAGCCGGCGCGGCACTTCCCTACCCCCGTGATCGCAGAGCAGCACGACCCTGGCATTACTATGTCCATTGACCACATCGAAGACAGGAGGGTCCTCGGGTTGGAGTAACGCATATTTTGCTAAATCATCCATGGGCCGCACTATAGCGGCGCACGCCGTTGAATGAAGGCTCAAATTCGCTTACCCACGTCGACGACCCGATGCTATCATCACTACACCTAATCCCATTTACCTCCCGCCGCCCGCAAAGCCGCCTTCTAGATTTGGACAATGATGCGACGTTTTCGAGAAGCTAAAATCATCGCGACCCTCGGCCCGGCAAGTTCGGATGCACCGACCATCCGCGCCTTATTCGACGCGGGCGCTGATGTCTTTCGTTTAAATTTCAGCCATGGCAGCCATGCCGAGCATTTGGTTCGCTATGAGATCATCCGTGCGCTGGAGGCCGAAACCGGGCGACCTATCGGCGTGCTGTGCGACCTGCAGGGACCAAAGCTCCGGCTCGGCGAATTTCAAGACGGTAAGGTGACGATTAAAAAGGGTGGCAAAATTCGTCTCGACTTGGACGACACGCCGGGAGACGCTGATCGAATTTGCGTTCCTCATCCGGAAATTTTTCGCGCCCTGGAAATTGGTACGGAAATTCTGATCGATGACGGCAAGGTCAGGCTCGAAGTACAAAAATTAGGCGGTGATTTTGCCGAGACAATCATCCGGGTTGGCGGCGTCATCTCCGACAGAAAGGGTGTCAACCTACCCGGCGTTCTGCTCGGCCTGTCTCCGCTGACACCGAAGGATCATAAAGACCTGGTCTTTGCCCTGGATATGGGATGCGATTGGATCGGCTTGAGTTTTGTTCAACGCCCAGATGATATCGCCGAAGCCCGCAAACTGATCGGCGGCCGGGCGCGCATCATGGCGAAAATGGAGAAACCATCGGCCATCACCTATCTCGACCAAATAATCGAGCAGGCGGATGCGGTGATGGTGGCGCGGGGCGATCTCGGTGTCGAGCTTCCCCCGCAAGCGGTGCCTGGCACTCAAAAACAGATCGTGCGCACCTGCCGGACCTTGGGCGTACCGGTTGTCGTCGCCACTCAAATGCTTGAATCCATGGTTGACGCGCCTACGCCAACACGAGCCGAGGCCTCGGACGTCGCGACGGCAATTTATGACGGCGCTGATGCGGTCATGTTGTCGGCCGAATCCGCCGCTGGAGCCTATCCGACCGAAGCTGTTTCAATGATGAATGATATTATCCGGGCCGTTGAGGCGGACGAATATTATCGCGATATTATTGATTCCACCCATTTCCCGCCCGAGGAGACCGCCGCCGATGCGATCACCGCCGCGGCCGCCCAAGTTGCTGAAACCATTCATGCCGCGGCGATTGTCACCTACACCAATTCAGGTTCCACGGCCCTACGCGCGGCGCGCGAACGCCCGGCTGTGCCAATCCTCTGTTTGACGCCGAACCGGGCAACTGCCCGTTTTCTTTCTGTGGCTTGGGGTATCCACGCCGTCGTCACCGAGGACGCAACGAGTATGGATGATATGTGCTCGCGGGCCGCCCATCACGCATTGACCGACGGTTTTGCCGATAAAGGCGACCGTATCGCGATCACCGCCGGTATCCCGTTCGGATCGCCGGGGAATACAAATCTGCTACATATCGTATGGGTCGGCGACGGCTCTTAATCCGCCCTTTTCCCAAAATTAAGAGCCCGGCTGGACCGGATCCAATTAACGACCCGATCCAGCCGGAAATTGCTAGAAGTCCATGCCGGGCATGCCGCCCATGCCGCCCATATCGGGCATGCCACCACCGGGCGCTGCCGCAGCCGGTGCGGGCTTATCGGCAACCATGGCTTCGGTTGTCACCAACAGACCGGCGACCGAGGCCGCGTCCTGTAGTGCAATACGCACAACCTTGGTCGGGTCGATAACGCCGGCCTTGACCAAGTCGCAATATTTATCTTCTTGCGCGTCATAGCCCCAGTTCGTGTTTTTTTGCTCGCGCAACTTTCCGGCAACCACGGCACCGTCAACACCGGCATTTTCGGCGATTTGGCGGACCGGCGCTTCGAGGGCGCGACGCACAATGCCAATGCCCACATCTTGGTCGTGATTGGCGCCCGAAACCTTATCCAAGGCCCGCGCGGCATACAACAAGGCAACGCCGCCACCGGGGACAACCCCTTCTTCGACGGCAGCGCGCGTGGCATGCATCGCATCTTCCACCCGGTCTTTGCGCTCTTTGACTTCAACCTCGGTCGATCCACCAACCCGGATGACACCAATACCACCGGCAAGTTTTGCCAACCGTTCCTGCAGTTTCTCCCGATCATAGTCCGAGCTGACATCTTCGATCTGAGCACGGATTTGACTAACCCGCGAAGTGAGGGCCGATTTCTTGCCGCCACCGGCGACAATTGTCGTGTTTTCTTTATCGGTGATGAGCTTTTTCGCCGAGCCCAGCATGTCGAGGGTGACATTTTCGAGCTTGATGCCGAGATCTTCGGAGACAACCTGACCACCGGTCAAAATTGCGATATCCTCGAGCATCGCCTTGCGACGATCGCCGAAACCCGGCGCCTTAACCGCGTTGATCTTCAAGCCACCGCGCAATTTATTGACAACCAGGGTTGCCAGCGCTTCGCCTTCAATGTCTTCGGCAATGATCACCAGCGGGCGGCCCGACTGGGCAACTTTTTCCAACACCGGCAGCATTTCCTGCAAGTTCGACAGCTTCTTCTCGTGCAGAAGAATGTAGGGGTCTTCCATCTCAACCAACATTTTCTCGGCATTGGTGATGAAGTAAGGAGAGAGATAACCCCGGTCGAACTGCATACCTTCAACGACTTCAAGCTCAGTGTGCAGCGATTTTGCTTCCTCGACGGTGATCACACCTTCATTACCGACCGCCTCCATCGCCTCGGAGAGAATTTCGCCGACCTCGGCATCGCCATTGGCCGAAATCGTACCGACCTGGGTGATCTCGCTCGCCGTCTTAATTTTTTTGGCGCGACGCTCAATTTGCTCGACCACTACTTCGACGGCCTGATCGATACCACGGCGCAAATCCATCGGGTTCATGCCCGCGGCCACCGCTTTGGCGCCTTCCCCAACAATAGATTGGGCCAGAACCGTCGCCGTAGTCGTTCCATCACCAACCAAATCGGCGGTCTTGGAGGCAACCTCCTTGACCATCTGCGCGCCCATGTTCTGGAATTTGTCTTCGAGCTCAACTTCCTTGGCAACGGTAACGCCATCCTTGGAAATACGCGGTGCGCCAAACGCCTTATCAATGATGACATTGCGGCCCTTGGGACCCAAGGTTACCTTTACTGTGTTGGCAAGAATATCGACGCCTTCGAGCATACGAGCTCGAGCATCGGTTGAAAATTTAACGATTTTCGCGGCCATTTTAGTTTTCCCTATGAATTGTTCTGATGTTGGCGGATTGGCGGCCTATTTGCCGCGGCCTTTTTTGCCGGAGATGACCCCCATAATGTCTTCTTCCTTCATGATCACCAGCTCATCGCCGTCGATCGTGACTTCGGTGCCAGACCATTTACCAAAGAGGACCCGGTCGCCGGTTTTGACATCCAAAGGATTGAGGCGACCATCGCTGCCACGCTCGCCCGGCCCAACTGCGACAACCTCACCTTCCATCGGTTTTTCCTGCACTGTTTCGGGCAGCAAAATACCACCGGCGGTCTTTTGGGGTTGATCGATACGCCGCACAACCACGCGGTCCTGCAAAGGTTTAAAGCTCATGCTTTTGTCTCCGTTTAAATTCGTGGAACTGAATGGTGCATCTTGCCAACGCGGCCAGCCGCACCGCACCGCCGGACCAATTCTTTGGCACTCCTACTTATCGAGTGCTAAGATCTGGGATGTAGCGAACCGACGCCGACAAAGCAAGATAATTTGCCCTGTTGCGCCAGGTAGACCCAAATGACCACCAGATAACCGGCGACACTTTGTCTCTGGTTTGGCGTTTCTAGAATGGTGCTCTGGATTTGGCGGGAATGCTGACTATATTACGGTCGTATCGGTGATTTTGCGGATTGCCTGGGGTTACCTTGGCGGGTATCCTCGTGCGCACAGTTCGGTTGCGACAGTATTATTTGCTGCGCGGAAACTATCAGAATAGTTGCCGGTTTATTTGCAGCTTCTATTCGCCGGTGGTTTCCCAGTATTTCCAGCGGTATTTCGAGCGGTATTTCCAGCGGCATAAATTCGGATGAAAGGCTTTGATATGACCCCCCAAACGAACCAACAGACAGGCCGGAAATCTAGTGAGCAAGCCGACCAAAATGAGCTCAACGACATTGGCACTCAGAAACCAATTGACGGCACCCAGAAACCAATCGACGCTGCGGATCTTCCGAGCTTCCTTTATTACCATCTCTATCGGGCGCAAAACCGTATTGCCCAGGATTTCTCCGATGCTGTCGGGCCGGACGAAGTTACCCCGTGTCAGTTCAACGCCCTTTGCCATATAAGAACTCATCCAGGGTTGAGCCAGACTCAACTTTCCGGCGCTATAGGCCGGGAGAAATCGACGGTCACACCGATTATCGATCGGCTGGAACGGCGCGGACTCGTGAGCCGCGAAGCCTCACCGAGTGACCGGCGTACTTATGCCCTATATTTGAGCGATCTCGGCGAAACGACCTATCGACGAATGGTCGAAACGGCCGCCGACCATGACCAGAATATGCAAGAACGGCTAAGCCCGACGGACCTTGCAACCTTGGTGGATCTCCTGCAGCGTGTTTGCGCCGAATAGGTCGGCACCTGGATCTGACATAGAATTTCGTTGTGGCGCATATCGCAACATCGCGGCGCAAAGTCGAATGGGGTGACTGCGACCCGGCCGATATTGTCTTTTACCCAAACTACTTTCGTTGGTTCGACGCGGCAGCCCACAATTTATTTTCCAGCGCGGGACTAGATTGGGCCGATATTTTTAC
Source organism: Alphaproteobacteria bacterium (assembly GCA_021774575.1). Lineage (GTDB taxonomy): Bacteria > Pseudomonadota > Alphaproteobacteria > UBA6615 > UBA6615 > JAJFIX01. The sequence continues at coordinate 47,555 of JAJFIX010000009.1, read as the reverse complement.
CCGCTTTGGCGTTATCGGCCTGCCGCTGGTTGATGCTGGCGCGCGCTTTGTCACACCCTCAACCTATGGCGATGAATTGATTATCGAGAGTCAGGTCTCGCAGTTTCATTCGAAAGTGCTGGTGCTCACACACCAAATCATCAATGGCGGCAAACTGGCCGTCGAGGGCACGGAAAAACGTGTCTGGGCCGGGCGCCATCCCGAAGATGAAAAACGCTTGCAAGCCTTGCCCATACCCGGCGAAATTAGAGACCTTTTGTCTTAGGCCCGCGAATTAATCTCACCCCTTATTGAAGCGGCGCAAATATTCCATGAAATCGGCGCGCTCATTGGCGGCAAAGGCTTCGGCCAACTCGTCGTCATGATCGGCAACGATTTTGCATAGTCGCTCGCGCTGGTGGTGGCCTTCTTCGGTTAGGTTGAGAACCTGATAGCGCCGGTCGTGGGGCGAACGACGACGCTCAACCAAACCGCGGGTTTCCAACCGATCAAGCAGTGAAACCAAAGTCGATTGATCCGTCGCCACGGCTTCGGACAATGCACGTTGGGTCAGACCTGGATTTGCGCCGACCAATACCAGCACGGCAAATTGCGTCGGCGTCACCTTATGCTCGCGCAACCGAGCGGAAAAATTTTGGAATACCGTCAACTGAGCTCGGCGCAACTGATAGCCGAGCAATCGGGGCAAGATGTCGTAATCCACGTTATCGGAGCTGGTGATCGCATTGATCTCGGGCGCACTCATCGAAATCCCCTATTGGTACTGCGAGAAACTGGCGAAAGAAATTGGCTAGACAAACTATTGGCATACCAAATAGGCGGCGAATCCGCCATATTAATTATGCTCTCGTCACTGAGCCAGCGTCTGAAGCCGAGTATAAAATTACTGGTTTGCGCCCGCGTCACCGAGCATGTCCGATATTTCCGCTGTCTTGGCCAGATCCAGCGCCGTCTCGCCGGTCATTGATCTCTGGTCGATGATGGCACCGGCATCAATCAGCCGGCGCACCATTTCCGTGCGACCATGGCGCGCAGCAAGCATCAAGGCAGTGAGGCCGGCGACACTACGTAAATCTACGGCCGCGCCGCGATCCAGCAATGTCTGGGCAACCGCACCATTATTTACCGCAGCAGCGCTCATCAACGCCGTCCATCCAGTATTGTCGGTGCTATTTAACAGCGCGCCCGCGTCAAGCAGCGCTCCAGCAATCTCAGCCTGTCCGGTCATTGCCGCGACATCGAGGGCCGTGCCGCCACTGTCCGACCTCGCATCCACCGCCGCACCGGCCGCCAACAGATCGACAACCAATTCCCGATGGCCCATGAAAGTGGCCTGCATCAAGGCCGAATAACTATTTTGCGGCTGGGCATTAATATCTGCCCCTGCCGCCAGCAGGGCGGCAACAACCTGCCGATGGCCGCCAATTGCCGCATTGGCCAGCGGTGTGGCGCCATCTTCTGCGATATATCCGGGGTCGGTTTGCGCCGCTATTAGTCGCTCGACCAGGTCAAGGTCACCAGTTTCAGCCGCAATCAAAAGCGCTGGCCCGTCGGCAACCAGTGCCTCGTCGCCACAAGCGGCGAGCATCACTGTCACGGCCAAACACAAAGCCCATCGCCCAAACAAAGTCATGTACTATCCTCTCAACGCCTCGCATAAGCCACGGCGATATTCGCTGCAACTTCGGCGTTTGATCGGAGCAGCGCAATATTGGTCTCGACCGTGCGCCCATTGCTCGCCTCGGCCAAATGGTCAAGCAGATAGGGTGTCACGTCTTTGCCACGAATGCCCGCATTTTCAGCCGCGATCAGCGCTTGCTCAATGATCCCCTCGATCTCGCCTGCCGGGATAGCCGCAGCCTCGGGGGGCGGGTTGGCGAAAACAATGCCCCCCGCCGCCGGCAACCTTTTATGTGCCGCCATTATCGAGGCCGCCTGTGCCGCGTCGATGACATGCTGATCGAGGCCAATGCCACAGGACCGAGAATAAAAAGCTGGTAAGTCAGTGGTGCCGTAGCCGATCACCGGCACGCCCAATGTTTCCAACATCTCGTATGTACGCGCCACATCGAGAACCGCCTTCGGCCCCGAACATATAACTGCCACCCGGGTTTGGCCGAATTCGGTTAGGTCGGCGGAGATATCCAACGCCTCACCTCGGTGAACGCCACCCATGCCGCCGGTAGCAAACACGTCAATTGACGCCGACCTTGCCACCATCATGGTTGCCGCGACCGTTGTCGCCCCCATACCGCCACTATCGAGGACCGAGGCAAAATTACGGCGGCTGGCCTTTTCAATGTTCTCGCCTTTGGCAAAAACAGCCAACTCCGCCTCTGTCATCCCAACAACCGCACGCCCGCCTATAATGCCGACGGTTGCCGGCATAGCCCCGGCGGCTAGGATAATTTGCTCCAGCTCAATCGCTGTTTCCAGATTTCTGGGTTGTGGCAGACCGTGGGAAATTACCGTCGATTCCAATGCAACCAGCGGCTCGCCCTCGGCCAGCGCTTCCATGACTTGCGGCCTTATTTCGAGATAACTATCCATCGTTTATCCTTCGTCTTGGCGCGCCTGAATGGCGTCCGGCGTTAGGGCTACCGGCGCAGCACCATCTTGTTCAAGGGTCACCGCAGCGGCCGCCAAGCCAGCGCCGAGCGACCGCTCCAAATTCCATGACTTTCGTCGCCAAAGTTCGAATACCGTACCCGCGACCAGCGCATCCCCGGCCCCGGTCACATCATGCAAGACGGCGGATAGAGCCGGCATGTGGCGCCATTGGCCGCGACCTTCGGCCCAGCATAATCCTTCACGCCCCATCGTCACGACCGCCGCCCCAGCCCCCATCGTGCACAGCCGCTCGGCCGCTCGTCCGGCCTCTGCTATCGAACTGACCGGCAGGCCGGTCAGCAAAGCAGCCTCTCCGGCATCGGGAAAGAGCGTGTCCAATTCGGCCAATTGTGATTTTAACCGCCCCGCTTTTGCCACCGAGACCGGATCGGCGAGAATTCGGGTTACCGCCGGTCTCTGCGCGAACAGTTTGATCAGGGTGCGCTCAGATAAGTTTGTATCGACAATCCAGATATCGGCCCCCGAAGCCAAGCCGCCCACGCGCGCGGCCCAGTCTTCATCGAGCCGCTCATATAGTTTGTCATCGGTCAGGCCGAGCGCCAGGTCACCCTTGCCATCCAGTGCCGCCATATAGGACCCCGTCGGCTCTTCGGCTCGCGCAACGCCCGCGGCATCGATCCCGAGATCGGTTAGGGCGGCGATAATTTCGCCGCCCGCCCGATCTCCACCAACCATCGAAAAAAGCTGGACCGGCACGCCGAGCCGGGCGAGACACGCCGCAATATTGCGCGCGACGCCGCCATGGCTTTCGCTCCAGCTTACCGGGTTTGACGTCCCGGCCAGAAGCGGCCCTTCACTCCGCGCCGTCCGGTCGATATGCGCCGCCCCGAAACAGGCGATGGTGGACGCCAATTGGCAGTACCTAGAGGGTAATCAAGGATGCGCCCATGGTTTTGGCACCTTCCAGATCAATATGAGCTTGCCCGACATCTTCGAGGGCATAACGCTGCATAATCTCCAGTTTGACCGCCCCTTTTTCGACCATCGCAAAGGCCGCAGCGGCCGAGGCTTCCATGTCGGCGCGTTTGGCGTTGTAAACCATCAATGTCGGCCGGGTGTAAAACAGCGACCCGTTCATTTGCAGCTCAATTGGCTTGACCGCAGCGATCTGGCCGGACGCCGACCCAAAGGACACGAAATAGCCGAGCGGTGCCAGGCATTTTAAGGTCTGCTCGTAGGTATCCTTGCCGACGGAGTCATAAACCACCGGCACACCTTCACCGCCGGTGATCTCTTTGACCCGGGCAACGACATCTTCTGATTTGCGGTCAATAACGAATTCGTAGCCATGGGATTTGGCCAGCGCACATTTTTCCGGACCACCGGCAATGCCGATCATCCGCGCACCAATATCGGCACCCCATTGGCCGGCAATCAGTCCAACACCCCCAGCGGCTGCGTGGAACAGAACAAACTCGCCCTTTTTGACCTGGTAGGTGCGGTTGAGCAAATATTCCGCCGTCATGCCTTTGAGCATCAAAGCTGCGGCCTGTTCGTCGGACACACCGTCGGGGACTTTGACAATTGCCGCTGCCGGGATCAGGCGATAATCGGCGTAAGCGCCGGGAGGACCACCGGCATAGGCGACGCGGTCACCAACGCTAAACCCTTCGACCCCTGGGCCGACAGCCTCGACAACTCCGGCCGCTTCTTGGCCCAGCCCCGATGGAACCTGCATCGGATAAACTCCGGCCCGCTGGTAACAGTCGAGAAAGTTCAAGCCAATCGCTGTTTGCTTGATCGCCACCTGGCCTTCGCCCGGTGCGCCAACTTCAACGGTTTCGACCTTCATTTTTTCCGGGCCACCGGTCTCTTGAATGATTACAGCGCGTGCCTGCATGGTTTTGTTCCTCGAATTGGATTTTGTGATAAATTCGTCGGATCGAAACTGTTAAACGGTCCACCCGATGCAGATCAAGCAAATCATGAGCCTAATTACCCATCAACGCCCCGCCGCCGCCATTGTCGCGGCTACAAGCGCGACCGTGTTGGCCGGTGCCTATGGCATGCAATACTTCGCCGACATCGCGCCGTGCCAGCTTTGCCTCTACCAGCGCCCGCCCCACGCGATTGCCATAATGTTTGCCATTTTCGCTTTTTTCGCGCCAATGGCCCGGTGGCGCGCGGTCGCACTTGGCGTCGCCGGTCTGGCCCTCGGTGTCGGCGCAGGCATCGCTTTTTTCCATGTCGGCGTCGAGCAACATTGGTGGGGCGGCCTTGCCAGCTGCAGCGGCCCGGCCAACCTCATCGAAGAGGCTGAAGCCTTGATTAAGAAAATGCTAGGCACCGAGGTTGCCCGGTGCGACCAAATACCCTGGACCCTGTTCCATTTATCGATGGCGGCCTATAACGCCGCCATTAGCGCTGGCCTGGCGATCTTGGCAATTCTCGGCGCCTTTTACACCCACCAAAGGAATGCGGAAAACTAATGAAGGCAATTGTCGCAGCCCAAGCCTCTCCAACCGCCCAAGACCTCCGTGTCAAGCTGACCGACCTGCCCCGCCCCGAGCCGGGACCGGACCAAAGCCTGGTCGAAATTCATGGCGCCAGCGTCAATGCTAGCGATGTGAAAGGGCTGTTGGGAACCATGCCGCGATTGGTCTGGCCACGCACGCCGGGCCGCGACTATGCCGGACGTATCGTCGAGGGGCCGGCGGAAATGGTGGGGCGTGAGGTCTGGGGATCGGGTGCCGATCTCGGCATGTCACGGGACGGCGCACATGCCGAATTTCTGCTGGTCGACATCGCCTCGCTCCAAGATAAGCCGAAAAACCTGACAATGCTTGAAGCCGCTGGAATTGGCGTACCGTTTTGCACCGCCTGGATCGGGCTAATTGATTATGCGGCGGTGTCGCCGGGAGAGACCGTCGCTATCATGGGCCTCAATGGCAAAGTCGGGCAGGCGGTAACTCAAATCGCCACCATGGTCGGAGCCAAGGTGATCGGTGTTGAACGCAGTCGCGACGATTATTCCGGCCACGCGAGCGCCGCTGTCGATGTGATCAATGCCAGCAAAGAGACCGATCTCGGTGCGGCCCTCAAAGAGCGTACCGGCGGCGACGGCCCGGATATCGTTTTTAATACGGTCGGCGAACCCTATTTCCAAATTGCCAATTCAGCCCTGCGCCTGCGCGGCCGTCATGTGGTAATCAACGCTCTGGAAGAAACAACACCGCTCAATTTAAGTGAATTTTATCGGCGCAGGTTGCAGTTGCTAGGCATGGCCAGCATGGGATTCGACGCCGTCGCAATGGGCGAGACGCTGGAAAAACTGCGACCGCATTTTGAAAACGGTGATTTCAAGCCCTATCCGGTCGGCGAGGCCGTGCTTTTAAATCTCGAAACCGCAGTCCAGGGCTATGAAAAAATGCTCGCCGGCAAGACCAAAAACCGCGTGCTGATCGATCCAAGGAGTTAGCTATTTAACGTGCAGCGATCCCAGTTTTCCGACCCTTCGCCGCCGTCTACCGCCGCCAGCGCAAGGTTGCCGCTCAATAGTCCGATATTTATTTTTGCTCCGGCGGATGGACTGCCCACGGGTGAAATATAGGAAAATGCGTGGCGGGCAGGTAATCCCCTCAGGAATTAGTGGTGTTGAAAAGTAGAATTTTCTCGGCACGATATCTGAGGAGGTTTTGATGAAGACATCACGATATAGCGACGCACAGATCATGGGGGTTTTAAAGCAGGCGGAGGGCGGAGTACCGGTATCAGAGCGGTGCCGTGAGCACGGCATGAGTAACGCCAGTTTTTATAAATGGCGTTCAAAGTTTGGCCACATGGATGCGTCGCTGATTGGCGAGATGAAGGATCTGGCGGAGTAGAACCGTCGACTTAAAAAGATGTATGCCGAGATGAGCATGCAGAACGAGCTTCTGGTTATGGACTTACAATAACGACCGGCCCAACATGGGCATCGGCGGGATCACTCCCGCTATGAAACTGAAAATGGCCGCGTAGTTCTACTGGCCAACCCCATTAAAAATGGGGGGATTACCGAAGCGCACAACTTTTTGCGTCAACAGGAGCAATGCGCATGTTCGAACCAGTTGCCCAATTCGCCGAGCTGATTTTTGAATTTCTTAGGGTCCAGCTGACTATTGTGCTGACATATCCGTTTGCTGCCAATCAGCGAATTTTCTGGTTGTATTTGGTCACTTCAGGCATTTTGGCTTTCTATGTCTTTTACGCGAACGCTAAGTCCAATCCTGCGGAAAGTTTGTCGCTCAGGGCTTTTGTCGGCTTTTTGCTTCCAAAAAATATCTGGAAAACAACATCCGCGTGGCTGGACATTAGATATTTCTTTTTTCATCAGATATTTCGCCTGGTCATAAATGTCACATTCTTGACGTACGTCCTGAGTGTTTTCTTTCAGATAATCGCCGGCGATGCCGAGCCGGCCGACGTCGGCGGGACGACCTTTGATGTCCATATTTTAGACATCGCGCTAGCGACCGCGTACATGTTCGTTCTGATCGCCTTCGTGGATTTTGTGTCCTACGCTACGCACTATGCGCAGCATAAGGTTGGGATTTTATGGGAGTTTCATAAGGTTCATCACAGTTTGGAGGTGATGCATCCTTTATCCAATTACCGTGAACATCCGATCGACAATATTACTTATTCAATGACCACCGGGGCGACATATGGGGCGGTTATGGGCCTTGCCAGCAATTTATTCGGCTATCTGCCCAGCATGCCCCAGTTTTTGGGCATACCTGTGCTGATGTTTGTCTTCAATATCATGGGATATAATCTGCGGCATTCGCATGTCTGGCTACGCTGGCCGGGACGATGGTCGATGCTGTTTGCTTCCCCGGCGCATCATCACATCCACCATAGTTGTCATCCCGACCATATCGACAAGAATTTCGCGTTTATGTTCCCTTTCTGGGATGTTCTATTTCGTACATATATTCTGCCTGAAACAAATAAAAATGTCTGTTTTGGGCTGTCGCCACATTATGTAAATGAATACAAATCCTGCTTGGGCATCTACTTTATTCCCATCAGAAACGCTTTGGTGAAGATTTTTAAATAGCGGCGCAAACGTCGTTCTGGCCAACCCCATTAAAAATGGGGGGATTACCGGCATAGTCGCCGGGCAGCCGCTCGCCGGTTCCCAGCGCGAGATTTGATCCTTCAATTGACAGGCTTCGTCCATTTTGCGCGCACCAGGTTCCGTCGATCGAATCGGCCCAAGCCGTTCCCGCGGGAATCATCGCCGCGACTATGAGAAGGCTCGACCAAAGCCTATGTTTCTTAATCATATCGGCGCACTCCTCTGCTATCCTAAACCCTAGAATTCACGATTGAAGAGCTTGACCCGGAATGACCCAGAGCCCAACCGGTACACTTCGTCGTCTTGCGTCCAATGATCGCGAGCAGTGGGAATTGCTATGGAAAGCCTATCTTTCTTTTTACGAAACGGCGCTCGACGACACGATCACACAAACCACCTGGGACCGTTTACTCGACCCGGCGGATCAGCCTCATGGATTTTGTCTGTCGTCCCCCGACAATAAACTTATCGGCATCGTGCATTATCTGTTTCATCGGTCGAGCAAATCCCAGAACGATTGTTGTTATCTACAGGATCTCTATGTCAGCGAGACTGCCAGAGGTATGGGCGTTGGACGCCGCCTCATTGAGGCAGTTTACGCGCAAGCCGATAAGGCTGAGGCAAGCCAGGTTTACTGGCTCACCCAAGACACCAATGCAACGGCACGCAAGCTTTATGACCGTGTCGCCACCCTAACCCCTTTTGTGAAGTATCGCCGACCATGACCATCATCTATCACCTGGCACGCCAGCACGCCTGGGACGCTGCCCAGAAAACCGGGACCTATACTGGCACAGCCGAGGATCGCACCGACGGCTTCATTCATTTTTCCACAGCCCAGCAAGTCGCAGAAAGTGCCGCGCGCCACCGCGCCGGGGAAGCGGATCTCGTGTTAATTGCCACCGATAGCGACGATCTGGGCACGCCGCTGAAATGGGAGAAATCGCGAGGCGGGGCGATGTTCCCCCATTTATACGGCGAACTGCCGGTATCCCACGTTCGTTCGGCGGCACCCTTGCCGTTGGATGGCAACGGGCTCCATCTTTTTCCCGAAATGGACTAGCGGCTACCAAACACCCTTCGGAGGATATCCGACGTCCGGGCCAGCGGATCTTCGCGGATCCGCGCTTCTTCGCGCCCGAGATAGAGGAACATGCCGTCGATGGATCGTTCCAGCACATAGGCGACCAGGTCAGCTTTTACGTCGGGAACCATCGGAATGGCGCTATATTGTGCAATCGCCTGGTCATAGGCGCGGATCGCGCCAACCCGGGCCAGCTCGTCATCAACAATCGGCTCAAATGCCTGGGCCAACGGCGCTGACATGCGCCCGCGGAAATACTCGGTCGCCGCATCATCGGGGCCGCGATAAATCGCCATAATATCGTCGAGACGAATATCGGCGATAGCGTCCCAAAAGATCACTTTGGCGCGGGGCACGGCGGCCTCGGCCGCCCGGTTAAGGCGAGTTTCCAGATCTTGGGTCAGCTGGTTCATGCCAATTGTTTCAAGCGTCCGGTCAACCTGGGCAAGGGCACCCGGCAACGGAATATGGATATCCCCCTTGGCATAAAAACCATCGGTCACACCCAAATTATCGACCACGCGGTCCGTGCCGACCCGAAGGGCTTCACGCAGACCACGGCCAATTTCTGCCTCGGTTAGATTTGAGACACTTCCACCGCCACCCAGCGCCGCCGTGCCAAGCGCGCCAAGAACCGACTGCATCGATGCATTCAGATCGCTTCCATCGCCAGCGCATCCACCCAAAGCCAGGCTCGGGATCAACACCAATGCCAAAGCCAATTTAGACCGAAACCCCATAATAATTCCTCCAATTAATTTCTCCGATGAAAAACTCCATCGTCGCGGCGAGTTTAGTTAGCACGCCGTCGCCACTGCAATCGACCTCTGGCTTGCATATTTACATTCCATATATATAATAAGCATGCATATTATATATATGGATATCTTTCGAAAGAGTGCGATGCCGGAAAATATTGAACCAGACATTTCCCTCGGCTTTTTGATGCACGACGTATCTCGCCTGATGCGCCGAAACTTCAATCGACGTGCCCAGGAAATGGGACTAACGATCACCCAAGGCCGGGTCATCATTCATCTGGAGCGCAATGAAGGCCTCAGCCAAGTCGAGCTTGCCAGCGTATTGGAAGTGCAGCCGATCACATTGACCCGGCTCATTGACCGGATGGAGGATTCGCAATGGGTCGAACGACGGCCCCACCCGAGTGACCGGCGGGCGGTTCAATTATTCCTCACCGACAAAATCCAACCGATGCTCGCCGACATCAAAGCGATGCTGCGCCAAACTCTGGAGGAAACAATTTCCGGCATAGCCGAAGGCCGCCAGCACCAATTTCTCGAAACCCTCGGACAAATGAAACAGACGCTACTCGACACCGAAAACCGGGAGGACGCGTCGGATGCCGGGTGAGACCATTTCCGAAAAAACACGCAAATTACGCCGCGTCCTGTTGCTCCTCGGCCCAGCGATCGCGCTTATTGTCGGCGGATATATTTATCTGACGGGGGGGCGGTATGTCGGCACGCAAAACGCCTATGTCAAAGCCGATTTGGTGGCAATGAGCGCCGAAATATCGGGGCCCATTTTCGAACTTGGCGCCGACGACAATGACCCCGTCACCGATGGCCAGATGCTTTTTCGTATTGACCCACGCCCTTACGAAATCGCCCATGCAAGGGCCCGCGCCAGATTGTCGGCGGCCCGCGATGAAATCGAAGGGCTGAAATCCCTTTATCGCCAAAAGTCGGAAGAATTGTCGATGGCCCAAACCGACCTTGAATTTGCCGAGCGCGAGCATGGCCGACAAGCCGCACTTGAACAAAACGGTTTTGCCAGCCGCGCCCGTTTGGACGAAGCTCGGACCGACGTCGAAACCGCTCACCAGAAAATGGGAGTTTTAACCGAGGAACGGGCCCAAATACTCAGCCGCCTGAGCGGCAATCCGGAGATCGGTATTGACGATCATCCGAGTTATCTGGAAGCAATGGCCGAAAGCGACGACGCGCTACTCGATCTCGAACGAACCAGCGTTCGCGCCCCGTTTGCCGGTGTCGTCGTCAAGGCGCCCGAGCTTGGTCAATATGTCAATGCAGGCACACCGGTGATGAACCTCGTCGGATCGCAAAATGTCTGGATTGAGGCCAATTTTAAAGAGACCGATCTCGCCAATGTCGAACCCGGTCAACCGGTCGATATTCGCGTCGATACCTATGGCAGCAGGACCTGGCGCGGCGAGGTCGAAAGCATCGCCTATGCGACCGGCGCCGAAAGCTCGATCCTGCCGCCACAAAACGCCAGCGGCAATTGGGTAAAAATCGTCCAGCGGATACCGGTCCGTATTCGGGTCATCGAAGAAGAAGGTTCACCGCGCCTGCGCGCCGGAATGAGTACGCGGGTTACAATTGACACCGAGCCCGCCGAATCCGGCAGCGCACAGGCACCCGGCAGCGCACAGGCAAACGAGACCGGCGCGACGCCGTGACCGCAAGTACCGCTGGAACTGGGGGCAATCCACGACTGAATTACGCGATTGCGGCGGGGTCAACAATCTTGGCGACGGTTATCTACGCCCTCGACACGACCATTGCCAATGTCGCATTGCCCCATATCCAGGGCACCATGTCGACCACCCAAGAACAGATCAGTTGGGTGCTGACTTCCTATATCATCGCCGGTGCGGTTATGACCGCGCCGACCGCCGTCCTGGCCCGCCGTTATGGCCGGCGCAAGGTATTTGCCGCTGCGGTGATCGGTTTTACCATCGCGTCGATGCTCGTCGGCATGGCCTCGTCACTCACAGAAATCGTCTTATTTAGATTTCTGCAAGGCGGTTGCGGCGCCGCCCTTGTCCCCCTGAGCCAGGCTATTCTTCTCGACACAACCTCGCCGGAAAAACGCGGTCAGGCGATGGCCTGGTGGGGCGTCGGTGTCATGGCGGGGCCAGTGCTAGGCCCCACATTGGGTGGATATCTCACGGAAATCTATAATTGGCGCTGGGTGTTTTTCATTAATTTGCCGATCGGCATCATTACCCTAATCGGCATTCTCGCGGCGGTCCCCGAAACCAAGCCCGACCGCAGCCGCGGCTTCGATTATTTCGGTTTTATCCTGCTCAGCTTTGGCCTCATCGCATTGCAGCTGATGCTTGATCGTGGCGAACTGCGTGGCTGGTTCCAATCGACGGAGATCATTGTCGAGGCAGGGATCGTCAGCGTTTGCCTCTATATGTTCTTGGTTCATATTTTGACTTTTGATCGACCACTAATTGACCCCGGATTGTTTCGTGACCGAAACATGGCGGTGGGCACGATTTTCATTGTGTTTGTCGCTTTGCAGTTTTTTTCGTCGCTGGCGCTGATGCCACCACTGACTCAAAATTTGCTCGGCTTTCCGGTGCAGGTCGCCGGTCTGATCCTAGCGCCACGCGGCATCGGTCAAATGGTATCGATGCTGATCATTGGACAGATTACCGCCAAACTAGATAACCGGCTGCTGATTTTCCTTGGGCTATTGGTCAACGCCTATTCGCTCTGGCTGATCAGTCGGTTCAGCCCCGAGGTGACGGCAACCCAGATCGCCGTGACCGGCATGCTCCAAGGGGCCGGTTTGGGCCTGCTTTTTGTGCCTCTAACAAATGTTACCTTTTCCACGCTCAATCAGCGCTACACCACCGAAGGCACGGTGATGTTCAGCCTGATGCGCAATATCGGTTCGGGGATCGGCATTACCATGGTCATCACTCTGTTGGCCCGCCACAGTCAGATGAACCATGCCTTATTAGCCGAATCGGTGACGCCCTTCATGCAGAACTTGCCAAATCTATGGCGTCCGGATACTGCGGCCGGAGTACTCGCCCTCAATATAGAGGTCTCTCGCCAAGCCGCCTTCATCGGATATATGAATGCCTTTAGAATAATGATGTGGATATCCCTGGCCATTATCCCGCTCTTGCTGCTGTTCAAAATTCCGCCGCGCGCGCCTATTGCGAGCGCAAATGAACCGATACCGGCTGAATAGCCGGATCTCCATTTTTCAGCAAATTCCGGCGAAAAACCCGGTCGCGCTTTAGATAGACTTCCCGGCTCATCGCCTCGCGCCGGGTGGCATAGCGTTCGGCGTATAAAAGCCGCCATTCGCGCCCTCGGGTCGAGCGGGCGCCCCGCCCCTCATTATGGGCCTTTAGTCGCGCGTCCAGGTCAATGGTCCAGCCGACATAGGTTCGACCGCCGCCACGTCCATCACTGCCAAGTACATAGACAAATCCCATTCTAAAGCCACCATCGCTCAGCTTTTACACATGCCTTCGATCATCTGGAAAAGTTCGCCATCCGCATCGGCCAACCCCCTGCTGATGCTGAAATGATTTTGCCCCGCCGTGATCAGTTTACGACCCGTGCCACCGGCGTTAATCCAGGCCGCATGAAATTCGCTGGTCTGGCGCAAATATTCTTCGCTCTCTTCACCGCCAACAGCGACGTCCAGCCGCCGCGGCGCCAAATTATTGATCGGGCTCAGAGGCGCGACGTCACCGGCGTTTATTGCCAGAACCTCGTTAAGATAGCTCAACCGAATTGGTTCCAAATCATAGAGGCCCGACATCGCGCAGCCGCCCCGGATCAGGTCTGACGGCAAATCGGCCCCGAGGGCGGGCCAGTCGACGGCCATCGCCATCGCCGCCAGATGCCCCCCGGCTGAGTGACCGGCAACAAAAAGACGCGAGACATCGATCCCGTGATCACCTCCATTGCGCCAAAGCCAAGCCAGCCCGTCGCAAATATCATTGACGATATCGCCGATCTTTACTTCCGGTGCCAAGCGGTATTCCAGCGCCACATAATTAATACCGGCTTCATTGAAGGTAGGCGCGGGAAAACTGTAGCTCGAAACATCCATCCGTTGCCAATAACCGCCATGGATCAAAATAAGCGTCGGTGCCCCGCGTCCCGGCCCAGCAAAAATATCCATCATTTGGCGGGGGTGGGCCCCGTAAACAACGCCTATTTCTCCAACGACGGCATCTCGTGCCGCCGCGCTTTCCGCCGCCACCTCCGCTGGATACGCCGCACTTTCGGGCACCCGCTTGCCATTATCATACTGGGCGTCCAGCTCTGCTTGATCATAATTTCGGTAAATCGCCATCTTCTCCGCTCCCGCAAAATTTCCTGTGTGCTAAACTATTGGCATGGAAAAAGGAATATCTCTCGCTATTCATGCCGGCGCCGGCGCCGTGCCTGCGGATCGATTAAAAGGCTCTTCGCGCCGTGCCTATGAAGAGGCGCTCTCCGCGTCGCTGAAAATTGGTCAGGCTATTTTGCTCGACGGCGGTACTTCTGTCGAGGCCGTCACCCAGGCGGTGGTCGAGCTTGAAAACCGAGAGGATTTTAATGCCGGACGGGGTGCCGCCCTCTGCGCCGACGGAACTGCAGAGCTCGATGCCTGCGTGGTTAACGGCACCAATCGCACCGCCGGTGCAGTCGCCGGCTTGGTCGAGACGCGCAACCCCATTCTCGCCGCCCAGGCACTCATGGGGACGCCTCACTGGTTTTTACATGGTCCGGCGGGAGACCAATTTGCTCGGGCCACCAGTCTGGAGAGCGCCGATCAAACATATTTCGTCACCCAAGACCGACAACGTCAGCTCGCCAGCTATAGCGGCAGCACGGCTTCAGGCATGGACCATGGCCCCGGATTAACTGCCGAGGCAGAGGCACCAGGGGGTACGGTGGGTGCGGTCGCCCGAGACGCCAATGGCGGTCTCGCCGCAGCCACATCGACCGGCGGCATGGTTAATCAGCCACCAGGGCGCATTGGCGATACACCGTTACTGGGAGCTGGCAGTTGGGCCGACGATAATTTTTGCGCAATCAGCGCGACGGGTACCGGCGAGGCCTTCATGCGGGCGGGCTTTGCGCACCGCGTTGCCGACTTGATCGAACTGGCTGACTATGATTGTGAGAGTGCGGCGCAACGGGCCCTCGACGAAGTTGCCGCCCTAGACGGCATGGGGGGGTGTATCGTCGTCGATCACCGAGGCCAACTCGCACTGCCGTTCAATTCCAAGCAAATGTTTCGCGGCTGGGTCACCTCTTCCGAACCACCCTACATCGCCATCCTGCCCGGCGAAAAGATTCCGATCTAGCCGTTTTAGTTCAGGAAGAAAAAACCCCGCCGTTTCCGGCGGGGTTTGGTGTCCTGCATGTGCTGAGAGGGTGTGAGGGAAATCATGCAGGACGCGTCTCATGTTAAATTCTTAACGGCAACCGGCATTGCCACCGATTAACGCGCCTAACAGCGTCCCACCGGCCGTTGCGGCGAGGTTGCCTCGGCCGCCGCCGATTTGCGATCCGGCAAATCCGCCAATCGCCGCGCCGATGAGTGTTCCGGCATTTATGCTGCTACACCCTTGTGAAGTGGAACCGGCGTCACTGTAGGACGTGCCCTGAGAGACAATCCGGGTTCCTCCGGGTTGAGAATCGGAATGGGTCGTCACGCGATGGTCACTTTGGCGCCCATGACCTCGACCGCCTCTGCGGCCAGAAAAGTGGCCGTCGCCGCTGTGGCGGGCATATTGGCGAGACGGATCGAAATCATGAGCCATCCCGTGAAATCTTTCGGGCAGAAAACGGTGGTCCGGCGACACATTGCGGTGATACCACAGCGCATCCTCATTATGGGTCCGGCGGTGCCAGCGCGGCCGTTCGCCGATATAATCATTGTTTAGGTCTTGAAACTGAGCCGGGCTTTGGCGAAACGTAATTCTCTGCGCATTGGCATCGCCACTGGTTGCGCCCAGCGCCACAACTGCAAAAATGGCACCGAAACTCCAGGCCGCCAGGGTCGATATGGTATTCGTCCGTCGCATCGTCATTTTTCCCTCCTCATCAAGTACAAATCGGTATAGCTGGTCGTCAAATTGTGTAAACGAGAATACAAGCGCGGGCCTGAACCCAGTCTGAAAGCTCCGTTCATCGGCTGTTCATGTCGATTTCACCGTTTCGCGCTTCTACCCGCGGCAATTCGCACTGGCCGAGAATCCGTGTTCTCGTTATCATTTTTCTAGGCCGATGGAGGAAGATATCGTTGGGAATGCAGACGTGCTGAAGGTCGAAAATATATCGCTGTCTTTTGGCGGCGTTCAAGCTATCGGCGACGTTAGTTTCGGTGCCAAAAAAAATGATATCACGGCAATTATCGGCCCCAACGGCGCCGGCAAGACGAGCTTATTCAATGTCATATCCGGATTTTACAAGCCTGATAGGGGGACAGTTTTTTGTGCTGGACAAAACATCACCCGTCTGGCGCCCCATCGGCGCGCCGCTGCGGGAATTGCACGAACGTTTCAAACAACGGCTCTTTATGAAGGTATGAACGCCGTCGACAATATAAAGCTCGGCGCTCATCATTTGCTAAAGACCGGGCTAATTTCATCACTCATCTATTGGGGCCGAGCAGCACGCGAGGAAGCAAAGCTCAACGATCTAATCGCCGACGAAATTTTGGAGCTTCTCGATTTGCAGAATATTGCCAAGGCGCCGGTTTCTACATTGCCATATAGTTTGGTCAAGCGTGTTGAACTGGCCCGTGCATTAGCCGCGCAGCCAAGCCTGCTGCTACTCGACGAACCAGTGGCCGGCCTGACCCACGAAGAGACGACCGAGATGGTCGGCTATATTCAAACCATTCGAGAAAATCGGGACATAACGATCGTCTTGGTCGAGCACGATATGAACGTCGTTATGGATATTTCCGATAAGATCATCGTCGTCAATTTCGGCGAAAAAATTGCCGAAGGCAGCGCTGATTTTATCCAACAAGATGCACGCGTTATCGAGGCCTATCTCGGCGCGAGCCAAGCTGCGTGACCTGGATTAATTAGCATGGGCGCGTTTCTGCAGTTTTCCCTCAACGGATTAATGTCGGGCAGCCTCTATGCCCTGATCGCTGTCGGTATTGTCTCGGTTTATAAATCGACCAAGGTGGTGAATTTCGCCCATGGTCACATCATCATGCTTGGCGCCTATATCTTTTATAGCTTTGCCGTGATCTTGCCTGAATTCGCCTGGGTGCCCGATTGGTACCGATCCTGGGAACCTCATTGGCTGATGACATGGGGGGCGGCAACCGAGCCCTATACATTTCCCGCCGCATTATTTAGCTGGGGCAAGGCGGCTCCAAGAATATTTTTTGCCCTGACAGGCGCTGTTTTATTGAATGCATTGGTTGGTTTGTTGATCGACCGCGTCTTAATGCAGCCGCTCCGGCGCACACAGGCCGGGCGATCATCCTTTTCGATGTTGATGGTCACAATCGGACTGATTTCGGTATTTAACGGGATGGTTACTCTTTTCTGGACAGGTCTGACGGATTATGTGCCAACCCTTGGCCCAAACGGACCGGTCTGGATTGAAGTGGCCGGCGCACGGCTTTTTGTGATGGGCTCGGCGCTCACCAACTTCGTCTTGGCGGCGCTGATATATTCGGCGATCTTGTTGCTGTTCTTTGTTACCCGCGTCGGGATCGCGCTGCGGGCCACTGCCGAAGATCCGAGCGCTGCGGCTTCGATGGGGATCAATGTTGGGAGAGTTTTTTCCGGCACCTGGATGCTCGCCTGTGCGACCGGTGCTGTTGCCGGTGCAATTCTGGCCAGCGGCGGCGTTACACCGGTGATCGGACTTGTTGGGTTTTCAGTTCTCGCCATTGTCGTCATGGGCGGATTGGATAGTTTCGCCGGTTGCGCGGTCGCCGCCCTCACTTTTGGCTGGGTTGAAGCAATGGCGCGCTGGCAAATCGGTGACGAAACCGCCGGTATTTTGCCGTATGCAATCGTCCTATTGGTCATCATGATCCGCCCCAGCGGGCTTTTTGGTAGCAAAGCCGTGGAAAGAATATGACCAGCGAGAACATGACCGCCGAGAATAATAATGCGCTCGGCGGGCTGAGCATCGCCATAATCCTGGTCGCATTGGCGGATTTACCGCTTTATGCGAACGGATATATTTTATTGCTGGCTGGACAAATCGCGATTTTCACCATCGCCGTTGCCGGATTGAACATTTTGACCGGCATGACCGGCCTGATTTCTCTCGGACATGCCGCGTTCTTTGCCGTCGGTGCCTATGTCGCCGCCGTCGGCGCCAAATACGGGGCACTGCCAGTTTTAGTCACACTGCCACTGAGTGTGATGGCCGCCGCCGGCGTCGGCATACTTGTTGGTCTGCCGTCCCTGCGCGTCAAAGGCTTCTATCTAGCTTTGGCCACTCTGTCGGCAAATTTCCTCGTCATATACCTGATCCGCCACGATTGGATTGCGCCCCTTACCGGCGGTGTTAGCGGAATAGAGGGTCCGGTGGCATCTCTTTTTGGCACCGATTTAATGAGCCCGGCTGCCCGCTATTATCTGGTTTTTCCATTTGCGGTGCTGTCTATATTGCTCACCCAAAACATTATGCGCACGCGTATCGGCCGCGCCTTTATCGCCATACGGGACCGCGACTATTCAGCAGAAATTTTTGGTATTTCCCTGGTCAGATATAAGCTTATGAGTTTTGCGATCTCGGCAGGGTTCGGCGGATTGGCCGGCGGATTATGGGCCTATTATTTCGCCGCAATGCAGCCGGGAGATTTCGGTTTATTTTTGTCGATGCAACTCATTGCAGCGCTGATTATTGGCGGCCGAGGGACTATTCTAGGCCCCGTCTGGGGCGCGGTTTTTATCATTGCCGGGCCCGAAATTTTAAAAATCTGTTTTTCCGCCTTTTCCGGTGGCGATGTCATGGCCCAGCGCTACCTCAGCCCCATTCGCGATATTTTGCTGGGGTCGCTTATCATTGGTTTCTTAATTTTCCAACCCCACGGCCTGGCCGCATTCGGATCTAATTTTTTGTCAATTTTTCGTCAAGGGGGCTATGCCAATCGACTGAAAAAGAAATAGTCTGCGAGATCTATAGCAGGAGGAATGGCAATGAAAACGACGCGTCGGACATTTATCAAAGGCGCCAGCGCAGTAACTGGCGCCGGACTTTTAGGTTTTCCCAATATCGTTCGTGCGCAGGCAAGCGAATGGGTGGTCGGTGCATCGGTGCCATTGACCGGTGTATTTGCGTCCGCAGGACAGCTTACCCTACCGGCTCTGACCGATTTCGAAGCTCAGGTAAACGAGGCCGGTGGTATCGCCGGTCGACCAGTCCGAACAATTGCCGAAGATTCCGGCTCTACCGCCCAGGGCGCCTTGGCCAATTACCGTCGCGCCATAAACGAAGAAAATCTTGCCTTCTACTATGGCGACTCAACGGGCTTCATGAAACTGGTTGCTCCCGAGCTCAACCAAACCAAATCGGTTATGATGGGATCAACGTCATTTGCCTCCGACTTGGCCGACCCGGCCTCCAACCCGTTCCAATTTATTTCCGGACCCACCTACCAAGACCAATTCGACGTCCTCCTGAAATTTGTTGCCGATAGCGGTAGCAAGCGGATCGCCTTTATTTTCTCCGATACCGAATTTGGACGCGACCCAATAGAGCATGGCAAGGCCCGTGCCGCCGAACTTGGCCTTGAAATAGTGCTCGAAGAAGTCACCAAGGCCGACGGCGCCGATATCCAAACCCATGTCACCCGGCTCGCCCAAACCCAGCCGGATTTTGCTATTTTTCAAGGTTATGTGACCGGTGTTTGGCCGCAAATCATTGGTGGCGCGCGCAGTATTGGCCTGCCGACCAAGTTTATGGGCACATTTTGGGGTATGGAAAAAGTCGTCGCCGACCGGGTGACAGCCCAGGCCGGACCGTTCCTCGAGGGCTATATGGGGGTCATGCCATATCGCTATTTCTATGACCAAGCCGAGGCCCCGGCCTATCGCGACCTTGCCGCCTTCAAGGCCGGACGCGAACCGGATTTCCCGGGCTATCTTTTGACTTGGTATCTGCAGGTTCGAATTACCCTGGAAATGTGGCGAAAATCGCTTGAGACAACGATTGAGGCCGATATGGAGATCACCGCGGAAAATCTAGCCGCTTCCCTCCGCTCGATTTCCAATTGGGATACCGGCGGCTATTTCGGTCCGGCTGTCACCGTCGAGGGTAGTAAAATACCGCTTGGCCGCGTTCACCAATATTCTACGAGTTCCGGCCTGTTCACACCGATTTCAGACTGGATTAAGGTCTGAACTCGACCCAGTAATTTGGCAATAGGAATTGGCCTTTATGCTTGATGTTGTCGATATCGAGGCCAATTATCATGGGTCCGTTCATGCGCTGAGCGGGGTTTCTGTTCGGCTTGCAGCCGGGCAGATTGTTGCCCTATTGGGGCCCAATGGCGCCGGAAAGACGACCCTTCTCAAGACGATTTCCGGGCTTCTTCCGTTAGAAGATGGGCGGATCAAAGCCGGCACCGTCCATTTTGAAGGATGTGCGGTGCTAGGCTGGCCGGCCCATCGCGTGGCCCGAGCCGGACTAATTTATGTCCACGAAGGGCGCAATATTTTCACCACGCTGACCGTAGAGGAAAACCTTAGCGCAGCTACTTACGCTTTGACCGGTCGACCTGAGGCCGCCCGCAAGCCAGATTTCGACCCCGTCTACGCACTTTTTCCCGAACTTGCTGAACGCCGCGATCAAAAGGCTGGGTATTTGTCTGGTGGCGAAGCGCAAATGCTCTCGATCGGCCGCGCGCTCATGGCCGCACCCAAAGTGATTTTATTGGACGAACCTTCCCTTGGCCTCGCCCCAAAAATGGTCACTCATATATTCAGTTTAATTGCTCGCATTAATCAGGAGACCGGAGTCGCCGTCCTGGTCGCCGATCAGAATGCATTCGCAACACTTGCCATAAGTGACTATGGTTATGTTTTAGAGCAGGGCCGCATCGTACTTGACGGTGCGCCAGACAAGCTCCTCACCGACGAAAATGTGCAGGCGGCGTATCTCGGTGGGATTTAGTAAAGAATTTCAAACCGCACGGAATGTGAGTCCAATTTGACCTCGATTCACCCCCTCCGAGTCCGCCGAAAAGCCCAGAACTCAAGGAAATTCATTAGATTCAATCCGTTAGGATAGTTCTTGCTTACTATTTCTTAAGAAATGGTCTATAAGTCGACTTCATGAACATGATTTATGTAATCGACGACCGGGCGACGAATCGCAAGGTGCTTAAACGACTCGCGCTTGCAGCAGAGGCTGGCGCCGATATCAAAACCTTTGCCGATCCCCGCGATGCCATAGAGGATGCGGCCCGGCAAGCACCCGATTTAGTCGTCACCGATTTTGAAATGCCGCATATGAACGGGGCTGAATTTACCCGCCATTTTCGCGCCATGCCGATGTGCTACGACGTGCCGGTGATCGTCGTTACGGCCTATGAAAATAAACAGTCGCGCTATGACGCGTTAGAGGTCGGTGCAACGGATTTCATGTTGTCGCCGGTCGACCATCAAGAATTCCAGGCACGTATTCGAAATTTCCTGCGTATGCGGCAACAGCAAAAGCAGGCCAGCGAAAAAACTCAACTTCTAGAGTCCCGCATGGTCAGCAATACCGAGCTGTTGAAGGAAGAAATTGCTGAATCAAAAGATTTCTTACGCCAGGTGATTGACGCGGTCCCTGCGCTCATCAGTGTCACCGGTCCCAAAGGACGCTATCGGGCGGTCAATTCCTATTTCGCTCAGCAATATGGTGCGACCAGCGAAAAAATCGTCGGCCAAACTTACGAAGATATTCTCAACGAATTCGATTCCCAACGGCATCGCAAACTCGATCAAGAAATTTTAGAAACAGGCAAAGGCTTGCCGACCTTCGAAGAAGAATTGGTCGACATGATCGGCGAGCGACGAACCTATTTGACCGTCAAATCGCCAATCCGCACACCGAGCAATGGCGTCGCCTCGGTGGTTAGCGTGTCGCTGGATATTTCGGACCGCAAACGGGTTGAACGCATAGCAGCACATCAACAAAATAGATTGCGCGTGATCCTGGACAACATTCCCAATTTCGTCTCGGCAACTGATGAAGATGGTCGGTTTACCTTAGTTAACCTGGCTCTCGCCGGGGCGCTTGGCACAACCCCGGACGCCATGATCGGCACCCGGCTGGCTGACCATGTGCCGGCCGATGAGTTAATCAAGGAAGATCGCGCTATTCACGCCCAGGTTTTGGAGTCGGGACGGCCCGTTGTTCAGTCTGAGCAACGCTTCATAGGCCGCGACAAGACCATGTTTATGCAGGCGGTAAAGGTTCCGTTTATTTTTTCGACCGGCGAGGTCGAAGTCCTGACGGTCGCCACAGATATTTCCGCACGACGCCAAGCGATGGATGCCCTGACCCGAGCCAAAGAAGCGGCTGAAATTTCAAGCCACGCGAAAACCAAGTTTCTTGCCGCAATGAGCCACGAGCTGCGAACGCCGTTGAACCACATCATGGGATTTTCCGAGATGATCTCGGCCGAAACCCTGGGTCCTGTCGGCCAAGCACCATACAAAGACTACGCGACAGACATCTATTCCAGTGGCGAGCATTTATTGACCCTGATCGAACGCATTCTAGAATATTCGCAATTTGAAGACGGAACGGTGCCGCTTGAAACCACTGCGGTAGACCTCAACCGCCTAATGATTGGCTTGATGGCGGAATGCAGAGAAAGCGCAACCAACGAAAATATTATACTGACGAGCGATCTTGATTATCAGATCGAGCCGATTGAGGGTGATGCCCGGCTCATTGAGCGCATGGCGTCCGCCCTGGTTTCCAACGCCCTAAAATTCACCCAAGGCGGTGGAACCATAACTTTTGGCTCGACCTACCGCGATGAAGGGGCCGGCCGAATTATCGAATTGAGCATTCGAGACACCGGCATTGGCATGGCTGCGCGCGATATTCCAGCGGCATTCCTGCCTTTCCGCCAGCTCGAAAATGTAATGACAAGAAGCCACGAAGGAACCGGGTTGGGACTATCTCTAGCCCGCCAGATTGCCGCCATGCATGGCGGCAGTATCGAACTGACGAGCGAATTGGGTGTTGGCACAACCGCCACCATCCGGATACCGCTCGGAAAAAGAGTTACCTGACGCATTAGCCCTGGAAACATTTAGTTTCCGCGTTGGCCCGTAGTGGAACGAATATGACCTTTGCAAGCTCTAAAATTGAGAGCAGTCGTCCCGATACGGCTGTTCACCCCACGGAGTCCACGGTCAAAGAAATGGCCAAGAATCGCGACCGAAATCGCGGCATTGCCATCATCGTTGCGTTAACAAGCGTCGGCGTGGTGCCAATTGTCTCCTATTTGGATATCTTGGGGGTCTCAAATAGCGGGCTTACCTTCGGTGCGAGCCAACTCCTGCTGCTCGTCTCCATGCTGGTTCTACCTACTTGTTTTCTGGTCATCTCACTGCGCAAAGGCCCCCAAACAATCGTCGGTAAATTTGCCGCGCGCGGCGATAGCGAACATGAACAGATCGTTCTCCGTCTTGTCCTCATGGCTATTATTATCGGGACACTGACCCTCACCGGTCGACTGATCGGCGCCGAACCTTCGGCCGCAGCGGCCGTGACCGTTGGCTCGGTTGGAATGGCGGTCTCATGGTTGTTCCTGTTTCACCTATGGTGGAAGCCGGCGCGGTCTGTCCCACGCCGTATCCTGGCGATGCTAACGGACTTGATTGTGCTCTCTTGGGTTTTACACTTGGGTGCTGAAATTGCGACGCCGTGGTTTATCATCTATCTCTGGGTGACATTTGGGAACGGCTTTCGCTACGGCAACCGTTATCTGCTCCTATCGGCGACCTTCAGTGTGGTCAGTTTTATTGCGGTGATTGCGACGACACCGCTATGGCAACAACATATGCTGTTGACCGTCGGGCTAATCGGCGCCCTGATTTTGCTGCCCGGCTATGTATCGACACTGATTGCTAAACTGACCGAGGCCGTTGCCCTGGCCGAAGATGCCAATCAGGCAAAAAGTCAATTTCTTGCCCGTATGAGCCACGAGCTGCGTACCCCGCTAAACGCTATTATCGGCATGGGAGACTTGCTGCATGTAACAAGCCTGGATAGTGACCAAAAGGATATGACGGGAACGATTTCCACCGCCGCCCATAGCCTGTTGGCACAAGTTAACGACATATTAGATTTCTCAAAAATTGAAATCGGTGGACCGGCGCTAACTCACGCGCCCTTCGATTTACACCAACGCCTATCAGCGGTTCGTCTCCTCACCCACCAATTAGCGGAGGTAAAAGGTCTGCAGCTCATCGTGTCGGTGGACCCAAAAATACCCTACCGTCTTTCAGGTGACGCCGAACGACTGCAAGGCATATTGGTCAATTTGGTGGCCAACGCGATCAAGTTTACCCACGAAGGCTATGTCGCCATTCGCGTCACCGCCGGTGAATTAACAGACGACAGGGCAGCATTAAGGTTTTGCGTCGAAGATAGTGGTATCGGCATCCCCGAAGAGAATATCGATACGATTTTCGACAGTTTCGCCCGGGTCGAGAGTAACGAAACCGACCGTATCGAGGGTACGGGGCTTGGTCTCGCCATTTCACGCCAACTTGTCGAGCTGTTGGGCGGGCAAATGACAGTAGAAAGCACTGTTGGCGAAGGAAGTCGTTTCGCGTTTGAAATCAACTTTGCGCCAAACGAAAAATCTGAAGATGAGCTCTCTTTTGAAGCCGGCCAGGTCACATATCTAACCGACGTCAGAGACGAGGACACACCGGACCTCGCCGCGACGGCGCTTGCTGAATTTGGTATCGACGCCTTTATCACAGATAACATCGGCGAAGCGGCATCCCATTGTTTGGAAGACAGAGAAGGATCCGCCCACCGCATCCTTATTATCGGGGATCGCGGCCACGACCCGGTCATCGCCGATATTTTGACACCGCTGAGCCAAGCCCGTGGCGATGGAGTACTGCATTTCGTTCTGATTTCCGACAAGGGGTCTGACGGGTTTGGGCAAATGACTGCCAGCATAGATAAGGC
Source organism: Alphaproteobacteria bacterium (assembly GCA_021774575.1). Classification (GTDB taxonomy): domain Bacteria; phylum Pseudomonadota; class Alphaproteobacteria; order UBA6615; family UBA6615; genus JAJFIX01. The sequence continues at coordinate 22,843 of JAJFIX010000009.1, read as the reverse complement.
ACATCCACCCTATCTAACCGTTCTCGGCACCCCCCTGGACCGCGATCAATTTTTCAATGCTTTGCACCTAGGTGAACAAATGATCCGCCCGGTCGGTGTTGAGGCCGACGAAAATACACAGGAAGGGCGGGGCACCACAAATGAGCCTTTGACTGTCTTGGTCGCCGACGACAACGCGGTTAATCGCAAGGTCGTTGGCAAAATTCTCACCAGGGCTGGGCATCATGTCGAAATCGTTACAAATGGCGATGATGCGCTGGATGCACTGGAAGAAAATTCATTCGACCTTGCTCTTTTGGACGTCAATATGCCGGGTCTGAACGGACCTGAAACGACCAAACATTACCGCATGGCGCATATGGATGAACCGCCATTGCCGATTATCGCACTCACCGCAGATGCAACCGTCTCGACACGAGACTGGTGCCTCAGCGCGGGTATGGATGCGGTCATAACAAAGCCGGTTGAACCGGCAAAATTGATCGCTGAAATAGAAGATATCGCTGCCGCCCATAGAGAACGCCATGGTCTCGAACGGGTTTCGGGTACAGCTCCCATGCTAGCCGACGACACCGAACCCGCGCCGATTCAATCAACGCCCCATTTGCGTTTGATTTCGTCGTCGATCCTCGACCCCAAAGCACTTGAGGATCTATGGCAGCTCGACACCGAAAAAGAATTTTTTGCTGAAGTCGTCGATGAATTTTTCGCTGACGGCAGGGAATTGATGGGCGACATCGAGCGCGCCGTCACATCTGACAGCCTCTCTAGCATCCGTCGCGCCGTTCACTCGTTACGCAGCAGCGCCGCCCATGTCGGCGCTCACCGCGTTCGCGCTCGCTGCAAAGAGCTCCATGAATTGGAAAACACTGATATCGCCACAAAAGGCCAGGCTCTCTTAAGCGAATTACAAATTGAATTCGACGCGGCAAGCGTGGAACTCACTCATGAGGTCAAAAGAAGAACCGGCCTTCAATTGAGTGCGTCTCTCTAGACCGAAACCAAATCCAGCGAGCTAATCGGCGCTTGATGCGACTTCGTCTTTAGCCATCTTCTATCTTGTGCCGACGCCAAGCGATCCATGCGACGCAAGTCCGCCACCCCCAGAGACAAGGCGGCCTCGACCCAGATATCGGCAATATCGGCCATTTCCGAATAATCAATACCGTTGACCCGCTGGCGCACTTTATAGATCGCCCGATGGGACGAATGAAGCTGGGTGTTGCGCTCGATATATTCGTAGACCTTCGCCCGCCCGTCACCGGGATCGGCGAGGATATCAACGACGCCCATCTCATGTAGCTCTTCGGCCTCATAGACCTTACCGCTAAATATCATTTTCTCGGCCAAGACCGGCTCGATTTTACGTGTCAGCAGGCTATAGGCCCCCATACCCGGAAAGAGATTGAACAGAATTTCCGGCAAGGCAAATTTAGTACCGCGTTCGGCGATCAACAAATTGCTCGACAAGGCGGCTTCAAATCCACCGCCCAGCGCGTCGCCCTGAACCAGGGAAATGGTGATCATAGGCAAATTCAAATTAACCGCATTCGTATGGACCGCGCCGATCGCCAGCCGGGCATAACTTTTCAAGGCGCTACGGTTTTTTTGCCTGATTAGCTGGGCAAACAGGCCGAGATCGCCACCCAGATTGAATATCCCTGGTAACGCCGATCCCAACACCATATAGCGGATAGGAGGCCCCATCGTATCTGGGCTGCGCGCGAACACCGAACTCACACAATCTTGCAATCGGCGAATTTCCTGTATCAACCCTACCGTGTAACTTGGCCGGTTTTCGGGGTTCATCGCGTACCACAAGATCCGCTCATCCATATCGAAGGCGACTTCAAGTTCTCGATAGTCCTGATCTTCGATTGTCTGCTGGATAACGGCTTCGTCAATCCGTGTAACCGGCGAAGCCCCACGCAGGCCAAAATTTCCGTCGAATTGATTATCCGTTCCAAAACCTGTTTCGCCGGGATAACCGGGTTGACCTTTAACAAATGACTCGCTCATGGATGCGCTCTCCGATGACAGGTGTTGCCAGGAACCGGCCGTAATCCCCAAGAACAGCCGGCTAAATACTGCGCGCCGCGACGGTTGCCCCGCGGGACTCCGAGTGCAGCGCAGGAAGATCTCGTGAAAAGATCCGCCCATCGAAAATATATGTCCTACGTGAATGCCAGGTTGCCCGCTGAATCCGGCGGACTCTTAATACTAGTAGACAAAGGAACGAATCGCAAGGGTAGTATTTATATATTATTAATTATGGCTATTTTTTGCGATTTTGTGACTACTTGGACGTCAGCTTTTTCAATGGGAAATGAAGGGAATGGCGCGCCCGGACGGAGAAAGTTCGAACGCGATATTCGAGGTTTTAGAGGATTGGGAGCAGCATTTAAAGCACCAGAATATTGATTTCGAGGGGCCAAGCTTATGAACGGTTCCTCCACATCACGGGCGTTTTCTCAATCGGCGGCGGATAGGCCCAAAGCGGCCAAACACTCACCGCCCTATTCCATCCGGTTTACTGACGAGGAACGGGCGCAGCTAAACCGCGACGCCGGAACGCTCTCGCTGGCGACATATATCCGACTGAATCTCTTTTGCGATGGCGACCCCTCCGCGTCGCCACGGAAACTGATCCGGAAGCGGCAGCAACCGTCTGCGGAGCTTGCCGTTCTCGGTCACATGCTCGGTGGGCTGGGGCGGTCGCGGCTTGCCTCGAACCTCAACCAACTAGCCAAGGCCGCCAATGTTGGCGCTCTTCCCGTAACGTCGGACCTGGAACAAGAGCTCCACGAGGCATGCGAGGCCATTGGGCAGATGCGGGCTGAGCTTATTGAAGCCTTGGGGATCAAAGCACAATGATCCTCAATGGCAATCAGCGCGGCGGTGCCAAAGATTTGGCGCTGCACCTCATGAAAGACGAAAATGAGCATGTTGAGCTGCATGAGATTCGTGGCTTCGCGCCCGCAAACCTGATGGGAGCACTGAACGAGGCCTACGCGGTCAGCAGGGGCACCAAATGCAAACAGTATCTCTATTCTCTGTCCCTCAATCCGCCTCAGACTGAAAAGGTCGGAACGGCTGATTTTGAGGCGGCAATCGAGAAGGTCGAGAAAAAGCTGGGCCTGTCCGGCCAGCCCCGCGTTATCGTTTTTCACGAAAAACAGGGCCGCCGCCATGCTCATGCGGTGTGGAGCCGAATTGACGCGGATGAGATGAAAGCCGTGCAGTTGTCGTTCGATCACCAAAAACTCAAGGCAATTTCGCGCGAGTTGTTCATTGAACATGGCTGGAAAATGCCCGAAGGCCTTGCCAACAGCGAGCTACGCGATCCCAAGAATTTTTCATTGGCGGAATGGCAACAGGCCAAGCGCATAAATAAAGACCCACGCGCGATCAAGACGGCGTTTCAGGATTCGTGGGCAATATCGGATTCAAAAGCGGCGTTTGTCCATGCGATGGACGAGCGGGGTTACAAAGTCGCGCGTGGGGATCGGCGGGGGTTTGTTGCCGTGGATGTTTACGGTGAAGTCTACTCGATCCCCCGGCAGGCGAATGTCAAAACGAAAGGGATCCGTGCCCGCCTTGGCGATGAAAACGACCTGCCAAGCGTGGCAGAGGTCAAAGAGCAAATTTCGGAGGTAATGCTCTCAAAGCTGGATGGTTTCCAACGCAAACTTGAGGAACAAGATAAGAAACATCGTTCTGAATTTGAGCGCTTGCGAAAAACGCTTGTTGAGCGCCAACGCAATGAACGCCAAACCCTGAGCCAGAAAATAGAGATACGCCGTGTCGAGGAGAACGAGTGGCGGCAGGCGCGTTTTCGCACCGGGATTGGCGGTATATGGGACCGCGTTCGCGGCGAGCATAGGCGCATCCAAGCGCATAACGAGCGTGATGCCTATGAAGGCCTGTTGCGTGAGCGGAGCCGGAAAGACGCATTGGTCTTTCACCATCTTGAAGAGCGCAAACAAATCTCTCTCGTGCAAACGCGTGATCGCAGCGCATACCAAAAGCAAATTCAGGGTTTGGAACTGGGTTCACAATTCTATCAGCATTTTGCAACGCTACGTCGCCAAGTCATGAAGGATGCAAAGCCTGTTAAACAGTTCCGCCCCCGTATTCGTGGTCCCTCGCGTGACCGGTGATTTGAAAGATTCATAAATCCGCCAACGACAAAGGAGCATTCAATCATGTCGGAAGAAGACGAACGACGCCTGCAAAGAGAGCGCGATATAGCATTTGCCCGTCGCGGTCCTGATTATTCCATTGTCGAACAATCCGTCGCCAAGGCTAATCACCGCCATAGGCAAGCTTTACAAGAAGGCGCCCGCCAAGAAACGAGATACCGCGCTCAAGCGCAAGCAGAGGGGTATTTGCACACGCAATGGGGCGGCCATGCGACAAAAACCCTTGAAGCGTCTCGGACTCGGACAACGGCGCGTATTCATCGTCTACGGCAACGAGAACCTAATCGCTCATGAAGTTGACGGAACATTTTAGGGCGGCGCTTGTTCCGCCGCGACGGCTGGGCAGCAAATTCTATACAAATAAGTTTGCTCCAACCCCGCGCCGCATACGCCGCCACAAGCCGCCTGTCCCGTCGCCACGATGGTTACAGTAAATCATTTCTTAAAAATCTGCTGTGAGGTTTACTGCTTCGGATGTGATGAAAACGGCTTTCACCGAAGCCGAGGCCGCTTTTCAGCGCAGCCGAAGTAGAAAGCCGGGACACCAGCGCTCGCCCTCTCCCCCACCTCAAAATCCTATTCCTGCTTTGGAGAGTTTGAAACGGCCTTTCTTCTAATATTAATGGGGGTAGGCCCATCACTGCCTGCGGTTCAGACGGCAATCTGCTCCTTTCAGTCTCCGTAACGGAAGGAATTTTGCATGCTCAGAGGCCACGGAAAGACAATTCCAAACTCAAGCCGATTTGTTCTGACACCGCCCTAATTAGCCATACACAGGTCTATCGGCAAAGCCGGGACTTGTCGCTACTCCAACCACGCGGCGTCGCGGCGCGGCATTCCCAGAAACCTGCCAATCGCTCTTGTGCTTTTTGTTCTGCTACCCGCAGCGGGCCGGTATTAACGATGTCCGAATTGTCATCGTGCCGAGCGACGCCACGAAGTACTAAATGTTCGCCAAGACTGCTGGTCGTAATTTCATTATCGACGAGTTCCAATTCTTCAGATCGACAGCTCACGAGCAGTTCTTCGCGCTGACCAACTCCTTCCAGAATACATTCGAGTCCATCAGCATCTGATATGAGCTCCAACATCACAGCCAGGGCAGTAACGCCGCACTCATCCGGCCCGTCTTCGCCGTCGTCGCAACGCGCGTCGAGTTCGGGAATATCAAGGCCGGCCAGTTTCACAGTATTACCTCTGACAATGAAGGTACTGGCGTCAATTATCTCCATCGGCCCGGCGACAAAAACTGTCACAAACGGTGTGTCATCCAATAGCTCTTGGAGAGTCCTTGGAATTTGAGCCGACACCGAGGCCGAAAAAGATATGCCCAGCAAAAATGAAAGTGCCACAACGCTAAACCGGATATTCATGCTTTCTCCTATGCGCATTGCGCAGATATTGGGTTTAATTTCCAAACCCATTTCGTATTCAGTCTGTTGGTCAGACTTGCCGTAGGACCATCATTTTTTTAATTTCGGCAATTGCCTTGGCCGGATTTAGACCTTTTGGACAGGTGCGAGTGCAGTTCATGATGGTGTGGCAGCGATAGAGGCGAAACGGGTCCTCGAGCTGATCGAGGCGGTTTCCGGCGTCTTCGTCGCGGCTATCGACAAGCCAACGATATGACTGCAGCAAAGCTGCCGGGCCGAGATAGCGATCGGAATTCCACCAGTAGGACGGACAAGCGGTCGAGCAACAAGAGCACAAGATACACTCGTACAAGCCGTCAAGCCTTTCGCGGTCCTCGGGCGATTGCAGCCGCTCGCGAGCTGGCGGCGGCGTATCGACCTTCAGCCATGGCTCGATCTGGCGATATTGCGCAAAAAAATGGCTCTGGTTGGGAACCAAATCTTTGATCACCGATTGGTGCGGCAATGGATAAACCGCTATCTCGCCTTTTACTTCGTCAATAAATTTTGTGCATGCCAAGGTGTTGGTACCGTCGATATTCATTGCGCAGGACCCACAAACCCCCTCGCGGCAGGACCGGCGGAAGGTCAGGGTCGTATCCATTTTGCTCTTAATATTGATCAGCGCGTCGAGGACCATCGGACCGCAGGTATCCATATCGACGTCGTAAGTGTCGGTGCGCGGGTTCTGGCCGTCATCGGGGTCGAACCGATAGACCCTGAAGGTTCGTATGTTCGTCGCGCCGTCTGGAGCCGGACAATGTTTTCCCTTGGTGACGCGGGAATTTTTCGGCAGTGAGAACTCGGCCATTGTGACTTAACTCCGCTTGCTTAGTAGACCCGCGCCTTCGGCGGGATGCTTTTCACTTCGTTTGACAACGGCTGCATGTGCACCGGGCGATAGTCGATGGTTGGCTGACCGACCTCGTCAATCCAGCAAGCCGAATGCTTCATGAAGTTTTCGTCATCCCGATCCGGCCAATCATCACGCGCATGTGCACCGCGGCTCTCGGTTCGGACAAGAGCGCAATTTATCGTCGCAACCGCCTGGTACATCAAATTGTCGAACTCTAGGGATTCGACGAGATCGGAATTCCAAATCAAAGACCTGTCCGATATTTTGAGATCATCTCTTGCCTTCCAAACCTCGGCTATTTCGTTTGCGCCCTCTTTTAGGGTCTCAGCGGTTCTGAACACCGCGCAGTTATTTTGCATAGTGTGCTGCATCTGCGACCGCAGTTCCGCCGTTGGCGTCGAGCCGTTGGCATGACGCGCTTTGTCGAACCGCTCCAGCGCGTCATCGCCAGCGCCACGGGGCAAAGGACGTTCCAACTGATTCTTTTCAACAATTTCGGCGGCACGAATGGCTGCCGCCCGGCCAAACACCACCAGATCGAGCAACGAATTGGAGCCCAACCGGTTGGCGCCGTGAACCGACACGCACGCGGCCTCGCCAATCGCCATCAACCCCGGGACGACACTGTCAGGGTCACCGTTCTTTATGGTCACGACCTCACCGCGGAAATTAGTCGGCACGCCGCCCATATTGTAGTGGCAAGTCGGCAGCACCGGGATCGGTTTTCGGGTCACGTCGACATTGGCGAAAATCCGTGCTGTTTCCGCAATACCGGGCAGTCGTTGATGAATGAGGTCGGGGTCGAGATGTTCGAGATGTAAATGAATATGGTCCGACTCGCCGCCGACACCACGGCCGTCTCTGATTTCCATAGTCATCGCCCGACTAACGACATCGCGGCTGGCCAAATCTTTGGCGGTCGGCGCATAACGCTCCATGAACCGCTCGCCCTCTGAATTGGTCAGGTAACCGCCTTCACCTCGCGCGCCTTCGGTGATTAGCATGCCGGCGCCGTAGATGCCGCTGGGATGAAACTGAACAAATTCCATATCCTGCAGGGGCAGGCCGGCTCGCGCCGCCATCGCGTTGCCATCACCGGTACAGGTGTGGGCCGATGTGCAGGAGAAATAGGCCCGGCCATAGCCCCCGGTTGCCAACACGACGATCTGCGCTTGAAACCTATGGATGGTTCCGTCTTCCAAGCACCAAGCCATAATGCCACGACAGGCGCCGTCATCGTCCATAATCAAGTCGAGGACAACATACTCGATGAAAAAATCAGCGTCATGCTTCAGCGACTGCTGATACAGCGTATGGAGGATGGCATGGCCGGTTCGGTCGGCTGCCGCACAGGTGCGCTGGGCTGGCGGACCTTCTCCGTATTCAGTGGTCATGCCGCCAAATGGCCGCTGGTAAATCTTGCCCTCTTCGGTGCGACTGAATGGCACCCCAAAATGTTCGAGCTCAATCACCGCCGGAATTGCTTCGCGAACCATATATTCGATGGCATCTTGATCACCGAGCCAGTCGGAGCCCTTGACCGTGTCGTACATGTGCCAACGCCAATCGTCGGCACCCATATTGCCAAGGGCGGCGCTAATTCCACCTTGCGCCGCAACTGTATGGCTGCGCGTCGGATAAACTTTGGTGATGCAGGCGGTCTTCAAACCTTTCTCAGCCATGCCGAAGGTCGCTCGTAATCCGGCGCCGCCGGCGCCAACAACGACGACATCGTAGTTATGGTCAATTATCTCGTAACTGCTCATGCAACCCCTCCGAGTGAAATTCTCAGGACGGCAAAAATGGCCAAACCGCCAAATATAAGAGCGGCGCCTTTGGTGAGAACGATCAAGATAATTTTGGCACCGTGCGCATGCACATAATCTTCAATGACAACCTGCAAGCCGAGTTGGGCATGATGAAACAGTGCCCCCAACATCAACGCCATCAACACGGCGTTTAATGGACGCCCTACCCAAGTCATCGCCACGACATGACTGGCCCCAATATGGGCTATGATTCCGATGACAAACCAAATAATTAGCGGCACCAGGGCGATCGCTGTCCAGCGCTGGGATAGAAAATGGGTGGTGCCAGACCTGGCCGATCCCAGGCCGCGCGCGCGCGATAAAGGCGAGCGCCGGCCGGATGATTGTTCGGAGCTCATGACTAGGTCCCTCCAAAGATCGACAGGCCGATGAACCAGCTTGCGCCGGTTAAGATGACCGAGCCGATGACAACGGTGATGCCAGTGGAAAATGCTTGTGGCAGTTCAAATCCCATTCCGATGTCCCAGAAAAGGTGCCGCAGGCCATTGAGCAAGTGGTAGAATAAGGCCCAGGTCCAGCCGAACAGCATTACCACGCCGACATTGCTTCCGATCAGCGATTGCATACGGTCGTAACTGTCGGGTCCAGCGGCCATCGCCAGCAGCCAGGCGACGAGTACCAGCGCGCCGATCGATAGCGCGATTCCCGAAGCGCGGTGCAGGATCGACAGCAGCATCGTGTACTGCCAGCGATAGACCTGGATATGCGGTGAGGTCGGGCGTTGGTCAGTCATGACGATTCTGCAATCTTATTGGAGTAAAGCGCCGCTCCGACTGAAATTTCGTCAGGCGCAAAAATTCGGCGGGCATTTTAAGCCGTACCCACCCGATCGAGTTCAACGCCGTCCTTGACGACCAATGCCGTCCCCTCAGGAAGCGCCTCCCAACCGTCAGCTTCCAAGGGAACGCTCGCAAATAGGATGCTGTTTTGTTCGTGTTGCTCGATACGCAGGCCGTTGCACTCATATTCTGGTGCCGCAGCGCATCTTTGGCAGTTCTTTATATGAAGGCCCGGTGGCTTCGGCTCTGTCAGCTTTCCGTCTTCCTCGTAAATGCGCCTGTGGCCATGGACGAACAGCGCATCACCATCGAAATAGAGAAAATTGGACGACCCGAACGTCTTCATCCTGGACGCGAAATCGACAAAAACCCGCATCCGGTCTTCGACCGGCGGCACATCACCAACCTCGAGCCAAATCGACCGAAGATTTTCAAGGAGAATACAAAATGCCAGTTCGGAATCGGTTTCGCCAACCGGATGATGAGTCAATGAGCTCTTAGCTACGTCGTCCTCAAGCCCGTGTAAGGTGCCGTTGTGGGCGAACAAATGAACCCGGCCGCCAAACGCCCGCCTGAATGGATGGGTGTTTTCCAAATATGGCTCGCCACGCGTCGCATAGCGCACATGAGCCATTACATATTTGCTCTCGAGCCGTTGCGAGGCAATAAAATCAACCCAGGGACTCGACGCTGCGGGAGCAGCCTCCTTCACCACAAATGCATCGCGATCATGGGCATAGGCGACACCCCAACCTGACCGGTTCGAACGCAGCGCACTGCCGTTCTCAGCAAATTCGTTCAGCGAATAGGTGACGGCAGACCGACTGCGGCTAGACATAGCGAATAGCTCGCACATTGACTTATAACTCCTATCTCAAATGACGAAAGACGAGCCCCAAAACTGCACCGAAAACAATATGCAAAATGAGCGTCATCATCGGCGCCATCAATCCTATAGACATGCCAAAAAGGCCTGCTCCGGCGAACGGCATGATTGCGATCATCATCACCAACCAAGCAGCAATGCCAAAAACTATCCCCTTAACAACCTGATTGTTGCTTGGAAGGGCCCTATTGGTCAGCGCGAATCCAAGACCAAAGACCACCGCGCCAACAACAAAATGCAGCATCCAGCCAATGGACGAGCCGTCAACGCCCATCGTCTCGCCGGCCATGGCGCCGAGCATGGCCGGCACATCCAACTCCGGCATTATTCCCATCACGGTTTTCAGCAACATCAAGAGCGACAAAACAATGGTTGCCGAAAATCCCGCTAATATGCCCCGCGCTACAATGTTCATAACAATCTCCGCTCCTGTTGCAGCATTTCCATGATCGGCAGGTCAGTAACTGGGGTCGTACATGGTCTTCAAAATCATTTGCTCGAGGTCATCTGGCCGCGGGCGTGAGGCCAACCCTCGCGCATGGGCAACCTCCGCCACGGTCGTGGCTATCGCCAAGGACACCGAACGAATATCGGCGAGCGGCGGATAGATGGACCCGTTCGCCAAATCGGTGGGACTGACCGTTGCAGCCAGCGTTCCAGCCGCTGCCAAGAACATTTCGTCGCATATGCGTGTCGCCCCGCTGGCGAGGGCACCAAGGCCAACACCTGGGAATATGTAGACATTGTTGCCTTGACCAGGATGGTGAGTAACGCCGTTCAAGGTGACTGGAGAGAAAGGACTGCCGCTGGCAAAAATTGCCGCGCCGCTGGTCCATTCGTAGGCCTGTTCGGCCGTGCACTCGGCCCGCGATGTCGGATTGGACAGCGCAAAAATACCGGGCCGCTCATTAATTTCGGCCATCAAGCGAACAGCGTCTTCGGTAAAGGTCCCCGGCGCACCGGTCGCGCCAACAAGTATATTCGGCTCCAATACCCGTATCGCATCGATAAAGGACGCCGGCGGATGGTCATGGGCATAAGGCAAATTATGGGGAGCTAAATCATCACGTGAGCCGACTACCAAACCGTTTATATCGACGAACCAAAGTCGTTGGCGCGCCTCTTGCTCCGATAAACCTTTTTCTACAAGCGCCTTAGTCAGCAAATCCGCGATACCGGTGGCGGCCGACCCGGCGCCAAGAAACATCAGTTTTAGATCTTCGAATTTCAGTCCGGATATACGCGTCGAGGCGTAGATGCCTGACAGAACCATCGCTGCGGTTCCCTGAATGTCGTCATTGAAAGACAGCACCCTGTCGCGATAGGTATTGAGCAGGCGGTAGGCGTTCGGCGTCAGGAAGTCTTCGAACTGGATTAGAGCGCTCGGATATTTGTCCTGGATGGCCAAAACAAACTCCTCAACTAGGTCGTCATATGCTTTACCTTCCAGTCGCGCCGTGTTGGTGCCCAAATAAAGAGGGTCTTGACGCAGTTCCTCGTTGTTAGTGCCAACATCCAGCATGACCGGTAGGCACTGGCTAGGATCAATGCCCGCGCACGCAACATACAAAGCAAGTTTTCCAATCGGAATACCCATACCGTTGGCACCGAGATCACCGAGACCAAGTATTCGTTCACCATCGGTGATGACGACGACCCGCACATCTTCCTCGGGCCAATTATCAAGATTGGCACGAATGTGGCCGCGGTCGTCAGGTGTCACGTAAAAGCCACGAGTTTGGCGAAAGATATGGGCAAATTCCTTGCAAGCCTGCCCGACCGTCGGCGTATAGACCAGCGGTAATAGCTCGTTAATGTTGTCTATGACGGCTCGATAGAAAAGCCGTTCATTGCGGTCTTGCAGCGCTGACAAGAAAACGTAGCGCTCTATATCGTTGGATTTGCGACGGACATTTTCCAAGATTCGCTCGAGCTGAACATCTTGCGAGCAAATTGCTGCCGGCAACAACCCACGAAGCCCGAAGGCGTCGCGCTCCTCCGCGGAAAAAACCGTCGACTTATTGCTCGACGCATCGTGCAACAAGTCAAAGCCGCGTAGTTCATTCTTATCCGACATCTGCAATCCTTGTTTACATAAACAACTGTGTGCGTTGCCAGCGGTCCGCTATGGAACGAGGGTCCACATCATGAACGCACCAACAAGTACGAAAACGACCGATATCACTACTTTCAAAATGTCTGGATCCAAACGCGCCTGTAGCCTTGGACCAAGTTGTCCGCCAATCAGCACTCCGGGAACCGTGAATATGACAATGTTTGTAATTTGCTGAAACGTTTCACTCTCAGCGTGAGCGGCAAATTCGATCGCGTGGCCGACGACCGCAACCAAAACCGTCACGACCACAACGAAGATCGACGTTCCAACGGCAACCGCGGACGGCACCCGGCACTTGGCCACGAGGTGGTATTCCTGCAATTCGGCGAGCCCAACCGAGATCATGCCAAGAAAAGCACCACCGACGGCTGCGAAAGCTCGGCCCATGCCTTTTTGGCAAATGGTGTAGGTATACGTCTTGCCATTTCGGTCAGTCAAAGACGATTCGTGCGCCGCGCTATTTTCGCTTTCAATTTCTCCGTTGAGCCGCTCGCGACGCTCGTCACGCCAGGACGTGAACAGCTGTATGCCGATAAACACCAAACCGGCCGCAAACACAGCCTTTAGCACGATCGGTGGGAACGCGTCGGCGTAAAGCACACCGATAACTGCCCCAGGTACTGAAAACATCAGCAGATTGAAGCCAAGTTTGTAGTCGATCAACTTGGCCCGCATATAGGCAATTAGGCCCGAGCTAAATCCAAACAGCTCCGTCGTTAGTGCAATTCCAACGGCGACGGTTGGTTCGAGCCGCAGCCATAGTAACAAAATCGGTGTAAAGAACACCGCGCCACCAATGCCGCTTGACATCGCCACCGTCGCAATCGCGATTGATATCGGTAACAGATACCAGTACTCAAGACTTAACGTCATTCGGTTGTCCTCGTTTTATCTTGTCTATGGAAACACCGGAGAGACCGGTGTTCCGCAAGATAGGCTGTCAACAAATAACGCGCGCAATGGTGCCTTGTTTTTTGGTCAGAGATCATGACTCTGCGAGCAGGCGACGGTGACCAATCTCGATCGCCGTCATGATAAAATCCCACGTCATATCGTATGGTTTTGCAAGAGCCAAAATTTCAGCCCCCGGTGCAACTGCTCCGACGAAACCCTCGGTGTGCCACCTGCCCGGCTCAGCCAATGGCGGCAAGTTTTCCGGTTTCAGATGCGGCCACGGGTTGACGTAGAAATAGGGTTGATCGTAGGAGTCATCGCCGGGCGAGAGACCAACGCCAATTGCCTTCGCTTTTTCGCCGCCGCCACTCTCGAACGCGATCAACACGGCAAGGTCAAAATGGTGGGGCCAGCACTGCACCTCGGAGGGACCCGGATCTATCAACGCATAATTTTCGGTCACGCCTGAAAGAATTGCATGAGCGCCGGCATACCATTGCGCCAATTCCGACAGCTCAGTTCTCAAATGTGCGGTCTTATAAATACCTCCCTCAGCCACCGGGTGAGTCGGTATCTCATAGGGCTGTTCGTCATAAAGTTTAGAGGGATCGAGGCCGCGCGCCATCAACGCCGCGACGAGCCATTCACCGATTTCTCGGTCGCTATGTCCATCCAATTCAATAGAGACATCGCCCCCCCCCACCGATCGAACAACAAGCGACAAATCTGGAAGTTCCAGACAGACATGCAATTCCTCACCACCCGCCGCAATCGGTTGAGTGCAAAAACCCGACACCGAATCGTTCCATATCAGTGAAGTATGACTATCGTCATCTTTTGGATGCAGCAGAGCCCGAGCACTGCGGCCCAGCCACTGCAACGCGTGATGCGCGACATTGCGTGATTCCGAAAGCTTTGTCGGCGACACCGTACCTAGTTCCGACCAATTCGCACTATTTTCCATGTGACCCCTCGTATGCATGGACGTCAGGATCCCTGCCGTCCATGCTGATAAAGTTTCGAGTAGAGAAAGCTGACAAAAGCCTCACCCAGACGTCAGATGAGTTCGGCATCGGTGATGATCTCGACGAGCGCTGGGCCGTCATATTCCAATGCCGCGGAAATTGCCGTGCCCAGATCTACTGGATTGGTTACCTTCCGACCAAAGCCGCCGCAAAGTTTGGCATAGGCGGCAAAGCTCGGATTGCTCAGAGTTGTTTGCCAGACAGGAAACTCTCCGCCACGTTGCTCTTTAGAAATTTTTCCGAGCTCACCGTTATTGAGCAGAATGTGCGTAATGTTCATGCCGAATTGAACCGCTGTGGTAAATTCGGCCAGATACTGACCGAAGCCGCCATCGCCGCTTATCGACACAACTTTTCGTCCATAGTGAAGTTCGTCATCTTGGGTCGCCGCCCAAGCACCCATGGCGGCTGAAAAAGCAAATCCTATCGATCCAAGATACCCAGACATCAAAACCGATTGGCGTGCGCACTCGAAATAGCGTCCAAACGAATAAGTGTTGTTTCCGACATCCACGGCGAGGATTGCGTCATCTGGAACCAAACTGCTTAACTCGGCGAAAATCGTTGCCGAATTGATGCCCTTACCCTGATCTTCCGTAAGCCGGCGTTTTTTTTCTTCACGCCAAATGCTCCAACGGGCAGCAATTTCTGGAACCTGGTCGATTACATGGGCAGCCCCCCCCAAGCGATTTCGGATGATCTCAATAGTCGCACCCACATCTCCCCAAACCGGCACGGTCACCGGATGAGACTTGCCCAACTGCATCCGATCAAAATCAACCTGTACAATCGGCTTTGACGGCTCAATTCCGGTGTGGTCTGAGAACGATGAGCCTAGAGCAAGGATAAGGTCACATTCATTCATGAACCAACTGGCGATCGGCGTCCCGGATCGGCCAAGCACACCGGCGGCATTCGGATGGCTGTCGGGAATTATGCCCTTTGCCTTGAACGTTGTGAGTATAGGTGCCTGTAGCTCTTCTGCCAGGCTGAGAATTTCATCGGCGGACTCCCGTGCGCCGTAGCCGGCAACGATTATGGGTCGCTTTGCCATCAATATTTCCGCCAACGCCGCATCGACGTCTTCGGCCGGCGGAGTGATTTTTGGATGTCCAAGTCTGCCGGCCGGACCTGACGCTGCCGCCGTTTCCCCAGCCTCAATTGTCTGAACGTTATCAGGAAAAATCAAATGTGCGACGTCGCGATTCACAATCGCATTTTTACATGCCAGTGACATCAACTCCGCATGGTCGGAATCCCTGAGGACCGGCTGACTAAACTGAGCGACCGGAGCAAACGCTGCGTGTAGATCGATATCTTGAAATGCACCTGGCCCCATAACTTGAACTTGGACCTGACCGGTTAACGCCAGAACCGGGGCACGATCGACCTTCGCATCCCACAAACCGGTCAGTAGATTGGTTGCACCCGGGCCAGCAATTGCCAAACAGGCGGCCGGGCTACCGGTCAATTTGGCGTAGCCAGAACAAGCAAAAGCCGCCGCCGCCTCGTGGCGGACAGCAAAATAGGAGAGATTACCGCGCTGCTCCTGGACACGCATCGCATCGGCCAAACCCAGATTTGAGTGCCCGACGATGCCGAAAACCGTCTTCACACCCCAGTTCAGCATGGTCTCAACCATGATGTCAGTAACTGTTGTTGCCCGTTCAGGCTCTGCAAGGAGGCCGACATAGATCCCGTCATCACTTACGCGAACGGGATATGTTTGCTGACCGGTGTCTTCATGCCCACCCGGCGGCGAACCGGTCAGGGGATCGAAATCCCAACCGTGCCACGGGCATCTCAGCCAACATTTGCCATCAACGCCGGTTTCTATCGAGCCCTCGCCCAATGGGCCCCCTTGGTGCGGACAATGATTATCCATCGCGGCAAAACAACCGGAAAAATGAACGAGTGCCAACGACTTGGTACCGGCGGAAACTGATCTGACGCGGCCTTCGGCAATGGACTCTTTATCGGCAACCCAATGCCAAACCAACTCGTCTAACGCATCGACCATTCCCGTCACGCTCCCGCCAATAGGCCCCACATTCCCAAGAACGATTGCACTTGGTTCGAGGCGATCCTATTAGTTAGATGCGTGAAATCGCTTTGAGGTTACAGGTTCGCTGAGAAAAAAGTCATTCTGCCGAAGATCGTGCGGCCAAAACAGCTGCAATCAGGTCTTCTGGAACAGATTCAGGGACGGACGCATTGGTGCCCTCAAATATCCTCTTTCCAAGTTCAATCGTCTTTTTGTAAGCCGTCAAATAATCGCGGCACTCACGACAAACCGCGAGGTGAATTTCAAAAATTATACGCTGTCTTTTAGGCAGTGAGCCTTCCAAATAATCCAAGATAAAATCTTCAAATTCGACGCACGTAATCATGCCCGGCAGGTTTTGGTAACAACCGGAACGAAGCGATCGTATTATTGCTGCCATCATCTGTCCTCCGACCAAATTGGCTCGAGGAGTTTTTTCAGTGCCGAACGCGCTCGGTGTAGACGCGTTTTTATCGCCGCTACTGTATCGCCAAGGAAATCGGCCACCTCTGACGTGCTGAAACCCTCTATATCTCTCAAGATAAGGACGACCCGAAAAGGATCCGGCAAACTTTCAATTTGTTCAAGTACATACTTACGCAATTTTTCGTTACCAACGATATCCTCAGGTGTCTGGTCAACTTGAACCCGCGGTTCAACCCGCAAACTGCCGTCATCAAACATCGGCAAAAGAGGGTCAAGTGACAGTTCTTTACGCCCTTTTTGCTTTTTCAGCTGGTTGAGGGCGGCGTTCACCGTGATTTGATGCACCCAGCTTCCTAAAGCCGATCTACCTTCGAATTTTTCAATATTCCGATATACCGACAACAGCGCTTCCTGCACACAATCTTCCGCAATAGTCTCGTCACGTACTATTCTGCGAGCTACCGCAAGCATGGATCCGGCATGGGCGCGAACAAATATTTCGAACGCCGCCGGGTCCTTATCTTTCAGGCGTTGGACAAGTTCCTGCTCACTCTTTTCACTCGGTTCCAGGGCGCGCCCTACCAGTTTGCGTTCAATTAGTTGTGATTTTCGGTAACCATTACGCTCCTCGCACGATCTAATTCGAGAAGACGAACGTGCTGATAGGAACCTGAGCTTATCAATAGGTCCTCCAAGGTTCAAGCGTGGCCTCCTACTCCACCATGCCGAAAAAACTTTGACCTACAAGTGTAACCTTTTGGGCGCCACGCGAATCCAATTAATGAGTAGTGTTGCAGCCCACAGCTGAATTTCTCGTAGTTCAGGTTTGCCCAGCAGAGGATTTTGCATCGTTTCACTGTCAGAAACTCAGCCTATCCGCCCCGCCTTAACCAGAGTACCCATGAGCGAAAGTAAAAACCTATGAACAAGATTGCCATATTTGAATGGGACGAATTGAACGATCGCCAGCCGCGATATGCGCTTGTGGCTAAAGTCGATCTCGTCGTCGTCCGGTATGATGATCAGGTCTCGGTGCTCTACGGACGCTGCCAACATCGCGGCGCGCTGATGTCAGACGGGCGGGTCGAGGGCGACAATCTGATCTGCGGTTTGCACAATTGGGATTATCGGTTCGATACGGGCGTCAGCCAGTACAATAATGACGAAAAACTTCACAAATTCGGCTCAACGATTGAAGACGGCCAGGTCTGGGTCGACAAAGATGAAATCGCCGGGTGGGAGATAAAAAACCCGCAACCCTATGCGCGAGACGACTATCTCGGCCTATTTGCGGATATCCATGGCGGCGCTGAGGAGCCCCACGTTAATCTCATTCAAGACTATGCCCGTAATGGCCTGGAAAAAACCGGCCATCATGGTGTTGTTCAGGCGATGGGCGTGCCCCGTCAGCAACTACCTTTGTGGGATGATTTGCAATTCGTCACAGCGCAGCTTGATACACCGCCATTGCTCGATGACGAACCCATCGGTACGGATGTTGTAATCGGCCCCGGCGCCAGCAAACCTCTTACACTCAAAATTCCACTTTTTGTCTCCGACATGAGCTTCGGCGCCCTGTCGGAATCGGCGAAGGTTGCGCTTGCCCGCGGCGCGGAACTTTCAGGCACCGGCATTTGTTCTGGTGAAGGCGGCATGTTGGAGGAGGAACAGGCAGCAAACTCACGTTACTTCTACGAAATGGCCTCGGGCCGTTTCGGTTTCTCAATGAAAAAACTAACCGCCGTGCAAGCCTTCCATTTCAAAGGAGGTCAGGGGGCAAAGACGGGTACGGGTGGGCATCTACCCGGTCACAAGGTGAAAGGCAAAATTGCCAAGGTTCGAAACCTGAATGAAGGCGAAGACGCAATCTCGCCTGCCCGATTTCCTGAATGGACGACCACCTCGCAAATACGCGAATTTGCCGACGAGGTTCGCCAAACGACCGGGGGCATACCAATTGGCTACAAGTTATCAGCACAACACATCGAGAAAGACATTGATGCCGCGCTCGATATCGGCGTTGACTATATAATACTGGATGGCCGCGGCGGTGGCACCGGCGCGGCTCCGTTGATCTTTCGAGATAATATATCGGTGCCCACGATTCCGGCTCTAGCACGTGCACGAGCACATCTTGACCTCTCGGAACAGTCCAATATCTCGTTGGTTATCACCGGCGGACTTCGGACACCGGCCGACTTTGCCAAGGCTCTGGCGCTGGGCGCCGACGCCATTGCCGTTTCAAATTCGGCACTGCAAGCGATCGGCTGCTTGGGAATGCGTGCTTGCCATACCAACAATTGCCCGGTTGGCATTGCTACTCAAAACCCGGGACTTGAGGCGCGTCTACAAGTTGAAAAATCTGCCCAGCAATTGGCCCGTTTCTTCGAGGCCTCAATCGAATTGATGAAGATCTTAGCCCGCGCCTGCGGACACCAGCACCTGAACCAATTTAATCGAGAAGACCTGATCACCTGGAAAACCGAGATGTCGGCTCTTTCCGGCGTTGCATATGGCGGCGTTGGCGCACCGGGATAATGTGTCAATCGCCCCCCTTCCCAGCTGTAACGTTTTACAGCACCGCATTGACGAGACGGCCGATCGGAGCAG
Organism: Alphaproteobacteria bacterium; assembly: GCA_021774575.1. Lineage (GTDB taxonomy): Bacteria > Pseudomonadota > Alphaproteobacteria > UBA6615 > UBA6615 > JAJFIX01. The sequence goes on along the minus strand of JAJFIX010000009.1, from coordinate 3,764 downwards.
TGCGACATGTTGTTGACTGTCGATGACACCAACGCCGAAAAGCGAATTTTTATTGGCGAACATCTCAATAGCCAGTCTGCCGGTGAGTTCGAAAATCTGCTGTCTCAGCTTCCAACCGGCGACGCCCAATCAGTTGTCATCGACCTAAGCAAACTCCAAACCCTTGACACCACCGGAGCCTGGCTGGTGCAAAAAGTTGTAAAACTTTTCCAGCGAGCAGGGGCAAGCGTCGTCGTCGATGGTGCCAACCCCACACACAGCGCCTTGCTTGACCATGTGAGCGATAGCTACCGCTATTGCGAAATTGCCCCGCCAATACAGCCTGTAATTATTAGAATTCTCACGGAAATCGGTGAAAACACACTGCGTGTTTTGGGACTGCTCGGCGCCTTGATGGCGTTTATGCTCCGACTATTGGCGACCATGTCGATCGCCCTCAGGCACCCGGGACAATTGAGATGGCGCGCCACCGCTTATCAATTGGAGGCAATCGGCACTCGATCGGTGCCGATCGTCGGCCTGATCGCGTTCCTGATCGGCGGCGTTCTGGTGACGCAGGGCGCCTTTCAGCTACGCAAATTCGGCGCTGAAATCTTCGTTGTCGACATGTTGGCCATCTCGATATTCAGGGAACTCGGCGTATTGTTGACCGCCATCATGGTTGCCGGACGGTCCGGTAGTGCATTCACCGCCCATATTGGATCGATGAAGTTGAACGAAGAGATCGATGCGATGGAGGTCATCGGCATGAGCCCAATGACAGTCCTCGTCGTGCCGCGGCTCATCGCCTTCGTCATTGCGCTGCCAGTGCTGACACTGTTTGCCAACTTCATGGGTCTTGTTGGCGGTGCCTTTGTCGCTTGGGTCACCTTGGGAATTTCGCCAGTTGTGTTTATCGAACGTGCTGGCGAGGCGCTACAGGGCTGGTCTCTTTGGCTGGGCGTCCTCAAGGCGCCGGTGTTTGCTGTCGTCATCACAGTGTGCGGTTGCTTTGAAGGATTGATGGTCGAAAACAGCGCTGTCAGTCTCGGCAAGCAAACGACAAAATCCGTCGTCGAAGCGATTTTTCTAGTCATCGTCATAAATGCTGCTTTCGCCATATTGTTCACCGCGTTGGGAATCTGATCGTAGTGACCAGCATGAACTCGATAATTCGGCTGCGCGGCATCACCAATAAATTTGGCACTAAGATCATTCACGAAGACTTGGATCTCGACATCACCAAAGGTGAGATATTGGGTGTCGTCGGTGGCTCGGGGACAGGCAAATCAGTTTTGCTTAGGACTATTGTGGGGTTGAACCAACAACACGACGGCGAAATCTGGATCGACGGCATCTGCGCGACCGCAGCGACGCGCGAACAAAAGCGATCGATTAGCAGAAGATTGGGCGTGCTGTTTCAGGACGGCGCCCTGTTCTCGTCTCTTACGGTGGCACAAAATGTTCAGGTTCCGCTGCAGGAACATCTGCGCTTAAGCGAGGAACTCATGGGCGAAATCGCCGCCCTGAAAATCGCCCTTGTCGGCCTGCCACCTGACGCTGGGCCAAAATTGCCTTCCGATATATCCGGCGGCATGCGTAAGCGCGCCGGATTGGCGCGCGCCCTGGCTCTGGACCCAAATATTCTGTTACTAGACGAACCAACAGCCGGCCTTGACCCAATCAGTGCCGCTGCCTTTGATAGCCTCATAAAGGAGCTGTCGAAGAGTTTGGGCATCACCGTCATATTGGTCACTCATGATCTCGACACATTATATGCTGCCTGTGATCGTGTCGCCGTTTTGGCTGACAAGAAGGTGAAATATATCGGTCAGATCGAAGAATTACTGAATGTCGACCACCCATGGGTCCATGAGTACTTCCATGGACCGCGTGGTCGCGCCGCCCGACCTTTTGAGGCATAATGGAAAACAAACCAAACTACCTACTTATTGGCTCCTTTGTCGTTGCTGGTCTGGCAGTGTTTTTTGCCACGATGATCTGGTTGGTGCGTAGTGAATTCGATGTCGAATATGTCGAATATGAAATTCTAATATCGGGATCAGTCTCGGGGTTAAGCGTCGGCGGTGACGTCCGATTCAATGGCATACCCGTCGGCCAAGTTCGCTCAATTGGTATATATGAAAATAACGTTCATCTGGTACAGGTTGTCGTGACAATTGACGATTCCGTGCCGATCACCATCGATGCGGTTGCAAAATTGGAGGTCCAGGGGCTCACCGGCGTCTCCTACATAGAAGTCTCAGGCGGTGTTTCCACCGAGCTACTGGCGCCGAGTGATGAACAAAGATACGGGCGCATAACCTCAGAGCCATCGACCATACAAAATCTCATGGCAAATATACCCGCAGCACTGGGCGATATTCGTGGCGCGGCCGAACAGGTAACGCATGTTCTAAGCCCGCAGAATCAAGAGTTACTGACTGAGCTCCTCGCCAACCTAGTCACCATCACCGGCGACGTTGCCGCCGTTTCCCATGAGACCGCACAAAATTTCAACGCTGCGAGTATCCGGGCCATTCGGATAACCGCCGAGGCCGAACAATTGTTCTCATCGGCGAGTGCGTTTTCAGCCGGCAGTTTGCCGGAAATCTCGTCACTCGTCGCCGACCTGCGACGCCTGACCTCGGTCCTCAATAGCGTCGCGACAGACTTCGACCAAAGCGCGGCTGAGACAATTTTCGGATCGAATATCCCTGAATATCAAAGTGAGTAGATCATGATGCGTGACCTCTTCGTGGCCGTGCGTGCAAGCGCTGCCACAATCGCTGTCTGCCTGGTTAGCCTGTCCGGCTGCGGTCCGTTGGTTGAATTGCCCGGATCCGGTCCTGCCCCTCGCCTCTTCAGAATTGACCCGATGACCGCAATTAACACTCAAACGGTGCTCGGGCAAGACAGACCGATCGTGATTGTGCATGAACCGGAAATGCCGGCTGCTCTCGCAATCGACCGGATCGCCGTCATACCGCAGGCGAACGAGGTTCAATATTTATCAGACGCCAGGTGGGTTGATAAGCCGCCGAGGATCATCCAATCATTTCTGGCCGAATCTCTGAACAATCTTGGCTTGGTTACTGCGATTGGCGCCGAGGCCGAGGCCGTATCCGCGGAATATCACCTATTTACAATCTTCGACGATTTTAATATCACCGCCAGCGCCAATGAAGCACCGCCGTCGGTTGAAATCAGCGCGCGCATTCATCTTGTCGAGGCCCAATCTTCCCGGCTCGTCGCGTCAGAGCAACTTAGTGCAAGATCACCGCTCAACACCGTCGATCCACACGAAGCAATGAACGGATTTCGAGAGTCGCTCGGGCAGATTGCCAACAGCATAAACGATCTCATCGCCGACACAACGGTTCAGCAGGAATAGACGCCCCCATGCAGGAGACAGATCGCATGGTACCCAGGTTTCTGCCGACGCAGTATTTTGGCACTCACCATCGCCACGGCTCGGCTATGGGCATGCTTCATTATATTTAGGCCAAATGGGCAAACGTCTCCTGTAGCGGATGTCGAACGGAGTGTTGTCCGAATTTTTGTTGTTGGGCAGAAAACTCGAAGATTGGGCCGCGAGACCCCGAGTGTAACCTGCGGTTACTCGTGGGACATCCGAATTCAGGTTTATAGTTTTTCTCTGAGCGCCTCGTAAGGTATTTTTCCATTGAAAGCGCCGTGGGGTCTGGCGAAGTTGTAAAACCGCTCCCATTCGTCGAGTTTTGCTTCAAGATCCACCTCCCCTTTGTAGCTCAGAAGTTGATAGA
>JAJFIX010000008.1 GCA_021774575.1 Alphaproteobacteria bacterium | reverse complement strand
ATGACTGTCTGTGGCAGGGCGTGCTGCATGGTCTCGCGCTCGGTCGGATTGGTGGCGGCCAGGATCGTCTCGTGCTCGGACGCGACCTGGGCGATCACCCGGCAGGTCAGATCGTCGCGGTCGATCGCGTTGGCAAAACCGGTGCTTTCGATGCGGCGTTCGATTTCACGCAGGCAATGGGTGTAGGGGTCGTTGACGTCGGTAAAGCCGGGGCGGACCCGGCGGTCGGTGAAGGCCTCGATCGCCGCCCGTTTGGCGGGCAGGACTTTTTGCATGATCAGGCGTTCGGTGCCGGGCTCCAGGCCTGCGGTCAGGGTTTGGTGCTGCTGTTTATTTAGCGCGCGCATTTTTTTGACCTGCTCGGACGGGGGGCGCGACGGGGTTGCCGATGGTGTGGCGGGGGCAGGTCCCGGGCGCACGAGAGACGTCAGCTTGATATCCGGCGTGGGCATGATATTTTCTTGCCGAAAACAAAATTATACAACTATATACTGAAGAAACCATATATGACTCTTGCCTTACATTCGTTTTAATGGGATGATCTCACCTAAATGTTCCGTACAAAAAAAACTTCCAAGCAGTTTTTGCCAAGTTTTTCGAATTGGCCGAAATTGATGAAGGCGGCCCTAATCACCGCCATCGCGCTCCTTATATTTCAATTGCTTACCGATGGGTTGTTTTTGGTCTCGAACCTATCTTCGAAGACATATCAGGTTGATAGTTTTTATTGGATAGGCCGACTCCTAATCTCCGCGGCGACACTCTGGTTTTCGATTTTAGGAATTAACCGGAAGATAAATTTCCTCGTTGTGGCTGTTATTTATAGTTCCGGAAATACACTTTTGCGGATGCCTGGCCCAACTGATGAGGCTTTTGTCACTTATATTGAGGTCCTATCTGTTAATTTGTCAGTATCTGGCAATATATATATTACGACCTTTGCTGGAATTAGCATATCCTTACTCTACGTTTACTGGGCTTCCTGGAAATTGGCGAAATCCATGAAAAAATAGCGCCGGAATGCCGCCTGAAAGGCCGGCTATCCGGCGCGAAATTGCGGACATAAGCGGAGCCTATCGTCCTACCGTGTAGCGCTCATTTATAACCTGCTCTGACGTCTTTTAACCTCCTCGGCTACCTCTAACCTGTTCTCAAGTCTTTCAATTTCTCCGGCCAACCGCTCTATTCTACCATCGATGGTATTCCCGAACCTGTCCTCCAGCATCGCGCTATTGCGGATCGACTCCCGGAAATTTACGAGCTCCTGTTGAATTCCCCGAAAGAGGCCTAACTGACCTTCGGATCGAATTTGCTCAAACATGCTCTGACTCAAAACCTGAGCCGTAACGCTTTCGAAACTTGTCGCATAATCGATGACCAGTTCGTTCATATCCTCGAACGCCTCACCCGGTCGCAATTCCTGTCCCGGATCGAGACGGGCATCGCGGTCGATAATACCGGCGTCAATCAAAGTGTTGAAATAGTCCCGCTGGCCAGCCGGCGTCAATCCATCCAGGAAGGTTTGGAACTGACCCTCTATTTCAAAACCGTCGGGCAAACTACCATCGTTTTGTGCTTGCCATATTTCGTAGGCGTGTTCGATGTTGGCCAACTCTTCTCTCCTGAGGCTTGCGTTATTGGCAACAATCCCACTCGCAATGCTGAGGCCAACTGCCGCGACCCCAACGCTAACCCCCACGGCAATCCCTATAGGGCCACCGAGCGAGGCCGCACCCATCCTCGCAACGGCAGAGGTAATGATTCGCTTGGCTGAGAGGGCGGTCAATACAGTGCCGGTCGTTGTTGCGATACCAATGGGGGTTGTCCCCAAGCCGAGAACAAGAGAAATTCGGTCGAGTTGTTCTGGTCGCAATTTTGGAAAATTGGTCGCGCCCAGGAAAGTCAGCTCTGTAACCCTTGCCTCGTTGCGGGTATCATTTAGGAGACGCAGCACCTCCAAATCAGACTGGTTCTCGGTAATATTTTCCCGATCATTTTCCAACGATCCCGATCCACTTGGATCTCTCGTATCGGTTGGCCCCGCTACCGGATCAGAACCGGGCGTTGACTGAATAGCAGAGTCGGGGTCAGTGTCCGGATCAGGGTCAAGCATTGAATCAGGATCGTTGCCCGAGACCGAACCAGAGTCCTCCCCCACCCGCTCCGGTCGGCGATCTGGCAGGAACAAGCGGTCCTGGGGCCCAACCGTAACCCCGCCCCCTGCCTCCGCCAGCGCCTCAGCATCGAGGCCAAGCATGCGCATGAGCTCGCTGTTGCTCGGCATGGGGATGGTGACCGGGTCCTCGCCGGGGCGTCTGATGGTGATGTGGGTTGGATTGCGCGTATCGGGGATGAAGTGGAGGATATGATTTAAGTCGGTGTCGCCCTCGGGGATTTCGACGAAGCGTTTGGTGCCGTCGGGGGTTTCGATGCCGATCATGGTTGGGTTGCTGTTGGGGAACGCTCCGATGACGGACGGGGTTTGGCCGTTCTCCTCGTCGGTGGCGGCGTCAACCAGCACTTTCAGCTCCGGATCCAGCGCAAAGG
>JAJFIX010000007.1 GCA_021774575.1 Alphaproteobacteria bacterium | reverse complement strand
TGGCACTTCGTGCTGCAGGCGTTCGCGTTCAATTGGGTCGGTGGTGGCGCGGATCGTCTCGTGCTCGGAGGCGACCTGGGTGATCGCCCGGCAGGTGAGGTCGTCGCGGTCGACTGCCCCTAATTCAATTTGGCAAAACCGCTGCCGTCGATGCGGCGCTCGATGTCGCGCAGGCAGTGGGTGTAGGGGTCGTTGACGTCGGTGAAACCGGGGCGGTCACGGCCGTCGGTGAAAGCCTCGATCGCCGCCCGTTTGGCGGGCAGAACAGTTTGCATGATCAGGTTTTCGACGCCGGGTTCGAGGCCGGCCCGCAGAGTCTGGTGCTGCTGTTTATTTAGCGCGCGCATTTTTTTGACCTGCTCGGTCGGGGGGCGCGAAGGGGTTGCGGACGTTGAGGCCGGGGTGGGCTCTGGGGGTATGAGCGATGTCAGTTTGATATTTGGTGTGGGCAGGATCGCGGCCAGCTCCTTGGCCATCGCGTCAGAGGCCGGGGTGGGGTCCAGGTTGTCGGGAAGGGCTGGGGTGCGGGGGCGATTGGGGTTCATCGGGACCGTTATCATTGGATACATCCTTTTTATCGAATTACTATTCTATCATTTGTTGTTTATTGCACAACATTTGGATGTTTGTCAAGGGCGTGTTGGAATGATGCAAAATCTTGGGTGAATATGCGGCGCGGTGCCTTTAGTTAAACAGCCAGGCAGGCCTTGGTCATTTGCAGGAGCTCTTCGAGGGCGAAGGGCTTATAGAGTTCGTAATCCGCGCCATAGATATCGGCGACATTGAGGGCGTAGGAGGCCTCCATTTCACCACCACCACCCGAGATCGCAATAATTTTTGTCGTCTTATCGATCAGCCGGACGGCTTTGACGAAGGCCAGCCCATCGACGTCGGGCATGACAATGTCGGTGATGACAAGATCAAACTGATGCTTGTTATATTCGTCGAGCCCCGCTTGGCCGCCAGACGCAATGATGACGTCGTAGCCTGCCTTTTCCAGGGACATTTTAAGTATCTCGAGCATTTCGAGATTATCTTCAACAATCAGAATTCGGGCCATTCTGCACCTTATATACTGTCTCAAAAACCACACACGGTACCGCAAATACGAGCCATTGTCATATTTCTTAACATTAGATTAGGTGACGCGAGTTCGGGCACCGGTCTTGGCGTGCGCATTTGCGACAATTTGATCCAATATCGGCCGGAAAGATCATACTAATTGCGCGACTCATCATGTAGACTAGCGCGCTGACTATCCCGCCCACAAATTTCGGCCTGACAATTTAATGCAACTTCGAAAATGGCAAAAAGAGGTGATCGATCGGTTTCCGACGATCGTGCAAGCGCATCGGCGTTTTATCCTGAAGGCTCCTACCGGGGCCGGAAAAACTGTGCTCGCCAGCGAGCTTATTGAACGCTTTTATCACGGTAAAAAGGTGATCGTCCTGTGTCACCGGCTGGTGCTGTTGGAGCAATTGACCCGGGAATTGGCCAAAAGGCATCGGGTGCTCAAACTCGAAGTTGCCGATTCGGGTGTCAGTTTTGCCGATTGCGACGTCATGTTGTCGACCAGTATGCGCGGCAAGGAGATCATGGCCAGGGCGGTGCCCGAGGCCGACCTCATCATCATCGATGAGGCCCACCGGGTCTCACCGGTTGGCCAAGGCTATAAGCGAATTTTCGAGGATTTCGAGAAAAACGGCAAAGAGAGCGCCCGGCTGATCGGTCTGACCGCTTCGCCGGAGCGACGCACCGGCGATCAGCGGGATCAGCTGGGGCTGGTTTTCGATTCGATTCTTGATTGCGCCGATGTTGAAGAGCTGATCGCCGACGGTATTTTGGTTAAACCGCGCTACCGGTGTCATTTCATTCACGACCTGGAACTCGGCGATATCGATGTCACCGCCGGGGATTTTCCGGTGGCAACCCTTTCCTCGGCGATCATCAATTCGTCGATGCTCGACTACGCCACGTCGGCCTATCTTGAAGAACGCGCCAAGGTCAAGCCGCGACCGGTTTCGGCCTGGTTTTGCCCGGATGTCGCGGTCGCAGAGAGAACACTTGCCCATATTGAAACTCTCGAGATTTCCGCTGCCATCATCACCGCCAGCACACCACTAGCCGAGCGCATGCGCCTGTTGGCCAAGCACGAGGCAGGAGAGCTGGAGGCATTGATTTCGGTCGGCGTGTTGGCGGAAGGTTGGGACAATCCCCATTGCAATATTGTTGTGCATTTGCGCCCGACCCTATCGAAAGTTCTCTGGGGCCAGACCGTTGGACGCGGGCTGCGGGCGGCAAAAGACAAATCCGAATGTGTGGTCATCGATGTCAGCTCCAACTGGACGACATTTGGCCCGATCGAGAAACTCGAATGGGTCCTATGGAACCATCGACGCTCCTTCATGCAGTTCCGCAACCGGTTCAACTGGGTCAATCAGGCCCATGACAAGGAAAGCGATACCCACGGCTACTTTATCTGCGAGGGCAAGCGGCCCGACGGGTTGCGCTGTTCGATGGTCTATCGAAAGGCGGTCTATAGCGAGGATGCATGTCCCCTCTGCGGCGCCCATGCCTCAATTGACATCTATCACGAGCGCAGCGGCGATACGCCAATGGGCGAGGTTAGCCTGCATCGCATCTTCTTTGATAAGGTTCCATCGATTGCCAAGGACCTCGACACCACCGTTTGGGGCAGTCTCGGACGGTCCGCATGGACCGGGGGGACCCCGAAAGAGCATGTATTTTTGGCCTTCTGCCGGGCCTTCGAGCTGGTCTCGGCGGAGGAAACCGGATCAGAATCCGAATATTGGGACATCGTCCTCAAAGCCGAAGCGAGATTGCGTACCTATCTGGTCAAGACCGGTATCGCCGTACGCCGTCAAGAGACTTTCGATATCTCTATCATCGCCGACGGCCTGACAAATGGTCGTTATATTCGCACTCTGCAATCGAGCTGCGGGATCGCCATTTGCGGCACCGCCATTGAAGCCCATACCGAACCGGAAAACGAGCGCAAGTACCAAAAAGCGCTGAAAATTGCCGAGCGAATTGCGGTCATGGGCTGCTCGCCGCGGGATAATTTGCCCTATTTCAAAGGATCCGACGTCAAGGCGGCCCGTATTTAATTTTTTCTTATCTTTATGGTAATAATTAAGTATTATTCCTAATTCTTCTTGATATACACCTTCTAGTTTAAGGTGGCCTGCGGTTACGATTTTACTCGTGATAAATGGAGATACCTCATGTTTCCCGGTGGACCTGGCACGCTTTTTCGCCCTGTCCGCTCGCTCATCTTTTTTATCTCAGTACTTATCGCAGTCTTTTTGATGAGCTATGCGGCGCCAGCCGATCCTCTGGTGTTAAATGGGGCGGTTCAAAATTGCTTGACCGACCCAACCAGTTCTACGGAGAGCGGTTGCCTACCGATTTGCGCTCCCTATATTCTAAACGGCCTGCGCCAAGGCATTGAAATCGTTAAAGATATAGACGGGCCTGAAGGTGATGCATTCCGCGCCTGGTTGGGCAATTCGGGCTGCTGGGATGCCGCCACACAACAAGTCGTACGAGGCAGCGATCTCGATCCAACGAGTTTGGACAGTCCCGATGCTGGGGCGGCTGAAATTCGGCAAGCTGCCGGAGCATCACCAAACGCAGATTAAAGGAAAATATTGCCATGCAGCACCCTTGTGAGGCACCCTATAGGATCGAAAGAAGATGAAGCGCCCTATTAGTCAATTTAGTCAATTTTTAGAAACAGCATCGTAGCGCAATTTACCGTGACCCAATTCGATACACACACCGCCCAAGATATCACCCTGGGCAGACATGCGCACGACGCGCCTCAAACTGGCGCGCGCACCCTTTTTGAAGAGCGAATTCGGCAGCTTTACGAGTCCAAAATCGCCCTGACGGCAAATGCGGTGAACGCCGCTATCATTTCCGTCATCGCCTATGGTGAAGTTCCAACGATACCCCTGGCACTGTGGCTGGCAACAATGTGGATTGTCTGCTTGATCAGAATTGGCATGATCCAGGCCTATCGAGCGAGCCCAACGCGATTTGAAAACTCCCGCAACTGGGCGCGATTATATACCCTCGGCAGCGGCGCGGCTGGGCTTATTTGGGCCGCCGCCGTGCCATTGATATTCCAGTCCGAAGCGCCAGTATTACAGGCTATTGTCGCCATTACAGTTGCAGGAATGACCGCCGGTGCGCTGGCCACAGCGGCGACCCATCCGCCGGCATTTTTTGCCTTTATGCTGCCCGCTAATTTTTTTCTGATGGCAACATTGGTGTCACAGTTACAGAAAGAATATATGGGCCTCGCACTAATGGTGCTGATGTTTGCCGGATTTCTGACGAGATTTGCCCGAAATTGGAACCTTGCCTACATAGATAGTCTCGAAACCCGCATGAACAGTGAATCGCTGATCGGCCAATTACAGATCACGGACACTGGAAATCGGATGATTCTTGAGGCTGCCGGTGAAGGCATTTATGGGCTCGACACAAAGGGCCGCGTCACATTTGTTAACCCGGCAGCAGCCCGAATTGTCGGCTATACGCCAAAAGAATTGATTGGCCTGCAAATCCACGATCTGATCCATCATAGCCACGAGGACGGAACGCCTTACCCCCTCAGCGAGTGCCCGATGTATGCAGCTTGCACCGATGGCACCCCAAGGCAAACAAAAGACGAGGTGTTGTGGCGCAAAGACGGCAGCAGTTTTCCAGTCGAGTATAAGAGTACACCGCTGATGCGCGGCGAACATTTAGTCGGTGCGGTCATTACCTTTTCCGACATCACCGATCGCAAACGCGCCGAAGATAGTTTGCGCGAGAGTGAAGAACAATTGCGGTTGCTTACCGACAGCCTGCCAGTACTCATTGCCGCCGTCGACTCCGACACAAATATTCTGTTTGCCAATCAAACTTGCGGCGACTGGTATGCAAGGCCGTCGGCATCACTTGCTGGACAGAGTGTCAAATCAATCATGGGACCGGCATTGGACGCAGTGGTACGGCGCGCGGTGAGTGAAGGGTTGGCCGGCATCACAGTGACCGAGGAACTGCACATTGAATTTCCAGACGGCACTGGCCGGGTGGTCGAGTTTAACTTTATTTCAAATTTTAACGACGCGAATGTTCTCGACATAGTCTACGTCCTCGGTGTCGACATATCTCTCCGCCAACAGATCGAACGGCAAAAATTGCGCCTTCTACGCGAGACACGACTGCGCGAACTCGGCGCGGAAATTTCGTCAGCCGCCCGCGCGGCTGAAATTGGCCAAATGTCTTCTGTTCTGGCACATGAGCTAAATCAACCACTGACAGCTATCTCCAACTATCTTTCCGTTTGCCAGAAAATTCTGGACAAAGGCGCCGCCGATTCACCGGCACAAATTTCCAATCTTTTTGGCAAAGCTGTTACCCAAGCAGACCGGGCTGGCCGTATTATTCAAGGAGTGCGTGAACTGGTGCGATCGGGCCGCGTTGAATTTGCTCCCGAACCAATTAATGAGGTGATATCTGAAGCCTGTGAATTGGCGCTGCCGAGCGGAGGCGACAGCGCCGGACAAAATCGTATCTCACTCAAATTTGACCTGTCCAATGACTTACCTTTAATCCCTGTCAATAGGGTGCAGATGCAGCAAGTTATCGTCAATCTATTGCGTAACGCGGTCTCCGCCATCGAAGGGACTACGAACCCGAAAATAGAGATCAGCACGAATTTACGCGATGAAGATCACGTTAAAATCAAAATCGAAGACAACGGCCCCGGCTTTCCCGACGATTATCAATCCGAATGGTTTTCTCCATTTGTTACGACAAAAGACCAAGGCATGGGAATTGGTCTGGCGATCTGCCGCTCGATAATCGAGGCCCATGGCGGTGATATCGATTTTGGTGTTGGCCCTCTTGGTGGGGCCTGCCTTAGTATCAATTTACCAACAACAGTTCAGGCGGATCAAAGGTCGCAGCAAGGCCACTACAGTACCGTTGGAGTTTAGCTATGGCGCCAAATAATAAGGTCTATGTAATCGACGACGACGATGCCGTTCGCGAATCTTTGCGATTACTGCTCGAATCTGCGGATATAGACGTCGAGGATTTTCCCTCGGCAGAATTTTTTCTGGCGGCCTATCAAGGGTCCGATGTTACGACAAGTTGCGTCCTTGCCGATGTGCGTATGCCGGGCATGACTGGGCTCGAATTACAACGTCATCTCGCGGGAAAAGTTCCGGAGTTACCAGTTGTTATTGTAACTGGTCATGGCGACCTTTCAATGGCCGTCGATGCGATGAAAAATGGTGCCGCTGACTTCATTGAAAAACCCTACGCACCCGATGAAATCGTGCGCCGAGTCAGCGATGCGATGAGTTCGCCACTCCCCAAACCAACACCACGATCCAACGCCAAACGCGCGGCGGCCCAAATTGATTTACTAACCCCGCGCGAACGAGATGTATTTGATTTGCTCGTGGTCGGAAACAGCAATAAGGAAGTCGCGCGAAATTTGGGAATTAGCCCACGCACTGTCGAGGTCCATCGTGCCCATATCATGGAAAAAACCAACACAAAGGGCCTTTCCCAGTTGGTCCGGCTGGCCCTCGCCATCGGCACGGAATTCAAAGACGATTAGCCCGTCAATTAGTCCGAGCCCAGGGCATCACTCTCCATGTCCGCGGCCACTATGCCAACATCAAACTCATACGTATCATAAATAAGGTCGGTCGATTTACCGGTCTGAATGTTGCGCATCGAGAGTAGGTGAGACCGCCAGTAGCCGCCCGAATATTCTCTGTATTCGTTCAGGGTTAGGACCTTCAGCAAACTGCCTCCACGATCGTAAAACTCCACTTTTCGAAGCTGGAAACTTTGCTGGTCGATCCAATTAATTTGGCGGGAATATCCGGAGAGCTCGTAGCGCGGAATTCGTTCGATAACATCGCACTGAAAGTCGTCACAGGCCTCTTCGCGCAAAAACCGATTTTCAAACTTATTGAGCTCTTGGGACGCAAAATCTTCGAATGAAAACTCGCTCCCGGCAAAGGAACCGGTTTTGTTTGCCGAGCTGATTTGAGTGACGCGGCCAAGAGCTGGCAGGAAGAGCCATTGATCATCCGAGGTCAAAATATTCGCGTGAGTTAGCAAAGCCGTGCCCGCAACATCTTCGGGCGACAGAAATATTACCAAACTACGATTACCAAAACTTTCATCAGTAACTTCCAGAGTTCGAAGCAAGAGCCGACGGCTGGTTTCCTCACCGGTGTTATTTCGGCTGACGATCGTCATTCGAACTTCGCTGTCACCAAAACCACGATCGCTACGATCGCTGCGCGCAGCGATATCAAAACCTCGCTCCTGATCACTCTGTGCCACAACGTGAGTTGGGTTTGCCAGAAAGAAGAGCCCGGCTAGCATACCATATATTGGCCCAATCAATTTACCCACTATTTCCATGGTTTTCCTCTTTGTCGCGCTCCCATCAATAGGAGGGCCGGTAGTAATAGAAAATCAACTGCCAGCGCAACGACGATGGCAATTGCGGTAAGGCGCCCCATCTCCGCCGTAACACGAAATGTCGAAAATGCTAGGACGCAAAACCCTGCTGCCAGGATAGCCGCATTCGCCAAAATGGCCAGGCCGACTGTTTCGAAAGCGTAAATGACCGCCTCCTCCGGGCTTAGCCCCTGTTCGCGCCGCGCCCTTAAATATTTAGTGAGATAATGCACACTGTTGTCGACGACTATACCGAGGGAGGTCGCGGTAACGGTCGCCGATGCCAACCCGACCCGCCCAACCAGCAAAGCCCAGATGCCAAAAGTCATCAAAATCGGCAACAAGTTCGGGATCAGGCTCATGCCGCCGAGCAGGGTGCTGCGAAGCGTCACCATCATAATTACGGCGATTAGAAACACGGCGATCAGGTTGCCGCCGAGCATCGATTTGATATTGCGCTCAGAAATATAGGCGAACAGGACCGTTGCCCCGGTCGCTTGAGAGCGCATTTCCGGCGGTGCATTCTGGTCAAACCATCCAGCCGAGCGGTCAATAAATTCACGAACCGTCGAGGTCGCAACATTGTTCATAGTTGCGGTCACCCGGGTCGCCGATTTATCTGTGCTCACACGATCATTGAGGTCCAGCCCAGGCGGCAACGATAATTCGTAGAGCAGCAGGTACTGGGCCGCCAAATTACGGTCGACCGGCAAAGCATAAAATGCCGGGTCATCGCCATTCATGTTTCTGTTCAGCCGTTTGGCAATATCGCTATAGCTGAAAACATGCAGTATTTCCGGTTGATCGCGCAGCCAGCCGGTAAATGCGTCGAGATCCTGTAGATAGGCGGGATCGTTAATACCCCCGCTGGACCCGGACGGAATTGCAAATTCCATGAGATAGAGGCCGGTTAGATATTTACTGGCAAATTCCGTGTTGCGTCTAAACTCCAGCCGCTCATCAAAATATTCAACCCAATCGTCATTGAGCTCGATGTTGGGAATCATCGCAATTAGTCCCAAGCCAGCCAGCCCGACCAGGAGGGCAATCGGTCGATGTCGCCGGACGACAAAATGACCGAATGTCGCCATCGACGAAGATTGTCCGTCCGGCGCGTCGCGGCGACGAGTGTTCATTGGCAAGAGCGCCAGCGTCGCCGGCAAAAAGGTTAATGAATAGAACCAGGCAGCGGCAATACCGACCGCTGTCGCATTACCCAAATGATGAAAGGGGGGTGTATCGGAAAAATTGAGCGCCAGAAAGCCGACACAGGTGGTGAGAGACGTCGCCGTAACCGCAAGAAAATTGACCTTTATACTTTTCTTCAACGCCTCGATCTTGGTGTCGCCGCGGCGCATATAACCGGTCATCGAGATCAATATATGTATAGAGTCGGCAATTGCCAGGGTTAGAATGATCACCGGCGCACTGCCCGAGGCCGGTGTCACCGGCCAGCCCGCATACCCGGCGACCCCCACCGAAGTTACAGTTGAAAGAATAACCACGGCCATTGTCGCCACCGTCGCGGTCACGCTCCGTAGAAACAAGGCGGTCACCAAAATCAAGATTGCGAACATGATCGGATATAAGAGCATCCCGTCGGCAATGGTCGCGTCTGAAAATGCCGCATTCATCGCAACGGCGCCAGTCAAGGCGAACTCAATATCGGGATAGGCTGTCGCCATTCCCTCAACCAGATCCGTCGCCGCCCGCATGACTGTGGGAACTTCGCTTAGCTCGACATTGGGGAAAATAAAGACCACGTTGACCCCGGCCGCCGCCCCATCGGCAGCGAGTAAACTGCCGTTCAATAGTGGTTCAGCAAGGGCAACGGCTCGTCGGGTGGCCAGGGCCTCGGCCGACATGGCGGGCGCATTGCGGACCAAATCATCGACCATGAGCGCCGTGCCGATGGCCCGGCTATATTGAAAATTTGTCACCGAATCGACCCGTGACGCGTAGGGCAATTCCCAGGCACGGGCGGTCAGGGCCTCAATTGCCGTCAGATGCTCAACGTCAAAAATATCGCCGTCATTCGGTTTGACCACAAACAGGAGGTTATCATTGCGGGTGAAGGTATCTTGAAATTGGTCAAACGCGATAAGTTCGGGGTTATTTTCGCCGAAAAACACCCGATAGTCGGTCACGAATTCAAGCCGCCCAAGGCCGGATATCGCTGCCAATGCGGCTAGCAGGCTCGCAATCAGAACAAACCGACGTCGCCGCACAACAAAGTCGGCAAGCCCCATCGCGATCTTATCGGTGATCGCCGGGCGCGTTTCGACTTTTGCCGTCACGTGTCAGAAATTTTTGAAATCGCCGTCATGGGGTGAGCTATAGCAAATTTTATTGGCGCGCGGTCGATTACTATTCACCCGCCCATCAATGCCCCAAATTACCCAAAAATGAGGACGCGATTTCCCGGCGCTAACTTAGGAAAACGCGCCCCAGTTACTTTGAGACTAATAACTTTGTTGATTACCCATATTCGTGGATCAGCTTGCCCGAGCCCGAGGAGCACCGACCAAAGAAAGAACAGGGGCAGCCTGCATTCGCATCGGCTGGTTTTCCTGCAAGATCTGCAGAACCCAGTCGCTACGACCGGAAAATTCAATTTTCTTCTGCATTGCCTCAAGGGTCAGAGGGCCAACATTTCCATCAATTGCCAATTCAGCATCCCGTTGGAAATCTTGGATCGCGCGCGCGGTTGCCGGGCCGAATTCGCCGTCGATACGAACAGGATAACGCAAGACATGCAGCATCGCCTGTAGGCGTTCTGCATCGAGTTGCTTGTTCATGCTCGGTGCCAGGGCAACGGCGGTTAATCCATTTGAATTGCGGCCGGCGGCGCCTTGCATACCAATAATCGCTTCGGCAATACCGGCAGCCGCGATCAGGGAAAGAGTCAACCCAACGACCGACGCATGGAGGTTATCGAGCACTGAGTAGACATATAGATTTGCCGGCAAGAAAGCGTCGAGCAGAGCGATTGTGGAAATTCCCGCCCCGGTAACGACAAGAGCAAAAGAAATCCTAGTAATGATCGACAAATTTATATCTGTCTCGGATACGTCATTTTTAATATTTTGGTTTGCGCCAGTATGAATACCAAACATGCCAGTCCCCTCGGTTAGTATTAGACCTACAATCGCGATTTAGCGCCGCGACATTGGGCAAACGCCCATAAACACCAATACGAACTGACGGAAGCTAATTGCTTCTCTTATTATTTAATAATTATTAACCGTTATTAATAATTATTAACTTAATGAAGAAGATGATAAAGTAAACAAAGTATTAATACCCGAAACTAATATTCTTGGGAAGCCTTAATTTGAAACAATTTCTGACACGCGGAAATATTAGACGCAGCTGCTGTATCGGGCTCATTCTGGTCGCTATCGCCGTACTCGCGATACGAATATCCACGCAAGATGCGGGTGATCGTGCGCCGGTTGATTTTTCAACGCTTAGAAAATCAACTTCGCCGAACCAATATTTGGTCTGCCCACCCCAATTGTGCGCCGGTACGCCAGACCGGAACAGCCCGGTCTACCATATACCGGCCCGCGACCTTGCCGTCCGCGTGCAAAATATGGTGTCCCAAGAAAACCGGGTCCACATAATCAACCAGAATATTGAGGAAATGAGCTATCGATATCTCCAGCGCTCGCTGATTTTCGGCTTTCCCGATATTATAGATGTGCAAATTTTTGCGCTCTCTGGCGATCGATCAACGCTCGCCCTATATTCGCACGCCCTCGTCGGCCATTCGGATTTTGGCGTTAATCGGCGACGGATCGACGCCTGGCTAGTGGCCATTGAGCGGTCGATAAATGAGCAACAGGTTCGTTAGGATAACTCAGCATAAGGAGATCAATAAGCGCCTGATTTTTGCAAAACTGGTATAACGGAGTCCCAGACGCGGCAATTTCGCAGCATAGAACAAGAGGAAATGCGATGACCGGCATCTATTACGGCGGAGCAATATGGCGTCGCGCCCTGGTGAGCAGTGCCTTTGCACTCTTTTTCACAGTCTTACTGTTTGCGGCAGCAAATTCCGTCGCAATAGCAGAGGGGCGAGACGACGCTTTGGCCGGCGTCAACGCAATAGAAGATGGTGACCTTGAAGAAGCGATACGCTTATTCACGTCTGCCCTGGGATCCCGAGACCTGACCAATGAAGACCGTGCCTTCGTGTTCTTTGAGCGGGGTGGTGTATTTCTAACCCTCGGCCTGCATGCAAACTCAATCAAGGATTATACTCAAGGTCTGGCGTTGGGCGGGGGGGAAGACGAGGGGGGCAGTGCCATAATTTTTAATAACCTCGGTGTCGCTTACGCCGCCCTCGGCGATCATAACAATGCCTTGGCTCAATTCGACCTGGCGCTTGGGGTAGAACCGGGCCTTGCAACGGCCATCGAAAATCGCACGGCCTCACGCCTGGCCCTTGTTGCCTTGGAGGGAACCGGGATCGGCGGCACATGGTCCCACACCCAGACAACCGCTTTCATCTTTATCTTTACCGGCGAGATGGTATTGCCCGAAACGGTCATCGGCCAGGTACGGGCCGATTATCGAATTGGGTCTTCGACAGGCAGCGAGTCTGGACGACTGGTCGGTCGATTGGATGGCCTTGCATTAACCGGGACCTGGATAACCGAGACCTTTGGCACCCCCTGCGAAACCGACTTTGAAGGGCGCAATACCTGGGGCAAATTCGAATTTATATTCAATGACGATTTCACCAGTTTTGACGGCACCTTCGGTGTCTGCGACGGCGCCATGGGCCGCACCTGGACAGGTACGCGCATCGAACCGGCCGAGTAACCGGGCGCAGACCACAGTCAGCCAAATGCCTCTTTTCCCAGAAATTCTACTCTATTGTGCTGCCGGGTACGGGGTGTTCGGCGGAGCGATGTATCTTGGCCAACGGCGATTGATCTATCGTCCCGATAGGTCCGTTCCATCTCGCATCCGCGCTGGGTCGGAAGATATGCGGGAGGTCACCCTGACCACCGAGGATGGGCTCGATCTCCGCGCCTGGTATCGACCACCTACCAAGGCCGGATTGCCGACCCTCCTCTACCTGCACGGCAATGGCGGCCATATCGGATATCGTGGCCACAAAGTCCGCCCTTTTCTCGACGCCGGTTACGGCGTCCTACTCGTGTCCTGGCGCGGCTATGGCGGCAATCCGGGGCGGCCCAGCGAACAAGGACTTTACCGGGACGCCCGCGCCGGTCTGGCGCTGCTCAAACAAACCGGCGTGGCGAGCGCGGATATATTCGTCTATGGCGAATCCATTGGCAGCGGTCCAGCCGTCCAAATGGCTGTGGAGACACCGGTTGGCGGCGTCATCCTGGAAGCCCCCTTTACCTCAATCCCCGACATCGCTCAACAGAGATACTGGTACGTGCCCGCCCGTTTTCTGGTTCGTGACCAGTTTGACAATTTAGCCAAGATAAGCACCATCGGCGCGCCCCTGCTTATCCTGCACGGCGACCGAGATACCACCGTCCCCGTCCGGCACGGCCGGGCGCTACTCGCTGCCGCCCGGCCGCCGAAACGCGGGGTCTTTTATCCCAATGCCGACCATGACGACCTCTATGACCACAGTGCCAGCCGGGTCGCCATGGAATTTATGTCGATTGAATGAACCAAACCGCACGAGCCGGTTAACGCCTATTAGTTGCCGCGGTTACAAACCACAAGCGAACCCCCTCCAGCTATTTCACAATTTCGCTGGATACGAGGCGCATCACGAGTTTCATATAGGCTAAGACCGTTTAAATGCCCGCGTATCTGACGACTAGAACGCGCTTCGAAATCGCGCCGTCGGCGCTCCTCGGCAGAATAATGCATGTTTATTTCAGAAATACGAATACTTAGGGCATAGTCATATGCCTCCTGTTCCTGACAAATTTGCGCGGTATCACCTGGGCTACATAAGCGGGAGCGAAGCCTGGGGCGCCTTGGGAGATCAAGGAAGGCTATGGTACCTAGAATTTCTGGAAGAACTTGAACATCTCGATCACCGTCACCGCGATCAAAATCTCCCCGACTACGGTCTTGCGCCAGAGCATCTCCACTAGCAATCACGGTCAGCGCGCTGGATGCGCCGAGAACCAGGGCCAGGCCGACGACGGCCGGGGCGACAATTCCAGTTATTTTTTTAATTGATACAGATATAAAGTACTCCATTCATTTAAATACACACCATCGATCAAGATGGTCGCCCGGCAAAAAGAAAACGTTTTTCGCAGGGCCAAGCCTAGTCTAGGTGATATATTTCAAATAACAATATCATTTTTTCTTTGTAGCGTTAATAATAGTTAATATTTATTGATTACAGCACTACATTAATATATAATTTTTACTATATCATTACCATTGGATTACAGAACTTGATATCCGCACTGTTTTGTCGGTCATATCTCAATCTTGCAGCGGCGCCACGCCCGACGAAACAAACCTACCGTGCGGCCAAAGCCCCAATATGATACCCTCCCATGGAATGACAGGCGCAGAACCACCCAACATGTAAATGCTCAAATTGAGGACCTGCATATGACCGCAAGATATTTTGTCGCCGGGGGGCTCAGCTTTGGCTCCGCCCTGGCCATGGTCATTTCGTACCATGTGCATCAGTCGATCATATTTGCCATTGTTCACGGGTTTTTTGGCTGGCTTTATGTCATTTGGCGGGCCTTGACCCCTGGCTGAAGCTCGGAGGATGGGAGATGATATCGCGCAGGGCGTTGTAATCGTCTTCGCGGAGATCCTCGATAATGCCAAGGACTTCATCGGAACTGGTGCCCAGTGACGTCATGGTGATGGCACCGAGCTGCAGGCTGGCCTCCAGAGTTTCTGGGACGGCTTGGGTCGCGCCTTCGGCCTCCAGGCGGCGGCCATGGGGCAGGTCGCGGGCACGGGCGAAAACCGGGAGTTCGGGGAACGAAACACGCAAGGCGGCAACAATCCGGTCGGCGGTGGCGGGCTGATCGATGGTGACAACGGCGCCTCTGGCCTGTCCGGCCCCGGCGGCTCGCAGGATTTCGATGTGGCTGGCATTGCCGTAAAAAACCGGCATGCCCTTGGTTCGGCAGGCTGAAATTCGCCCGGCTTCTAAGTCCAGGGCGACATATGAAATACCGCCGGCGGCCAGAATTTTGGCCACGGTCTGACCGACGCGGCCGAAGCCGGCGATCAAAATATGATCGTGTAAGCCTTCGTCTATTTGATCGCTACCAGCCACCGCGGCGTTGTCTCGCCTATTTTGGTAGGCGGAGAACCGGGCGCCGATATAGGCCAAAACCGGGGTCGCAACCATCGTTAGCGTCACCCCGGCGAGCAATATTTGCGTTGTTTCGATGGAGAGCAGGCCCAGAGAATTGGCGGTCAGAAAAAGTATGAAGCCAAATTCGCCACCTTGGGAGAGCAACAATCCAACCCGAACCGCCTCGCCCAGCCTTAACCCAAATCCCCGGCATAAAATTGTGGTCACCAAGCCCTTGATCGCAATTAAGCCTACTACCAAGGCCAGGACCCGAAACCAATCGCCGAAAATAAAATTGAGGTCGATCGACATGCCGACGGTCATGAAAAACAGGCCGAGGAAAATGCCGCGGAATGGCCGGATGTCGGTTTCAACCTGATGCCGGTATTCGGTCTCGGATAAAATCAATCCTGAAAGGAAAGCGCCCAAAACCATCGATATGCCGACCAACGACATCGCCCACCCGGTGCCGAGCACGACCAACAAGGTTGTCGCGACAAAAAGCTCGGCGCTGCGTGTCTCGGCGATGATCCGATAGACCGGGCGCAATATCAGCCGCCCAAGTCCCATAACCACAACCAGTGCGGCGACCGCCTTTAACAGCGCGAACCCCATCGACATGGCAAAGGAGCTTTCGCCGGTGGCGAGCACAGTGACCAACATCAACAATGGAACGATGGCCAGATCCTGGAAAAGCAATATGGCAAACGAGATATTGCCGAACGATGTCGCCCGTTCTCCCCGCTCAATTAGTAGTTGGAGGACAAACGCCGTCGAAGAAAGCGCTAAACCGCCGCCAATAATAAGTGCCGCCTCAGCCGGTAATCCCAACAAGAATGCGGCGGACCCAAAAAGACAGGCGGTTATCGAAACTTGCAAAGCGCCGAGCCCAAAAACATACCGGCCCAGGGACCGCAGGCGACCCACCGAAAACTCCAGCCCAACCATGAAAAGCAGGAAAACAACACCGAATTCGGCAAGGGTTTGCGCGCTCTCAGATTGGCGAATGAGCGCCAACCCATGGGGGCCGACCAGCATGCCCGCCGCCAGATAGCCCAGCACCGGGCTCATACGCGCCCGCTTAAACACCGGCACAATAACGACGGCGGCGACCAGGAAAATCAGGACATCATATAGAATTCCCGACGCGTTCACCTGGCCGCTCCCACATTCATTTTTCTGTAACCCTTTTCCCAAATGCCAGTAGCCTAACGATACCCCCGTTTAGCCCGGCAAGAAAAGGTTTCAAAAAACGATATGTATATCCTAGCCGTTCAAATCGTCATCGGGGGGCAAAATCAAGAAGACCTGCACATGGGTCGCGCGCCCAAATCCACCCGGATAGGCCCCATAGGTCGTCCCATCACTGTGCCACGCCACGGCCAATCCCGCTGCGAGCTGACTGCCACTCCCTTGCAAACAATCGGCAAGGGAAAGTGCAAACGAGGCGTTACCACTGGCATCGGCAAAAAAGGCGTTTTCACGTCCCGACCGGTCGCCAACGGGCAGGTCATAGGTCGAAAACGGGATCGCCGCCGGTGTCGGAACAAAGAAATACCACATCGTATAAACGCCGTTCGGCACCAGATTGGTGAAGGCCGCCTCGACCCGTGCCGCGCCACCGTCACATTGATAGCTGCCGGATCCGGTCGCCGAGAGCCAATCGCCCAGGGACATATCTAATTTCTCCCCCCGTGGATAGGGACCGGCGGCAGCTTCATTGCCCGGATCATGGTGGAGGGTTTGGGTGGTGGCAAAGATCGGCGTTTCTGCAAGCGCGGCAAAATTGGCCGGGCCGACCCGAAAAACACCATCGCTCTTACTTGCCGCGCCGGATAGGTCAACAAAGACATCCTGTTCCCACATATCGGCTTCGACATGGGTGACAAATTCAAGATCAACGGCGCCAGCCGATGTAAAGCCAAGCGCCATGACCCCGGCGCCTACTGCATATCCAATCAGGCTGTGCCGGATCGCGCCGCGCAACCGTGCCTGCAAACACGTAAGATTATCCCATAAATAAAGCATCGCTTCCTCCCGCATGATGAAATTCACCTGGAAACAAACTTAGTGACGATGGGCATCGCCAGCCCGCATCCTATGGAATAACGCCCCTTTGCTCAAGGGATCGCGCAATTCGACCCTAGACCGACCGCCACCGCGTACATGCTAGGAGAGGCGCACTTCGCCAATATTGGTCGACTGGGCAAAGGTCAGTTCAATGAAAGGGTCAGTATATCCAGCCGCAGTCACGCTCAGGGTATAGTTGCCCCCGTCGGCGTCCAGACGGTCGATCTTGAAGTCGCCATAATTATCCGAGTTTTGGGTGGCCACTATTTCCCCATCCCTTAGGAGGGAAACTTTCGCCCCTTCCAAACAATCAACCACCCCGTCACGTTCGACCGAAACGGTCCCGGCAATAAAGCAGCTAGCATAGCGCCAAAGGTTTTTATAATGAATTCTCGGCTTGGTATCGAGGTCGGGTCGCAGGGGCTCTAGCTGCTCGCGGGCGATGAGTTGCTCCATTTCCGCATCTTCAACTTTGACTGCTTCAAGGGCATTGGTCGCGCACACGGTGACGCATCTCGGTTCGGCCCAACCTTGGTCCAGGAGATGCGCGTCGAAAAACCAGTGCTGGGGAACCTGGCGATCCTCATTCCACCAAATCGCGCCATAGGGACAAGCATCGACAATATCGCGCCGTCCTTTGGATTTTACCGGGTCGATGAGCACGATACCGTCGGGGCGTTTGGCAATCGCGTCCGGCGCCGCCGAAATGCAAGGCGCTTCATCGCAATGCTGGCACATGGTTGGCAGATAGGCGACATCGGTTACCGGCGGGGTGCCTCGCTCGCGTCGCTGAATTTCAATCCAGCGATGGCCATGCTTGGGCATTTCCTCTGCATAGCCGGGAAAGCTGTTGGTGACATGTTCGTCTTGCAGCGCCAGCGTACAGAGATTGCAATTGGTGCAGTTGGCGACATCGATGATCAGGTTCCATTTTTTCATCTGCCGGCCTCCACACCAAGCCCTTGGGCGGTTGTCAGCGGTGCTTGGCGAACAAAACCGGTGGTGCCATCCCATTTTTCGATCTCGACCATCGATAGGCCGTTGGCCATCGAATGGGCATTTTTCATCTGGGTGCGGGCCGGTGACAGCAGGTTGATACACCCGCCCCGCTCAACCGACTTCCCCGGCTCGCCGGTCGGGTCATAAACAGCAGATGATTCATAGGCATGAAGTATGCCCGGATTTAGCCGTGCCGTCAGATGTGCCGCACACAAGACAGCACCGCGATCATTATAGATCTTCACTAGGTCATTTTCGGCGATATTACGGGCGGCGGCATCCTGTGGGGTGATCCGCAGAATCCAATAGTAATAACCGTCGATCAGCACCCGGTGATCCTTGATGTCGTTGAGGAAACTATCCTTGCCATCGCCTTGGGTGTGGAAACTAAACCGCGCGTGGGGCGTAATGAGCTGGAGCGGATATCGCGCCGCGAGCTCTTCGACGTTTGGCCCTTCCCAGGACGGAGAATATTTTGCGATCGGCGGGCGTTCGGGGTCGTCGGGCTTAAAGCGCTTCAGGCTCGACGCCTCGAATTCAAATTTCGAGGTCTGGGTTTGCAGGCCTTCGAGAAATTCCTCTGTGTAATCGCCAGGCAGGGGCATCGCTTCGGGTATGTCTTTCTTGCGTCCCTCGGCAAACCAGCGATAGGCTGTTGCCGGTCGCAATTCCTCGCGCTCGGGCGGAACGACGTAATATCCGCGCTCCAAAAATTTCTTCCAGGAGATTTTACTCGGCAGGTCCGAAGCATCAAACATCCGTTTGACCCAATCGATATCGCGCATGCCCTCGGTAAAATATGAGCCAAGACCCAGCCGCTCGGCAATCGCGGTAAAGATATCGTAATCGGATTTACTCTCGCCCAGCGGCTCGATGCATTTAGCCTGAAAGGCGATCACCCGGTGATTGACCTGGGAATTAAAATGCGCCCCATAGCCACCGGCATTGGCCCATTCGCCAATATCGGTCCGCTCCAAATGGGTGCAGGCCGGCAGGATAATATCGGCAAACTGTGTGTCGCCTTCATCCCAAATCGATTGGTTGACGACAAACTCGAGATTGGGCGACCGATACATTTCGACATAGCGGTTGGTATCGCTCAACGTCCCCAAGATGGAATTGCCGTACCGGTAAAGCATATGCACCGGTGAATGGCCCGGAGCGGGGTAGACGGCTCTGACAAACTGGCCTTCGATCGTACGCGCGTCCCAGACCTCGCCTTCGGCGTGGCCGTCAATAATTGCGTCGGGTAATTTCAAACGCGGAATAATTTGGGTCGATGGGTTCATTGTCGCGAGTTGGGGCATCCGCTGATAAAGGCTGACCGCTAGGGCCGTGTGGCTCAGATCGCCAGAAATTCCACCGTCCGCATAACCAGGAAAATAAAATCCGTAATCGTGGGGCACACCCATCTGCAGATTGCCAACATTGATACCCGGTTTGCCCAATCCCTGCATGGCAATTAGGCAGACCATCGTCCGCGTCCACTGACCGCCGGTGGGATTGCGCGCCGCACCACCGAACGTATTGCCCATACCGCCGACAGCCAGATAGGTGCGCTTCGATCCCCAAGCGCGAGCCAGGGCACGCACATCCTTGGCCGGCACACCGGTCTCTGCTTCCTGCCATTCGGGGGTCTTTGGGGTGCCGTCTTCATTGCCCAGAACGTACTCGCGCCAGACCTCAAACCCGTGAGTTCTCGTCGCAACATAGTCCTTGTCGTAAAGGTCTTCGGTCATCCAGACATAAGCAATCGCCAACGCCAATGCCGGCGATGTCGCCGGGCGTGGGGCAATCCACTTGCCGCCGAGAAATTGCGCCGTGTCGTTTAAGTGCGGATCGATATGGACGATCTTGATATCGGTTTGTTTAAGCCACTGGCGTCGTATCGAGCCTTCCAGGCCGGAATAGATACCGTTGGTCGCCTCTGGATTGCTTGACCAGAAGACGATCATCTCGGCATTTTCCAGACAATCCTCGATGGTGCCGAAGGGCTCGCCGCCACCGACCCGCAAGCTGCCGCCCCAATGGTGAAGCGCGCCCCAATACCAGCCTTCCCAGCTATCTGGATTATGATGCACCTCGGTCGTGCCGATGGCGTTCATAAAGCGCATTTTCGCGCTCAAATAATAACCGATATTGCCCCAGTTATGATGCGAGCCATTGGATTGAGCAATCGCGCCTTGGCCGTGCTCGCGCTTCATGCGCTTAATTTCTCCGGCGACGATATCGAGGGCCTCATCCCAACTGATCGGCTCATAACCCGAGGTGCCGCGATTGGCGATATTGCGCTCGCCGTCCGGGTCAAAATCAACCCGCTTTAACGGTGTCAGCAGGCGGTTTGGCGCATAGACCATCGCCTTCCAATTCATCCCATGGGGCGACAGGGAAGTTTTGCGCGGTGGGGTAAATGTTTTGCCTCTCGCCTTAATTGTAAAGGGCTCAGCATCGTCGTCACCAAAAACGATTGGCGTCGTTCGAAGAATTTTGCCGTCCTTTACATAGATAAACAGCGGCCCCCCATTGGTCATGGTGCAGTAGCGGGTGACGCCATCGCCTTGTTTGCGCCCGACACGCCAGCGAGCACCAATTGCCGTCATCACCGTCTGGGCAAACCAAACCGCATCTTCGTCGCGCCCTTCGGGATGAAACAGGAAGTTTTTCATCGCCTCAATCTGCGCCAATTGATCGATCGGCGGCATCAATAAACGCGCCCCAATCGCCGCGGTTTTAAAGACCAGGGCAAAATCGGGATTCGTGTGAACGCCGGATTTCGACGTGATATCGCCATTGGAAAAATTGAAATACCGGCCCTGTTTTGCGTCGGCGGTACGAATTTGGACGACGATATTTTTGTTGGCCAAGCGGGATCGGAATTCGGGGCTGCGCCATTTGGCGTAGCGAAAAAGAGCCGCCATGCCCAAGAGAACCAAATGAAATTTCATTATCGCCTCGCCATTAATGTTGAGCGTTGAGTATCCAGTTTACGGCACTTGGGTGCAATGGCGACCGCGTCTTGCAAATATTCGACGGGTCAGAAACTCAATAGCCCCAACGGCACCGCTTGCCGGAACATTCCCAAAATACTGGGCAAGTACAGCACCACCCCGGGCACCAGCACAACGATCAACAGTCTGGTGATATCGGCGACAAAAAACGGAATGATGCCGCGAAAAATGGAGGCGAGCGGAATATCGGGGACCATCGATTTCAAAATGAAAACATTGAGACCGATCGGCGGCGTAATGAGACTGATTTCAACGGCCATGATCATAACGACACCAAACCAGATCAGATCAAGATCGGACTCAACGCCAAACCACATAATATCGAGACCCAAACCTTGAATAATCGGTGTGAAGATGGGCACGGTCAGAAGGATCATGGCAATGCCTTCGACAAACATGCCAAGCAATACGAAGATACCCAAAATCACAAAAATGATAAATATTGGCGCTAGATCAAGGCCACCGATGAGCGACAAAATTGCTTCGGGAAAACGCGCCATATTTATAAATTGATTGAGTATTAAGGCGCCGATTGCCACGGTAAAAATCTGCACCGTGGTCAAGGCGGCTTCGAGCAGGGATTCAAAAAATATCGTAAATGTCATCTTGCGCCGGAACACGGCGAAGATGAAGGCACCGACAGCGCCCATGCCGCCGGCTTCGCTGGAGGTAAAAACGCCAGCCATAATGCCACCAATGATCAATAAGAAAAGAACAACGACACCCCAGACCCCCGCCAATGTCCGGAACCGCGTCCGCCAACTGGATCTTTCGCCCTTTGGCGCCATCGACGGCTTAACGGTGACCACGGTGATGATCACTGCGATATACAAAATGACGGTCAAAAACCCCGGTAGAAACCCGGCAACAAAAAGGGCTGAAATATCGATCTCGGTCAGAATGCCGTAGACGATCATTGCCGCGCTCGGCGGAATTAGAATGCCAAGCGTTCCGCCCGCCGCGACCGTTCCCGCGGCAAAACTATCGGCATATTTAAATTTTCGCATTGACGGGATCGCCGTCTTTGACATTGTCGCTGCGGTTGCGCCGGAGCTTCCGGAAACCGAAGCAAAACCGGCGCAGGCGGCGACCGTGGCCATTGCCAGGCCGCCGGGAAAATGCCCCATCCAGGAATTTGCCGCGTCATAGAGATCGTCGGCAAGCCCGGCCCGGGCGACAAAAACGCCCATCAAGATAAACAGCGGCAAGACGACAAAACCCCAATTCGTCGCCATCCCAATAATTTCAAACCCGACCATCTGCACGGCGGCATTGGTGTTGCGCACAACGACAAGACCGACAAAGCCGACAATGCCCATCGAAAATCCCAGTGGCACACGGATGAACAACAGGCCAAGCAGACAGGCCAGACCGATAAGGGTAATGGTCATGAGTTCAGGGCTTTCCTGGAAAGGGCGTTAGGAGGACGCGGGTGTGTCTGTTGGTTCGCCGGTCGGTGCCTCGGGGTTCGCCCCGGCCCCGGTTAGAAATTTGAAGATCACGCCGAACAGCAAAATAACGGTAAAAAAGCATAACCCCGACAGGAGAAAAGCCACCGGGGCCCGCGGGATTCCGGTCAATTCCTCTACCCGCCCCTCACCGATATAGATCCAAGCCAGGGCCCAGAGACGCCATCCCATGAACGCAACAAAAGCAGTGCTGGCAATCAAAACGACAAAGTCACGCAGCCATTTTATCTTTCCGGCAAACAGATGATCGAGCAGGCCGACGCAAATATGTTGCTGATCGCGGGTCACTAGGGGAAAGGCGGAAAATATGAGCACGCCGAGCAATAGCGAGACAATCTCGGCCGCGCCGGTGATCGGCTTATAAAAATACCGCCCCATCGCGTCAAAGAATACAAGGAGCACAATCGACAACAGCACCATTGCGCTCAGCCAATTAATGATTTTGTCGTAAAACGGTTCTTTGACATTCTCGTCGAGGACAAATTCACCCAACGGCGAAATTTTACGGGCCATATGGCTCCTCCCGAAAAAAGGTGTGCCCTCAGCCCTCAAATGAGCCGAGGGCACACCCTAATCGCACATCAAGAAAAAGCGCTAGTTACCGATTTGGTCGCGGTAGAAAGCCAACGCTGCCTCGGCGTCAATGCCTTTGGCAGTTGCCGCCGCGATATAATCGGCCTCGAAGGAGGATAGACGATCCTGCAATGCGGCCAATAGAGCGGGGCTAGGTGCAGCAATATCCATACCTTCGGATGCCAGCGTTTCGAGGCCGGCGGCAAAATCGGTGTCGAACTGCTCTCCGGCTTGGGTCGCCAGAACTTCGCCGGAAACGGACATAATTGCGGCCCGGTCGGCTTCGGAAATCCCGTTCCAGCTATCCTTATTGACGATCAACGACCAATTTTGGTTGTAGAGCGAGCCGGGAACAGCAAGCCCATGGGTCATGAATTGACCAAGTTTAAACCGGGCGAGACCGTCGGGGGACAGAGCAACTGCATCGACCGCACCGCCGGAAACCAGTTCAAAGAATTGCGGACCACCGGCGACCACCGGTGTTGCGCCGACCGTCGTCAGGACGTCCGACGGCAAACCACCGGATGTCAGAATTTTCAGCCCATCGAATTGCGCGATATCGGTGATCGCCTCTTTGCTCCAGGCATAGTTGGCAACAACCGTCCACACACTGAGTAATTCGACGTCGTCAAATTCGCCGGCATCGGCGAAAAATTCATTATAGGTTCGCCATAATGCGACCGAGGACTGGGCGGCAGTCGGTGCCGAATTAAACGGCAGGGCGACCATTTGCATCAATTGCAATTGTTGGGCCCGGGCGCCGTCAAAATGGATGGAAAGATCGGCAACGCCGCCGGTGATGGAGTTCCACTGCTCATTGCGGTTGGTGATCGGACCATTGGGGATATCCAACGTGACGCGACCTTCGGTCAGGCGCGCAATTTCCTCACCCCAGGGGATCAACAGTCCCTGAATGAACGGATGTCCGAACCCCATATAATGGTTCAAGGTTAAAGTCGTCTGCGCCTGAACCGGTTGGCTCATCGCCGGTGCGAAAACAGCGGCGGCGCCAAGCACCAATCCCAAAACTGGTCTAAAAATAGTGTTCACAGTATCCTCCCTATATATTTCAATAGCCGGACCTGGGGCCTGAAATGGCGACCTCAACCGGCGCGTACCCCTAATTTTGAGACACGCTGGCGCCACCTTACCCTAATTGGGAAGAATTTCGAAAATATCTTTTGATAGTCAATAATTCCGAAATTCTTCTAGATCACTCAGCCGCGTATTTCGCTGACAAAATCGGCAATTGCCGCGCCGATTTCGTGGGGGCTGTCTTCCTGAATAAAGTGTAACCCCTTGACGGTAACCTCTTTTTGGTTCTTCCAGGTCTGACAAAAATCAAGCTGGGTGTAGGTCATATTGCCACCGGGCTCGCCACGGACCAGCAATTTGGGAATGTCGCTGTCTTTGATCCAGGCACCGATTTTTTCGGTCAGTTCAACGATATGAGCCGGTTCGCCGTCGACGGGCACTTCTCTGGGAAAGGCGAGAATGGCGGCGCGGGAGGCTTCGTCGGGGAACGGCGCGCGATAATTATCCATTTCGGCGGCGCTCAAATCGCGGACCACCATCCCCGGCAGCATTTTTTCAATAAAGGCATTTTGCTTGAGCACGATATCCTCGCCCTTACCCGGTGTGCGGATGGCGGTGAAGAGATCCTTGCGGATGCCCTCGAACTCATCCCAGACCCGTGGCGCCACCGTTGTTTCCATATAGACAATCCCGGCAACCTTATCTTGATGCTCCATCGCCCATTTAAATCCGGTTGCCCCGCCCCAATCATGGAGAACGAGAATGACTTTCTCGTCGAACGCCATCGCGTCGAACCAGGCCTCCATATAAGGCTGAACGTCGTTAAAGCCGTATGAACCCGAAGGAATTTTCCCCGACCGACCAAACCCGACCGTGTCGGGCGCCAAGCAGCGCCCGAGCGGCTCCACATGGGGAATGACGTTGCGCCAGAGATAAGACCAGGTCGGAATACCATGCAGAAAAACCACCGGCGCCCCGCTGCCGACGTCGATATAGGCAATCTCTGAATCGAGAACTGCCATTTTTTTCATCTGGTAATTGAAATCGGCGGAAATTTCCTGTGTGCTCACGGCTCTGTTCTCCGGGTTTGAATGGTTATTGGATCCCCAAACACCCATTGTGGGTGCCCAAAATACGCGCAATCATATTCAAGGTCTTGCCCGATGGGAACCGTTTCACCGGGGTCGCCGAAAATCGGCGGCCAGACATCAGCTACTTTGACGGTTACGATCAATGAGCTTTTCTGTTATAGTAGGACCAAGGTTAGCTCTTAAGAGAGTTCACGGGCAAAGTCGTGAGCTTCGGTCAATAGACATCAGATATACATAGAAATCAGATATACCATGTAGGAGTGTCTGGAAATGCGTCGCGTACGTAGCGTTATTGTTTCGTTTTTTATCACATCGGTTTGCTTAACCGTCTCGCATGATCCCAGCATGGCCGACGAGTCTCAACTTTATGATGAGGGCGATGACTGGTCCGTATATGCTTACAACACGACCGAACCGGAAAATTTTCAATTTTGTGCAAATATTGCCAACTATGAAAACGGACGACGCGTAACATTTTTGCTATCAGATTCAATTAATTTTGGTATTGCGATTACCAACCCCGACTGGGCGCTTAAAACCGACGGCGTTTTGGAAGTCGAAATGGAATTAGACAGCAGGCGTTTCGGCGTTGTTGAGGGGATTGTAATAGACCCGGATCGAGTCCAGTTCGATTTCGATGATGACATTCAAACCTTAACCGATTTCTCTCAAGCCGAGGTTTTTACCGTCATCTCTGGCAAACAAACGCTTCGGTTTGACATAGAAGATATGGGGCCCTCATTTTCCAGCCTGTTCGGTTGCGTGGAGAGTGTTTTTCTTGAAATAGGTGTGGATAGGGATGCGGTGTCGGCAAACCGGGGGGCTCAACAGCCAGCCAAACCGGTCCAACAACCTACTGCAAAACTAGAGGCGCCAGATACAGAGCCAAATACAGATACAGTAATTGTGTTGCGTTCAGATGAGGTGGCGCGTTCGGAGCAAGGAGACTTGACTACGTTGCAGGGCACGGCACAGTTTGTTTTGTCGGCCGCGGGAATCAATTTCGAATTCGTGGCCTTAGAGGGGGAGGAGCCCCGACCGAACAATATCAACTGGGTTACCGACGGGGATGTCGTCGGTGGCGCATTCCAAACCAGCATCGGAGATAGGTCGCCGCAAGACATCGCGCTAGGACTGGCCAATGTCTTCGGATCGACCTGTGAAGGCGATTTTGCATCGGCGATCACAAATACCGTTGTGGCCGCCGACCAAACCGAACTCAGAGACGCCAGAATTGTGTGCACGGGAGATATCAACGCCATGTACACATACGCCCTCTTACTTGCCACCGGCGAAACATCCACTGTCTTTTTCCACATCGCCGACGAAGACGCAAAAGAGACCGCCCAAAGAAACACCGACGGAATAAGAGCGATCCTAGCCGAGGCACTGGAGTAGGGACGGCTATCAAGATATAGCGCTTTTTATCGCGCGCTGTTAGACTCGGGCGAGGGACACATCATTACTATCTAAAGTCAAAATGATTTTGGAAAAATTTATGATCAGCACAACAGTCGCCGGAAGCCTGCCCAAACCGTCCTGGTGGGCGAAACTGTGGGCCTCGGTGAAAAAAATGTCATCAGATGAGCCATGTAGGAGTTTCTGGAGATGCGTTGGGTACGTACCGTTATAGCTTCGGCTGTAACTTCAGTTATAGCCTCGGCTGTAACTTCAGTCTTTGTCGGATCTGTCCTCGTCGGATTTGTCCTCACTGTGTTTCCCGGTGACCTCAGGGCCGCAGAAGAGCCCGTGGTATTTGACGAGAACGAAATTTGGACGATCACCGCCTACAATATTTCCAGCACCGACCAATCTGGTTTCTGCGCGTCAACATTCGCCTACAACAGCGGCGTCTCCTTAACATTTATGTTGTCGGAGAGGATTAACTTTAGCATTGCATTATCAAATCCCGACTGGGATTTGGAAATCGGCGACGTCTTCGATGTCGAGATGGAAATTGATAACAAACCTTTGGGAGTTATTTCAGGCACGGTGGCCAATAATAACCTCATATCTTTTGCCTTCGGTGGCGATGCACAGGTATTTTCTAGTTTTGCCTTAGGACAGAATTTTGTTGTTACGACGGCCAAACAGTTGCTTCAGTTCGAAATCGATGAAGTAGGATCATCCTTGCCGGTTATGCTGAATTGCGCGGGGGATTTTTCAACCGATGTTGCAAACACCGAATCTGAGACAACAAACCCATTCGCAGAAACACCGGCCCTCAACTCAGAGCAACAGATTTCAGAACAAACGGCGCGTTCGAAACAAGGAAACTCGATCGCGTTGCAGGACACAGCACAGCTTATTCTGGCGGCCGCCGGAATTAATTTTGAGTTCGTGGTTGACGAGGGCCAGGAGGCCCTACCCAACAACATCACCTGGGTTACCGAGGAAGATGTCGCCGGCGGAGCAATCCAAACAAGTTTCGAAAACACGTCATCGCAAAATGTTGCGCTCGGACTGATCAATGCCTTCGGATCGACATGCGAAGGCGATTTTGCATCGGCGATCACAAACACTGTTGTCGCTGCCGATCAGACCGAACTCAAAGACGCCAGAATCATCTGCACCGGCAATATCAGCGCCACCTACACCTACGCCCTGATACTTGTTGCCGGCGAAACGTCCACCATCTTTTTCCACGTCGCCGACGAAGACGAAAAAGACATCGCTCAAAGAAACACCAACGAGGTAAGGGCGGTCATAGCCGAGGCGCTAGAGTAGATACAGCAATCAAGATATAGCGCTTTTTATTGAGTACCGTTAGACTCCGGCGGGGACCCTATCAGAATTATCTATCATCAAAATAATTTTGGAAAAATTTATGATCAGCACAACAGTCGCCGGAAGCCTGCCTAAACCATCCTGGCTGGCGAAACCCGAACAACTTTGGGCCGCCTGGAAACTTGAGGGTGATGCGCTCATCGAGGGTCAGCAAGACGCGGCGCTCGCATGGTTGAAAACCCAAGAAGCGGCGGGCATCGATACGGTCACCGACGGCGAACAATTTCGCAATCATTTTGTCCACGGCTTTTTACAATCGATCATCGGCATTGACTGGGAGCTGATGACGACCATGGGCATTCGCGACAATCGATATGATGCCCAGGTGCCGACCGTGACCGAGGCCGTTCGCCGCAACGGTTCGGTGCATGGCGCCGCGGCGAAATTCTGCCGGGATAATACGGACCGGGAACTGAGGTTCACCCTGCCGGGTCCAATGACAATTTGCGACACCATCGCCGACACCCATTACGGCAGCCGGCCGGAAATGGCGATGGCCTTTGCCGACCTGCTGAACGAGGAAGCGCGCGAGCTCGAGGCCTTGGGGGTGGACGTCATCCAATTCGACGAACCGGCCTTTAACGCCTTCATGGGTGATGTGAACGAATGGGGCGTCGACGCCCTGCACCGGGCAATCGACGGCCTGAGCTGCAAAACAGCCGTCCACATCTGCTATGGCTACGGCATCAAAGCCAATATCGATTGGAAGAATTCCCTCGGCACCGAATGGACGCAATATGCGGATTTCTTCCCAGTTCTAAACACCAGCCGCATCGACCAAGTCTCCCTAGAATGCGCCAATTCAAGAGTCCCAATGTCGCTCATCGCCCTGCTAAAAGACAAAGAGGTCCTGGTCGGCGCCATCGACGTCGCAACAAATGAAATCGAAACCCCAGAAAAAGTCGCCGCAACCCTGCGCGAAGCCACCGAGTTCGTCGACCCAGAACGGCTCATCGCCAGCACCAATTGCGGCATGGCCCCCCTCCCCCGCCACGTCGCCGAAGCCAAACTCGTCGCACTCGCCCAAGGGGCGGCGTTGTTGAGGAAGGAGCTTGGCTGACATTACGGGGGCAAAACCAAACAAGATGAGCTGATTCGAACCGACAATTAAGTATAGTGTTCCTGTTTCTTCTAGCGCCCCCGTATCTTCCCCGAGTTAAGACTTGGCCGGTGTCGCGGGGCAACGGTATGGGAATGGCATGCGCATGAAGACGAGCCTAGATCACCTGCCGGCGGCCAAGCGGCGCGAACTCGACCGTGTCGTCGAAATCCTGCGCGCCGAGTTCGAGGCGGCGAAAATCGGCGCCAGCAGCGAGCCGAGGAAGAGCGGGCAGATCTATAAGATTATCCTGTTCGGCTCCTACGCGCGCGGCGGCTGGGTCGACGAACCCCACACGGCAAAAGGCTATCGCAGCGACTACGATATTCTGATCGTTGTCTCCCACAAGAAGCTGACCGACCACGCCACCTATTGGTACAAAGCCGAGGACCGCATCATCAAGGAACCGGCGACTAAAACGCCGGTTCAATTCATCGTCCACACACTTGGCGACGTCAATACCCAGCTCGCCGAGGGACGGTATTTTTTCTCCGATATTGCCAAGGAGGGCATCACCCTCCACGAGGTGCCGGGCCATAAGCTGGGAACGCCAAAACCGCCGACGCCCCAGGCGGCGTATGAAATGGCGAAGGGGTATTATGAGAAGGGATTGCCCTATTCCCGAAAATTCATGAAAAGCACCCGCCTCCACATTGAAGACGGCGACAATCTCCATGCGGCCTTTTTGCTACATCAGGCGACCGAGCACGCCTATCATACATTGCTACTGACCCTCACCCACTATTCTCCCGCCGCTCACAATATCGAGTTCCTGCGCAGCCTGACCGAAAGCCACGACGCAGACCTCATCGGCGCCTGGCCCCGCGACCAACGACGCCACCGCCGCATGTTCCAACTCCTCAAGCGCGCCTATGTCGAAGCCCGCTATTCCGAGCATTACAAAATCACCCGCGAGGAACTCGAATGGCTGGAAGCCTGCGTGATTGACCTCCATGTGCGTATTGCAGCAACCTGCGATGAGCGGCTGGAGGCGATGCGGGGGGAAGTGTAAGGGAGGGGGGGGGAGCTAAGAGGGGAGTGGGGCAAATATTGCAAGTAAAGATTTGACCCCAGTTCTCCAGTTCCTTAGAGAGATAAGTAACGTACCCCTGTTTTTTCCTGTTTCTTCTACCCCCATTTCATCAGGGTCTAAGATACATAACCCTTCAATCACTAGATTCTTTACCTTCCTTTGTGCTTTCTTCAATTTTGATCTCGGGGTTCAATGGCAATTTTGGCATATCCAAATTTGCTTGAGCGACAATGAGATCGAAGAAGCCTTGGAATCGCGACCATACGGTACCTTTTGCAACTGAAATAGCTATTGCCGTACTGGCCCGTTTGGCTTTTTCGGACAATTTTGCAAAATAAAGGTAGCTTGCAGATATTTGAACAATGGTTAGTTCGTCAAGTGCTTTCGTAATCTCGCAATCGAATAGACCGAATATTCTGCCATCGTCCATTTCATGAATTTTTACTGTGCAAATGTAACCGTGTTTAACATCTTCGATATTTGCGCCATCTGGAATGGCTTCCAGATTAAAACTAGATTCGGTTAAACGTACAGAAAGTCCAGCGATATCGGTGTAGATATCATCGACCACTGCTTCTGTATTCCGCTTGGGGTTTTTTTTTGCTTTCGGCTTCGCCGCCCTCTTACGGACTATCTTGCTGCCAGTTTTCTCTCGCCCAACCATTAACTGACTCGACCTTGGCTATAATTTTCGCGAAAATATCCGGCTACGCTTTTTTGAGTACGTGTTTCCCATTCCTCCTCAATGTCACCAGAGCCGGTCACATTGTACATCCGACCTATCGAGAACGGATCGGTTCGCTCATGATGTGAGGATGCTCCAGGTACTCTTGCGAGTGCTTTCATGCTGCCACTGCGAATTGCGTTATATGGCAACCAATCATTCACACTGAAAAAATCGGATTTTTTCAAAATTTCGAATAAATCCGCTGTCAATCGCGTTGATGTTCGACTGGCGACTATTTTATCATGAATAGCTGCGGTAACCCACGCATTCAATGTTTCAGACCTTGCCGCCGCCGCCATTGCTGCTTGGCGATGAGATTCAGGCGCAATACGCACATTGAAGGACCCCTTGAATGGTTTGTCTGGTTCGTGGCCGAGCTCCTCGCAATCACTTAGGTATTCATCAATTAAATTCTCAAAAGTACCTTGCACGTCAGAGGCTTGGTCACACTCGGCGGCAAGAAAGTCATTGATATGAAGGACGTGTATGACAAGACAGTTGTCTTCAAATTCAACTTTTGCCTGATAATCTTTGTACCTAACTATGCTCATAGAAATCCCTGTCCCCTAAGAGTGTCTTGTAGTCTCTTAACCATCGAAGAACCCATAGTGCCATCGTGAGGTTCGTGTAGGTAAATTCTGTGTTGGGTTTCTGGGTGCAAGAATTTTCTACTTGCCCCCGATGTCTTGCCAGTCTTGATGGGCTCGTATCCTAACGAACGCCTAATTTTATCAAAATCCTTATAAGGAAACGGTCCATTGCATTCTGCGAACTCCTGAATAAGTTTTTCAGCGCGAGCCATTAAGATATCTCATTATAGCGCATTTGTGACTAAAATTCAGTTACTTTCGACCTTGAAGTTGGTCGTTGTCCACAGATGGAGCAAAAATTGTCCAGTTCTGGGCTTTGGCATGGAAGAAACAGGGACAGAAGAAACGGGGACATGACACCCATTTCACCACTATATCACGGAATTAGATACGGCATCCCTTTAACCCTACGAGTGCCGACTGACCTCTAAGCCTCCTCGTTGAGCACTTCGAATACCACCTCGCGTGGCAATTCACCGATGAGCACGCCGTCTTCGTCGAGGACGGGGAGCGGAAAGTCGGCGGCGACTGTTTCGGCGAGGGTTGCGCAGATGCGGGTATCGGGGGTCACGGAAACGGACGGATCGATCATGTGGTCGAACAGAGAGGCTTGGCCGTCTTCTCGGGCCACTTCTACGAGGTCTAGCTGCGCGACAACACCGGCATAAGTGCCGTTGGGAACATAGTAGCCAAACGTCGCCTTGGCCTTGCGCATTTGATCGAGGGCCGAATCAACATCGTCCGAGGTAATCTGTAGCCTCGGATCGCGCATGACAGCTTCGACGGTGAGGGCGCGCCCACGGTTAACACCGCGCACGAACGCCTCGACATAGTCGTCGACCGGGTTCAGCAGGATTTGCGCCGGCGTCCCCACTTGGATCAGCTCGCCGTCTTTTAAAATTGCGATCTTATCGCCAAGATGCAGTGCTTCATCGAGATCATGGGTGATGAAGATAATTGTCTTGTGCAATTTTTTCTGCAGCTCGATGAGTTGATCGCGCATTTCAGTGCGGATCAGCGGGTCAAGTGCAGAGAACGCCTCGTCCATCAGAAGAATTTCGGCATTGGTCGCCAGTGCCCGGGCAAGGCCAACGCGCTGCTGTTCGCCACCGGAAAGTTGTGCAGGAAAGTGGTTTTCGTAACCTGTCAGTCCAACCGCGTCCAGCCAACGCTGGGCTTCCTGGTCCTGCTTTTCTCTCGATACGCCCTGGACGCTCAATCCGTAGCCGACATTGCGAAGAACGGTACGGTGCGGCATCAGCCCAAAACGTTGAAACACCATCGACATTTTGTTGCGCCGGTAATCTTCCAATTCCCGATCGCTCAGTTTCATCACATCAGTGTCTTCGATATAGATGTGGCCGGCCGTTGGCTCGATGAGGCGATTAAAATGCCTGATCAATGTTGATTTTCCGGACCCGGATAATCCCATGATGACAAAGATCTTACCTTTCTCAATCTCCAGGTGGATATCTTTGAGACCGACAGTGTGTCCGGTTTCTGCCAAAATATCGGCTTTGCTGCTGCCAGCGTGTATGAGGGGCAGGACCTCTTTCGGACTTGGCCCATAGATCTTATAGAGACCCTCAACTTTAATTAATGGATCAGGCACTTTTGATACCACTCATATGTGTCTGTGAACGTCGAGCATAGGCTTGCGATATTCTATCAAAGACGATCGCTAGCGCGACAATGGCAAGACCGTTCAGCATGCCTTGCGTGAAATATTGGTTCTGGATCGACTGCAAAACCGGGCGACCCAAGCCGTCGACGCCAATCATCGCAGCGATCACCACCATGGCCAACGCCATCATGATCGTCTGGTTGATCCCCGCCATAATGGTTGGCATGGCCAGGGGGATCTGCACCCCCCACAAGCGTTGGGACCGGTTGGCGCCGTAAGAGGTCGCCGCCTCCAACACATCCTTGTCGACCAGGCGAATACCGAGATTGGTCAACCTGATCACGGGAGGGATGGCATAAATCACAACGGCAAGCAGACCGGGCACGCGTCCTATACCCAAAAGCATGACAACGGGTATTAAGTAGACGAAAGCGGGCATCGTCTGCATGACGTCTAGGACCGGCGTTACGATAGATTGCGCACGATCTGACCGCGCCATCAGAATGCCTGTTGGAATGCCCAGCACAATAGAAACCAAGGTGCTGACACCGATGATGCTCAACGTCTTCATCGCGTCTTCCCACATCCCGAAAAAACCGATGAGGAGAAGCCCGGTTAACACACCGATACATAGGGGAATTGAGCGGCCAGCGGCATAGGCCAGCCCTAGGATGACCAGAATGACCACCCACCACGGTGCAATCAGGAGAAGGTTTTCAAACCAAATGAGGAGGCGCAAAAGCGGATCGAATGCCGCATCGACGATGTCGCCATAGTTCCGCGTAAATGTACGGTAGGCCGCGTCGCTGGTGATCTTAATATCCCGGAGAGCTTCACGACTGAGCGCAGGAAACTCCGTCAGCCAAGAGTTAGCCATGGCCTTGCCTCTCTCCCATGCGTCGTCTTAACCGTTTCAAAATTCCAACCATATCAGCGGCGACACGACAGACTATACGCCTCCCATGCCAAATAAAAAATACGCTTCCCGGGGGGATGCCCCCGGGAAGCGATCACAATAAATCAATTTTTCCGGACTAGAGGTCGGCAAGCGCGCCGCGCACCTTGTCAGCCACGCCGCCCGGCACCCAAGCCTGCCAAATATCTTCGCGCTCGGTCAAAAAATATTCCATCCCGAATTCAGCATCGGCCTGATTGTCGGCCATCCAGGCCAAAACAGAGCCCATCTCACTATTGGTAAATTCTCGATTGGACAAATACTCTAAAGCGTCGGGCGCGCGCTCTGCCAGATCGGACACAACAAGCGTCTGAATTGGTGACACCGGATACATTGTGACTTGTGGGTTTTCGCACTCAGCTTGACTGATGCAATTGTCGAAATGCTCCTGGTCGACACCGGTGCCGAAATCAACCATGACCATATCGAACTTACCCAGGATGTCTGTCGGCGCCCAGTAATAACCGAACCAAGCTTCTTCCCGATCAAATGCCCGGGCGATGGAGGCGGCCAGCGTAGCACCGGAACCGGGGCCAACATATTCGAAGTTCGCAGAGGCAAGATCAAGTGCCTCGAATAGATTGCCGCTACTCAATTCACAAGACCAACCCGGAGGACAACCCCAAAAACCGCTTTTGTTGGGGTCCTCAGGATGGGTAAATAATTCAGAATTTGCGATGACACCCTCTATCGTCGCCAGTTCTGGGTTAGCGTCGACCATATATTTTGGGACCCAAAATCCTTCTTGCCCGCCTTCTGGCAAGGACGTGCTGGCGACAACTAGGCGCCCTTCACTCACGCCGTTATCGATGGCATCCAGAAAGGAATTGGTCCATAGCTCCGGCGCGATGTCGGGCTGGCCACGTTCGATCATCGACGTTCCCGTCGGCACGGTATCACCTGGAACAAGTTCGGCGTCACAGCCATATCCATGTTCTAGAATGAACCGGTCAATCTGTGCGGTCAGAGCCGCAGAATTCCATGTCATTTCGGCAATGGTTACCTTGCCGCATTGTGCGCTCGCCATGCCCGAGCCAAACGTGGCAAGTGCCAAGAATAGCGTTGAGCCTAGAATCAATTTTTTCATGTGTTTTCCTTCCGCCTTCAGGTGATTCGAATTTGCTGGATTTAGAAACTTTGTCAGCAAAATCGAGCATTGAACGCAACTATGCCTAACACCCGATTGCCACAGAATAATAGTTTAATAGACAAATAACATATGAATGTCAAATTATGAATTTTCTACAAGTAAATAATAAACATAAAAAATCTAATGTATTGTTTATTTAGTTTATACTATATTTTAGAACAATAAAACTTCTTTAAGTACGCCTGGTATTATCGTTTGTATTGTTTTTTATATTGATGCTGCTGTTGGCGCAGGCGGTTTTTGGCAAAATTTCACGCCGTTTGGACCGGTTCTGCCAATAATGTGCCCCGAAACCTATGAACACCCCGAGCTCGCAAAGTAGAAAAACAGAAACTTCATTCTGAAATTTGTTCTAGATCGGGCTCGCCAATCTCGCCTACGGAGCCGTAAGCGATCGCCAAACGGCCGAAAGTGGTTATTCCCGATTTTCAGTCCCAATAACGGGGTTTTCCAATTTCCTTGTTACCCCAGGCACCGCCCAAGATGAGAAAACGCCCCCCGCCCAATTAGCCGAAATAGTTGTTTTTATTGGTGGGCGCAGTAGGGCTCGAACCTACGACCCGCTGATTAAGAGTCAACTGCCCTGCCAACTGAGCTATGCACCCGCACCCGGAGGGGTATAAAACAAAGACACGGGTACAAGTCTATACGCTGTTACATTCCGAATCCGAATTCGGTCACGCGGAGGTCTTGCTCGCAAACTCGGTCAACGCTACACCACGCCGATCAAATCGTTCCTTGATAACCACCCGTATATCGAAGTCGTGAATACCAGGAATTTTGGCGATCTCAACGCGAATGCGTTCAATATCCTCCATGTCCCAGCCCTCGACAATTAGGATCATGTCGACCTCTCCAGCAACCGAGTAGCTGGCTTTGACCTCGGGAATTTTCTCCAGATAGGGCAGCACCCGGTCGCAGAATCCACCACCGAGATAAAGCATCACAAAAGCCTGAGCTTTTGGCCAGGAGGAATCGTCGTCGAGCCTTATCGTATAACCTCGAATGATATTTTCGATCTCCAAGCGGTTTAGGCGGGCCTGGGTCGCGGTACGCGATAATCCAATTTCACGCGCAAGATTGCTGATCTGGATGCGGGCATTCGCCTGCAACAGGGCAATAATGTTTCGATCAATCGCGTCCAGCACCCATCTTTCGGACGCTGGCTTTGTTCCCTTTGGCCGCGCCATTTCCTTTTTCTCTCGAATTACCATCGGTTGTCTAGCTGCTCCTTCGCACGAGGTACGGCAAACAAAACAAGACAGCCGAATAGAGCAGTCCCCACCCGAATACACCACCGAAAACCAAACAAATCAAGAGTGTGATGGCGCCGAATGCCTTACGGTGCGCCGCCGTTTCAAGCTTAAGGAAGGCCGCGACCGCGATCAAGTAGAGTACGAAGAAATTTTGGCCAGCCGTACGCAGCAAATCTGTAAGACTTAACGCCTCGACCGCGTATAGTAGAAGGACCACTATAAAAATGACACTCAGGAAAAGGAGAGCGCGCCGAGGTGTCGCGGATTCGAGAACATGTAGAGCCATCCAGCGCGGCGTCCATCCGTCACGACCAACATCAAAAATGGACCTTGAGGCAGCCCAAACGGCACCATTCAAATTGGCAGAAATAACCACAGCGGTTAGGATCGTGAACAAGGTGCGGCTCAGGGCATGGTCGCCGATGATCGCTTCTATTACCGCCAAAAAAGGAGCGGTGACGAGGCTAGAGTTCCCCGGTTCGACATACGCTTGAACGGCGAGGGCGATACCGACATAGAGCAGCAGAACGATTGCAAAGCTCAGCGCCACTGCCATTGGAAAATCGCGCTCCGGATGCTCAAACTCCTCGGAGATACAAGCCAGCATTTCCCATCCAGTATAGGCAAAGATTGCAAGAGCCATGCCATTCCACACACCGGGCCAGGTCGGATTGCCGACCGAAAAATCGATTGACCCCCAACCAGGAATTGCGAGAATTGCAACGACAGCCAGACAAACGACAAGCAGTGTTACGACAACGTTCTGAACATACCCGGAAAGACTGGCGCCTTTCCAAGCTAGGCCGGTCACCGGCAAAAGGAAACCGCCAGCAATGCCGCTGATGATCCAAGCGGAGTCGCTGCGTCCATCAAGTCCAAAAAAACTGGCAATATACCCCGCACCGGTGAGCGCTATCGCGGGCAGTCCCAACGCAAACGCACCGATTAAAATATAAGCACAACCGGGCTTCAGGCTCGGGAACGCATTGGAAATAAATTCCGTAACCCCGCCAGCGCCGGGAAACCGACGTCCGAGGGACGAGAAAATGACCAACAAAGGCAGGATCAGCACCCCATCGAGAACCCAAGCCAGTACAGCCCACCCACCACTTTCGGCATAAACGAGACCCGGCAGGGAAAACATGCCAGCGCCAATGACAATACCGAGGGCAAGCGCAACCGCACCAAACGGACCGACTGTTCTCTTTAACTCCTGACCGACTTCACTCGGCATAATCGCTACCTTCCATTGGCCGCTTTTCTTTCCAAGCCAAATCGACCGGCGCCATCGGGTCAATTTGTTCGAAGATCGCAGTAACCGTCTGACCGCGCCGAACGCTCGGCACTATGAGGCCCCGATGCCGCAAGGTCCGCAGTGTCCAACACGTGCCGTGCCATGGGCATTCGATTGTTGAACTTTCATGCCGCCAGATACCGAGATGCAGGGGACCGCCACGATGGGGACAGCGATCATTGACGACGACAATTTCCAATGTTGGAAGCGGCAACAGGAAATATTTGAGGGACGCCACCACAACATAATTGTATGTGGCGCTGTCAATCTCACAGACCAGCATCAGGCCGGCAATTCGTGGACGACGTAGGTGCACACCTCGGATTCAACAAGGGACCCGTGTAATCGGTGGCGTGGAATCACCACGCCTTCACCCTCGCGTAAGGTCAAGTTTTGACTATGGCTGGTAACAATGGAGAGTTGACCACTTTCAACCATAATGAGCTCGTTGGCGTCATGACTGTGAGTGACAGAGAGCTCACCTTTTGGTTCGCTAAACCGAAGTCCTTCCCGGTTTGCATATTGCGAGGCAAGATTG
The DNA here is from genome assembly GCA_021774575.1 of Alphaproteobacteria bacterium. Classification (GTDB taxonomy): domain Bacteria; phylum Pseudomonadota; class Alphaproteobacteria; order UBA6615; family UBA6615; genus JAJFIX01. The sequence continues at coordinate 136,450 of JAJFIX010000007.1, read as the reverse complement.
GCGGCTTGACGCTTGAAATCCTCCCGACCGTCGGACCACAAAATTTGGGCAATCAACTCTTCGCTGGCCAGGTCTTCAAGCAACCTGAATTCCTCGAATCCACGGACAATTTCAGGAATGACTTGCGCCCCATATGTCTCGATGATCGGGAGAATGATCTGATCCCGGACCATCCGTCCGTGATACTTATCTATGTGTGTGTGCTCGTCGAAATAATGGGTATCGACCTCGTCCTTGAAAATTTCACGCAGCATCTTGGATTGATATTTGGTTGTATCAACCAAGGATTGCTCCGTGTAGTAGAGGGCCCCCACATAACGGAAGAAGTATGGCCGATGACGGCAGATGAAGTGGAAATAGTTGGTCAATGCCAACGATGTGGGTAGGTAGAACTGCCAATATGTATGCACGTCCGGCGACAAGCCTACGCTGCGCATTGTCTCTCCGAATATGGTGCTGTGCTTGGCCTCGGCAATCCCGTAACCGTACTCGTCGATCAAAATTTTGAACAATGCGGACTGCAACTTCCCATAACTGCCAGGCATATTTCTGGCCATTGCCGAGGCTTCGGTTAGGAAATCTCCGGCGAGCTGGATTAGGAAAAAGTGGGCTGCTTCCTCGGGTGAGTTCGCGCCCAAAATGGTGTCGGTCAAAGGGTTCGGTTTGGTTCGGTTTGACTCAAACCTCTCTTCGAACAGGGCGTCCATAGCAGCTTGCGTCCAAAGACCGGACACATCTATTTCCTGCTCAAGAAACCCGAAAAGATGGCGCTCAAGATCAGGACGGAGCGCCTCTCCATTGCGGGAATTCTCACTCGAATAGAAGGAGAGAAAATCCGCATCGTGAATATTTCCCGTCTCGTTGGGCAAAAAAACTAAGTCCGTCTCGTAGATATTGAGCAGCATCCTGTGCCCCATAAGGGCATTCGACGAACAATTGTTATCCCTGCTCAGTATCGTACTGAAATCAAGCTGACTTGCATCCTGTGGCCGTACAGGACGCCTATATTGACCATTTTCAATCAGCCAGTGATCTACACCTTGAAAAAGGGGATTTAGTATGAATGCTGCAACCCTATCGCGAATTTCGCCATTTTCTTGAAGTCCAATTTCGCTAAGTACGCCTCCCATTTTTCACAATTCCTCATCATAAAAATTAACACCAAATTGGAGAATGGGGCATCTTGTGGTCGGATAAAAGCGTCCAAAATTACTATTTTTAGTGATTAATACTATTTATAATGGCACAATCGCATGGTCGTCTATTCGATTGTGACCCAGCCACAGTCCAATATTTTCCCTTAATAACGGAGTACTTAAAATGCCACATGCCGTCGATATTCACATTGGAGCCCGATTACGAGCACTACGAATTCGTCATGGCATGACGCAAACCAGCTTGGCGGACGAGATTTCCTTGTCATTTCAGCAGATACAGAAATACGAAACCGGCTATAATCGTATTTCGGCAAGTAAGCTTTTTGAACTGTCTCAGATTTTAGAAGTCGATCCAGCGTATTTTTTCGAGGGAACGACTGGCCGGTCGCGTATCGACGATGACACCCCGAGTTTGAAATTCGTGCGCGCTGCACAAATGATCGAGGGCATACCGGACAAGCAGGTCAGGGACAGTTTTTACGGGCTGCTCAAGAGCTTGACCGCAAAAAAACCGGCCGCACGGCGCTCGAAAAAACGAACCAGAAAAATGCAGTAGCAAAAACGCCATCACCAGGGCTTGAGGCGACCAAAACAGATTCCGAGTTGGAAGGATGGTGGGCGCAGTAGGGCTCGAACCTACGACCCGCTGATTAAGAGTCAGCTGCTCTGCCAACTGAGCTATGCGCCCAACTACTTGTATTAGTTGGTTTTTTCTGGCATTCGTTAGTCGTCTTAGTCACCAACTAGTCACATGAATGTCTCGGAGCACCAAATGTGTAGCAATTTCACGCGGCGAATGAAACCGATATCGCGCTCCAAAGCAACACGTTTTAGTGCCGATCACCATTCCGGCTTGGCGCTCGTATCAATGATATCAGGCCCGCCGTCTTCTCCAGCATTCGTCTCCCGGGCCTGCATATCGGTTTCGTCACGATCGGAATCGCTAGCTGACCTATCAGGCAGTTCGCTATGATGTACAGCATATCGCGCGCATCGCCTCTCTTTGCTCCCCTTCCTCAGCCGTCATGCGCTCCATAGCCTCCATATGACCAAGTGGATATTTTAGCGGCAAAGCAGTCTTAGCGACTCCGCGGACGAAAGCGGCAAAATTACCTTTTGGCTGTGTTTCAATAAGACCCTCATCACAGTAAAACATCGGGGCAAGCGTCCGGGCATCACGTGCGCGCGCCCCGGCGAACTTTATTGAGGTATTGGCTGCGAACGCTTCTTGCAGCTTGGGATCAAGCGGGCCCAGATACTGGTGGGCCAGGATCATGCCCACATTGTATTTGCGCGCCTGGCTCAAAATTAGGCCGATATTCCGGTCGAAATAATCCGCGGCTCATCAATATATACGAAGGTCGGCAGGCGCTCGTTCACTGGTAATATCGCTCGCTTTTGCGCCGCCTGCGCGATCAGAGCAATAAAAAACCGTCCGAATATCTGCGCGCCCTGCTCCTTTAGAAGATCCTTGGCCGCATTGATCAAGATGACTTTTCCCGAGTTCATTTCGCCGAACAGGTCGAATTTCGAGCGCGGGTGGGAAAACATCCGGTTAAAGGTCTGGTTTTCCAGAATTCCTCATAGTCGCCGCACCACCTGACGTCGGGTCTGGGTGAATTCCTTCGAGCCGAACTCGGTCTCAAAAAACTGCCACGCGGTGCCGGTTAGTTTTTCGATATGTTCGGCAAATTTGACTACGCTATTCGGCTCCATCAGCTCACGAAAAGGATGTATGATCGCGTCGGGGATGTGCAGCATCAGCCGGGTGACATATCGGAAAATCACATTCTGCTTCTGGGTCATCTCCGCCGGCAAGAGCGACCCCAAAACAAAGTCATAAAGCTCAAGAATCGAGTTTGTTAGCCGCTCGCGGTCAAGCAGAGAATGGCTGTCGAGCCGCTCCAATCCGATATCGAATAGATTTAGCGAAACAGGATATTCGACGTCCGTGGAATCAATGATGACTATCCGATCATGTAGCGCCCCACCAGGGGCAAACATCTTGAGTTTCGAAATTATCGGAATGACGTCGCCATGACTGTCGATCACGATTATGGATCGCTCGCCCTTTTCTACTGCAGTCAAATCCAAGGTGATCAGGTATTCGAGCGTTTGGGTCTTGCCATGACCAGTGCCGGCGATGATGTGGTGATGCTCGAAGCGCGCTTCGGTCGGGATGGTGAAATCGATTGTTCCGGCAAAGAGATGGCGGGCCGTTGATCACGAAGGTGATGTGCTCGAAGTTTTCGCGACAAAACGGCGGGACCGTAAGGCTATATCAAAGTTTTTGAAGCGCATGATGAGACGTTGCGGTCGACCAAATGTAAATCGTACCGGACCGACTTCGGCCGTATTGAGCAGCGATGAATGTGATCGGTTATGCAGCCGACCAGGAATGCGGACGTTGGCTAAACAACCGAGCGGAATATTCACACCAACCATTTTGATGACGGGAGGATGCGATGGAAAATTTTCGGAGCGTAAAGACTTTGCAGAAATTCTCCTCTATCCACGCCTCTATACACAATATTTCAATCTCGGCCATCACCTGAACCACTGTGAAACCTTCGAAGAAAACTGTGACGCCGCGCTAGTCGAATGGCATCACCTTGCGGCGTGAAAACCCCGTCATCGTATACTTTTGAGGCTGGTTCGAATTAGACTGACACCACCCAAATCGGGAATAATCCGTGCCCCAGACACCGTCGTAGGTTAATCTGTTTTCGGCGTAAACGCCGAGAACTTTTCGGCAACTCTATGCAATTATCACGCGACACACACCGGAGGCACGACCGCAAATGACGAAAACGGCTCTTATCACCGGCGTCACCGGCCAAGACGGCGCCTACCTTGCTGAGCTTCTGCTGGCCAAGGGCTATGATGTCCATGGGGTCAAGCGCCGGTCCTCGTCGTTTAACACCGGTCGCATAGATCATCTCTACCAAGACCGTCATGAAGAGAAGGTTCGATTTTCGCTGCATTACGGCGATATGACTGATGCGACCAACCTCATCCGCCTGGTTCAGCAGGTCCAGCCGACCGAGATCTACAACCTGGCCGCACAAAGCCATGTCCAGGTGAGTTTCGAAACTCCCGAATACACAGCCAACGCCGATGGCCTTGGCACGCTGCGGCTCTTAGAAGCAATCCGTATCCTCGATATGCAAAACAGTGTGCGCTTTTATCAAGCCTCGACATCGGAACTCTACGGCAGGGTGCATGAGATTCCGCAGACCGAGACTACGCCGTTCTATCCGCGTAGCCCCTATGCTGCCGCCAAACTCTACGCCTATTGGATTACGGTCAATTACCGTGAGGCCTATGGGTTTCATGCCTCCAACGGCATCCTGTTCAATCACGAGAGCCCGATCCGCGGAGAGACCTTCGTCACCCGCAAGATCACCCGCGCCGTCGCAGCTATTGAACTTGGCTTGCAGCAGCGCCTCTATATCGGCAATTTGAGTGCCAAGCGCGATTGGGGCCACGCCCGCGACTATGTCGACGGCATGTGGCGCATCTTGCAGCAAGACACCTCGGACGATTATGTGCTGGCCACAGGAGAGGCGCATTCGGTGCGCGAGTTGGTCGAGCTGGCTTTTAAAATTGTCGGCCGGGAACTCGAATGGCAAGGATCGGGCGCGGATGAAAAAGCGGTAGATGCAAAATCAGGCGCCACCCTGGTCGAGATCGATCCCAAATATTTCCGGCCTACCGAAGTTGACATTTTGCTCGGCGATCCGGCCAAAGCACGCCAGGTTCTCGGATGGGAGCACAAGACATCTTTTCCCGATCTGGTTCGTGAAATGGTCGAGGCCGACCTTAAAAACGTCGCCCGCGAGGGGCATCGTAACGATGACTGACATTTTGCCGCTGTAAAGCCCCATCTTCATGGGCCAGCTTCTAAAAGGGTTTCGGGGACCGGTGGTCGCATGTTTAAGGCCTGATGCGGGCGGATATGATTGTACTGCCTGAGGTGCCCCTAGATTTGTAGACGCCTTGCTTGGCAACTCCACAAATCAAATTAATTGTCCTCTAAATTACGCAAGAAAATGAAACAGCAATCACAAAATGCTTTGTAAGCCGACATTTGTCGAGTCAACGTCAAATACAGACTCCGTCATATCCGCAATTTGATGACTAAACCGAATGTTTACCTCCGACGGATAATCATCCTGTTTGTTAGTGTAAACTAGAAAAATCGCTCAACAATTCTAACAGTATCACCTGGGGAGACCTGCGTTTCTGTGGTCAGTGGAGCTTCGATTTCACCCTCTTCTCCAGCTCGCTTTATAAAGACCCGGCGCGTATTGGCGCGATAGGTGAAACCCTCTGCAGTGGCTACTGCCCTAAGTACTGTCAAACCTTCAGTGTATGGATATTCACCAGGCGCTTCAACCTCACCCATAATATAAAACGGGCGAAAGTTAAGCACCTCTGCACTAACTCTCGGCTCGTTCAAAAACCCAGATTTGAGAGCATTCTCCAAATCGTTTTGAAATTCGCGTACGGTTCGACTTTCCGCCTGCACCTGGCCGACCAAAGGCAACGAGACATGTCCCGCGCCGTCGACCACAAATTCTCCAGATAAATCGTCTTCACCAAATACTATTACGCGCAGCTGATCGCCTGCGCCTAACCGGTATTCTTCCTGAATCTGAGAAGTATTGATAGTTGCAGCAGAAGATGCCCGGCTGCTCGAAGTGATACCGCCCAAACCGGAGAAACTTCCACCACTGCAAGCGGTCAAAACACCGGCTACCATGGCGAAAAAGAATAACACCCATGTCAATTTCATATCCTGTTCTCTCGGTTGGCTTATTATCAAAGAGCTGGCCGATCGTGCGGTAATTCCCCCATTTTTAATGGGGTCCGCCAGTAGAACTACGCGACCATTTTCAGTTTCATAGCGGATGTGATCCCGCCGATGCCCATGTTGGGCCTGTCGTTATTGTAAGTCCATAGCCATTGAGTTGCTTGTTCCTGTGCCTCCTCTATCGTTTCAAAGATGTTTTGAGCCAACCATTCGCCACGAACCGTACGATTGTAGCGCTCGATATAGGCGTTTTGCTGTGGCTTGCCGGGTTGAATATATTCAATGTGAATACCGCGCTTCCCAGCCCAACTCATCGACGTTCCGCTGATATATTCCGGCCGTTGTCCACCCTGATCGTCTGCGGCTGCCCACGCCATTCAATGAATCAGTTCAGGCTGCGCACAACCCGTTCTGCCGGCAACGAGAAGTCTATTTCAATGCCCAGTCCCTCGCGGTTGAAGTCATCCAACACGTTCAGCGGCAGTGTCAGGGGAAACCGGCTTGAGCCGCTAGACTGCGTTTTGTACGGTCGTCGGATGAGAAATCAATTCCGATATTTCAAGACATCGCCCGAAATTATTCGCTTGGCTGTGATGATAAATGTCCGGTTTCCGTTGTCGCTGCGGCAGGTCGAAGATCTGCTCCACGAACACAGCATCGACATCAGTCATGAAACGGTTCGCGCCTGGTGGAACCGGTTTAGTCTCGTGTTTGCAGCGGAAATCAGGAAACGGCGCGTTGGTCGCCAAATGTTTTCAAACTGGCGGTGGCATTTGGACGAAGTTTTCGTATGGATCAATAGCGAAATCCACTACCTCTGGCGGGCGGACGATCAAGAAGGCGAGGTGCTGCAATCATTTGTCACCAAGTGGCGTGACCACAATGCGGCACTGAAGTTTTTGCGCAAAGCGATGAAACAATATGGTCCTCCAAAAATTGTTGTAACGGACCGGCTTCGGTCCTACCGGGCGGCGATGAAAATCATCGGAAATGCCGGTCGCCAGGAAATCGGCCCCTAGCTGAACAATCAAGCAGAAAATTCGCATCAGCCGTTCCGGCGAAAAAAAAGGAGCTATTGCGAAATTCAAGAGCGCCAAATCTATACAGAAATTCGGCGCTATCCATGCTTCGGTCCACAACCATTTCAACAAGGAGCGCCGTCTTCGAGGCCGTCAAAACTTCAAACTCAACCGATCGACTGCCCTTGCCGAGTGGCGTCAGGTTGCCGCTTAAATCATTGGCCAATATGATTTACGGGAACACCCCTTTTTCTCTGACAGCACCCGAAAGAGGTCTCAGATAGAAATTCTCTGACAGCACCCGAAAGAGGTCTCAGATAGAAAATTCTCGCCTAGGTAACAAATCTGTGTACTCTTGAGGTCCGCGGTTGCGGTGGTGTGCATTAATTGGGTAGAATCACGAACTGACTGTGACCGTGAAGATTGAAATCGGACTATTGCGGCCTGTGCTTGGGTAAATAGAAATCGAACTGGATTTTGGAGTTGGGCTCATGAAACTAGTACTCGGAATTTTTTTATTCGTAGCGACCTTGGCCGGATCGTCGTTGACCGCTGTGGCTCAGAATAAATCTGAAAGGAGCATTGACACAGAAAATTTCACTATTGTTGCTCAGTTGGCTCAACTTACCCAAGAACAGCTTGGGCTGCTAATTGAAGCGGCGATCAATGCACTCGGTCCGAATGCGACAGAAGCCCAGTTATTAGCAGCGATTAACGGTGTCATTGCTAACAATAATGCCTCCAATGAGGTTGCCCTTGGTGCTCTTGGGCTCGTTCGATCCGATGCGAATCCAAACAGTTCGATTGCGGTGGCGCTGAACAGAGCCCTAAACACCGCTATTGCATCTCAAATAGCAAACACAGGTGGAGGTGGCTTTGGAGGTGGTGGCAGTGGCATCGGAACGGGTGGGCCAAATACTGGCGGTGGCGGTGGCGGTGGCGGTGGATCCGATTATACTACTGGTTAGCAATAGACGTCACTGCGGCTTGCTGCAGCGTTTATAGTACCTGTGAAGCTGACGAGTTAGCGAGAAATAGACTGAGGTACCGCTAGTTTCCTCGACACCTGACTCTCGTTTATATTTTGCTGTCTGAATTCGAAGTCAACGGGCGACAGGATGCCGTTGTTGGTGTGTTTACGTCTGGCGTTATAGAACACCTCAATACAATCGAATACGTCCTGCTTTGGCGCCTGAAACCACGGGCGGCCATCATTTGCTGAAACACCTACTCTCCTCTGACAACACCAGAGGTCGTTGTTACCGAGATCGCCGAGCTCATCGACGATGAATTGCAGGTGAACTCGCGGCCGGATCTCTGGAACGGAGATGCGCGGACAAGGGATTTTGGCTGAAGAGGATCGCGGCTGACCCAATCAAAAATCGGCGGCGTGCCGCCGGTCGAACCACAGGGTGCATAAACATCACAATGAGATGGGCAGGGCACGGCGGCCCTGACGTGCTGCCCGAAACTCTTTTAGAAATTGGCCCATGAAGATGGGCCTTTACAGTGTTTCGTGCACTAAGCATTGAGGCACCTATTGACGCTTTATGGGAGTTTCCAAAGGCGCCTGCTGAGTGCTAGCCATTTATCGGATCGCGGTTGAATTCATTGATAATGACCAAAGTATTTGCAATGCCTGATGTCCAATGTTGTGCTTGATCATCCAACCATTTTTGCTTCAGCGAAGTATTTGATCGACTAAGTATTTTAGTGCCTCGGCGATACCCCTTTATTACGGTCAGACGATTAAGCCGATGGGCAAATCCCCAAAGAGAAGCGGCCACCCCTGGCAGGGGCAATCGTAGGGACTTTGGGGGGATACGGCCCACGCACGGATGAGCACCGTGGTGCCGCTGCCGAAATGCTGGAGGCCCTGCGCGCGACCATAACTTTCTCTGTATCTAAGGGTTCAATGGCAGCACACAGATAGAGTACGAGCTGCGCCACCGTGGCAAGGTGGTTGGCACATGTTGTTTCGGTTGCAAGGGCCAATTTGACCACCCGGGTTGCCTGGGCCTTGCTCAGATGCCATTCTGATCGTGCGCTAGAAATAGGACGACAACAGGAGTTTCGCGACGCATTTTGATCCTGTAAAATCGACTTATGAGAGAATTTTGGACAATTCGAGGGTGGGGATTTGTCGCCGGCGCGTGCGTTCTGGTATTTGCTGGACACATGTTCTATGGCGCCAACACCAATGCCCTATCAATGCTTTTCTCAAGTTCAGCCTATATACTTTGCGCCTTCGCCTTCGCCTTGACCTTTCGCGCCGAGAGCGCTGAATTTCTCCACCACCATCGAAGCTTGGGTCTGCTTTTTCTGTTCATTATTGTCGCCGGGTTTCTACAACTCACCCCATACGGTATTGGCGGCCCGCATCCACTTTGGATGAATGTCGACGGGCCCGCAGCGGTGACAGTCGACCGCGACGCTACCATTCGTGCCTTACTTCAATTTGGCGGCCTGGGATCGGTGTTTCTATTCGGCGCGGCCTTGGCCAATGACACGCGGCGCGCGCGCTTCGTTTTTTCTCTTTTGATGGTTGCGATTGCCGTCTATTCGGTTTGGGCGTTCACAACGTTCATGCTCGCCCCGGGCACAATCTACGGCACGGTGCAGCCTTTTTTCCATAGCCGACTTGCCGCGAGTTTCCTCTCGGCCAACAGCGCGGCAACATTATTCGGGACATTTAGCGTGCTGGCGGCGGCCGAATTCGTCCAGGCGATTAAATATCGAGGCCAGCAGGCTGGTTCACGCGCAACAGTCATCGAAGGCAAATTGCGTCGGGCCGTATTACCGGGACTGGCACTGGTGTTCACCATGACCTGTCTGGCACTCACCGCATCACGCGCCGGCATCGCCGTTTCCACCGCAGCATTATTCATCCTGGTCGGTTGGGAACTTCTCGCCACGAACCGGCAACGCATATCGTGGCGCGTGCCAGCGTCGGTGTTCATGATATTCGCGGGCGTTCTTATTGCCATCACTATCCTCTCCGGTGAACTTGCAATTGATCGCTATGGCTCCCTGGCATCAAATTTCATTGGACGCATTGATATATTCGAAGCCCATTGGGCAGCTTTTTTGGCGGCACCCTGGTCCGGTTATGGCCTGGGGACCTTCGCAACCGTAAATCAGCTCGTCCAGGTATCCGAGAACTGGCAGGAATTGAATTTTATTGGTGCTGTTCATAATGTTTTCATCCAAGCTCTGGAAGAGGCTGGCGTAGTTATTGGCACGGCGATATTTACCCTGGTCGGGCTCATTTTATTTAAGATATTTCGCGGTGTCGGGCGGCGGCGGCGAATGGCCCTGCGCCTGCGTGCGATTTTGGTCGTCAGTTTCATTTTTATTGGCCACGGGATCACCGACTTCGCACTGGAAGTACCGTCTATCGCCCTCTATTGGAGTCTGTTGCTGGGCATCGGTGCCGGACTGGCTGCACCACGCGCCAGCAAGCACGCGGGACGCTAGTCCTGTGACGCAGTAAGAACTTGCTCAACCAATTCGATCGCATCCGGCTCGGCTCGGCGCTCCCTTAGGCGTGTTGCTAGCTCCATTAACCAGCTTCGACTACGGGGCGTTCCATAACCATGCAAAGCCTGACCTACCACCGAGCGCGTTTCATCATCAAGGTTGTGCCATAGGCTGAGGGCAAACTCCATCCGCCAATGCTGAAAAGGTAGATCACCATGTGGAAACGTAAGAAACGAGTTAAGCAGGGCACTCTGACCCTCCGCGCTTAGGCGCCCTGTTTCGAGAAGATCGACGAGAGCCAGCCGCGCCCATGCGTCTCCTTGTGCCGGGTTCCGGTCTAACCCGGCTAGAGTTTCCACACGCACCCGATCATAATCTTGCGGGCGCTCGAGGAGGGCCAACCGCGCTGCTTGGTGATGCAATCTGCCCGTAAGCCGCCCATCCGCCAGCAATTCAGCAATCTCAGCTATTGCGGCACTTCGGGCCCCATCAGATGAACTGGCGGCCTCTGCCCTAGTCAAGCCGGCTTCGACTTTGTCGGCGCGTAAATCCCAGAGGCCAAAGGTGGCAGCACCACCTGCAGCAACGAGACATGTCGTAGGCAGAAGCCAGCCCAAGCTCTGCAAAATTATCGATTTCGCTTGCCCTCGGTCGATCATCCGTCGGTGTAATAATTTTTATAATTCTTATAAAAATACCCGCTATCGCCGTAGCCGTAACGTTCCTGGGCATCCATATCGACCACATTCAATACGATACCGGCAACAGGTGCACGAGCAGAAATAAGAATATTGAGCGCCGCTTTAATCGCTTTGCGATGTGTCTTATCCCATTTTGCGAGCAACACAACGGCATCCGCATCGGCGGCAAGTGTGCGCGTTTCAGTGACAGCCAGCAGCGGCGCTGTGTCGATCACGACAAAATCGTAATTTTCCCGCAAATGAGACATCAACGTTTGCATTTGCTGCGACCCGAAAATGTCCCGGGGCGTCGAATGGCCCGTTGCCACCGGCAGCACATCCAGGCCCGTCTTGGGGTCAGTGACCACGACGTTATCTAGAGGTAGCTCGCCAGTCAGGACCTCCAGCAACCCACCACTGACATTTTTGTCCAGATATTCGGTCAAACTATGGCGGCGCAAATCGCAGTCCAACAGGATCGTTTTCTTGCCCAGCATCTGTGATATCTGCGCCAAGCAATGGGCAGAGACAGTTTTTCCTTCATCGGGAAGTGCAGAGGTAATAACAACGATTTTTGTTTCCCTGTCCACATTTGAATAGGTGATTCCAGCGTTCAGTGCGCGGAACGCCTCTGCATATCCAGATAAGGGCGTATCCGCAATGTATTCTGAAGGCTGCCTGCCCACAGCCTTATCCTTTGGCAGCTTAGGAACCGAGGCCAAAAGGGGCATACCCAGCTCGCGCTCCACGTCTTCAGAGCCACGCAGACCCGTTTCCAGAATCTCGGCACCGAAGATCGCCGCCACACCGGCCATACCAGCGATCATGACTGCCAGTAAACCGACCAATGGAATGTTTGGAAAACTCGGCGATACCGGGACCGATGCGCGCGAGATGATGCGGGCATCCGCCTGTTGAAGGCTGGCGGACTCGTTGGTTTGTTTGAACCGGGTTAGGAACGAATCATACAGAGCACGGTCGGTCCCGGCTTCCCGCTCCAATTCGCGCAATCGCACCATTGCGGTGTTGTTACGTATCAATTCGCGGCGCTCGTTTTCGACACTTGTGTCCAGCGAAGCTAGGCGTTGGCGGGCGACATTGACTTCGCTCTCCAGGCCGGAGGCGATACGCCTAATTTCGCGATCGAGCGATGTTCCCAGATCGCTAAGCTCGCGTCGCACCCGTTGCACCTCGGGATGCCGTTCGCCATAGCGGCTGGTTAAATCAGCCTGCTCGCGTAGAATTTCTGATTGTTTCGCACGCAGATCCCTGACTACCTCGGAGGAGAGAACTTCTGAAACTGCCTCGCCGCCGCCACTACTAATCTGGCGTCGTGCGGCAGCCAGCCGCGCCTCGCGCTCAGTAAGCTCTGCTCGCAAAATAATTAATTGGCCGTTCAAATCGACTATTTGCTGCTGGGTAAATGTCGACCCTTCGGCGTCGAGCAATCCTTCCTGAGCTCGATACAGCTCGACAGCACGTTCACCAGCCTGAACCCGATCGGCCAAATCGCCAAGCCGGCTATTCAGCCAATTGTTTGCGACCTCAGTCGCCTCGAATTGAGCCTCCAATTGGTCGACGAGATACAGGTCAGCAAATCCGTTTGCGAGCTTTGCCGCCTGCTCTGCGTTACGACTTTCGACCGAAACCACGATGACATGTGTGAGTCCAGACCGCCGGACGGTAACAGCGTCCCGTACAGCATTGATAGTGGCCGCATGCGCTACTCGTGCCTCCTGCTCAGGGCTCAGAGCCCCTTGCACGTCTGACGGAATTAGCGATCGAAAAAATCCGGCAACAGTTGACAGCCCATCCCGAACCCAAGAGATTGGCCCGCCCGACTTCTCCGCCACCGCACTATTCCATTCGCCATCCGCCATCAGGCCGAATTCGTCGACGAGGCGCTCGGCCAGAGCGTGGGACCGAATGATTTGCGCTTCGGTATCGACGACAGCTGAGTCCGGCGGCAAACCGGAAAGGACGGACTCAATATCGACGACTTGCTGCTGTCGCGGGTCGACAATGAGCTCTACCGTGCCGGTATATTTTGGCGTTAACTGGAATATGACCAGAACCGCGATTGCAAAAACCGCACCTGCAACAATGGCCGCCAGAGTCAGCCGACGGCGGACAATGGCTATCAATTTTAACGGATCAATGAAACCGTGATCATCCATGGACATTGGCAGCGTACCAGCCACTCTCTGATCGACCGGCCCAGATGTAGAAATTGTTTGTCGATTCACTTGGCGCCTACCTGACGTCGAATTGATAATGGGCGGCAAATATAGAGTATATTCGGCCGACCGGATCCAACGATCCTACAGCTTCAAGGTTGCGGATAGGAAGACGCTATTGATCTGGTGATCGGCTCCCGCCAATGCGCCCGACGATCTGCGTTTTTCAAATCTATAGGAGGCCCCGACTTCGGCATTGCGATTGAGCAAGTATTTCACGCCCGTGGTTAAATTATAATTTGTATCGTCCCGATCGACGCCGTCGAATTCTTCAAGTAAAAATCCAATTCCACCATTGACGACGAGGTTGCGCAGCAACTCGTGGTCAACATGCAAATTTGTGTTTGTCGCAAAAATTCCACCTGATCCCGGAACGCCGGAATCCGATACTTCGCGCGATATGTCGAACCCAACAGTTGTCAGACCGGTTGGGAACCACTCGACACCGCCGCGCGCCGTCACACCATTTAGATTACTCAATGTCGCACCTTCGAAATGCTGGCTGGTATAACCCACTGCCAATTCACCACGAACCAGTCGTGAGAAATCAAAGTTTGTACCAAAGAGAATCTCATACCCCCAAGAATCGCGATCAAGCGGTACAGTTGGCGGCTGTAAATCGTAGGAACGCTCGTTCCAACCCAAATCGACAAAAACCGACGTATCCGGACTAACTGCGTATTCGTTGCGAAGCCCCGCCGCAAGGACATAACGATCCCGATCATCCTGGTCGACCACCATTCCGGTGCGCGTTACACCGTCGTCATAATCGTAGGTCTGCACTTCAAATCGCCCGGCGAAACGGAGTCGATTGAGCTCTTGGGACGCAGCGGCGTAAGCGGTGAGCTTGTCAAACTCGGTCGGCTCGATAGTGCCGCCAGCCGAACTAGAGGACGATCGCGCTTCATGCTCAACGTCATAGCGAAATCCCGCGCTCGCGGTCGTTGTACGCAATACTTCCAATTCACCGTCAGCAAAGAATCCGTAGTTGATGTTGCTCTCATCGTCGATGTCAAAATAATGCGCGTAATCGGTGTATGCCCCGGCAGCAAGAGAATGACGGGACCACTGAGACTGAATATCGATCTTGGGGCTGATTGTCATGATGACATCGCCCTGCTCATCAAATTCAGTCGCGAAAATATTATCGTTGAATTCAAACTCTGTCGTCACTGTGGGTAGGAACATGAATGATGAGACGCGCACACCCTTCGGGTCGAAAGAGGGACGCGGCCGTTCGGCAACGCTGATATTGCGCGACGGCGCAGACCCGTCACCTCTCGAACTGCGCCTCTCGCCACCACCTTGCGAAACAAGATAATTTCGCAGACCTGACGCTGGCACGGAAATTCCGCCACCGAGGACTAGTTCGTCCACACCGGCCTCATCAGAGTCCCGGCTGGTTGTTGCCATTTCCGCTTCCACCTCGTCCGAAGGCACCAAGACAAGCTCTACCAAGGTCTCGGATCGTGACGCTGCGGGGGCACTATCATCCTCATGATGCGTCGCCTTATAGGCAGGATGCTCGTACCAGCTTCCGCGAAAAATCTCTGCAGAGGCATCCGCCCACGCGCCAGTAAAACCAACGGCCGCTCCACCGAGAGTCACTGCAGCAAAAGTGCGAATCACGTATCGAATAACCATTTTAGCAAACTCCATCATGCCGAGACAGACTCAAACCTCAGCATGCCCGTGTCAGAAAGCTGCCATCTTAGGGTCAATTTTCTAAGAACCAACGCATCGCCAAACACGATTTTTCCTAGATTTGCAATGCCAGACCAGAAGGCAATTCGCAGCACACCATAGCGAGAATAACATTAAATTGATAATCGGTACAACCATTTGATTACGTTAAAGAAAAGACCTTGATCAACATACGCGTTTTAGCAGACTAGCGGCTCAAAGGAGCAGCGGTTCGGTACCTAGTAAGCGTTCTCGCCTTTCAACAAGGCGTTCCCGGTTAACCAGAAAATAATCTTTAAATCCAGCCACGCGGACCAGGTGTCGATATACTCCAAATCGAAATCAACACGTTTCTTCATTCTTTCCGGATCCGCCGTTTCGCCCCGCCAGCCATTGACCTGAGCCCAACCGGTCAAACCGGGCCGGACTTTGTGTCGGTTGGCATAGTGCTCGATGATCCGGCCGTACTCATTATTATGAACCAGGGCATGGGGTCGCGGCCCAACCAGTGACATGTCACCAACAAGAACATTGAATAGCTGCGGCAATTCGTCGAGGCTGGTTTTGCGCAAAAACCGTCCCACCCGAGTGACTCTGGCATCGTTTTTCGTCGCCTGCTTTAGGGAAGTGGCGGTCCCGTCCTCAAGCACAGTCATGGAGCGAAATTTAGCTACGCTGATAATTCGGTGATTGAGCCCGTGCCGCCTCTGGCGGAAGAATACCGGACCAGCATTATCCAGTTTGATAGCCAAGGCGATGCAGCCGAACAACGGTGCCAGCGCAAGCAAAGCCAGGGCGCTGATGCAGATATCGATGCCCCGCTTTAGCCAGACGTTCCATCCCACTAGCGCGGAATTTTGGATTTCAATCACATTTGTGTCGCCGAGGCGGCGAATGGCAGCGCGCTGTAGATGCCTGCCAATAAAATCGGTGTGGAGGCAGACATGGGTGGCCAACGGGGCGAATTCACTAATTATGCGTGCGACTTTATTGTGCTCTGAGGGAGGCGTCGTCACGACGATGGTGTCGACCGGGTTGGAAAGGCAATGATCCATTAAATCGCTCAGCCCCCCTTTTTCGTCGTCATCGCTATCGCCAAACACGCCGATGTTCTCGAACCCAATAACCCCAAGCGATTCGACAAAGGACCGGCAGTTTTGCTTGCTGCCCAAAACCGCAATGCGCCGATTGAAATAGCCCCGGCGGACGAGCGCCCTAAGGATCCCGGCACCAGTGGCCCGCACGCCAACCACGCCGATCAAGCTCAAGCCGCCCCAAACGACTATCCAGCCACGCGAATAAACTTGCGCTACATGGAGTAAATAGCCGAACGCGATCAGCAATACGAAAGATAGGAACAGCGCGACGAACACGGAGCGGATCCCAAACGGTATGCCCTCTCGAAATATATCAACTTCGTATAGGCCCCGTCTTTTAAACAAGATCACCGCAAGAACCGCTTGGACGATGCCAATGGTTAGATATTCGCCGAGCGCCGGAAAGGCACCCAGATAAAGGTCGAGATAAATGTACTTGGCTAACACCGAAGCTATCAAAATAACCGCAGCGTCGCTAAACGCGAACAGATCGGAGATCATCTTCGGTGTTATCGATTTGGCAAGTGTCCGGCGCCATTTTTGGCCTGCCGAAAGCTTTACACCCCGATACCCGGGGAGGTTTCTGGAGGGCAACCCCGCCAAGACCATAACTCTGTTAGAACCTCATATACGGCCACCAGTTCGGAGGTTTCAAGCAAACCTTCACCGGAGCTAGCCCTAATTGACGAACATCGACTATTGGAGTTCAGACTATCCCACCGAGTTTGAGTCGATTCAATTAACAAGTGTTTCACAAGCCTGTGATTAATTGCGAAATGCTTCACGAATTTGTGATCAACTGCGAATTGTTTGCGAAATTGTGCTCAATTAGGAAGTGTTTCACAAATTTGTGACAAAATACGAGGTATTTCACAAATTTGTGATCAAATTTTCACTCTGGCGGGCGCCAAAATGCACGGGAGAAGCGGCCTGCGATCAATTTGATACAAATTGCCGCAGCCACGCCGCTGGCGTTGGCTAGTGCGTCGGCGCTTGACCCCATGCGGCCCAAAACAAATCCCTGGGCAACCTCGACCGCCACGCCGATCAGGGTTAGAAACAGCGCGGCGATCAAGACCGGCGCCACCCGTTTCAGGGTAATCGCGGCCCACCCAGCAAGTGAAAAATAAACGCCAAAATGCAATATTTTATCGAAATGGTGGTCTGCAGGTGGCGCCAGTTGCGGCAATAAGGAAAAAATTGCCACGCCGCCGACAGCCAAAAGCCATAACCCCAAGGCCAAATATCGAAGTCGACCTTGCCGCATGGCGTTCCACCTTATTTTCAACTATTGGTACAGTCACGCAGTCGTACAGCCGGAGATCTTGTTTGCAAGAATTCTACCGGGGGCGATCGTCGAAGGACAGGCCTGCAATCCAAATATAGCCGCACGGTTGATTGAATTCGACACCGCTTTGCTGTCATACGATCATCGAAGAGCTTACCGGCACCCATATAATTGGAGACAAATGGCATTGCTCACCAAACTGTTTTCAGCCCGCAAAAAGCTGCGGTCTTCGGTGGCCCGCGTGCCCGATGAAATGATCCTATACGCCGTTTGTGACATACACGGGCGCGATGATTTGCTACGCGACCTCATTGCCAATATCGTCGAGGATCTTGACCTAACCGCGGCCAAGCCGGTGTTGTTATTTCTCGGCGATTATATTGATCGCAGTTTCGGTTCGAAGGCAGTCATCGATTTTCTTCTGTCCGATGCACTCGCCCCGTCTGAACCTAGGTTCCTGAAAGAAAACCACGAGGCCACACGGCTCGATTTCCTGCGCGATGGTGATGCCGGCCCCCAATGGACACAGTATGGCGGCGCCGACACGCTAAGAGCCTATGGTGTCAATCCGCCAAACAAGATGTTTGATCAGCCGGCTTGGAAAACGGCGCACGAGCAATTTGCAACCAAGCTGCCGCTTGCCCATCTGCAGTTTTTTGAAGCGCTTGAGCTCTATGCACACTATGGCGACTATTGCTTTGTGCGCGCGGACCTTCGCCCCGGCGTGCCGATCGACCAGCAAGTCGACAACGATCTGCTGTGGAGTCGCGATGAGTTCTTGAACCACAACCGGCCCTTCGGGCACGTGGTTGTACATGGTCATTCGGCTAGCTTGGAACCGAGCCACAGCAATATTCGTATCGGCGTCGACACCGGCGCCTATATTACCGGCCGGCTCACGGCCGCACGGTTAGAAGCTGACCGGGTGTCTACCCGTACGGGCAATGCTTAACCATTGGAAAATGCCACGTTCTGGTCGTAGACCAATCATATCGGGCTGCGGCGAAGAAAGCTCTAGCTTGCGTTTTTTGTTGATCTATCAACATATTGTTGAGTTCGGGCGCAAGGCCCCAACTTCAGCCGATGGGTCAGCCGGTTATCGGGCGTTAGGGGTACGCTATTAGCGCACCGGTCGTAACCGTAGGCTACAAGACTTTCGTCAAGTTATCTCCCCAAATAATTGGTCCGACATATGCTGATGATTTCTAGCCGCATATCTTGGGCGCTCGATATGAGTACTTTCAGGCCCTGTCTCCCCTCAATCTCCGCAACGGTTATCCAAATCAATACAAGCATTAGCATCCGTCCGGAAATGTCAAAGTAGCTATAAGACGATTCTGCATAAAATTTATTCGTAGCCAGCCTAAAATAAACCCACAAGGCGCCGTCGCGGATCAGCTCTATTGTGGGTCAAATTTAGGTAATAGATTCGGACTAACGCTGGTCGCCTTGGTGTTTAGCGTCTTTGATTACAACTTGCAGCTTAGCAGCAAAGGCGGAAAGGGTGGCCTCTTTTCCCCATTTTTCGACGGCACGATTGCGGGCGTTGATTGCCATCTGCCGATAAGCTTCGGGACTAGACATCAATCCCTGAATTGCCTCCGCCATCTCGTGGCCATCCGACCTATCTACAACCACGCCGCACCCATCCACTGCTTGCGCCAAGTCTGAACCGGGCTCCGCGACAGCGACAATAGGCCGACCAGAGGCGAGCTGGCCCGCCAGTTTGGAAGGCAAGACCAAATTGGCAACCTCCGGTTTTTGGGGCAGCAAGTGCACGTCGGCGCAATTCAAAAGCGCGTTAAGTTTTTCAGCAGGTTGGAGCGGCAAGAAACGTACATTTTCGACGTTTATCAACGCTGTCGTGAGAAATTTACGCATCGGGCCATCGCCAGCTATGACGAGCATAAATTCTTTTTCGTCGGCCATTGCAGCTGAGAGTTCGACAAACATCTCTAACCCTTGCTTCGCGCTGAGATTGCCAGCGTAGAGCGCGATAAACACTTCTTCTGGCAAGTTAAAGTCCGACCTAGGCGCAGTTCGGTTGGCGAGCGGATAGATCTCGTCCACATCCACCCAGTTCGGAAAGAGAACAATATCGGTTTCCGAAATGCCCTTGTTTGCCAGAGCCACGATCATGCTGCGCGAGATTGTCGATACAATATTGAACCGCCGGAGCAGAAAACGTTCGACTGAAAGTGCTACTTTTTTCTTCCATCTGCCTTTTACTAGGCCAGTCGAAAATGCGGCGTCAACTTCCAAATCCTGGACATGAAGCCAAGAACGGCCGCCAACAACCTTAGATGCAGCCAGACAAGATGGTGCCGCCGCGAGCGTCGGAACGATATTTATAAAGAGAGCCGGTCGCAAACGGAGAGCATCCCACAGGACAGCAATGCCGCTGACCAACCCGAACGATACGATATATAGTACGCGGCGCAACCCAGTTGGTCTTGACGGCACGTAGGTTGGGCAGCGCAGAATGGTCAGATTTTCATAGTTCTCACGCGTAAACCAGAAACGACGATACCCATTGGCTATGCGCCAGGCCGGGTAGTGGGGAGGTGTGGTGATCACGTGTACTTGGTGGCCGTTTTTGGCAAGCCATGCCGCCATTTCACCGGTATATTTGCCACTACCTATAAGTTCCGGCGAAAAATTTGGTCCTTGGATGAGGATCCGCATCTATACGCCGCGCTCCTCGGATTCAGCGGCGGCAGCGCGCCCAAATAGGAAGTCGGCCTGCAACGCCTTTCCCGATTTGGCATAGCTGACATTATGTACGCCCTGTATAGCAAACCCAAATTCCGCGAGATATGCTACCACCTCATCGGCTAAAGGCTGGCCCTCATAGAGCTGAACAAACGAGGCCTCAACATAAATCCAGTCTAGATTGGGGAATAGTGCGGTGGCCGATTTCAGCACGCCAAGCTCGCCGCCCTGGACATCAATTTTCAACAGAGACGGGGAAACCATTTTTTCGGACGAAATGAAATCGCTGAGAGCTCCTATGGGAACCTCTTCCGTTCCAACTTCCTCCGTACCTGGAAAATGCCTCATCTGAAGAGATGAAATTTCCAGCAACGAAGAACTATCAGAACTGCCGGAAACATGCATTTTTGCAACACCCCGATCACACGCCAAGGCTGTCCGAAAAAATTTCACCTGGTCGAATTTGCCCATTAAGCGATCGAAACAATTGGCTGCTTCTAGGAGTGGCTCAAATGCATAAATCGATGCCCACGGCGCTTCGCGAAGTGCGAGCAGCGAAAATTGCCCCCTATTGGCCCCGACGTCAAGGATGGTGCGGGGCGAAATGGCTCGAACAACGGCGGCATGTTCCACCGCTGCGGCCACACCGTGTAGGAGGCCCCTCCGATAAACAGGCGCACTTACCAAGCGTGCCAGCTTTCGTGCTTTTCTAATGAAATCAGACAACCCATCCACCTATATCCACCAGAATCCAAAAACTCCATTTCGCGTTTTGATCGACGCGCTAGAGTAATTTCGTAAAAATAAACACGCGCAAGAAATCTTCATCAGCTCTTCGAATACTGAGAGGAACTACAAAACCCTAGTACCCAAGACGAAACTACCATTCACTATGCTGCGAACGATTGATATACCATGCCACCCAACAGCCATCAAATTCATTCAACCTTGGCGGTATAGGATCGCAAGACGGTCGCGATTGTCCGATGGCCGATGTTTCCAATCGGCCGTTAAGTTTCGGCCGGTATAGCTGCCATCGGCAAAGACATGCCTCAGCCACGGATAGGTCGAAGTATTGGAGTTAAGGAGAATGAGTGCACCATCATGATCCTGAATATCAGCACCATGAAGGGCAATGCTAACCAGCACACGGCGATGTCGTTGACTATATAACATTTACGGTTCTTGCCCCCCTTACGTCAGTGTCGGATCAACCACGTTTCTTGCCACGTCTGGGCCCGAAGGCGGAATGCGAGATCGACGAATTTGTAGCGCAGAAAGCAATCGGCGCATTTCTCCCTGGTAAGCTCTTACCAGCGCCGGACTCAAGTAATCGATATATCTGTCCAACGCATGTCCTCCTGTGCCCCAGCCGCGCCTAAATGAATAATGACGTGTGGCCACAGACGTTTCCGGGTAGCACCGTGGACCTGGACCACGCCTACAAGAAGACAACATTTGTCGAGATCGAAGGTAATCGACATTCCCAGGAACATAAGCAAGACTCACATGTACGCGCCGCGCTGGGATTCCCACAACGGCCTCTTCCGTTAAGCCGGAACCACTAGTGGTATATATGAGTTGCACCGTGGCACCCAGAAGTTCTAACGTGTACCGGAGGGCGGTCCTACTGTTGAGCATTTCGAGGGTTGTTGCAGCTGGAGGAGGCAAACGCTGGCTGCTCGGCATGGGGCAGATGGGATATTCTGCCTATCGGGCGAACTCTGACAAACGGTGGAGTTGGTAATTCTTGGGCAAGGATACAATCTAATTCTATGAAAATTCTACACGTCATTTCAAGCCTTGCCCCCGTGCATGGCGGGCCATCGAAGGCTTGCCTGGAAATGGCTCAAGCCGTCGCGGCTCGAGGCCATCACGTCGAAATTTTTACTACGGACCAAGATGGTCCGAAAGGTCGAATGCACGTTCCGACTGACCGACCAGTCCATTTGAATGGCGTGGATGTCCACTATTTCCGTGCCAATACTTTATCGGGTTGGCAATGTACCTCTGTCGCTCTCTGGCGGGCACTGAGAGGCCGCATACCCGATTTTGATATTGTGCACAGCCATTCCCTGCACCTTTTTCATAGCGCGGTAATGGGCCACTATTGCCGAAAATATGACGTGCCCTACTTGATGCGCCCCTGCGGCTCAATGGACCCCTACATATTTAACCGCCATCGTTACCGGAAATTGTTGCTGGAGTGGCTGTTTGAACGTCGCAACCTAAAACACGCAGCAGCTGTCAATTTTACGACCGACCAGGAAATGACACTGGCGCGAAAATCGCTGCATTTTGGAAAAGGAATTGTGGTGCCATTGGGCCTCCAATTGCATGACCACCGCCCAACCACAGAAAGTAACTTGTTCCGCCAAACCTTCCCAAATATTGGTGGCAAAAAGATCATTTTGTTTCTTGGTCGAATCAATTTCAAGAAAGGTCTCGATATTCTTGTTCCGGCCATTGCCAGGATCGCCGCGAATCGAGACGACATACACCTTGTATTGGCCGGGCCGGATACCGACGGCTATGGTAAACAAGTTCGTAAATGGATCGACGCGGAAGGGATTAACGAGATAACAACCTTCGTCGGTATGCTGCACGGCGAGATGAAGATGGCGGCACTTGGCGAATCCTATGTTTTTGTCTTACCGTCTTACAGCGAAAATTTTGGAATCGCCGTAATTGAGGCCATGGGTAGCGGGTTGCCTGTGGTGATTTCTGACCAAGTCAATATTTGGCCTGCCGTTGCAGAGGCAAAGGCAGGCATAGTGACGCAATGCGATGTTCTGAAATTTTCCGATGCGATAAATGACCTAATAGAACAGCCGCATAGCGCAGAGGAAATGGGCCGGTGTGGCCAGTTACTAGTCAGTGAAGCGTATAGCTGGCCTAGAATTGCTGGCGTCCTGGAGCAAAATTACCGCTGCCTACAGGCAGGGCCTGCTATCGCCAACGACTTGGACCAGCGCCTGACATAGAGACAGACGGAACGCCTAGCCAACAACGTTGGCGGGGGAAATTCTCATATTTTCTCGAATAACACTACGTTCTCCACGCCAATCGGTGTTGTACATCGAATCATTTTGCGAATTTCTAATCCAGCCCAATCAGCCATCCACTTCAGTTCTTCGAAAAAAATCGGATAGGATTCTGTAAGTTGCCGTCGGCGCCAAAATTCATATGAAAGATGCGTAAACACGCCGAACGAACAAATCACTCCCATTTTCGAGACTCGAGAATATTCCGCAAGCACTTGGTATTGTACTGGCACCGGCAAATGCTTAGTTAGCGCATGGCTGAATACATAATCCACGCTCTCGTCTTCCACGGGCAGGTCCTCGGCAGAACCCCCCAGTACAACAATGTCGATCGAAGACTGACGCGCCCTTTCGCTCGCATATCGACGCATACCTTCCGAAACGTCAACTGCCACTATTCGGCGCGCCCTCGTCGCGAGAACAGGCCACCATCTACCATTGCCACATGGACAATCCGCGATCGAAATATCGGACGGTAACATTTCAACCAATTTACCGACTGCCTTCTGCTCAAGATTATTCCGGTATTTACCCATAAGGCCGGAAAACCTTACTCTTTCATAATTATGCGCAAAGGATTCATGTTGATAAGCCTCCTTAGCGCTGTAATGCATGTTGGGGCCTTTACTTGAACTCATTATCAATAATCTTTCCTATGACTTCTATTTTACGTTCTGCAATTACATCCAACTCAAGAGTCCTTCGCGCAAAATCCCTCGCATTCCGACCAACAGTGACGCGCACCCCGTCATTCTCGATCAATTCACACAACACTCCTGCTAGTTCCTTAGGTCGTTCAGGCCTAACAAGTCGTCCGACGCCATTTTTGAGTATGTCTGGTATGATGCCCGAATAAGTACCGACACAAACAACACCGACCGACAATGCTTCTAATAAGGCGTGTGCATCGTGTTCCTGGTGATCGGGCATTCGCCGAGAGGGCAACACAAATATATCAAGATCCTGTAAAAAACGTGCGACCTCGGTATGCGCCACCGGCGGGTGCAATGAAAACCAAGAGTGATCACAGGATAATTTTTCCAATTTTTCATCTAGTTTCTTGCTGTAAGCGCCCTGTCCCAATAACTTCAAATTAATTTGCCGCGATTTGTTTTCTTGCAAAATCTGAACGGCTTCAAACAAGTCTATTATTCCCTTTCCGGCGTCAAATCTACCGCTATAACCAATATTTATCGCGCGACCTGAGATTGTCACCATGTCATGAGATGGACAAAATAGGTTCGTGTCAACGCCCAAATGGTGGCACACCGATAACTTCTCTGACGGAATTTTGAAAACACCCTTTAGCATGTCAGAGGCCATATTGCTCGCTGCCAGGATATGATCTGCCCGTGATAGTGTAAAACGAGCAAGTTGGTCTTTTATATAGCCGTGGAGCCCGACCTTACTGTACGTGTTCTTTTTTACCATGCAAATCAATTTGGCCTTCTGGCAAAATAGAAACCTCAATATAAGGGTCTGAATAAACATTGCTGACCAAGGGTTATATTCAACGATTATTGCGTCTGGCTGGCGTGATCGGAATATTTCTGATAGCCCTCTGAGCAAATATTGCGACTTACTTAACCGCAAAAACTTAAGTGGGAAAAAAATATCAGAATCATTTCCGTCTGGATGGAACTCGTAATCATTGAAAATTAGAACCGGAGCATGTTTTGGTAAAACACATGTCACGTTAGCAAGTCTTGATAGAGCTAAAAGGTTTTTTCGGTTTTCCGGATCCAGATAAGAATGAGAGAAGATAATGATATTCATTTTATAAATTTCTCTCTATCAAAGCGAAAGTCTATTTTTTTTTCAAACATCGCCAAATATGTAACCTGCGGTAACTCGCGGGACATCCGATTTCAAATTTATAGCTTTTCTCTAAGAGTCTGACTCGAAAAGAATTGGGTGATTTCAAATTTTCAAGATTCTGCGTGGGAGGATCTGGATACTGGCGATCACGATCCAAGCCTCAGCACTTTCGATGCATGCCTAGAAGTCATTTGCGAGGCGTCGGTTCCGACCGAGCCATACGAAAGTACCCTCGACGACCCACCGTCTTAGCAACAAGACGAAGCCCTTTGCCGCATCGGATCTCTTGACGGTTTCCAACAGCCATTTCTCAAGTTTGACGATTGCGCCCCGGAGCTTCGGCCCGGCATTCCGCCGTCAGCGAACACATGGCGCAACCAGGGAAAAACCGATTGGATCGAGCTCAGTAGGGCTGCGGTACCATCCCGGTCGCGGATGTCGGCCTCATGGACGATGGCGCCGACCAGTAATCCACTGATATCGGTAATGATATGACCCTTACGACCGTTGATCTTCTTACCCGCGTCAAGGCCGCGAGGACCGCCACTTTTGGTGATCTTCACCGACTGGCTGTCGATCATGCCAGCAGAGGGTTGCGTCCCGGCCTTCTGCCTCGCGCACTATCATCAGAAGAAAATGGTTGATAGCTACCAATGTGCCATCCGAACGCCAAGTATAGAAGTATCTTTGCACAGTGCTGCGCGGCGGAAAGTCACGGCCTCGTACTCCAGCCCAAATTGCGAATCAAATCACCCCGAGCCGATGAAATTCCCTAAGTTTGAATAAATATAGAAAAATGCTCTAGATAATTGGAACCGTTACGCGAAATACGCATATTGTAGACTCAATCGGCGCAACTATCAGTCTGTCTGCATGAAGATGCTGTTAAGTCGCGTTTTGGATCAGGCATCTGGGGCAAAGAATATGACTTCCGGGAGATAGGATAACTTCATGTCAATCACCGCAGTAATCTTGACATATAACGAGGAACGGCACATTGCGCGCTGCATAAACAGTATAAAGTCTGTGATGGATCGCGTCATTGTGGTCGATAGTAATTCAGACGACCGGACTGTTGAAATTGCAACGGAACTGGGAGCAGAAATATTCCAAAATCCATGGACGAACCATGCGGTGCAATTTCAGTGGGCACTCGATAACTGTACCATAACGACCGATTGGACAGCTCGCTTTGACGCCGACGAGTATCTCGAGCCAGCGTTGCGCGACGAAATTGCTGGCTGCGTTCCAAATATGTCTGCCGTAGTGACGGGGATAACTCTGCGACGAAAGATAGTGTTTTTGGGCCGCCAAATTCGCCACGGTTTTTTCTACCCACATATCGTACTGCGCATATGGCGAACCGGGCGCGGGCGAATGGAGCAACGGTGGCAGGACGAACACATTGTCATCGATGGCGGCAAAACTGTGACTCTGAAAGGGGACCTGGTCGATGAAAATTTACATGACGTGAATTGGTGGATAAACAAACATAATTCTTACGCGACTAGAGAAATGTTCGAAGTCGCACGGATATTAAAGCGAGACGGAGGCGAAACTGATAACGATAATCATAACCTGGTGGGACGTGCTTTAATCAAAAGAACTACAAAGGAAAATTTGTACATGAAACTGCCCGCCGTGGTGCGCCCAACACTATATTTCCTATACCGCTACATATTGGGGTTGGGTTTTTTGGACGGAAAGGAGGGCTTTTTCTTTCACTTCATGCAAGCCTACTGGTACCGGATGCTGGTAGAGTTAAAACTTTATGAAATGCAGGTGATATCGCGAGCCAAAGACACCAAATTGGTCGATGCGATTGGGCAAAAATATGACGTAAAGCTCTGATTCAGCCCCCCACTCGGCTGATATAGGACAGCCGGTCCAACGTCTGCGCCTGTGAACCAAAATGGCGTGCTTGCATCAGATGGGGATTTTGGCTCATCGTAAAGACCGAAGGAAACGCAAGCTAGCTGACAAGACTGACGGGTGCAAACAGGGCAACCACGGACATTCGCTCCACCGGACGCAGGCGATGTTCGCTAGACACATCGCGCTGGATGGCTTGCGCGGTGAAAATGAGTATCATGAAACATAAAGAACTTTTTGAAAGCACTAACAAATGGCCATTAGATACGACAGTAATTTTCAAACCCGGGCGCGCACATTTGCCAGGAAAACAGGGCTATTGTACCCCCTCCGTATTGCCAATAGAATTTTCTTTAAATCCGGCAAGAGCTATGAACAGACATTTGAAAATGCGATACTTTGCGCCATTCAACCAGGCCATAGGGTCTGGGATGTTGGGGCAAATGTTGGTTTCTACACCAAGAAGTTTGCCAATAAGGTGACAGCAACCGGCACCGTTGTTGCGTTTGAGCCTGCGCCGGCGTGCTTTCGGGTACTGTCGGAATTATTCCCAGATTTACCCAATGTTATCCTTGAAAACGTCGCGGTTGGAAGCCTATCAGGAGAGGTACAGTTACAAGTGGACGCTGACCCGTTGGCTGCCACGCATCAGGTGCGGGCCAGAGACAGAAATTTTTCCTTGGATTCAGATCTGGTATCGGTGCCGATGATCTGCTTCGACGATTATTTTCAATCCACCGGTCATGTACCTAACGTACTAAAAATCGACGTTGAAGGTTTTGAGGAAGAAGTTTTGCTTGGCATGGAGAAACTGATCAGACAGCCGGAACTCAAGGCCATATTCGTCGAGGTTCATTTTGGCTTGCTTGAAAAAATGGGCCGGCCGTTGGCTCCGAATAATATTAATAAAATACTTACGGCAGCCGGGTTTGATACATCGTGGTTGGATTCGTCCCATCTCCAGGCTATTCGACAAACTTAGGATGGACGTCTCCTAATATTTCTCTGAGGACAGCGATAAAGCTCTTTAATTGAGCGCTTTCGAATTTTGGGTTGCTTGAGGCTTGTGTGTTTTCGTCGATATGAGCTTCCTGAAACATGGAAGCGATGAGGATCTGATGAGGCGCTTCATAAAGTGCGCTCTCAAGAAGCGGACGATATAGGCTCGACTTGTTTTCGATTTCAATGTCGTTTGTTTTTGCCCAATGCTGCAATCGCTTGTCTTTCCATAATCTACACCAAACTTCCGACATATTTCTACCACCAAAGGGGCTGTGCAGAAACCGGGGGGTCTCTCCGAGTTCTTGGTCCCACGAGTTCATTTCGTTGCCAAATAATCTGCCAAATTGGATAATATCAGGCTTACGAGGTAGGAGGGCGCTAATCGCTCCCGCAGAGTCGTAAGTAGAAGCTAATCCCCACGCCGCTACCGTGCCCTCCACTTTCAGCTTTTCGAGAAAAAGGAGCAACTCGTCGCCAATCTCGGTCGCGTTTTCACAATCATGAATTAGGATAAAATCCAAATAATCTGTTTTCAGGGATCGAAGGCTCTTCTCGACGCTCTCCCTTGCGCCCGGAACATCATAGGATCGTGTGGGTGAAAATTTTAACGAATGTCGTCGCGCCTTGCTTGCGAGAGCCGGTATCGTCTGAATAAGACGTCTGACCACCGGTTTTGCGAAGTTGACAATTTTGCTGCTTCTGGCAGGAACCAGACCGAACTTGGTCGTTATCGTAACTTTGTCCCTCTTGTCTGAAACAAAATTCCCGAGAACCCCCTCTGCCTCACCATATCCGTAAGAGCGGGCTACATCAAAATGAGTCACACCTCGATCAAAGGCTTGGCCCATCGCATATAGTGAGTCACCCTTGCCAACACGGCCCAATACTGGCGCGCAGCCGAAACCGATCCTGGATACTTTAATGGGCAATGGCCCCAGACTAACTCGTTTCATTTTTCCCAGCTGCCAATGCGTCTCAGTTTAATTTGGATGCCAAATGGTCGGCTACTCGAATAGCTAGGGCGATTAGTGTCAGAGTTGGATTTGCTTGACCGGATGTTGGAAAAACAGAGCTACTAGCGACGTATAGGTTGTCAAGTCCATGCACTTTACAGTCTTCGTCCACGACGCCTAGAGAGGGGCTCGACGACATTCTTGTTGTTCCTATTTGATGAATCCCGTCGCGCGCCTGCGACTTGATGAGACCATTCAAATTTGCGCCATCGAACTCGAGATAACCTATACCATACTGTCTCAAATGCTGATCCAACAATTCGTGGGACCGCCTTACGCTCGAGATGTCGGCCTTTGAGTAGGTTAGATCCACGGTAAGCCGCCTCATTCCTAGCCTGTCGCACTCACTCGAAAGGTAAACGCGACTGCGCTCCGAGGGTATTTGCTCGCAGTGATAATGTAAGGCGTAGCGGTTTCCACTGTTTTGGAGGAAAAAACCAGGAAGACGGCGACGGGGAATATATCTGTGATAAAGAAAGTTAGGTAGAAATCTGAGAATTTTTGGGACGTCCGTCACGATGTTTTTGAGGTGTGCAGAAAATTCATGATTTCGAGTATTCTGGGTTGCGCCCCTGGCAATGGCCTCTGTCGCCAACAATCCTCGGGAGAGCGGATTAGAGAGTGCCAAGTATGCAGCCGACAAGATACTATCTTCATGGTCGGCTTTATACATGGGAAGGTTGTCCAACCAAATGGCCCCATTTAATAATTTATGCGTTTCTTGGGTCTTTTCCGTGGGTACGAATCTCTTGCGACAATAGACACCATCCGAATCACGTTCAAAGTCATACGCTGTATTCTTCGCTGGCCCCGTAAAATGAACGGTCGCAACCTTTCCGGAAATATGGCCCATATAATATTTTCCGAGGGCTCCGCTGATATTACCAAGGCCAGATTCATAATGTTGATCCGAATTAAGAAGTAATCGGGTCGTCTCCAGTCCGCCGCAAGCCAGAACATAGTGTTTTGCGCTAAATGTACGTTGTATATCGCCGCTCGTGCTGGCAACTTTAATGGCGCGGACGGCTTGTAGGTTTGGCTCGAGAAATATGGCCAAGCAGGTTGTATTCAAGATCACGGTAATCTTTTGCGAACCACGCAGATGGCGAAGATTCCTGGCACCAAAATTTTTGGGAAGACTCCATCTCTCGAGCGCGGATGACAAGAACGCATCGTCTGGCAAACCCGGTACAATTCCCTCACGATCTTCGCCGAAGACGGTTTTCGCACTAAAATCCGGTCCGCCGCATTCGGCAAAAACGCAGGCTGGTTCATAATATTTGGCAATTTCAGCGTATTCTATTGGCCATCCTGAATTCGGAACATGATCCCGTTTTTGAAAATCCACGGGATCAAGGGGAATGCAGCGCCCCCCCCATATTGCGGAGGTTCCACCTAGCTGTCGTCGGACTGCGTGTTCCATCGGCATGTGGAGTAGTTTATCTACATAAAGGGCTTTTGATAGTTCCTGATTTTTCTTTGAGAAACCGAAATTGCCGCTCTCAATTAAGTTCACCGTGAGGTTTTTTCTCTCAAGTTCGAGGGCAAGCGCCAAGCCGGCGGGACCTGCACCTACAATGCAGACGTCAGCCTTCATTAATTCCGGAATGGCTTTAAGAGATTTCTCTATCAAAAGAATTACCCTAAAAAACGATCATATCATAGTCTCGTAACAGAATACTGTTTGGCCGTCGTCAAAAAAATGGATACTCAAAGTCGCGTTCGATGAGGAACGGTCGGCGCTTGTTGAATGGCTGCCTAGCCGTCACCGCAACAATGAGTTCGAACCTCATCGACTTGCCTCCTCGCCAAAGAAGACTGTGGCCCATCTTAGTTGAGCACGTTCCTGGCGCAGAAGTTCGTTCTGCTTACGCCGGCACGACAGTTCCATGCCGACATCGTCATGCGGGCCAGCCAGTAAATCAGCATCGTGATTCTGCCGTTTCCAGCGCGTCAACGTCGAAAGGCCAATGCCAAAAATCGTCGAAAACATGGCGGATCATTTTACTGCTTGCCAACGTAAACCACACCGCTTCACGCCTAAAATCGACCGTGAACTCCTGTCGTATTGGTGTACTCATAGGGTCCTCCTGATAAGAATAATCTATCAAAAGTCCTTCCACTTTTTACGGGCAAGTCCAGTAGAACTGCATGCCACTGCAGTGGAGAGTTTTCCACTACAATTATGAAACTCGGAAAATATCAAGCCGGACAACTCAACTTTAGGGAGCGCTTCAAGGCCCCCAAACTCAAGTAAAAATTGGCCGACTATACGTCATCACAAAGGTCAAACGCTTTTTTTCCCAACCTGGCTACTGCCCCTCCCAGGTTTAGCCAGCCCGATTGGAAATACAAAAGAAAAAATCATCATGACACCCATAATATCACCAAAGTTAATTAATTGGGGTTGAAATACCGCGGAGACAAGAACCATAGTAAATATACAGAATCCTGTTAACTGTTCCCTACTCGCGAAATCGTTACCATATCGACCCAAGGCAATTCTGTGGAACCAAGTTAAATATTTTATCGCAACCAAAAAAAATAGCATTGCGGCAATAATAAGGCCATTTTCCAAAACAGTATTTAAAAAACCATTATGCACTCCAAAATATTCACCCTTTTGTCTGAACCCAAATCCCGTAAACGGCCTTTGTTCGAGTTGAGGGACAAAATATTGCAGCAAATCAATCCGCCCAGACGCACCTGAGGTCAGCCCCCTGGACCGGTTATCCAGTTTCAGAACGTCGTTAACAAACCCAAATTCATAACCAATGGTAAGTAGGAACAATACCAATATAAAAAAGACAGCGAGGGCAATCGGAGAATACCTTCCTCTACTTCCGGCTATTCTTAGAAAGCCAAATATCATTAACAGTACAACTATTGAGAACAACGCATACCTGCTGCTAACACTGAGAATGAGAAACACTACTAAGGGAACTCCAATAAACCGAAAAATCCTTGTATTGATCAGAATTATGGTAGCAAAAATTAGCAACGGCTGAGCGTAATTATTCGGGTGGATACCACCCATCCAACGGTTGCTGGGGGGCCAATACAAAACACCCGATATAATGATAAAAATGAGAAGAACTACTGAAAAATAGTACAAAAATTTTCTTCTTTCGTGCTCTTCAGCGCTGAGCAATACGACAAACGATGATGAATATATAAGAAGAACAATTGACTGGCTAAAAGCTCCAAAACTACCGATCAATAACGAATTTATCGCAATAAGAATTACGATTGATAAATAGATCGCAAAAAATGGTTCAGTTTTTAAGTTGACTGAAATCGTATTTATGTAAAGCATGGGTTTTTGGAGAAATGCTGCCAGCAATAACACTACTACTGCGTATTCGTAAATACTGGTCGGTTGTGCGACAAAACTAACTCTTCCATTTTGGAACGCCAACTGTGGTTCGGACAATGACAATATTGGAAGAACTACAAGAGCAATACATACAGCGATCGCTAACACCGTGACCGTATAACTTGTTGAGTAGCGTTGCGTTTTTTTTTCGAATTTTCCACGTCGGTATTTATATTTGGACAATGATTGATATTTTGGATGGTGCATGTTTACGCATCCTTCGCGTCAATATTTATTAGCCTCCGGATAGCGTACGAAGGAAACCTAGTAACTTGCTTTAGCCAGTGCCAAAATTTCTGTCTGGAGAGAGACAATAACTTCTGCACAACAACAGCCAACATGATTCCTTCTGTTAGCACCAATACGCCTGCCACCGCGCCTAACCCTGATAATTTGCACGCAAAATAGCCAAGTGGAATAAGCACCGAGCTGATTAATACGTATTTTATTGCGGGCGAGACGTGTTCGTTAATTGCGAGAGTCGGGGAAAACACAATGTACCATAGCGCTTCAAGAAAGGATGCTACCAGTAGTATGTTGAACAAAGTCGAGTTAAAACTGATCCGTCCCCCTAGCCATATATGGAAGACATTCGAGGCGACAAGCCATGACAGCAGCACAACGGGCAACAGCGCCCAAAGAAGGACCTGGAGTGTTTTTTGGGATAATAAAATAAAATCACCCATCTCTCCACTGCTGTATGTTCTGCTCAACTCGACCTCGAAAGGCTGGGCGAAAGTCGCTACGAAAGTAACTAAACGCGCCAGTTGTCGGTGAGCCACAAATGAAACAACGAATACAGGTCCAAGAATTAGGCCTATGATCAGCCTAATGCCAGAGTGAGTCGCCACCTGACCAAAAGGCATGGCCATACCCGCGAATGAGGGTTTTGCCAGACTGCGAATTTTATCATAATTAATGTTAGAAATGCCAAATTGAAGCCATGGCGCAATTCTATAAGCCGATAAATTCATGATAAACAGGCCGATAACTTGAGTCGACAAAGTCACTATAGCTACAGTCAATGGGCCTGCCCCTGAAGCGACCGCTAGGGCAACGCAAGCAAATTGCCCAGAAAGAGTAAAAGTAATAAACAAAAAACCCCTCGAATAGTAACCTTCTGAACTATAGACTCCCAGCAATAATTTCATGTAGACAGAAAGAGAGCTGGTAATGCTTAATAGGGCTGCCACCATAACAAATGTTATTGGTTCAATTTGTGTTAAATTAAATAATTTCTCTACTGGTAGAACCGCCAAAATAGATAACGGTATAATGATCAACGCGCCAAGCAAGCCGATTATAAGAATCGATATAGACTGAAAGACGGACAATGCCTCAATTCGATTTCCGCTGCCGACTAACATAGTAATTTCTCTGCCGGCCGCCCCTGAAAAACCAAAGTCACTCATGGCAATATACATGGGGAGTGCGGCAAGTATCAGCCATTCGCCATACAACTCCGCTCCCCAAAAATATAGAAACAGAGGTACTTCGGCGAGTCTGATAGCATTTAGCGAGCCATGGCCTAAACCCTTCGCCAAAACGCCTTTCATCAGTCTTTGCTTTAGGCCACTATACATTATTTGTTACTTTCACAAAAAAAGGCACCCGCTCTCGCGGGTTGATAATATTATTTACGCAACCGGGGTTTATGAGGCCAACCTAGCCATTATTCTACCTGAACAATCATGCAATTACAAAACTTGGGAAGCACCGTATACTTCTACAGGTTGACAATGAGCTTCCCCCTCAAAACAGTGATTTGAAAACTGATCACCTTCTATCTAAAAGGGAAGCTGGCCGGTTGATTTTCCCATCTGTGCCGGCTGCACAGCCATGAACTCCGTCGATGATATTCCATCCGGCTCCGAGAGAGAACAGTCGGTATTGTAGTACTATTCTCAGGCCGCTAGCACTTTAGATATATTGTTACTTGCGAGACATTTTCTTTAACCTCCCTCATTTGGAATAAAGGAGATGTTCATGAGCAAGGATCGGCGCGAGATACAACGCAAAATGCGCACATTGCAACGTGCTGAGGAAACAGGGCATGTTGCCAAAGCCTGCCATTATTTTGGCATTGGCAGAACTAGCTTTTACCGGTGGAAAGCTGCATTCCCAAAAGATGGAGAAGAGGGCCTGATCAACCGGCCTGCGATCCCCAAATGCATGCCAATAAACCACCGAATGAGATCGAGGAGAAAGTTCTTCATCTTCGGCGCAAATACCATCTCGACCCGATGCAGTTTGTTTTATATTTGGAACGTTATCACAGCATCGAATTATCGGATGCGACGGTCTCACGCATACCCGAGCGCAATGGTTTCATTCGCTTTCCGCGGAGCATGTGCATGAGAAAAATCCACACCAAAAGGTTTAACAAGTAAGTTCCCGGACATCACATTCAGATGGATGTCAAGTTCCTGACATTCAACGGTAAAATGGGTAAGATGGTAGTCTCCGTCCGGTGAGCCCGCTCTGACGCTGATGGGTTCGTGCTGTTACGCTCAGTCTTGAGCGTAACGCCAAGGCAGGAGTTCGTCGATACGTGTGATTTTGTGATCGGCGATGCGGTCGAGCGTGTCGGTGAGCCATGCCTGCGGATCGACACCATTGAGCTTGGCGGTTTCGATCAGCGTGTAGGCGATAGCAGCCGACCTGCCGCCCCGTTCCGACCCGGCAAAGAGCCAATTCTTACGGCCTATGGCGATAGCGCGCATGCTTCTTTCGGCGGTATTGTTATCCAGTTCCAGAAAGCCATGATCGCGAGATAGGGCCTGAGCCGCTTGATGCGGGTTAGGGCATAGCGGATTGCCAGCGCCAGCGGCGTTTTGCCGGATATCCGTGTGAGCTGGAGCCCAAGCCAATGTTCAAGATCGTCGAGAACGGGCTTTGCCTTTTCTTGCCTGAGCCGCCGCCGAACATCGGGCGGTGAACCACGCGCTTCTTTCTCGATGGCATAGAGCCCGGCGATCCGTCGGATTGCTTCCTCGGCGATAGCAGAGCCTTGGGCTTTGTGCACATCGACGAGCGTACGCCTGATATGCGCCATGCAGGCGACCTCGTTGATCCGGCCTGTTCGATAGAGTTGCTCGATCCCGGCATAGCCATCGGAATGCATCCAGCCCGAATAGTCTTTGAGATGTTCGCTCGTCCGCATGCCCTTGCGATCGATGCTGAACCGATACCAGGCCGCCGGGGGTGCATCGCCGGCCCCATCCCAGACCATGGCCGTTCATCGCGGACATAGGCCCAGAACCGCGCCGTCTTTGTCTTGCCCGTCCCCGGTGCTTGCATCTTTACCGGCGTATCGTCGGCGAAGATTGCCTGACCGCGCAGGACATGGCGGCCAATAGCATTGGCCAGCGGTTCCAGGAGCGCGGTCGATTTACCCACCCAATCGGCGAGCGTTGAGCGCTCCAGATCGATCCCGTCGCGTTCGAATATCTGGCTTTGCCGATAAAGCGGAAGATGGTCGGCGTATTTGTTGACCAGAACATGGGCCAACAGCCCCGGCCCCGAGACGCCCGCGCTCAATTGGGCGCGACGGCAATGCGGCTTGGCTGATCTTCTCGCAACACGAACAGGCCGTTCGAGGACGTACGATTCGGTTCACGACAAACCCGCCCGGCACATACTCCAGTTCCTCGGTCGCATCCTGGCCGAGCCGGCGCAGCTTGCCACCGCACGAGGCGCAGTCTTCGCCGATCCCCAGCACCGTCTCGCGGCGCGGCAGGTGATCGGGCAACGGACGCCGTTTTGGCTGTTTCTTCCCGTCGATACAATCGGGGGCACTCTCCGGCAGAGGCGCAGGTGCCTCCGCCGCCCGCGCGATTTCTTCTTCCTCCAGGGTCAGCTCAAGCTGGTCGAGGCTCTCCGAACGCGCGCCGAACTGTTGGCGGCGAAGGCCCGAAAGTTGATACTTCAACTTTGCGATCAGAACATCCCGGCTCGTCAGCTCAGACGCCATCG
Source organism: Alphaproteobacteria bacterium (assembly GCA_021774575.1). Taxonomy (GTDB): domain Bacteria; phylum Pseudomonadota; class Alphaproteobacteria; order UBA6615; family UBA6615; genus JAJFIX01. The sequence goes on along the minus strand of JAJFIX010000007.1, from coordinate 100,181 downwards.
AGGCGATCAGTCCCTTCAACAGGGCGGGATCGTCGGGCAGCTTGTTGAAGTCGTCGAACATAGCGAGAATTTATCAGACGAAGGGGCTGAAGGGAATCCCACAACGCAGCCAATCCATTGAAAATACACGGTTTACTCAACCCGTCGTCAGGGGCCGCCAGGTCCATTGTGGCGTGCGCCAATCCAGCCCTTCAAGCAGCATCGACAACTGGGCCGGCGTCAGGCAAAGTTTGCCGTCCTTCGTCGCAGGCCACACGAACCTACGCTTCTCAAGCCGTTGGCTAAACAGACACGCTCCCTGGCCCTCGAACCAGGTCAACTTGATCAAATCGCCCCGGCGCCCCCGGAACACAAACAGATGACTGCAATACGGGGCCGCCTTGAGAACCTTCTCCGCTTGTGCCGACAGACCAGCGAAGCCCTTGCGCATGTCCGTCACCCCGGCCGCCAGCCAAACCCTCGTGTTTGTGGGAACCGGGATCACCCGGCCAAGCTCCGGATCAAACGCGCGAGCGCATAGGGATCGTAAATACCGCTAATGCTCAGACGATGGACCGCCGGTAAGCGCAATCTCGATCTCGCCGTCGCAAGCCATAGGGCGTTTGTCGGTGTGCGGGCCAGAGGCCACAATCTCGACCGGCAGGAAACAGGCCGCCTTATCGTCCGCCTCAGCTGCCGCAAAGCGGGGATCCTTAAGCCAGTTGAAAATCTGATTGGCGTTCACGTCATAACGACTGACGTGCAACCTGCGATACCGAAACGCCTGCAAGCCGCGTCTGATCGCAGATCATACGCTTCTCGGACTCATTCCAACGCCTGCGCCTCCGCCGATCCGTCACACGAAAATATCCCGTTAGTGTCCATCAAAACTAAGCGGACATTAACCCTCATTTGCAAGGCGCGTTAGAGCGGGTTGGCCGGACGGTTACAGAAAGTACGCCTCTTTCAATATACCTTATCGATAATGCCACACGTGTTCGGACACTCAAAATGTATGGAAAACATACTCACGTAAACGTCATCGACTTTATCGATCACGCCATCGAAAGGTTCCCGTTCCGTATCCGTAGAATACGGACGAATAGCGGCCATGAACTCCAGGCAAAATTCCACTGGCATGTCGAAGATTTGGGGATCAGGCAAGCATACATCAAATGCGGCACACCACAGCTCAATGGCAAAGTCGAACAATAGCATCGATCCGACCAGAATTGAGTTTTACCACTTCTGAGCTACAAAGGGGATGTGGATCTTGATGCAAGACTCGATGAATGGAAGCGGTTTTACAACTTCAACATAACCCACGGCGCTGCAGTGGAAAAGCACCTTACAAATTGCTTAGTGAAAAGCAATAAATCTGAAATTGAATGTCGGATGTCTCGCGAGCAATCGAAGGTTACAGTCGTCATCGGTGCGCCAGCTAATGGACAGTATCTTGATTCAGCGCCTTTGGCGGTCCATGAAATACGAGATTGTCAATCTCCACGAATTGACCAACACTTTACATTCCAGGCCTGTCATCGACAGTGGATGGCATTTTACAATACCGGCCAGCCACACCCCATGCTTGACCGAGAGACGCCGGGCGATCTCATTGACAAAAAACACAGGTGTCAGTGGCGGCATGATATTCATAAATCATACACGTTAGCAACGCTGGCAAACTGTTTCGGAAGCCGGAACCTGCTCAGCAACCCAAACATATAGAACTAGACGACAGAGAAATAATGGGCTAATGGTCGAACTTCATTTAGATGCGATAATATAAATTCATCATCGTAAGTAAAAAAAATGTGCGGAATAGCAGTCATATTTGCCTATAATAAGCGCGCTAAGAATGTTTCATTGCATGAACTTGAACGGATCAACAATTGTATGGTGCCCCGTGGTCCCGATGGGAAGGGACTTTGGCTATCGAAGGACGAGCGATTGGGTATGGCGCATCGTCGGTTGGCGATCATTGACCCAACCGACTCCGGTCGCCAACCGATGGAAACAGCGGACGGGCAGCTACGGATTGTCTACAACGGCGAAATATACAATTACAGGGCAGTTAGGGACTTGCTTAGCGCCAAAGGGTATCGGTTTCGCACCCAAAGTGATACCGAAGTCATCCTGCATGCATACAGAGAATACGGAGCTGAAGTTGTTCATATCCTACGGGGAATGTTTGCGTTTGCGATTTGGGATAAGAAACGGCAAGGATTATTTCTGGCACGTGATCCGTTCGGGATAAAGCCGTTATACTACCATAATGACGGACGGGTAATTCGTGTTGTGTCGCAAGTCAAGGCGCTTATTGGCGGTGCAGGTTTCGACGTTGCACCTGAGCCGGCGGGGCATGTTGGTTTCTTTCTTTGGGGCAATGTTCCAGAGCCTTTCACATTGTATCGAAATTTGGTTGCTCTACAGGCCGGCCATACAATGTGGGTGGATGGAAATGGGCCACGACCACCTGTCCCCTTTTTTAGTGTTTCGGATGAATTTAGGAGAGCGGGCTCCGAAGATATTACAGTTAAACCGATAGCAGAAATTTTGCACGAAGCAGTTCGAGACAGTGTGCGACACCATCTTGTCTCCGACGTTCCTGTAGGACTCTTCCTGTCAGCTGGCGTGGATTCTGGTATTCTCGCTGCTTTAGCGTCGGAAATATCGCCAAATATCGAGGCCCACACCCTTGCATTCGAGGAATTCAGAAACAGCGATCGCGACGAGACCCCGCTCGCTGCCAATGTGGCAGAAATCTACAATTGTACGCATCATGCGCAGTGGATCTCGAAAGAGGATTTCATCGACGAATTACCAAACCTTCTAGGAAGCATGGATCAACCGAGTATAGACGGTGTCAATACATACTTGGTTGCTCGTGGTGCTGCTAGATCTGGCCTGAAAGTTGCGCTATCGGGACTAGGTGGCGATGAACTGTTCGGAAGCTATCCCACATTTTGGCAAGTTCCAAAATCTGTTTCACGAATCGGAATTCCGGGCAAGGTGCCTGGCTTGGGACGGTTGTTTCGGGTGTTGTCTGCGCCCATAATTCGACGTTTTACGTCGCCTAAATATGCAGGCCTGTTTGAATATGGTGGTCGTTATTCCGGCGCATACGTTCTTCGGCGATCACTGTTTATGCCATGGGAACTTACAAAGTTCCTTGATAAAGACATGTTGCGCGAAGGTTGGGCAACGCTACAGCCATTTATCAGACTCGATGAAATTCTCACAGACTTACCGACGAATCGCGCACGCGTCAGCGCGCTGGAGTTAACCGTCTACATGCGCAATATGTTGCTACGTGACTCAGATTGGGCAGGCATGGCTCATTCATTGGAAATTCGTGTGCCATTGGTTGATATTTCACTGTTTCGTTCATTGGCGCCATATATCGCACGGCCGAACTTTGCCCCAGTCAAAGAAGATTTGCGCAATGTACCCAATGTCGCCTTGCCTGCAGAAGTTTTTGAGCGTCCAAAAACAGGATTTGGCACACCGATGCAAGACTGGCTGGGCTCCACAGAAAAAACTTCAAGTAACCGCGGCTTTCGTCGCTGGGCGATGCATACCTATCTTGATTCGACTCAAGGAAATAATATTCTATCATAGATATCATTTTCACATACTCTATCTATTTTTACTTGAAACTAAAATGGTATTAGGTTCAGCTTGTAAAGCCCCACCTTCATATGCCATTTTGTAGAAGAATTTCGGGGACCGATGGTCGCATGATTAGGGCCTGATGCGGGCGGATATGATTGTGCTGCCTGATCCATTTTCAGATGACAATTTGAGCTTGGCGGATGGTTGAGAACCACTCGGCGTTCAGCGCCTTTCGGCGTAAGGTACCGTTGAAACGCTCGTTGTAGCCGTTCTCCCAGGGGCTGCCTGGATAGATTTGGATCGGTTTGATTTCTAACTTCTTCAGCCATGTTTGGAGGGTGCCAGCAACGAACTCAGGACCATTTGTCGGATCGGATGAACAGGTGTCTTGGCCCCTAAATACTTTAACAGAAACCGATAAAGCTTTGCATATCTTTGAGGAGGCAAGACACTCCGGCGCAACCAAATAATATGGCCGCTTCGGCGATGGATTGCCGAGTTGGATATGTTCAATGTGAATGGCGTTTCTCTCAACCCAGCTCATCAACATTCCACTGATGTATTCCGGCCCGTTGTCCACCCCAATTGTCTGTGGTTGCCCGCTTTATTCAATGATCCGGCGCAACCTACGCACAAACCGTTCGACACGCAGCGAGAAGCCCACTTCGATGCCGAGCCCTTCGCTGTTGAAGTCGTCCAGTAGGTTCAGCGGCCGGATGTATCGCCCGTCCTCCAGTTGATCTACCATGTATTCCGTCAACCATGTATGGTTCGGATTGTCAGGCACAGCCAGTGCGTCCGGCTTATGGCGTTTCAGGCATTTCTTGGGCCTTATCCGCAGGTTTAGCTCCAGCCCGCAATAGATGCGGTAAACCCGTTTGTGGTTCCTGTCGAACCCCTTGGAGTTGAGCAGATACAAAAAACATAATCCTCTCAAGACCGATGGTTGCTCGTAGGGTTCACGAGCCATTCGGCAATTATCCCATTCTCGTCAATCCACTTGCACAGGTAGCGAAAACAGGTCTCGCTGATGGAAAAATACCTGAGGGCCAGTGCAATAATGACCCTGTGCAGTGCGACCGAATGAACGACCATTTCGCGGCGCTGAGACCGCAATAACACTTTTTTTCCAAGCGCCTCCGTAAGAAGCTCGTTCTACACGCTCATCTTGGCATACATTTTTTTAAGCCGACGGTTCAACTCCGCCAGATCCTTCACCTCGCCAATCAGAGATGCATCCATGCTACCAAACCCCGAGCGCCATTTATAAAATCTGGAGCTGCTCATTCCATGCTCGTGGCTCAGCTCAAATACCGACACACCGCGCTCCGTCCGTTTCATTATCCCCATGATTTGTGCATCGCTATATCGTTATGTCTCGATCAAAACCCCTCAGATATCATGCCGAGAAAATCCTACTTTTCAACATCTCTAATTTCTTGGAGAAATTGGCCAGGAGCCGCCATTGCCTATAGAAAAATTCCCCCCACATTATTTTACGGATTGACACCTCTGCGCGCATTTGAGCCTGTAGTGGAAAAAATGTCGTTATATTGTAATTAGAAGTGCGGCGCGGTGCGGTGCGCTCCGCTCAGCATATTTTTGCATATTGGATCCTAAATCAATTTAGAGACGCCGCCCATTTCTCGAATCACGTTCTTGCTGATAGACCTCCAACCGATATCTACCGCCGCGCATCACATCCAAATTCTCAATATACCTACCCACGATATCTGGCGTGCGCCAGCCACCCGCTTGCATGATAGCTATGATGTCTATGCCGGCTGCGGCCATGTCTTGGGCGGCGCCGACTCGTGCTGAGTGGCCGGATAGGCGCCGCACTGTTTCGTCGGGGAGACCTGCGTTGCGGGCCAATTTTTTGTAAACCCGGCCGACAGATCCTGGGTAGAGGGTTTCGCCAACGCGGCCATGTCGGTCGACGGCGCGAAGGAGATGGCCGCGGTCTAGCTCCGCTTCTTGAATCCATTGGCGGCAATGGTCCAGGGATTGAGGGGCGACGTAGGCGTATTTGCCTTCGCCCTCTTGATCGGATTTGGAATGACGAACGAGGATGATTGCGCCGCCTTCGTCTACTGGTTGAAGGTCATCTATTCTCAGAGCGACAAGTTCGGACCGTCTTCGTAGAGTGTCGTAGGCGATCGAGACGAGGGCACGATCTCTGAGGCCAATTAAATCGTTGGTAGTGGCGGCAAGCAACTTATCACGAAGGTCAGCGGTGAGGCCAAGGGCTTGGCTCTGACGCCGCCCTTTAAGTCGAAACATACGACGTAGAGCCAGACGAACAGCTCGTGATTTGGTGGGGTCTGGGACTTCGGCGAGAACGTGTAGGGTGCTAATCGCGGAAACGCGGCGGCGGACGGTTGCGGGACTGATTCTTTCTGTTTCGGCGGCGATAAAGTCAGCAATCGCACCTGGGTTAGCCGGAAGGGAGTCATGACCAGAGCTCATACACCAGCGCCTGAAACATTCGAAATCACTGCGGTACGAGCTCAGGGTCGCCGGCGCATAGGCCCCTTCAAGTTCTTGGAAAAGTTCCGAGATGAGTAAGTCGAGATCATTGGCGGAAAAATTTCTAGACGCTGGACTCCGCCATGGCGGAGTTGGGCTCCACGGTGACTGTCCAAAACGATTTTCGAGATTCGCGCGATTCATGGTATATCACTATAGGTACACATAAATAGATTATTATACTATTTATTTAGTGAAAACAACTATTTTGGAGCCAGCTTGTTAACTGGATTACAAATTCGATCTGCACGGGCATTTTTGCGCTGGTCATCAGCTACGCTTGCCGAGAAGGCGGGAGTAAATGTCAACACTGTGATTAAATTCGAAAAGGCCGACGGAATTCCGGCCGGCAATATGCGGACTATTGAGGCTGTCAAAGCGACGCTAGAGAAAAATGGTATTGAGTTTATCGGCACCCCAAATGATGGGCCCGGTGTTCGTCTGCGGACCCGACCTAAATGAGCCCCTTGCTCATGCTTCCGGCCAAGAGAACATTGGCTATTTGAGCTCATCAAGAGTGCTGTTGGCCTCGCGAATAAAAGCGCTCAGGCGCTTGCGCTCTTCGATGGACTCTCTCGTATAATAACCATGTTTCAAGGCGTTCTTGTTGCCCTTGGGTGCGCCAGAACCTTCGGCTCCTCCGTGCATCCTGCATCGCTTTTTGCCACCAACTGCCGGTGATTTGCAGGGTCTGCCGCTTCGTGTTTTAGCCCCGCAACGTGAACTCACCAACATTGGTCCAGTGTTGCGCTGGTGATCAGTTGTCATTGTGCGATTTTAGGAAATGCGCTTCCGGGTTGGTATCTTCTCCGAAACATGCAAATCCATGATGTCTCCTGGCTCATTTGCAATTGCATCCGGTTGAAGTTTCTTACGCCGCCCACCTTTCGTCTCATCGTTTGGCGTGCCGACATTTCCGACGATCGCTTGGCCACCGGACTCAACATGCACGTGTTTAACGGTGACTTGCTGGTGACCTTTACCCCGACGCTTATCCAAAACCTCAAGCTGTCGCGCATAGATCGATTGAAGTTTGGCCGCATGCTTCAGGTTAACATCACGGCCTTCGAATGTTTGCTGTTGGAGCGCCGCTCTGCGGAGGCATTCCATGGCCGCATTGTGAGATCCGATCATTTGGGCAACAAGCATAGCTTCTATTTCGTCTTCCGGGCGAATACATGCCAGCGTCTTGATGCCAAGAAAAATATCGTGTTTTTCTGCTGCCCCGACAGAGCTACTTCCGGGATAAATCGACTGGATTGTTTGGCCAATTACTTGGTTCCCAAACTCAGCGCTCGTAGAGCCACCGGCAGCCCTTAAAGTATCGGTATCGATCGGCGCCTTCGGGGTGGCGCCTCGCTTCGCTTTGGCCATTTTATTCCTCATCTCATCAACCATCCAGTTAACCACAAATAGCACAGTTTTTCGACCAAATCATCGTCATAATCATACTTTGCATAGGGTTGTTCCTCATTTTTTATATCCCCCCCCTCCCCCCGGTCCTAACGCCCGATAACCCCCATGGGCGGATTGCTCCGACAATGGGCGCCTCGGCGCATGAGGCTGCGGTCGTTCGGTTTATCGACCTAATCGTAACCGAACTCGATCGCGCGGGAATAAAAAACAAAGTGTTGGCGCTTGACTTCTTCGACACGAAAATCACTGCAGCGTTCGAAGCCAAGGGCGTCAGGGCCGGCGACGGTTATCCCGTATCGAACGCGGCCTGCCAGCGGTCAGCGGGCTAAATCGCTTGAGGAGCAGCCCGATAATCTAGGGCCGGCAAATATCGATTGGCGCTAAGTTGCTGCGCAGCCATGCAGCCGAAAACAGCCACGGCATCAGTCTTGGTGGCTTCGAATATTCCACGAACTCCGGCGCATTTTAGAATAGCATGTAGAAAATTCCGCCACCGCAGAACTCATCAATGACCCCCATGATATTGTTCATTTGCACGGCACTGCGAGTTACATGCAGGACCAGAATATTGGCAGATAGGCCGTAGTACCTTCGATACATGCCACAACCGATGAACTCTCGATATTGCAGAATGGTCTTAACGTGTGATTTTCTGGCAAAATTTGCCGCGCGGTGTGGCTCTGTCCCCCTATCTGCCTCCAACAGGAAAAAACGATAGACCGCTCCTTTGTCGGTTTGATATTGCAAGCCGAACAGCCGATCAGGAATGAGTTTTCCGAAATGGGCCTGCCCACCGTGCGCAAACCGAACCTTGGCGCCAGGGGATGCTCCGGATCGTGAGAAAACCCCATCCTGACCGATAAACCGAACCCCGTGTTTACCGGCCTCGAGCTCTATCGACGCTGTTATTGACGACACCATCAGGGAATGAGCCCAAGGGCGGGACGGCGCTTGCGCTTTTGCCGGAACGAGGTTCCGTGCACCTAGGGCTGTCTCCCCTGCCTCCGTGAGTGCATAGACCATCATATTATTAAGCGCGAACGCCGTATCTTGTTGCTGCCACGGGCGATCTAGATAGCCGCTGTCCAAGAGTTGGCGCAGGCGATACCGCGCACTACGCGCGCTTCGCATATCCGCCTTTGTGAACTCGTGTAAATGGGAGGCCGACAGCATACCGTGCCGGTGTAATGCCAGCAGCCATGCGATATCGCGCTTGGTCAATTTAACCCGGAACGTCGGCGGCGATCGGACCATGCGCTTCCGCTAGCCAATCCTATCGACGCTCGTGTAAACCGTTTCAGGCATTTGAATATGAGACTAGACGATAGACGTTCACCCGTACACGTTCGCCATGACCAGGTATGAGTCACAGTTTTCACCTATTTGTTGGTATGTGCCCTTGAATATTCTTTACTCAACGCCCTCTGCACAAACCAGCTGACAGTAACGCCAATACAAATAAACGCCGTTGGCCCCCCGTCCACATATTTCTCAATAGAAAAAGAGAATTAAGTCGCGGCAATCTAACAACATTTCTTGTTCCGGCATGTTCATCAACGGACCTTAATGCTTCTGCATACCGATTATGCATACGGGAACGCATGATCGAATGCATAAGCAACCGGGGCTGCCACCACGCACCCTGTCAAGCGCAAGCCACCGGGTTATTTTGAATCAGTGGGGTGGTCAAACCGAACCGGGCCAACCACCCCTCTCCAATTCAAGAGATATCGGTAGACTCGTCTCTGCGCTCAATACGCTCCTTGAGCCAGTCCAATACCTCGGCCTCGACCCATCCCACTCGGTTCGAGCCGAGTTGTACCTGCTTGGGGAACTTCCCAGGCTTCTCCAGCCTGGCAATGTGTTGGGGCGAGCAAAGCACCATCTCCTTGAGCTGCCGCTTCGATAAAAGTCTCATCATGATACTCCTAATGCGGAGCATCATGATGCTTGTGGGTGATAAACCCTAGAGCGGCACTAGATTAGCAATATAGGCCTCATATGTCTCCACAGCCGCCCGCATCTCTTTCAGATAGCTGTGGCGGTTATAGATCGCCGCAACGCCAAATACGCTGCCCGAGACGTGGTTGAGCAATTTTTCGGTTACGTGAATCGGTGTGCAGAGCATGGCATGGGTGGAACTAAAAGTCCGACGTAGGTCGTGCAACGTCCACGCTGGAATTTCAACCTGCTTGCCGAAGTGTCTTTTTGACTTGCTCCACGCCGAAAATGCTGTGCCTTCGTCGGATTCGAAGAGGAGAGGAGAGGAGAGGAGAGGAGAGGAGAGGAGAGGAGAGGCGAACAACGCGGAATCGCAGCCAGAACAGACTTCGTCAGACTGCCATAGGGGAAGTTGTGGGCCCTCTTATTCTTGGTAGTGGATGAGGGAAGGTTGATTGGCTGCTCCTCTTCGTCAATCCGATCCCACCGCAAGGCACCGGTCTCGCCACGGCGCTGCCCGGTCAGGACTAGCAGCCTGACGATCGTGCCGAAAGGACAGCTTGTCGCCCCGCAGAGCACTGCGGTCAATTCCGGTTCGGTTAGCACCCGATCGTGCGAGGAAACCGTGGCCGGTCGGCGCTCACCACGCATTGGATGTTTGTCGACAAGCTCATTTCGGAGCGCCCAGTTGAAGAACAACCGCATTACCGTGAAGGCTTGATTTTGGGCTGCCGGTTTATCTTTGAGCATGGCCAGAACGCTATGGATATTGCCTCGAGTGATTTCCGAGACATTCTTCTGAAAACCGAACCGGTTAAGATAGAGCCTGTATCCTATTAGCGTCTTCGGTCGTGTTCTGTCGCGCCACTCATTTAAGAAGACAGTGGCCGCCGTCTCGTAACTCATCGTCCGCTTCGGCTCTGGATCTGACGAATAGACCGCTAACAGCCGCCGCGCCCCTTGTGTGCGCCCGCAAGCGACAAGCCTGGATATCGCCCGATCGTCTTCAGCCGTCTTCGGTCACCATACATCACGACGAAGGAGCGAGCGCCACCTTGCGAAATCCGAATTCCAAATCCAGGGGTCCGGTCATCCCAGTACGCCCTCTGCCCACTTAGTGGCAGTGGCAATGTCTTAATCGCGAGATCAGTCAGACGCATCGCTCTTAGTCACAGTTAGTCACATAAATCTCGTGTATAAGGGGTATACGGCATGTTCAACCATGGACATGTAATAGCTAAAAACCCGCAGAATTCCTACGAAAATGTTCATATATGTGCGGGTATAAGTTCTAGCCACTTTAGATTAAGGGTCAGCTGCTCTGCCAACTGAGCTATGCGCCCACACCGGTTTTGGTTGTGAGGCCGTATAGTAAAGACTGGGGGTGGTGTCGATGGGTTCCGTGACCGGGCACGGTTAGACGCCGCGGCCGGGGTGGATGACATATTGGTCGCGATGTAGGTGGACGCTCATGATGAGGCCGAAGCCGATCATCACGGCGAGTTGGGCTGTGCCGCCGTAGGAGATCAGGGGGAGCGGGACGCCGACCACCGGCAGCAGGCCCATCACCATGCCAATGTTGACGAACACATAGAGAAAAAAGGAGGTGGAGAGGCCCATTGCTAATAGACGGCCAAATTGATTGCGGCAGCGCACAGCAACAAATATGCCGTAAGCGATGAGGCAAGCGAATAACAGCATCAGGCCGATGCCGCCGAGCAGGCCGAACTCCTCGGCAAACATGGTGAAAATAAAGTCGGTCTGTTTTTCCGGTAGAAAATTTAGGTGGCTCTGGGTGCCTTGCAAAAAACCCTTGCCCGATACGCCGCCCGAACCCAGGGCGATCTTTGATTGGGAAATGTGATATCCCGCACCTAAAGGGTCGCGGTCGGGGTTGATGAAGGTGAGGATCCGACGTTGCTGATAGGCTTGTAATTGTGACCAAGCGACTGGGATGGCGGCCAAGCCGAGACTACCTAGAGCGGCAAATTTCCACCAACGCACCCCGGCCAGCCAAAAAATCGCCCCGCCAAGTATAATGATAAGCATCGCCGTGCCCAGGTCCGGCTGGCGCAGGATCAGCGCGGCCGGTGCGCCAATGAGCAAGAGCGGAACGAGCAAGTGATGCGGCCGACCGATTTTATCTTGTTCGAGATAATGAAAATACCGCGCCAGCACCAGCACCACGGCGATTTTCATAAACTCCGACGGCTGCAGCCGGATCACACCCAGATCAAGCCAACGCTGGGCGCCGCCGCCAAAGGTACCTATCAGTTCAACCAGCACCAGGCTCGCGATGCCGATTGCGTAGACGGCATAGGCATATCGAAGCCAGTGCCTCAGATCGATAACCGCAACGACGATGAGCGCCACCAGCGCCACGCCGAACCGGATTAGCTGTCGCCGCGCCCAGGGATCCATATTGCCCCCGGCCGCCGAATAAAGCATCATTGCCCCAATGCTGGCAACGACGAGGAGTAAAATAATCGGCAGCAAATCGAGCCGCAAAAGTTTTTCCAAAAGACCGGCTTCCGCCCGCCCGAACCCTGAACGACGCGCCATTTCCCTGCTAACCTTCTCTGACCGGGTCAGCGCTGCGCGCCTGGTCCCGTCGCAGGGTCAATTCCATGACATCGCGAGCAACCGGTGCGGCGGCCGTTGATCCGCCGCCGCCATGTTCGATAACAACGGAAATCGCGTATTTCGGATTATCGACCGGGCCATATCCGACAAAAAGCGCGTGATCGCGCAACCGCCAGGGCAGTTCGTCATTGCGCAACACCCTGGTATCGCGTTCTGCTTGGGTAATTCGGCGAACCTGGACGGTGCCGGTCTTGCCGGCCATTTCCATATCCGGCACGCCAATGCGCGAGCGGTATGCGGTTCCTCTCGGCGATGCGATCACCGTCTCCATGCCCCGGCGAACCGCCGCAAGATAGCGTGGATCGAAACCAAGCGACGGCGCTTGCGCTCCGCCTCCGGAAATTGCATCGCGGGGCACATCCGACCGGTTGAGAATGTCGATGGGCGTCCTCGGATCGGCGTCGGGCAATCTTTCGGGCAAATGAACATCTGCCGCCGCGATCAACCGCGGCACGACTGCTTTGCCGCCATTGGCGACCCGCGCCGTCATCACCGCCAATTGCAACGGCGTCGTCAGTAAAAAACCTTGGCCGATCCCAGACACAAGGTCCTCGCCGCCAACCCACCGTTCACCGATAACCGCCCGCTTCCACGCTCTGGTCGGCACCAACCCCGGTCGCTCACCGGGAATATCGAGATCAAATTCCCGGCCTAACCCCAGCCGCTCTGCGGTTTCGGCCATGCGGTCGATACCGAGACGCTCGGCCAATTCGTAAAAATATACGTCGCAGGATTGCGCGATTGCCTGGTTTAGGTCGACCCGACCATGGCCGCCGCGCCGCCAGCAGTGAAAGCGCCGATTGCCAAGCTCCTTATAGCCGGGACAGACAAAACTGGTGTCGGGATGAATAACACCTTCCTCAAGCCCAGCCAGGGCAACGGCGAGCTTGAAGGTCGAACCGGGCGAAAATTCGCCGGCGATCGCCTTATTGCGCATTGGCGCGCGCTCATCACCGGAAAGTGCCGCCCAATCGCTGGTGCTCAGGCCTTCGGCAAATTTATTTGGATCGAAGCTCGGGGCCGATGCCAGCGTCAGGACTTCGCCGGAATGAATATCCATGACGACGACGGCGCCGCTCTCCTCGCCCAGTTTTTCACCGGCAAGACTCTGCAGTGCCATATCCAAACTAAGTACCAGATCACGGCCTTTTTCAGACTCCGTGCGGCCGATTTCGCGGACCACACGCCCGCTGGCATTGACTTCGAGTTGGCGCGATCCCGCCCGGCCGCGCAAGCTTTCGTCATAGCTGCGCTCGATGCCGGCCCGCCCAATGCGAAAACCCGGAGTTTCCAGCAACGGGTCACCGGTTAGATCCTCGGGGCCAACTCGGGCAACATAGCCTAGAATATGGGCCGCCTCCGATACTTGCGGATAAAAACGGCGATCCCCAACATCAATGGAAATGCCCGGCAAGTCGGGGGCGTTGACCTCAATTTGCGCGACCTCTTCCCAGCTTAAAAATTCGGCGATGGCCACCGGCACAAAGTTTCTCTGGCGCCCTATATCATCGCGAATTTGGTCTATCGTTGCAAAATCCAGACCGATAATTGGCGCGATGGCGGCAAGGGTATCGTCGACATTCGACGTTTGTTCAGCGGTCAGCAGCACCCGATAACTTTGCTGGTTATCTGCCAGTTGCACCCCGAACCGATCAACGATGCGCCCTCGGCGCGGTTGAATTAGCCTGACATTGATGCGGTTTTCTTCAGCCAGCAATTTATAACGGTCAGCTTCCAGCACCTGCAGGTAATAGAGCCGACCGGTCAATGCACCAAACAGCATCGCCTGACCGCCAGCCAAAATTGCCGCCCGGCGGGTGAACCGTATCTGGCGATCATTGTCGTTCTGCTGCATGACCTATTCGACCTGCACGATCAGCCCATCGAGACGAAACAACGGCCAAACGAAAAACGGAAAAACGACGAATGGGCTGACCGCGGTCAAGGCAACCGTCCCAAAACCATTATTCGATCCGGACAATATTTCGACAAGGGTCCACGCGATCATCAAGGCCGATATTGAAACCATGCCGAAACCAAGCCAAAGAACCCAAAAGGGCCGTCCCAGAACAGCCGCCCGACCATTGAAAACAAGGGCGCGGGTTACCAAGAAAACCAGCATGAACACCCCAAGCTGGGTGCCCAGCAAAATATCCTGCAAAAGCCCGGCCAAACAAGCGACGGAGTTCGGCAATAATTCAGGCCGCTGGGTTGTCCAAAAATATATGGCGATAAGGCCGAAGGCCGGCGCGATAGCAGCATAAAACGGCAAACGAATTGGTAGGGCTGCGCAAATCACAAAAAACAAAGTCGTCGCTGCGGGCAATCCCTGCCCGATCCGTTGCATCCAAATAGCGGCGTTACGGGCCGGCATTGACGGGCTCCTTCTTCCCGGTCGTTCAGGGCGTGACGCGTTCGGGCGCGTCGGCAGAAACCTCTTGACCCGATCCCTGCACCGAAAGGGGAATGGTGCCTAGCAGCACACCATCTTGCTCCGGCCCCAAAACCGGCATTACCTGCAAGATACGCACATGGGTCAGTCGAGCAAAATCGACAATCGTTTCAACATCAACACTATTGCCACGAACGCCTATCACCCTGCCAACAGCCAGTCCCGGCGGAAAGACGCCGCCGTGACCCGAGGTAACGACGGAATCGCCGACCAAAACGCCCGTGTCGTCGGGCAGATATTCCAGGCTTGTTCGATCGCTATTATTGCCGGCGAGAATGGCGCGTTCGTCGCCGGACCCAACCGTGACCGGGACGCGACTATTGAGGTCCGTTAGCAGCAATATTCGCGCAGATCGCGACCCCACGCCCGCCACCCTGCCGACCAGACCTCCAGCAGCAACCACCGGCATATCATCATCGACCGCATCCCGCGCGCCGGCGTTGACCAACAACGAACGGGCAAAGGCACCAGACCCATCGGCAATCACCCGAGCTGTGACAAAATTCATCTGGGCCTCTTCGACCGTACCCAGCTCAGCGCGCAGGCGGGCATTTTCGGTCTGGAGATAGCGGGCCAATTCCTGCCACTCGCGCAAGCGCCTATTATCTTCGGCAAGTTGCCGATTGCGATCATGCACGGAAAAAATTTCCCCAAGGTCAATCAACTCGTCACGCGCCACTTGAACCGGCACGCTGAGCACCGAAAACACCGGTGCGAACACATCGTCAACAGCGCTTCGTGCCCGCTCCACGACCAAAGTTTCCGCTTTGGAAAAAAGAATAAGCATGAAAGTCAGGCCAAGGAACAAGACCAGCGAGACGCGCTGCGGCCAGCGACGTGCCACAGCCGGCGAAATTAAACCGACACGCGCCGGTCGCCGATTTAGTCTCAGTTTCTCCCAGTCCATATCTTCCTCTGCCGCCCCCTTTGTTCCAGGTTACGGGGCCGTCAGTACAAACTAATACATACTACTCAAAACATCGCCAAGTTTATGCGCTTCTTCGAGCGCCTTGCCGGTGCCCAAGGCCACGCATGTCAGCGGGTCATCGGCGATGGCGACCGGCAATCCCGTGGCATGCCGCAGCACCGTATCGAGATTGTGCAACAATGCGCCGCCCCCGGTCAGCATGATGCCCTTATCGACAATGTCGGCGGCCAGTTCCGGTTCGGTATGTTCCAACGCCATCTTGACCGCATCGATGATTGCACTGACGGGCTCGGTCAGGCTCTCGGCAATCTGGCGCTCGGAAACGACGATTTCCTTGGGTACGCCGTTCATTTGGTCGCGACCCTTGATTTGCATGGTTTTGCCGTCGACATCTTCGGGCGGACAGGCGGACCCGATTGCCTTTTTGATCAGCTCGGCGCGGCTTTCACCAACCAGTAAATTATGATTGCGGCGAATATAGCTAATAATGGCTTCATCCATTTTATCACCACCGACCCGCACGGATTTTGCATAAACAATACCGCCAAGGGAAAGCACCGCGACCTCGGTCGTGCCTCCGCCAATATCGACAATCATCGATCCTGTCGGCTCGGTCACCGGCAGCCCCGCACCAATCGCCGCCGCCATTGGTTCCTCGATCAAAAAGACTTTGCGCGCGCCCGCGCTTTCCGCCGATTCCTGAATAGCCCGCCGTTCGACCGCCGTCGACCCCGACGGCACACAAATAACGATCCGCGGTGAGATAAAGCTGCGCCGGTTATGAACTTTTCGAATAAATTCCTTGATCATCTCCTCGGCGACTTCGAAATCGGCGATGACACCGTCGCGCAATGGCCGAATGGCTTGAATATTGCCGGGGGTCCGGCCCAGCATTTGCTTGGCTTCGTTGCCAACCGCCAGCACGCGTTTTTTGCCCTTGACCGTGGTGATCGCAACCACCGACGGCTCATTAAGCATGATGTTTTTGCCCTTGACGTAAACAAGGGTATTGGCCGTTCCCAGATCGATGGCCATATCCGTCGAAAAAGCACCCATTAATCGCGAAAACATATTTACCGTATCTTCCTGAATTAAATGGGCGTAATGCCCCGTGAATTACGCTGCTCCTCAGCGCGCTAATTGTAACCGCCGACCCGACACCCAAGGGTTAACGCCCCTTGTGTGTCGGGTTTAATTCTTATTCAAGCCGATATGGCCTCGGGCACACCCTTGCCCCGCTTCACAACCAGCTTATTGAGCGCATGAATATAAGCCCGTGCGCTAGAAACCAGCGTGTCGGCGTCGGCTCCCATTCCATTTACCGATTTACCATTTTCACTGAGTCGAACCGTAACTTCGGCCTGAGCATCAGTCCCTTCGGTCACCGCATGCACCTGATAGAGCTGCAATTGGCCATCGTGGGGGCAGAGTTCATGTATCGCATTGAAAATCGCGTCAACCGGACCATTGCCTTCGGTCTTTGTTTTCACGATCAGACCTTCGACTTCTAGTTCGAGTTCCGCCGTCTGCGGACCTTTGGATCCGGCAATCACCTGCAGGGACAGGAATTTAATCCGATCGTTCCCGCGCAACGCGGCATCATCGACCAAGGCAACAATATCCTCGTCAAAGATATCCTTCTTTTTATCGGCAAGATCCTTGAACCGACTGAAGGCGTCATTGATGGCATTATCGCCCAAATCCGAATAGCCCAATTCTTTCAGCTTTTCGCGAAAGGCATGACGTCCCGAGTGTTTACCCATCACCAGGGTCGAAGCCTTCAGCCCAACCGATTCAGGCGTCATGATTTCATAGGTTTCCGAATTTTTCAGAAATCCATCCTGATGAATGCCCGACTCATGGGCAAACGCATTGGCACCGACAATGGCCTTATTCGGCTGCACCTGAAACCCGGTGATCGTCGAAACGAGATGGCTGGCCGGTGCAATCTTGGTCGTATCGATACCCGTCGTGCAGGTCAGGGCATCGGCGCGCGTGCGCAAGGCCATGACAATTTCTTCCAGCGCGCAATTACCTGCGCGCTCACCCAGCCCATTGATCGTACATTCGACTTGGCGCGCACCGGCACCAACACCAGCGAGTGAATTGGCTACCGCCAACCCCAAATCATTATGGCAATGGGTCGAGATCACCGCTTGATCAATATTGGGCACTCGTTCGTAAAGCATCGCGATGAGCGCGGCAAACTCTGTGGGCACCGTATAGCCGACGGTATCGGGAACATTGATCGTCGATGCCCCGGCCTTGATCGCGCTTTCCACTGTCCGGCAGAGAAAATCATGATCACTTCGCGTACCGTCCTCACACGACCATTCAACATCATCGCACAAATTGCGCGCCCGCCCGACACTGTCAACGACAGCCTGGTGAACATCTTCGGGGGTCATTTGCAGCTTATATTTCATGTGCAAAGGACTGGTCGCAATGAATGTATGAATGCGTGGGCGCGCCGCACCGCGAAGCGCCTCCCAGGATCGGTCTATATCCTTAGGGTGCGCGCGGGCGAGCCCAGCGACCGAGCAGGACTTGACCATATTTGCGACCCGGCGCACCGCTTCGAAATCACCATTTGAAGCGATGGGAAATCCAGCCTCGATAATATCGACGCCCAACTCCTCAAGGGTCGCCGCGACCCGCAGTTTCTCGTCCAAATTCATCGAGCAGCCAGGCGATTGTTCGCCGTCGCGCAAGGTCGTGTCGAAAATAGCCACCCTGTCGCCAGCAACTTGGTTGCCAGCTATTTGATCTGTCGTTTTATTTGAGGCGGTCATGACCGTCTCCTTTTCTGCATCTTTATGTTAATCCAATCACATATGGCGCTATTTCCCCTGATTGATGAGCCTTGGGAAAAGGCCGACACGCAATCAGGGGCAAATAAGTCGCGGCGCAAGACCGCCACGAAGTCGCCCGAGCGTTTGAATGCACAAAGAAGCTGCAAAAAGGGGAGCTGCAAAAATGGCTGCAACGTAAGAGTCTCCACCATCTCGAATTTCACGCACCTGCAAGAAAGACAGCACAAAATGTGCTGCGCGCTGCATTAATGCAGCACCTCGCTTGCCAATATTGTGCGCCTCTGGTTCGATGATTCGCATCTCACGTCACAGTTAAAACCGCCGGAGACCGGCGAGTTATCCACATTCATCGGGGCATCAAGCCCCAAACAATCGATCATTAACATCTCTGACCGGACTTTATCGACAATTATTTCCCGATCCCACCCTATTGGTCAACATCGACGATGAGCATTTTTCCAGGATTCATCAAACCTTTTGGATCAAGGGCGTTTTTCACCGCCCCCAAGAGCGCCAACTCAACCGGGTCTCGTCGTGCCACCAATTCATGGCGTTTAATTAAACCGATGCCGTGCTCGGCGCTGAAACTGCCGCTAAAACTTGCAACCACATCATTTACTAAACCGGTCAATTCATCCCATCGCTCCAGATAAATTGCGCCATCCGAACCCACTGGCTGGGTCAAATTGAAATGAATATTGCCATCCCCCAAATGACCAAAGGCAACAACCCGAATACCGGGGCAAGCCTTCTCAACTTCCTTGGTTGCCTGAGAGATGAATTCCGGCACTTTCGAAACCGGGACGGCGACATCGTTCTTGATGCTCGCGCCTTCCTTGGTTTGCGCCTCGGGCAATGATTCGCGGATTTTCCACAACTCAACGGCTTGCGCCTGGGAGGATGCCAATACGCCATCTTTGATAAGATCGCCGTCCAAAGCCTCGCCCAGTATATCTTCCAGGACTGCGGCCCCGCTATCGGGCAAAGAAATCTCGATTAAGGCGTATAGTTCGTGGGGCGCATCAAACGGGTCGGCCAGCCCTGGAATATGCGCAACCACGAGATCCAGTCCAATCCGGGGTATCAGTTCGAAGGCGGTCAGCGCATCCCCGGATCGCCCGCGGGCCCACATAAAAAAACTCAAGGCGCCATTAAGATCAGAAAGTGCGACCAAAGCCGTCTCACGGCTTGCGGCCGGAAAAAGCTTCAGCACCGCACCGGTAACAATGCCAAGGGTGCCTTCGCCACCGATAAAAAGCTGTTTTAAATCATAGCCGGTATTGTCTTTGCGCAGCGAGCGCAACCCATTCCAGATTTCGCCGTCGGGCAGAACCACTTCCAACCCCAGTACGAGATCTCGCATATTTCCATATCGCAAAACCGACGTGCCGCCGGCATTGGTCGATATATTGCCGCCGATCTGGCAACTGCCTTCGGCCGCCAGGCTCAAAGGAAACAGGCGTTCTTGCGCCGCAGCGGCGGCCTGTACATTGGCCAGCAATACGCCGGCATCGACGGTCATGGTGAAATTTGCCGCATCGATATCGCGGATTCTATTCATTCGCTCGAGATTGAGGATGACTTCACCCTGGGCCACGCTGCCGCCAACCAAACCGGTATTACCGCCCTGGGGAATGACGCCGGTTTCGGCGGCAGCGCAAAGTTTGATTATATCAGCGACTTCTCGAGTGGATTTGGGTCGAACAACCGCGCCCGGCGAACTTTCAAACAGGCCCCGCGCCTCGCGCGCATAGGGTTCTAGCTCACCGGACTCGCAAATCACCTGGCCTGGGCCGACACAATCGACCAATTTTTCGACTAATTCCGCCGACAGGCTAGGATTTTTGCGGCTACTCATGACACGCGGTTTAATCTATTTTTGTGGCAAATGAAATCACCGCCCGGCGGAGCCGGTCATTGATCGCGGCGCCGAGCCCGATTTCGGGGATTTCCATCACGGCGATACCGCTATATTTGCCACGGTCGAGTTCATGCAACATGGCGAAAAAATTCGCCGCGGCCTCGACAAGATCGCCGGTCGGGCTAAGGTTGAGGGTTTGCGCGGCGCCAACCAGCGGTGAGGCGCCGATCGCCAGCAGGGCTTCGTCCCCAGCAACCGTGTGTGCATTCATTCTAACCGGGGTCGCCGGTGCATAATGGGCCGCGAGCTGGCCCGGTGATTTAGGGGCGCTCAGGTCACCCCCCGTCGCTGCGCCGATTTCAATTCCAGTCGCCGCCTTGATATCCTCACCAGTCAGCGCGCCCGGCCGTAAAATGACCGGCCGCACCCCCGTACAATCGACAACGGTCGATTCAATACCGACAGAGCACGCGCCGCCATCGATTACCAGCGGTCCATCCGGTGGTGGCGGAAACCGAACATCGCTTGCCCGGGTCGGCGACAAAGTTCCCGAAACATTGGCGCTCGGTGCGGCCAGCGGGCATCCCGCTGTGCTGATAAGTCGACGGGCAAGGTCGCTGGCTGGCAGACGAACCGCAACACTATCGAGCCCAGCGCTGACCATTCGCGATACCGGCGAGGCACCGGCCCCCTCACGGCGCGATAAAACAAGCGTCAGCGGACCCGGCCAGCAAGCATCAGCCAATTGTGCCGCCATGGTGGTCATAACGGCAAAACGCGTCGCCATTGAGCGGTCCGACACATGAACGATCAGCGGATTTATTTGGGGACGCCCTTTGGTCGAATATATTCGCGCTACGGCAGTGTCATCGGTGGCGTCGGCGCCGAGCCCGTAGACGGTCTCAGTCGGAAAGGCGACCAACCCACCAGCCCGCAAATGCCCTGCGGCAATGGCAATATCCGCATCACTGGTGGAAAGCGTTGGGTTGGGTTTCACGCTCATCTAGTCGATATTTGGCAGCCAGCTTTCAGCATCGCGGCCAGCGGCTATGAAGGTCGGATTAAGGCGCGTTTCTTTACCGTAATCTAGGCGCACGCCTTCCAAGGTCGTCACGCTACCCCCGGCCGCCTCGATGACGGCTTGACCAGCAGCGGTATCCCACTCACACGACCCGCCCATATTGGCGTAAACATCGGCGCGCCCCTCGGCGACAAGAGCAAATTTCAGCGCACTACCGGAAACGATCCGGTCTTTCAGCACAACGTCGGGCGCATATTCGGTGACATTGCACTCATCGGGCCGGGATCGAGAAACAGCTTGAACCAGACCGCTCGCGTCGGGTGCGCGGCACGACATCGCCTGGGTCGATCCATCGGCTTGGGTCACCGTCGCCAGCCCCGGCCCCCCCCCGGCATAGGTCCTCCCGGTAGCCGGTGCATAGATCACCCCTAGCACAGGAAACTTATCCTGGATTAGAGCAATGCAAACGCAGAACTCGTCATTCTTCTTCAGAAAATCCTTGGTTCCGTCCAGCGGGTCGACGAGCCAAAATATGCTTTTGTCTCCCCCCGACCCAGGCTGGTTACCTTCTTCCGAGACGATATCTATTTCGGGCGTGAGCTTGGCCAATTCGGCAACGATCAGGTCGTTTGCCGCCAGGTCGGCCTCGGTGACTGGCGATCCATCATCTTTAGTCATAACGGAAAAATCGCGGCGATAAATCTCAGCAATAACCGCCCCGGCGGCGCGTGCGATCTGGATGGTCGGCTCTAGCAGTTGCGATACGTCAGTCACATACTTTCCTTCATCATCAAATGCCGCCGTTTATCAGGCTCCACAGATAGGCAGATGTGGCTGGCATGTCTATGTCGACAGCGCCGATTTTGGGCTCCAACGCGTCGACAAGTGCATTTATCACCGCCGGAGGGGCGGCAATCGCCCCGGCTTCACCTGCGCCCTTGATCCCCAACGGATTGGTCGTGCATGGAAAATTGAGCGTCGAAAAATCGAAATGCGGCATATTATCGGCACGGGGCAACGTGTAATCCATCAGCGACCCGGCCAAAAGCTGGCCGCTCTCACCGTCATAGCATGCGTGCTCCATCAACGCCTGGCCAATTCCCTGGGCAACCCCGCCATGGACTTGACCGGCCAATAGCAGTGGATTGATCACGTCACCAAAATCATCAACCGCCGTATAGCCGATAATCTCGACATCGCCGGTATCCGGGTCAACTTCAAGCTCGCAGATATGAGTGCCGTTGGGATAGGTGGCTGCATCGGGTGTATGAGCATAAACCGTATCAAGGCCGCTCTCACCCGCCAGTCGATTGACGTCGAAAAGCGAAAGCTTTCGGTCGGTGCCGACAATGGAAAATGCACCGTCTTTATAGACAATATCGGCGGCGGCCGTTTCCAATTCCTCGGCTGCAACAGTGATACCTTTTTCGATAATTTCACCGGCGGCGAACGCGACGGCGGGGCCGCCAACGGTTACTGACCGCGACCCGCCGGTCATGCCCGGCGGCACGAAATCCGTGTCGCCTTGAACAATTTTTATCCGGTCCGCAGAAATGTCCAAACGATCAGACATGATCTGGGTATAGGCGGTTTCATGGCCCTGGCCGTTGGTTTGGGTGCCAATATAAATCGTCAACGTGTCGTCATCATTAAAAACGACATCGGCTGTTTCGGGATTACCGCCGCCACATTTTTCGACATAACTTGTCAGACCGATGCCCCTGAGGCGCCCGTTTGCAGCCGCGTCCCGGCGGCGAGCGACGAAACCGTCCCAATCGGCTTTTTCCTTGGCCCGATCAAGTAAGGCGGCAAAATCACCACTGTCATAAACCGTGTCTAGGGGGGTTGCGTATGGTAGGTCCTGGGGCTGAACGAAATTACGCCGCCGCAGTTCATCTTGGGTGTAGCCAAGAGCGCGTGCCGCCTTATCAACCAGCCGTTCGATCACATAAATAGCTTCCGGTCGCCCAGCGCCGCGATAGGCGTCAATCGGCACGGTATTGGTCATGACACCAATTACATTGACGAAAATTGCCGGTGTTTTATAGAGACCAGCCAACATACATACCCCTGCCGCCGTTGCGACAAAGGGGGAAAAATTCGACAGATAGGCACCAAGATTGGCGTGGGTGGCAACCTCCAGACCGGTAAAAATTCCTTCAGCGTCGAGAGCCAGCCGAGCCTTTGTCACGTGATCGCGGCCCTGTACATCGCTCAAAAAACTCTCACTGCGATCTGCCGTCCAGCGTACGGATCGCTTCAGCCGCCGCGCCGCCCAAACGACCAGAGGCTGCTCGGGATGCATGAAAATCTTCATGCCAAAACCGCCGCCGACATCGCCGCTCAGAATACGAAATTCACTCGGGTCGGTTTTGAAAATATCGTCGGCGAGCTGTTCCAGTAATATATGGGTGCCTTGGCTCGGGGTGGTGAGCTCCACCCGGCCGGTATCTGGTAGATAGGTCGCCACAGCCGCGCGGGGTTCCATCGGGTTGGCAACGATCCGGTTATTAACGAGCTCCAACTCGACAATATGAGCCGCCTGGTCAAATGCCTTGGTCGTCGCGCTTTGATCGCCCTGGCCCCAATCAAAACAAATATTGTCTTTTATGTCGTCCCAAACCATCGGCGCGCCAGGTTGCGCGGCATTTCGCGTATCAACGGCGGCGGGCAATATTTCATAATCTATATCGACAAGCTCGGCGGCATCTCGCGCTGCCGCCAGCGTTTCAGCAACGACCAATACGACCGGGTCACCAACATGCCGGACCCGTCCTTGGGCCAAAATCGACCAGGCGGTATCACCCCGGCTCGTACCGTCGCGATTCTCGAGGCCCGACCGGCATCGGATTGTCCCAAGTCCGTCGGCGGCAACGTCGGCGCCAGTGAGTATCGTCAACACCCCCGGTTGTGATGCAGCGGTGGCACTATCGATGGATTTGATCAGCGCGTGAGCGTGGGGTGAGCGCAGAACAAATGCATGGGCAAAATCGGTGGCGGGCATATCGTCGGCGTATTTGCCGGTACCGGTCAGCAGACGTCGATCTTCCAGTCTCGTTGCGGCTTGACCGATACCAAATTTTGCCATTGCCTAACTCTCCCGCTGAAACGATTTTCGACCAACAAAAAAATAGCCGGCACCCGCACTGGGCACCGGCATTCCTAATCGATCTCTTCCGTCGGCGATAGCCCTTGCCGACGGTAAATCTTAGTTTCGGCTGGTGAGCCGCGCGGCCACGGATTCTGGCGTGCTATCGGCTGCAGCAGATTTGAGGTCAGCGACTTTGACAAAAGGCGCCCCTTCGGCAAGAAGGTCCTTATCGCCGGTATTTTGCGGCGTTTGCGTTGCTTTCACTGCGGTCTTCAATGGCTTCGGCCGAAGGGTAGTTGGTTGAGAGGCCTTCGTCGGCGCGCTTTCAACCACCGTGCCATTTGTTCCGCGCGGCCGGCAAAACCCTTCGATATAGGCGCCGGATTCAATTGCAATGGTTTGATGCAGCACGTCACCCTTGATTTTCGCCTGCTTTGCAATAACCACCGAGGTGGCATCAATTTGGCCCGATACGGTGCCGCTGACATGGACGGTTTCGGCTGTGATCGAACCTTCGATCAAGGCGTCGGGACTAATTGTAACAAATTTAGCACTGATATCGCCTTCGACCTGTCCGTCAATTTGAATTTCGCCGTCGCTATTTAGACTGCCAATGACCCGCATATCCTGGCTGACAATCGACGGCACATTCGTCGGCTTGGGTGATCCCTTCGGCCCGCGCGCGCTGGGTTCGCTCGTAACCGGTCCGGCATTTTGTGGCGTGGATTTTTCTGACTTTGAAAACATGGAACCTCCTGCTCCCTTCAATGACTGCCGGGGCGACGACCCGTGTCCCAGCTAACACTCACCAATCGCATTTTCCAGCGGCGTTCCCTGTCCCGCAGCGTTCCCTGTCTCAGTGTGGACGACCGTGATCTTGGATACCGCGCCGCCTGATCTCCGCCACCAGGATATCTCTTCGGCAACCGGGCAGCAATCAGTCTGCGTATAGATTCCCCACCGACACGGAGTCGCCGGACTCTTTTTTTTAGTAAATTACGTGAATGAGGTGGATGAAATCCAAAGGCAAAGCTCGGATCGACCAGTTAACCGGTGAAGAATTGCAACGGTTGCCACGGTTTAAGCCCCTCGGCTACCGCATCATTATCCGCAATTATTTCGTGGTGCGTGATCTTGCCGGTCACCCTAGAATCGGCTCGCAGGGTCACTGTAATCGCTGTAATCGGTCCGTTGACGTGACCTAGAACGTCAATAGTATCGGCAATTATCGATCCTTCGACAATGCCGGTGGCGGCCAGCAAAATACCCCGGCCAGTGACATCGCCGGTGACCCGTCCACAAATTTCGATATCGCCCTTGCTCTCAATATTGCCGACGACGTCCAGGCCATTTGAGATAAATGAACCGCTTTTGGCCCGTCCAGCCCCGGCCTGGTTCGCCTCGGTTACGCCCGAAAGAGGCACGTCGGCAGGGCCGGCGATTTGATGTTCGGTCTGTAAAGCGGCTTTTCCGCCGCTTAGTCGCGATATAAAACCGACCATTTGCACCCCCATTTGCGGGTAATTGAGGAAGCTGGCTTTCGCCAACTCGTTTTGTTGCTTAAAATAGACGCATTAGGATGTAAACCCACCAGATGTAAAGCCACTGGCCCAAGCCGACGCAACCGTTCATCGCTCATTCAGGTAATTCGTTATAAATTACGCTCATGATACAGAAATTTACCATAAGCCTGTTGCTTTGGGTCGCACTATTGGCCGCCCCCTTCGCGCCGTTGGTCTCGACGGCGATGGCGCTCGATGTTTGCGACCAGCAATGTGTTACCGACTTGGTCAGACAGGGTGCCATTCTGCCATTGGAGGATGTCATTGACCGCAGCGGCATTAACAATCAGGGTGATATTTTGGGCGTCCAGGTCTTTTGCCTGGAAGAGCGTTGGTTCTATGGTTTTCGATTACTCAGCAAGCCCGGAAATAATGTCGTGAACCAGTTTGCCGACGCCACAACGGGTCGCATCGTTCGCCTGCCTGAATGAGCAACCCAAATAGAATCACCGATCGGGAACTGTCATGCGCCTGCTTATAGTCGAAGATGAGGTCGAATTGGCGAACCAACTTGGCAGCGCCCTGAAAGACGCCGGTTATGCGGTCGATATTGCCCATGACGGCGAAGAAGGGCATTTCCTCGGCGAAACAGAAGACTATGACGCGGTAATCCTGGATCTCGGACTGCCAAAATTGGACGGTGTCTCGGTACTCGAAAAATGGCGGGCCCAGGGCCGTGTGATGCCGGTGCTGATTTTGACCGCCCGCGACCGCTGGACCGATAAGGTTGCCGGCATCGATGCCGGTGCCGATGATTACGTCGCCAAACCGTTTCATACCGAAGAAGTCTTGGCCCGCCTCCGCGCCCTCCTTCGCCGATCCACCGGCCATGCCAGTTCAGAACTGACCTGCGGTCCGGTGCATTTGGATGGGCGGGCGGCTCGGGTCACCGTCGATGGCACCGCCATCAAGTTGACGGCGCTGGAATTCAGATTGCTCTCCTATCTCATGCACCATCAAGGCGAAGTGATATCGCGGACGCAATTGACCGAGCATCTCTACGACCAGGATTTTGACCGGGATTCTAATACTATTGAAGTTTTCGTCGGCCGGGTGCGCAAAAAACTCGGCACGGAAATCATCCAGACCGTGCGTGGATTGGGATATAGGATAGCCGAGCCCGCCCCATGAAATTTAACTCGCTGACGCTGCGACTGGCGACAGCGGCCATTCTCTGGAGTGTCCTTATCCTGATCGTCGGCGGTTTGTTGCAGGCATCCCTGTTTCCCGCCTATGTCGAGAGAAATTTCGACACCCGTCTGCAAACCTATCTTGCCCAAATGGTCAGCACGACGGTGGTTGACGAGAACGGCGAAATGACCGGCCCCAGTCTCGCCGACCCAAGGTTCGATCAGGTTCTGTCGGGCTGGTATTGGCAAATCGGTGACATACCCGATCCCTATTTGCGATCCCCGTCCTTATTCCAGCATGTCTTAGAAATTCCGTCGGGCGCCAGTGCAGTCAGCAACGACGCGGTGCTGACATTGACCAGCGGTCGGGAATTGCGTTTTGTCACCCAGCGGGCCAGCCCAGTTGGCACCGACATGTTCATGTATTTCACCGTCGCCGTCGACCGGGCCGAATTGGCTGCCGAAGCGAGCCAGTTTAACAGCGCCTTAATCTGGTCTTTACAAATTCTCGGCCCCTGGCTGCTGGGGCTAATCGTCATCGGCTTTATCTTATTCATTATCGTGCAGCAGCGGTTCGGCATGCGGCCCCTGCGCGACCTGGGTAATGCGTTAAATAATATTCGCACCGGCCGCGCGGACCGGATCGAGGGCAATTATCCGGTTGAACTCGACCCGCTGGCGCGCGAGCTCAATGCCCTGCTCGATCAGACCGATATATTGGTCGAACGGGCCCGGGCCAATGCCGGCGATATTGCTCATATGATCAAGACGCCGCTTTCGGTGCTGCTCAACGAAGCCGAGCAATCCGAGGGGCCGTTGGCCGATACGGTCAAAACTCAAGTCGATAAGCTGCGCGCCCAGATCGACCACCAGCTGGCCCGTGCCAGAATGGCGGCGGGCAACAACCTTCGCGCTATCCGGACCGAATTTGAACCGGTGGTCGCAGATTTGACCCGCGCCCTGCACACGATCCACCGGGACCGCGGCGTAGAGATATCCTATACTGGCGACCCCAACGCGTGCTTTCGTGGTGAGCGGGAGGACCTTGAGGAAATGCTCGGCAATCTGCTCGACAATGCCTGCAAATGGGCCCACGCCGATATTCAAATGACGGCGCAACGAAGTCAGCAAAGCCAATTGCTCGTCACCGTGGATGATGATGGGCCGGGACTGGAGCCCGAAGAATGTATCGAAGTCTTGCAGCGTGGTAAGCGCCTCGATGAGACGGTTCCCGGCTCGGGCCTCGGGCTCGCAATCGTTGCCGACATAGCAGAAATTTACGGTGGGTCCATAGAATTGGGCCGCGCCGAGCTAGGTGGGCTCAGCGTGAAGCTAAGTCTCCCCGCGCCTGAGTAACATCCAAACCTCATTCAGCTACCTGAACCCGAGATGAACGATGCATTCAGATTGGGTTCAGCGGGTCAGCGCCACTATCTCCCCATACCAAAAGCTAAAATTTGGCAAAAAAATGATCAATTATGGAGAGGTATGTGATGCAACCCAAACATTATCGGATCACCGGTCAAACCCTGCTCGCCGTGGCAATTCTCGCCATGACGAGCCTACCCGCAACTGCGTTGCCAGCCCCATTCGAGGCAAGGGATTCGCGGGCCACCACCGTCGCGCCGGTCGCCCCCGTGCAACTAGCACAACATTTTAGTTTCAGCTTCGGATCCGGATTTCCCGCATATGGCAACCGTTACCGGCGCGGACATCGCTTTAACAATTATGGCCGCAGCCACCGACGGACGCAACGCCGTGGCTGCTCGCCCCTCGTTCGCTTCGGTGGTCGCCACGGTGGTCGTCATGGTGGCTTCGGGCTAATCACCATCCCCTGCTACGACAGCGGCTCGCATTTTCGCGGTCGCGATGGTGGCCGGGGCGGCAGAGGTGGTGGCGGACGTACCGGCAGGAGATAAGGCGGGCTCATGCGATTGCGGGTTCCGGCTTGGCAGCCAGCCCCGTGGACCGGGAACCTCGTGCATCCTGTCACCCGGTCACGTCGCCTGCCCGTCCTATTGCCGCCGCTTCGGGTTCACCCCCGGGGCGGCGGCATCTATTTGCACGCTACGACGTCAGATCAAATTGGGCATATTCTTCCAACGCCTCGGGATTGGCCAACGCATGTAGGTTTTTAACCGGCCGACCATGAATAATTTCGCGCACCGCGAGTTCAACAATTTTGCCGCTCTTTGTTCGTGGAATAGCGCCGACCTGGCAAATCCGCGCCGGTACATGGCGCGGTGTCGCCCCACGGCGGATCTGCGCCTTAATCTCGGCCTCTAACGTCCCATCCAATGTGATCCCATCGCGCAATTTGACGAATAAAATGATCCGTACGTCACCGCCCCATTCCTGACCAATTGCCAGCGCTTCTTCGACCGAGTTTAGCGCCTCGACCTGGCGGTAAATTTCGGCCGTACCGATCCGCACCCCGCCGGGGTTAAGGGTGGCATCGGACCGTCCGTAAATAATCAGCCCGTCATGGGCGGTGAGTTCGGCAAAATCGCCATGGGCCCAGAT
Organism: Alphaproteobacteria bacterium; assembly: GCA_021774575.1. Taxonomy (GTDB): domain Bacteria; phylum Pseudomonadota; class Alphaproteobacteria; order UBA6615; family UBA6615; genus JAJFIX01. Next base: position 70,677 of record JAJFIX010000007.1, on the reverse strand, counting down.
GTTTTCGAAAGTTTCGAAATAGGCGGCGTGATAGCGCGACCCATCTTCGTCACCCCAAAACCCCACCGGCATCGAGGGGAACGGCTTGACGCAACATAGCTCGCCTTTTTCCTCGCGGAGTGCATTCCCCTCATCGTCCATAATCGAGACCGCCATGCCAAGGCACAGCGCCTGAATTTCCCCCCGCCAGACCGGGCCGATTGGGTTGCCGCCGGCAAATAAACCGGCAATGTCGGTGCCGCCAATGATCGAGGAAAGGCAAATATCCCCCTTAATTTTTTCGTAAACATAGTCAAAACCTTCGGCAACCAGCGGCGAACCGGTCGAGGCCAAAGTGCGGATCGAACCCAAATCATGGGTCGATTTTGGCTCGGTCCCAGCTTTATTGAGGGCATCGATAAATTTTGCCGACGTGCCGAGAAAAGTGGCGTTTTCAGCATCCATAAAATCGAACACAACATTCATATTCGGATAGCTTGGCGCGCCATCATAGAGCAGCAGAGTCGCGCCGCAGGCGAGCCCGCTGACCAGCCAATTCCACATCATCCAGCCACAGGTGGTAAAATAAAACACTCGATCATCGGGCCGAATATCACAAAGAAGCTGATGCTCTTTCAAGTGCTGCAATAAAGTTCCGCCCGCGCCGTGGACAATGCATTTCGGCTGGCCCGTGGTCCCCGATGAAAAAAGCACATAGAGGGGCGCATTAAACGGCATTTGCCGAAACGCAATTTCTTTTGGTTCATACGGGCCGATAAAATCGTCCAGTGACACAATGCCCGGTGCCGACGGCAGGCTGGCATAGTCGACAGAGATCGTCTTCTCGATGCTCGGCAGCGCCGCCATAATTTGAGTGACGCGCTCGCCAATATCGTGGGTCTTGCCATTATAAAAATAACCGTCACAGGTTATGAGGAGTTTCGGCTCCACCTGGCCAAACCGGTCGAGGACCCCCTCGGCACCGAAGTCCGGGGAACAGGAAGACCAGATTGCACCTAGCGACGCCGCCGCCAGCATGGCCGCAATGGTTTCGGGCATGTTGGGCAAATAGGCGACCACTCGATCGCCTTCACCGACCCCCATCGCCACCATCGCCTGGGCAATGCGCGAAACCAGATCGTAGAGATCCCCATGAGACATCCGGCGGCGAACCTTATCTTCGCCCCAGAAAACCAGCGCATCGGCATCATCACGCCGACGCAGTATATTTTCAGCAAAGTTCAGACGCGCATCGGGGAAAAAAGTCGCGCCCGGCATTTTCTTAGGGTCCGCAAGAACCCGGTCGCCACGCGCCTCGGCAATAACCCCACCGAAATCCCAAACCGACAGCCAAAACTTTTCTAACTCGGTAATCGAAAATTCGTAGAGATCAGCGTAGGTCTTACAGTCTGCCCCCCATTTATCATTGACCATAGCCATAAACTCGGTGATCCGCGCACCATCGATACGGGTTTGTGAAGGCGCCCAAAGGGGCGTAGCGCTAGGCTGGTTCATCTCAAATTACCTTGAAACTGGGACATACGGCTCGGCCTTGCACCGACCCTGCCTTATCAATAAAAGCAACTAGGTTCCGTCGTCAAATAACCAAATCGGCAATCCCTCCCTTGAATAAGGAAGCCCACCAGCTATGGCCGTAGTCCAAGATCACCAAGGCCACGCAAAAATCGACCGTAAAACGCTCATTGCCTATGCCATGCTGGTCATAGCAATGGCATGCTGGTCAGGCAATTGGGTGGTCGGGCGCGCGATACATGTCGAGGTGCCGCCATGGGGTCTGACATTTTGGCGCTGGGCAACGGCGTTCATCATTTTACTGCCGATTTGCTGGCGCTCCTTCGTCCGTGACTGGCCGATACTGCGCCGCCAGTGGAAGCTCCTGATCGTCCTGGCATTAACCGGCACGGTGCTGCAGCAAGCTTTGGTTTATGTCGGATTGCAATCGACCGAGGCGACCAACGCCGTGCTGTTAAACGCAGTCGGGCCGGCCATCATGGTGATCACCAGTTGGATCCTATTGCGCACACTGATCACCAAGCGACAGAGCTTTGGAATGTTGGTGGCGTTTCTCGGTGTACTGGTGATTGTGACCCGGGGCGACCTGGACCTGTTGAAGGAGCTGGAAATTAATCGCGGCGACTTGTGGATCCTAACCGCCATCTGGTTCTGGTGCGTTTATTCAATTTCGCTAAAACGACTGCCACCGGAAATCGGTATTCGCAGCCTATTGCTGGCGATCACCATGATCGGTTTGCTCATCCTCGCCCCGGCCCATGCAATCGAGAGTATCGTCGATCGGCCCATGCCGTTCAGCAAGGAAGCGGTATTGAGTATACTTTACGTCGCCTCGGGGCCGTCGGTGCTCGCCTTTTTTTGCTGGAATCTCGCGGTCGCCCGGGTGGGCGCTAATATGGCAGGCTTTTTCTTTTTTCTGATGCCGGTTTTGGGCACAATTTTTGCCGTCATCTTCCTTGGGGAAAACCTTTTCAGCTATCATTTCACCGGCATAGCCGTCGTCGTCGCCGGCATATATTTTACGACGTCACGACGCCGACGCCAGATCGTCGATTAAGCAGATCGCCGACCGTAACCAGCACAACCCCGACGCTGACCAGTACCAGCCCGATAATTTTTTCCGGCGTTAGCGCTTCACCCAGAACAGCCGATGAGGCGAGCAGCCCGAGAACCGGCGTCGCCAGCAGATAGAGCGCAAGTTTTGCCGAGGGGACGGCGCGCGCGGCATGGGTATAGGCGAGGAAACCAAGCGCCCCGACAAAAACGCCGTTAAAGAAAAGTATGGTTATCAGTCGCGGCGTCCAGTTTGGATCAACCGGCCCCTCGACCCCATAGGCTATTGCCGACAGAATGAGCATCCCGAGCAAATTCGCCCACGGCATAATTTCAATCGGCGAGCTGCGCCATTTATGGCCGCGCATATGGACCATTCCCGCCGCCAGATTGAAGGCCGACCATAAAAGCAGGAAATGACCGAGCAGGACGTTATCGGCTGTCCAGTCCAGAGATATCGGATTAAACACCGCCAATATGCCAAATATGCCAAGCACTATGCCGCCGACCCGTATCCAGGTCAGGGTCTCGCGCAGAAAAATCACCGCCATGGGTGCGGCCCATAAGGGATGCGTGTGGGAGAGGATGGCCGAACGGCCCGGCTCGACCCAAGCAAGGGCGACGTGAACCAGCCCCATTGTGCCGCAGAGCTGAAGGATCGCCAGGGTCAACAGGACCGGCCAATCATGCCTGCTAGGCAACGGTATTCGGCGCTTAGCAGCAAATATGGCAAAAAAGAAAACAGCCGCAATCCCCACACGCAAAGCGGCAAACCAGACCGGAGAAATATCTTCCAATGCCATTTTCATGAACGGCCAATTGATACCCCAGGCAATGACCGTGAAGGCAATCAAGGCATATATGCGAACGGTCATCTAGCGCTCCGAAAAGGCAAGTTTTTGGCAAAAATCATGGCCAGGGTCATGAAAACGGCGGACCCTACACCAAATTTGCTGTTATAAATTGAAAAATTCAAAAAACCCCGGAGATCATCCAAAATGAAAGCGCTGGTCCTAAACGCCGCCAACACGCCGTTTGTTCTGCAAGATGTGCCCGACCCAAAGCCCGGCCCCGGCGAGGCAGTGGCAAAGGTCCTGGCTTGCGGGTCAGGGCTGACCATACAACACATCAAGGCGGGGCGGTTGCCGGTCGATTACCCGCGCATCATCGGCCATGAAATCACCGCCGAGATTGTTGAATTAGGCACTGGGGTGACGAGCCTGAAAATCGGCGACCCGGTCACCTCCTACTATTACCTCACTTGCGGTTATTGCCGATGGTGCCGGTCCAATCGGGAAACATTGTGCGAAAATCTCGCCGGAAATGTTGGGCGCGAGGTCGATGGCGGATACGCCGAATACATAAAATTGCCGGCAAATAGTTTTCTAAAATTGCCCGAAGGTCTCGATTACCGGGCCCACCCAGCCCATATCGGCGTCATCATGGACGCCATTGCCACCCCCTATAAAGTCTTGCGCCGGGGCCGCGTCGCGCCGAGCGACACGGTCGCGGTATTTGGTGCTGGCGGCGGCGTCGGTATCCACATGCTGATGATGGCAAAATGGGCCCACGCCGCAAAAGTCATCGGGGTCGATATCGCCACCGACAAATTTAGCGCCTGTCTTGAAGCTGGCGCCGACACCATGATCAATCCAAACGACGGCGACACTGCCGCCCAATTGATGGAGCAAACCAATGGGCTAGGGGTCGATGTCGCCATCGACTTTGTATCGTCACGCTCCACCCTTGAAGCCGCTGCCCAGTCCCTTGGCCCTGGTGGTCGGCTGGTCACACTTGGCGGTGCCGGACAGGATTTCTCGGCCAGCGCTAAAAACATGCTGTTCATGGAACAAGACCTCCTGGGCAGCAAATACGCGACCAAGCAGGAGGTGCTGGAAACCCTGCAGCTCGTCGCCCGGGGCGAGGTATGGCCACTCGTCACCGAAATTCGCCCGATGGCGGAGGCTGAGGTCGTCCATGAATTGGTGGAAAAAGGGGCGGTGACCGGTCGCGCCGCTTTGATAGTTGCGTCCTAAGAGCGGACGGGCGACAACATCTCGCAATTTCAGCTTTCGGGAAAACCCATGACCAAGTTTGGTATCGGCCAATCGGTACGCCGCACAGAAGATCCACGGCTTTTGAGCGGGCAGGGACGCTATACCAACGACATTAGCTTACCTGATCAACTGCATGCGGTCTTCGTTCGCTCGCCTTTGGCCCATGCTGAGCTTAAGGCTATTTCGACGGAGACGGCCGCTTCCATGCCGGGGATAATCGGCATTTATACCGGTGCCGACCTGGACGCCGACGGCATTGGCCATATCCCGTGTCAGGTCCGGGTTGAGGATCAGACCGGCGCACCCCAATACGATCCGCCGCGACCGGTTTTTCCGAGCGACCGAACCCGTTTTGTCGGCGAAGCCATCGTCATGGTCGTCGCCAAAACCCAGTCCCAAGCCCAAGATGCCGCTGAACTTATAGATATCGATTTTGCAGACCTGGCGCCGGTTGTCGCAACCGGTACGGCCCTTGCGCCGGAGACACCGTTGATCTGGCCCGACTGTCCGGGAGGCAATTGCGGCCTGCATTGGGAACGTGGCGACAAAGAAGCGGTGCAGGCGGTTTTTGACGCGGCGCCCAAGGTCGCCAAAGTGAGCCTCGTGCAGAATCGCCTCATTGCCAATCCGATGGAGCCCCGCGCCGCTCTGGCCGATTATGATCGTGGCAGCGATATTTTAACGCTGTATACGCCAAGCCAGGGCGTTCACCGAATTCACGACACGCTGACCCAGAAAATTTTCAATGTTGCACCCGACCGCATTCGCATTATTTCCCGGGATGTCGGCGGTGGGTTTGGCGTGCGATCAAAGACCCTGCCGGAGATGATCGGTGTTGCCTGGGCGGCAAAAAAGCTTGGCCGCCCGGTCAAATGGTCCGGCGATCGGACCGAAACCATGGTCACCGATAATCACGGTCGCGACAATGTGACATCGGCCAAACTCGCCCTCGACGGCGACGGTAAAATCCAGGCCCTGTGGATCGACAATATTGCCAATATGGGCGCCTTCCATTTCGAATTTGCGCCGATGATACAGACGCTGGTTGGGCCGCGCAGCACCGGCACCGCCTATATCGTGCCGGCGCTCTATAATAGCGTCCGTCTGGCCTTCACCAACACTGTGCCCGTCGACAGCTATCGCGGCGCCGGGCGGCCGGAAACCAGTTATATTATGGAGCGTCTGATGGACGAGGCGGCACGGCTGACCGGGCTTGACCGTCTCGAAATCAGGCGGCGGAATTTCATCCCAACCGATGCCTTCCCCTATCGAACAACCCAAGACTTGCTGATCGATTCCGGCGATTTCCACGGAACGCAGGTAAAGGCGGTCGAACTCGCCGACTGGCAGGGTTTTGCCGAGCGACGCGCCAAGACCCAAGCCCAAGGTAAAGCGCGCGGCATCGGTATCGGCTATTTTGTTGAGGCATCGGGCGGCATTCCCGTCGAGGAGGGTCGGGTTGAAATTCAACCCGACGGCTCTGTGGTGGCGCGCACCGGCATGCATTCCCACGGCCAAGGCCATGCCACGGCATTTGCCCAAGTGATTTCCGATAAACTCGGACTTCCATTTGAAGATATTCGTGTCATCCATGCCTATGACACAAAAGAAGTGCCGTTCGGCAAGGGCAGCACCGCCTCTCGCGGTGCCCAGATGGGGGGCACGTCCCTGGTCCGCGCCTGCAACCAAGTGATCGCCAAGGCCGCCGTAATCGCCGCCCACACACTGCAGACCAATGAGGGCGATCTCGATTTTAACGATGGAATATTCAGCGCGGGCGAAGCCAGCATAGAGCTTGCCGAAATCGCCGCGATCGCCCAAGACGCGGCCAATTTGCCTGCCGATATGGCGCCGGGCCTCGATGAAACCTGCCGCTATAAACGCGATGCGGAGGTTTTCACCTACCCCAATGGCTGCCATATAGCCGAAGTCGAGATCGACACCGAGACCGGTGTGGTATCGGTCGACCGATATACAGCAGTTGACGACACCGGCGTCCTGATCAATCCAATGATCGTCCATGGTCAGACCGAAGGCGGCATTGCCCAGGGTATCGGCCAAGCCTTGATGGAGACAGCGGCCTATGATCCGGATACCGGCCAGCTGATGGCGGCGACCTTCATGGATTACGCCATGCCGCATGCCTACGATATCCCGGCACAAATGACCCTCGCGGCAAACGAAGTTGCCTGCACGACAAATGATTTGGGTGTTAAGGGGGCCGGCGAAGGCGGTACCTGCGGCGCCCCACCGGCAATCGTCAGCGCGGTCCTCGACGCGCTCGCCCCATATGGCGTTACCAGCATCGATATGCCGCTAAGCCCGGAAAGGGTCTGGCGCGCCATCCAAGAGACCGGTAAATAACTCTTCCAATCAATTCATCATGCCCGAAGGACCCTGACCCAATGATATATAGCTGCACACCCCACGCCGCCCCCGCCAGCGACCACGGTGCGGCGACCGTATCGAACGGCGCGAAACATTTGACCATTGATATTCATGCCCATGCTTCTTCGTCCGCGATTGCCGAGAAAATGCAGGCAGAGCGCGACAAGGTTGGCATTCAAGCCCTGGGCGGCGGCAATGACCATACGCGTCAGGTCAATCAAGACCAGATCGCGACCATTGAAGCCAAGATGAGCTCGGTCGAGCAGCGTCTCGCCGATATGGACAAGTCCGGAGTTGATATCGCCGCCTTGTCGGTGCCGCCATATCAATATTTTTATTGGGCCGACCCCGATTTGGGCCGCGAAGTATCGGGTCAGCTAAATGATCATATCGCCGGTATTGTAGGATCGAACCCGGACCGCTTTGTCGGTCTTGGAACGGTGCCCCTGCAAAACACTGAGCTGGCAATTGCCGAACTTGAACGCTGCGTCAATGAGCTCGGATTCAAGGGTATCGAAATTTCAACCCACATCAATGATGAACAGATCTCCGCCCCGCGGCTGGAGAAATTCTATCAACGGGTCGAAGAACTCGGCGTTATGATCTTCATCCACCCCGACCATTTTACTCAGCCCCAGCGGCTCACCGACCATTACCTAATCAATTTGATCGGTAATCCGCTGGAATCGACGATTGCCGTGGCACATCTGATTTTCGACGGTGTTCTGGAACGCCACCAGGGCTTGAAAATCTGCGTCGCCCATGGCGGCGGTTTCATGCCCGCCTATCATGGTCGCTACGATCACGGATTTAACGCCCGCCCCGACGCCGGGCCCGGCTTGCCTCATCCGCCGAGCCACTATCTGCAAAAACTCTATTTCGACACGATGGTTTTCGAACCCGACCAGCTCGGCTATCTGATCGGCAAATACGGCTCCGACCATATCTGCCTCGGCACCGATTATCCCTACGACATGGGAGAAGACGATCCGAACGGCCTCGTCGACCGGGTCGAAGGCCTGAGCGACGGCGACCGCGCTAAGATTAAAGGTCTCAACGCAGCCGCATTGCTAGGGTTGTAGCGGCCTAATTCCGGCGCATGTCTAATCCACCTTGGCTGCAATCGTCTCCATTTCGACAAGCCAGGTTGGATTGGCCAGCGCGATGCTGCCGATAAATGTCGATGTAGGAATATGGTCGCCCATATATTCCTTTCGGATGCCGGAAAGATGTTTCACGTCCGCCGGATCACGGGCATAAACGACGAGCTTGACAATATCCTCGACACCCATATTGGCAGCGTTGAGGATTTCAATGGTGTTCTTCCAAACTTGATGCGATTGCGCAACAAACCCTTCGGGCATTTCGCCATCCGGAGTCAGGCCGACCTGGCCCGCCGTATAGAGCCATCTTGCATTGGCGGGAACTTCGATACCGTGCACATAATGAGCAGCGGGTGGTGCAATGGTGTCGGGGACATAAAGTTTCAGCGACATTGTGGCCTCTTTCGATCTGAATTGGGGTATGATTAGCAAATTATGGAACGATATCATTTCCGATGCGTGCCGAATGTGCAAGCGCCGCCTTACCAAATATCGCACGCCCAATTATAATATCGCTATGCGTGATTAGATTGCAATTATTTCTCATAAAAGATGTATAAACCTGCATGAATTATCGTGCCATCATCTCGCCGCTCTAAATTGGGGACATGTAACTTTCATGACCGACGCTGACATAAGCCATATTTTTCGACCGGGCCGCATCGGCACCGTAGATCTTGCCTCACGCACCGTCGTTGCACCAATGACCAGGGTCAGCGCCGATCCCGGCGGCATCCCTAATGCGCTGATGCGCGACTATTACCGGAACTATGCCGAAGGTGGGTTTGGGCTAATCATCTCCGAAGGCACCTATCCCGACCGTGCCTATGCACAAGGCTATCGTCATCAACCAGGCATGACCGACGATGCGCAACAGAATGGCTGGCAGGCGATCGTCGAGACCGTCCATCATGCCGGAGCGAAAATATTCCAGCAATTCATGCATGCCGGCGCGCTCAGCCAACATAATGATTATGTTAATGAGGTGGCTGGGCCGTCAACCGTACAGCCAATGGGCCAAATGGCCACCAACTATTTTGGCAGTGGACCCTATAAAACACCACGCGCGCTTTCATTATCCGAGATCGGGGCGATCACGGAAGGGTTTGCTTCAGCGGCAACCCGATCCGTCGCCGCCGGCTTCGACGGCATTGAAATACACGGGGCTAACGGATATCTGCTGCACCAATTCTTTTCGACCACGGCAAATCAGCGCGACGATTCCTATGGTGGGCCAGCCGACAACCGGGCACGGCTTCATGTTGAAATTCTGACGGCAATAAAGGACGCTGTTGGGCCCGATATCCCCGTCGGAATGCGTCTTTCGCAAATGGCGGTCAACGATTTTACCGACCAATGGGCCGGAGGTGCAAGAGACGCAAAAATGCTGTTTTCCGCCCTCGGGTGTGCCGGGGTGGATTTTCTTCATATCAACAGTGTTCCAGCAACCGCACCTGTCTTTGGCGGAACAAAGACTTTGGTCGGTCACGCGCGCGACTATTTTGACGGTCCGATCATTGCCTGTGGCGCACTCCAGGACCCGGAAACAGCAGAAAATTTTATCGTCCGGGGCGGCGCGGATTTTATCGCCTTGGCAAGAGGCGCCCTAGCCGACCCCGCCTGGCCAAAAAAAGTAGAGGCAAGAGGAATGCCGATACCCTTCGACCCCGGCATGACCCAACCCGTTGCTACCATCGAGAATAGCAGGGCATGGAGCGTCGCCCACAGTTAAACCGCTTGTCACGATTCGAAATCGGCGGCCATGGTGGCGGGTCATTCATGAGGTCTTGCCATGCTGCATCGCCATGCTGAGTCTACACCGCAATATATTGATACACTCGGCAATCGTCGACGCCGTTTGATAAGGCTGATTTCGGCCACCTTGGCTGGCGTGATAATTTTCGTCGCCCCCCTGCATTCGCAAAACGGCGGCAACGTTGACGTGCTACTGGCAACCGTCGCTGCCGCCGATCAACAGGCCGAGGCAGCCCTGGCCCAGGTCAATGCCGCCAAGGCCCATCGTGACGAATTGCAGGCAACTCTCGGCGCCGCGGAATCGGCGGTATTTGTCGCCAAGGTCGATCTTGATATCGCCTCAGGCCGAAGCGATGGGCTCTCGTCGGCCCTGGCCCTGCTCACCCAGCAAGCCGAGGAAATTTCGGCCCTGCAGCGCCAACTTGCCGCCCTGCCGCCCAATGATGCCGGCCGAGCCGACATGGAGCTCACCATTCGCACCTACCGCGAAGTGCTCAACCGCGACACCGCGCGCTATGGCAGACAATCTTCATCCCATATGCGCGATGTCGCTGCCGCCAGGCAAGTTTGGCGAAGCGCGTCCCAAGCACGAGACCAGCTACGCACTCAGATCGACCGGGCCGAGCAGGATTTGGAAACTGCCAACGCTGCTCTTGCCACGGCGCGCGAGACCGCCGAAGCCGAACGGGCGCGCCTCGCCGAGGCAACGATCAGCGAACACCCGCCCTATCTCGAAACGATTACCGTCACCCAGAACGGGCAGAAAATCTATCAGGCTGCATGGTCCGAAGACTTGAGCATTCAGCGGGCGCTCCGGGAGATGATTACCGAATTACAGCGCCAAATCGCCGACCTCGAACCCCATGTCGCAACGACCAATGCCGATATCGCCCGTTATTCGCGCGAGGCAAGGACGTCTCTATCCCTGCAGCGCCCGCTGATCGACGAGATCGAACATAACGAAATGGTCAACGCGACATCGGTCGCGCTCTACCGTTGGGGCAATCTCATTCTGGCGGTGACCGGCGTCGCCCAAGTCGCCACGGCTGTCCGACTTGCGGTCGTCGAGGGAACCGCCGCCGCCACCGCATCGGGGGTTGCCGGAGAAGTGCTGGTGCAAAACGCTATTGTCCGGGCAACAACCCATATGGCCCGCGCCCAATGGCTGCGCGGCCAGGTCGCGCGCAACATGATCGCCATTCAGGCACGCCAAATCGCCCTGAACTCTCCCTGGATCGTTCGCGGCGCGGCGATCTACACGATCTACGACGTGCCAAATAAATTGAGCAAGGCATTTGACCAAAGCCGTTATCAAATCAACCAGGTTGATATGGCACGCTTTACCGGCGCCATTGATCAGGCAGGCCGTTCAATCGCCGATTATGATGAAACACGCTCGGATCTCGCTGGGCGGCGGGCCTCGCGCAAGAGCTTCGAAACGGTGATGCTGCACGAGATCAACCGGCTCTATCAGGAGCAGCAGAACGATATCGCCGACGTAGATTCCGGATTTTGGCGCACCGTCTTGATTGGGAAAATCTGGACACCCGATACAATGATCGCTCTTGCCTTGGCGAATGCCGGGATGGCCTATCTTGACGCCTATGTAAACGCCCATAACGGGCTGATCAGGATTGCCCGCGAAGAACGCGACATGCTGGAGGCCGAAATCGAGACGCGCCGCCAACGCATTGCCGCGCTGCAAAATGAGCTGGCCCTGGCGCCAACCCGACGACTGGATATCACAACCAACGAACAACTCGAGATCGGCGACGGCGAACAGGCATCGATCGAACTGACATTTTCTGCCGCACTCAACCAAGCACCACTGACGGTCATTGGTAACGGTACGATCGCCCGCCCGCCGGGCCCCGGCGATGGCGTCGGCTTGCCTTTGCCCGGCCCCGATGACGGGGCGGTGTTGGTGCAGGTTTCGGGAAGCGGGACGAGTTGGAGCGGCAGTTTCGACACCGGGCCGCTGGAGGCCTTTGCCGACCAAGACGATATTGTCGTCCAAGTCTCGGGCACTGATTTTGCCGGCAAGGCCCTTGATGCAAACCCTGGGACTTCGGCTTCTCTCACCGATGGGAATTGGACATATTGGGAGGAAACAAAATCCTTTGCCGGGTCCGGGCGCGGCGGCCAGGATCGCTGGCACCTGCTCAATTTCAAATCCGAAAATGGCACCTCTTATAGCTTCGTCGTCGATGCCTCGGGCTCGATGGGGGATAATAGCCGCATGGTGCGGGTCAAGCAGTCGGCCAACGCCTTCGTCCAAGCGATGGAGCCCGGCGACGAGGTTGCCCTTTGGGCCTTCTTCGATTGCGGCAATATCCAGCTGGCACTGCCTTTCACCCGCGACAAGCAAAATTTTCTCACCGTCTTGCGCGGGATCGAACCCCGAGACGGAACCCCCCTCGCCGCTGCGATCGCGTCCGGCGGAGATTATCTGATCGCCGAAGGCCGTTACGACCGCAAGACGCTGGTGGTTTTGACTGACGGCGAAGAGAGCTGTGACGGCGACCCAGCAGCGGCGGCTGGGCGCTACCGGTCCCGAGTTGCCTTGCGCGGCGATATCGGCAGTTCAAGTCCCGACCCACAAGCCGAAGACGAAGACGACGAACCCACAACTGAAACGGAAGTCCCGGAAGATGATCTCGCCGCCGAGGAAGAGCCCCCTGTCACCGTGCAGCCCGCCGACCGGATCACCTGGGAGGTCAGCCAACGGGGGTCGATGACCCTGCCGACAATCGTTCTGACCAAAAACCGCTTTCACGAATGGGGACGCGATGGGGCCTGCAACGTCCTGGTCACCCAACAGAAATTTTATATCTATTACGGCGCAGTTGCGGGCGCCAACAACGCCTCCTGGGGCGTAAACTCCCAACCCTTTTCCGCCCAGACACGGGCAGCGGCGCAATGCCGCCAAGGTCAGGTGGCAATGGATGGCATTCGCCAGCGCTGGGGATCACCGCCGGGTACCGACAGAAGCACTGCCGACGCCGATATCCAAGGCCGGGTCGAAGGAATAGTCCGATGACCGGCCGCGTCCTCATGGCAGCTCTTGCCGGGCCGCTGATCGCGATGGTCGGCACCACTTTTTCGTGGGCCGACGAACTCAACGACGATCCACGATTTGCCGACATCGTTCCCTTGCATTGGCAATCAGAGGTCAATATTTCAACCGAGGACGATATTGACTGGCTGCGCTTTCTGGTCCCTGCCGACGGTCTGCTCACCCTGTCTCAAATCGGTGCGGGCACCAATGCGAGCCATCTTTCGTTCACGCTACACAATAGCGAGACCGAGGCGGAAATTGCCCTCGGCACAGAGCTTTGGGAGGGAGAAGATCGCAACTTTGTTGCCCGTGTCGAAGCCGGAATTTATCTGATCGCAGCCTCCGGTGCGGCCGATACCTACACGTTACTCCTGGACTTCGAGACCGACAGCGATTTGGAAGAACCCAATGATCGCCCCGTAACCGCTGGTACCGGGTTTGGCGAAACCCGCATCCGCAGTTTCCCCGGTGGCGACGCGGATTGGTTTGCCGTCCCCGCCGATACGCTTTCGGTCCTGACCGTCGACATCGAACGTGAAGATGCGAACGCACCCTATTATGGCGCTGAAATTCTTCTGGACGGGGCGCAAGACCCGGTGCCGCTGGAGCTCTACTGGTCTAAGTCCCCCTCCGGGGGAGATGTCCAGCGGAGCAATCTCAACCTGCTGCCGGGCACCCATTATGTGCGGCTCTTCAGCGACCCGGCCAGGTCCTATGCTTGGGTCAAATTCAACGTTGGCGCCCAAGACGATCCCTTCGAACCCAACGACACGGCCGAAATGGCACGTGTTATTGAGCCCGGCGAGGCCTTGAGTTTCGTCATGTTTCGCGGCGACGTCGATTGGGTGGCCATGGAATTAACCGAGGCCGGTCGTCTCGAATTGACCTTCGACCCGAGCGCCGACGGCAATTACCCCTATCTTGAATTGTTCGCGGCCAAGGACGTCACAGCCCCTCTTCCCTTTGCCGTCGCCCAAGCCGACCGGGCCGAGGCCGAGCTCACGCCCGGTCTATATTATTTGCGCTTGCGCCCCTATCACGACGGCGACCGCCGCCCCTATCGCTTGGCGACCCATTTTGTTTTACCCGCGGCGCCATCGACCCCAGACCCATCGGACGACGCCAATTCGTTTTTTATGATCGGCCTCGATTCATCGGCAGAAATCCTCGACGAACTTGATCACATTGCCGAGGCGGGCGGTGGCGAGGTGGTTGTGGTGCCCGCCGATGAAAGCGAACTCGCCGCGTCTTTCGGCCGTATCATCGCAGCCAGCCGTGGGGAGATCTTCGGCCCCGACGATTTCATGATGGTTACGCTGACCCAAATTTTTGAACGGTCTTACCGGCCACCCGAAGCCAAATTCGACACCGGTACCTTTGCCGCCGCTCTAACCGCGGTTTGGGTTGACGCCAATCAGGGTCGCCCGTCCCGCCAACCCATGAGCTCCGCCCTTTTTGTCGGCGGACTGACCGCAACATTTGAGAGAAATATGACGGCCGCGCGTCGCCAACCCAGCCTCGGCAGCCGCGCCCTGATAGACCAGCTCAAAACGGTTCTTCTCGGCCCCAAATAGATATTCCAGTAACGAACTTACGAGGAAGAAAATGGCAGAAGTCGCATTCCTATCAAAGATCGACCCCACCGACCGTATTGTGGGGGCCGCCGATATCTTATTCCTGGTTGCCTTTGTCCTGCTCTCAAGCCGGGTTGAGATGGGGCGGCTGGATATTTTTCTGTTAGCCCTCGTGGTGATCTCAATCGGGCTGGTGATCTGGAAGACCATCGGGCTTGGCAGCGCGCGGCTCGCACCGGTCCTCAATCTTGTTCAATTTCTGATCGCCGGGCTGATTGTCGCCCGCTACTGTTTTGCCTTTTTTACCGATTTGGCGAGCTTTACCACCCTCATCCTTGCGGTCGCCATCGTCGCCTTCGGTATTACGGTTGTTCGCATCGCCCTCTCACTCATCGGGCAGCTGATGGATCGGGGCAGCGCAGCGGCGCCGGAGGCAATAGAAGAATAGGGCCAGCTGGCACCACTCAGCCCTTGTCTAGCAGCACGAAACCCAATAGGGGTTCAGACTAAATCACGCTGCCCAATTTGGAGAACATTATGACCGCCCTGCTGCCCAATATAGATCCCGATGGCCTGTTGGAATATTCCGTCGTTTTCACCGATCGTTCGCTCAATCACATGTCGCAAACTTTCCAGCAAGTAATGAACGAAATCTCGGGAACACTGAAAACGGTATATGGCGCCCATTCGGTTGCCTTGGTTCCGGGCGGCGGCACATATGGCATGGAGGCTGTGGCGCGCCAATTTGCCAATGATAAAAAATGCCTGGTCATCCGCAATGGCTGGTTCAGCTTTCGCTGGAGCCAAATCCTCGAAACGGGGAATATTTCTTCAGAGATTACGGTTTGCATGGCACGGCCAGTTGAAGAGGGCAGCCGCCCCGCCTTTGCGCCGGCCCCTATTGACGAAGTGGTTGCCGCGATCCGGTCAGACCGTCCCGACATCGTCTTTGCGCCCCATGTCGAAACCGCATCGGGAATGATCCTACCCGACGACTATATGCGCGCCATTGGCGAGGCCGTGCACGAGGTCGGTGGGCTTTTTGTGCTCGACTGCATCGCCTCGGGTACGATCTGGGTCGATATGCGCGACATCGGTGTCGACGTGCTGATCAGTGCACCGCAAAAGGGCTGGAGCGCCTCGCCCTGCTGTGCCCTGGTGATGCTGAGCGAACAGGCAAGAACCGTGATCGAAGACACGACAAGTACGAGCTTTGCCTGCGACCTGAAAAAATGGCTGCAAATCATGGAGGCCTATGAAGGCGGCGGCCACGCCTATCACGCGACCATGCCGACCGACGCGTTGGTAAAATTCCATGCCGCAATGAAAGAAACCGAGGAATACGGTTTTGACAAAGTCCGCGCCGAACAGCAAGAGCTGGGCGAAAAAGTAAGAGCGCTGCTGGCCGCACGCGGCTTCAAGAGTTTGGCCGCACCGGGCTTTACCGCACCGGGCGTCGTCGTCAGCTATACCGCCGATGCCGACATCCAAAACGGCAAAAAATTTGCCGCCCAGGGCATGCAAATAGCCGCCGGTGTGCCACTCAAATGCGACGAGCCCGACGATTTCCAGACCTTCCGTTTGGGATTATTCGGCCTCGACAAATTGCACGATGTCGACGGCGCCGTTGCACGCCTTGAAAAAGCCCTCGACGGGGCCATTGCCGAGACGAATGTGCGGTAGGTCACGGCGCGACTCCAAAATGACATCCGCGCCGCAATCCCTATCCCTGGCCGATAAAACATCCTTATTATTCAACTGGATGCAGAAACGGTAATCCCATGACTCCGCCATCGGGATAGACAATGTTATATAAGGTGCGATCTAATTTTCGTGCCTTTGTGCACTGTCATGACATATCGAGGTGGAATGTGAAACGGATTAGCGGCGGGATATTGGTACTGGGGCTCGGTTTTGGACTGGCGGCCTGCGCGGCGCCAACAGCCGTGAGAACAAATTTCGACGCCACACTCGATGAGACCGAGAGGCAAAATCAATATGAGCAGAATATCACGACCTATCTCGAAGACAGCCAACGACTGACAGCGCTCGCCTATGGGTTACGACGATCCAATGGGGAAACCTGCGGCGGCGGTGCTGAATATGGCTACGGTTTCACCTTGGCCAATATTATCAACTTTAGCCGTAGCTCCCAAGAGACCGCAAAGCGCATGATCCCCGGTCTCGGCCCGCAACCACAGATAATCGCCCAAGCCCCCGATGGCGCATCTGCCACCGGCGGACTGAAAATGGGCGACAGAATAATGGCCGTCGCCGGCCGCGACGTGCAGTCGGGGCGCTGGGCCATGGACGACATTAAATGGAGATTGGCAGCAGCAGCCGAGACCGGTGGAAATGTCGACATAACAGTCGCACGTGGTGACGAAAGCGTAACCGCCACACTCGCACCCGAGCTCGTTTGCGCGGCCCAAATAAGATACGTCGCCCAAGACCCGTCGATAAACGCCTATACCGACGGCATAGACATTTTCGTCACCAGCGGCATGATGAATTTTGCGCAAAGCGACGACGAACTTGTCCAAGTGCTCGCCCACGAGATGGCCCACCGGGCCTTGGGACATGTGGACTCAAAAAACGCGAGCACCCTAGGAGATGCCGGTCGCGGCCTCGCCCGCGACTTTGCCTCCATACTCGGCCGAGTTAACGCCGGGGGCACCGTCTCCGAGATCAAGGACGGGGTCACGACATGGTCGTTTACCCAAGCCTTTGAGAGCGACGCCGATACCGCCGCCCTCACCATGTTGACTGAGGCTGGCCACGACATTTCCGGCGCAGCGGAATTCTGGCAACGTATTGGCGCCCAAGACCCCGACCAAGTTGCGTTCGCATTGACCCATCCGACCACTGAGGATCGCATTTTGGCACTGACGGCACTCGATCAGTAATGTGGGTTACCCTGGATTTGTAGACGCTTTGATCGCTAATTTTATACCCGAAAGGGAGCTAAGCATATCCGGTTTATAGCTGTTGGGGCTTGTAATGAGAGAAATGGTTTTCTTTACCCATCAGCAATGTCAGAAATTTTGGGTGAAAAAATAATTTGTCTCGTCCAATCTGTATTTCATCAAGTACATTTATGGCGTTTAGTTCCTTGAGGTATTTGGATGCTGTGGCACGTTTTGCGATGCCTTCGTCGATTACATGGCCAATACGTGCATAAGGTTGTAAAAATGTGAGATCGATCATCTCCTGGCTGTAAACACTGGGCCTCGTAGTGCTGACATAATCACGGGTGTGGTCCATCAAATTCCGGATGGCGCGGATTTTTTCAGTGGTCCACTTCGCCGTACTTTCAACGGCATCCAACATATATAGGATCCAGGGCTCCCACTGGTGTTTCGTGGTTACCTCCATTAATAGGCGGTAATAGGCATCCTTGTTTTCTATTATGTAACGACTGAGATAGAGGACTGGGATTTTAAGAAGTTTTTCACTAATTAGATAAAGAATATTTAGAACGCGTCCTGTGCGTCCATTTCCGTCGGTAAATGGATGGATTGCCTCGAACTGGTAGTGTCCTACTGCCATGCGCACCAGAGGATCAGCCTCTGTTTGTTCGTGCATGAAAAATTCCCAATTGCTAAGTTTTTCTTGAAGAATGAGTCCTCCCTCGGGCGGCGTGCATATGATTCTTTCAGTTTCCGCATTTTTCAATGCGATGCCCTGAGTGTTTCTAATGCCGATATCTACTCCCCGAATGGTTTGGCATATTTTTACAGCAGTTGCTGTTGTAAGGGGGCGTTGGCCGAGACTTTTATACCCCTCGAATAGGGCTGTTCGGTAACGTAAGGTTTCCTTTGTATCAGGGTCGGCACCACCGCCGTCTAATGCTGCGTATCTAAATAATTTTTCGTCTGTGGTGACAATGTTCTCGATTGCCGAGCTATCCATTGCTTCGCGCAATGGAATAGTATTGATCATGACTGTCTGATTGGGAATCAGTTCTCCTGCTTGTTTCAGTTCGGCAAGTGCGCTACGTGCTTCGATGCATTTCTTTAAGATGGCTCGGGTTTCGATTTCGGTGTTCGGTGGTAATGCTGGCAGACCGTTGAATGGCTGGGTTGGGGAAAAACCTGACATTGATCATATGTCCATTTTTTTCGATTCTTGAGCACATTTTGAGCTATGTACATGCCATGAATATGTCACTGTAATATGTTCATTTTTTCATGAAACTTGAACATGTTTTCGAGAAATGTTCGCCCAGCGCACATAACAAAACACATGGAATAGTAGCAAAACCCTAATTGCCACTATATATGGTTATTGCTCTACCAACTTTCCCCTCGCCCTTCCCCCGGACGTTCGCAGATTGTTCTAATTTCACGCGGACAAACCCGTACAGCAGACAAAATCTATGCCCGCGAAAAAGGTCGGTCATCTGCTGAACTCTGGTGCCGTCGGGAGGAATCGAACCTCCGGCCCCACCCTTACCAAGGGTGTGCTCTACCCCTGAGCTACGACGGCATATGAGGTGAGGGCGCCTTCTTGCCACATCCGGGACCTAGAACGCAAGTGCCGGTGCGTC
The DNA here is from genome assembly GCA_021774575.1 of Alphaproteobacteria bacterium. Lineage (GTDB taxonomy): Bacteria > Pseudomonadota > Alphaproteobacteria > UBA6615 > UBA6615 > JAJFIX01. The sequence goes on along the minus strand of JAJFIX010000007.1, from coordinate 51,628 downwards.
AGCGGGTGGGCGGCAGACTATTCGACCTCAAAAACCGGGGCTTGAGACCGGAAGCTGGTCCAGGCAAACCAATAGGCTATATGGCCGGGTTGGCGGATTAGGGCCTGGCCGTCGGGGCCGGTCAACTGATCCTCGGTGAGGGTCCATTGGCTGCCGTTATCGGCTGCTAGAAGCTCATCGTTTCCTTCGAAAAACTCGAAATCGAGGTCACCGCCCTCATAGGCGCGCACGGTCCGGGTTGCGGCGTCGCCGATCAGCACGACGTCATGGCCGCCGACCGTGTCATTGACCACGGCCCCCCCTTCAAACAGCGTGAGCGGCCAGGCTTTTTCAGCGCCGGGCACCGTCATGCCGAAGACGAAATCTTTGGCCTCTTGAGGGCCGTCTTTGACCTGGGCTGGGAACATGAGGTCGGGGCTGTCGAAATAATCCGCATAAATCGCGCCGGGTGAATAGTCGCGAGTATGGCCTGTTTCGAGAGAGAGTACCGTGGTTTCAGGATGTTTTTCCGACCAAGCCGCCCAACTGGTGATGAGAACAGGACGCGTTTTGAGCTCGATGCCCGAGCCCGTTAATTCACCAACCACCGGCCGCCCGGTGAACTGGTTCCATAGGGAGTTGGTGGCGTAATCATACATCAACTTGTTGGACCGGTAGAGCAAGCCCGAGGAGCCAAAAATCATCGGCTCAGCGCGCCCGTCCAGCTTGGTTTCATAAAGAATGCCCGACCCGCACAAAGTACAATAGGCCAGGGCGAGATCGACACCGCCGATGGTATCATTGAACATCTCGTGCCAGTTCATCAGCCGCAGCGGATAGGCCCTGGTATCGCCGTCGATGGAAATGCCGAAAACCAGATCATCGTCATTGAGGTAGGTCGCCTCATCGGCCGAAATCTGGGCCGAAAAATTAAGTGGCGGTATCCCGTTGCTTCCGGCCCGCACACCACCCCAGACCGCCTCTTCGAGGCGGATATTATGGGCCACACCTTGATAAATAAAATCTCGATAACCGGGATCTACGGTCGCCAAAATATCGGACTTAAAGAGATCGAAACCGGCAAACGGCATGACATCCGGATGCGATTCCTGCCACAGCATCCAGGCTGGCCAGTCGGTTCCGGCATCGTCACCGGTCAAATCCTTAAGCACAGATATATATTCGTAACGCGCATCTTCACGGTAGCGCATGGCCATGACCAGGGCCGGAACCATGTCGATATTACCCCGCGCCCGGATAGCTTCGAGGGCCGCATTGCGGGTGGCGAAGTCATTCGTGAATAGATTGCGCCCGTGCTCGACCAATGCTTCGTCCGGCTGACCCAGCTCGGCGCCTGTCGGCGATATGTCGGTTGACTGATCACGCTGGGCGACGGTATCGGGCTCCGGCAAGCCTTTATCGCCACCGATCACAAACCAAGAGATCACCAAGATTAATACGGCTAATACCGAAAAAACCCCTATTCGACGCGCCATCACGAACCCTCTATTTGCATAGTTTCGACAAAGGAGGGTAAGGCGGGTTTGCGGCATGTGCAATTCGTTCAAAACGACCGCGCGGTCAAATCCGTTCAATTTCCAGTGTATTCGGACTTTTCCGGACCGCCGCGACCAGTTTCTTCTGTATCATTGGCAAATTATTGAATTAATGAAACAGGTGCTTTCATGACATTTCGCCGCAAACTTCTTTTATCCACCTCCGCCCTGCTGATCGGCGGCGTTGTGATGTCATGGGTTGAAACGTCGCAATTCGGCTTCGACACCGACCTGGTCGGAGCGTCCCAAGCTCAAGAGCAAGCATCTTGGCGTTTTGAGGCCATCGGCACTGGCATCAAGCCAGCGATCGCTGTCGATGGGCAGGGGGTCCCCCATGTTAGTTTCCTGCGTGAAGCCATTCCCGCTGCCACCTATTATGCCACCAATAAAAGCGGCGCTTGGACAACCGACACCGTGGCCGAAGGCTATTTTTATGGCCCGGTCGATATCGCCGTTGGCCCGGACGATGTTCCCAAGATCACCTATCACGATCACGAAAGTAATTCGTTTAACCCCCGTCTCGGCTCGGGAGTTGTGGTCATCATTGGCGATGACGGCGTCGAACAAATAAAAATCGACCATCCCGGCCACGACCAGTGGGACGCCGATATTGCCGCCGGCGCAGATGGTGTCTGGCACGTGGCGGGCATTGACCCCTCCCAATTCGGCAGCTCCGACGGGCTTGAATATGCCACCAACGCCTTTGGCGAAATTCGAGTGGAGAGTGTTGGATCCGGCCCAATTGCCTATGAATTCGGCGTGAGCGTCGAGACCTCGATCAATGGTCAAGTCGGGATCAGCTATTATAAGGACGGCGCCGACGATTTGATGTTTGCCGAGCGAGGGGCCGGACCGGACGGCAGCTGGACACAAACCACAGTGGATACCGACGGTCGGGTCGGCCGCTATTCCGATCTCGCCTATGACACGGCCGGTCAGCCCCATATTTCCTTTTGGGTGTTCGACGGTGCGAATGCCGGCCGGGTCAGATATGCGACCCGTGATGCCAGCGGAAGCTGGGCGGTGGAAGATGTTGGGACTTTATCCGACGTCCAGGGCGGATTTACCGGCGCGCGGAAAATTACCGCTATCGAACTCAGTTCCGACGGCACGCCGCACATCATCTATGGCGACCGGGCCGAAATCATATACACCGTTAAGGGCGACGAAGGCTGGTCGCCCACCCAGATCGTCAGCGCCGATGCAACGCCTCTGGGCCAGCTTGTCGAATTTGATCTCGACCCCAACGATCGGCCCCACCTCGTCTATTTTGAGGCAACGGGCAGTGAACCCAGATCACCCTCCCTCACCGGTGAAGTCTTTTATGGCACGATAAATTAGGGTTCTTTGGAAATTAGGATTTTTTTAGCCGATAAGTGAAGACGCCATCAGCCTCCGACCATGCGGTCAACTCGTCGCCGGTCATGCCGCAAAAGGCTTGAAAATCCTGTAAAGATTTAGGGTCCGTGGCCAAAATTGTCAGCTCCTCACCGATTGTAAGTGCCTTCATCGCCTTCTTGGCTTTCAAGACCGGTAGCGGACATCGCAGTCCTTTTGTATCCAAAATTTCCATTTCCAACACCTAAGTTAAGACTGCAAGCTGTTTTGACTATTGACCCTTGGCCACAGGGGGGAACATAGTGCGCCTTGGACGGATGCTCCACTCTACTCTTCACATACTTTCCGCCCCCTTACGATAAACGGTCCGAAAGAGACTTGGATTTAAGCGGCGCAATAACGACCAATGAACCTCTACCTGCCAATTGCCGAATTGTCCGTAAACGCCTTCTTGCTCTTGAGCATGGGCGGAGCAGTTGGATTTTTGTCCGGCCTATTCGGCGTCGGTGGCGGTTTTTTGATGACACCCCTGCTCATCTTTATCGGCGTTCCACCGGCCGTTGCCGTCGGCACGGAAGCCAATCAAATCGTCGCCTCTTCGGTCTCGGGGGTGATTGCCCATATGCGGCGGCGCAATGTTGATTTTAAGATGGGGTTTTTTCTGACCATCGGCGGCTTTATTGGCTCGAGCGCTGGCGTTATTTTGTTCACGTTTTTAAATAAGCTGGGCCAAGTAGATCTGCTGATTTCATTGAGCTATGTTGTGTTCCTCGGCACTGTCGGCTCGTTGATGCTGTTTGAAAGTCTGCGCTCGATTATTCGCCTGCGCAAGACAGGCACGGCAAGCCGCGGCAAATTACATCAGCATAATTGGCTGCATGGATTGCCGTTTAAAGTCCGTTTCCGTCGCTCGCGACTTTATGTCAGCGCCTTGTTGCCGATCATTATCGGCATCTTTGTCGGCGTTCTCGCCGCGATTATGGGGGTTGGCGGCGGTTTTATCATGGTCCCGGCGATGATTTATATTCTCGGCATGCCGACCGCCGTCGTTGTCGGCACCTCACTTTTTCAGATTATTTTCGTCACGGCCAATGTCACGCTGCTGCAGGCGATCAACAATCAGACCGTCGATATATTACTCGCGCTAATCCTGTTGACCGGGGCGGTCATTGGGGCCCAAATCGGCACGAAGATGGGAACCCGGCTGCGGGCCGAATATCTTCGCGGTTTGCTTGCCGGTATTGTCCTTGCCGCTTGCTCTAAAATGGGGTGGGATCTGGTGGCCACCCCCGAAGATGTGTACTCAATCAGCGAAGGCCTCGCCGGCGGGGGGCACTGATGGCCGGGCTTGCCTCTCGCTCGATCGCCGTGTGCCTGCTGGCGCTGTTCTTTTCCGGAAGCGCCCAAGGTCAATCCGGGCCGCCGTTGGTTGCCGACCTGATCGAAGAACAGGTTTCAATTACCCTGGGCTTCAGCGGCACTGATCTTTTGCTGTTTGGCGCCACCGATGAGATCGGCGATATCGTCGTTGTAGTGCGAGGGCCAACCGGCAATGTGACGGTTCGACGGAAAGAGCGGATCGGCGGAATTTGGGTTAACCGCGATCACGCAACCTTTGACGAGGTGCCGGGGTTTTATCTGATTGCTTCAACGGGACCGATCAACGAAACCGTTCCGCTCGAGATCCGACGAAATAAAGAACTCGGCCTTGATATGCTTTCTCTCGATCCGACGGAAGATATCACCCAAGAAGAAAGCGAAGCATTTCGCGCCGCCCTCATCCGCAACAAACAACGCCAGGGTCTCTACGCTGCCATGCCGGGCAGCGTTGAATTGCAATCGGGTCGACTTTTTCGCACCAATGTTACCTTTCCCTCAAATGTGCCGACAGGTATTTATACTGTCGAGGTCATATTGTTGCGTGACGACAAAATCGTCGAAGTGACCCTGACACCATTGGTGGTTGACCGGCGCGGTTTTGAGGCGCTCGTGTTCAGTTTCGCCCATGTCCGACCGATGGTGTACGGTCTATTTGCTATTTTGATTGCCTTGATAGCAGGATGGTTTGCTGGCTTCGCATTCAGAAAGATCTAGTGGGATGACTGACAATACAAAAACCGAGACCTCGGCTGACGGAAGCAAGAGCGATATTGCCCTCTCCGACCGGATTTTTCTGGTAGTCGCCGATAAAACGCCGGAAATGAGAAACGCTCTGCGTTTTGCCGCGGGGCGCGCCAAACGCACCGGCGGGGTGGTCGGAATTTTACGGGTTATCGAACCCTCTGATTTTCAACATTGGTCGGCGGTCGGCAATCTGATGCGCGAAGAGGCTCGGGTCGAGGCCGAACAGCTATTGCAGGAATGTGCCGCGACAATTGAAGGCATCCATGACCGCATGCCGATCCTTTATATCCGAGAAGGAAGCCGTCAAGACGCGTTATTGAAGTTGATTGAAGAAGAACCGGCAGTTCGCATTCTATTGCTCGGCGCCGCTAGCGGCACCAAAGGCCCGGGCCCGTTGATCAGTTTTCTGACCAAAAAGGTCGTTGGTAAGTTGCGGGTGCCGGTGACCATCGTCCCAGGCGCACTATCCGAAGAGCAAATCGACGCGCTTACTTAAACCCTTTACCCACCGCCACCCTGGACCCATATTCAAAATATGCCAATTTTCAAAATAGCCCGCATGGGACACCCGGTACTCAGCATGCCCGCCAACGCAATTGCTGAACCAACGGCGCCGCACTGGAAAAATGTCGTGCGGAACATGATCGACACACTTGCCGATGCCGATGGTATTGGATTGGCGGCACCACAAATTCATATCCCCGCTCGCCTGGTCATTCTGCACATTCCTAACGAGAGACTGGACGACGAGATCGGGGACAATGACGGGGCCGAGGCCGGGGCTCCGCCACCGGAAACCCAGTTGACGATCATGGTCAATCCCAAAATTGAATCGGTCGGTGATGAAATGGAACTCGGCTGGGAATCCTGCCTGTCCTTACCGGGGTTGGCCGGGGAGGTTCCCCGTTACCGACATATCCGAGTCAGTCATTTAGACCTTGATGGCACTGCCAAAGAATTTGAGGCAAGGGATTTTCATGCCAGGGTTATCCAACATGAATGCGACCACCTTGATGGAATTCTCTATGTTCAACGCATGGAAGATATGAGCAATTTCGGGTTCTCCGAAGATATCAACAAAGCACGGGTAGCAGAAGAACAGATGAGAACCGGGACAGATGGCTGACCCCAAAAAGACCAAGAGAAAACCAAGTCTCGCTATCGACCAGTTGCGGGCGACATTGCTCGCCGCCGCCCTCCCACATATCGCCTTTGACGGTTGGTGTTTGGTCGCATTTCATCAAGGTGCGGCGGACGCCAGCCTGGACCGGACAGAAGTAACCCGTGCATTTCCCGGCGGCATCGCCGAGGCATTCGAGTGGTTCAGCCACGATTGCGACCGCCAAATGATAGCGACCCTAGAGACCCTAAAAATAGGTGACATGCGTATCCGTGACCGAATAACCACAGCGGTGCGTTGCCGGATTGAAATGGGTGATGCCCACCGTGAAGCTATTCGGCGCGGCCTTGCATTCTTGGCACGGCCACAGAACGGTCCCCTCGGCATCAAATGCCTTTATCATACAGTCGACGCGATATGGCGGGCCGCCGGAGACCAATCAACCGACTATAATTTTTATACCAAACGGCTGCTGCTGGCCGGGGTAATCAGTTCAACCACCCTATACTGGCTCAATGACAATTCGGAAAACGCCGTCGAAAGTTGGGGCTTTCTAGATCGACGCATCGCCGATGTTATGAAAGTGCCCGGCGCCATCGGACGATTTAAAAATTTCGCCGCCCGCCTGCCGGACGCCGAGAAAATTTTGCGCCGATTTGCGCGATAGCAGATGAGTTAATTATCCCCGCCCTCTTTCAGAGACCCGCTTCAAATAGGTGACATGGCCCATCTTGCGTCCCGGTCGGGTTTCGTTTTTTCCATAAAGATGCAGGCAAGCACCGGGCTCGGACACAAATTCGGCCCATTTATCCGCATCGCCGCCAATCAAGTTACGCATGTCGGCGTCGCTGTGCCTGGCAGGGTTACCAAGGGGTAGTCCGGCAACGGCACGCACCACTTGCTCAAATTGGCTGACAGCGCAGGCATCAATTGTCCAGTGCCCTGAATTATGCGGGCGGGGCGCGATCTCGTTGACCAGCAATCGACCACCCTCCGTGACAAACATTTCGACCGCCAAAACCCCAACCAGATCCAGTGCGGTGACAATTTTCTCGGCAATCGCCACGGCCTTGTCCGCCAACGTGTCGTCGATCAAGGCTGGTGCAATTGTGCGGTCGAGAATACCGTCTATATGCCTATTTTCCACCGGCACATAGGCCGCCACAGCACCGTCAATGCCCCGCGCCGCGATCACCGAGATTTCGGCCGTGAAATCAACCGCTGCTTCGGCAATTGACGGCGCGCCTGCCAGTTGCTTCCAAGCCTCGGAAATTTCACCAGAATGTTCAATCCATTTTTGGCCCTTGCCGTCATAGCCCAGCCGCCGGGTCTTTACGACCATCCGACCGCCCAAGGCGAGATGGGCCGCGTGAAGTTCGGCTTTACTGTCGACGCTTCGATATGCGGCCGTCTCGATGTCCAACCAATTGATGAAATCTTTTTCCCGAACCCGGTCTTGGGCGACCTCAAGCACGCGGCTACCGGGCCGCATTGGCCTTATTTGGGCAATCTGATTGACCACCCAAGTCGGAATATTTTCAAATTCGAGAGTTACCACATCACAATTTTGGGCAAATCTATCGATCGCACCCTTATCGTCATAAGGCGCGATGGTCACGATGCCGGCAACTTGCGCCGCCGGATCATCTTCATGCTGGCAAAATATATGGGTCCGATAGCCAAGCTGTGCGGCGGAAATGGCGATCATGCGGCCAAGCTGCCCTCCGCCGAGAACGCCGATGGTTCCGCCTGGCCGAAGAGCAGAACTTACTGCGGGCACGACCATTTAGACCGTATCTATCGGTGTCTCGGGAACATCGGCGGTCTGGTTGGCACGCCAAGCGTCAAGGCGCTCGGCCAAACTTTGGTCGCTTAAGGCGAGGATTGCCGCCGCTAATAGTCCCGCATTTTTTGCCCCCGGCGCGCCGATCGCCAATGTCGCCACAGGTACACCGCCGGGCATCTGCAAAATAGATAAGGCACTGTCGACACCGGCCAAGGCCTTGCTTTGAATCGGAACACCTAGCACCGGTAACGGTGTCATTGACGCGGTCATTCCAGGCAAGTGGGCCGCCCCGCCAGCCCCGGCTATAATTATTTTTATGCCGCGTTCTTTGGCTTTTTCGGCAAAATCGACCAGTCGCTTGGGCGTACGGTGGGCCGAAACCACCTTTGTCTCAAATGGAATTTCAAGGTCAGTCAAAAGGTCTGCCGCCAACGACATAGTCGGCCAGTCGGACCGGCTGCCCATGATAATGCTGACGAATGGAGAGGTCATTTGGCTGCTACTGTTTTTCGCGTGTTGACGGTTTTACGCAATGATATCGGGCACGACAAGCGCCTCGAGCCGGCCGATTTCATCCTTCAAGCGCAATTTACGTTTTTTCAGCCTTTGCATTTGCAATCGATCAAGTATCGGGGCGTCCTCGAGTCGCTCGATGACATCATTAAGGTCACGATGTTCACTCCGCAGAAAGTCGAGGCGTTGTCGCCGCGTTTCAACATCGCCGTTCTGCTCTTCATCGCTCATTCACGCACTCCCACACGCACTCCCAACGACGTCGCCAAGCGCACTAAAGTTGCTCGCGACAGACTAGGCCTAACATGCATAAAAGACCATGTCCTGCACCCCATTTTTATCACTGTATTTCTCACCCAATTTCTCGACTGCCCAAAGAAGACACGACTTGCTATGGTTCAACTCGAAACACGATTTATAGGGGCGGGACGATATGGCAAAGAAAATTGGGCTGCTGACGAGCGGCGGCGATTGCGGTGGGCTGAATGCAGTCATACGCGCAGTTGTCAGCCGTGCTGGCATGCTCGGCTGGGAGGTCATCGGAATTGAAGAGGGGACCCATGGCCTGTTGGCCCGCCCGCCGGCCATTCAACCACTGACCACGAGCATGTTCGACGGTGATATCCTGCGCCGAGGCGGGACCTTATTGGGCACAACGAACAAAGGTAATCCCTTTGCTTTTCCGATGGAGGACGGCACTAAAAAGGATAGGTCCGGTGAAATTATCGAGGCCTATAAATCCCTAGGCCTCGACGCCCTCATTGGCGTGGGCGGTGATGGATCTCTAGCCATTCTGCAAAAACTCGCCGCCCAAGGCGGCATCAAATTTGTTGGCATTCCCAAAACCATTGATAACGATGTCGGCGCCACCGAATTTTCCGTTGGCTACGCAACCGCCGTTGATGTCGCCACCCAAGCCCTCGATAATTTGCAACCCACGGCCGCAAGCCATAGCCGGGTAATGGTATTGGAGGTAATGGGTCGCGATGCAGGACATATTGCGATCGCAGCCGGTATTGCCGGTGGCGCCGATATCGTCCTCATTCCCGAAATTCCATACAAAATGGAGCGCATAGCAGCGAAAATTTCACGACTCCGCGACCTGGGCCGCAATTTTGCCCTGGCCATCGTCGCCGAAGCAGTGCCGCGTATTGAAGGAACTGCTGCGGAAACCGCAACCGGGCGATTCGGCGGAATAGGTCGATATTTTGCTCAGTTAATCGAAGAGGCAACCGGCGCCGAATCACGGGTCACCGTACTCGGCCATGTGCAGCGGGGCGCCCCGCCCAGTCCCCAAGATCGCCTTGTCGGGCAGGCGCTCGGCGTCGCCGCTGTCGATACGCTGGCCGCTGGAAAATCCGACCGGCTGGTGATCTGGCAAAACCGGGATATCATCGATGTGCCCCTCTCAGACGCGATCAAAGCGCCTGGTGCCGTCGACCCAAATGGCTTAATGATCCGCACAGCCCGCGGTTTGGATATTTGTCTCGGCGACAATTAGCCCCCTTCATATTTCACAATAAATTCTAGAATCGGGCATCTCGTCAATTTTCGGCAAAAATGGCTGATTTTGGCAATAAAAATTCGTATTCCGGCGCATGTAATAGATTGTTATAGCCTATTAGCGCTATCTTAAGACTTGTCATATGAGATACCAATGCTACCATATAGTATATATGGGTTAGTTCATTTGGCCGGGCCAAATGAGGCTGGCTTGTGACATTCTTTGGCGTCAGTAGAAAGGATTTAAAATGAGTGAGTTGGTCGATGTTTCCGAAGACGCGGTAGGCGTAGAGATGGATGCCGTGGTCAAGTGGTTCAATCCAGCAAAAGGTTTCGGGTTTGTGCAACCGTCCGACGGGTCCGCGGATGCTTTTTTGCATGTCTCGGTGCTGGAAACAGCCGGACGACGGGACGTTCCCGATGCATCAACGGCTGTTTGCACCATCATTCAGAGTCCAAAGGGACCGCAAGTCACCGCGATCTCGGAAATTGTTCCGCCGGTCCCCGGCTTGGCAATCCCCGAAGAGGATTCCGAAGCTGAGATTCATGAAGGACGAATTAAATTTTTCGATGAAGCAAAAGGTTTTGGCTTCATTATTCCCGACGACGAAAGCCAAGATGTCTTTTTTTCCACACGAGCGCTGGAGCGTTCAGGTGTGGATTCGGTCGAACCCGATCAACGAGTTAGGATGTCGATGCGCGCCGGCCAAAAAGGCCCGCTCGCAGATAGCCTGGAGTTGATTTAAGGCCGACTTGCTTTTTCAAGAGGCGGACGCGCGTCCGAAATATTCGGTCTGGGGGACGCGCGGCCCCGCTTTTGTCCCCAAAATTCACCTACACCCTCTTTGAGGACGGGTCGCGACCTTGTATGGTCGCCGCATCCGATCAATAGCCTAACCTTAAAGAGGGATCCATGTCCGAAAAGTTCGACGTCTTGGTGCTTGGCACCGGCAATGCAGGGTTTGGTGCCGCTGGCGTCTGCCACACGGCGGAAAAAAGCGTCGCCATTGCCGAAAGTTACACTTTTGGCGGGACTTGTCCCGTACGTGGCTGTGTGCCAAAGAAAGTTCTGGTCGCTGCCGCACAAGTGCTTCACCAGATCGATCTAGCCGAACAGCATGCGATTACCGTCGGCAAACCGAACCTAGATTGGGCCAAGCTCATCACTCGCGAGCAAACCTTTGTCGAGGGCGTCCCGGATATGTTCAAGTCCAGCCTGGACAATCGCGGTATTGCCCAATTTGAGGGACGGGCAAAATTCACTGGGCCAAATAGTGTCGATATTGGCGGAACAACCATCGAAGCCGACAAAATCGTCATTGCCACCGGCTCAAAACCCAGACCCCTGTCATTTGATGGCGCCGAGTTTCTGACCATCTCGGACGATCTTTTGACCAACACGAAATTGCCCAGCTCACTGATTTTTATCGGCGGCGGCGTCATCGCCTTGGAGCTTGGCCACGTCATGGCACGCGCGGGTTGTAAAGTGACCATTCTTGAGGTCATGGACCGATTATTGCCGCGCATGGACGAAGACGCCGTGGCTCAAATCCATGGCGAAACAGCGCGCATCGGCATCGACATCCTGACCGGGGTCGCGGTTAACAGCATAACCAAAGCCGCTAACGGCCTTGAAATCGCATTTGATCATGAGGGGGCATCGAAAACCCTGACGGCGGAAACGATTGCTAACGGTGCTGGACGGGTCGCCGATGTCGACGAGCTTGACCTGACAGCGGGCGGTATCGACCATAAAGGGTACACGATCGATCTTAATGAGTATTTGCAATCGCGGTCGAACCCAAGCGTCTATGTCGCAGGCGATGCCGTCGGCACGGCGCCGCAATTATCACCGGTCGCCTCTTACGAAGGCCGTATGGTCGGGTCAAATATTGTCGAGGGTAACAAGCAGAGCCCCGACTATTCTCATGTGCCGGCAAATGTCTATACGGTGCCCGCACTGGCCACAGTCGGCTTGACGGAGGCCGAGGCGAGCGCCAAAGGCCTTAAATTCGAGGCCAAGGTCAATGACATGCGCGACTGGCGGTCGGCCAAAACCTATGCCGAGTCCGTTGCCTGGGCGAAAATATTGGTTGAAGTGGGAACCGGCCGCATTATTGGTGCCCATATGGTCGGTCATGGTTCGGAAGAAACCATCCATATTTTCGCTTTGGCGATGAAACACGGCCTGAACGCCGGTGATCTCGCCAGTACACTTTATGCCTACCCGACATTCGCTTCCGACATCAAGTTTCTGGTTTAGCGTCGCCCGCCCGCCAATTTGACGGCATCAGGATGGGCGCGTAAGCGCGCCATTGCGATGACGCCGAATAGCGGGCCGAGGGCCAATGGCGCAAAGGCATATCGCCAGCCGATCGCCTCAATCCAGACCGGCATGAGATGGATAGTGACAAGGGTCAGGGTAAAGCCAAGTGCCGTCTGCAAAGTCAGCATGGTGCCGACGACCTTTTTGTCGCTGAGCTCGGCGATGGATGCAGAAAACTGCGCCGAATCGGCAATCACCGCCACCCCCCAAACGAGACATAAAGCAGTCAGCAGCCAAGGATTTGCGCCGAATAGAAACCCTACAAAAAGGGCGCAAATCCCGCTCACACTCAGCGCCAATATGGTCAGTGTCGTTCGCCCCAGCCTATCGGCAAAGACGCCGCCCGCCAGGCACCCCAGCGCACCAACACCAATGACCGCAAATGTCGCATAAGATGCGGCGCTCTCGGCAACACCTGGGATCAAGCGCAGGGCAAAACTTGCCTGCAAAAAGGCGCCAATCCAGGCCCACATCGCATATAGCTCCCACATATGGCCAAGATATCCAAAATTTGCGAGCCGTAGCGATTTGATCCGCCAGGCGGCCAGGATCAGCCCCGGATCAAATTTCGGCGCTGGCGCCTGATTTGGCCCGAGGCGGACAAAGGCGACGGCAATGGCCCCGGTCACCGCGACAGAACTGGCAACAGATAAGGTCAGACGCCAATCAATTCCGCCCAGCGCATTAAAGAGATGTGGGCTTGCCGACCCTAAGGTAAGGGCGCCGACAAGAATGCCGACCAATAATCCCATATCCGATTTTGCCCAACCGGCGGCCAATTTCATGCCGACCGGATAGATGCCCGCCATGCACATGCCCGTTGCAAATCGCGCGACAATAACCAGGTACGAAGTCGGCTCCAAAACCAAGATGGCGGCGTTGGCCGCCGCTGCAACCAATACAGAAACGATGAAAAATCGGCGCGGCTCCAACCGGTCGGCCAGGCTCAATAGGGCGCTTAATAGACTGGCGACGACAAACCCAATTTGCACCGCACTGGTAAAGAGCGACTGCTGAAATCCGCTCAACTCATATTCCAGCGACAAAACCGGAACCACCGCCGTCGCCGAAAACCAAAGCGCCATCGCCGCGACCTCGGCATAGCAAAGCAGCGCAATCGCCACCCATTTCGACCCGCCAACGGACGTACTGCTCATCTAAATCCTAGCTCATTCGCTTTAGGGCGCCGGTCACCCCTCGTGGCGTGCGCAGACATGCGCCGAATTCAAGGCGTCGGCGACGAGATCCGGCCTGCACGTCGAGGCCTTCGGGATCAGCGCCGATAACCCGCTGTTTTTTGACGCCAAGGGCTTTCGAGACCAGAGAGCTCCGCCCCCAATTAAGGCGGTCAACCAAGGCCGCCTCCCCGGCATCCCAGGCCTTAACATCGACGTCTTTGGGCTGCAATTGAGCTCGTGACAACCAATGGATTTTGCCGAACCCAGCTACCAAATGGGCCGCTTCGATACGCATGCGATAGAGGTTGAAATCGCCGAATGAAGCATAAAGTTCGGCCGCTGGCTGAAATCTGAGATAACGCGCCAACAAAGCTGGATCCTTGACCTTTTTCAGTCGACCTAAAACGCTGGTGCGCGCGCCCGCCAATGGATCTTTTAGGCCGCCGGTTCCATCGAATAACAGCGAAGCCCGAGGATCCAGGCGCAAGTTTTTGACGTGATCGGCCAAATCCGACAACAGCAGCAAGGGCGATCCGTCGAGTGCCGCGGTTGTTAAGACCAGTGACCCGTAAGGCCAGCTATCGCGCCCCTGATGATGGGTCGACATCACCGCTTTTGTCCCGGTACGCATAAGGCGGCGTATGGTTAGAGCCGGATCATCATTCTGGGTCATCGCCGCCGTTTCCCTCTGCGTCAAGTTCGGGCTCGGGCTCTTCGGCGCGTCCAAAATGCCACGTGTCGCCAGCCTGCACCTCAATTTCAACAGGGACACGCCCGGCACTTTCGAAAATCAGGACCAGCTCGAACCTGTCGCCAATATGCAATTGCCCCGTCAATCCGACCATCATTACATGGAGGCCACCAGGCGCCAGTATGACCGGCACGCCGCTGGGGATTGCCAGCGCTGCCATGGGATGCATGCGCGACACCCCATCCACCGTCTCGCTCAAATGAAGCATCGCCCGGTCGGCGATCGAGGTTTCAAACCCAACTAAACGATCGACCGGACCGCCATTTTCGATGACAAAATAGGCAACACCGGCGATTTGATCGCGGCTTGTCTCACGCGCCCAACCGTCCGTCACTGTGAGACTGCCGTTTTGCCCAGCTTGCTCGGTCTCTTCACCACCACAAGCTGCGAGCAAAATGGCCAGCAGGAGACCAACTGTGCCAGCCCTATTGATCATTCTCATCCATCAGTTTGGCTATCGAAGCGGCGGCACCTTGCGGCTCAAATTCATTCGGATACATCGCGACAAAACCACCCTCGGGACCCATCAGATAGGTAAATGCGCTATGATCAACGAGGTAAAAGCCTTCACCTATATCCTCTCCTCGCGCCGAAAACACCCGATAGGCCTGTTTTATAGCGTCAATCTCCATGTCGCTGCCGGTCAGTCCTATTAAACGCGAGTGAAACAGACCGACATAATCATGCAGGACCTCAACCGTATCGCGGGTCGGGTCGACGGTGACAAAAACCGGGATCACCCTGGCTGCCTTGTCTGGGTCTAGATCACCAAGAGCATCCAGCGCAACCGCCATATTGCCCAGCGCCGTTGGGCAAACATCGGGACAAAATGTGTAGCCAAAGAACATCCAGATATATGAGCCGGCGAACCGTTCTAGAGTTGCCGGGACGCCATCATGATCGATCAAGGAAAAGGGGCCGCCGGGAACAAAGCCTTCGGCTAGCTGCATTGGTTCGCCCGATCGCAATGTTGGTGCACCCGGGGGGGCCAAAGCCAGTCTGGCCGGCTGTTGTCGCGTCGACCACAGGGCAATGAGGGCCCCCAGGCACAGAGCCAGGACCAAGATCAGGAAAATAAGGGTGCGCTTGACCGTTGCTGGAGACATGATACTGCTAGTATGACACAAGGCCAGCGACCAGAGAGACATCAATATCGAGGAGGCCAGATTCCAGCGCATATGCTAAGATAAGCTGTCCTAAAATGACCATAATTGAAGATCACCGTCCCCTAACATTTTCGCCCCGGTATAAGGATGCGTTCCAAAGGGGGCCAACAAGCGGAGAGCGAGCTTGCAAAAATCGATCGCCTTGGTCGACGATGACCAAAACATACTGACGTCAATCTCAATTGCCTTGGAGGCGGAGGGTTTTGCCGTCCGCACCTATTCCGATAGTGAAGAGGCTTTGGACGCGATAATTGCCAAGCCGACAGATCTTGCGGTGCTCGACATAAAAATGCCCCGCATGGATGGGATCGAGTTGCTCAATCGCATGCGCCAACAGATCCAGATACCGGTGATTTTTCTGACATCCAAAGACGAAGAAGTTGACGAGATGATTGGCCTGCGCATGGGCGCCGACGACTATATTACCAAGCCATTTTCCCAGCGCCTGCTTGTCGAACGTATTCGGGCCGTCCTGCGCCGCCAGGAATTTCGCGCCGCGCCGGCGGCGGAAGGTGATGATAGTGAAGTCAGCGTGCGCGGCAAGCTGGTCTTAGACCCGAGGCGGCATCTTTGCGCCTGGGACGGTAGCGAAATCAGCCTGACCGTGACCGAATTTCTAATCCTTCACGCATTGGCTCAACGTCCAGGTCATGTCAAAAGTCGGGAGCAATTGATGGATACGGCGTATGGCGAAAATATCTATGTCGATGATCGCACCGTCGACAGCCACATTAAGCGCCTCCGGCGAAAATTTAAGGCGGTCGACAAAGAGTTTTCTCAAATCGAAACTCTCTATGGAATCGGGTATCGCTATAAGGACGATTGACGAGGTCGCGCACCCAAATGTCTTCCAACCGTCCCGAGCAGGCGATTAGCAGCCAACTTGACCAGACCGTCGACGATGATGAGTTCGGCGACGATGGGCTTACCCGCCCACGAACCTTGCCGTCCCGCTCACTCACAAGACGCATACTTGCTATCAACTTGCTGGTCCTGGCTATACCAGTCGGCGGCTTTTTCTTTCTCAACCAGATTGAACGCAACCTCATCGACCAGGAAATCCGCGCCTTGCGTGAACAGGCCGAGGTTTTTGCCGGCGCACTTGGCGCCAGTGCCGTCGTCACCGATACCCAGCGGGGGCAGTCATTACACGAGGTTCGGTCGGCTGACCTCATACGACGTCTGTCCGCACCAACCGAAACTCGGGCCCGATTATTCGATGATAAAGGAGGGCTACTAGCCGATTCTCTGTCACTTTCCTCGCCCCGTGGCGTTGTGCAAATCGAAGAATTGCCAAAACCCAAACCGTGGTATGAGCGCACCGATGAGGCCCTCGACTGGTTAAACCGGCTGATAAATTGGAGTCCGAGCCAACGTGATCTTCCGCTCTATAGGGAGCTCGAATTCCAGTCTGCATCGGATTACGAGGAAGTCGGGCGCGCCCTGATCGGCCAAACTTATGGCGCCATGCGGATCGACATAGATGACGAGTTGGTGCTTTCGGTCGCCGTCCCGGTCCAACGGTTCAGGCAAGTTGTCGGGGCGGTCATGCTGTCGACGGATGCCAAAAAAATTGAACAAAGCATGCGTGAAGTGCGCCTTGGCATATTGCGGGTATTCGGCATCGCCCTGGCAGCAACGGCGCTGCTCTCACTCTATTTAGCCGGTACAATTGCCCGGCCGTTGAGCCGTCTCGCGACTGCGGCACAACGGGTCCGGCACGCGAGAGGCCGGACCATCGAAATCCCCGACCTCACACATCGTGGCGACGAAATTGGCGACCTCAGCCAAAATATGCGCGATATGACCGAAGCCTTGTGGCAACGACTGGATGCCATCGAAAATTTCGCCGCAGATGTCGCTCACGAGATCAAAAATCCGCTGACCTCTTTGCGCAGCGCAGTGGAAACAGTTTCCCGGGTCACCGACCCAAAACAACAAGAGCGCCTATTTACCGTAATTTTGGAGGATGTCGACCGGCTTGACCGGCTGATTTCCGATATCTCCGACGTTTCGCGTCTAGACGCGGAGTTAAGTCGCGTCGAGGCCGGGCCGGTCGATTTAGGCCATGTCTTGCAAACCGTCGTCGGCATAACGAACGACCAAGCAACCGATCACGGGCGGGCGGAAATTTCCCTAGATCTTCCCGGCAGCTCACAAGAGCTTGCCGTGGTCAGCATCGAAACGCGGTTGGGGCAGGTTTTTTCAAATATCTTCACGAATGCCCAGTCGTTTTCCCCGAAGAACGGTCTGATTACCTGCCGCGTCCAGCAACGGGGCCAAGAACTGCTGGTCACCATCGACGATACGGGTCCGGGCATTCCGCAAAAAAACCTGGACTCAATTTTCGACCGATTTTACTCGGACCGGCCACGCAATACCGGCGAAAAATTCGGCACCCATTCGGGCCTCGGCCTCAATATTTCGCGCCAAATTGTCGAATCCGCCGGTGGCCGGATCTGGGCGACCAATCGGGTCGATGAAACAGGCAAAACTCTAGGCGCCCGATTTAACGTTGCTCTACCAATCGCCGCGCCAGGTTCAAAACGACGCGGCGAGGACGAAGACTAGCCGATTTAGCCAGCCTTCGTTCCGCCTTTTGCGTATCTAGGCTGCCCGCCTTGAACGCTGCGGATTTTTCCGTCGCTGCTGGTTTGGGCGTTTCTTTCTTCGCTGCTGCTGAGGCCGCTTGGCCGGGCCGGGGTCATTTGCAATTTCGGCCGCATGGAAAGAATGGTCTTCAAAGACCGGCACATTTTGTCGAATGGTTTTTTCGATGTCGCGCAAATAAGCACGCTCGTCGCGATCACAGAACGAGATTGCGATCCCATCGGCGCCGGCACGTGCCGTGCGCCCAATTCGATGCACGTAGCTCTCGGGATCATTCGGCAGCTCGAAATTTATGACATGGGTAACGCCTTCGACATCAATACCACGGGCCGCAATATCGGTCGCGACAAGGGCGCGAATATTTCCCGAACGAAAACCCCGCAGAGCTTTTTGCCGGGCATTTTGGGCCTTGTTGCCGTGTATGGCATCGGACCGAACGCCGCTATCATGCAAATTGCGAGCAACGCGATCGGCGCCGTGCTTGGTTCGGGTAAATATCAGCACACGCTTGATACTTTTATCGTTCAGTAACTCGTCGAGCAGAGCCCGCTTTTTGCTCTTTTGAACGAATAAAACGCGCTGCTCGACCTTTTCGGCCGTTGTCGCCGTCGGCGCGACTTCAACACGGACAGGGTCATTGAGTAGGTTTCCGGCAAGGCCGGCTACCGATTTCGGCATTGTGGCCGAAAACAACACCGTCTGACGGTTCGCAGAAACGGCGGCTGAGATTTTTTTTACATCGTGAATGAACCCCATGTCGAGCATACGGTCAGCTTCGTCAAGAATGAAAGTCTCGACCCCATCAAGCCGCAATTGCCCCCGGTTCATCAGGTCCAAAAGTCGACCCGGTGTGGCAACCAAAACATGGACGCCTTGAGTTATTGTGCGAATTTGCGGGCGGATAGGCGTGCCGCCAAAAACCACTGCCAGGCGCAAGCGCATATGACGACCGTAGCTGCGCAAGCTGTCACCGATCTGGCCCGCCAATTCGCGTGTCGGCGCCAAGATCAATACGCGTGGCTTCAGGCTTTGGGGCTTACCAAGGTTTTTTCCCCCATCTTCTGCCAACCGATGCAACGCTGGCAGGGCAAATGCGGCTGTCTTGCCGGTGCCGGTTTGAGCGACGCCAAGCAAATCGCGGCCCTCACACAATGGCGGAATGGATTTCAACTGGATGGGGGTAGGGGTTGTATAGCCTTCGTCGGCAATCGCACGAAGGATCGGCTGGGCCAGATTAAGGCCCGAAAAATCGGTCATAAATTAGTTTCTTTCTCGATATATCGCTATGACCCCCGCCCCAAACGGGACGCGAGTGCGCTGGCACAATGCAAGCTTTTCCGACGCGGCATGCCCAATGGCTCTAAAAGGTGGCAGTGGCCGGTCTAACGAAACGCCCGCAACTATCGGAGAGAAACGTGGCCGGTCCCGATCATAACCAGGGCCGACGAGCGATCAAAATTCGATCTTAATGGGAGTGCCGTTGCGGCCTCAATGGCGCCTTCGCCATTCGGAAGTCAAGACAAATCGCGCCCAGGGGCATAAATCATCAAATAATTTTAAGGCTACATTAGAAAGAGCAGCAGGCCCGGCAAGGCAAGAAAAAAGAGCAATGTCGAAACGATGATTGTACCCGCAACTTCTTCGGGCGCCTGACCAAATCGTTCGGCAAACAGATAATTAAACACCGCTGCCGGAGTAGCGCTTTGCAAAATCAGTACATTCCGCACAAGCCCCTCCAGTTCCAACAATTCAGCTACGCCATAGCCGATGGAAAACCCCAATCCGAGCCGCAAGAAACTGGCGGCCAGGGCTGGCCTTATCGAGGCCACCTTGAACCGGGAAAGCGCCACACCCAGGGATAACAGCAGCAAGGGTATCGACGCGCCGGCAAGCAGTTCGACGGTATTGGAAATCCATTGAGGCGGCGTCATCTCCAATCCCATAAAGACAATCGCCGCACCAACCGCATATAGGATCGGTTCCCTAGACGCCTGACGAAATGAGACCCGACCCGAGACGATCCATTGACCGACCGTGAACTGGCCGACCGCCATCAGCGTGAAATAGGCAATTGCCAGGGCCATCCCCGTTTCACCAAAGGCAAACAAGCACAAGGGCAATCCAAGATTGCCGCCATTAGGGAATATCATTGTCGGCATATAGGTTCGTAAATTCATCCCCAATGCTTTAAAGGCAATGAAGCCAGTGGCGGCAAAAGAGAACATGGCAATCAACCCGGCAAAAGCCATTTCACCGAAGGCGGCAAGCCCCATTTCGAGCCCAACGAGAGTCGAAAAAATCAAAGCCGGCGTGGCAATTCGGGTGACCAGGCGGGAGACAAATTCCGCCTCAAATCGCCAAGCACTCCGGCCCCAACCAAAGCCCAGCGCGACAATCAAAAACACCGGCAAAAACACCGGCGCAATGATAACGAACAGGTCTTGGACCACGGCGTCTACTCCATGCCGACATGCAAGCAAAGGGACGGCTGATAGCATGGTGACCCGTTAGGCACCAGAGAATCGAAGTGATTCCCGTATAATATTCTGACATTACGAGAGGGAGAAGCTGGGTGCCCCCCAAAAATGTCGACCAGTTGCTGCATGCATCCGCCATCGTCCTAGACGGTCGGGCCGTCTTGTTGCGGGGCGCCTCTGGGGCTGGGAAATCCGACATAACCCTCCGTCTAATCGATGAAACGGCCTCCCTGATCGCCGACGATTATGTCAAGGTTGCAGTCCGCGATGGCGTGGTTCATGTTTCGGCCCCAGACGAGATAAAGGGAAAAATGGAGGTCCGAGGTCTGGGCATTCTTACCTTCGACCGGACTGAGTCCGCGCCGCTTGCACTCGTAGTCGATTTGGTATCACCTGGGGAAATTGAGCGAATGCCCGAACCGGATTGGTGCAAAATAGCCGATATTTCTGTGCCGCGTATTAATCTCGCGCCGTTCGAAATTTCCGCCACGGCAAAACTTCGCGCCGCCGTTCGCAACTGCGGCATTTGAGAGCTTTATGACCGAAAACGCCACACCAGAGAGTAAAAACGGTCGAATTATTCTTGTCACAGGCCTTTCGGGCGGCGGGCATACAACTGCGCTAAAGGCCCTTGAAGATCATGGTTTTGAAGCGGTCGACAATCTGCCGCTGCGGCTGCTGCCAACATTGGTCGCACAAGGCCCTGGGTCGGGCCAAAGCCTGGCAATTGGTATCGACGCACGCACCCGCGATTTTTCGGTCAAACGTTTTGTCGAAGAATTCGATAAATTGCGGCGCCAAACACCCTTTCCCATCGAAATCCTCTTTATTGATTGCGATGACGAAGTGTTGCGCCGCCGTTTTACCGAAACCCGGCGCCGACACCCGCTCGCCGGGGACCGGCAGGTAACCGACGGAATTGCCCGGGAGCGGTCATTGCTGGTCGGATTGCAGGATCATGCCGACATGACCATCGATACCAGCCAACTAACCCCCAGGGATTTTGGGCGCCAAGTCGTCGATCTCTTTTCCGGTCCCGACCGAATGGGACTTTCGGTTTTCGTCCAGTCGTTCGCCTACCGCAACGGCATACCGCGGGGCGCCGATCTCGTCTTTGACATGCGATTTTTGAAAAACCCCCATTATGTAAATGAATTGCGCGAACTGACGGGACAAAATTCAGCCGTCGGCGCATTCATCGAAAGCGATCCGGATTTTGCCGCGATAAACCGAAATCTAGTCGCCCTCTGCCATCAACTCTTGCCCCGTTACGCGCGCGAGGGCAAAAGCTATCTCACCATAGCGTTTGGCTGTACCGGAGGGCGACACCGTTCAGTATATATGGCCGAGCGCATGACCAAAGAGGTATCTGGATGGGGCTTTTCGGCCTCCACGCACCACCGGGAATTGGCTGATCGCAGCGCCGAAGATAGGATCGCCTTACATCAGGTAGATGATCATAATACCGAAAAATTATAAGGAGCCGTAATGATCGGCATCGTGCTTGTCACCCATGGTCGCCTGGCGATCGAATTTCTCTCAGCCCTTGAGCATGTCGTCGGCCCACAGGACCGGATTGCCACCGTCTGCATCGGCCCCGACGACGATATGGAGCGGCGGCGACAGGAAATTCTCGACGCCGTAAAAAAAACCGATAGCGGCAAAGGCGTTGTTTTGTTAACCGACATGTTTGGCGGAACCCCGTCTAACCTTGCCATATCGATCATGAACCAGTCGGAGATTGAGGTCATCGCCGGGGTCAATTTGCCAATGCTGATTAAGCTCGCCAGTGTGCGCAATGAACAATCCTTAGCGCAAGCTGTGGCTACCGCACAGGCCGCCGGGCGCCAATATATTAACGTCGCGTCGGCCTTGCTCGCCGAGCAAGATTGATGGTCGAAAAAAGCGGCGCTCTCAAGACGACCCTGCGGATTTCCAATAGGCGTGGATTGCACGCCAGAGCGGCGGCAAAATTTGTTAAAACCGCCGAGCGGTTTGACGCCGAAATTGAAGTCAAAAAAGGCGAACTTTGCGTCGTTGGAACATCGATCATGGGGTTGATGATGTTGGCCGCAGCAAAAGGTCATGAAATAAAATTGACAGTTTCCGGCAGGCAAGCCAAGGCCGCCCTTGCCGCATTGACCGAGCTTGTTAGGGACAAGTTCGATGAGGACTGAAAAAAAGACCAAAACCAGTCAAAACCGGCGCCGCACAAAGCCCATAACCAATATGCTGCAGGGCCTTGCGATCGCACCGGGCATTGCCATCGGCCCGGCATTTATTGCCGATATTGGCACAGCCCCAGTCCCGGAATATTCGATCAAGGCCAAACAAGTCCCCGACGAATGTAAACGCTTCACAAGATGTGTGGCCCGATCGCGTCGCCAAATCGCGACGCTCAGCAAAAAAACCGCTTCACTCCCGACCGAAACCCGGGACGAAATGGTTAATCTTCTCGATGCCCATCGCCAAATGCTAAAAGATAGCCGGCTGGTGCGGGGGGTTCAAAAGCGCATCGAAAAATCGAAGACCAATGCCGAATCCGCTGTCGCCGCCGAAGTCAGCGAGTTGGTCGATAAATTTCACGCCATGGACGACCCCTATCTGGCCGCCCGAGGGGCGGAAATACGCGAACTCGGCAATCGTCTGCTGCGCAACTTGGCCGCCGCCCTGCACCCTTTAGAGGCGGGCGTGCCCGAGGGTAGTATCGTTGTCGCTGCTGAACTCACTCCTTCAGACGCCGCATTGCTCGACCCAAAGGCAGTTACCGGGATCGCCAGCGAGGCCGGAGGCGCAGAAGGGCACGCCGCAATCATGGCGCGGGCATTGGACTTGCCAACCGTACTTGGAGCGGAAAACCTAGTTGATACGGTCCGCCCCGGCGTAACGATCATTGTCGACGGCGACCAGGGCCTCGTATTAATTGACCCATCAAAAAAACAAATTTCCGAATACCGCGCACGCCAGCGGGTTCAACGACAAGACACGAAGCGCTTGGCCAAACTGAAGAGATTGCCCGCGCGAACTCAAGATGATCGCGACATCGCCCTGCACGCCAACCTCGAACTGCCACGAGAAATAGAGGGTGCCAAGGCCAATGGCGCCCAAGGGATCGGCCTGCTCCGCACCGAATTTATGTATATGAACCGCGAGACACTCCCAGGAGAAGACGAGCAGTTTAAAATGCTGGCCCGGTTTGTGCGCGGCATGGGAAACCGACCGGTGACGGTCCGCACGCTTGATATCGGCGGCGATAAAATGGTCATGCCGTTGGAAAATGAAATTGTGCCTGGCCCAAACCCGGCCCTGGGACTGCGAGCCTTGCGCCTGTCGCTACGTACGCCCGAATTGCTCGACACCCAGCTCGCCGCCATGTTGCGCGCCAGTGCACTTGGGTCCATCCGCATCCTACTGCCCATGGCGTCGACGCCTTCGGACGTTACGACCGTTCGTGCCCATATTTCGCGCATTGCCCGTCGCCTGAAACGAAAGGATGTGGCGATTGCCGATCCGTTGCCGCCGCTCGGGGTCATGATCGAAGTGCCTGCTGCGGCGCTCATCGCCGACGCGCTGGCGCAAGTTGCAGATTTTTTTGCCATTGGCACCAACGATCTCACTATGTATACGCTGGCGATTGATCGCAGCGACGAGGCAGTTGCCCATCTCTACAACCCTCTGCACCCGGCGGTCCTGCGTTTGATCAAAATGGCGACCGAAGCCGCCCTACACGCGCGTATCCCGGTTAGTGTTTGCGGGGAAATCGCAGGTGATCCGGAATTTACCCCTCTGTTGCTCGGCCTCGGTGTGCGGGAACTTTCGATGTCATCCAGCGCCCTGCCCCGGGTCAAAGATAAAATCCGCCACATGGCCCTTTCCGACGCACAAAGGCTCGCCGATCATCTCAAAATTCAGGGAAGCCCGGAAAAGGTCGCCGACCTATTGTCGGCATTCAACAAGGCTGGCAACAAGGCTGGCAACAAGGCCAGTTGAGCCACCCAAGACAAGATTCGGTTGACACACCAAAACATCAAGATATAAAGACATCTTTATATCATTAAATGAAGAGACGGGCGGCAACCCACCTGTCTTACTGGGAAGTTCGAAGGAGCAGAACGAATGTCAACGACCGCATCTGGCGGCGATTATAAAGTCGCTGATTTAAGTTTGGCCGATTGGGGCCGCAAAGAGATCAATATTGCAGAAACCGAGATGCCCGGCTTGATGGCCTTGCGCAGCGAATATGGCGAACAAAAACCCCTCGCCGGGGCACGTATTGTCGGTTGCCTGCATATGACCATCCAAACGGCGGTGCTAATCGAGACTCTTACCGCGCTTGGCGCCGAAGTACGCTGGAGCTCGTGTAATATTTTCTCGACCCAGGATCAAGCAGCGGCGGCGATCGCCGTAACCGGCGTTCCGGTTTACGCCTGGAAAGGCGAATCCGACGAAGAATTCTGGTGGTGCATCGACCAAACAATTGAAGGGCCTGATGGCTGGCGCCCCAACTTGATTTTGGACGATGGCGGTGACCTAACCCAAGTCATGCACGAGAAAACTCCCGAACTGCTAGCTGATGTTAAGGGTCTTTCGGAAGAAACCACGACCGGGGTCCATCGGCTCTACGAGATGGAGCGGGACGGATCGCTTAAGGTTCCGGCGATCAATGTGAATGATTCCGTAACCAAGTCAAAATTCGACAATCTCTATGGCTGCCGCGAAAGTCTGGTCGACGGTATCAAGCGCGCGACCGACGTTATGGTTGCCGGTAAAACTGCCGTGGTCGCCGGCTTCGGTGATGTCGGTAAGGGTTCTGCCGCCTCTCTCCGCAGCCAGGGCGCAAAAGTCCTGGTGACGGAAATCGACCCAATCTGTGCTTTACAGGCGGCGATGGAGGGCTACGAAGTCGTAACCATGGATTCGGCGGCGGCTAAGGGCGATATTTTCGTCACATGTACCGGTAATATCGATGTCATCACCCTCGACCATATGCGGGAAATGAAAGACCGAGCCATTGTTTGCAATATCGGTCATTTCGATAGTGAGATCCAGATCGGCGCCCTGCGCAATTACAAATGGGATAATGTCAAACCTCAGGTCGATGAGGTCGAATTTCCCGACGGCAAGCGCCTCATCGTCTTGGCAGAGGGACGGCTGGTTAATCTCGGCTGCGCCACCGGCCATCCGAGTTTCGTCATGAGCGCCTCGTTCACCAATCAGGTCCTCGCCCAGATCGAGCTTTGGACGAAATCTGAAAAATATGAAAATAAAGTCTACGTGTTGCCCAAACATTTAGACGAGAAGGTCGCAATGCTGCATCTGAGCCGACTAGACGCTAAATTGACCCAATTGTCGACGGAGCAAGCATCCTATCTTGGGCTAAAACAAGACGGTCCGTTCAAGCCGGAGATGTACCGCTACTAAGCAAAAAGCGCTCGAGCAAGATTATTACAATTGTTCGATATTGAAGGCCGCGGCGTTATCGTCGCGGCCTTCATTGACTCGCTCCGATTTTCGGGTCTAATGACTAGACGATGTTCCCGACGCTGACCCTCGCATTCCTTCTTGCCGTCATAGCCACATTTCTGTGGTTTCTTGCCGACCGTCGGCGCGCCCGGATTTTGACCCACGCCAGACTTACCGACGCCTTGCTGCGCGAAAATCCTGCCGCTTATATATTTTGGGGACCCGGCGACATCGAAACGGTTTCGCCGGTACTGGCTGAATTACTAGGTCTAGACCGAGCTGATTGCCAAACTTTACGCCAAATGATGAATGCGACCGATCGGCAACGGTTCGACGATCTGACCACTGCCTTGCGCAATCGCGGCGAAAGTTTTCAATTCACCATTGACCTTATTGCGACCGAAGGGGTGCCCGGGGGGAGTTTCCATATTACTGGCCAACGGTCGCCTGGCGCCGCCCTCGACATTTTGTGGATAGCAGATGTTACGAAAGAGCTGAAAACCAGCGCCAACACGAATTTCCGCCTCGCTAATGCCGAACGCGACCGCGATCAATTGCAAGCGATGATCGACAATTTGGCCGTTCCAGCGTGGGTGATACCCGCCGGCTCAACAACGCCAGCTCAGTCGAGCCAAGCCTTTCAAAATATATTTAGCGCCGGCGCCAATAACCCCGACATGGATGCAATCGCCAATTTGACCAGCCGCGCCCTGGCCAGCGGCAGGCAGCAGCAAGAACGCCGCCATGTTGTGATCGAGGGCGATCGACGGCTACTTTCGATCACTCTCACGCCAGTAGAAAATATCGGTTTCGTCGGTCAAGCGATGGATATCAGCCAGGTCAGGGACCTGGAAAAAGAACTTGATCGCCACATTGCCGCCCATTCCGATGTGCTCGAAACCTTGGCCGTCGCCATTGCAATTTATGGCCCCGATACTAAGCTGACCTTTTATAACCAAGCCTATGCGCGACTTTGGGACAGTGACGCCAAATGGCTCGACAGCCACCCAACCCTGGGCGAAGAGCTGGAACATTTACGGGCCCGGCGACGGCTGCCCGAGCAATCGGATTTCCGTGTATGGAGCGATGGAGAAATTGCGTTGTTCACCTCGCAAATCGGGCCGCGCGAGAATCTGATGCATTTGCCCGATGGCAGAACGCTTCGTAATCGTGTTTCCCCCCATCCATTCGGCGGGCTAATTTTTACCTACGAAGACGTGACCGACCGCCTCTCCCTGGAGGCTGAATATAATACGTTGATCGAGGTTCAACGGCAGTCTCTCGACAATCTCTATGAGGCAATCGCCTTAATTGGCGGTGACGGAAAACTCAAACTCAGCAACGCTGCCTATAAACGAATTTGGAATTATAGCGACGATCAGATTTCCGGCGAACCCCATGTCACCGAACTGCTGGATAATGCACGATCTCTTATTCCTGCCGATGGCGACTGGAAGGATCAGCGCGCCAGACTTGTCGCCGAGTCGACTACGCGAACGCCGCATTCCGGCCAAATTAGTTTGACCAATAATGTTGTGCTTCAATATTCGACGGTGCCATTACCCGACGGAATGGTGCTTAGAACATTCATCGATATATCCGACCGACTGCGGGTTGAGCAGGCTTTACGCGAGCGCGCCCAGGCGCTCGAAGCCGCTGACGAACTCAAAACACAATTTATTGCCAATGTGTCTTATGAATTGCGAACGCCCTTAAGTTCGGTCATTGGCTTCACCCAAATGCTGAAGCATGGTGGCGTCGATGAATTTAGCGAAACCCAAATCGATTATCTGGATTCAATATTATTGTCGAGCAACGAACTGCTTAATTTAATAAACGATATTCTTGATTTGGCGACCCTTGAGGCGGGCTATATGGAGCTCACCCCGGAAATATTTGAAATCGACAAGCTGATGGAAAGCGTGCATGCACTCGTCCGCCAGCGCGCCGGGAGTAAGGAGCTGTCGTTGACGGTCGATTACCCGGATAAACTCGGTACAATGCGCGCCGACGAAAAACGTATCAAGCAGGTCATGTTTAACCTTGCCTCCAATGCCATAAACTTCACCCCACCCGGTGGCGCGGTCACACTCAATGCAGATCGTGACGGCGACGATATTATTTTTTCGGTTAGCGATACCGGCATCGGAATTGCCGAGAACCAGATAAAACGGGTCTTTGATAAATTCGAGCGCGGCTCGGATGCCATGGTGCGACAATCCGATACTGGGGCCGGCCTCGGACTGAGTTTGGTTCAATCTTTCGTCGATTTGCATGGAGGAGAAGTGAGCATCACATCCGAACAAAACGAGGGCACGGTCGTAACCTGCCGGATCCCGTCCGGCGGGCCGGACCGGCAAAATATTTCCGATATCGGCACAGCCTGACTCCTATACCAGCAGCCAATGGACTATATTTCAAAATCCGAACAGGAAACCGGTGTTCTAGCGGCCGCATTGGCCTCCCATCTCTCACCACCCGATATAATCGCCCTTGAAGGCGATCTCGGTGCGGGAAAAACAGCGTTCGCCCGCGCCCTTATTCGCGCCGCAAACGGAAAGCAAATCGAAGTTCCGAGCCCAACTTTCACACTTGTCCAGACCTATCCGATACTCGACTATGAAATCTGGCATTTCGATCTTTACCGACTGACCGGACCCGACGATGCCTATGAATTGGGTATTGAAGATGCTTTCGCTTCCGCCATCTCCCTTATTGAATGGCCGGACCGGCTGACTGGTCGACTACCTCCTGATTGGTTGGAGATACATTTCAGCCATACTTCGTCGCCCGAGCACCGTTTGCTCAGTTTGACCGGACACGGCAGTTGGAAACCCCGGCTCGACACCATTGGGAAATTGGTGCCGTGACCGGGGTGCGGCTGCTAGGCGTCTATTCGATCCGGGCGGCGCGCTCTTTTGTCGACACGCTGGCAACCGGCCTGCTGGACCATCTTGGACCGGCCCCAGAGACAATGGCCGAGGCCTTGATATTTCTGCCGACCCGCCGCGCTGTTCGTTCTTTGCAAGATGCGTTTTTGCGGCATTCGAATGGACGAGCCCTGATATTGCCACGCATGGTGCCCCTCGGCGATATTGAGGGCGAGGACGAGCATTTGTTCGATCCACTGGCCAGCTCTGTTTCATTGCCGCCCGCCATCCCTGAATTGCAACGCCAATTGGCTCTGGCAACACTGATTGAAGGCCGGTCCCAGACCCTTGCCGATCAACCGAAACTGTCTATTGACCATGCGGCGAAACTGGCCAGCGAACTTTCCCGTTTGCTTGATCAAATACAAACAGAGAATCTTACCTTCGACAGTCTCGCCAATTTGGTGCCTGAGGAATATGCGCAACATTGGCAAATGACCTTGGAGTTTCTCGAACTGGTCACTGACCAATGGCCGGAAAGACTAGCCGAGCTCGGCATGATGGATCCAGCCAAACGCCGCAACCTCGCTGTCGCCGATCAGATAGAACGCTGGCGAAAAAAGCCCCCTTCCCATCCTGTAATTGCAGCGGGCAGTACCGGCAGCGTGCCGGCAACCGCCGACCTCATGGCACTCATCGCCGAGCTACCCAAGGGCGCGGTCATCCTCCCAGGTCTCGACCAAAACCTCGATGCCAAAAGTTGGGAAACGCTGGAACCAACCCATCCGCAATATGGCCTGAAACGCCTATTATCCCGATTGGGTCGCGACCGCGATGGAATTGCTGAATTTTCTCCCGGCGGGCTAACAAAAGA
The DNA here is from genome assembly GCA_021774575.1 of Alphaproteobacteria bacterium. Taxonomy (GTDB): domain Bacteria; phylum Pseudomonadota; class Alphaproteobacteria; order UBA6615; family UBA6615; genus JAJFIX01. Next base: position 21,994 of record JAJFIX010000007.1, on the reverse strand, counting down.
CAGCGTCGCGCGAGAAAATTTTCTGAGCCAAGCCCTACGGCCAGCAGGAACGACGGACCAGTGGGTGACCGGAACGACGATCGACCCTATCGCCTTAAGCGGATTGACCCGTATCGATTGTGCCGACGCCGCCGAAGAGGCCTCGGTCATTTCTTTGATCATGCGCAAATGTCTAGCTGACGGCCCGGGAAAAACATGCGCCTTGGTAACCCCTGACCGAAACCTTGCCCGTCGGGTGGCGGCTGCGCTTGGTCGCTGGCGCATCACTGTCGACGATTCCGCAGGCCGTCCTCTGCGTGACACCCCAGCCGGGACATTCATGCGTCTAGTGCTTGAATTTGCAACCGAGCGCGCGGCGCCGCTACCGCTACTCGCGCTCTTTAAGCACCCGTTCGCATTGTGCGGGCAAAACCCGGCTGAATTTCGGTCAATGACACGTCTGCTCGAACAACGTATTTTGCGCGGCCCGCGCCCGGCCCCCGGCTTGGCCGGGGTCATCGCAGCGCTCGAGGAAGTTCGGGGCGACACGGCCACGGACCTTTTGGCCTGGATCGGAACGGTACAGAACCTTATCGCACCGTTCGAAAAAATTCTGGCAGGCGGCAACGTCCGGCTCGACGAATTGGTGCGCGCCCATATTGGCTTTGCCGAGAATTTGGCGGTACCACATGATGGGTCTGGCCCCCTGTTATGGGCTGGCGAAGATGGAGAAACCGCAGCAGATTTTATCGCCGACCTTCTCGACGCATCGGATATTGCCGGTCTCATACCAGCACCCCGATATCAGGCGTTGTTCGAAGAACTGATTGCCAACCAAGTTGTGCGACCGCGCTATGGTGCTCATCCTCGGCTGGCCATTTTGGGGCCTTTGGAGGCGAGGTTGCAGCACCATGACGTGCTGATCTTGGGTGGACTGAACGAGGGCACATGGCCGTCGGAGCCCAACATCGATCCCTGGATGGGGCGGCATATGAGATCAGCATTTGGCTTACAGCCGCCAGAGCGGCAAGTCGGCTTGGCCGCGCATGATTTCGTACAGGCCGGCTCGGCAGGCCGGGTATATTGGACCCGCGCCGACAGAGTAGACGGGTCGCCGACCGTCCCATCGCGTTGGTTGGCGCGGATCGAAACGGTTCTGGAAGTCACCGGTGAGACATCACAGCTAACCCCGGACGACCCTTGGAAGCATTGGACCGAAGCGCTCGACCAGCCGGATAACAATGCGAGCTCACTGGTCCAGCCGGTGTTGCCACCGGCACCACGGCCACCGGTCGCATGTCGGCCGCGAAAAATGGCGGTTACCGATATCGAGCGCTGGATGCGGGACCCATACGCGATCTACGCCAAACATATACTTCGCCTACGCGCCCTCGAACCGATCGACGCCAGCCCCAATCAAGCCGACTACGGCACCCTCATTCACAATTCTTTGGATAGCTTGATCGAAGACCATTCCCAGGGTCCGTTCCCTGCAGACGCTTTGGATCAATTGCTGGCGCTGGGCCGTAAAGCATTCGCGCCCTACGACGCCCAACCCAGCATCAAAGCATTCTGGTGGCCGCGATTTGAACGCATCGCAATTTGGTTCGCCAACCACGAAACCGCCCGACGGGAAATTATAAAAAAAGCCTATACCGAACGCCAGGGCAGTATCGTTCTTGCTGGCCCGGCCGGACCCTTTACCCTGTCGGCCCGAGCCGACCGGATAGACCTGACAAATAACGCTACACTGGAGATAATCGACTATAAGACCGGTACCGTACCAACAGAAAAAGAAGTCGCCGCCGGATACTCCCCGCAGCTCCCACTGGAAGCGGCAATTGCCACCGCTGGCGGGTTCGCCGACTTACCGAATGCGCCGATCGGCGCCTTGAGTTATTGGTTAATTTCAGGCGGCAGAGTGCCCGGCGAAATCAAAAACCTGAAGGCCGACGCCGCCGACCTGGCGGCCCAAGCCCTGACCGGTCTAACGGACCTAATCGCCAAATTCGATGATCCTGAAACGCCGTATCTCAGCCGACCCCGTCCGGAATTCGCGCCACGCTATTCAGATTTCGAGCATCTCGCCCGAGTCAAAGAGTGGAGCGGCGACAACGGCGGAGGCGCCCAATAATGGCAGGCAATGCAATTCTAGAGCGGGCCAATCGCCGCCAAGCTCAAGCATCGTCGTTCGATAAATCCGCCTGGGTCACGGCATCGGCAGGTTCGGGAAAAACCAAGGTTCTGACCGAGCGGGTTCTCAACCTCATGCTCGCCGGGACACGCCCAAGCGCAATTTTGTGCCTGACCTATACCAAGGCCGCCGCCACGGAAATGGCGATCCGCATTAACAATGAATTGAGCAAATGGGCAACCGCGAGCGACGCGGTCCTTCTGGCCGACCTCGAAAAACTGCTCGGACATCCGGCCGACGGGGGCCGAATGCGCGCCGCCCGCCGCCTATTTGCACAAGTGCTCGATATTCCCGGCGGCACCAAAATCATGACTATTCACGCCTTTTGCCAGTCGATCCTGCGCCGGTTTCCCATTGAGGCCGGTATCGCACCGCATTTCGAAGTCATGACCGAGCGCGACAGTGCCGAGGCGCTCGATTTTGCAACAGCTCATGTTTTGGGGACCCCAGCAGCGAGCCATCCGGAATTGGCGCAAGCAATTGATGAGATTACCAGCAAAGTTCATCAGCAAAATTTCCCCGCCTTACTCTCTAGTCTGCGCAATGAGCGGGCGTTGCTGGGCAGCTTGCTGGCGCGCCATAACGGGCTGACCGGGCTCATTAACCACACCTACCATGCGCTCGGTGTTGAGCCCGACGATACCCAAGATAATTTGATCGCTGCGGCCTGCGCCGATGATGCCTTTGACCGGGAAGGCCTGTTGCGGGTCGGCGCAGTGCTTTCCCAAGGCAGCGAAAAAACAGATCAGCCGAAGGCCCTTTTGATTAGCCGCTGGTTGGAGCAATCCCCGACCGACCGCTGCGCCACGTTCAACGACTATACCGGCGTTTTCTTAACCAAAAAGAGCACACCTCTTGCGCCGAGCAAACTTCATACAAAAAAAATGACGGAGAAAATGGCCGCGTTGCCGGACATCATGGCGGCCGAACAGGCGCGACTCTATGCGACAGTTGGGCAAATCAAAGCGCTGGGGATAGGCCGGTCAACGGCCGCTTTGTTGACACTCGGCGCGGCTATACTTGATGCCTATCATGCGCGAAAGGAGGCACTCGCCTTAAAGGATTACGATGACCTAATACTCGACACCAACCATTTGTTATCACGTTCGGGGGCCGCTGCCTGGGTACTCTATAAGCTCGATGGAGGGATCGATCATATTTTGATCGATGAGGCACAAGATACCAGCGCGGTCCAATGGCAATTGGTGCGCGCCCTTGCCGACGAATTCTATTCTGGCCTTGGAGCCGGTGACGACGTACGCCCCGTGCCTCGCACCATGTTTGCTGTCGGCGATATCAAGCAATCGATTTTCAGTTTTCAAGATGCCGAACCGCGCCTATTTGGCGAAAACAAAGCTCATTTTATGAGCTTGGCAAACGGCGCAGAGCGACCGTTTGCCGATGTCGAGCTTGATGTTTCTTTTCGTTCGACCGAACCGGTGCTGCATGCGGTCGACGCCGTATTCAGCAAAGCTTCGGCGCGGGACGGCGTTACCGAACCTGGAATAGATTTGCAGCATCACGCCTTTCGGGCCGGCGCTGGCGGCATGACCGAGCTGTGGAATCTAGTTGAGCCCCAGAGTCGCGATGTGGAAGCGAGCTGGAAACCGCCGGTCGAGAGCGTTGAAGCCGACAGCCCGAAATCTCGCCTTGCGCGGCTGCTAGCCATCCGTATCAAGGCGTGGCTGAGCTCTGGAGAAATTCTCGAATCGAAGGGCCGCCCAATTGAGCCCGGCGACATCATGATTTTGGTGCGGCGGCGCGATGCATTGGTGACCGAAACCGTACGAGCTTTAAAGGAGCTCGATGTCCCGGTAAGCGGCGTTGACCGCATGGTATTGACCGAGCAACTAGCCGTCGAAGATTTGATGGCACTCGGCCAATTCGTCTTACTGCCGGAAGATGACCTTACCCTCGCCACAGTCTTGAAGGGGCCATTGGTCGGCTTTGACGAGGAGGATTTATTCACCGTCGCCCACGATAGAAAAGCGGGGCTATGGCAAGCGTTGGGCCTTCACGCCAAATCGGGCGCCCCCTATGCCGGCGCCCATGCTTACCTCACGGAGTTACTCGCCAAGGTTGATTTTAGCCGACCCTACGAGTTTTATGCAACGCTACTTGCGCGCGGTGGACGGGCAAAAATTATTGCCCGATTGGGGGCGGAAGTGCTCGATGCAATTGATGAGTTTCTCTCCCTTGCACTCGAATATGAACGAACCAACACACCATCCCTACAGGGGTTTCTGCACTGGCTGGATGCGGGTGGCGCCGAAATAAAGCGCGACCTCGATCGTGCAACGAGCATGGTCAGGATAATGACCGTTCATGGTGCCAAAGGCCTGCAGGCACCAATTGTTATCCTGCCCGATACCTGCCAAATCCCGCGCGCTCGCGATCAACTATTCCGCTCGCCAGACAAGGACGTATTATTGTGGGCGCCTCGGGCCGAAGACCGGGATCCGGTCTGCACCCTTGCTGCCGAGGTCGCACGGGCCGACATCATGCGCGAACAAAACCGGCTGCTCTATGTCGCCATGACCCGGGCCGAGGATCGGCTCTATATTTGCGGGTGGCGCGGCACCAACCAGCCGCCCCAGGACTGCTGGTACGAATTGATTTCCTTGGGCCTGGAAAATTTCGTTCATGAAACCGTCGACCCGGTACTTGCCGACAGCCCAATTGAGATTGATCCAATGGTCAAGCGCATTGCCAAAGACCAAATTGACCCACCGACCATTAAGGAACAGGGAGAGACGCTGGCGATAGGCGGGGCCCTACCGGGCTGGGCCAAGGGGCCGCCCCCACCTGAACCAACACCGCGGCGCCCCCTTGCGCCTTCGCGCCCCGCTATCGAGGCCCCCGCCCCCCTATCACCACTTGGTAAATCAAAGGACGGCGGGTATGACGTTGAGGCTGGTTTCCGGCGCGGTCGGTTGATCCACGCATTGCTGCAGCATCTACCAAATATTGCCAGGCCAGATCGCTTGGCCGCGGCAAAATCTTTTCTCGTCACGACGGCCCTTGGGCTCGACCAAAACGGACGCACCGAGCTGGTAAGCGAGGTCCTGGCTATTCTGGATCATCCGGTCTATGGCGCTCTATTTGGTCCGGGTTCCCATGCCGAGTTGCCCGTTACCGGTCTCGTCGAAGTCACTGGCGAGGCCGTCAGTGGAAAGAAGCGACGGTCGCTGGTTGTGTCCGGCCGGATCGACCGCCTTCTCGTCGAAGAAAAGCGGGTCTTGGTGGTCGATTTTAAGACCAACAGGCCACCGCCCATTGACCCATCCGATGTACCGCCTATTTATCTCGAACAAATGGCCGCTTATCGGACTCTATTGGCCGATATCTATCCAGGTAAACAGATCGACTGTGCCCTCCTTTGGACCGTTGGCCCTTATTGGACGTCTCTCGATTCGGCAGCTCTGGATAAGGTGGGCTTCTCTATAACCGCGTAGAATTCACTATATAGTCAAATTTCCCCGAGGGCCTTGACGCGCCTCCGGCGGCTACCTACATTTTTGTTTCCGGCAGTAGAAAGTTTTACTGCCGAACCGTTTTCAACCGGATCAAGGATTGGCGTATGCCTAGCATCAAAATTTCAGACGACTCCTTCGAGGCCGATGTTTTACAAGCAGAAGGGCCTGTTTTGGTCGATTTCTGGGCCGAATGGTGCGGTCCGTGTAAGCAAATCGGCCCGACTCTTGAAGAGCTTTCCGAGGATAAAACCGGTACTCTGACCGTGGCCAAAATCAATATCGACGATAACCCGATGACACCGTCCAAATATGGCGTCCGGGGCATTCCGACGATGATGCTGTTCAAGGATGGCCAGGTTGCCTCAATGAAAGTCGGCAGCCTGCCCAAAAGCCAGATTTATGATTGGGTCGAATCCAATCTCTAAATTTCGATTGCAGATGTTTTGACTAAATTTCGTAAAAGCTGCCGGAAAAAAGTTGCCGGCAGTTTTTTTATGGCAATAAACTAGCTGATATGCGAAAATCCACAGGAAGATAGCCCGGACACAGACTGTAAAAAACGAGCTAAGTACTTTCGGAAGACGTAATGCAGGCCATATCAGTACTTAATTTTTCTTACCGACCCGTTTGGCTTATGCTGTTAGCTGCCTTGTTTGCTGGTGCACTCAGCATTGCCCAGACGGTCATTGCCCAGGCTGTTGGCAATGGCACCGCGCGAGTTACCGTTAGCCAGAAAATCTCCATAACAAAAATTCAAGATATGGATTTTGGCGGACTGGCCCCTGGAACAACATTCAGCACAATAACCATGTCGGGGGCCGAGACCCTCATGATAACGGGCGATGCACAGTATCTTGGTGGTGGCCATGGCGCTCAGTTTTTGGTTATCGGTGAGGTCGGTCGAACCTTTACGGTATCGGTCGCTCCCGACCCGCTGATCTTGACCAGTTCCGGCGACGCCACCATGACCGCGCATGACTTTGTTGCCGTCGGCCAAATGACGATCGGTGAGAGTGGATCGATTTTCGATGTCTATGCTTCAATAGATATTGAAGCCCGGCAAGCGGCAGCAGAATATGGTGGGTTGTTCTCGGTTACCGCCAACTATAATTAGCCAATAGCTAAATCTCAGGCAGCAAGAACGGCGCCCGCGAGATAGAGCGATCCGCAGATCAAAACTCGGGCCGGACGCCGGTCATTATTTGCTAAATTTTTCATGGCGGAAGCGACCGACGGCGCACAACGGTTTTTTATGCCTAGGTCAGCGGCAATTGTTGCGATTTCCCCTGTTGAGAGTCCGGCCTCCTCATCGGGCACCGGAACCGCCTGCAAAACATTTATCATTGGGGCGAGAGGTCCAAGGAAGCCGGCAACATCTTTGCTGCTCAGCATGCCGCAAATTAAATTGAGCGGTTTTCCGTCCAGGCCCCAGTTGCGAGCAACATCGGCAAGGGCTGCACCAGCTGCAGGGTTGTGACCACCGTCGACCCAGACCTGCCAATCAGTAGGAACCAATGAAGTTAGCTCACCCTGTCCGAGGCGCTGCAACCGACCCGGCCAATGGGCCGCCGCCAGGCCGCGCTCGGTTGCCTCTATATCCAGGGCCAGCACTTCTTCGCCAGTGGCGATGGCCAAGGCCGCATTGTCGACTTGATGACGACCGTATAGGCCCAAATTCGACAGAGATATATCAAGTTTTGCGCTTCGATATCGGGGCGTATTACCGATAGTTTCGACGCGCCAATCACGCCCACATAGTTTAACGGGGGCTCCAATTTCGGTCCCCCGCGCCTTAATTTCAGCGAGCGCAGCACTGTCTTGGCGGCCGATCACCGCTGGGACACCGGTCTTTAAAATACCGGCTTTTTCTTTGGCTATTTCGGCCAATGTTTCGCCCAGAAAATTTTGGTGATCCAGTGAAATCGGCGTAATCGCCGTGAGTGCCGGTGCTTCAATTACGTTCGTTGCATCAAAACGTCCACCCAATCCCGTTTCCAATATCAGCCAGTCAGCCGCAACCCGCGAAAAAGCTAGAAAAGCGGCACAGGTGATCGTCTCGAAAATTGTGATCGGGTCGCCTTGGTTGACGATTTCAATTTCGTCGAGCAAGTCGGCCAAGTCCTCATCGGATATCGGCCTGCCCGCCAGCTCAATCCGCTCGTTAAACCGGATCAAGTGCGGTGAACTATAGGCGTGAACTCGTTTGCCGCTAGCACTCAGAATTGAACGCAAAAATGCCAGCAACGACCCTTTGCCATTAGTACCGGCAATATGAATGGTCGGCGGCAATTTTTGGTGAGGATCACCAAGCTTGGCCAGCAGCCTTTGGGTGCGCCCAAGCTCAAGATCAATCAATTTTGGATGCAGCGCCTCAAGACGCTGCAACGTGTCGGCAATACGTGTCTTCAAGTCGTTTACGTCAATCGTCAGCCGCAAGATCTTGGCTGACTGGTGTCAGCGCTGAGCCAACCGTGGGCGTCTTGCCTTTGAAATTTTCAGCGCCCAAGTTGGCAACGGCATCCAACGGCACGATTTCGGCGCTTGGGGTGCGGCGCACCAGCAGGTCAATAATCCGGCCCAGGGTGCCGCGCAAATCTTTGCGGTGAACGACAATGTCGACCATGCCGTGCTCAAGCATATATTCGGCCCGCTGAAAGCCTTCGGGCAGCTCGGTCCGGATCGTGTCTTTAATAACCCGTTTGCCGGCAAATCCGATCGTTGCCCCTTTTTCGGCAATATGAATATCGCCGAGCATGGCAAAGGAAGCAGTGACGCCGCCGGTGGTCGGATCGGTCAGCACGACGATATAGGGCAGCCCGGCCTCGCGCACTTCTTCGACCGCCAACACGGTGCGCGGCAATTGCATGAGGCTCAAAATGCCTTCCTGCATGCGCGCACCACCGGTGGATGGAATAACGATCAGAGGCGCACGCTGCACGATGGCAAGCTGCGCTGCGGCGATGAGAGCTTCGCCCACCGCCTGCCCCATGGAACCGCCGAGGAAACCGAAATCAAACGCCGCGATAACCGATTTCTGACCACCGATCGTACCGTGGGCAACAATCACCGCATCGGCGCCGCCATTCTGTTTGACTGCATTTGCCTGCGCGTCACGCAGGCGATCCGTATAGCGCTTGCGATCTTTGAATTTTAGCGGATCGACCGCGACCTCTGGCAACTCAATGCGATTATAGGCACCGTCATCAAACAGCATATCAAGCCGTCGCACCGCGCTCAGACGCAAATGATGGCCGCAATGATGGCAGACATGCAGGTTTTCTTCGAGTTCCTTATGGAACAGCATCTGGGCGCATTTGGCGCATTTATACCAAAGATCGTCGGGCACATCTTTTTTGCCCACCAGAGCTCTAATCTTTGGCCGCACAACTTTGGTCAACCAGTTCATCGGTCTCTCCTTACCCGGCTTCGCCGATAGAAGTCAGTCCTGCGGCAAGTGCCGTCACGTCATCCAAAACTGCCTGCACCAGACCATTTTTTGCTCGGCCGCCCTCGTCCAAATTGGCGGCAACCGTATTGATCAGCGCCGACCCGACAACGGCTGCATCGGCAACCTTAGTTATCTCGCCGACCTGGGCAGCTGTTTTTATTCCAAATCCCACTGCAACCGGCAGGTCGGTGTGCCGTTTTAACCGTCCGACGGCTCCGGCAATATCCGCCTGTCCCGCCGATTTTGTGCCGGTGATCCCGGCGACAGAGACATAATAGACGAATCCCGAGCTATTCTTGAGTACTTTCGGCAAGCGTTTATCATCGGATGTTGGTGTTGCCAACCGGATAAAATCGAGCCCAGCGGCAGAGGCCGGTAAACAAAACTCCGCATCTTCTTCGGGCGGCAGGTCGACGACAATTGTCCCATCAACACCGGCCTCCAATGCGTCGGCCAAAAAGCGGTCGGTGCCGTATGAATATATTGGATTATAATAGCCCATTAGCACGATCGGCGTCGTCTGGTCGGTTGCGCGGAAACGGCGCACCAAGTCTAGGGTCCCGACCATATTCATCCCGGCTTTCAACGCCCGCAACGATGACGCCTGAATCGCCGGTCCATCGGCCATCGGATCGGAAAAAGGCATGCCCAGCTCAATGAGATCAGCGCCGGCGTTAGCCAGACCGGCCAGCAAGTCCCAACTGGTCTCCGGGTCCGGGTCGCCAGCGGTTAGAAAAGTTACCAGGCCGCCGCGCCCCGATTGACGCAATTCGGCAAACCGCGCTGCTATTCGCCCCGATCCAGCCATAACTTTAAAGCTCCACGCCCAAGGCGTCGGCGACCGAGAAAATATCTTTGTCCCCACGACCACACATATTCATCACTAACAGATGATCTTTTGGTAGGGATGGCGCGATTTTTTCGACATGGGCCAGAGCGTGGCTCGGCTCCAGTGCCGGAATTATTCCCTCCAGCTCGGCGCAGAGTTGGAAGGCGCTCAGCGCCTCGGCATCGGTTACACTTGTATAGGTGACCCGGCCGACATCATGTAGCCACGCATGTTCCGGGCCAATACCCGGATAATCGAGACCGGCGGAAATCGAATGAGCATCGATGATTTGGCCGTCATCGTCTTGCAACAAATAGGTGCGGTTACCGTGTAAAACCCCCGGCCTCCCTCCGGTAATTGAGGCCGCATGTTTGCCCGTCTCGACCCCAAGTCCAGCCGCCTCAACGCCGATAATATCAATCCCGTCCTCATCTAAAAACGGATGGAATAATCCCATGGCGTTCGAACCGCCGCCGATGCACGCCACCAGCGTATCGGGCAGACGCCCCTCGGCTTCCATCATTTGGTTGCGGGTTTCAATTCCAATAACCGATTGGAAATCGCGAACCATAGCCGGATAGGGATGCGGGCCTGCCACCGTACCAATGATATAAAATGTGTCTTCGACATTGGCGACCCAGTCGCGCATGGCGTCGTTCATGGCGTCTTTTAAGGTCGCCGTGCCGCTGGATACCCCGCGCACTTCCGCCCCGAGAAGCCGCATCCGAAATACATTCGGCTTTTGCCGTTCGATATCGGCCTCACCCATATAAACGACGCAGGGCAGCCCGAAGAGCGCGCAAACCGTTGCCGTCGCTACCCCATGCTGACCCGCCCCGGTTTCGGCAATGATGCGTGACTTGCCCATGCGTCTGGCCAGCAGGATCTGGCCGAGGCAGTTATTAATCTTATGGGCGCCTGTATGATTAAGCTCATCTCGCTTGAGATAGATTTTGGCGCCACCGAAACGCTCGGTTAAGCGCTTGGCGTGATAAAGCGGGCTCGGACGGCCGACATAATTTTGCAGCAAATCATCTAACTCAGCAGCAAAGCTAGGGTCCGCCTTGGCCGCCTCATAGGCCGCGTCGACAGCCAGAACCAGCGGCATCAGGGTCTCGGCGACAAACCGTCCGCCGTGAATGCCGAAATGCCCGTCCGCGTCGGGGCCGCACCGATATGTGTTTAGTCGTTCGCTCATGGGAATGGGGTTCTAGAGCATTTTTCCGCCGACCGCCAGCGTGCTAACCACACATTACCGAGCGCACTTGTATGGCGATGGTCAGGGCCTCTATCGGGTCGGTGAAATCCTGTCGCACGATATTCAAAAACTTATCGAAATCGTCCGATGATAGTGTATTTTCACCGAGTTTTTCATAGGCACATGACCGGCCTAGATAGGCGTCGGGCAATGCAGTATCGCTGTGATCGAGACTGCCGATCGCCAAGCCAAATTGATCAACCGCTTCTTGATTTTGGCCGGCGCGCAGTGCTTCTACCCCGGCCGAAACAGACTCCCGGCCTTGTGCCCAGCTCGGCCCGGCAGGCAGCAGCAATAAAAACGCGACAAACATGAACCGACGCATTGGCACTCCTTAATCTCGCACATTGCGGCTCGATATACCCCTATACCACATTTGGCGGGCAAATTCAGGTGGCAGCAACAGCCTCGAGAAACGAATGAATGAGCGCCGGATCCTTTTCGCCGCGCTGCGCCTCAACCCCCGATGAGACGTCGACAATCGGTGCCCCGGTGGCCGCGATCGCCCGACCAACATTTTCCGGGGTGAGACCTCCTGCCAGCATCCATGGCAGCGGCCAAGAATGATCGGCCAGTAGGCGCCAATCGAATAAAGCTGCATTTCCGCCTGGGTTTGGACTGTCCGGATCGCCAAGCCCATCAAATAAAAGTAAATCAGCCGCGTCAAAATAGTCCGCCGGACTGGCTAAATCAGCCTTCGATTTAAGCCCAAAGGCCTTCATTACCGGCAATCCATGAAGTTCTTTGATTTCACGCACCCGGGCGGGCGTCTCGTTGCCATGCAATTGGATCATATCGAGGACGCCCGTGCCAACCGCCGCCGCCAACAAGACATCATCGGGCTCGACAAATAAACCGACATTTTTGATCGTCTTGGGCGACCCTTCGGCCAACGCCGTTGCTTGGTCAGGGGTTACGGATCGCGGGCTTGGGGGGAAAAACACCAGCCCAATATAGGCCGCACCACCGGTCACGGCGGCGTCCATCGCTTCTCTACTATTGATCCCGCATATTTTGGCCTGAGCCGTCACGCCGACGCCTCGTTGAGTTCGCCAATTATTGCCGCAGCAGCGGCCGCCGGATCGTCGGCTGCCGTGATTGCGCGGCCAATGACCAAAATATCAGCCCCATCGGCCTTGGCTTGAACCGGGGTCGCGACGCGTTTTTGATCTTGGGTGTCGCTTCCGGCGGGCCGAATGCCCGGCACGATAAGTTTGAAATCCGGGCTGCATGCGTATCGCAGTAGCGCTGTTTCTTTCGGGCTACAGACAACGCCACCCAGGCCGCAGACTTGGGTCAATTGGGCCAGTCGGATCACTTGTTCGGAGGCTGGCCGGTGCTGGCCAACCGAGCGCAGATCATTTTCATCAAAGCTGGTGAGCACAGTGACAGCAATAAGCAGCGGCGCTGTGGTCCCAGCCTTGGCCGCCGCCTCTTGAGCGGCTTCTTGAGCCGCGCGCATCATCGCCGGGCCACCCGACGCATGTACGTTGAGTATGGCCACTCCCAGCGGCGCAACCGCTCGCACAGCACCGGCAACTGTGTTTGGTATATCGTGAAGTTTAAGGTCGAGAAATATCGGCAAGCCGGTCTCGGCAATTTTCGCGACACCGTCGGGTCCGTTAGCATTGAAAAACTCAAGACCAAGTTTTACCCCACCGACATGATCGCGCACCGCATTTGCCAAACCAAGTGCCACCTCAAGATCAGTGGTATCGAGGGCAACATAAATTGGATTGGTCATTCTAGATTTCCTGAGGTTAGCTGATACGCGACTTTTGGGTGAACTCGACGCTTTGTATCATTCACCATTTGCACCGAATACCCGCAATATTTCGGCCAGCGCCAAAAACACATGATAGAAGCTGGATGCAGGCGCAAAATCTTTAAGCCCCATGCGATCACGGGACAGATGCTCTTCATACCCACCATTTGCTTCGTCGAGATAGTGGCCGAACAATTGTCCAAGCAGGCCATCTACCCGGCGGGCCGTCGCCATATCGCCGGTCGCCTCGTAGCGTGCTGTTGCGGCTTTTAGGGCTTCGGTCTGCACCCAAAGTCGTTTTTTGTCGTCGTGCAAAGTCCCATCTCGCAGCACTGCGTCAAAAACCAGCCCGTCGGAATCAATGCCGTAGGTACCGGCAAAATTATATAGGCGCTCACCAAGCTGATCCATGTCACGGCCCGACGCGGCGCTATATTGCGCCAGGAGCCAGACCCATTCGTAATGATGACCCGGTTCAATTATCTGGCCAGTGACACCGGCTGCAGGGGCCCATGTCCAATCAAAAAACTCGCCGAGTGTGGCGCTTTTTTCGTCGAAAAAGCTTCGTTCAAAGAGCTCGATTATTGTCGTTGCGCGGTCGAGCCAAACTTGCTCGCCGGTGGCCGCATAAAGTGCGAGCCATGCTTCAAGAAGATGCATATGGGGGTTTTGGCAGCGCGGCAGAGCCCCCGTTTTTTCGTCCCAATAGCCGCCATGGTCTGTATCAAGTTTGCTTTCATCAAGAAATGCCGCTGTGCGAACAGCCCATTCAAGGGCGCTCGCATCACCGCTGACACGGAAATACCAAGCGAGCGAGAACAGGGCGAATGCCTGCTCGTAAAGATCACGGTCGGACACCAGCGGCTGACCATCCCGGCCACAGGAATAAATCCATCCACCCGACTTGTGCCAATAATGGCCGGTCAAGAAGGCAAATCCAGCCGCGGCACGGTCGCGCGCTTTTTCATCGAGACCGATCATGGCCGCATGGCTGTAGACATAGATCTGGCGCGCTTGCACGCGCGCACGCTTAGGCATCGGGCTACCATCGTCGCCGACTAAGACAGCGGTGCCATCGGCCCGCGCGATACGATCATGAAAGCCGCCATGCACTTCGTCCCAGCCGACGGTTGTCCAGAGCGGCAAGGCACGCCGGCAAAGCCAGTTTTCGATCCGGGCCAGGTCGATCGCCATGTCGGAATTTACTCTTTTTCCGGCGCCATATCGATGGCGCGCTCGGCCCCGGCAGCGACTGGCGCACCGGATTGGGTCGAAAGCGCCACGCTGGGAACCACCTTAGCTGACGGATGTGGTTGCGCTTTTTGCGCGTCACGTTCGGCCTTGCGCTGTTTGCGCCGACGTCGGCCTTGAATACCCGATACCCAGGCGACAACGGCACCGGAAAAAAAGCCGACTATGAATGCCGCAAACACGACCAAATATGTCGGGACCTGAACCGGTTCGGCAAATGGCCAAGGATTGATTTCGATATTGCCGAGGTTTTTGACCGAGAACGCGATGACGATGGCGCTAAATGCGACAAAAAATATTGGAGCAACGACTCTCATGTGACCACCCGTTCCTTACGACGCTCTCTCGTGCGCGCCCCTTACGACAAAGGCACGCGCCATGGCGGCACTCAGGTGGCCGATTGAGATGTGTCGTCGGCATTCAGCCGCTCGCGCAGCTCCTTGCCGGTCTTGAAATAGGGCACACGCTTTGCCGCCACATTGACCGATTCCCCGGTCCGTGGATTGCGTCCGGCCCTGGCCCGGCGCTCCTTGACCGAAAAGGCGCCAAATCCGCGCAATTCCACCCTATTTCCCTGGGCCAAGGCATCGGTGATGACATCAAAGACGGTGGCCACAATCCGTTCGACATCGCGCTGATAGAGATGCGGATTCTGTTCTGCAAGCTGCAATATGAGCTCCGACTTCGTCATGGCCCGTTTCCCGTCATACTTTTGTTCTCTCACCCGTCAGGGCATCACGCGCCAAATGCCAGCGCTAGCCCAGCTCAGGGTGCCAAAGCGATATCAGCCCGTCAAGTGTTAAAGCGTTGGAAATTAAGGATTTTCCTGAAAGCCCCTTGGCCAGGCCGCCGAATATTCGAGCAATGAGCCCGCCTTCTTCCTCGATCTCGACATCCATGATCGGCAGATCCGGGTCAATATTGTGGCTCCCCACCAGCCATGTCAGCGCTTCCACTTCACCGCCGATTTCATCGATTAGTCCGTTGGCGAGGGATTGGCGACCTGTATAAACCCGCCCATCGGCCAATTGCAGAACTTCGTCTCTATTCAACTGGCGGCGCGCGGCAACGAGATCGACAAAAAACCCATACATGTCGTCGATCACCAGTTGAGCGGCGGCGCGTCCTTCCTCGGTTAGAGGCTCGAAGGGTGAGGGTTGGGCTTTGAGCGGAGACGATTTTATCGCTTCGGAGACTATCCCGACGCGCTCGAGCAACCCTGTGACATCGGTCGTCTGCATGATAACGCCGATCGAACCGGTCAGGGTTCCCTCCCGGGCGAAAATCCGATCGCCACCAATCGCCGCCATATAGCCGCCCGAGGTCGCGAGGGTTCCCATGACCGTGACCACCGGCATTTTGTCGCGTAGCCGATCCAGCGCCCGCAATAGGTCTTCACCCCCGACAACAGTCCCGCCAGGACTGTTAATACGGACAATGAGGGCCCGCGCGCCGCTATCTGCCAGCTCTATTAGGGCCTGATCGCGGGCGGCATCTTCGACAATGATGCCTTCAACGCTTAGCCGGGCAACATGGGCGCTACGCACGGACTGGCCGCCGGTAAACAATGTAATGATCAGCCCCACCACAAAGACAGACGCGGCGACACGCCAGAAGCGAAGCTTCCGGCGCAATCGCCGCGTATCATTGTCTGCGACATAGCTCATTTGCAGCTACCTCGTGGAGCTACCCAGTGGTTTGAGGACATCAGCCAAACCTTAGCTGTCTTTTTTGTCCTCATCGCCACTCTCACTAGGCTCTTCGGCAGCCGCTTCTGCTTCTTCCTCAGGCGCAGCCTCAGCTGTAGCGGCCTCCGCAGGGGCAGCCTCGTCTTCGCCACCCTCTTTGGCAGCTTCTTTTTCTGCCAGCGCTGCACCGAGAATGTCGCCAAGGGACGCACCACTGTCGGAAGAGCCGTAGGCCTTCATCGCCTGCTTTTCTTCTTCCATTTCGCGCGCCTTGACCGACAGGGTGATCCGCCGCGAGGCTTTATCGACTTGGGTTACCTTGGCGTCGACCTTGTCGCCAACCGCGAAGCGATCGGGACGCTGTTCGGACCGATCCCGGGATAGGTCGCTGCGCTTGATAAAGCCCTTCAGGTCGCCGCCGGCCAACGTCACTTCGATACCGCCATCGGTGATTGCGGCAACGATACACGTGGTCACAGAACCCTTTTTGACCGCCGATCCACCGGTTGCCGATTCCATCGGATCGCTGGTGAGCTGCTTGATGCCCAGGCTGACCCGTTCTTTTTCCAGATCGACGTCGAGCACTTTGACCTTCACATTGTCACCCTTGGTGAAGTCAGCGAGAGCTTCTTCTCCGGGACGCGACCAGTCGAGGTCGGAGAGATGGACCATGCCGTCAATATCGCCGGGCAGTCCGACAAACAGTCCGAACTCGGTGATGTTGCGGATCTCGCCTTCAAGTTCCGCACCGACCGTGTGGGTTTCGGCGAACGCTTCCCAAGGATTGGACAGGCATTGTTTCAGACCCAGGCTGATCCGACGTTTTGTCGGGTCAACATCGAGCACCATAACTTCCACTTCCTGGCTGGTCGAAACGATTTTGCCCGGATGGATGTTCTTTTTGGTCCAACTCATTTCTGAGACATGAACCAGGCCTTCGATGCCGGCTTCCAGCTCAACAAAAGCACCATAGTCGGTGATGTTTGTGACCCGGCCATTGAACCTAGTCGTCTGCGGATATTTGGCTTCGACGCCTTCCCACGGATCGGCCTCAAGCTGTTTCATGCCCAGGCTGATACGTTGGGTCTCGGCATTAAAGCGAATGACCTGCACTTCGACGCTTTGCCCAACTTGCAAGGCTTCGGTCGGGTGGTTGATGCGGCGCCATGAAATATCGGTGACGTGCAACAAACCATCGACACCGCCGAGATCGACGAAGGCGCCGTAATCGGTGATGTTTTTAACCACACCCTGAAGGACCTGGCCTTCTTTCAAGTTGGCGATCAGCTCGGTCCGCTCGGCAGCTCGTGTCTCTTCAAGCACCGACCGGCGCGAGACAACGATATTGCCGCGATTGCGATCCATTTTCAGAATCATGAAAGGCTGGGGTGTTCCCAATAGCGGCGTGATATCGCGCACGGGGCGGATATCGACCTGGCTGCCCGGTAGGAAAGCGACGGCGCCGGACAAATCGACGGTAAAGCCACCCTTGACCCGGCCGAAAATGACGCCGGTGACGCGCTCGTCTTTTTTGAAGGCTTGCTCGAGATTTTCCCAAGCTTCCTCGCGACGGGCCTTTTCACGGCTGAGAACGGCTTCGCCGTTATTGTCTTCAAGCCGCTCGACATAAACTTCAACTTCATCGCCGACATGCAAATTCGGCGCATCGCCCTCATCAATGAATTCGCGTAATGGAATTCGGCCTTCGGATTTCAACCCAACATCAACCAGAACGATGTCGTTTTCGATGGCCAGAATGCGGCCGGTGGCGACGGATCGTTCGAGGGAGGGTTTTCCTTGGAGGCTCTCTTCGAGCAGGGCGGCAAAATCTTCTATTTCCGGCATGCCGGCATCAACGGTGTTACTCATAATTTATTCCTTTAATGTTTGATACGGGCCGTCCGGTTGGTTCCGGCGGTCTGGCCTTTTAAGCAAGCGCTTGTCGGGCCTTTGGGTTACGGGTCGTTTTATGCCTCGGGCACGCCGGTTCTAGGGGCGGGCCGAAATTACTGCGAGCGCCGCAGCGTAAACCGCGTCGGCGTCCAAATCCGATGTATCGATTTCGATGGCATCGTCTGCCGCCCGTGTCGGGGCAACCGCCCGGGTCGCATCGCGACGGTCCCGAGCAACGATATCTTCCAAAATCTGGGCATGTATACTCGCCTCGCCGCGATCCAGCAACTCCTTATAACGCCGGTCAGCGCGGGCCTCGGGCGAGGCGGTGATAAAGAACTTCACCGCTGCCTCGGGGCAAATGACGGTGCCGATATCGCGACCATCCAAAACAGCCCCACCGGCCCCCTTGGGCGGGTGAGTGGCAAAATCGCGCTGCAAGGTGAATAGCGCGTCGCGAACCGGCTGAAACCGGGCGATTATCGATGCGCCCTCGCCAACATCTTCGCGAGTTAAATCGCTTGCCCCCAACAGGCCATCCGCCAGCCGATCCGGGGTGAGCGTCCGCGCCGCAGCGGTGGCTTGGTCCATATCTTCAAGGGACATGCCTTTAGCGATAAGATCCAGGGCAACAGCGCGATAGAGCTTGCCGGTATCGAGATGGGCATAGCCGAACTGATCCGCCAGGCGGCGGGCGAGGGTCCCCTTGCCGGCGGCTGCCGGGCCGTCAACGGCAATGACTTTTTCAAACGCGCCGATCACGAAGGGGCCGATATATCTGCGCCCAGCGCGGTGAAACTCTCAACAAATCCAGGATAGCTGGTCGAAATGGGCGTCGCATCGTCAATGGTGACCGGCGCATCGGCGACAAGCCCGAGCACGAGAAAGCTCATCGCCATGCGATGATCGAGGGCCGTCGCCACATTGGCCCCGCCCATTGGGGCCCCGCCCTTTGTCCCGTTTCCGCCATTTTTGTTTCCAATGCCCTCAACAATCAAAGTATCTCCCTCAATCGCGACCTCGACGCCGCAAGCCGCAAGTCCGGTGGCGATACCGGCCAGCCGGTCGCTTTCCTTCACCCGCAATTCGCCAAGCCCGCGCATCACGGTCCGGCCAACGGCGCAAGATGCGGCCACGGCCAAGATCGGATATTCATCGATCATCGAGGGCGCGCGCGCCGCCGGCACGTCGACGCCTTTCAGCGGCCCTGCCCGCACCATAAGGTCGCCCACCGTTTCGCCTCCGGCCTGACGGTCTCCCTGCCAAGTCAAGTCGGCCCCCATCTCCTCTAGGGTCTGATAAAGTCCGGCCCGTTGGGGGTTCCGGCCAATGCCGGTAATTTCGATTTCCGATCCCGGAACAATCGCCGCCGCCACGGCGGCAAAGGCGGCCGAGCTGGGATCCCCCGGCACGGTCATATCCCGGGCCAGCAGGTCCGGAAAACCATCAATGGTAATGATCGTCTCACCGTCGGTGCCGGTCACGCTTTCGAGGTCGGCACCGAGATAACGCAGCATCCGCTCGGTATGGTCACGGGTCGCCACCCGCTCAATAACTTGCGATCGACCCTTGGCGTGCAACGCGGCGAGCAATACCGCAGATTTCACCTGGGCCGACGGCACGGGCACTTCATACTCTATCGCCAGCAATGTCTCGGCGCCGATCACGGTCATCGGCATCCGCCCACCGGCAGCGCCGATGAATTGTGCGCCCATCCGGCTTAGGGGTTCGATCACCCGGCCCATCGGCCGTTTGCGTAAAGACGCATCGCCGGTCATGTGAAAAGCAAAAGGATGGGCCGCTGCCAGCCCAGAGAACAGGCGGGCACTGGTGCCCGAGTTGCCCATATCGATAATATTGCCCGGTTGATCCAGCCCGTGGACGCCAACCCCGCCGATCAACCACTCGCCGGGTCCCACCTGGTCGATCAAAACGCCGCACTGGCGCAACGCCTGTGCCGTGGCGACAACATCTTCGCTTTCCAGCAGGCCGGTCACCCGGGCCTCGCCCATGGATATTGCCGACAACATCAAGGCACGATGGGAAATCGACTTATCGCCCGGCGGTGTCACCCGCCCCTTTAGAGCACCGCACCGCGCCGCCCGGAGAGGCATTTTACCGCTCGCCGCCGATTTCGCTTGTTCGCCAAATTGTTGACCAGCCTGGTGATTTGGCACTTTTTCAATCATGAGAATCCGATTAATTTTGAGCTAAATTGCTGAAGATATGTTCTCGGTTCTGGTGTCGAAACCAAGCCGCACTTGCTCTAACATAAGCTCCACGGTTAAACCACTCTTCGACGAGTTTTTGCCAATCACCATATTTTGCTTTTGACAGATCTAAGCGAACGTGGCACTTGCATCCAAATACATCCAAATTAGTTTGAGTTTCTGGAGGAAAAGACGTGGCTAAACCGGAATGGGGCGTCAAGCGCACCTGTGCAGCCTGTACGGCGCGCTTTTACGATTTCAGCAAGAAGCCGATCCTGTGCCCAAGCTGCGGCGCGGAGTTTCTGCCCGATGCCGCCTTAAAACCGAGACGCGCACGCGCCGCGCCTGCGGCAGCTCCCAAACCGGAGGCAGCGGCACCGGCGGTCGAAGAAGAGGCCAAAACGGAAACGCCGAAAGACGGGGCCGACATGGCCGAGGACGAGCTCGTCGCCATCGAAGACGGCAACAGCGAGACGACGAATGACGCCGACGATGACAGCGTCATCCAAGATACCTCCGACCTCGGCGGCGAAGACGATGGCGGCCTCGGCGAGGCCGGCGTGAAGATTACCGAAGGCGGCGACACCTAACAGCACCGGGCAACAACCGGGCGACCGTCTGGTGGAGGTGAGAAATCCCTTGCAGCAGCCGCCCAAGCCGCTATTGTGCCGCAAAATATTTCCCGCCCCAACGCGCCCACCGCGCCGACGGGGTCCGATGGATGGGGCCGTAGCTCAGTTGGGAGAGCGCTACAATGGCATTGTAGAGGTCGTCGGTTCGATCCCGTCCGGCTCCACCAATGATTTCAAGGACTTAGCTGGAAACGGCTGGGTCTTTTTTTATGCCAGTAAGCACATAGTAAGCACCATTTTTCGTCCATCTGCGCCTATCTTTGGGCCGAAAAGAATTTATGCAAATGCAGATATCGCGAAGATGCCAAGTATGCATGCGTTCTAAAAACCACATATAAACAACTGCCAATAGATATTATACTAAACTACTATCAATAAGTGTTACACATCTCTGTCCGAAAGGGACTTCTTTGGTGACGATAAGTGGGCCGGAGGGCAGGCGGTTGAGATGCGAAATTGAATTCATGGCCGTGGGCGAGGGTACCAAGGCCGGCGACGCGATCGTCGTCCGCTATGGCGACGTCAACGCTTATCAACTGATGCTTGTCGACGGCGGCCATGCCAAAACCGGCGAGAACATCGTCGCGCATTTGAAAGAGCAATTCGGTCCAAACCCGGTCCTTGAACATGTCGTGCTGACGCATTCCGATGCGGACCATGCGTCCGGTCTGCGCACCGTCCTGCATGAGATTAAGGTCAATAATCTCTGGCTCCATGTGCCTTGGCTGCTCGCCGAAGAGGCCCGCGATCTGTTCAAGGACAATCGGTGGACGCAGGACGGGCTGCGCCAGAAGATCAAGGCCGAATACGACATCGTTTCTGAAATCTTCGATCTCGCACAGGCGGCCGACTGCAAAATCCATTACCCGTTCGCCGGCTTCGATATTGGGCCGTTCAGAATCTTGTCTCCAGACCGCAAATCCTATCGATATCTCCTGCCGCAGTTTGACAAGACGCCCGATCCCGACCACGAGGCCATCGAGGCGGCGAACATGTGGCTCGGCAAGGAAACTCTGTCAAACAGGCTGGTCGAGGCAACGAGAGCAGCCATTCAGAAGTGGACTACCGAAAACTGGGGCAACGAACGGCTGAAGGACGGTGGCATCACGAGCCCGAGCAATGAATCGAGCGTCGTGCTGTACGGCTCCTTTGAAATGGGTAACGTGCTGCTCACGGGCGACGCCGGCATCAACGGTTTGACCTGGGCAGCAAACAATGCGGACTCGTTGGGTGTCCGTCATCATATAAAATGGAACAAACAACGGCCTGATCTAAAGGAGGATCTGGCCCATCTGGTTCAAGATATTAAGCGGCGTATTTGCGGTATTGCAAGCGCCGGTTCTCCATCGTTTTGAGTTTGATCCTTTCGCG
>JAJFIX010000006.1 GCA_021774575.1 Alphaproteobacteria bacterium | reverse complement strand
GGAAGGTGTTCCCGAAGGTGTTCCTGAAGGTGTGCCCGACGGTGTTCCCGAAGGCGTGCCCGACGGTGTTCCCGAAGGCGTGCCGGAAGGTGTGCCCGACGGTGTGCCGGAAGGTGTTCCCGAAGGTGTTCCTGAAGGTGTGCCCGACGGTGTTCCTGAAGGTGTGCCCGACGGTGTTCCCGAAGGCGTGCCCGAGGGAGTGCCCGACGGTGTTCCTGAAGGTGTTCCTGAAGGTGTGCCCGACGGTGTTCCTGAAGGCGTGCTGGAAGACGTTTCATCTCCGAATTCAAAACCAGAGGCACCCGTTACATCAAAATCCGCGCCGTCACCGCCAGATGAAATATCGTTGTTGTCGCCGCCAATATCTCTACCGGTAATCGCTATGGCGCCGCCATTGCCGTCGACTTCAAATTCGTTGGACTCGCCAAAAGCGGACTGCGCCAATTCGGAACCAGCCTCGGTCAGCAAAATGCTGCCTAACGTTGAACCACCCGAAGTCGAAAGATAACTGTTGTTAATTTTGACTTTGCCAAACCCCTCGGAAGTACCGGTGGCCAATATGGTGAGCGAACCACCATTCGTCGCAATTCCGACACTGTCGAGCTTAACTTCCTTAATCGCTTCCAACAGGACGGCGCCGCCCTGGGTATTTAGGATAAGCTCACTAAAATCAATTCTGTTACCTGCGGTAAAACTTATATCGCCGTCATTTGTCTCGATAACGATGCCGCCCTTGGCCTTGATATCGTGCCCGGCGGTAATAGTGATCCCGGCGCCTAAGCTGGTCATCGTTATGTCGGTTTTAATATCAACATTTTCCGTTGCCGCGAGCAGTACCGTACTCGAGGCGCTGTTTAGTGTTGATACTTTAACCAGTGATGTTTCGCCCGGCAGGCTATCCTCATCACTGTGAATTAAGGGGTCATAATCGACCGCGCCAACTGTACTATCGGCGACGACCTGAATATTTTCAGGGTCGAGTAGCCATGCGCCGATTTCACCATTGGCGGCAGTCGTATCAACGATAACGCCATTAATATCCATCCAAAGCTTAGAGGATGTTTCAATCAGACCGCCATTACCGCCTTGGGCGCCGCCTGTGGCCGACAGAGTTCCTTTAGCAACGGTGATTTCATCGGACCAGATTATGACCTCGCCACCGTCACCATTTTCGATGGCATTGGCGGACAAATTGGCGGTCTCTGTTACAACTGTTCTGCTCGCGGTTGGTGTATCGCCCGAACCCTGGAAGCCACCGCCAACCAGGATTGTGCCACCACCGGTGGCGCCGGAGGCATCAATTTCACCCGTAACCGTGACATCGGCGCCAGCGCCGCTCAGCACGACTTTACCGCCAACACTGGTCAAAGACGTCGCGCGCACGACGCCGTCCAGGTTGATCGACGTGGAAATCAGCTCATCTGCAGCGGCCGCCGTCATTAGAACTGAGCCACCGTCGGAGATGATTTCGCCGTTATTTTCCACCGTTAATTGACGAGGGCCTTCGATATCAATATCGCCGGAAAAACTGATTAACCCGTCACCATAGAGATCAACAGCAAAGGTATCGGCCGCAGCCATCTGCACGATTTTGCCAACAATGATGCCGTCATTGCGAATCGTTGGCGCAACTAAGAGCGCCAGGCCGGTTTCGGCAACGGTGATTTTGCCCTGATTGATAACTTCGGCGTCGGGTTTTCCAGCGACTGAGAAGTTATAGACACCATTTGCATCGGCAAAATCTTCGTCCGTGATATCGGCTGTCGTCGCAACAAATGACGCCGTATCAATATTACCGTTGGGGCCGATTACGACACCATTGGGATTGAGCACGATGACCTGACCATTGGCGATTAAATTGCCGTTAAGCAAACTAATCTGGCCTTCGGTCACCACACGGTTGATCGCTACGGCACTTGAATTTGGTTGATAGAAGTGGGTCGTTTCACCGGCGGCAATGGAGAAACTCTGCCATTCGATGAGGACAGTCTGGCTTTGTTGATTAACTTGAAATTCAGTCTCGGTCGTATTGAAGGTTGCGGACCCGGAAACAACGTCACCGCCTTCGGGATTTGCGTGAGCAGGCCCCGCCAGCCCCAATAACCCGAGCCCCAGCCCGACCAAAGCACCTGAAAAGAAATAAACGCTCTGGCATGCATTAAACACATGCTTGCCGCGCTTAAAAATGCGCCAGCGATCTCCACGTGCCTGGGGTCGCAACTCGAACATGCTTAACTTGCCTCCATCCAAACGCTGTTCATTCAACGTATTGGGCTGTGGCAAATTATCACATAAAGGTGATATACAATAGGGTAGTTCTAAATAATATATTCATACTTCGTTAAGACTTCCTTAAGCCTTTTTAACGGATAGTAAAAAAGTATTGGGCCCTACTCTTGATCCCAGCATTAACTCGTTGATAACAATACGTTTAGTGATAATTCATATGTATGAATACACATGTTAATTAACAGTCATTATGGGCTATTCGAACGGTATTTTCACTACATTTTGCCGAAAATGAGAGCGACATTAGGGATTTCTGAGAGCAAAAAAGAGCTATGCACCGCGAGAGGCAGTGAAAAGCCCTTTTCTGTTAAGTTTCGTTAATTACCTGAACCGGCGCAATTGACGAAAACGGCAATCAGAAGCGTTTTCGGATACTGAAACGCACCCGAACGTTATTGCCATGATCGCCGACAGAACCGACATCGCGGCTTAGCGGCACCGCTGCCTCCACTGATCCCGAGACCTCGCCGGCCAGATTGAACCTTATGCCGGCACCGGTCGAGGCAATCGAAACCTGGCGCCGCTCGCCGGCGACGCGATTTCTATTCCACACCGAACCAATATCGGCAAAACCGTAGAGCTGATAGGATTCGACATATTTTGGCGGAACCGGCCCATTATATCGGAGCTCGATAAACGATCCGACACCACTGTCACCAACGATTTCGGCAAAGTCATACGCCCGGCCGAACGTCGTGCCACCCAGGGCGAACTCTTCCGAGGATAGCAGGGGGTCTATGGCGTACTGACCTGCAACGACCGCGCGGGCGGAAAATCCGTGGGTCAAATCCTGGATCCGTGTCACTTGCGCGTTGAGACGGGTAAATACGTGCTGGCCATTGGCACGGGTCCGGCCAATGCCATCATTGGTGCCATTGAGTATATTCGCCCCCTGGGCAACCTCGGCATTAACCTGAGTGACACCGCCAAGGGTATCGGTTTTATCGAGGCTGACCCTGAACCAAAAGCTACGCACATGATCTTCGGATACCTGAATGCCAAGAATGTCGGTCTTAGATTCCAGCGCTCTAAATCCGGCCAGTAGATTTATATTGAACTGGCGGCTGCGGATCAGTGGGTAAAGCGCTTGTATTTCCGCCGTCCAGCCCTTGCCCCGCACTGCCAGCGGCCGCGCCGCACCACCGGGCTGACTGGCGGTGAAGGCGCCCCGCGCCCTGATCCGCAAACCGTTGGATCCAACCTGGAATTCCTGCATGACTTCGCCAAGGCGCAATTCGCGGGTCTGGCCCTCGAACCCGGTGATGATCCCGCGCAAGGTGGTGCGATCATGCAAACCAAGGACATCATTGACTGCCACCACCAGGGTGCCACGGAACGGGCCGACCAGCCGGTTTCCCAGATTGTCGGCGACAATTGAGCCTTCCAGCCGATCTTGCTCGACAGTTATCAGCAATTGACCGCCGCCGGGCACGTCGGAGGGCTGAATAACGCCCCTGGCACGGATACCCGGCAAATCGTCGATCAGCAGCAGGTAGCGCTCCAGATCGCCGGTGTTGGTGGGGCCGAGGGCGGTGATGCGGTCGGCCATTTTTTGAATGATGTGGAGATAGTCCCGGACCTCACCGATTATTTGCACGCCGGAAATGCGCCCTTCGATCATCTGCAAATGAACGACACCGCCTTCAATTTCCTGGGGCGGCAAAACGGCTTGGGAGAGCACATATCCGTCAGTGCGATAACGCAAGGTGATCGCCCGGGCGATCGCGTTCAGATCGGCAAAGGAAACCTCGGTGCCAACGAATTCAGCTGCTGTTTGGGCCAATTCCGCCTGGTCGTAGGCCGTGACGCCGTCCAGCACAATTTCCTGGAGCACAAAGATTTTTTCGGTACTACCTGCGCTGTCTCCCGCCGCCTCGTCGGGCACCACAATAATGTCGGGACGCAATTCACGCTGGCGCAAATCCTCCGCCGGCTGATCGATGATCTGTCCCGGCTGGATTGAAGGTGGAATTGGCTGACCAAAGGCCACCCCGGCAGCAACGCTCATGACGAAAGAAAACGCCAAACCAAAGACTGGCACACTTATTCTGGAAACTGCTACTTGCATTGCCGCCCGATACCCTTCTATCAGCCCGTTTCACGCAGCGCCCACCTTGGACGCCTCGCACCCACTTCCTGTGGGTAACTTTTGGCCCAACCCAGCTTACCCGCAGAATTGGCCATATCGGCCGCATAGCCCTGTGGATAACCTAACTAGGTAATTGTGGATAACTTATGGTCAGGGGGTCGTGCAAGGGGTTTTGAACAAGCAAATGGGAGGTGCTTAACGGGTGGACAACAGGCCCGTACTCATACTTTAATCACAACAGAAAATTGGCGCAAAGTCATAACTGCGCCGCAAAAACACGCGCCCGATCAGGGAAATCCCCAACCGAGCGCTAAAACGACGGACGATCACTGTATCACCGCCTACTTATTTACCAGCTGCGATCAATCGAGATACGCCGCAGCAGGACGGCCCATCATTCACGGAAACGACACGATAGCATCGAATGTACCCGTATAAACGCCAACGGGCTGATTTTTCACAACCCTCAGGGTCGCTCCAATCCAAAATCTGACTTGACCACTTTGGCCGTTAATATTCCCTTTAAGCGTAGTACCGGCCTGCTCCACCCCCCCAAGGCCACCTTCAAATTGATCAACAAGCAAATCAGGTGCAGTGCTCGGACAAGCACTGCATGTGAGGAAAATACCTACTGTCGGCAAATCTACTTCGACCGGGGTCGACGGCAGACCAGTTGCGGCAATTATCGCCGGGTGATGATCACCAAAATGGACAAATCCAGTCGCCGACCCCAAAATGTCGGCAGGCTGGGCACCGCCACTGTTTCCCGCTAATCCTTCGACTTCAACTGTCATCGTAGCGTTCGGACTCGTCATGCTACCAAAGTCCAAATCCTGATCCGCCCTAACGCCGACAAAATTCACGATCTCGGCGACCGTATCAACAACGACAGTCTGCGCACCAGAAGTACCAACAGATGCCGCGAATACCACAACCGCGGCGGCGGCAGCAGCAGTAGTAGCGAATTTCATATTAAGCATAATAAACACTCCTTCTATTACTCTGCGGCGCCCGCCACTAATTTGGCCAATTCAGCGCCGCCCAACGATCTGCCATGTGTTACGCGCCCATGCAGATCTATAATACAATTGAACAATACTAATGAATCATGAATTATTAGTTAATTACAATAGAGTAGTTCGATCTATTACTTAAGCTATACTTATATTTTGATTATTTTTACCTGATATTTATTGATTTTATACTGTATTTATATCAGTATAATTACCTTTTGAATGTTGGAATTGATGGTGGTCCATGTATAAATTTTAGTTTTCTGAGTCATTTTCTGCGGGCTATACACCGGACCCCCACTCAATATTCTCGGTCGTTCCGCCCCCCGGCCTGGCCTCATTGAGCAAGGGACGTTCTGACGCGCTATATATATGTCTCTGGAATTTGCCGCTAATTGGTCGCTGAGGCGCGCCGGCCGGCCCCGCCGGGCGCCCTTGAAGTCGTCGCCCGACCAACGCCAGCACGCGGCGCCCTTCCGCAAGCCTTGCGGCCAAATATTACTAAATTTCTCTAGTGTTTATTAACAAACAGTTAAAATTAGGGGGCAATGGGTCAAAATATGATTCAATATTATGTTTTAGATAATAGAATGATCTAGCCAGGCATGCATACTAGCCCCTATCAGTATTTCTTCTCACTTGGTCGTGAGATTACAGCAATTGAAGGTGTTCTTTATGTTAGTAGCAAGTAAATCAGATAATTCCTCCAACATTATTAGACACGACACGAATTCCGGGCCCAAGGTCGGGCTGTTGGTGCGCGATTGGCGCCGGTCGCGGGGGTTGACCCAGGTTGAACTGGCGGAAAAGGCAAGTGTCTCGGCCCGGCATCTTAGTTTTGTCGAAACTGGTCGCACCCGGGCCAGCCGTGGATTGATTGTCCGCCTGGCCGAGGCCCTGGACATTCCCGGCCAGCAGCGGGTTGAGTTGCTGCAATCGGGCGGCTTTACGGCCCCGCAGAGCCCAACGGCGGCGCAGTCGGCTCGGTTCCTGGCAAATAGTAGCTTGCCCCGCTTAAGCAGTACCCTCGACTATCTACTGTCCAATCATGAACCGTTTCCGGCATTTGCCATGACCCCGACATTCTCAATCGTACGGGCCAACCGGGCGGCGACAAATTTATTTGCCCGGATCGCCCAAGGGTCGGACCGGCAGGACTTTGCCGGTGCCTTGCTCAACACTTCAGCCGACGGAGACGCCTTCGTCGAAAACAAGGAGGAAGTTGCGCAGTATCTATTGACCCGCATCCACCGCGCAATCCAGCGGTCACCCAACGAGCGGCAACTGCGTGCCAGTTTTGAAGATGTGCGCGCCTTGACCGGCAATGCAAAACCTTTACCCGACGATCAGGACATGCCGATCCTGTCGCTCAAAATTCGCATCGACGATACGGTATTGTCGGTTTTCCAGACCTGCCTGCACTATGGCGATGTGTCGGAATTGGGCATGCGCGGCCTGTATTTAGAACATGTTTTCCCCGAAGACGCGGAGACCGAGCTTTATTTCCGCAACATGGCGGCCGAAGACGGGCAGCTGGGCGGTTAACACCGGCCCATCGGCCTAGCCGGCTGTTTTGATCAAAGACGGCTTTGCGGATTTTTGGCTGGGTTTTTGAAAAAACATATGGGTCATTTCGTCGAGGGGCACGAAATTATCGAAGCTCAGCCCGACAATCGTTTCGTCACTGGCGAGTTCGGTATTGCCGGGCCCGACGTCGACGCTGACGCAAGCCAGACTCAATATATTGCCCTGATGCTCGACGACCAATTTGCAATATGGTTGCCAGCTCCAAACGCCGGAAACATTCTTGATGCCAAGCTGGTCTTCCAGCTTATACGAGAAATTATGAAACGCCACATCGCGCGCATAAACCTTGCGATAGCGATGCAACCAATGGATCAGAAACTGGGCTATTTCGGGCCAATTCTGCAGCGATGATCGCACCGGTCCGGGCTCGACCAGCATTTGCAAAAAATTTTTATTAGATGACTCTTGCCCCAGCTCGGGGAAAATCAAGCAGGCCGGTTCATTGGCCGCCAGGACGTTAAAATATCCATCGGTCGCCAAGGCTGGAAAAATATGGCAGTTGGCCACCATGTCTTGGGCCAAATGAAGCACGGGGTCCAACGGTGGGTCCAACGGAGGATCACTGACCGTTAGTTCGGGCGCATAACCCGCACCGGCCAAAAATGCGTCCCGACCGCTTGCGTTGAGGCCCAGCGCGTCGGCCAACCTTAGTGCCAAGCCAAGACTTGGATTGGCCCGGCCGGTCTCAATGAAGCTTAAATGCCGGGACGATGTGCCCGCCTCCATCGCCAGCACCGCTTGAGTCCGTTTTTGGGCGCTCCGCAGGGATTTGAGTTGACGTCCGAAGCTGCCGTCGCTCTGGCGTCCTGAAAACCTCAATCGATCCATAATGCTCGCCTCTCGCGCTCCCAGCCACATGGCTAGTCGCGCGGAACAAATTCAATAATCAATATAAAATGCATTATAACAACCACCAGACTAGCCATAGGCCGAGATCGTTTCAACCAACCAACTAATTTCGCCCAGACCGGAAAAGCAAGTGAAGCAACGCGCGCCAAAACAAACCAAACCGAAAATTGCATGGCAGACCAACGACGGCACCCGGGTGCCGTTCGAGGTATTTTATGACTCCGACTTATACGCTGCGGAGCTGGATCGGATCTATTCCGGCGCCCATTGGCAATATCTTGCCCTCGCCAGCGAAATACCCAACCAAGGTGACTATACCTCAACCTATCTGGGCGAACGCCGGGTCGTCGTATGCCGCGACAATGATGGGAAGATACATAGTTTTGAAAACCGCTGTGCCCATCGCGGCGCCCAGGTTGTCCCGCGCCAGCGGGGCAATGCAAGCCAGTTCAACTGCCCCTATCACATGTGGTGCTATAATCATGCAGGTGATCTGACGGCCGTCCCGCAGTCGGGCGGGGTTAAGGGCAAAGGTGGCATGCCGAAGGATTTTGATCTTTCGGCACACGGTCTGCGCAAACTAAAGATCGCCCAATATGGCGGGCTCATATTCGGTACGTTTGCCGAAGAGATCATGCCGCTGGAACAATATCTAGGCCCCACCATGGTCAAGCATTTGGACCGCTTCACCAAGCGCCCGATCCGTGTTCTGGGATATTACCGGCAGGTCGT
This sequence comes from Alphaproteobacteria bacterium, assembly GCA_021774575.1. Taxonomy (GTDB): domain Bacteria; phylum Pseudomonadota; class Alphaproteobacteria; order UBA6615; family UBA6615; genus JAJFIX01. The sequence goes on along the minus strand of JAJFIX010000006.1, from coordinate 479,541 downwards.
TGAAGCCAATTGGAAACTCTACGCGGAAAATACCCGCGATCCCTATCATGCCCCTTTGCTGCATCTATTCCATGTCAGTTTTGGCATTCAAACGCCGGCCAAGGCCGGGGGCTCCTATATGGACGACGAAAAGAAGAATAATTGCATCGTCGTCACCGGCGCCCCCGAAGACGCCGATGATCATGCTTTACTGATCGAGCAATATAAAACTAATGAGAAGTACCGGCCCGACTACGCCTTGCGCGACCCCCGGATCATCGGCACCCAGCGCTCCCACGACGACGATATCGACCTTGTCATCATGTCGATTTTTCCATCACTGGTCGTCGCCCAGGTCGAAAGTGCCTTTCAGATCCGCCATATCCGCCCAAAAGGCCCGGAGAAGTTCGAAATTTACTGGACCTATTTCGGCTATGACGACGGTGACGAAAAAGAAACGACTGACAAGCTCAGAGTGGCCAATATGATCGGCCCGGCGGGGTTTATTTCGATGGAAGACGGCGAAGCATCCCGACTGGTTCAACAGGGGGTACGCACTCAAAAAGGCACCCACTCCTTTATCGAAATGGGCGGCCGGGGCGACGTCACCGATCAAGACACGCTGGCCCAGGAAGTAGCAATTCGGGGGTTTTGGCAATATTACCGCAAGGTCATGGGTTTTAACGCCGAGACTGGGGGAGGGCAGCCATGACCGATGCAAGCCCCATACCGATCCATTCCGTCCTCGACCTCTACGCCGATTATGCGCTCTGCCTGGATGAGCGACGCTTCGAGGCTTGGCCGGAATTTTTTGTTGAAGAGTGTTTGTATGAGGTCCGCTCGCGGGAAAACCATGATTTGGGCCTTCCAGCGGCGCTCATCCTGTGCGAATCACGCGGGGCGTTGGAAGACCGGATCCAGGTGCTAGTCGACACGCTGACATTCCGCTATTTGCACATGCGGCACTTAATCACCAATATTCGGGTGCATGAAGAAACCGCCGACGGTCTAAAAACAAGCGCCAGCTATTTGGTTCTGCAAACGACAGAAGAAGGCGTGACCAGCATTTTCAATACCGGAAAGTATGAAGATGAAATATCGCGCAGTGACGGCATACTGAAATTCAAACGCAAACGCGTCATCGCCGACACGTTTGCCATCGATAATTTGCTGGCGGTACCGCTTTAAGTTACTGCGCCGCAATCGGCATGAAAACCCGATGCCATTGACTGGTTCTAAGGTCGCGGCATACGGTGGCGGACTCACTTTGCTGGGGACCGCCCACATTGACAATCTCATCGTAATTTCGGCAGACTCGGCCGAAACTATCCTGGAAACTACCATTCATCCGAAAGGCACCGGAGGCGCCGTTTCGATTATTGCGCCACCCCTGCTGGGCCCCTTGCGGGGCGTTATCGAGCATGGATGCGAGCGTCTGATCGGCGGTCATTCGGTCGGCAAAACTCAATCCCGCAGCCTTCAGCGTTGAATTTCCGGTGCCGACTACCGGCTCGTTAAAGCTGCCGAAACAGGCCGAAAGCACCAACCCCGCTGCCATAAGAGCACCGGTCGCCAACATGCGCCGCCCGGGCACACCGATACGTGCCGCAAATATTATTCCAGTCTTGACCATTTTCCACCCCCGGAATTGCCAGGCCATATTTTGCCTAATTTCCTCAACTTACATCATTTTTGATCTTTTTGACTAGTTCTGAATAGGCCAGCCCCAGTCGCCAAGCTGTCGCCAAGCCCTTGCCACACTCTCGCGAGCAGGTCTAGGCTCCTTGCCTCGCAGGATGAGGAGAGATGAAATGGGAAAATTAATCGCGATATTATATGGAGCGGCTAGTTACGTCGTTTTTTTAATAGCGTTTTTATACGCCATCGGATTTTCGGGAAACTTGCTGGTGCCAAAGGGTATTGATGACGGCGTCGGCGGTGCCTTGGTCCCATCGATTGTGATCAATGTTCTGCTGCTCGGGCTGTTTGCCGTCCAGCACAGCATCATGGCCCGCCCCGCGTTCAAACGCGCCTGGACGAAATTTGTGCCCAAATCGGTAGAACGCAGCACCTATGTGCTCTTTGCCAGTCTCATTCTGCTGCTGCTTTATTGGCAGTGGCGCCCGATCACCACCCCGGTCTGGGATACCACCAACACCATTGGTGAACCCATATTGTTAGCGGTGTTCGCCATTGGCTGGCTGGTCGTTTTTCTCTCGACCTTTATGCTCGGTCACTTCGACCTCTTTGGCCTAAAACAGGTTTTCGACAATTGGCAAAACAAAACTGCCGACGCCCCTCAATTTAAGAGCCCTGGTTTTTACAAACTTGTCCGTCACCCAATCATGACCGGCTTTATTATTGCGTTTTGGGCAACCCCGGTCATGAGCCTCGGTCATCTTTTATTTGCCGTGGTCACGACGGTTTATATCGTCATCGCCATCCAGATCGAGGAGCATGATCTGGTGAAAATGCTGGGCATCGCCTATGTCGAGTATCGCAAACGCGTGCCGGCACTCATCCCGTTCACAAAGTTCGGCGGTGGCGGCGCGACACCGAAAGACACGACGCCAAAAGAGATGGCCTCCGAGCCCGGCGAATAGCAGGGATCCGATTAAATGAGCCCACCAAATTTTTGGTGGGCTCATAAAGGCGAATTGTCATGACTTCGGATTTACTGCACTGCACGGCGACTGAACTTGTCGCGCTGTACAAACAAGGTGCCGCCTCACCGGTCGACGCGACCGCAGCGATCATCGACCAAATCGATACCAACACAGATCTAAACTGTTTCTGCCTGGTTGATCGCGAGGCCGCCCTCGCTGCGGCGCGCAAGTCGCAAACGCGATGGGAAAACGGTGCCCCCGCCGGGCGCATCGACGGTGTGCCGACATCGATAAAAGATCTCGCCATTACCAAAGGCTGGCCTACATTGCGCGGCTCCAAAACCGTCGACCCCGCCGGTCCTTGGACCGAGGACGCACCCTTTGTTGCCGCCCTTCGAGACGAAGGGGCGATTTTGCTCGGCAAAACGTCGACACCAGAATTTGGCTGGAAGGGCGTGACCGACAGCCCGCTGACCGGAATCACCCGCAACCCGTGGAACCGGGACCGCACGCCCGGCGGATCCAGCGGCGGAGCCGCAGCGGCCTGCGCGGCTTTCATGGGACCGCTGCACCAAGGCACTGATGCGGCGGGATCGGTGCGCATTCCCGCCGCGTTCTGCGGTGTGTTCGCCATCAAGCCAACTTACGGAATTATTCCCAGCTATCCTATCCCGTCGCAGCTCGGCGCTTTGGCCAATACCGGCCCGATCACCCGCACAGTGACCGACGCGGCCCTGATGCTGACGGTCATGGCGGGACGCCCTGACCCAAGGGATGCCACTGCGGCACCGGTCCAAGGACGCGATTTCCTCCAAACGCTGGAAGACGGTATCGAAGGATTGAAAATTGCCTTCAGCCCATCCTTGGGCGGCACTGTAGCCGTCGATCCGTCAGTCGCCGCATCGGTTGCCGAGGCGGCGCATAGGTTTGGTCAGTTGGGCGCCCATGTCGAAGCGTGCGACCCGCCCCTGGCGATGGCGAGGCCCGCCATCGACATTATTTGGCCGTCCGCCGTCGCTTGGTTAATAGCCCAAATTCCGGCGGAAAAGCACGCATTGATGGATCCGGGTTTGCTGGCCCTCGCCGAACAAGGACGCCGGTTTTCAGCAACCGACTTAGTCGGCGCACAGGCCGATGCACGCGCCATGAGCGTCGCCATGTCGCAGTTTCACCAAACCTACGATCTTTTGCTAACGCCCCAAATGCCCCTGGAAGCTATCCCGGTTGGAACTGACTTACCGCCGTACCGCGACGACGCAAGTTGGCTGGATTGGTCGCCCTTTACCTATCCGTTCAATCTCACCGAGCAACCGGCCGCCTCAGTCCCGGTCGGGTTGGGCGCTGCCGGGCTACCAGTTGGACTACAGATCGTCGGACGTCGTTTTGAAGACGCCACGGTGCTTCGCGCCGCACGCGCCTATGAAGCCGTCGCGCCCTTTAAAATGCCCGGCAACTACTAGCCGCACCAATCGCAGAAACTCTGCAGAGTTTCTATTGCGACCCGTTGGCAGGGATCATGACATGTTCGAACGGCGTTCCGGCCCACATGAGCCACGCACCACCATTGCTTGGATCGGTCGAGTAAAACTCTGTCGAGCGACCTTCGGGATCGCGGGCCATCAAGTAGTCGCCAACCCCGGCTCGCCAGTCGGCGGGAACTTTAAACCTCACCCTGGACGGATCGATATTCGTAACGTGCGGATCGCCGGCACGCATATAGGCGACACCAATCGTAACGTGTTCAGGGTCGCTTCCAGCGGTGTGAGCCGCCATAAATTCGTCCCACGGCCCATAGAGGCACCAGGGATCACGGCGATCGGCTTTCTCACTCTCCGGCATACAGGTCCAACCATTGGTGCCAGCCCGCAGAACGTGCCCGTCATGATCGCGGATCGTCGCCTGATCAGAAATTGCACCACCGCTGCCAGCCCCATCCGGCCGGTCCGCGGCACAAGCAGCCAACGCCAAACTTGCGACGATCGCCACTGCCGCCACTGCGCAAGAGCCAATTTTCACACCCGCCATTTTAATCCCTCATATAATGCTGTCGCAATTTCGAGCCTGATTGCACAAGCCCACAGTCTAACAAACCCGTCGTTTCTCGCCAAGCCGGTCTACATCATATAATTGCCGGGTCGCAAGACGCCAATTTGGCATTCCCGCCGACCGGTCCCCTATTTAAAAAAAATCCCGAAAAGCAGCCAAGGTTTCCTTGGGCGCTTCTTCTGCCAGAAAATGAGCGCAATCGAGACTGGCGCCACTCACGTCCAACGCTCGCTCGCGCCAAGCGTCGAGAACATCACAATGGCGCTGCATCACCCCGTGCTTACCCCACAAAACCAGCACCGGGCAGCCTAGCTTGATATCCAGGTCTGCCTCATCGTGGGAAAGATCGATGCTTGCGGCGGCCCGGTAGTCTTCGCACGATGCGTGGATCGCCGCCGGATCGCAAAAACAGCGGACATATTCGGCAACCGCATCGGGCGAAAAAATTGCATCAATATCACCGCCACTCCAATGGTCGAGCAGCTTTTGCAGAAAATACTGCGGATCGGCACCGATTAGCCGTTCGGGGAAATCGAAAGGCTGGGTCAGAAAAAACCAATGGTAATATGCGGTGGCAAATTCCTTAGTAACATTTGCATAGAGTTTATGGGTTGGCACGATATCTAAAACCGCCAAGCGTTCAACTCGGTCGGGATGGTCAAGAGCGAGCCGGTGCGCCACCCGACCGCCGCGATCATGTCCGGCAAGGCTAAAGCGTTCGTAGCCAAGCTCGGCCATGATTTCGACCTGGTCCTGGGCCATTTCTCGCTTGGAATAATTAAGATGATCGTCGTCGCCCAAAGGTTTGGCACTGTCGCCATAACCGCGTAGATCGGGTGCAATTACGGTAAAGTCTTGGGCTAGGTCTGGCGCGATTTCGTGCCACATAACATGGGTTTGCGGATACCCGTGAAGCAGCAGCAGGGGTGGCCCGCTGCCGCCGATACGCATATGAATAACTCCGCCCGAAACCTCAATATCCTTGACCGTAAATCCGTCAAACATTGGAGGCCCTATTCGGTTCGAGGTTCGGTCAGGGTAATAATTTGATTGGCCGAGACATTTTCGATCGTCGTTTGGGCGCCCGACGGCCAAAAAACGCTGACCCGATCGGCATGATCAGCCGGCCCGAGGCCAAAAAAAGCCTGTTGCTCTTCGTCGGAGGCATAACCTTTTCCCGACTGAATTAGCGCAAATTGGCTGACCCCGTCGATCTCCAATTCAACATTAGCGCCTATGCCGCGCCTATTTCCGCCACGTCCCGCCAGACGAATTTTTAGATAAGCCCCAACAGCGCCGTCATTGCGGAAGAGGGCGCTGGGCTCGCCTCTGGTATTGGCAACAAACCAGTCGAGATCACCGTCATTATCGTAATCGGCCCAAGCCGAGGCAAAAGCCGCCCCAACATCGGTCACACCCTCACGATCCGTGACATCGGCGAAGGCACACACCCCGGCCTCACAGAGGTTTTCGTATAGAACATTCGGCTCGCCTGAGGTCAGCATGCCACCCGCTGTGACCGCTAAATCGAGATCGGCATCATTGTCCCAATCGACAAAATTCGGCCCCCATTCAACCACTGCGCGATCAAGAATTCCAAATTCTCGCGCCGCGTTATGAAATGTGCCGTCGCAATTATTCATATACAGAACACTCGGCCCATGCTCGGCATCGTCATCTTGTGTGTTGTTGGTTGAGAGAAGGTCGGTACACCCGTCGGCGTTTAGGTCGGCAACGGCGATACCCATCCCATGGGCCGGGCCACGCACACCTGCGCCCTCAGAAACGTCAGTAAAAGACCCGTTGCCATCATTGCGATACAAAATATCGGGGCCAAAATCGACGGCGACATAAAGATCCTGGGTTCCGTTTCCATCATAATCGATCCAGGCTCCCATGAAACTCTGGCGAAACGCTTTCCCAGCAACTCCGGCCTGCGAGGCAACATTGGTAAATGTTCCATCGCCATTATTGCGATACAGGCTATCGAAGCTATTGGGCACCGCTGCAACCCGCCACCGGTTTGCAACAAAGAGATCCAAATCACCGTCATTGTCGAAATCCGCCCAGCTGGCCCCGGTGCTCGACCCCGGATCGCCAACACCCGTGGCTGAGGTGACATCGGTGAATGTTGCGTCGCCGTTGTTGCTATAAAGTTTATTCGGATTTCCGCTACCCGGCCCGGTGCTGCCATATTCAGATCCACCTGCGGCGATGTAAACGTCGAGATCACCATCCCCGTCATAGTCGGCCCAAGCCGGCATCCATGCATTGCTTGGGCCGGGAATACGGGCGGCGCGGGTTACATCGGCAAAACTGCCGCTCCCATCACAAGCATTATGAAAAAGTCTTACCCTTGATTTCAGGGCAACAAGCAAGTCGGGGCATCCATCACCATCGTAATCCGCCCAGCCGGCCCCCCGCACGTTCTTCAGGGCAACACCCGCCTCTTCAGCGACATTAACAAACTCTGCCTGGGCGGCTGTAGGCAATATCGAAGCGATTAGGATCACGCCCAAACCCGCGCCCTGGATGTTTTGCCAACCCATCTGGAACCCCTCCCACGTCGTAGCTGTGAGAGGAGTATAAGCGCCTAAGATCGCCTTCGGCTAGCGCGGTGAAAAGGGATCGCTAAAACGGACATCGCGCAGCATTTCATGATCGGTCAGGGTATGGAGAAAGGCAACGATTGACGAAATATTTCCCTGAGTGAAATTGAACTGCAACGGGCTGCCGTCAAAATCTTGCAGGCCAACATCGAGATTTGGATTGGCCTGAACATCGGTGCTATAATGTTCGACCACCTCTTCCAGAGTGGCAAATCGACCATCATGCATATAGGGCGCTGTCACCCCGATATTTTTAAGCGACGGAATGCGAAAGGCACCGCTATCGCGGATTTGACCAGTGGCTTCAAAGGCCCCACTATCGTCTTCATTGCTGAGGTCAAGACCAGGGTTTATCGGGCCCGCCTTGGAGTTAATAAAAGCCTCGGTCGTGTGGCACCCGACGCAATCGGCCCCACCGCCGATCCGCGAGGCCATAAACAGGAATTTTCCCGCATTTTCTTCCGGCGTAAAGTTGGGGAACCGGTCCAGGGGGCTATCGACCATCGCTCGGCCAGTGTCATATTTTGACCCAACACTGACCAACGAGCGCACATATTGAGCGATCGCCTTTGCCATGCGATCCGAGGTCACTTGCGGATCGCCAAAGGCTGCTTCAAACAGAGGCGGATAGAAAGATTGCCCACGGACCCGGTCCTCAGCCTCGGCCAAGGTCAGCCCCATCTCGACCAGATCCTGGACGGGCTGCAATGCCTGGTCTTCCAGCGACGCCGCCCGTTCATCCCAAAACGCACGCCGCCGCCGGTTAAAGCGCGCGTTGGTGAGCCCCATCGAATGCCGGCGTGTCTCTCCCCCGGCGAAACCGACGCTTCTGCGCCGATCATCGGAAAATCCGAGCTCCTGCTTGTGGCAAGACGCGCAGGAAATCGTACCATTTTGGCTCAAACTGATATCGTAAAAGAGCACCCGACCAAGGGTCGCCCCTTCATCGGTCGTTGGGTTATCGCCCGGTGTATTGTCGTTTTCCATGACCGGCGTTTGAAACCGCGTTCGCGGCAAAACTTGACCAAAAAAATAGTCGGGAAAATCGATATCGACATAATTAAATAGCGTCGACGGTAAATTCGGGACCGAGAGCCGATCTAGGGCGGGTTGCCCAACGGCCGGTTGAGCAAATAACGATATCAGCGCAAGAGCATATAAACTGAGAGCACTCCAGCAGGTACGCTGATTTCCCATCTCTAATAATCGCATAAACAAGAACTCCCTTCTTGTTTTTGCCTACCGTGCTAGGCCTGTTTCACCCATAAGAAATTCGTCGATTGAGCGCGCGCATTGGCGCCCTTCCCGGATCGCCCAGACAACCAGCGACTGTCCCCGGCGCATATCGCCCGCCGCAAAAACCTTCGGCGTAGAGGTTAAATAAGTCTGGGTATCGGCCAGAATATTGCCGCGCTGATCCAGCTCCAGCCCCAGCGCCTCAATCGGCCCCGCCGGAACGGGGTGCAAGAAGCCCATCGCGAGCAAAACGAGATCCGCTTTTAGGGTAAATTCACTGCCCGGCACTTCTTGCATTTTTTCGTCTAGTTTTACCGCATGCAGGGTCGTGACGGAGCCATCGCTACCGCTAAAATTTTTGGTCGCCACACTCCAATCGCGTTCCGCGCCCTCGGCTTGCGACGACGATGTCCGCAATTTTGCCGGCCATAGCGGCCAAGTAACGCCTTTTTCCGGTGCCTCGGGTGGCTTTGGCATAATCTCGATTTGGGTCACGGAGATTGCTCCCTGGCGAAATGACGTGCCAATACAATCAGATCCGGTATCACCGCCACCAATCACCACGACATGTTTGCCGTCAGCCAAAATTTCGGCGACGTCGCCCAGATCTTCGCCACCGACCCGCCGGTTTTGCTGGGGCAGAAAGTCCATGGCCTGATGAATTCCATCAAGGTCGCGGCCTTCAACATCGATATCGCGGGCCACTTCCGAACCGCCGGTGAGCGCCACCGCGTCAAAATCCTTCACCAGGTCTTGCGCATCAATATCCGCGCCGACGGCGCAATTGGTGCGAAACTCAACACCTTCGGCGACCATTTGATCGACCCGCCGGTCAATGAGATGTTTGCTCATTTTAAAATCGGGAATGCCGTAGCGAAGTAACCCGCCGGGTTTGGCATTTTTCTCAAAAACCATCACCTCGTGCCCGGCCCGGGCAAGCTGCTGGGCGCAGGCCAATCCCGCCGGACCGGCGCCGACCACGGCAACCCGTTTGCCTGTTTTCCGGTCGGCGATTTTGGGCTGGATCAAGCCTTTTTCCCACCCGTTATCGACGATGCTGCATTCGATGGTTTTAATCGTGACCGGACTGTCTTCAATATTGAGGGTGCAGGCCTCTTCGCACGGGGCCGGACAGACCCGACCGGTAAATTCAGGAAAATTATTGGTCGAATGCAAAACATCGAGCGCCGACGCCCAATCCTGGCGATAAGCAAAATCATTCCAATCGGGAATGATATTATTGACCGGACAACCCTGGTGACAGAACGGGATGCCACAATCCATGCAGCGCGCGCCCTGCTTTGCGACCTGCTCCAGCTCCATCGGCAGCACGAATTCATCGTAATGCCTGATGCGATCTCCGGCGGGTCGATTTTTGCGATCCTGGCGGTCAATTTCGAGGAAACCGGTAATCTTGCCCATGTTACGCACTCCCCGCCGCATTTGTCATTTCGGCCTGGCGCGCCGCCTCGATCTCTTGCAGGGCGCGTCGATATTCGACGGGAATGACTTTGACAAATTTCGGCAGATAGGTTTCCCAGTCATCGAGAATGACACCAGCCCGCGCAGAATTTGTCTGCCGCGCATGGCTTTCGATGAGACGGCGAAGCCGATCCGCATCACCCCTGGTCATGTCATCGTCACGCATGAAATCGACCCGGCCATGAGATTCGAGATCGCCCCCCTGATGCGCCATTTCTTCCATTGTTTCATCCTCGGCCACCACCGGTTCAAGATCGACCATGGTGAGATTGCAGCGCGCCTCAAACTGGCCGTCTTCATCCAGCACATAGGCAATGCCGCCACTCATCCCGGCGGCAAAATTTCGCCCAACTTCGCCGAGCACGACAACCACGCCGCCGGTCATATATTCGCAGCAATGATCCCCGGTTCCCTCAACCACCGCGATGGCGCCCGAGTTGCGCACAGCAAAGCGCTCACCAGCGACGCCATTAAAGAAACATTCGCCCGAAATTGCGCCGTAAAGAGCGGTGTTACCGATGATGATGCTTTTCTCCGGTGTGATTTTAGTGTCCGCCGGTGGCCGTATGGTCAATTGGCCGCCGCTTAGGCCCTTGCCTACATAATCATTTGCCTCGCCAACCAGATCGATGGAAACGCCGTGGGCAGCAAACGCGCCAAAACTCTGACCGGCCGTGCCGGTTAGTTTGATCGCGATCGTACCCTCGGGCAGGCCCTTATGCCCGTAACGTGAGGCGACCTCACCCGACAACATCGCGCCGACGGTCCTATCGGTGTTGCCGATTTTGTTTTCTATGACGACCGGTTTGCCGTCCTCGAGAGCCGGTTGCGCATCCTTGATCAATTTGCGGTCAAGGATGTCGTCAATCGCATGAACCTGGCGATCTATGTGGCGGGTCGCGACATGGTCGGGGACGTTGGGCCGATGCAGCAGACGGGAAAAATCCAACCCTTGGGCCTTATAATGGGCAATCGCGTCACGCCGGTCGATGCGATCGGACCGGCCAATCATCTCATCAACGGTGCGGAACCCCATCATCGCCATTAATTCGCGCGCCTCTTCGGCGACGAAAAACAGATAGTTGATGATATGCTCTGGTTTTCCGGTGAAGCGTCGGCGCAATTCCGGGTCTTGGGTAGCGATGCCGACGGGGCAAGTATTGAGATGGCATTTGCGCATCATCACGCATCCCGACGCAATCAGCGGCGCCGTGGCAAACCCAAATTCATCGGCGCCAAGCAAAGCGCCAACAACAACATCACGGCCGGTGCGCACCCCGCCATCGACCTGCACGGCAATTCGACCACGTAGATCGTTGAGGGTCAGGGTCTGGTGCGTTTCGGCGAGACCGATTTCCCACGGCGACCCAGCATGGACAATTGAGGTCAGCGGACTGGCGCCGGTGCCACCGTCAAACCCGGAGATCGTCACATGGTCGGCCTTGGCCTTGGCCACCCCGGCGGCCACCGTGCCGACGCCGATTTCGGACACCAATTTGACGCTGACATCGCCCTTCGGGTTGACGTTTTTCAGATCATAGATCAGCTGCGCCAAATCCTCGATCGAATAGATATCGTGATGGGGCGGCGGCGATATTAGCCCAACCCCCGGTGTTGAGTAGCGAACCTTGGCAATCACCGCGTCGACCTTGCGACCAGGTAATTGGCCACCTTCGCCGGGCTTTGCCCCTTGGGCCATCTTGATTTGCATCATGTCGGCATTGACTAGATATTCCGCCGTCACGCCAAACCGACCCGAGGCAACCTGTTTGATCGCCGAGCGCTGGGAATCTCCATTGGCTTTTGGCACAAAACGGTCGGGCTCTTCGCCGCCCTCGCCGGTATTTGATTTGCCGCCGATCCGGTTCATGGCGACGGCTAAATTTGTGTGCGCCTCGCGCGAAATCGAGCCATAGGACATAGCGCCGGTTGAAAATCGCTTGACGATCTCACTTGCTGGCTCGACCTCTTCGATCGGTATCGACTCTGTCGCCGGCATCAGATCAAACAGGCCGCGAATGGTCATCGCCTGTTTACTTTGATCATTCACCTGACGTGCAAATTCGTCGTATTTATCCTTCGTATTTCCTCTGACCGCATGCTGTAAATTGGCAATCGTATCGGGGGTCCACGTGTGGCTTTCGCCCCGCAGACGGAACGCATAGTCCCCCCCAACACTGAGGAATTTTTGGTATATTTCGGCATCGCCGAAGGCGGCTGCATGACGCGTCAAAGTTTCTTGCGCAACCTGTTCAAGCCCAATCCCTTCAATTGCCGTCCGCGTGCCGAAGAAATGTTCTTCGACGAAATCGCTGGCCAGTCCCACGGCATCGAAAATCTGGGCACCGCAATAGGATTGGTAAGTCGATATGCCCATCTTCGACATTACCTTTAAGATGCCTTTATTAACCGCCTTGATATAGCGGCGCTGGACGTCGGCAGCGCTGTGGCCGGCAAGCTGGTCAGCGCGCATTTGGTTCAATGTGTCGAAGGCAAGATAGGGGTTAATCGCTTCGGCGCCATACCCAGCCAGCAAACAGAAGTGATGGACCTCGCGGGCCTCGCCTGTCTCGACCACAAGGCCACTGCCTGTACGCAGACCCTGACGAATTAGGTGATGGTGCACCGCCGACGTGGCCAGAAGCGCCGGTATCGCCACATTCACTTCGTTAACATTGCGGTCACTCAAGATGAGGATATTATACCCTTCCTCACACGCCTCCTGCGCCTGGACGCAAAGTTCGGCGAGCTTGCCCGGCATGCCCCCCGCACCCTTTTCGACCGGATAGGTCAAATCGAGGGTAACCGTCCGAAACGTATTTTCAGCGATATCGCCGATCGACCGTATTTTTTCCAAATCCCCATTGGTCAGTATCGGCTGGCGAACTTCGAGACGACGATGGGCGCCGGTTTCATCGAGACCAAGCAAATTGGGCCGCGGCCCGATCAGCGACACCAGCGACATCACCAACTCTTCACGGATCGGGTCAATTGGCGGGTTGGTCACCTGGGCAAAAAGTTGCTTGAAATAAGTATATAGGAGCTTGGGTTTGCTCGACAGCGGCGCGATAGGCGTGTCGATTCCCATCGACCCAAGTGCCTCCTGGCCGGTGGCCGCCATCGGCGCCATCAGCATTTTTAAATCTTCCTGGGTGTAGCCGAACGCTTGCTGTAAATGCAGCAGGTCCACATTGCTCGGCTCGGCATCCGCAGCAGCGGGCGGCAAATCCTCCAAAACGATTTGCGTTCGGTCGAGCCATTCCTGATAGGGCTGTGCCGCCGACAGCTCCGCCTTGATTTCAGCGTCGTCGATAATCCGGCCCTGCTCTAGGTCGATGAGCAGCATTTTGCCCGGCTGCAACCGCCATTTTTTGACGATGCTCGCCTCGTCAATTGGCAGCACACCCATCTCCGACGCCATCAGAACCATATCGTCGTCAGTGACCAGATATCGGGCCGGCCGCAACCCGTTCCGGTCAAGGGTCGCGCCAATTTGCTTGCCATCGGTAAAGGCCACCGCCGCCGGCCCGTCCCAGGGTTCCATCAAGGCGGCGTGATATTCGTAAAAAGCCCGACGCTCACCGCTCATTAACGCATTGCCGTTCCATGCCTCGGGGATCAGCAACATCATCGCATGGGCCAGCGAATAGCCGCCGAGCACCAAGAGTTCGAGTGCGTTATCAAAACAGGCCGAATCCGACTGTCCCTCAGGTATCAGCGGCCAAACCTTATCGAGATCGGCGCCAAGAAGATCCGACTGCATCGAATGGCGTCGCGCATTCATCCAGTTAAGATTGCCACGCAGGGTATTAATCTCACCATTGTGGCAGGTCATGCGGAACGGCTGGGCCAACTTCCAAGTCGGAAAAGTATTGGTCGAAAAACGCTGATGGACCATCGCCAGAGCCGAAACCACCCGCTCGTCGTTCAAATCTGAATAGAAGCGCGCCACCTGATCGGCCAGCAGCATGCCTTTATAGAGCACGGTCCTGGCCGAGAATGACGGCACGTAGAAATCCCGGTAATCGGCCCCAAGAGCTTCAACGTCACGCACCGCTCGCTTGCGGACGACAAAAAGTCTGCGTTCAAACGCATCAATATCGGCGCAATTTTCACCGCGGCGGACAAATAATTGACGAATAAACGGCTCCGTCGATTTAACGCTCTCGCCCAAATCGACGTTATCGACGGGCACGTCCCGCCAACCAAGTACCGCCAGGCCTTCTTCTGTAACCAGGGTTTCGACAATCGCCTCGCATGTCCTGCGCAGATCAGCATTCTGGGGCGCGAACAGCATTGCCACGCCGTAATCACCCTCATTCGGCAGGTCAAACCCCAGCCCAGCGCACTCGGCGCGATAAAATGCGTCCGGGATTTGGATCAATAGTCCTGCGCCGTCACCGGCCTTGGGGTCAGCGCCAACCGCCCCCCGATGGGTGAGGTTAACCAGGATTTGCAGGCCTTGCCGAACAATCTCATGGCTCTTCCGACCCTTGATATTGGCCACAAAACCAACGCCACAGGCGTCGTGCTCATTGGCGCTGTCATACAGGCCTTGCCGGTTCGGAAATCCCCTTACCGCGTTGAAATCGCGGTTAATTTTCGTCACGCATACCTCCTCGTATTCCCTATTGGGAATCGTTCGCCCACTCTCATTTTTCAATGTCTGGAGCCCGTCAGCCGGGCAAGGTAACAAAATTGTGCGGCCCAAGCAAAACTTGAAAGATAAAAATATTAAAGACTAAACCGTAGGTCGATAATTCCCGATCCGCCCCTGGTCACCAGCAGGTCATTCATGCGATCATTGGTAAACCCGTTAATTGGAGCGCGTAACATGGCATTCGACGATATTCAGGCGGAGTTGGGCTTGCTCATCAATCGGCTCGAAAACCAGCCCGAGGACAGGCACGAAATATATCTGCTGATCCATGAGAAATTAAATGAAATCCGTGCCATGGGCTTGCCCGTACCCAGCGATTTGGCGGCCCTCGAAAAAGCCTTAAGCGATGAATTCATTATCGAAACCTAATCATGCCGTCTAAGGCAAACATCATCAAACTGGAGCATTGTCGATGGGACGCAAGTACAAAAATATTCTAGAAACCGTCGGCAATACGCCCGTCGTCAAAATTGGCCGTTTGGCGCCTGAAGGCGTTGACCTTTACGTGAAAATCGAGGCGTTTAACCCCCTGGGTTCGGTCAAAGATCGGTTGGCCCTTGGGGTTATCGAGGACGCCGAGAAAAAAGGCGCACTCAAGCCCGGCCAAACGGTTGTCGAGGCAACCAGCGGCAACACCGGCATCGGTCTCGCCATGGTTTGCGCCCAAAAGGGATATCCCCTCGTCGTCACCATGGCCGAAAGTTTCAGTGTTGAGCGGCGGCGATTGATGCGCTTTCTCGGGGCCAAAGTCATTCTCACCCCGGCAGCAGAAAAAGGGACCGGCATGGTCAATAAGGCGGTCGAACTTGCCGAGGCCAATGGCTGGTTCATGACCCGTCAATTCGAAAACGAGGCCAATCCCGATATGCATAGCCGCACCACCGCCCGCGAGATCATCGACGATTTTGCCGATGGGCCGCTCGATTATTGGGTGACCGGATTTGGCACCGGCGGCACCCTCAAAGGCGTCGCCCGGGTACTCGCCAAAGAACGGCCGGATACGAAAGTTATCGTCTGCGAACCCGCCGACGCGCCGATGCTAACCAGCGGTCAAGACCAAGATCGCAAACCCGACGGTGCCCCGGCAGCCAGTCACCCTGCCTTCAAACCCCATCCATTGCAGGGTTTAAGCCCCGACTTTATTCCTAAAATTGCCGGTGAAGCGGTCGATATGGACCTTATCGACCAAATACTTACGATCAACGGCGCCGACGCCATGAAATGGAGCCGCGAGCTGGCAACCAAGGAAGGGATTTTCGTCGGTATCTCAGCCGGCGCGACTTTTGCCGGCGCTTTGCAGGTTGCGGCTAACGCACCCAAGGGTGCGACAATTTTGTGTATGCTGCCCGATACTGGTGAACGGTATCTCAGCACGCCGCTATTTGCCGATATTCCCGCCGACATGACCGACGACGAGATTTCCCTGTCCCAGTCAACGCCGAATTACCAGCTATCAACCACCTGACCATCGTCATCGGACGCAAATATCTCTCAGGTTCCTGCCTTGAGCCGCTTTGCAAACAAATTTGCAAAGCGGCAACGGCTGGCTACTTCTCCCCCCATATATGGCAAAAATGATCCAAATCATTCTCTTGCAGGAAATTTGGTGCGAAATGTAGCGCAGCATTTGAAACATTATTTCGTGGCAACACCATAATTGGGGGCCCGTCATGAGTGCTCACCATGCTCGCGCGAACTCGCGCCGCCGAGGTGCTGAATGATCTTTGCTTCCCGGACCACGGTTTCTGCAACGGGGGCGGCCATTTTGCTAATTGTCGCCATCGCGATTTTCACCATGGTGAAAATCGACGAGGAAATTCGCGACCGCACCGGGACCGAGCTAATCGCAATCCTCGACGCATCCCATCAGACATTCCACGATTGGGCAGACGAATTAGCCAGTGACGTCTCGATTTGGGGTCAGACACCCAGTGTCATTGCTCTAACTCAAGAGCTGTTGGAGATTGAGCGCACTCAAGCGGCACTCATTCAATCCAGGGCGCAGAACTCCCTCCGGACCGTACTGCGCCCCCACATTACAGGAAAAAATTTTCGCGGTTTTTTCGTCATTGCACCCGACTATACGAGCCTTGCATCGACCAGAGACGAAAATACTGGGACGATCAATTTCCTGGTCGATCACGCGGATGATTTGGCAACGGTCTGGGCGGGGCAAACGGCGATAATTCTGCCGCAGCAATCCGACGTTCCGTTACCCGACGAAACGGGCAGAATGATTGACGGCTTTCAGACAATGTTCGTCGTTGCACCAGTGAAAAACAGTGTCGACGAGATCATCGCCTTACTCGCATTTCGCGTCGACCCTGCCAACTCCTTCACCGCTCTTTTTCAGCGCGGTAGAATTGGCGAGACCGGTGAAACCTATGCTTTCGACCGAAATGGTAGATTAATTAGTGACACCCGGTTCGGCGATCAATTGGCCCAGGCGGGCCTGTTAGCGCCCGGACAACATTCCATTCTAAATATTTTAATCCGTGACCCCGGGAGAAACCTCATTGAGGGTGAGCCAGGGGCGACACCTATAGATCAACGCCCACTGACGCTGATGGCTCAAAATGCTATCGCCGGTGAGGATGGGGTAAACCTAGAGGGTTATCGCGATTATCGCGGCGTTCCGGTTTTCGGCACTTGGCGTTGGGATGCCGAATATGATTTCGGCATTGCAACCGAAATCGATGTTGCCGAGGTCACCGATTTTTACCACCAACTCCAACTCGTTGTAGCAGCCTTAGTTATCGTAGCCAGCGCAATGTTAATTATTCTGGCCACGATATTTGAAATGGGCCGTCGAAAAATCATCCATGCCCAGGACGAATTGCACTTGGCGCATCTGGTATATCGGGATTTATTCGAAAACTCCGAAACGTCCATCTGGCAGGAAGATTATTCGGAAGTTTGTTCCATGCTAGGGCGCTTGCGCGAAAAAGGCATTACCGACCTCCGCCAATATCTGAATGACCATAGCGATAAAGTATTGGAACTGACCGCCATGGTTGAGGTGGTGCGGGTTAACAGGGCGACATTGAACTTATTTGGCGCTAAAACCGAAGCCGATTTTATTTATCGTATCGATGAGACATTAGGGGAAAATGCCGTCGACGTTTTCGTCGAGGAGCTATGTGCGATATGGGATGGGGAAAAGTCTTTTCGATCCGAAATAAATTTTCGCTCCCTAGACGGAAACGATATCAAGGCTGTTATTTCGGTGCCGATACCGGAAACCATAAGCGGATTCAAAAATATTCCGGTCAGCATCACCGATCTCACTGAGTTAGCGCGCGCTGAATCTGCGCTGCGGGAGAGCGATGATTTACTCCATTCAATTATGGAAAACGCTCCGGTCGGTATCAGTGTAAAAATGGCCGATGGGCGCTTAGCCATGGTTAATCCCGTTGCGAGCGGCCGCCTTGGAATTTCGATGCCCCAGCGATTATGGGGCAACCCTCAAGATGTTTCAGATCACCCACTTTATTCAAACGAAGTTTCCGAGTTCGACGACCAAATTTTTAACACGGGCAAACATTTAACCCGCATCGTCAAAAGGCAGCATGAAGGTCGCAGCATCGCAACCTTGGCGACAAAATTCCCGATTTTCGATGCTGAGGGAGAAATCCCCTACATCGTTACCATTTCGACCGACGTCACTAAGCAGCAGGAAATGGAGACAGCGCTCAGGGAAAGTGAGTTACGCTATCAACGGGCGACAGCCGCAACGTCGGATGCCATTTGGGATTTCGAAGTAGAAAGCGGCCGTACATTTTTCTCTGACCGGTTTGGGGAAATGCTCGGTTACGAAACATCTGAGCTGAAGCCATCCCAGGACTGTTTTAGAGCCCTCCTACACCCCGACGAACTACAGGAAAACATAGCCTATTTTGAAGCCTTTTTGGCCGGTGAAATTCCCAATTTTCATCGCGAATATCGCACCAGAAAAAAAGATGGAAGCTATCTTTTGGTCGAATCGAGGGCCGAATGTTCACGCGATGAGCAGGGGAAACCCGCGCATATAACCGGTGTGGTTCGCGACATCACCTACGAACGACGTCGGGAAGAACAATTGCAGCACGCCCAAAAAATGCAGGCTGTTGGTGAGCTAGGCGGCGGTATTGCCCATGATTTCAACAATATCCTCGGTATTGTCATGGGAAACTTGGAAATCGCCAAATCAAATTTATCCGATAACCCCAAAGTTTTGGCGCGCATAGAAACCGCGTTGAAGGGCGTGAAACGGGGATCAGCGCTTACCGACAGGCTGCTCAAATTCACCCGCGCACAACCCAAAAACAAAAAAATCACCTCCGCCAATCAATGCCTCACTGACGTCGACGACATAATCGCCAAATCTCTTACGGTGGGAATCACCGTAAACAAAAATCTTTCCGACGATCTCTGGCCAGCGGAATTTGAACCCGGCGAGTTTGAAGATGTCATCGTAAACTTGGCCTTAAACGCGCGCGACGCAATGCCCAACGGCGGCACATTGACAATTGAGACCGAAAACAAAACTCTCGACGAAGATTTTGCCAAGCTAAATCCCGGGTTGCGTGCCGGGGAATTTATTTTGGTTTCGATCAGTGATACCGGAACGGGCATGAGCGCCGAGGTCAAGGATAGGATTTTCGAACCCTTTTATTCAACCAAAGAAAGAGGCAAGGGAACCGGCCTCGGCTTAAGTATGGTCTACGGTTTTATCGAACGCTCAAACGGCAACATTATTGTATATTCTCAGCCAGGCGAAGGAACGACTTTCCGTCTTTATCTGCCACGTGCGGCGCCAACGGCGAAAAAAGAGGCGGTAACAACCGCTGGGCTGAAAGGATTGCCGAAAGGCACCGAGACCATATTAATTGTCGACGACGAGGAAGCGGTGCTGGAGATCGCAACGTCACATTTAGAAGCTCTCGGCTACAGGGTCGTTACTGCAGGTGACGGTAGCGGCGCTCTCGACATTCTCGATCACACCACAACCATCGACCTCCTGTTCAGCGACGTCATAATGCCCAACGGCATGGACGGGTTTCACCTCGCAACAGAGGGGCTAAAAAAACATCCGGAAATGAAAATCTTATTGGCCTCCGGCTTTTCTGCAACCCAGACCACCCAAGCAAGTGAGGGCCGCAGCGGGATCGACAACGACATGCGCTCCAAACTAACGGCGAATTTGCTGCACAAGCCATATAGCAGATCCGACCTCGCACAAAAAATTCGCAAAGCTTTGGATCGATAAATACCCACAGCTTTATTTGGCCTAAGATGCCACATATACTTCCGGATCGGGTATTTCCGGAATGCTCACACGTGACAAAGCCGCTTCTTCCAAGCAAACATTCCCACGGGCAAGTGAAAGATAGAAACAGCATGCGGAGAATTGCAGTACTAGGTTTCATATTTCTCTCGGCATTGGCAGCTTTTTTTGCCTACACCCATTTGGTCACCTTGGATACTCATAAGTCGGCCGCTCCCACTAACCCTGCGAGCGTATCGTCAATCGTCCAAAATCTCATTTTATCGGCTCAACGAAAAAGGTCTATCGCGGAACTCGACCTGGATTTATCCCGAATGATGCCCGACGACGATGATCGGACAGCACAGCTTTTCGGAGCAATCTCGAGCCTCGCCGCACAAGAATTGCCCCACATCGGCGACGTTTTTGATGCCCTGCGCGATAGCGATACGCTGTCCGGGGAAGCCGTTTTATCGGACCTATATGAGCAGGAGAAGGAACGACTTGAAATTGATCAACTTGCCCTCGCACAGGCAGGTCAAAATCTGGCGGCATTGACCGCGCTGCGCGATACGGATGCAGCCTTGAATATATACTCGGAAACAGCTTCCCTTGGTGCCGACCTGGCTTTGTCCTGGGCTCACCTGGGACATATTTCCCAGCGCGAAGGACGTGAGGACCTAGCGGTCCGTGCCTACGATATGGCGTTGTTCCTCTCAGGCCCCAGCGAAGAAGAAGGGGAAAACAAAGCGGCGACAATGGCCGCTCGCACGGGCCTTGCCCTCATCGCCTTGCGCACCGGCGATATGTTCGACACCGAGGCCAACGGCCGAGCCGCCCTCGCAATTGCAGAAGAACTAGATGACAAAGCGTATCTGGCCGTCATTTCCAGTATCACCGGTCGGATTTTGGTTTTGCAGCGACAGCTCGAGCAAGCCGAGCTTTTCCAATTGCATGCGCTGGAATTGGAGGAGGAACTCGGCCGCACAAGTGGCCTGGCGATGGTGAACGAAGACTTAGGTATGTTGGCTCGGATGCGCGGCGACCATGAGGCGTCCGCAAATTTTCATCGAACCGCCCTGGCTCATTTCGAAACGCTAAATCATACCAGCGGAATCGCCAGGCAAACGGCCGAATTAGGATCCGACCTCAAAGCTCTGGGCGATACACAGGCAGCTTGCGCCCAATGGCAAAGGGCTTTGCCGCTGTTTAGGCAAGTACTCAATACGAGCCGGACCGAACAAATGCAGGCGGTAATAAATATCAACGACTGCTAGCGGCGAAGTTGGACGGGCGCACCATAAATGTCTACTCTTTGTCATTAATCTAACCGAGGGGCAGGATCGAAAATGGCTATCAGATTGGGCATCGACGTGGGGGGTACCTTTACCGATCTCCTGCTATATGACGATGCTACCGAACGCAGTTTTCGGGCAAAAACACCCTCAACGCCAGAGGATCAATCGATCGGCGTGATCGATGGAATTCGCCAAATCAGCGAAATTTCGGGGGTAAAGCCCGCCGATATCGACCTCATCCTGCATGGGGCAACGGTCGCCACCAAC
The DNA here is from genome assembly GCA_021774575.1 of Alphaproteobacteria bacterium. GTDB lineage: Bacteria > Pseudomonadota > Alphaproteobacteria > UBA6615 > UBA6615 > JAJFIX01. The sequence goes on along the minus strand of JAJFIX010000006.1, from coordinate 458,113 downwards.
GCAGTCCTTGAGGGCAAAGGCGCGCGGGTCGGGCTGCTCACCACCAAGGGTTTCGAATATACTCTGCATCTGGCAAAGAGCTGGACACCTGGGCCGCTGTTTGGCTGGATCATCATGGATAAGCCGGAACCCCTGGCCCGCCTCGATGACACAAAGGGCATTGTCGAGCGCATTGACGCACGTGGCGGCGTCGATACACAGCTCGACATTGCACAAGCCACAGAGGCCATTAAAGACCTTTGCGGCTCGGGAATTGAGGCGCTGACGATTTCACTGCTGCATTCATATGCAAATCCTGATCATGAACGCGTCCTCAAAAAGATCGTTGCGGAACATTTTCCCGACATCCCAGTTTCACTGTCGTCCGACATCCTGCCGGAATTTCGCGAATATGACCGGGCCATCACCACAGTGATGAACGATTACGTACGCCCCATCATGCATAACTATCTGTCGCAATTTGCATCGCGGCTAGACCAGGAAAACATCAAGGCCAGACTACACATCGTGCGGTCCGACGGCGGCCTGATGAGTGCTGAAGCTGCATCAGAGCGACCTGTCCACACGATCCTGTCGGGTCCAGCAGGCGGCGTCACCAGCACAGCGATCATTGCCCGAAAGACCGGGGTCAACAAGCTCCTCGCCTTTGATATGGGCGGCACGTCTACCGACGTTTCGGTCATCCTTGATGGCGAACCTACGGTCGCACGCTCAACAGAAGTTGGCTATTTCCCAGCCAAGGTTCCGACCCTCGATATTCGCAGTGTCGGCGCTGGCGGCGGGTCGATTGCCAACGTCTCCGAATTAACGAAATCCTTGCGGGTTGGGCCAGCTAGTGCCGGCGCCAAACCGGGTCCCGTCGCTTATGGCAAGGGCGGGACGCAAGCAACGGTAAGCGACGCCAATGTCACTCTCGGTTATTTGCCGGCCAAATTGCTTGGCGGCGAAATGACACTCAACGTCGATGGCGCACGCGCCGCCGTCGCAAAGATCGGCACGGCAATCGGTCTCGACGCGGAAGCTGCGGCGCAGGGCATCCTCGATATTGCCAATGAGACCATGCTCGGCGCATTGCGGCTGGTCACCGTGCAGCGCGGCCTCGATCCGCGTGAATTCGGCATTGTCGCATTCGGCGGCGCCGGACCACTGCACGCCAACGCGATGGCTGCGGTGCTAGGTTGTTATCCGGTCATCGTGCCGCCAAATCCCGGCGTGCTTTCGGCCCTCGGTTTCGTCCAATCGGAGTTCAAGAACGAATTTGTGCAAACACTCATTCGGTCCGGCGATGAATTTAAAGCCGACGAGTTATGGTCTCATTGTCGACGATTGCAGAAACTTGCCGGTGATTGGCTGGATGAAGAGAGCGTCGCACCGGGCGATCAGAGCGTGCGATACACAATCGACCTGCGCTATGAACAGCAAGGCTTCGAGGTCACCGTTGATCTTCCACAAAAGGCGATCGACGACGACGATCTGGAGAGAGTTTTGTCAAGTTTTCACGATCTGCATGATCGCATGTACGGTGTACGCTTTGACGTTCCGGTGGAATTGGTCGCTCTTCGCGTTGTTGCCATCGGTGCAATGCCCGCACTCATCGAAAAGGCACCGGCCGGTGGCGCCGACGCAAACCCGGATGACGCGATCATTGAGCACCACCCGACATATTTCCGCGGCACCTGGGTCGATACGCCCAATTACGACCGCGAGAAACTAACTCAAGGCACGACAATCCAAGGCCCGGCGATCATCCGCCAGTATGACACGACAACACTGCTCTTGCCCGATCACCGGGCCGAGGTTGATCAATTCGGCAATCTCGTTATTTGGCCGACCGATGGAGGTAAGAACAATGACTAGCCAAGAGGTCGACCCGATCACCCTCGATATTATTGAGAACGCGTTAAAAAGCGCCCGGTTTGAGATGGATGAGGTGGTGCGGCGAATATCGCTTTCGCCGGTGATCCGCGAACAGCATGACGAATTTCCAATGATCTGCAATGAACGCGGTCAGATGGTGGTCGGCCAGTTCGGCTCCTACATCCCCGAGGTTCTGCAGAAATTCGATCATCAGGTAAATGATGGCGACGTATTTATTTGGAACGACCCCTATGCCAGCAAAGGATCGATCAGTCATGTCAATGACTGGTGTGTGATGATGCCAATTTATCACGAAGAAACGCTGGTCGGATTCAGCTCCATTTTTGGCCATATGATCGATGTCGGCGGTAAGGTCCCCGGCTCGATGCCCGCCGATAGTCGAACCATTTGGGAAGAAGGGCTGCGGGTCCCCCCGGTTAAAATTTTCGACAAGGGTGTCCTCAATGAGGGTGTCCTCGACATCATGCTGAATAATTCGCGCACCCCGGATACCAACCGCAGCGACATGATGGCGCTGATCGCAGGAACCCGCGCCGCCGCAACCCGTGTTGGTGAGATCTGCGACCGGTTCGGGCGTGATGTCTATATGCAAGCGTGTGATCTGCTGCTGGCTCGCACCCGCCAAGCGATGCAGGTGCTGATCCACAAATATATTCCGGAAGAGCCGGTTTCATTTACCGATTATGTCGATGATGACGGGCGCGGTAACGGGCCCTTTAAAATGACTTTGTCGATCTACCGTAGGGGCGACATCGCAGTTTTCGATTGGACCGGCACCGATGACCAGGCGGAAGGACCGATAAATTTCCATATTCATGAAGGCCTCTGTAAACTTTTTTTCGGCGTCTACATGATCATGGCTTTCGATCCCGATATCCTTTTCAACGAGGGGTTTTACGACTTATTCGAGATCGTGCTGCCCGAGGGCAGCCTGCTCAACCCACGCTTTCCCGCCGCCCTCGGAAACCGGCTCAATACACATACAAGATTTTTCGATTGCCAGGCCGGTGCATTGGGTCAGCAGGCGCCGCATCTCTCAATGGCTGCAGGATACGGCACTAGCCCTCATTTCATTTTTACCGGACACGACAAGAACGATAAATATTTTCAGCTGGTCGAGCTGTTATTTGGTGGTGTGCCTGGGCGGCCGCGTGGTGATGGTTTCGACGGAGCCTCCTGGTGGCCGCTATTCAGCGCGACACCCATTGAATATATCGAAAACTATTACCCGGTCATGATCGATAGTTACCGACCGATCCGCGACACCGGTGGGCCGGGCTTGCATCGCGGCGGTTGCGGCATCGAAAAAATTTATAGAGTCTTGGCGGCGGGAGAAATCTCCATCCATGACGACCGCGAAACCATCCCCCCATGGGGCATTAACGGCGGTATGTATGGCGGCACATCAGAAAAATATATTCTGCGGGTGGGCCAAGACGAGCCGGAACGCATCCCATCCAAGTTCGACAATTTAAAAGTTCAACCCGGCGATAAAATCATTTATCGAACTGCTGGATCCGGTGGCTGGGGCGACCCATACGAGCGCCCAGCCGCCGAAGTCGCCCGAGACGCGCGCCATGACCTCGTTTCACGGGAAATGGCTGAGGAGCGCTACGGTGTCGTCCTTGACGACACCTCGCAAGTCGACGAGAGCGCAACCGAGGCGGCACGAGAAAAACTACGCAAGGCTCGCGGACCGGCGCCAAAATTCGATTTTGGCCCACTGCCGCAAGGCATTATGGCCGCCGCCGATTAGAGCAATTCGCGCAAAGCAGTATCAATAAATGCGCCATCGGACGGGTCCAGGGGCGCGCAGGCGAAATGGCCATTGATCGAGGGAATTGGGCGGCATTCGGCGCCGCTCATTTGGCGCGCTTCATACTCATTATCGGCGACCGGAAAAATGAGATCTGTTGCCGAGGGCAAAAGGATTGTTTTTGCTCTTATTGCCTGCAGGGCCGTCTCAAAATTGCCACCAAACAAAGAATTGTCACTGATATCGGCCTGCTGCCACGTCCAAAGCATGGCCAGTAGATTGTTTGCGTCCCGGCGTAGGAATTCCGGTTCCCAGAAATTGACCAGGAATTCTTCCAAGCTGCTAAACGCCAACTGCTCGTCCAGCCGGTTCCGGTAATAGGCCTGACTGAGCCCCCATCCGGCAAAGACCCGCGCCAGGGCCTTAATGCCGCGCTGAGGCTGCGCGCAATATTCTCCTTCTTTCCACGCTGCATCGGCGGTCAACGCCGCCTTTACCCCTTCCAAAAACACGAAATTGTGGCGCGAGCAGCGCGCGGCGCCGCAAACCGGCGCGATTGCCCGAACCATGTCGGGGAAAAGGGTGGCCCATTGATAGCTTTGCAGACCACCCATCGATGCACCGGTGACCAACCTGATGCTCTCGACACCAAGCACCTCGGTCATCAATCTATGTTGGGCGATAACGTTGTCGTAAATCGTTATATTCGGAAAACGGGGTCCATCTTGGGGGGCAAGGGAATTACTGGGCGAGGACGATATGCCGTTCCCGAACATGTTGGGAATGACGATGAAGTAGCGCTCGGGATCAAGCGCGCGCTCGGAACCGATCATGAACTCAAGATCTTCATGGGTTCCCGAATAGTAAGTCGGCATTAAGACGACATTGTCCTTGGCCGCATTTAGGGCGCCATAGATTTTATAGGCCAGTCGCGCCGCAGACAGAATGCTGCCGCTTTGCAGCGAAAATTCGCCTAACTCAAAAAAATCGTATCCGTCAGTCATGTTCAGAAACCACCATTTACGTTAAACTACTCATTCGAAAGCTATCTGGGAAGATGAGGGAACGTAATGACGGACACAATCGCAATTGTTGGCGCAGGTTTAGTGGGACGCGCCTGGGCCATAGTTTTTGCCCGGTCCGGTTTGCCGGTACGCTTGTTCGACCTCGACGCCGACATTTCCGGCCAGGCGCGCGACCTGATCGCCGCCAGCCTTGATGATCTTGCCAGTTTCGAGTTGATCGACGATCCGGCAGGAATCTTGAACCGGATTTCCGCCGTCGATACGCTAGCTGACGCTTTGGACGGCGCTACATATGTACAAGAAAGCGTATTCGAACGGGTCGAAACCAAGCAGCAAATCTACCGCGAAATTGATGCGGTGATCGGCGCCGAGACGATTGTTGGCAGTTCGTCTTCGGGCATTCCGGCATCGGCCTTTACCGGTGGTCTCTCTGCAAATGCCCGATACCTAATCGCCCACCCGGTTAATCCCCCACACCTTGCCCGGGTCGTCGAACTGGTTCCCGCACCTTGGACGGCGCCCGAGAGCGTGGATGCCGCCTGGTCCCTCATGGAGCGAGTTGACCAGGTTCCGGTTCGGGTGAACGGCGAAATCGACGGCTTCATCCTCAACCGATTGCAAGGCGTGCTCCTCGATGAGGCCTTCCGGCTGGTGCGTGACGGTTATGTCAGTGCAACCGACCTGGATAAGACCATCGCCCATGGCTTGGGGCTGCGTTGGTCGTTTATTGGCCCGTTTGAAACCATCGATCTCAACGCTCCCGACGGCATTGCCGACTATGTCGAGCGCTTGGGTCCGCTCTATAGCGGCATTGTCAATTCCCGCTCGGTACGTGGTGCTTGGGACGACGATCTGGTCACGCCTGCGGTTACTGAACGCCGAGCCCACCTGCCTCAGGAAAAAATCCTTCAACGCCAGATGTGGCGCGATCGGCAAATGATGGCGCTCGCCGCCCATCACAAAAAATTATCAGACACATCCAACTAAAGGAACGCGTGAGACCATGGCCAACCCAGCATTAAAGAAAATGATCAATCAAGGTGACTTTGTCCTGGCACCGGGCATCTTTGACATGGTCTCGGCCCGGCTGGCCGAGGACATCGGCTTCGATGCGGTCTATGTAACCGGTTATGGCACGGTCGCCTCCTATCTCGGCCTGCCTGACGCGGGATTGGCAACCTATACAGATATGCTCAACCAAATCTCGCGGATGGTCGAGTTGGTCAGCGTTCCACTGGTCGCCGATGCCGATACCGGCTATGGCGGGCTACTAAACGTCCGGCACACAGTACAGGGGTATGAGAAAGCCGGGGTCACCGGCATCCAGTTCGAGGATCAGGAATTTCCCAAGAAATGCGGCCATACCCCTGATAAACGAGTGATCTCAACCGAGGATATGGTGCAGAAAATCAAGGTCTCGGTGGATGCCAGGAAGAGCGAGGATTTCTTGATCATTGCCCGCACCGATAGCCGACAGGGCTTGGGACTGCAGGAAGCCATCGACCGGGCTGGCGCCTATGGCGAGGCCGGGGCAGATCTGCTTTTCGTCGAAGCACCGCAAACGATAGAAGAAATGGAGACGGTCTGCAAAGCCCTCGATAAACCGGTGGTGGCAAATATGGCCGATGGCGGGAAAACTCCGATCCTGCCAGCTGACAAATTGAAGGAGATAGGCTTTGCCATGTCGATCTGGCCGGCCACGGCCTATCTTTCTTCGGCCTTGGCGATCCGCACCGGATTTGAATGTCTGAAGGAAAAAGGCACCAGCCAGTGCCCGGACGTTAAAATGTACGACTTTCCCGAATACTGCAAAATGATCGGTTTCGAAGAGGTCTGGGATTTTGAGAAAAAGTACGCGATTTAGGAAAATTCATGACGCAACCACTGACAGAACCATTGACACTGTTCGAGAAAATCTGGAATGCCCATCTCGTTGAGCGTGACGCAGATGGTTTGGCATTGCTCTATATTGATCGCCACTATATCCACGAAGTCAGCACGCCACAGGCATTTGAGGGTTTGCGACTGGCTGGGCGAAAAGTGCGCGCACCGGATAAAACATTTGGCGTCGTCGATCATGTAACGCCGACCGAAAACAAAAGCGCCCCACCTGACGACCCCCAGGCTCGGCTGATGCTCGACACCTTTGTGACCAATTGCGAGGAGCACGCGATAGAGTTCTTCGACGCTTTCGACGATCGCCAGGGGATCGTTCATGTGATCGGGCCCGAGCAGGGACTGACCCTGCCCGGCATGACCATCGTTTGCGGTGACAGCCATACCTCGACCCATGGCGCATTGGGTGCCCTGGCGCTGGGTATTGGCACCAGTGAGGTCGAGCATGTGTTGGCCACCCAAAGCCTGGTGCAGCGCCCACTAAAAACGATGGAAATCCGGGTCGAAGGTGAGCTTTCTCCCGGCATTACATCGAAGGATCTTATCCTGGCGATTATTGGGAAGATCGGCATCGCAGCGGGCACTGGTCACGCGATTGAATTCACGGGCACTGCCATTCGCTCGCTCAGCATCGAAGCGCGGATGAGCGTTTGCAACATGGCGATTGAGGCTGGCGCCCGGGTCGGTCTTATCGCCCCCGATGCAAGGACGCTGGCCTATCTCGAAGGACTGCCATACGCGCCCAAGGGTGCTGCCTGGACGAAGGCAGTGGACTATTGGTCAACCCTGGTCAGCGACGATGGGGCAGCATTCGACAAGGCCGTTTTATTTGATGCGAGCTCCATCGCGCCGACCGTAACCTGGGGAACCAATCCCGAAATGGCTTTGCCGATCACCTCGCACGTGCCAGACCCAAATTCCGAGACCGACCCGACCCGGCGGGCCGGTATCGAGCGGGCAATTGCCTATATGGGCCTCACTCCAGGTCAAGCACTAACCGATATCGTCATTGACCGTGCGTTCATCGGCTCATGCACAAATTCCCGCATTGAAGATTTACGCGCCGCTGCCGACATCGCCAAGGGAAGGCAAGTCGCAAATCGCGTCCGGGCGATGATTGTCCCCGGCTCCGGCCTTATCAAGGCCCAGGCTGAACGCGAAGGCCTCGATCAGATCTTCATCGACGCCGGATTTGAATGGCGCGACCCCGGATGCTCGATGTGCGTTGCAATGAATGGCGACAAACTGGCCCCCGGCGAGCGCTGCGCCTCCACCTCCAACCGCAATTTCGAAGGCCGCCAGGGCCGCGACGGTCGAACCCATTTGACCAGCCCGGCGATGGCGGCCGCTGCCGCTATCGCCGGTCGGTTGATGGATGTTCGAGACTTTGACTAGCTGATCTGATCGTACCAGTTGGAAAGCTTCTCACCGATCTCATGGGGGTGGTCTTCGGACACGTAATGCCCGCCCTCACCAAGAAAAACTTTTTCCAAGTTGGGAAAATTTTTCTCGCACATGATCGCCGTCGGCTCGGGCACAATAGCGCCCGGTTCGACATAAAACAAAAGTTTGGGGACCGGTGACTTTTTCAACTGTTCGACATAATTGCGGATGATCTCAGCCGTGTCGGCAGGCTCACCCTCAATGGGTAATTCTTGAGGCCAGACCCAAAGTTGCTTGCGATCTTTCTTGTCGCGATGCGGGGCGAGATAGGCCTCCATTTCAGCTTCTGTCAGGCCTCGTTTGACCCCATAGGGCAGAATTTGCTCCATGAAGACATTCTGCTCGACGATCAGATCCCAGCCAACATCCTTGGTGCGGAACTGCTTAAACCCCTCAACCAGGTCGGGCGGCCAATCGTCCCAACTATCGAAGGTACGCACAAAGGTCTCCATGAAAGCGATGCCTTTGAGTTCATCCTGGTGGTGCATGGCATAGTTGAAACCAAGTCCACCGCCCCAATCATGCAGGACCAACGTGTAATTCTTTAAACCCAGGCTATCGAGAAAACCTTCAAGATATTTATAATGTGTCACATAACGGTAATCGATATCCGGCTTATCCGATTTACCGTGACCAACCAGGTCAACCGCAATGCAGCGTGCTTTGCCCGACAGGTAAGGAATAATGTTGCGCCAGGTATAAGACCAGGTTGAATTGCCGTGTAAAAAGACGATCGGATCACCTTCACCCTCGTCGATATAGTGCATGCGCGCACCGTCGATTTCCTTGAATTTGGATTCGAACGGATAGTCTGAGGAAATCGGTTTGTCGCTCATGAATTATTCTTTCCTGCCATTTGTGAGCCGGTATCTTAGCCGCTCTTCCGGTAGCCGCAAGTTAACTTTTTTGCGTCGGCCCACTTGCAATTGCGGGACGGCGCAATACAATAATCGCGACGCCAGCTAGGGCGAGGATGCCGCCCAATAACATAGAAGATGTTAGACGCTCGCCGAGCAGCAAAACCGATGATCCAACTCCAATAACCGGGATTAGAAGAAGGAATGGCACAACAGTGTTGAGCGGGTATTTACGGATCAACAAATACCAGGAGCCATGGCCAAACACATAGACCGCCACTGCATTATAAGCGATCGACATATATCCGGACCAGTTAGCCTCCTGAAGAGCTTGCCATTGGCCAGCTTCAAACACCCAAGACGACAACAGCAGCATCGGCGTTGCCATCAGCGCCATCCAGGCGGTCAACCGCAGCACATTAATCGGCTCCATCACTTTTACCTGCGCATTGGCGACGGCCCAGGCGAACATCGCTAAGACGAGTATTAAAAACGGACCAATATGACCGGCGAGGCGCAGGTCACCACCGGCAATAGTGAGGCCAATGAGAGCCAAAACCATACCACCGGCCCGCCGCCAGCCGATTGGGTCATTCAGGAATAATGTCGCGATAAGAGCCGCGAAAGGCACTTGTAAATTGAGGGTAATCGCCGCCGTCGCTGCCCCAGCGCCTGCCATACCGATGAAAAACAGGCTGAAATGCAAGAGCCCCATAGTCACGGCAAACAGAAAAATCGGCGCCATCAGGCGTCGGGGGGGCGGTTTTACCAAGGGGACCAGAAGGATCGCCGTCAAACCAAAGCGCATTGCAGCAAAGAATATCGGGGGCATCTGTTCGAGACCGATTTTCGTCACTGGAAAGGACATTCCCCAGACGAAAACCACCATCAGAACGAGGCCGAAATCGGTGGGTTTCATTCATGTCCTCGGCGGGAAAATAAGGTCATTTGAACTTAGTGCAAAACCCACCAAATTCATACGCATTGGAATTGCCTTCCCGTCAGCCACCGCATAGGGTAGGTGCAGCCCTCATTTTCCATCAACAGCCGGAAAACAATATGAAAGCCTTGTCGGACGTGGTGATGCTGGACCTCACCCATATGCTCTCAGGCCCCTACGGGACATTGTTGCTGACTGACCTGGGGGCTCAGACGATTAAGATTGAGCGACCGGGAAAAGGCGAAGGGACCCGGCCCCTACTCGCCAAGGACCCCAAAAATTCCCTGAACGGCATGGGGGCCTATTTTCTGTCCCTCAACCGCAACAAAAAAAGCGTCTGCATCGATTTGCGCAAGGACGAGGGGCGAGAACTTTTTTATAAAATGGTCGAAAAAGCCGATGTTGTTTTTGATAATTTCAGTGCCGGGGTCACCGGACGACTGAAAATAGATCACGAGCATTTATCGAGAATCAATCCACGCATCGTCACTTGTACACTGACTGGGTTTGGCGAAACCGGTCCAAATAAAAACCGACCGGCCTTCGATATGGTTGCCCAGGGCATGGGCGGCGGCATGTCGATTACCGGCTCGCCCGAATGTGCTCCTATGCGCGCCGGTATTCCCATTGGCGATCTGGGCGGCGGCATGTTCGCGGCCATGGGTGTCCTTGCCGCCCTGCACGCCCGTACACTGACCGGCCGCGGGCAGCATGTCGACGTTTCAATGCTCGATAGCCAGGTATCGCTCTTAAACTATATGGCGACGATGTATTTTCTCTCCGGCGAAAACCCCGAACCACTGGGCAACGGCCATTTCGTCCATGTGCCCTATAACGCCTTCAAAACCAAAACCTTGTCACTGATCATCGCCTGCGTGACCGATGATTTTGCGATCAAGCTATTTGAGATTCTCGACGACCCCGACCTGATGGACGAAAAATACCATACACAGCAGGGACGTTTCCCAGATCGGGTATGGATCAATGAACGGGTTCAAGAGCATCTCGCCAAAGAGAGCTGCGAACATTGGATGGACCTTTTGACCGACGCACGCATTCCCCACGCGCCAGTCAACGATTTCGAGCACGCCCTAAATGATGAGCAAATCCGGTCGCGCAATATGATCGTCGAAGTCGAACACCCGGACGGTGGGTCGGTGAAAATGCCCGGCAATCCAATCAAATTGAGCGAGACCCACGAAGATAGTTTCGCGCCGCCACCGCTGGTCGGCCAGCATACCGACGAGGTTTTCCGTGATATGTTAGGCCTCGACGATGCGGAACTGGCTAAATTGCGCGATGCGGAAATTATTGACTAGGCCCAGCGCCTAACAGGGAGACGGGAAATGGCGGAAAAAATCCTGATTAACGAAGTGGGCTTGCGGGATGGCCTGCAAATGCAGCCCAAATTCGTCCCGGCCGACGGCAAATTGGAGTTGGCAAATGCCTTGATTGACGCCGGTCTCCGCTCATTCGAGGCATCAAGCTTCGTTTCCCCCAAGGCAGTGCCGCAAATGGCCGACGCCGCCGATGTTTTTGCCGGACTGCCGGATCGCGACGACATCGATTACTGGGCCCTGGTGCCCAATGAGCGGGGGTATGATCGGGCCATTGAGGCCGGTGTGCGCAACGTCGCCTTGGTGCTCTCTGTTACCGACACTATGAACCAGGAAAATATTCGGATGAGCGTCGAGGAATCGGCGATTATGTTCGAGCGTGTTCTGAAACGCTGCGCCCAGGATGGCATTAAATCTCGCGCCTATGTTGCCGTCGCCTTTGTCTGCCCATTCGAGGGCATTACCCCGGTCGATACAGTCGTCAGATGGACCGACCGCATGTTATCTGCGGGAGCAGAGGATATCTCGGTTGCCGACACCATCGGCGCCGGAACCCCCACACAATGCAAAGACCTGATATCAACTCTTGTCGGCAAATGGGGCGCTGATAAATTCTGCCTGCATCTACACGACACACGGGCGATGGCGGCGACACTGGCCTGGGTTGCGGCCGAGGAGGGTATTCGAAAATTCGACGCGTCGATCGGCGGCCTTGGCGGTTGTCCATTTGCCCCAGGTGCGGCCGGTAATGCCGCCACCGAAGACCTGGCTTTTATGTTCGAGAGTTCGGGTTACGAGACCGGCATCGATATCTCCGGTTTGCGCAAGGCGGTCGGTGTCGCGGAACGACTGACCGGGCTCACGCTTGGGGGACGCATCACCAAATGGTGGCTGTCCCAAGAAGCCAAGCAGGCTCAGGCAGCCCAATAACAGGATCGCTAAGCCTGGTTCGAAAACCGCTTAATATAGTCGACGGTCTCCTGCTCATCGACGACATCGCCATATTTAGCGTCCATATCAAATAGATTTGCCTCATGGGGCCGCGTGTCGCGGTCGCCAACGGCTTGCTTGACGATCATTGGCCGGAAACCGCTCGAGCAGGTATCGATGCACGTCGCACGCACGCAGCCGCTGGTCGTCAGGCCGGTGATGATCAGCGTGTCTGTGCCCATTGCAGTCAGCGTCGACGCCAATGACGTACCGAAAAAAGCGCTGGGATATTGTTTGGTGATAATCAGCTCGCCCTCTTCCGGCTCCAAACCCTTTGGCCAAGCCCCGAGTGGCGCGCCTTCCTCCATGATCTTCAAGGCTGGTACTTTTTTCATGAAAACGCCACCATTCGCCCCGCCCGGCATGAAGGTTACATTAGTGAAAACACGGAAAATCCCGGCGTCTCGGGCGGCGTCCAGCAAGCGGATCGCCGAGGCTAATGTTTCTTCCACACCGGCGTAAAGCGGCGACTCTTTATCGAAATAAGCCTCGACAAAATCTACGAGTATGAGCGCCGGTTTCTCGCCGAAACCGAGACGACCGCTGAACCCCGCCGCGGCATAATCCTGGTCTAAATTTTTCGCCATAGAGTTTTTCCTTTTTACCGCCTGTCCCTTTCGGCGACGCGAACCATATGTTAGGTAGAATGCCACAATCGGGGTGGTCAGCACCACACTGTGCATGATGGGCGCTACAGAAATTGGGAGCGGACATAAATTAGCGATGCAAAATGCGACCTCCGCCCCAAATAACGATGACCGGTCACGGCCGCTCCGCATAAGAGATGCCGCCGAGCGGCTCGACCTCAGCCCCATTCAAGTGCGGCGCCTAATCCACACAGGCTGGCTCAGGGCGACCCGTGACAATAAAGGTCATTGGCTCGTACACCTGCCCAAGCAACTTCCCGATATCGGACCCATGGCCGCCGCGGCACGCGAGCAGGTCGATGCCATCCTGACCAACATCTTGATGGACGATCTAAATTTCTTGGAGGATCAGGCCGAGCGCCAGGATAACGAACTGGATCAGTTGCGTGACTTGGCGCAACGCCAAGGCGATGTTCTAGAAGACACAATCAATGCTTTGGAAAAGGCGACTGAAGAACGCAATATTGATGCGCCTGAAATAGACAATCTTACAGAAAGCCTCGATCGGGCGATGCAACTTTTGGGCAACGCCGTTGCAAATGCTGAGCAGGCCGAGGCCAGAGCCGGGAAATTGCGCGACTTGCTGGATCGCGCCCTGATCATGATTGAGGCAAACCCCCAAGGCACAACAATCCCAGAGGCCACTCTCTCCAAGCTCAGCAGCATGATGGACCGGGCACTGAGCGCCGCCGAAATCGCCGAAGAAAGCCATCGGGTCTCCGAAACCCGTTTGACAAAGCGAGAACAGCAACTGGACCGAACTGTTGAGCTGCTTGAAAATAGTTTGGTTACAGATCGGCAAGAGGTCGCCGCCCTGCCTATATGGCAACGGCTATTTTCCGTTTTCTCTCACCGATAAGTAAACCTCACCTACTATTGCGCCGCTGTTGCCGGCGCTTGGCCAACAAACTGGCGCACCCCGAAGACCGGCGCTTGCGGCGGCTCAAACCCAGTATCGGCTTTGCACCGAGCCTTTAGTTCCTCAACTGTGCCACCAAAATTGAATAATTCAATGTCGGGTCGCTCGGCCTCCATGCGTTCGCGCAATGTTTTGGTTGCAGCCTCGTCGACGCTGAAATCCGGGCTGACCACCACACCGTAAAGCTTGGCCCCATCGATGGTCACCAGATTTCGCTCAACATCTTTGGCAACAATCGCCGGTTCGCGTTTGAGCGGGTCACCCCAGCCACCGCCGCCCCAAGTATTGAAATAAAGGATATCGCCTTCCTCGACCTTTACATGGTCACATTTAGACGGCAAGTATTCCTCGCTACCGTCTTTGCGAACCATCAGCTTGTCGCTGCGCCCGCCCGGCAGGCCGCCATTGACGCCCCAAGGATGGGTTAGCCAACGATCATCATGGATTGACACTTCACCTGGTTCTAGGAAGCGGTACCCGATGCTAATCCCGTTGCCACCCCGGTGCAGCCCCGGCCCACCGGAATCGGGAATGGTTGCATAGCGTTCAATACGCAGCGGGAAATAGGTTTCGAGAAACTCGTTCGGCACATTGGTAAAGGCGGGCCACAGGGAATGGCCGTCCGGCCCGTCGCCTGCGGGGCGGCCCGGAATGCCACCGAAGCCAATTTGGTAGAGCTGATACCATTCGCCGTTTTTGTCGTAGCCCGAATACATGAAATGCGGACTGTCGGAAAACCCAGCTGCATTCAGTGCTTCGGGTGCGCCTTGGCCAAGCAGACCGCCCATAATATCAAAAATGCGGCCCAAAATATGGGTGCGACATGACAGCGCCGCCGGTTTTCGAGGTTTCAGGATACACCCTTCCGGAATGCGCACATCGACAAGGTCGTAGAACCCGTCATTGAATAGAATTTGAGGGTCAAAGATATTGATCACGAAGGCGCCCAAAAACATTTTGAACATTTCTTCGTTGAGCATAAAATTGATCGAGCCATTCGACTGGGGGTCCGTCGCCGAAAAATCGAATATCGCTTTTTCGCCTTCCCGCCACAAAGTGCAGGCAATTTTATAAGGGCCATACCCCATCCCGTCATCACAAACATAGTCTTCGAAATAGCGCTTTTCCTCCGGAACGATCATTTGAATGATCTGTCCCATAGCGCGCTTGTTCCGGTCCAGCATTTCTTCCATAGCCGAGACAAAAGCATCATCGCCAAACCGGTCGGCAATCTCATTCACCCGCCGCTCACCAGTTCGCAGAGCGGCAATGATGGCGTTAAAATCGCTTCGATTCCACTCAGGCAGGCGGCAATTATGCAAAATTAGTTCGAGAATTTCCGAGTTGAGCTCGCCGTTTTTGTAAATCTTGATCGGTGGTATCTGGATGCCTTCTTCAAATACCGACGCCGCGTCGGTCGGCAGACTGCCCGGCACCTTGCCGCCAATATCGGTCATATGGCCAAACATTGCCGACCAGCCAATTAGTCGCCCATCGCGAAAAATTGGCATCATAGTCAGCCAATCGGGAAGGTGGCTCACGGCGCCTTCGCACGAATAGGGGTCATTGGTCAGAAAGACGTCGCCTTCTTCAATTGTGCCATGATAGCCGCTGACAAAGCCGTGGAAGAACGAACCGAACTGGCCGACGACCATCTTGCCGTCTTGATTGGCCAACATTGGAAACGCATCATGCTGTTCGCGGATACCCGGTGACATGGCGGTGCGGAATAGAACCGCGTCCATTTCGGCGCGCGCGTTGCGCAACGCATTTTCGATGATATCGAGATTAATCGGATCGACCTCGACCGATTTGAAGGGCGTCTCGTTGGTCTGAATCAGTGTTGCCGGCATGATCTATTCCCTTCCCTTACTGGGCGACCGGACGGATCAACAGATTGCCGAGCGCATCGACCTCTGCTTCATGTCCGCCAAGAATGAGTGATGTTGAATCCATTTCCGTGACGACGGCCGGACCGGCAATGCGGTTACCGGTTGTTAGCTTGTCCCGGTCGTAAATTTTTGCGACGACATCCTTGCCATCCATGAAAATGGTTTGTTCGTCGACAACCGCACCGGAGGCGTCAGCGCCGCCGGCAGCCAGTTTTTGCGCCTCAACCGTTGTCGACTGTCCCTGTACAATCGCGCGCAAATTAACCAGCTCGTGATCAGTGTCTAGGGCAAAGGTAAATAGCTGTTCATGCATTTCGTCGAACCGGGTGCCAATCGTCTTTAATCCCAGATTGCGCAGATCGGCCATCCCGACATCAACCGTCAGCACCAATCCTTGGCCATGATAGCGCAGATCAATCTGATAGGTGGCCTCCTGTTCCGCCGACCCAACGCCCTCGGCGTTCAGCGCCTTAGCGGCACGGTCGCCGAGCTCGTCGAGCACGTTGGCCACTTCAACATTAGTGGTATCGGAGAACTTTCGGATGTATGTCCGCGAAGCCTCGTCGCGAATTTTGGTCGTGGCATCGCCAAAGGCACACAACACCCCCGGATTTCGTGGAACGATAACCGGCCAGGCGCCGGTCAGCCGTCCCAGCGCATTGGCATGCAACGGTCCGGCACCGCCAAACCCGATCAGCGCAAAATCGCGTGGATCAAACCCACGTTCAATTGACACCAAACGCAAGGCGCCAAACATATTCTCATTGACGATATTGACGATGCCTTCGGCGGTTTCCTTCAGCGGCAAATCCATCGCATCAGCAACTTTTTGTACTGCCGTCGTCGCTAGGTCGCGATCGATCTGCATATCGCCACCGAGTTTTGATGAACTCGGCAGATACCCCAACACGACGTTCGCATCAGTGACCGTCGGTTCCTCGCCGCCCTTCATATAGGCGGCAGGCCCCGGCACGGCACCGGCACTCTGCGGCCCGACCCGCAGGGCCTTGGTCAACTCGGGCACATAGGCAATCGACCCGCCGCCGGCGCCGACCGTGCGCACATCGACGGATGAGGCGCGCACCGTTACGTCGCCGACCCGCGTCTCACGCCGCGTTTGAGCAACCCCGTTCTGGACCAATGCCACATCGGTCGAGGTGCCGCCCATATCGAATGTCAGCAAATCCTCATAACCAGCCTTCTGCGCCGCCCAAATCGCCCCGGAAACACCGCCGGCGGGACCGCTCAGCAATAAATTAACCGGCGTCGAAATAGCCGTTTCAGCCGACGCCATACCACCGTCTGACCGCAATATGTGCAACTGGACATCGCCCATTCGCTCGTGCAGCTCAGCCTCCAGGTTTCGTACATATTTTGATACAACGGGCCGGACATAGGAATTTACGACGGTCGTCTCGGTGCGTTCATATTCCTGCATTTCCGGAATGACTTCGCTTGAGATCGAGATTGGAATGCCTGGCAGAGCTTGTTCGGCGACGTCGCGAACCTGGCGCTCATTGTCGCCATTGGCATAGGAATTTATCAAGCAGACTGTCAGTGCTTCGATACCACGACCTTTGAGTTTGGCCAGATCGGACTGCAATTTCTTTTTATTGAGCGGGGTAACTAATTCGCCTTGTGCGCTCATGCGCTCTTCGGCTTCGATGGTCAATTCCAGCGGCGCCAGGGGGTCGGATTTATTGAATATCACCCAACCACCAAGTCCGCCCGGCACGTATGAGCGTGCAATCTGCAAAACTTGCTGGAATCCCTGGGTTACGATCAAGGCGACTTTAGCTCCTGACTCGGTCAGCACCGTGTTGGTTGCGACCGTCGTACCATGCATAACATGGGTAATATCGCGCGGATCGACACCGGCCTCCGCACACACCTTTGTGATGCCATTGAGGACGCCAATGGACGAATCCTCTGGGGTCGACGGCACTTTGGCAATGTTCGAGCGGCCGGTGGCCTCATCTATCAACAAAAGGTCGGTGAAGGTTCCGCCAACGTCGACGCCCAAGCGATAGGCATGGCCATTGGCCATTACCTTCGTTGTCGCCGTCTGGGGTTTTGTCGAGCCATCGCCTTCCAGCTGCCGCAACCGTCCTTCAAGCTCGTTTAGACGCGCTTCGTATTTGGCGACAATTTCGTCCGAGGTATCATTCATAAAACACAAACCTTTTGGGCGGCCTTTTGGGTGACCTTCTGGTTGGAATTTATAGGATTACAAACCAAACTGGTGCCGTCAATGGCCACTAGCTGAATTCCTGACGTTCCCGGTTTCTAACCAGTTGCGACAAGGCAACGGCGATTACCAGGCCGCCACCGTAAAACAGGTTTTGCACATAAGTGCCCGCCCCCATGAACTGGAAGCCACGAATGCCGGTCTCAAGAAACAGCACGGCAAGTACCGAGCCCCAGGGATTGAAGCGACCTGGAATAATTGCCGTTGCCCCCAAAAAGGCCGCAGCATAGGCGGGTAACAAGAGAATGTTGAGCGACATCGCATCCATCGCGCCGGCCCGCCCCAGAAAGAGAATGCCAGCAAGGCCGCTGACAAAGCCGCAGGCAATAAAACTCATTGCTCTGACGCGATCAACCCGAATGCCGCTAAGCCTCGCGACCTCGCGTCCCCGCCCGACAAACAACATCTGGCGGCCCCAAGTCGTGTACTCAAACACGTACCAGATTATTCCAGCGACAATCAGCCCGTAGAAAAACACCGGACTGATTTTGAAAATTTTGAATTTGATAACCCAGTCGGCCAGAGTTGACGAAAACACGACAATTGTCATGCCACCGCTAACCCACAATGTCACGCCGGTCATGAAGGCAGCGGTGCCCAATGTGACAATCAGCGAATGGATGCGAAAATACAGCACAAAGAACGCGTTGACCGTCCCGGCAATGACACCGATGCCCAACGCCGCCAGCATCGCGAACAACAACGGCCACTGAAAGTCCGTGGCAAGCAGACCAGCACTCATTCCGGCCAGAATTGTTGTCGAAACCAGGGAAAGATCGAGATCACCCGTGGTCAACGGAATAATCAGCCCCATGGTCAAGACAATGAGCGGCCCCTGGGAGCTGAACATGGATGAAAAATTGGCCCAGCTTGCCGATCGCGGTGCCAGTAGGCCAAACATAATAATGAGCAGCGCCCAGCCAACGATAAGGGCATATTTTTCGCCCTCCCGTTTCAGCGTTTTCTTACCAGAAAGTCGATCACCGGAACTTTTGGGCCGCAAGCCAATACGCCGACGCTCGCCCTCCAGCTCTTGCAACCGGTCTTCCAGCGCGGCGATGCGCGACTCATACTCAACCGTCTTATCGTTTTCGCTCAATTCCCCGACACTCCCCCAAAAACCATCATATTTGTTCGTCTCCCTCAGCCGTCCAAGCTTTTGTAACAATGCTCGGCAATTTGCTGTTTGGTAACCTGATTGCCACTCAACTCCGAAACGACACGGCCACGCGAAAAAACCAAGACGCGATTACATATTTGCTCCAATTGTTCGTAATCGGTACTGGCGCAAATAACAGCCGATCCGGCGTCACTCGCTGCAGCCAATGCCATATAGACCTGTTGGCGTGCACCAACATCGACGCCTTGCGTCGGTTCATCAAGCAAGCACAAGGCGGGGTTATTTTGCAGCCATTTTGCAATAACAACTTTCTGTTGATTGCCACCGCTCAGCGCGTCGAGCAACATCGCCGGTGCATTGGGTAGAACATCATGATCTACGCCAAGTTTGTGCGCATGTGTTTCCATATTAGTGCGCGCCAAACCAAATCGACCGAGAAAATTCCGGACCACGGGTTGGGTCACATTATCGGTAATTGGCAATCCACCGACCGCAGCCCCGCCCAAGCGATCCGCAGGTACCAGCACGATGCCGTTTTCAATCGATCTCCCGGGTGTCGTGTTCGCAAGTTTGTGGTGATTGCCCGACAGGATGAGTTCGCCGCTATCGGCTTTCACCGCGCCGTATAGCAAGTAAGGGATCTCAGAAAAACCTGATCCAATGAGCCCGGTGAGGCCAAGAATTTCGCCCCGACGCATATAAAAATCGACGTCTTCGACTGTCCCGCCCGTCAGATGCCGAACCTCGACATCCATCGCTGCATCGGTCTCAACCTTATGGTGAATATGAAATATCTCGACTTTGCGGCCAATAATGCGTTCAACAAAATCGTCTTTGGACGCATCCTTCGTCACCAGAGTGCCAGCAACTTCTCCGTCGCGCAGGACAGTTGCCCGATCGGTAATCTCCAGCACCTCATCGACATCATGGGAAACGAATATAACGCTGGCGCCATCAGCAACAATGGTTCGCACCAAATCGAACAGTTGGGCGATGCCAGCAGCGGGCAAAAATGGCGTCGGTTCGTCGAGTATGAGCACGCCTTGGCCGCCATGCTCTGATTGGCCAGACTGAATATCGGCAACGGCCCGTACAATCGCCACCATCGCCCGTTCAACCGGTTGCAATTCACCGACCGGAGTACTCGGGTCGATCGATAGGTCATATTTCTTGAAAATTTCTTCCGCTGCCTGCGTCTCGCGCTTCCATGAAATATGCCAGCGCGGCTCGGTGGCAAACGACTCGACGCGCAAATTCTCCAACACCGAAAGTGAGGGAACCAATCCCAGATTTTGGTGCACAAAAGCCAAGCCCAATTTCCGGTATTCACCAGCGGCAAGAGGCAATTTGACCTTGCGCCCGTAGATTTCGAGTTCAGCCCCGGCTTCTGGGTCATGAACCCCTGCAAGTACTTTGATCAGAGTCGACTTGCCGGATCCATTCTGACCGAGTAGCCCGTGAACTTCACCAGGCATAACTGTCAGGTCGACATTGTCGAGCGCTCTCGCACCGCCAAATATTTTTGACAAACCGCGAATGGAAAGAGCGGGGGCCTCAGCCCCCGCCCCTCCAACATCAAGCATAGCCATGAAGGTACAAGCCCTATCCGGCGTCAGTACTAGTTATCAAGGTTCCACAGGCCGCGGAATCCCGGGATATGGGCATTGCCGTAACCGGTATTATATTCCGCGCGACCATTTGCACCGATCGACGTATCAACATTTGAATCGTCGAAAATGAGGAACGGCGTATTAATATCGTTCACCGTGCCTTCGTTGCAGAGCAAGCGCATATTGGAGTCAACACCGGCCCAACCGACCCAACCGAGGCTTTCTCCGACATTCATCTGCATGCCACCGGCGCGCAGCAGGTCGAGAGACCCGGGCGTACCGTTATAACTGGCAATCTGAATATCGTCGCGACCAGCGGCATTGAGGCCCTGGCGCACAAACACAGACATGCTGTCATAGATCGGCAGGATCCAGTTGATGCTCGGGTCATTGATAACTGCCGTTTCCGTCGCGACAGGAATTTTAGTCTGCCACTCGGCGAACGGTGTGTTGACATAGATGAAGCTATTGGTGTTGCCAAACTGGTTGAGACGATCAAAAATCGACTGTTTCAGCGGACCGGTTGGCGTCACTTCATCTGGGCCGAGGACCAGCGCATTCACTTTATTACCGCTCTGAACCATCGCCCAGTCAGCCATTAGCCTGCCCGCTTCGCCATAATTTGTACGGGTCGAATGATCAAGGAAAGCGGCCGGCGACTGTGTCACATCATAGTTATGCGTGGTCGTCGTTATAATACCAGCGGCGTTGGCTTCTTCCACCTTTGCCTGAATGAGCTCTGGCGGCAAACCACCCTGCATATCGATCAAATCGTAACCTTCGGCAATGGCGACATCGATGCCCGCCATCCACTGCGACGGATCAAACGCGGATACCGGCCAGTTACGAAGTTCAAACCCGACTTGCCCGGCTGCCTCCGCCATCGCATCACCAATGGCCTTGTTAAACGGATTGGAATCGGCAAGCGGAATGACAAACATCTTCTTGCCGGCCATACATGACTGGGCATCAAACGCGCCACCCGGAGCAGTGAAAGACGGCAAACTGCGCGCCTGTGAAATATGCCCTCTTTGGGTATCAATACCCTGGGCAAAACCCACGGCAATAGGGCCAATTGCAAGCGGCGTCGCCACCATGGCGAGGACCGCAATTTTCCTTGCATCAAACATGTCCGATATTCCTCCCGAGCTATTTATTTTTGTGCCTAAAAAGTATACGACTAAAAACGTCGCCATGACAAATTGTCTCACTTGGGAGTTTCCAATCGATCGATAAACCTCTATTTTTTTGACGTTATTGAATTGCACCCGCCTTAGGGCTACCTTCAATTTCAGCGAATTAATTTGCATGCCATCAGAAAGATTGGTGTCAAATGAAAGCCATATCGGGGAAAAGAAAGAGCTGGCTCAATTACGTGGTTCGGGTCGCTTTGGGTTCAAATATCTATTCTGATGAGTTTCGCGATGGCCTGGTCAAATTGCGCCTTATTGAGACCTGGCTGCATGATAATCATTTACCACTTTCCTTAACCGACATCCACGGACAACCAAGAAGCGAGATGGTCACGGTGTTTTTCGATTCCGGCGATGCAGACAAAGCGCTGGCCTTTCGCGGCCTCTGTGGCAAACTTGGAATCTCCTCTTCTCTGAAATCCCAGCATGTCCGCTTAAACGATCAAAGATTTTTGGGCGGCTACTGAGATGCTTTTCACCAAATTGACCGCCGCGCAAAAACGCATCCATTTTCGTGATCAGTTGCAAAGCGGCAAGCTATTGCGCTTTCCCGGCGCTCATGCGCCGCTGGTTGCCAGAATTATTGAAGAACAATCCTTTGACGGTGTTTATATTTCCGGATCCGCGATTGCCGCCGACCTCGCTTTGCCCGATATTGGCCTCACTACTCTGACAGAGGTGGCTGAACGCGGTCGGCAAATATCGAGAGTAACGGATTTACCCACGCTAATTGATGCCGATACCGGATTTGGCGAAGCAGTGAACGTGGCCCGCACAATCCAAGAACTGGAAGCCGCCGGGCTTGCCGGTTGCCACATCGAAGACCAGGTTCTGCCCAAACGCTGCGGCCACCTCGACAACAAACAGATCATCACACAAAATGAGATGCTGCAGAAAATTGGCGCTGCCCTAAACGCGCGCCGAGACGAAAACTTCCTCATCATGGCGCGCACCGATGCGAAAAATGTTGACGGGTTGGACGCCGCAATTACGCGCGCCCGCGCCTATGTTGAAGCGGGGGCAGATGCGATATTCGCCGAAGCCTTGGAGACCAAGGACGAGTTCTCCGCCTTCCGCGACGCCATCAACGCACCAATTCTGGCCAACATGACTGAATTTGGAAAAACGCCGCTGCTGACGACAGACGAGCTTTCTGCGCTGGGATATAATATTGTCATCTATCCTGTGACATCATTACGGCTCGCGATGAAAACAATTGAGGATGCTTTCGCCGAGCTCAAACAACACGGCACTCAAACTCACCTCGTCGACAAAATGCAGACCCGCGCCCGGCTCTACGAAATCCTGCGCTACAGCGAGTATGCAGAATTCGACAGCACAATTTTTGATTTTGAACTCTAAATGGCGGCGCCACGTATTCTTATTTGCGGTCGTTACTGGAATTAAACCAAATTGGAAAAGAAAAATGTTGTTTTGAAATCAGTCAACTCCCCCGACGGGGGCCTTTGCGTAGATATATTTCTGCGGCCTGACGGCACATTCGGATTTGAAGAATACCGTAGAGACGTCGAAGATGAGAAAGGCTGGTTCCCAATCGGTTTCTTCGGTGAGCGCATATTCAACAATGAAAGCGACGCGCTAAATGAAGCCCAGATAAAAGTCGCTTGGTTGAAGGGCGTGATCAGGAACGCATATTGATTTAAACTGCAGGAACAGCTGACTGCAGCAGCTCAAGTTCAACACTCTCAAGGCAACTTGGCACTATAACCCTAATACAAGTCCATTATATTCATCATGTGTATTTATCATGAGCCGATGCAGTTTCTCATCGGCAAGACAAATCGTCGACAATATCGGAGTAGACAATGGTCAATTTTTCGGGTGGCTGTCTTTGCGGTGCCATCAGGTATGAGGTGTCGGGAGATCTGGTACGAGTGGTAAACTGCCATTGTGACGATTGCCGACGTGTAACTGGTTCGGCCTTTGCGACAAATGTGTTTGTTAAAGAGGATGACCTTGTGGTGACCCTCGGTGAACCAAAGAAATTTGAACACATCGCAAACAGTGGCAGCAAAAGGATCAAGGAATTTTGTCCGAACTGCGGTTCGCAACTATTTTCCACCACGCTCGGTCGCCCAATTACGAGCCTCAAGGTTGGCAGTATCGACGACGCAAGTTTTATCAAGCCTACCATAAATTTATTTTGGTCACGCGCCATTCCATGTGCCCGTCTATCTAGCGATCTCATCAACTATGACGAAATGCCGGATAAGAAATAGGGTCGGGCAATTACTGGACATAATTTAAAATAGAAGCTGCTTTCATTGAAGCATAAGGTAGGCCCAAAACGCCTACATTTGTGCACTCCGGGAAGACTCAAACCCCCAACCTCCTTAGTCGCAGTCAAACGCTGATCTAGGACAATAGAACTATTTGGCTGGGATTGCAGTGGGGTACGCAAATCTCTCGCCAAGATAAAAATCATTCGGTTTTGGCCAACTGCTCACCAAACACTGTGACAAGAGTGGACTTCGATGCCATGCCAGGAATGGCAAAGCGATTATCGATAACGAATGTGGGTACTGAATTGATATTTAAGGCTTCGCGCCCGAAATTTAGCTGCTTGGCGCATTCCTCGCTGTAAACGCGATCTTCAAGTGCAGTTCTAAAAGCCCCTTGGTCTAAGCCCAACGCGCCAACGCATTCGGTTAGAACCGTCACGTCGCCGATATCTAGTTCGTCCTGAAAGAAAGCGGTGAACATGCGGTGATTGTAGATTGCAGCCTTGCCGTGTTCGCGCGCGAACAGCGCGCCCTCAAATGCCAGACGCGTATATGGTTGAGGTGAAACACGGGGCAAAACGATATGGACGCCCATTTTTTCGGCCAGAGGATAAATCGAATCCCGCCAACCACTGACCAGGTAGTCGCCGGTCGGCTCCAGGGTCGCTGTGGGGTAAGGGCGTAGCTCGAACGGCATCCATTCAACCACCACCTCCCCGCTAAATTCCGCTACGGCTTCGTTGAGGGGGGCTTCGGCGAGAAAGCAGTAGGGACAGACATAGTCTGAATAGACTTGAACATTTAGGGTCATTTTAACTCACATGGTGTGGCAAATGGTGCGGCAAAAAATTGGGCGGATCTCTCCAGGAAGCTACGGAAAGCCACACCCCGGCTTAGGCCGATTTGCTCTGACAATCCCCTAAGGTGAGGCGCCCCGCGGTCGCAGATAAAATTGCCCTTCGGGCCTTCATCAGCGGGGGAATTCGTCCGCACAACGACCCACGCAAATGCATGTGACTTTTTCGCAACTATCCTGCCTACTCCGCAATTTTATGCCCTGCATCCACAGGCGGGTTTCTTGCAGTTCCAACCCGATGCCATTTGTATAGCCTGAACGGCTCGAACATCAGGTGAAATGCTCAAAGAGAGCGTACGCCGACAGAGGGCAGGAAGTCTATCTTTGGGGGTGGTCTGAGTCATGAGAAAAAGATTACTCGCCACGACGGCATTGGTTGGCGCATCGATTTTCGCAAGTGGTGTTTCCGCTCAAGGCTTTGATGAAGCCGCTAATGATACCCAGGACAGCGCATCTCCGGTCGTACAAAATCAGCCTGCATTTGCAATGCGTATTTCCGGCACGGTTCGTGTATCCGGGAACTGGATCGATCAAGATGTGAAACTGATGTCACAATCTTTTGATCTGATGGATGATTTCCGGGCCCTCGCGATCAGCGGTTCCGCAACGGCCGATAACGGCCTGAGCTATGGTTTCGTCTACGATGTCGACGAAGATCGCGCCGAGTTGCATTTGTCGAACCGTTTTGGTCGTCTGACCTTCGGTGACACCGACACAGCTACCGATACCCTTGATATCACGGGTTCGAGCGTCATGGTCGGTCGCGGCGGTTACTCCAACGGCGCCGGTAAAAATCTCAATATCGGCGTCGGTGGCGGCCGCATGGTTGATTTCCGGGGTACCGGTGGCACGATCCGTTATTCCACACCTAACTATGGTGGCCTGACGGTTGCGATTTCATACACCAACGAATCTGATAACGCTGGTGACATGACTTCTGCAGGCGACGGTAACACCGGACATGAGGATATCCTCTCAATCGCTGGTCAGTACACATCGAGCTATGGCAACTACACAACCGTCGTTTATGTCGGTTATGAAAAAGCCAACCGTGCAGCCAAGGGCGAAGATCACCCTGACAACCAGGACGCAACGGCCTTCTCCGTTGGCGCCAAAGTGACCGGCATGGGTGCTGGGTTCGCATTTGGTTATGGGGATGTCAGACAAGATACGGGCGTGGGTAACAGTGATCTTGACCTTCAGTGGTACGATGTTGCTCTGTCCTTCAGCTCCGGCCCATGGTCGATTTCCGCTGGTGGTCAGTACACCCGCAAGGATGACGCTTTCCTTGTTGGCGGCGACCCGTCTAACCGTGATCAAGAGCAAACAGCCTACTCGCTGACGACCAACTATGCTCTTGCACCTGGTCTCAATATCGGTGCTGGTGTCACGCATTTCGACATCGAGAACGGCGTTGATCCTGCTGTTAAAGGGGGACACCTAGACAACAGCGCGACCACATTTACGCTCGCGACGACAATGAGCTTCTAATTTGGTTTAATTGCCAAAGATAACGTTATCAATGGCGGCGGCTGGTCGGAAAACCAGTCGCCGCTTTTGTGTTTGCATCGGGCCTATGCAGCCAAATACTGAAACCGAAAATGGCCAAGCAACGGATCGTAGGACAACGGCGCCTGCAACATGCAATAGCTGTAGGATGAGGCGTAACGAAAGGCGGGCAAACTCTTCGATGTTGTGCTCGCCACCGGTCTTAAATTCTTTGGTGGCGGACAGATTGTGTGGTTAGAAAATTGACATGGTAACAGGGGCGGATAAAATCCTTAGCCAAGAGCAAATTTCGGCGCTCATTGGCCTTTATGGCGCTGGCCGGTTCGAAGATTCGGAACAACAGGCGAGGGATTTATTACTGCAGTTCCCGGATACGTCGGTCCTCTACAATATTCTCGGCGCCGCTCTGGCTGGCCAGGGACAGATCGCGGCCGCAATCTCAAATATCGAGCGCGCAATCCAGCTACAGCCAGACTACGCGGAAGCTTTTAACAATCTTGGCAATGTCTATCGGGTCGAAGGCAAAACCGATAGCGCCGCAACCAACTATCGCCAAGCGGTCGCACTGAAGCCGGAACACGCGGAGGCGCATGCAAACCTGGGTATTGTCCTCATTGAGCAAGGCAAATTGGACGCTGCCGTAACGAGTTTTGAACGAGCATTGGAGATTAAGCCTGACACCTCGTTAACCCATTCCAATCTCGGTGTCGCGTTGCAAAAACAAGGTAAGATTGACGCGGCGCTCGCCAGTTATAATCGTGCATTGGAGCTGGATTCAGATAACGCCGAAGCACATAACAATCTGGGCATCGCCCTCGTAAAACAGCGCAGTTACGAAAGAGCAGCGGACAGCTACGCACGCGCGCTCACATTACGCCCGGCGTTCGCCGAGGCCCACTGCAATTTGGGTTACGCTCTCTTTAAATCAGGCCAGCTGGCGCGCGCGCATGAGCATCTTGGCAAGGCCATTCAACTCAATCCCGATTACAAGGAACCGCATGTCAATCTTGCTGAGATATTTATCGCACAAAAAAACGATGAAGCTGCCATTGCCTCTTACAAACGCGCGTTAGAGATAACCCCTGACGACCGAATATTGAAACACAAGCTCGCCGCACGATCAGGTGAAACGCAACAAGTAGCACCCGATCAGTATGTCGAAGAACTGTTTGACGCTTACGCACACCGTTTTGAGGCGCATCTGCAAAACCGGTTGCGCTACGATACGCCAAATTTGATAGCGGCAATGATCCGCAGGCATCTGGCAGAACCGAACAAACTCCTGCATGGACTTGACCTGGGATGTGGAACCGGATTGTCGGGCCAAGCCATGCAAGGAATTGTCGAAACCCTCGACGGCGTAGATCTCTCACGACACATGCTGGCCGAGGCAAAGTCGAAGAATATTTATGCTGACCTGTTCAAAGGTAACATCATCGAGATCATTCCAACTCTTGAGCCAAACTACGATTTTATCCTCGCGGCCGATGTACTGGTCTACGTCGGCGCGCTCGAAGCCTTCTTCGCGGAAACAACGAAGACGTTGCGACAAAACGGACTATTGAGTTTCAGCGTCGAATTGCTCGATGACGGCGATTTCAAACTTCTCAAATCAGAGCGTTTTGCCCATTCTAAAGCATATATTGCACGCCTTAGCGAGACGTACGATCTAGAATTGATCGATAAAGAAGACATCACGATCAGGTTGGAGATGGACCTACCCATTAAGGGCACAATTTTTCTATTAAAAAAATTGTAATCTTGGACGGCTGGGGTACTGCCAGTCCAATGCAAACGAGTTTCAACTCTGTCTGCCTCAAAGAAATTTGCTCTGACAGTGCCTTTTGCCAACGGATCAAGTAGCGCTCTCTACAAATCAGCAGATTTAGCAATAGTTATGGACCTCGAAACACGCCGACAGAGACGGTCGGCGTAAGTGCCCACCCATTGCAAAACCCTGCGTCTCCAGACCATAGTTACCAGTTGAGATCCAGCCAAACGCCCCAGCAAACCCGTCCCCGCGAAAATGGCCTGTTATGGCGTGATAAAACCTAGTTTTGCCCGGCCTGAACCATGAATTTGGCTGATTTATGCGTGGTTTCAATCTTTTACTGGAAGTCCATCCGCGCGATTAACAAGCTGATAACGGGCCTGCCACCGGGCCCATCTCTTCAGGCCGTCTCTGGTACCAAACCTTCTCGACTTGCGGTAAACTGGTGCATATCTGGGATATCCCGGCACATGTAATTGGGAGGAAGGCGCCTCGTGGGCAATCAAGCATTCCCCGTCATCGACATTCAGGGACTGACCGGCAGCGGATCGGCTCGGAGCGTTGACATGGTGGCACGGCAAATCCGCTCAGCGTGTTTGGATATCGGTTTCTTTTACATTTCGGGTCACGGCGTTTCCGAGGGCTTGATCGCCGAAACTCTTGCCGCCAATCGGTCTTTCCATGCGCGCCCGCTAGCCGAAAAGCTCGAGCTAAAACTCAACCGATGGCACCGGGGTTACGAGCCTTTCGAAGCATCGGTTCTGCTGTCGTCCACGCGCTTCGAGCCCGCTAAAACTGCCGATCAACTCGAGTCTTATGTTGTGCGCCAGGAAATATCGCCCGATGACCCAGACTATCGCGTCAAGGAGTTAATGGGGCCGAACCAGTGGCCGGACCAGTGGCCAGACGATCCGACCTTTCGCGATACCGTCAGCCACTATGACCAGGCACTGCGGGAACTCGGGGTGAAACTCCTGCCGGCCATTTCCTTGGCCGTCGGTGAAAACTCAAATTTCTTTTCCGATCGCATCCTTCCAGCGACGACAGCATTGCGCTTGATCCATTATTCTCCGTCACCCAAGCACATCTCGGACGAACTGCACGGCATCTCTCCCCACACCGATTACGGCTTTATCACCATCCTCGCGCAGGACAATGTTGGCGGGTTAGAGGTGCAGACGATCGACGGCAATTGGGTCGAGGCGCCCCTTATTCCGGGAACGTTTCTCGTTAATATCGGCGATGCTTTGGCACGCTGGACCAACGATGTATTCAACTCGACGCCGCACCGGGTGATCAACAAGTCGGACCAGCGTAGCCGGTATTCCCTAGCGATGTTTTTCGACCCGAATGTCGATACGGTTCTACACTGTCTTGATGGCTTCAAGGATAGCACTGGGCAACAAAAATACAAACCGGTCCGATTTGGTGAATATCTGCTGGATCGCCTCGATACCAATCACCCCACTGGCATGGAAACCGATGGAACGGCCCGATAACATTGCAGGAATGTAGTCGTCAAATCCTTATCCCATCACAGCAAGAGTCGACATACATAAGTGATCCACTGCTTATGTTATCGACCTTGAAAAAGGCGAGCTCAATCGACACGATCCGCAACCATGACCAAACTGCCAATCGACGACATATTACCGGAACTCTGTGCAAGCCTTGAGCGTGCCCCTAACGCCGTTGTGCAGGCCGCACCAGGCGCGGGGAAAACCACGCGGATTCCGCTGAGACTGCTGAACGCACCCTGGCGAGAGGGTGGCAAGATTATCATACTGGAGCCGCGTCGCCTGGCCGCAAGGGCGGCCGCCCGACGTATGGCGCAGACCCTGGACGAGCCCGTCGGTAAAACGGTTGGCTACCGTATCCAACTGGACAACAAGACAGGTCCAGACACCATCATCGAGGTTGTCACCGAAGGTATTCTGACCCGCCGCCTGCAGAGCGACCCCTCTCTGGAAGGCGTGGCGGCCGTTATCTTTGATGAATTTCATGAACGTAATTTGCAGGCTGACCTGGGCCTGGCATTGTGCCTGGACTGTCAGGCGGGCCTGCGTGAAGACCTGCGCATTTTGGTGATGTCGGCCACCCTGGACGTGGACCCGATTGCTAAATTAATGGGGGATGTACCGGTCATTGTAAGCGCGGGCCGTGCTTTTCCCATCGAGACCCGGTATCTGGGCAAACCACCCGGTGATCGTTTCCGCGACACTCTCTGCCCGGCAGTGTCCTCGGCTGTGAAACAGGCTTTGAGAGTCGAAACGGGCAGCATACTGACTTTCCTGCCCGGTGAAGGGGAAATCCGGCGAGTGGAGAATTTACTAAACCTATCATCGTTGCCCGAAAACGTAGACGTGTTGCCACTCTACGGGGCACTTCCTCAGAACCAACAGGACCAGGCCATATCCCCATCACCTTCGGGACGTCGCAAGATTGTTCTGGCGACAGCCATTGCCGAGACCAGCCTGACCATCGAAGGCATTCGGGTGGTGGTCGACGCTGGTCGGGCCCGCAACCCCAGGTTCGACCCCCAAAGCGGCATGACCAGTCTGTTCACAGAACCGGTTTCATTGGCGGGCGCAACTCAACGGCAAGGCCGTGCCGGTCGACTGGAACCCGGCATCTGTTACCGGCTCTGGGACAAGGCAGGGGAAGGTGCGTTCAGACAGTTCTCCCAACCTGAAATTCTCGATGCCGATTTGGCCCCGCTGGCCCTGGATTTGGCAAACTGGGGGATACATGACCCCGACGCTTTAAACTGGCTGACCGCTCCCCCTACGGGCCCCTTTGACCAGGGACGGGACCTGCTGAGACTGTTACAAGCGATAGACGCTCAGGACAGAATCACCGCCCATGGGCGGGAGATGGCCAAGCTGCCCATGCACCCGCGATTGGCACATATGGTAATCGAAGGCGCAAAATCAGGATGGGCTAATAGTGCCTGTAATGTAGCGGCCTTGCTAACAGATCGGGATATTGCCCAGCGGAACGGTCGCGATCGTGTGGCGGTGGATTTGACCTTACGGGTGAGCGCCCTGAAGGGCGAGCAAACAAGCCTGCCCATAAACCGCAATGCCCTCAGTCGAACCAGGGCGCTCGCAAAGCAATGGCTGAGACGTGTGCCAAAGAACATCCGTCTCGATCATGGCCGGGATTTATCCCCGGATGAACAGATTGGCGCCTTGGTCGCCCTTGCCTATCCGGACCGAATTGCGGAACGCCGCCCCGGCAGAGAATCTCGTTACCGTTTGAGCAACGGCAAAGGGGCCGCGCTGCCGGCTGAGGATGCTTTGCGTGATGCTCCTTATTTGGCTATAGCCTCGGTCAGCGGAGAGGCCCGCGACGCCCGCATCCGCATAGCTGCTCCGATATCTGGCGCGACCATTGAACACCTGTTTGAGAACGAGATATGGGAAGGCGAAACCGCTACCTGGGATAGCCAAAGCCGGTCAGTGATTGCCCGCAGGCAAAAACGCCTCAATGCCGTGGTGCTCAACGACACCCCAGCCAAGAACATTCCCGGCGATCAAATTGCGAACGCCCTAATTGATGGCATACGCGACATAGGGCTGGATTGCCTGCCCTGGAGCAAGGAGGCCACAGAATGGCGGCGGCGGGTACTGTGTTTTCATCAGGCCACCGGTAGCGGGCCCGACATGTCTGATAGTGTCTTACTTGAGACACTTGAAGATTGGTTGCTGCCCTATCTTGCCGACATGAGCCGTTTACAGCATCTGAAATCACTGGACATGCTGGCCATCCTGAAAACCCAGTTGGACTGGTCAGCCCAGCAAACCATGGATAAACAGGTGCCCAGCCACTTCACCGTTCCCAGCGGGTCCAGCATCCGCATAGATTACACTGACCCGATGGCACCGGTGTTGCCGGTAAAGCTACAGGAAATGTTTGGCGCAACCGAGACGCCGAGCATCATTGATGGCGCGATTGCGCTGAGCATACACTTGCTGTCTCCGGCAGGACGGCAATTGCAAATTACCCAGGACCTTCAGGCCTTTTGGAGCAACACATATCAACAAGTAAAGGCCGAGATGAAAGGGCGCTATCCCAAACACCCCTGGCCCGACAACCCCCTGGCGGCAGCGCCGACACGACATACGAAGAACAAAATGAAGCAAAAATAATACTATAATGGGACGTTTCTTTTCCATCTCAGCATGTCACCGTCTGTTTCCTTGACGTCGGCTGGTGCGAGTGGCGCGATGAAGTGACATGGAAAAAACCGGGATGAAACGAGCAGAACAGACCGGCAGCCCGTCTCGTTTCAGCCGACATTCCCGACAAGCCGATTACCCCAAAACATCAGGGTCGTCACGCAGCACCTGCCGGGCGAAGTAATGAAAGGTTGCTGCGACGGGACTTGGCTTCAAACGATAGTCATGGGCGTCCCGCGCGGCTTTAGGATTGAGGTCCTGGATGGTTCCAGCCGACATGGCTAATAACTGTAGCCGTGCCGCGTGCTCAAAAAAATATGCGAGCATTAGTGTCTCCTCGATCGTCGAACAGGCGCTCAAGAACCCATGGTGGGCCAGCAGGATAGAACGCTTGCTGCCCAAAGCGGCAGAAATAAGATCCCCCTCCTCATCGCCGATAGGCGGGCCCGGCCAGTGCTCCAAAAACGCGCAGTCATCATAAAACATTGCCGTGTCCATATGCGCTGCCTTCAACGGGACACCGATCATCGATAGCGCAGACGCGTACGGCGCATGAGTGTGAATAGTCGCCATTACGTCGGGTCGCCGACGATAGACCCACAGGTGAAAGCGTGCTGCAGGACTCGGCATGCCGTCACCTTCCAATACATTGAGATCATTATCTACCAACAGGTAGTCGTCCGGTCCCACCTCGTCCATGCCAAGCCCGAAGCGCACCGTCCAGCAGGTCTCATCCATGGGTCCCCTGGCCGTCACGTGGCCAGCCAAGGCTGAACCCTGATCCTGGCGCGCCAAAATCCGACAACTTAGCGCAAGCTTTTCGTTCAGCGACCAGTCGTCGGTCTTGGTTAAATGGCGGTCCATCTGCTCGGTCGCTCGCGTGTCGAAATCTTCCTTCGGCTTGTGCATGATCAGGCTCCTGATTCCATTTCACATTTACGTCGGCGGATAGCTGGTTTTGCCCTTAGCAGGGGTCACGAAGCACGACCGGATTACCCCAACTGCGGACAGATCAATCCCAGCGCTGGTCGTGCACTTTGTGACCGTTTGTCCGACATTCCCCAGCAGACACCCCGTTTGTGAGAGGACAATATTTCGGATTGTCTGCCGAAGCAAATTTGAGGGCGGTGCGAGAAATTAACCTAGAATTATTTGAAGGCAGCACTTACAACTGGTCCAAAGAAAATGGCCCCACTTGAAAGTGGAGCCAATTCCTTTTTAATGAAAAACTATTGGTTGATTAGCGGCAACCTGCAGAGCTACCAAACATAGCGCCGAGGAAGGTACCGGCGGCTGTTGCGGCTAGGGTTCCGCTACCGCTGCCGAATTGCGATCCGGCAAAACCACCGAGCGCTGCCCCTATGGCCGTGCCTGCATTCAACCCGCAACCGTTCGTACCGGCGTGTTGACTGACATTGGTGTGGCCAGCATTCCCGCCTGTATGGTTAATGACGTGACCACCATGCTGGTTTCCATTTCCACCATGTCCCGTTCCACCATGTCCCGTTCCGCCACCATGTCCGGTGTTTTGCCCGCCGTTGCGACCATTGCGACCGTGGCCGGTATTATTCGTGACAAGGCGATGACCTCTACCGACATTGGCGTGATACCAACTACTATTTCGGTTATGCATGCGGTTCTGCCAGCTTACCGGCAAAGACCTCAGGAGTGGCTGTACGCGATTTGTGTAGCGGCGCGGATATTCGTTGCTCATCCGAACATGCCATTGGGGACGCTTATCTGCGAGCCAACGGATCGCTCTACGCTGGCGTTGCGGCATGTCAGCAAATGGACCCTGGCGTTGTTGATGTCGGAACGACGAGCCAAAGTTACTTGGCGCCGAACCATGGGTGACAACGATGTTAAAATGCCCGCTGCGTCCGTTACGATTTTGTGCCGAAGCGTCACCGGCGAAAGACACGAATGCCGCCGCCGCGAGGACCAGACCGAACTTTTTGAAGTTGGTGAATTTTGATTGTGCGTTCATCTCAAGTCTCCTTGGCAAATCCTCATACCGGTGTGGCATCAGGTATGCTGCAGAAAATAGAGATAGGGGGCTGAACCAATTCTGAAGTCGCCGTTCAGGTAAACGATAGGAACATGAACAATTCGACAGAATTGGAATTTGGGCCTCGATTGCCCGCGCGACTCACTGTGTGTATCTACCTGGTTCAGTGGGGGTCACTTCCGGCCAAGGGTATTTAAACAACTTAAGAAAAGTTTTGCCGAGATCGTATTCTATACTCGTGTGATTAAGGCAATATCGGCCGGATCAGCGAACCCATTTCCCACGCCCCCGCCCCGGACGAAAATTGGAACCCCGGCGAATGGAAGCAAACATTTTGGTCTATTATTTAGGGCTCGAGATTTAGATCGAGACTTGGGTTTCCTTGTTGGCTAGGTGCGTGAACATAGGGCCGCGACATTTTCAACCGGCTAAGCGCGCGGACGATGCAGAGCGTCAGAGACTGCCAGCGCAAATTCGGCGGCCCGGAACGGTTTTTTGAGCAGCCTACCACCATCGGGAGCGATGCCGTCTGCAAAGACATTCTCGCTATAACCCGACATAAACAGGATGCTCATTTCTGGGTGCTGTTCCTTCAATGCTTGCGCAACATTTCTGCCGTCCATGCCGTTGGGCAGAACAAGATCGGTGACCAGCAAGTCAAGACTTGGCAAATTATCTGCGGCGTTGAGCGCCTGCGGCCCGTCTTCGGCCTTGAGGGTCGTATAGCCTAGGGCTTCGACTTGCGACACAATAAGGTCGCGCACCATGGGGTCATCTTCGACGACGAGCACGGTCTCGCAGTTGCCGCGTGGTATTTCAATCGCCTCTTCAGAACTCTTGCCGGGTGCAGCGGCCGCATTCACCTGTGGCAGGTAGATGTCAATCCGAGTGCCTTCGCCGAGGCTGGACACAATATTGAGGTGGCCCCCCGATTGTTTGATGAAGCCGTGCACCATGCTGAGCCCGAGACCTGTGCCTTGCCCCACATCCTTGGTTGTAAAGAACGGTTCAACCGCCTGCGCCACCACGTCTGGTGCCATGCCTTCGCCGGTATCACTGACTCGCAGTCGCAGATACCGACCCTCTGGAATACCCTCTGGAATACCCTCTGGAATATTGTCTACTTTGCCTGTCTTTTTATTAACTTCGACGTTGGACAATTCAATTCGGAATGTCCCGCCTTCGGGCATTGCGGCGCTAGCATTGGAAGCCAGGTTGAGCAAGGCGTTCTCCAATTGCAGCGCGTCAATATTGCAGTACCAGAGATCTTCCGGCATTTCCAATTCAAGGCCAATTGCTGCGCTGAGTGTCTGCTTTAACATGTCCTCCAGGTTTTCCACGATACCGTCGATCGCGAGCACCTCAGCCTTCAATGTTTGCGACCGCGAAAATGCCAGCAGGCGCTCGACAAGCGACGCAGCCTTATCCGCTGCCAGCTCGATGCGCCCTGTCAATAAACCCACTTCGGACTCTTTGTCCACATGACCGCTGACTAGTTCCAAATTGCCAATAATGACAGCCAGAAGATTGTTGAAGTCGTGCGCGATGCCGCCCGTCAGTTGACCGACTGCTTCCATCCGCTGCGCGCCCCGCAATTGCTCCTCCGCCGCGCGCTGCGCTGTCACGTCACGATTGACCGCACCAACGCCGAGTATTTTTCCCGCACTATCGCGAACCGGAAACTTCAACTGTTCGAGAATGATCGACGATCCATCCAGGAAAGTTAGCGACCGCTCGAATTCAGCCGTTTTATTTATCGACATGACCTTGCGATCCAGATCCGTCAGTCGGTTCGCAATATCCGTTGGGTACAAATCGTAGGCGGTCTTGCCAATCAGGCTGTCGTCGGCGACCTTGGTTGCTGCGGTCATCCAATTTGTTTGCACACGGTTGGCAACAATAATCTTGCCGTCGACATCCTTCAGCAGGACGCCATCGGGCGTGTACTCCATAAATGCCCGCATTCGTTCCTCGGCAATCAGCAACGATTCTGAGGTTTGTCTGGCGCTCGTGATGTCCTCAGTGATTGCGACAGTAAATTGGACGATGCCGACCTCGTCTCTCACAGGGCTCAAGACTGTCCGCGCCCAAACGACCTCACCCGTTTTCTTGATGTAGCGCTTTTCCAGCGTTACCACTGACTGGTCCTCGTCATATACCTGCGCTCGAGCCTCCTGGCTCTTGCCTTGGTCGTCGGGATGCGTGAAGTCGGACATTGTGAGCGTCTCTAGCTCGTCAGCGCTATAGCCAATCATTCGGCGCATCGCATCATTGATGTTTTCTAGCCGCCCGTTTGGTCGCGTAATCGTGATGCCGTGTGCAGAGGTTTCGAATACCCGCCGAAATCGTTGTTCGCTTTCCCGGAGCGCTGCTTCAGTGCGTTTACGGTTGGTTATGTCCGCGCTCATTTCCGCCAACAGTGCATCGTTACTAATTCTGAGAGCGAAAGATTTACTCAATGTCTTGTTCAAGACAATCGCGATACGGCTCAATAGACCGAAGGATAGGAGAATCGCGACACCCATTGCAGCATATTCTACTCTGCCTGCTAGAAAGTAGGCGACAAGTAAGCAAGCGCTGACCGGAACGGTGTAGGCGAAGAAAGATGGCAAGTGGGACGAGTTGGTGGTCGCCGATCCGGCAACTAGGCCAGCAATGAGGATCGTGATCACTGCATGCAGAATAACGGATTCACCCTGCAGGGTATAAAGCGCGGCCACCCCCCATAGCAGCCCTGACACAGCACTTCCCAATGCATAATATAGGCCCCAGCGGCCTGTTTCTTCCTGCCCCGGATTAGCCTTGTGAAAACGGAGTTTGAGAAAATAGCGCCCGAGGCTGATGACCAAAATGGTCAAGAACCAATAGGCCAGTGAACTCGTTTCGATAACCTGATACGCCGCCACCATAAAAACGACCGCACAGAGAACATTGGCGACGAGGGCCGGCGCAGACTTGTACAGCAGGTGGATATTTTTGGATTGAATAAAGCTCGCGTCAGAACCCGGCGGCGCATCAGCCTTTGACGCCTTATCCCTCCCAGCCGACAAGACCGAATTTACGATCCAGGTCTCTGCACCCTGCGAATCTGCAAGTGTCGCCAATGTCGGGGCGTTTTTCATTTGTTTCTAATAATTTGTTAACCTTTATTTTTCGTTAATGCGTGCGCTGTCATAGGCGCTGATGGCAAACAGATACGTTTTTGGGCACCTCAGCCATACCGATTGTGTACAACTAATGTGTTCCATTGGAGAGGGTGAAGCTGTTGGTAGGCAAGGAATGCTATGATTTATACCGCAATTCTGTGGTTTGGTGATGAACGCAGTCTCGAGCGACCCCGTCTCTGCGAAAATAGCCTGTTATGCCGTGATAAAATCTAGTTCTGCCCGACCTGAACCATGAGTTTGGCAGATCAATGCGTGACTTCAATCGTCTAATGGAAATCCATCCGCGCGATTAACAGGCCGATAACCGGCGCAGATTAGGACATGAACAGGCGGAAATCACGTCATCACCATGTGCGATTCAGGGCTCATACAGGCACCGTGCTCGTCGCCCATTCCAGGTATGATTAACTGGATGTTAATTGTCGCATCATACTAGTCGTATGGGTTGATCATGGCATAGGCTAGAGAGATAGTGCGCCCACACCGCAATCTTGAAAACGTCGTCAAATTGCAGCGCTCTCCGGGGCTACGGTGGGCACACGATCCACAGCGACAACCGTTACCGATTGGGATCCCCATCATTGTGGCGGCCATAATCGGCACCGCAATCGGGGCTTCCATAATATTCTTCGATGACGTGATTTTTGGTGTTAGTGAGGTGTCGCAAGACCTCACGCCCGCTGTCATTGTTGCCGGACAGCCGCAGATTATCGATGGCGACACATTGCATATTGATGATACGCGCATTCGGCTGTACGGAATTGACGCCCCGGAAAGTGGCCAATCTTGTCGAACCAGTGACGGCCAAATGTATCGGTGTGGCCAGAGAGCGACACAAGTGATCGCCGGCTTCATCAGCCAAAAGACAATTTCATGTGATCAAAGGGATATTGACCAATATGGGCGCAGCGTCGCCGTGTGCGGTGCCGATGGTGTGGACCTAGGTAAATGGCTTGTACAGAACGGCTGGGCGGTCGCCTACCGACGGTTTAGTACAGACTATGTTGTCGCAGAATCAATTGCGAGGAGCGCGAACCTCGGAATTTGGGCTGGAACATTTATACAGCCAGAAGATTGGCGACAAGGAGAACGGCTGGATGGCCCGCCGTCAAGCGACCGAAGGCCGGAACAGAAGAGAAATCTAATTGCGCCCGACAAAGATTGCAGGGATTTTGCTACGCAGCTGCTGGCACAGACCTTCTTTAGGGATTCCGGTCCTGGCGACCCCCATCGGCTCGACGGCGATAACGACGGGATAGCTTGTGAGAGCCTGCCCTAGCCGTGAATTATGCCGTCGGAGAGTTTGCGTGGCTACTCTCGACGATTGTCAAACGGGTGTGACACGATGTTGTGCCGCCCAACATCTTGTATTCGTCTCTCACCGCAAAGCGCCATAGTTAGATCGAGTTCCTTTTGCAATATCGCCAATGCTCGCGCGACGCCTGCTTGACCAGCGGCACCCAACCCGTAGAGATAGGCCCGTCCGACATAGGTCGCCTTTGCGCCCAGGCATAGTGCGCGAAACACGTCCTGGCCGCTCATGATGCCGCCATCAAAATGGACCTCAACCTGGTCGCCAACCGCATCGACAATTTCGGGTAACGCTGAAATAGACGATGGCGCGCCGTCGAGCTGCCGCCCGCCATGGTTTGATACGATAATTGCGTCGGCGCCTGCATCGACGGCACGGCTCGCGTCGAGCGGATCCATTAGGCCCTTCAGGATCAATTTACCTGACCAATGCTGTCTGATCCATTCAATATCAGGCCAGGAAAAATGTGGGTTAAATTGTTCTTCAATCCAGGATGAAAGCGAACTGAGATCGCTAACGCCCTTTGCGTGACCGACGATATTTCCGAAGGTCTTTCTTTTTGCGCCAAGCATTTGGAGACACCACAACGGCCGTACCGCCATTTGTGCGATATTGCTCAAGGTCATGCGTGGCGGCGCTGAAAGGCCATTGCGGATATCTTTGTGACGCTGGCCGAGAACTTGCAGGTCGAGGGTGAGGACGATTGCCGAACAGCCGACAGCCAACGCTCTATCGAGCAAGCTGGCGGCAAAGTCACGGTCTCGCATGACGTAAAGCTGGAACCAGAACGGTTTTTTAGTTGCCTCCGCCACGTCTTCTATCGAGCAAATGCTCATTGTCGAAAGGGTAAATGGAACGCTGAACTCCTCGGCCGCACGAGCCGCAAGGATTTCTCCATTGGCGTGCTGCATGCCGGCCAATCCGGTCGGAGCCAGTGCGATGGGCATCGCTACTCGCTCGGCAGCCATATTTGTCTCGAGTGACCGGTTGCCAATATCAATCGCCACCCGTTGGCGCAATAAGATCTCAGAAAAGTCTCTACTGTTTCTTCGGTAAGTCGACTGCGTCCAGGAGCCAGAATCTGCATAGTCAAAAAACATCCTAGGAACACGCCGCCGAGCGAGTTCTTTATAATCATATGTCGTTAGGATATCTGCCATGGCGCGTAGACCAATCTAAAAAGCGTTAGTCTGTACCAACTTCTGCTTGTTGGGCACGCAGGCGAGCGCGATCGCGCAGGCGCTGGACTAATATCGGTATCGAAATGGTGATAATTAGCAAAGAACCAATAAAGACGGTCATGATAATCCCAGGTATGTTTAGCAGACCAAAACCAAACGTCACCATTCCCACTAGCAATACGGCAATGACAACACCAGGAATTGTCCCCGATCCGCCGAGAATATTGACCCCGCCGAGAACGACCATGGTGATGATTTCGAGTTCCCAGCCCAGGGCGATGTTGGGCCGCGTACTGCCAATCCGCGAGGTTAACAAAACGGCCGCCAGCCCAGCCATCATTCCAACCAGGCAGAACGCCACAAAACGATATCGGTTCACCGCTATACCGGTAAACCTGGCCGCAATTGGATTGTTGCCGATCGCGTAGATGCGGCGGCCGATCACTGTGAAATGCAGCAGCACACCGAAAACCATCGCCAATAAAAGGAACAATATGAATTCGAAAGGGATAATTCCGAATACATATCCTTGGCCGAAAAACCGTAGACCGGCCGGATAAGTCGTGACCGCACCGTCGCCAAGGACGACATACGCGATGCCGCGAAAAAGCGTGAAGGTGCCAATCGTCACGACAATTGCTGGTAGTCCTAAACCTGTCACAAGGAATCCATTGAACATGCCTGCAGCGACACCGCCTGCCAATCCAATCATTATGAGCCCTGGCACGCCAATTCCTGCTTCGGCACCAAGTCCCATCAACATGGAGCAAAGCGCTATAATCGAGGCAACCGAAATATCGATATCACGCATGATAATCACTAATGCCATGGGTAATGCGATGATCGCCTTTTCGGAAAAATTAAACGTGGCATCGGCCAAATTATAGGTGTTGAGAAAGTAGGGAGACGTATTCGAATTTACGATGAAGACAAATACCAAGAGGGTGAGAAGAATCACCTCCCAAGTTTGAAAAATCGACCACACCGACCATTTAGCTTTATCGGCGACAGTATAACGTTCAGTTTCGCGCGTAGCACTCATGACGCTGTCGCCTCGTCACGACGCACAATCAGCTTGCCTTGACGTTTGTGGCTGCGTGAATTTAGAACGACGGCGATCAAAATAACCGCGCCAGATATGGCTTGTTTCCAGAATGGCGACCAGCCCATTACCGGTAATGCGTTGGCGATTAGGCCAAGAAATAATGCTCCCAGTACGACGCCTGGAATCGTTCCGACGCCGCCGGCGATACTGACCCCGCCAATAACACAGGCGGCGATCACGACAAGCTCAAAGCCGATGGCGATTTCGGTATAGGCGACAGCAAACCTTGCCGTCCAAAGGTAGCCGCATAAGCCCGCAATCATGCCGGCAATCGCGTAAACCATAAATAGCCTCGCCTCAATCGGTATGCCGACATAGCGGGCCGCCTGGGGATTGCCCCCAATGGCATAGAGTGATCGGCCTGCCTTCGTATGGTTCATGAACAGCCAAAACATAGGAATGACGGTGACCGCGACCCATAATAAATGTGGCAATCCTAAAAATGTCTCCATAGGAAACATCTGATAGATGTCGGGCATTTCGTGTCTATTCACCCACTCGCCACCACTGATCACGAAAACGAGGCCGCGGAACATGCTGAGTGTGCCCAAAGTAACAACAATTGGCGGAATACCGATAATGGCAACAAAAAATCCGTTGAATGCCCCCAACACGAGGCCAATGAGCAATGCGCTGACAATATAAGCGACGACTGGAAGCTCAGGATAAGACATGGAAAGCAAAGCGACGGCCATTCCCGTAAAGGCAACGTTCGCAGCCAGCGACAAGTCGATCCCGCGCGTTAGTATGACCAGCATTTCGGCACAAGCGAGCATCATCAGAATACTCGTGTCTGTCAGCACGCCTGACAAACTATCGATCGATACGAAAAATGGCGCCCTGATGCCAATTAAGACGACGAGAACAACGATTAGCAGGGCGAGAGCCGGCTCCCGTCGTCTCGTGAGAAGGGCCCGAAGATCTGAAGCAGTCATGCGGCCAATTCCAGCCCTGAAGC
This sequence comes from Alphaproteobacteria bacterium, assembly GCA_021774575.1. Lineage (GTDB taxonomy): Bacteria > Pseudomonadota > Alphaproteobacteria > UBA6615 > UBA6615 > JAJFIX01. The sequence goes on along the minus strand of JAJFIX010000006.1, from coordinate 416,071 downwards.
GACAGACACGATGTTCTCCGGGGTCGCGTCACGACGATTAAATTCACCTCGAATTCGTCCCTCATGCATGACGATAACTCGGTCCGCCATACCGCGAACTTCTTCAAGTTCAGAACTCACTAGAATGACTGAAAGTCCCTGGGCAACAAGCTCGCCCATGAATTCATGAACCGCCGCCTTGGATCCGATATCTATGCCCTTAGTGGGTTCGTCCAAAATGATAATCCTGGGCCTCGTTGCCAGCCATTTACCGATAACTACTTTTTGTTGATTGCCGCCGGAGAGATCTTCAACCTGTTGATCCCAATGGGCCGCCTTGACACTGAGCCGGGCACCCATTTCTTTGGTCGCGCCAAGTTGTTTGCGACGATTAAGAAAGCCGCGATGGCTGAGCTGTTCGATTAATGGCAGTGTCATATTTTTGCGGATGGACATTGGCAAGATCGCACCCTGGTGTTGCCGATCTTCGGGCACATAGGCTAGGCCCGCGCGCATGGCCTCAACCGGGCTGTCGATTTTCACCTGAACGCCATCGAGGACTAATGTGCCACTACGCGGATGTGTGATGCCGAAAATTGCTTGCATCAATTCAGATCGCCCGGCACCAACTAGGCCATAAAACCCCAATATTTCGCCTTTACGCAATGTGAACGATATATCGTCGAATTCGGTGTCGTGGGTAAAACCGTCGACGGAAAAAACGACTTCACCGATCGGTACATCGACTTTTGGAAAGACCTCGTCAAGAGAACGTCCGACCATCAGCTTCACCAAATCGTCTTGGTTGACATCCGAGATGTCACCGTCGCCGACTAATTCTCCGTCGCGCAATACGGTATAGCGGTCAGCGATCTCAAAAATCTCATCAAATTTATGGGAAATAAAAATGACGCCTTTTCCCTCATCGCGCAGCTGCCGCACAATCACCATAAGTTGTTCTATTTCGCGACGGCTTAGCGAGGCAGACGGTTCGTCCATAATGACGACTTGTGCGTCGTGGCTAAGAGCTTTTGCAACACCCAGAATATGCCGTTGCGCGACGCTGAGATCGCGGACGAGAGCTCGGGTCGAAATAGGAACGTCCATTCTGTCGAGGATTTCCTGTGCCCGCTGGTGCATATCCCGCCAGTCTATGAGCGGAACGCGAGGCTTCGTCGGCTGATGGCCCATAAAAATATTTTCGGCAACTGTCAATTCTTCAAAGACGGATGTTTCTTGATGAATAGCCGAAATTCCGGCCAGCCATGAATCCGACGGTCGCACGAAATTTACAGAGGTTCCGTCTACCTTTATGGATCCGCCATCGGGTTTGTAAATACCTGTCAGAATTTTGACGATGGTTGATTTGCCAGCCCCGTTCTCACCGACTAAGGCCATGACTTCGCCCGCTCGGACCGTTAGCGAAACATCGTCGAGGGCCTTTACTCCCGGGAACTGCTTAGACAGCCCATTTACCTCTAAAATGACGGGCTTGGGTGCGGTTTCCCGGACCATCGAAGTCACCTCCAGCGACATGCCGTTCACGAGCTGAAAACATTAGTATTCGAGGACTGTTGATAGCCTGGATTCAATTATAGGGATCCCGGCAGAAAAGAAAAAGAGAGCCGACAGGACCATAACTTAAGCGACCCGGCCGGCTCCCTTTAACACTGGGAGTTTTAGAATATATCTTTGAAGTCGTTCACATTGCTTGCATCATAAGTGAACGGTTCTGCCATCGCGGCTTCGCCTGTGTCGCCGATGCTCAGCGTTCCCATGCGACCGACAGGGATCGAGTCTCCTGGCTCGGCTGTGGCATTGCCCTGCGCGATTTGGAACGCGGCGTAGGTTGCCGTGTATCCCAGATCAATCGGGTTCCAAATTGCAAAGCTCTCTACCGCGCCGCTATCAACATGGCCGGCCATTTCCGAAGGCAAACCAAGGCCGGTAACAAATACTTTTCCGACAAGATCTTCGTCGCGAACGGCCTGGGCTGCTGCTGCAATTCCAACAGTTGTCGGCGCGATAATAACTTTCAAGTCAGGGAACCTAGCAAACAAGCCCAGAGCTTCTTGATAGCTTTTGTCCGATTGGTCATCGCCGAACACAACATCTACCAAATTAAGAGAGGAGCGGTTCGCGTTGGCCAGTTCCTTGCGCATTTCGTCGATCCAAATATTTTGATTCGTGGCTTGTGCAGTGGCGCTCAAAATAGCGATTTCACCGGAACCCCCGGCAGCGTCGGAAGCCATTTGGATTTGCTTGACCCCAATCAACTCGTTGTTTGATGGGTTTAACTGCATCTGACGACCTTCTTGGGCGATGCCACTATCGAACGAAATGACCGTGATACCCCGAGCCATTGCACGCTGTGTCGCCGGAATTAGAGCGGTTGGGTCATTTGCAGAAATTACGATCGCATCAACGTTTTGAGCGATGAGGTTATTAATAATTTCGATCTGTCCCTCGGCGGTCGGTGCCGTTGGTGCTGTGAATATCAGTTCAACATTGCCCAACTCGTCCGCCGCTTCTTGACCGCCTTTATTTGCGGCATCAAAAAAACCATTACCGAGATTCTTTACCAACATAGCAATGCGCACATCTTGAGCTTGCGCACTAGCGACCGAGGCGAATATTGCCGCCGACGCAACAGCTAACGAAATAATTCGTTTCATAATGTGATTTCCTTCCCTTGGTGACCCGGCCCGAGATCCAGCCGGATATGATTATCGTCTATTTAAAATCCTTCCGACCTAATTTGCCCCGTCTGAACGTATCCGGCAGCGGCATATAACAGTCGGCAATATTCTCCAATTTTTAAGACGTTCGAAAGATTGGATCAGACTCTGCCAAATGTCAATCATTAGTGATCACTTTTTTGAGAATATCAATCATTTCTGATCAATTATGGTCAAGTAAACACGAGGGGGCACTGTTCCCTCTATGTTCAAATTAGACAATGCCAGCAGTTTTTCCGCCACTTTCCGGTCGATCGGCAGTCTTTTGCTTACGGTAATCGCTGCGCCTAAATAATTTGAGCGGGTCAATCGCACCGCCTTGATCGAAGCGCAATTTTGCTGTGATCGGGGCGACGTCGGTTGTATAAGCCTGTTGCAGAATCTGTGACGCAAGAATGGCGTCGTTATCTGCCTGCGCATCGCCCAGGGCCGACCGGTCAACAAGGGCTGCCTGCACCATGGTTCTTTGCAGTGTTACGGCGCTGGTGATGAGACTTTCGATGGGGTCGGTCACATTGTGTGACTGGTCCATCATATAGGCGGGTGCAAACCCATGCTCGGCACGTTCCGTGGCATCGGCAAGTTCATTAAACACGAGAAAAAGCTGATAGGGGTTAATTGAACCACTGTCTAAGTCGTCGTCACCATATTTGCTGTCATTAAAGTGAAAGCCCCCCAATTTGCCAAAATGGGCGAGCCGGGCAACGATCAATTCGATATTTGTATTTGGGGCATGATGGCCAAGATCTACCAGGCATTTTGCCTTGTCACCGAGTTGAGTTGCGGCCAGGTAGCTGCTTCCCCAGTCTGCTATTACCGTCGCATAGAATGCCGGTTCAAAAAGTTTGTGTTCAATGAAGAGCTGCCAGTCATGAGGCAATCGTGCGTATATCTGTGTCATGCTATCTAGATAGCGATCGAACGCATCACGGAAATTTTGCTGGCCGGGAAAATTTGAACCGTCAGCGACCCAAATCGTCAGGGCATGTGAACCCAGTTTTTGGCCAGCCTCAATACATTCTATATTATGTGCAATTGCCTGGTCCCGGACAGGTTTGGCGATATGGCTGAGGCTCCCAAATTTGTATGAATGGGATTGGTCTTGCTGATCTTGAAATGTATTTGAGTTGACGGCATCAAAGGCGAGCCCTTTTATTTGAGCAAATTTCGCCAATCCAGCATAATCTTCAACGCTATCCCAAGGGAAATGTGTCGATACCGTTGATGTCGAGCAGACAAGCTGGCGAATGACGCTGCAGTCTTCAATCTTTTCATAAATATTGCGCGGCTCTCCAGGGCCGGGAAAGCGAGCAAAACGCGTCCCACCAGTGCCCACTCCCCAACTTGGGATTGCGACCTGGAACGCCTTTAATTGTTTGGTAATGCTTTCTATATCAATGCCACGCCGCGCCAAGCGGTCACCGAGTTCGCCGTAATCGCGCTCCAAATTCGCAGCCCGATGCGCATTTTCAGAACCAATGAGTTCGGCGTCTATTTCATATTCTGGTGACACTCGCGTTCCCCTCAGTCGATGTCGATTTACATGGTCCGGCAATTTGTTTTCTTTAACGTGTAAAGGCACCTGCGTTGCCCGCATCGACGTTAAGAATATTTCCTGTCGATTTTGCCGATTTATCGGAAGCGAAGAAATATACGGCTTCAGCCACATCATCGGGACTAACAGAACATTTTAGCAAACTTCGTTGCTTATAGTGTTCCGCCAATTGCTCTTCATCAATTTTATAGGCACGCGCCCTTTCCTCCCGCCATTCACCGGACCAGATTTTTGAGTCCTGTAAAACGGCATCAGGATTGACCACATTGACGCGGATTCCAGCGGCCGCACCTTCGACGGCTAAAACACGCGCCAATTGTAACTCAGACGCCTTGGCGGCTGAATACGCCGCCGCTTGTGCGGATGCAACAAGGGCATTTTTACTCGCAACAAAGACCATTGACCCGCCGGTACCCTGACGCCGAAGAAGCCGCATAGCTTCACGTGCCACCAGAAAATAGCCAGTTGAAAGGATGTCGAAATTTCTTTGCCACATTTCAAGTGACGTGTCTTCAATCGGGGCTGCAGACGCTATTCCAGCGTTAGAGACCACGATATCAACGCCACCAAAGTTCATCACAGTATCTTCCATCGCGGCCGCAACACTGCTTTCGCTCGTTACATCACCTTCAATCGCGAGCACTCTATTTGTGTCGAATGCAGCTACCATTTCCTGGGATGCCTTGCTGAGTCCATCCACATCAATATCGAACATGGATACACATGCGCCCTCGGCGAGAAACCGCCGCGCAATCGCCTTGCCGATCCCCCCTGCAGCGCCGGTTACGAATGCAACCCTACCGACAAGTGGTTTTGGTTTCGGTTGGCGCTGGAGCTTAGCTTCTTCGAGCGCCCAATATTCGATCTTAAATGCCTCGGCTTCAGAAAGGCCCACATATTCGCTAACCTGTGAAGCGCCGCGCATCACATTGATGGCATTTATATAATATTCCGAAGCAATACGGGCGGTTGGTTTGTCCTTGGCCAGGGTCACCATGCCAACCCGTGGCAATAACATTACGACCGGGTTCGGATCGCGCAAGAGTGGAGAGTCGGGGAGTGCGTTTCGTTGATAATATGCCTTGTAGGACTCTCGATAGGATTCGATGAGGTCTCGTAATCCATCATTATTTATGCCGTCATCAAATAGGTCTTGTTCGATGACAAGGGGATGAATTTTGGTTCGCAAGAAATGATCCGGACAGGATGTTCCCAAAGTTGCGAGCGGCCGCAGGTCCTTGCTGTTGACGAATTCCAGCACAGCATCTGCGTCCGAAAAATGTGCTATTTTTTTTTGGTCAGAACTAAGAGCGCCGCGAAGCTCTGGCAGCAAACTTGCCGCCGTTTTGCGTCGCTCGGCAGTCGGTAACGCCTCACAGGCAGCGCCACCAAACACCGAAGAACTTTTTTGGTTGCGCAGCCAGCCATCTGCCGTCTCAATCACGCGAAGGGTTGTTTCGTAACATTTCCTCGATGTGTCGGCCCAGGTGAAGAGCCCGTGACCTGCCAGAATAATTCCTTCCAGGTCGGGATTATCACAAGTTGCAGCCTCCAACTGGAGACCAAGATCAAACCCCGGTCTTTGCCATTGCAACCAACCAATCGTTCCGCCAAACAATTTGGCGGTGATCGCCTGGCCATCGCGTGAGGCGGCGAGAGCGATAATGGCATCTGGGTGCATATGATCCACATGGGTGTGTGAAATATAGGCATGCAGTGGCGTATCGATACTTGCGGCACGGGGATTTAGGTTAAAAGTGCACTGGGGTAACTTTGCGACCATTTCATCTTCGAACTCGAGACCACGATACAGCGCCTTGAGCCCCAAGAGTTTCGGCATTTCTAGAGTTGCGAACCCATCCAAATTCATCGACCCCAGATCACCACCCGAGCCCTTAACCCACAGAACGTCAACTGTGGACCCATCATGAGGGTGATCCATCTTGATCTTTGCCGACGTGTTGCCGCCAGCATAGTTGGTTATCCGCTTATCCGACCCCAATAAATTCGACCGATAGAGCAGCAACTCGGATTCTGCAAGGGTCGCAGCATGTGCTCCATCCCATTTACCTTCAAACGAAGGCGCCCCTAAATTATCTCCACCAAGCTTTTGATTGGACACTTTGCGAGTCCTTTATTACAGCGTAAAAATGTTCTGACCGGAAAAGAGCGGCCCACCTTTCGGTTGGCATAATATTTCATCATTCCTGAGCCTCGACTCTTGTATAATTGTCGTGACACGGGCCGTCAATCAGTTATGATCATTTTTGACCGATAAATGCAAATATTTACGGCATTATTGACATTATATGATTGTATTTGATCGATTTGCATTTAGAGCCCAATTTTTGTCAGGCGAGACCGAGGACGAAATTATGTTGGAACGTCAGCGTCATAAGGAAATTATCCGCGCCCTCGCGGAAGAGAAGGTTATGACCGTCGGTGATATTGCCGGATTGCTCAGTGCGTCGGAAGCCACTGTTAGGCGAGATATCCGAGCACTGGACTCAGCCAATCAAATAAGAAAAATACGCGGCGGCGCGGAAGCGGTGGCGCCAGCGATGGGCGATACCATCACGGCACCATTGTTTGAGCATAGCCAGCTCGTCAATGCCGATAAGAAACGAGCCATCGCACGGGCTGCTGTCGAACTTTGCGATGACGGAGAGCCCATTATCATCAATGGTGGCACGACCACATACATGATGGTTGAGTTTTTAATGTCGAAAAAACTGCAAATTTTGACAAATTCATTTCCTATCGCAGAACAACTTGTCCGCAAGAGCGAAAACAGGATCATCTTGCCAGGCGGGGAAGTTTATCGCGAGCAACAAATCGTGCTCAGCCCATTTGATGCCGATATCGTGCAGAATCATTATGCTTCGAAAATGTTCCTGGGTGCTTTTGGCCTTGGTAAGCAGGGTCTTATGGAAGCGGACCCACTTCTTATTCAGGCCGAGGGAAAACTGATTGGCCAAGCTGAAAAACTCATAGTAATGGTCGACAGTTCAAAATTTAAGTCCCGCGGCAGCCTTATTCTTTGCCCCCTCGTTAGGATCGATACGGTGGTCACGGATGAGGCTGTTGAAGCGAGCCATGTTGCACTTCTAAATAATGCAGGTGTCAACGTTATCATCGCGCCTGCCGATGGGACGGCGAATGCGGAATTGCACGCGGCCGCATAGAAAAAATTATTTAGAAAATGAAAAAACTTGCCTTAAAAATGAATTTATTGGCTGGCATGGCTGACGAATACCGGATGCGGCATAATGAAATTTGGCCCGAATTAAAGCACGCATTGACTGCAAATGGCTTGGCTGATTATTCGATCTATCTCGATGCTGAGACCAATATACTTTTTGCGGTATTTCGGGTCGCCGACGAAAGCAAGCTATCTGACCTGGCCAACTTACCGATCATGAAAAAATGGTGGGCCCATATGGCCGATATCATGGAAACAAACCTCGATCAATCCCCAGTTGCGGTGCCATTGACCCCAGTTTTTCATATGGACTGATTGCCCATGTCGCCAGCCAGTCTCGTTGCCATTTTTGATATTGGCAAAACCAATCTAAAACTGTCCTTTGTTGACGCTGAAGGCGTAATGGTGGACTCAATGAGTGCCGCCAACCGGACCATCTCGTCTGGTCCTTATCCTCATCTCGATGTTGACTACATCTGGGACTGGTTTTTGCAGGCACTGAGAAAATCCAAGCTCACTGCTAACACTCAAACGATTAATGTGGTTACCCATGGTGCGACGGCGGTGCTTGTTGACGACTGCGGGCTTGCTCTACCTGTGCTCGACTATGAACACGTTCAAGTGGAAGAAATTTCGAGTGCCTATGAAGAAGTGCGCGACGATTTTGCTGAGACACTTAGCCCCTTGTTGCCCAACGGGCTTAATCTTGGCAAACAATTTTTTTGGCTGCAGAAAACTTTTCCGGCAGAATTTTCTCGAACCCGGCATATCCTGCTTTATCCGCAATATTGGACGTGGCGACTGACCGGAAACGCGGCAACTGAGGTCACATCACTGGGCTGCCACACCGATCTCTGGCACCCTACAACCAAAGTATATTCCGATCTGGCAACTGCCCAGGGATGGACAGCATTGTTTCCTAAAATTATTTCAGCGACACAATCTCTGGGCCCTGTATTGCCCGAGATCGCGAAGCAATTCGGCCTAAGACCTGAAGCCGAAGTTTTTGTAGGTTTGCACGACAGCAATGCCTCGCTTGCGCCTCACTTGATTGCCCGACCCGACGAAAAATTCAGTGTGATTTCGACAGGAACCTGGATCATTTGTATGGCTATTGGATCTTCCGATATCCATATGCGCGAAGCCGACGATATGCTCGCAAACGTGAATTTTAGGGGCGAGCCAATAGCCTGCATGCGGTTTATGGGTGGGCGAGAATTTGCCGAGATTTCCGCAAACGAGCAATTTGGCGACGAAATCCTCGAAGACCAGATTGCCAACTTTGTCGCAAACGACATATATCCGATGCCTTGTTTTTCAGGCCAAGGTGGACCGTTCCACACAAGGGAGGGCCGTATCCTTGGGGAGAGTCATCTTCATTTAGTAGACCGCCCAGCTCTGGCTGCCGTCTATTGTGCCCTGATGACCGACTATTGCCTTGACCGCCTAGAGGTGACCGGAGAGGTAATCGTCGAGGGGAGTTTTGTGAATACGTCCGCCTATATTCGGTGCCTCGCCAGATTGCGTGACAAGCAGACTGTATATATTTCCAGCGACAACACAGGCACAGTCTCCGGTGCAGCTTTGATGGCCCGGATCGATCACCCCCGCTCGCCGCAACTTAAACGAATTGAGAGTGATCATGCATTGTTGAACTTGTTTGATTTTAGGGACAATTGGCGACGCCAAATCTTGGGGTGATGCTGCACTCAACCTCCCTACGGCTTATCACCAGGTATTGTCACGTCTAATTCGAACCAGTCGCCAAGTCTGTGCGGCCGAAGGCTGCGATCACACCGACGCTCTGCGCCAGTGCATGGGAGCTACGCAGGCTGCCAAAATATCGGTGACGTTACTCCAGCGGAATGGCGGTCCGAATTTTGTCCGCGTGCTGGCCATCCGGCGGGACCAGGACACTCATTGGCGCCGAGCCGATTTTGAGCACAGGTGGTCGGCCTTAGCGCCGGCCGCCGTCGAATTGGTTCTTGTGGTGCCGGTCGGCCCATGCCCATAGCGAGCTTTGGATCGCATTGAAATATTCGGTGAATCCGTTGCCATTAGACGATGGCGCGCATAGTGCGGCGCCGATGGGTCGGTTTGCAGGCTGCCCGAATGGCGTCAACCCGCCACATGAGAGTCTCAACAGTATCTGATCAAACAGGTTTCGTCATGTTAGACAGACAATGGAGCGGTCAGCTTTACGAAAGGATCGCTCGTTTAAGCTCGTGTCCCGCAGTCCGCGCAAAACATCTTGCCAATTAACAATGTGGCACCGCAATGGGTGCAGTATGTCGATTCTTCGTTCACATCCTGAGGGGCAACAGCAGCACCGCAATTGACGCAAAATTTCTGACCAGGCTTGAGCGGTAGATCGCATTGCTCGCAGTTTTGCGTTGCGGTCTCGGACTCTTCGTCCGGCGACAGCAACGACTGAGCCAGCGACTGGGTCAGCAATCGGGCCATTTTTCCGTCGAGGACATCGCGCGTCATCGCCTGGTGGTTGACACTCGGGGATCCCGATCCAGCCTGGTGCAAGTCGACGAGGACCAGATGATTGGCCAATCCCGTCGGGGCCAGGAAGCCTCGGTCTGCGACCCGCCAGCCGCCACCAGTGCGTACCGACGTCTCAAAACCGACAGCTTGAAACCAGCTGCGGTAGAACTCGACACCCATGATCCGACCGGCCTCGCCGAACACCAGCCGATCATTGGTATCGCCATCTTCGCCGCTCTTGGCCGGAAACAGAAATTCGAGCCGCGCCAGGGCCTTCAGATGCTCTCCGGCCTCATCGAACCCGGCTCGGTCGAGCCCTGGTGTGAGGCCGAGAAAGGCCGGCAACAGCCAACGCAAATCATTGCTGCGCACCGATGTTTTGAACGTGGCGCCGAAACTTTCGGCGGTGATCGATGGCATTTCGGTCGGCTGGTGATCCAGCTGACTGTTCATCGAGGCGCGCCGGTAAAGGTCGGTAGTATGCAGGAGATAGATCAGCGACTCATAGCTGGTCGATGGCGGGATGTAGTTGGCAATCGGCTCCGCCGCCCCGGATGCATTGAGATTGAGCCACCAGGCCAGAAACAGCCACGGGCTGGCGAACAGTTGGATGAAATAGGCACCGTCATAGGACGGTGCGACCACCGCGACGCCATATTCGTCGATCGACGGCGCATGGGCGGCGGTAAAAAAACTGAGCGGCAGGGAGCCACCGCCGGTGCGGTTGGTCATGGTCCATTCGGGACGCGCCAGAATGGCGGCGGCCCTGGCCGCGTCGGCGTCGGCGGCGACGGCCTTGAGTTCGGCGCTCGGTTTCTTGGAGCTGCCTTTCTTGTAGCGGCCGAGGGGGGCGGCGACCGGCGACCCGCTATCGCCGTCGAGCTTCAGCATGTCGACGAACAAAGGCCCCAATTCCGACTGGGCGACTTGAAACGTGAAGGCGCCGCCGGCACCATTCGATTGCGCGCTCATGGGCGTCCTCCTTGTTCATTCGTATCCCGGTGTATCTCGGCTCCGGCGGCATCGGCGACCGTCATATCGACCAAATTGCTCCACATCTTGCCGTCCTGCATGGCGACCGGGTAGCGGCGACCCTCAAGCCCTAGATAGGGGCATTGACCGGTCGTGCCACGCAAGGTCAGGCCTGCGTCACCGGGCATGATCCATTGCAGCCGGCCGGTGCGGATGTAGAATTCAAGGTCGCAATCGAAATCCGGTGCCATGTCGGGGACGGTCACGGTGTAACCCTCGCCGTGCGGCATTTCAGCGGCGTAATGATCGGTGCCCCATCGGTTGACCCGAGCGAGCTCGTGAGGCGTGTCCTCGGCGTAATAGATCACGGGATAGGCGTCATAGCGCCCCACCTTGAGCGTCGAGACCACCGCCTTGACGCGCGGATCGACGAGCAGCCGGGGCACGACATAGGGCACCGCAGGGCCGGGCTTGCAGAGGTGCGTAAGCTTGGAGAAATTACCCTTAATATTGACCGCGCCGGTGACGGCAAAGACTGTCGCGGGCAGATCGTCGCCGGGGCGGGCGGGGACCTCGTAATTCCACCACGGGCCATCGAGACCGAAACTATCGATGGCCAAATGGACAATTGCGCCGGTGAACGGGCAGCGTGACAGAGCCGGTCGCGGCAGCCCGTCCTGATAGGCGTTATATGCCACCCTGCAACGTTCATGGGCATCGCGCAGACCTGCGTTTAGCACCTCGTCCTTGGCATTGTTGACCAGGGCAGCAGCGCGCTCCATGTCGGCAACCGCCGCAGCGAGTTTTTTGATCGCGGCGAGCCGCTCGGCCGCAGTGGCAAATATTTTTGTTTCGTTCATCGTCATGTCCTCGTGCCCGTCGGGTGTCCGCCCTCAGGGGTCGGTAATGAGCGGGTTGGTCGTACCGCCGCGCCAATAGCTGGCCGTCGGGTTGGGCGCCTGCATGCCCGGTTGGGCCGTATAGGAGTTCAGCGCTTCGCCGCCCGGCGCGTGACTGCCGCGGATCTTGCCGTCGATGCCAGCTGCCGTTTGGAAAGGCGACTGCGCCGTGCCGCCGGTCAAGGCGGCATGTTCGACCGCCTCTTCCGAGATTTCGCGGCTCACACCGCTATAGTTCCATTCGGTGTGAAAACCGTGCATGACGTCGCCCGGCCCCTGCATCAGCTCGCGCTGGACCTGCTCGACGACCGCCTGGGGCAAGGTTTCACCATGCATGCCGCGGATCGCGAATCCGTCGACGTCACCGGTGAAGGGCAGGCCGGACGCGTTGTCGACGACCAGGACGCCGTCGCGGCTGATATGGTCGGCGTATTTCTCGAAATTGCGCTGCTGGTCAATCCATTCCTGGGCGCGCTGGCCGTGTCGGTCCTGCACGGCGCGATAGAGATCGTCCGACATGTCGCCTTGGGGTGGCATCACGGGGTCGAAGCTGCCGACCCGGCCAACAAGATTATTTGGGTCGCCGCCCGGGACCATCTCGTCGGGGATCAAATGCATGTCTATTTCGGTGAGCGACTTGGTTTTGACCATTTCGGGTTTTGCCAGGGCGTCGCCGTTTTCTAGTAATTCGCGCGCGTAGGGGTTGGTCGGGCGGGTGTGGATAGTCACGCCGTGATTGTCAGCGACCATCTGGACATTGCGCTCGCTGACATTGGTATAGCCGCTGGTGTCGGGCACGATATCATCGGCATGGCTGAAATCGCTGGGATCGCCTGGGCGGAGGGTCGAGTCCGGGCGGGCGCCCCGGTTCTCCAGATGGTTGCCGTAATCTTGACGTGCCTGGGCCTCCTCGGGGGTAAAGCGTGGGCGGCCCGCGTCATCGGCAGCGCCCGCTCCAGCGCGCGCGGTGTCGTCGGTCACCCCGGCCCCGGCCGCGCCACTACCCACTTCGTCGGCGGCGCCAGCCCCAGCGCGCGCGGTATCGTCGGTCACTCCGGCACCCGCTGCGCCACGGACCGCGTCGTCGGTTGAGCCGGTCGCGACCCCGGCGCCGGCGCGTGCCGTGTCGTCGGAGATACCGGCGGCACCGGCCGCACCACGGACCGCATCGTCGGCCTGGCCCGCGGCCACCCGGGTTGCGTCGTCGATCGTACCCGCAGCGATTCGCGCGGCGTCGTCGACCAAATTGCCGCCCGCCGCCGTCACTCGACCGATCAGATTAGTGGCTCCGGCCCGCGCGCTTTGCGCGATGCTTTGGGCGCCGGTAATTGTCCCGTAGACGCCGAGCACGCCGAGCCCGACCTGACCGATCCGTTCGGGCAGCGAGCGGTTGGGGTCCAGCGAGTTTTCGAAATTCTCAACTCCGGTCAGCATCTGCACCCCGTCTAATACCTTATCGGGGTCGCTCAGCACCTCGCCGACGGTCTCCGCACCCGAGGAAATATCCTCGCCCATGCCGAGCAGGGTGTCGCCGATCAATTCCGGGTTGTCGTAGGTGTCCTTGGCCGCCTGGGCGACGTCGGTGGCGACATTAACCGCGCCGGTAGCCAGCGCACCGGCGCCGTCGACCAAGTCGGAGCCGGTGCCGGTGATGGTCTCGATGATGATTTCGGGATTATTGACGACGTCGCGGCCAGCCTCAATGGTGGCGGTTACGGCGCGTTCACCCAAATCGACAGCCGCAGCCCCAGTGTCGTAAATTTCCCCGCCGATATTCGCGCCCGTATCCCAGAGGATCGATGGATCGCGGTAGACGTCCTGGCCGGCGCGGATGATTTCAGTGCCCGCCCCGGTGACCCCGTCGCTGACGCGATTCCAGATGCTGCCAAAGAAGCCGGGCTTTTCTTCCGGCGGCGTCTCGGCCTGTTGCGCCGCGCCTTCCGGTGTATGTTCGGGCGCGGGCACCGGTTCTTCCTCGAGCGCCGGCGGGCGATCGGGGGCAGATACCTGCTCCTCTTCGGTCTTCGTTGTTTTCTCGGGACCGGGTACCGGTTCTCCCTCGGAATCTGGTGTGAGCTCGGGACCGGGTACCTGCTCCTCGTCGGGCTCGGATGTACGCTCGGGGGGGGCTACCGTTTCGTCATCGGGATCTGGCTCGGGCTCGGGCTCGGGCTCGGGCTCAGGCGGCGAGTTGTCACCCGAATCCTCATCTTCGGGTGGCGGATCGAACCAATCGTCGGGGAACAAATCGCCGAGATCGGATAGCGCCGGCCCGAGGGCTGCGCCGATACCGGCACCGATCGCCGGCGGAATACCCAACATGATCGTGGTGATCGATCCGGAGCTGGAGATCCAGCGCGACGGCGACCAGCCATATTCGCGAAAGCCGCCATCGTCGGCCAACAAAATCCCGGCATCGCCGAACAAGGCGAAGGCGACCGCCCCGCCGGCCAAGGCTAACAACGCGCCGGTGGCACCCGCGCCTTTGTTCTGCACGGCGACGACAAAGGCCCCGATCAGCGCAAGGACGCCAAGAACGAAGCCCATCGGTGCGACCACCCAATTGATCGCGAAGCCGAGAAAGGAGGCCGCCATGCCGGTATAACCGGCGGCCATACCGTATTGCCGGATTTTGACGCCACGAAAGAGCCCGAACGCGGTGGTCCAGGCCGACCGAAACAGCAAGGCGAAAACCGAGCCGGCGCGCGAGGCGAGCAGCGCGCCGAAGCCCACCGCCAGCGCAAAATTGGTCGATCCGTTGACCAAAGTGCCGATCACCATGGCGGTGCCGGCGCCCGCCGCGAGTACGGCGAGGGCATCCATTTTGGCTTCTTTGAAATAAAGCTTCAGGGCGGCGATGCGACCGCGCAGTTTGGCTGCGACCTGTTCGAAGAACGGCCGGTCGCGGTCGCGGCGGCGATATTGGACAATAAACCCGGCGACCAAAGCCGAGGCAACGGTCCAAAAGACCATGCCCGACAGGCGGGAGCCGCCGAGATACAGAAATGGGCGCGCCCACGACGTCTTGTTAAAGCCGTCATTGATAACCACCAGTAGGAACAGGTGAAGCAACCAAGTCGCCACCCCGAAGCCGACGGTCAGCGGCAAGCGCCGGAAAAACGTTGCCAGGGTCCGCTTGACGATAAGTTTGAGTAAGGAGGGAAAATTTTGCGGGATTTGCGTGCCGCCGCCACCGGTGCCCGGGGGCATGGCGGCAGCACTCTCTTTCGGCGAGGTGGCGCTCTTCTTCTTCGTTTTTGCTTTGCCAACCGGCGCACCACACGCGTGGCAGAACTTCCTGCCCTTGCCGTTTTTGGCGCTGCATTCTCCACACCGCACCATGTTTCGTTCCCATCCGCATGATCGGTATCAATATTACCGTGCCGCAATATTACAGGATCGGTATGTTGAATTACAGGGCGAAATGCGCCGCAATGGCCGGTTGATGGCAGCTCACCGTCAGCCGTCCGTCTTCAAGTGGGTTCTCGTAATCGGAGGAGCTAATTATCAGGAGATTTAAATATCAGGCGACGGACAAACATGAAGATCAGGGTGACCGCCAGGACGACGAGGGATTGGCCCAGAATATCGACGAGCGCCAGTCCGGTTTCCTTGAGCACGTAATCGGGGTACCTGAGCAGCAGATATAAGCCGATGGCCAGGGCGACTAATAGATAAAACAGCGTCGCCGACAGAATCGAGGACGGCCACAAGATAAGGCTCGCACCGGACCGCAGCCGCGGCTTTGCACGTTCCTTGCGGACTGGCTTGGGTTGTTTGGCAGGCGCGGCTACTTTTGGCGCCTTGTTGGGCCTCTGCTCTTTGGCAGACTTCTCTTTGACGGACTTTGGCGGCTTGGCTTTTTTGGGTTCCTTGAATGCTGCGCCCTTGCGGCGACGGAAAACGCTTTTTCCGGACTTCGTTTCGGTCGTCGGCGGGGCTTCGGTCTCAGATTCGGCAAGGCTTTCGACCGGTGCGACGGGAGCAGCCGGGATCGCTGCGGGCAGCCGCGCGCCGCACTCGCCGCAGAAATTCTCGCCGACGGCGGACGCTGCGCCGCAATTGGTGCAGTTAATCGTTGTTTTGGCCATGCAGCTCGCTCACAAATTATGTACGAACGCGACTTTAGCCTATCGCCCTGTTCGCGCGGGAGGCAAGCGCCAAATAGCCACATGGCCGACGGATTGACTAACCACGGGGAAACACACTATCGAAGGCTCACGGCTAATTGGTATAGGCAAGAGGATGGCAGGTATGAAGCAGCAGCATATGGCGATCCGTGCACTCTGTTTTTTTGCCGCCGCATTGTCAGGCGTGGTCCTGCTAGCCAAGGTCTATGGGATGGCGGAAATGAGCGTCACCGTGCCCTGGATCGTGCTGCCGGCGAGCCTCGGCCTGGCCGGGCTGTGGGGGATGGCGTCGCGCTGGCGCCTTGAGGAAGTCGGCGTGGCCCTGGGGATCGGCATATTTGGCGGCCTGCTCAGTACTTTCGCCTACGACCTGACCCGGCTGCCGTTCCATCTCTCGGGATTTCTAGTGTTTTCCACCAACTCGACCTACGGCATGTGGATTACCGATGCCGCGGCGCATTCGCGCGGCACCGAGATGGTCGGTTGGCTGTATCATTTTTCTAACGGTATTGCGTTTGCCGTGATGTACGCGGTGTTCATGCGCGGGCGCCATTGGTTGTGGGCGATCGTTTATGCCTTTGCGCTGGAAAGCATCGCGGTGTTTTCCCATTTTGGCCAGGTGTTCTCGCTCGCCGGTAATTACGGTATGATCTCGATCGCCTATCTCGCCCATATTTCCTACGGTTTGCCGATCGGCATTATGGTCTATCGCTGGCCAGTCGTAGCGCGCTGGATGGCCATCAACAAGTTTGCGGTTGGCGCGATCTTCGCGGTCTTTTTCGCCGTTTTTTTGGTGCCGCTGCTGACGCCGGCCAAGGTCGCGCGCGACCGCTCGGTCGAGTCTGGCGCCTTTCTGGTTCGCGGCACTGAATTGGTGCCCTATATGCGCCGCATCCAACGCGGCGCAAGCGTAACCCTGGTCAATCGCGGCACCGAAGACGCGACGATACGGGTGGTCAAGACCGGCGACCGCCACGAAGTGCCGGCCGGCGGCACGACGGAGATCGCCTTTCCAGCGGGCGGTATTTTCCAGATCTTGGTTGAAACCGACGGCCCCACCCATTCGAGTTTCGTACTCTCCGAGCCAGTTTCCGAGAGCGGGCGATAAAAACGACATTGACATGTCTGAACCCAATAACAGCCATATTGTGGTCCTGGTCGAACGCCATACGCGTTATGAGATGTTGGCGAAAGTGACCAATTAGGACACCCAGACGGTCGGCTCCGCCCATATCAAGCAGGCGAAGAAACGACGGAAAGAGCCGTACAAACTTCTAACCTGGGACCGTGGCAAGGAGCTCTCAGATCATCGCCAATTTAGTTTGGCGACTGACAGCTCAACGGTTATTGGTTATTTGCTGTTCAGCCGTGCCATGCGGCCCAGGCTTCTGTCTCATCATCACTCTCTTCAAGGATTATGATGTGCCAAAATCACGCCGTTAACAAAACCACTCAATCTGTCTGGCGGTTGCTGACGACATACAGTGACGGGGCGGCGAAAAATACCCCGCACCGGAGGTGCAACTCGGCGCGGGGTACCTGGCTATAAGTACTGTGGGTACGGACGCTTATCCTCCATCCTATTGGATCGCGACTCGACAGAGTTGCGCTGGGCGTCAGCGTTGTTGGACGTTCCCGAATTCAAGTCCAGCAAGACACAAACACTCGAATAAGACCTTGGCTAGCTACAAAAACAGAAGCCGACCCAAGAAACAAATAAACCTGGTTCACGTTGGGAGGAGAGATTGTGAGTATACCTCGAACCATACGTTGCACAGTGTTGGCAGATGTTTTCCCAAACGAAATCTGGCTAAATATTTCCATTCTCACGTCGCGCAAGGGATCGAATTCGGCCGAGCAACAACCCACCTCACACCAGTTCCCTCTGCTGCCACATTATTATCTATAGAACCCACCTTGGTAGCCGGCACCAGGAAAAGGAAGCGGTTGGTGCTGTTGGAAGCCGTTATGATTTGGCTGATGCCCTTGAAATCCCGTCTGGTATGGTTGAGTAAAGGGCGCGCTAAATGGTCCTCCATAATTCCGTTGACCAAATTGATTCTGATAACTCAACTGCTCATGCGTGTAGGTGCCTGGCACACATGCCGACACCGAAAGAACTAGGCCTATTACGGCTAATCCGGTTGCAAGGGAGAGCTTGTGCATAGCGTGTCCTCGAAGTTGGCTCTGGCACGTCCAGGTGAATTACAAACTCACGCACCGCAAGCAGTCTCTTCTCGTTATGATCACGCCACGATTCGTCTCAAAACACGCCCAATCACAAATTGGAAACTCTCTTTCCAAAGGCGACCAATTTGATGATTAAATGACCGGTTAAGTTTTCACCCGCGAGTCCGCCTGTGAATATGGGGTGGCGGGATAATCCCCACATTTTTATTGGGGTTTGCCAGTAGAACTACGCGGCCATTTTCTGTGTCATAGCGGGTGTGATCCCACCGAGTCCATGTTGTGCCGGTCGCTATTGTAAGTCCAAAGATGTTTTGATCCAGCCATTCTCATCAAACAGTACGATTATAGCATTCGATATAGGCACTCTGATATGGCTTGCCAGGCTGGATAAATTCAATGCGAATGCCACGTTTCCCAGCCCCGCCCACCAGCCTGCCGCTGATATATTTAAGACCTTGGCGCACCCGGGTCACTACCTGACGCAGGTCGGCAGTCGTCGAGCCTTGGGCATTTGGTAGTCTCAACTTTCCTTGAAAATTAGTTTGTCCAGCTCCATATCGGCAACGATCCGCTTTACACTTTAGACGTGAGTTCTCTTTTCCCAATGCCTTAAACTCATGCAGCCGAGACTTCGCCGGCCCGTCATAACGCGCCAGGTGCAATATGTGCTTCGCTAATCCAGCGCATTGACTAGTGAACTTCCGCCGCTGTCCGCCCGGTGTAAATTGCTCGATTTGCCGGACTTTGGGCAGTGGCAGCGTTGGCGTGCGGTCTACAGCATCGATCCGCCCAAACAGGAAAATAACGGAATGCTGGCGTCCATTGAATTCGAACTCAGACAGCGTAAAATGAACTAGGCTTGGCCTAGGCAATAGGGCCAAGTCACCATCGTCCCCGGCCCTAACTCTCTTTTGCCTCTTCGACAGACGTCGTCAGTTTGAGCCGGGTACGAATGCGGCGAGACATGGCTTCTATGCCCATGCCGCAGACACCGGTCACGACAATAATTAGGGTCGCGCGATCCAGGCGGAATTCGGCGATGGCGCTATCGGCATAAAAGCCCAGGGTGTGAATGCCCAGAATGCCAAGGATGGCCGTCTCGCGAAAAATGATTTCCCAACGGTAAAAGAGGAAGGCCAGGAATTGGCCGTATACGCGGGGCAAAACTTCCCAGGTATACCGATTGAAGCCGCCAATGGCGTCGGGGCGCAGCGTGAGGTCGTCGGCCAGGCGTCCGGTCAAGTGACCGACAATGGCTCCATTATGAATTGCCAAGGCAACGACTGCCGGCAGCATTGATGGCCCCCAGACCAGCAATAGGACAAAGGCAATAATATATTCCGGAGTCGAACGCGTGACGACCAGGGCCAGGTGCCCCGCAATGCGGCTAACTGGTCCACCAAATTGGCGCGACACCAGCGGGACGGCAATAAGGGCGACCAGCCCGCTCAAGACCAAGGCAATTTGAGTGAGAATAAGTGTGCTGGCGAGGCCGGGGCCGATTTGCTCTGTCGCCATCATCGTGATCCATGGGAGGAATCCCTCCAGCCCGTCGCCCCGGGCGAGCGGGGCGGGCACAATATCGCTGGTGAAGAAGCGAATGAAATGAGACATCTCTATGCCGCTATTCAGCGGCAAGATGAACATTGCGGCAATGATATAAATTGGAAGTAACCGAGGCCGGAACCACCAGCGCAGGGTCGCGATCACAGCATATGTCAGGTAAAGAATAGCCCAGGCACCGCCATAGTCACCCTGAGAAAATGCGGTTTCAAGGTGGAAGCCGAGAGTTGGCAGGCCGACAAATCCCATGATGGTGCTTGACCTGATACCGCATTCCAATCGATAGGCCGTATAGGTGCCAAGCTGGGTCATTGTATCCGGCAGCCGGGCAAACAGAAAACGAGTGAAGCCGCCAACCGGGCCGGGAATTGCCGCGGCGGGCTGTGGGTCCGTTTCCCCGAGGAGTTCAGAGTAGATCTTGGCGAAAATACAGGAGTAAGGAATGACCAGGGCGAGCAGCCCTGTAGCGGCAGTCAGTCCAAAGACTTGCATCAACATCAGCGCCCAAAAAAGCTCGTGGATGTTGCGCAGGAAGGCGCACACAGACCGCACCGCGCGGTGGCGATAGATGAACGTAAGAGCAAAGCCAATCATTGCCGCCGCCATTACGCCGAGCAGCGCAAGGGCTAGGGTCGTGACTGCGGCTTCGATGAGCCTCTCCGCGTCCAAAAATTTTGGAGTGAGCGCCCCGGCAAAAATCTTTGCCAATTCGCCCCACGGCTTCAAGGCGATCAGTTCAAAATCGGCAAAAACGGCGGCGACCAATGCAATTACGACAAAGACAAGAGTCGCGTTGCGCAATGGTGTCCGGCGCCGGTTAATCGTCAACGAGACCAAGGTCATAAAGGCTTGATCGATTCAAGCCGGTTGTTTTTGCGTCGAGAACGATTTGACCATCCGCGATGCCGACGACCCGGTCGACCTGATCCAGGGCCAATGGAATGTCGTGCATGGCCAGGATGACCGTTTTATGCTGGTCGGTGATCAGTTTTAGAATTTCCCGGGAGCGGGCGCCATCCAGGGCGGAGACCGGTTCATCGGCGATAATCGTCGGTCCATTAAAATAGAAGGCACGGCCAATAGCGACCCGCTGGCGTTGACCTCCAGATAGCTCACCAACCCGGTCAAACAGCTTTTCAGTCAAGCCCAGCCGGTCAGTTACACGTTTGGCGAGGGCGACTTCGCGGGCGACAGGGTGAATTAGGTTGAGAAAATTATAGGGCAGCCGATGTCGCGAAAGTTGACCCATATAAATATTGTGAAAAACGGTCAGGCTGCGCACCAGGCCAAAATCCTGTGGCACCAGGGCAATCTCTTCAGCGTGTTGCCGATAGAGCAAATTGAGTAAGCTCGTCTTGCCGACGCCGCTACGTCCGAGAATTGCCACTCGCTCACCGCGTTCGATCGTCAGGTTAAGATTGCGCAAGATGGTTTTCCCACCATAGCGGGCTTGGGCGTCATCGAGGGAGAAATAGGCCATGTCAGGGACGACTACTTTCGCGAGCAGGATCGATCAATCCGATGGATCGGGCGATGTCGAGAACCGGTAGATAATCGTCATTATGCGCCGGAACAAAACCAGAGCGCGGGAAGGCGGCGAGGACTTTCGGGTCGTCGAGTTCGAGAAACGCCTGGCGCAGCCGGTTGAGAATATCTGGACCGAACTGCGCCCGTAAATCACCCCTAGCCGTCCACTGATAGTCGGGATAGGCGGGGGTTTCCCAGATGACCTGTACCTTCGACGTATCGATCTGGCCCCGCGCGAGTTCGGACTCCCAAACTTCATAATTAACCGCGCCGAATTCAAAGGCGCCAGCCTCGACGAGATCGATGGTACGCGAATGATCACCGCTAAAACCGACCCGGTCGAAGAGCTCGTCAGGCGCATGGCGAAACAGCTCACGCAGAAAAAATTCCGGCATCAAGCGGCCAGATGTCGAGCCCTTGGACCCAAAGGTAAATGTGCTGCCGAGAATTCTTGGATCAAGCTCCGGTCCTGGCTCGACCTCAGTCTCGGTGTTTGCGAGGATATAGGTTTTGAACGCCTGATCTTCGATCCCTTGGGCGAGCACCTCACTGTCAGGCACGGCGAGGCGCGCCTGTACTCCCGATAGCCCGCCAAACCAAGCCAGTTGAACCTGGTCGTTGCGAAATGCGGTGATCGCGGCGGCATAGGATTTGACCGGAACGTAGGAGACATCGATCCCGAGTTTTTCTTCAAGATAAAGCTCAACCAGCGTAAAACGCTCAATAAGCCGGCTTTCATCCTGGTCGGGAATGGCGGAAAAGGTAAGGGTTTGCGAGAGAGTCGTCTTTGGAAACCAGAAAATTACGCACAACAAAAGGGCGATAGGAAGTCTACGCACGGTATGCCTCCGGAGGGTTAGTTTGATTGTCGAACAATTTCCGGAACGTATCATAGCTGACCGGCGTGTAAAACCCCGTCTTCATGGGTCAGTTTCTGAAAGGGTTTCAGGATTTTTTCGCTGGGTGTACTGGCTGCTTGCGCGACTTCTCGCAGGAAATTCCGTCGCTGTAACCGTCAAGCCTATGGGGAGCGCTTCAAAACATGCCAAACTCTATCAGTTTCTGGCTCGGTTTTAAGGGGCAAGACACGCGCTCGGCCAGCAGGTCCTCGACATCACGAAATGAAAGCGTGAATCGGGTGTAAAGCCAGACCGCATGTCGGATAATCTCGGGCGAATACGATGGCGGTTGAAATATATCGGCATCATACCGAGATAGTACCAGTCCCTACCCCGCGCTGACTATCAACTTAACGTGTCGATGCCTTTGTGTTTGAAGAGTGGTGGTGGACGCAGTCTCGAGCGCGAATTAGCAGGAAAACGGGCCTAAATAGTCGGCGATAGCCACATGTTTTCAAAGACTTGCAGGCGATTCCCCTGAACAACGGAACAGGGAATATTTTTTCGCGAACAAGGAATTATTTTGACGGATCTGAAAATTTAGAGGTCAAAATAAAAAGCCTGTGCCGTTATACATCTTCATTGCGATAGAGAGCGAAAACCCATGAGAACTTGTTCGTGTCTGGGGTGTGGAGCGGACCCTCACTTGGTTTGCCCGCTGGCGCGCCGACTGGTCAAAAAACCAACAATCGGCGATAACCGACAAAACCCTGGCCCGCCACATCAAAACCCATATCGCCGCCTGTTTCGATCCGGCAGCAATCGAGCGGATACGGGAAAACTGGGCGGTGCAGGCTGGGCAGTGACGGCTAGGCGGTGATGGTAAACGCTTCGGGCGGCGCGCCGTCACGGGCCCGCCGGGCCATTGTTTCATACGCGGATTCGAGGTCGCGGGTGAAGCGGTCGCAATCGAACAGCGGCGACGTTTCTCGAACTTTGGTCAAGCGCGCCCGGTAACCGGCAAGGCGTGCCGGATCGGCGACCAGTGCTGCTGCTTGCGCCCCGTAGGCGGCAAGATCGTCGGTAACCAGCTCGGGCAGCCCGACCGAATGCAAAAAGCTTCCCGCAACCCGGGCGGCAAAGCTTTTCCCGGCACAGGTGAGCACTGGCAGACCTGCGAAAAGCGCACTGAGCGCAGTTGCATGAGCGTTATAGGGCAGGGTGTCGAGGAACAGGTCGGCCAGACGATGGCGCGCCAGATGGTCCGAAAACCCATCGACACGTTCAGCAATGACCAACCGTTCCGGCGCCACGCCCCGCTTTTTTGCCTCATTTCGGAGGTTTTCTGCTGCCCAAGAATTCGATTTGGACATCCACAAGACGCTGCCCGGATGATCGGCCAGCAGCTGCATCCAGACATCGAAAACCGCGGGCGTAATCTTGACGCAATTATTGAAACTCGCGAAGACGAAACCGTCATCAGGCAGCCCGCAGGCCTCACGTGTCGGGACGGCCTCGGCAATCGTCCACCCGGGATCACCGACCATATAGCTATGGGGTAAGCGGACCAGCTTCTCGGTATAGAATTTGTCATGTTTTGGAGGAACGATGAATTGATCGGCAATAATATAGTCGAAAAATTCGGCGCCTTGGGTTCCTGGATAACCTAGATAACTGACCTGAATGGGGGCCGACCGATGGGCAAAAATTTCCTGGCGGCCGCCGCTCGTATGGGCGGTCAGATCGATGGCGATATCGATCTTTGACTCACGCATCATCCGAGCCACATCGAGATCGCTTTTTCCATCGGCATCGTGCCAGCTATCGAAGGCGCGCATCAAACGCCCGCGCATAGCGCTGTCCGATGGACCGCCCAAGGAGACGGCATGGAGGTCGAATTTCGACCGGTTGTGCTGCTCGAATATTCCAGCCATCACGGCGGCAACCGGATGATTATGGAAATCCGCCGACACATAGGCCAGGCGAATTTTGCCGCCGGCGGCCGGTTGTGCCGGGGCGGCGACCGCAATCCCACCGGTCAAATAGCGGGTCCGCTTCTTGCCGCAGGACAAATTGGCGGCCGGATCGTCGTAATAGTACAGAAATAGTAGCGGCTGAATTTGCTCTGTTTCGACACCAAGGATCCTGGTAAGGGCTTTTTCCTGGGCATCGTATTCGTCCCATTCGCAGATGGCCCTTGTCTCAAGGGCGAGGCTAGACTCGGCGTTAATGCGATCTGGCTGCAGGGTCAACGCGCGCCGGTAACAGACAATCGCGTCGGGCAGCCGGTCTAGTTCGTGGAACACGTTGCCGAGATTAATATAGGCCTTGGCGAAATTTGGATCGACCTCCAAGACGCGGTTATAGCATGCGATGGCCGCCTCATAATTCCTCAATCCGCAATAGGCGTTTCCAAAATTGATCTGTAGATCGGCCTGTCCGGTGGTCTGGCCGGACGTCAGTTCTGATGCCCGCTTTAGGCTTTCCAGGGCGTCCTCATAGCGCCTTAATTTGACCAACACAGCACCGGTGTTTAAATGCGCGGTGGCATGATCGGGCCGCAATTTTAAAGCGTGACTGAAGTTGGTCAGTGCTTCTTGATGGCGGCCCAAATCTTTGAGCGTATTGCCGAGATTATTATAGAGGTCGGGGTAATTCGCGTCGATCTTGATCGCTGCATGGTAGTACCGAATTGCGTCTTGCAAATTGCCCAGCTGGGAATGGGCAATCGCACCAAGTTGCAAGGCATCGAAATTGCGCCGATCAGCACGCAGGATCACCTGGCAAAGCCGCAAAGCCTGAGCAGGTTCGCCCGATTCGATGCACTGAATGACCTGCTGCACCTGTGCGACCCCCCCAGCTCTTCCCTGCTGGTCGGGCCCGCGCCTTTTACTATTCAAAAACTCGCCTCCGGGTTTATCGACTTTCTGAGTGCCAACGATATATGACGACCGGTGCGCTCTGCCAGAACTGCATCTTCGCAACTACTGCGCTGTCCAGCCGCCGTCCAACAGCAAAACGTGGCCAATGATAAGGTCCAGGGCCGGCGAAGCCAAATATAAAACGGCGCCGGCAACATCAGTGATCGTACCAACATGGCCTAGCGGAATGCGATTGACCACGCCGGCGGGCATTGACACGTTGAGTTGCTAGCCGGCACAGGGAGGGACCGTTACGATCTAGGTATGATCCCGACATCTTTCAAACGACATCGTTTTTCGCCCGAGATTATCCAACATGCGGTCTGGCTCTACGCCCGGTTCACGCTTTCGTTTCGTGATGTCGAGGACCTGCTGGCCGAGCGTGGCATCGATGTTTCGAACGAAACGGTTCGACGCTGATTCCTGAAGTTCGGCCGATCGATTTCGGTCAATCTTCGCCGCGGCCGTCCGCGCGCCAGCGCACGCTGGCACCTCGACGAAATGGTTATCAAGATCCGTGGCCGTAATCATTGAATGTGGCGATCAGTAGACGACGAAGGCGAGGTGCTGGACTTCCTGGTTCAGCCACGGCGAGGAGATTGCTGAGAAAGCTGCAGAAGAAGCAGGGCTATGCGCCGAAGCGCATTATCACGGATAAGCTGGAATCTTACGCTGTAGCCATTCGCAAAGAGAGACTTACTGCTGTTCACGATCAGAGATTACGAGCGAACAATCGCGCCGAGAATTCCCACGAGCCGGTCCGTCGACGCGATCGAAAACAACAGCGCTTCAAGTCGCCGGGGTCCGCTCAACGATTTCTGTCGATCCATGCCACTGTCTACAACACCTTTTACATCCAACGCCATCTTCTAACCCGAAGTGTATTCAAGGCATCTCGAGCCGAGACGTTCGCTGTCTGGACTCAAGGTTGGTTTGATGCCTGATTAGAATCATGATCAAATGCTCGCGGTCGAGCCAGTTAACGTGTTGATGCCTTTATGTTTGAAGAGTGGTGGAGCCGAGGGGAAATTCGTCCCGGCTACCTACTTTCCTTGTAAATCAACAACTTGGCAATCAGTGATACACACGAAGTGTAGCACTGTTGTGTGCCACTAAGCCATTAAAAAACAACGACTTTTTTCTTGAAGAATCACTTCGATTCGAAGAATCTGTCTCTGCGTCTTTGCCAAGGAGGGATCTGAGACGGTGATAGCTCACCATCGCTCTTGGCATAGCAGCCCCCACCGATCTTCGATCCTCATAGGCGCACCAATGCGTAAACAATGAGGATCTGAAGATGTCAAAAATTAACAAAGCCAATACCAAGCTTGATGCCGAATTCGGAAGCTTGCCGTTCGACACCATTCTAGAGTTTGCGAACAAAATCTCGCACCAAGAACTCGATCAGCTGCTGACCCATTTGGCGGTCGGTGAATATGATCCCGTCCAAAAAGATATGGCGATCACTGCGGTTGCTAAGAACATTAAGGTCGGCAAAACGCCGATCAAACACAAACTAAAACTGATCCTATAGAAAACGGGGTTATTGCCGAACGATCTCGCACTTGAAGTGGCAACTACCGTCCGCGACAAATATTTCAACAACGGCGCCCACCTTCTTCGTTGCCCGGACGGATCATTTTGGTCGTATAGCGGGACGCATTGGTCCCAGACTACCAAGGATAACCTACGGAGTCTTATCCAAAAGGAAGCCAGCAAAGTCCATAATCCGGACGAAGGCAAACCCCTTATGGCGCTAGTCAATGGGACCATGCAATGCCTTGCCGATCTATACGGAACGGACGAGGATCTTATGGGCTTCCACGAGGAGCCCGAACCCATCATCAACTGCCGGAATTTTGAATTGTTAATCGAAGACGGCGGCAAGATCGTCTGCCGCCCTCATAGCCCAGAAAGCCGTATGCCCTATACGTTACCAATAGACTACGACCCAATCCTTTTCCACATGTCGAGTCCTTCAAACGGATCTTGCTCAGAAATTGTATATAATTTTGAGGCCGGCGAAAAACGAGGTGTCAGCGTTGTCAAAAACATCTTTGACGACTTCACGGCGGAATGCGGGGCCGGGAATAAAGTAACCGAGCGTGAGGTCTACATCAACATTTTTCATGACATCGCGAGCGCCGACGATAAGATCGATTTCATGACCTAGAGACCTGCTGACATTATCGAAATCCTCGTTGGGATCGAGGTCAATAGACGATCCCCGAAGCCGGTCGGATACGACATCCTGCCGGTAGTAATGATAAATCAAGTCGACTGAGCTTTTTTTCGTCGGGCGAATTCCGGCACCCAACGTATAGATGAATATATTTCTCAAAACCGGATCAAGTAGCTCTCCGTAATATTTGAACCGGGTAACACCACCGAAGCGGTCTTCGTTTCCTTCGAGGCGGGTTTGCCGAAACTCGGTATCGACGTCATCGTTTTCGTCGCTATCGCCACTGCCATGCGCCGTGGCCAAAGTGAAGCGGGGGTCAAATGCGGCATCGAATTGATAGGTCGCGCCGAAATCGAAGCCATATCCCCGCGTGGTTTGGGTTCGACGTGTCCCGACCACGGCGCCAATGTCGACCCAATAGTTCAAATCGCCGCCAAAGGGTTCAAATTCTCCTTCTGACCGCAGACCCAGGAACCATAATCGCGTGTCATTCTCGGCCCGGTTATCCCGGTGGATCACAAATGCAGAAATATCAATATCCCTGGTCGCGGCATATATGCTTTTGAAAATATAGGTGTTTATTCGATCAAGCGGCCGGTTGTTGTGGAGGTCACCATCAAAAAACTCCTCACGCCCCAGTGCGATATCGACCTCGACCGGGCCATGCTCGAATGTCAGACGAACTGCATCAAATGTTTCATCGTAGTACCACTCCCGGCTGTCATTTATTTTCTGCCGGCCAAGAGTGATAGAAAGCCCTTCAGCGAAATCGCTGACCTGAACATAAGCGCGTTTCAATCGCAATTCGGTCAAATTACTATAGGCATCTGCCTCGTCAACCAATTCAAATGCCCGCGACGCTTCAAAGTTCAGGAATGCCATAATGTGGTTATTTGGCATTATTGAAATCGCTTGAGACAGGGATGGCTCGATGTGAGCAAGATCGTCTTCGGTTTGGTTGTCCAAATCGAAGTTTTCCTCGACCCCAATTTCCAATTTCAGCCGCCCACCAATATAAAGCCCCGGCAAAATTTTGTGTGGCGTCGATGGTGGCACATCAAGATTATAGTCGTCGTCCGTCTCGCCTGTTTCGGGTGGACCGGTAATAGAGAAGCTGTCTGCAGAGGGCTCTTCGGTGGTTTGGGAGTTACCAATGTTATGATGCCCAGGCAATGTCCTGGGCGGCGTCGATGGTGGCGCATCAAGACTGTAGTCGTCGTCCGTCTCGCCTGCTTCGGGCGAACTGGCAATAGAGAACCTGTCTGCAGGCTGCTCTTCGGCGACCTGGTCACCGCCGTTATAAAGCCCCGGAAAAGTTGTGGGTGGTGTTGATGGTGGCACATCAAGATTGGGGTCGTCGACCGTCTCGCCCGCTTCGGGCGGACCGGTAATAGAGAAGCTGTCTGCAGACTGCTCTTCGGCGGCTTGGGCACCGCTGATTCCGGCCAACACGAGCAATCCGAGACACGGCAATGAGGGTGTATGAGCCCCGGGCAGGAGGTTCCGAAACATGCCTATCCCCCTGAAACCACCTGGGACCCGTCACCACACCCTATTTGAGCGGGCGGTGTTACTTCGCCGTCAGGCACTATGATGTCCGAACCCTCATTTGTTGCTTGGCCCGCAAACTGGGACCAGGACTTTCCGATTATTTCTTCGTATATCCACTTTACAGCCATGTCAGTTGCCTGCCCGGGGTTGTAAAAAAGATCCTGCGCGATCGCTTTGCGGACCGGGGACCCGGATTTCGGTTGGTCTAAGCTGCGGCAAACCGCGGCAACAACTTCATCAGAATTTCTCGCCACAAGGCCGCCCTTGCGACCCCAGGTCACGAGGTCCAGCATCGAATTTTCCGCGACACCCGCTTTTGCAATTAACTCCGGTGTGTCTAGGTAGACAATGGGACGGTCGAGAAGGGTGTATTCGTTGGCGACCGATGACGCGTCGCTAATCAACAAATCAGATAAATGGAGTAACGGAATGACATCTGGCTCGCGCACCAGCTTGCAATGAGCGTCCTCGAATCCCGCGAGTTTTTCAAACCAATCGATACCGGCATTCCGCGGATGGTCGTGGGGCTTTATCAATAGATCGAACTGGGCGCTGGCCGCGATATTGGCGATGACATCTTCTCCCATGATCTCCAGCGAATTGCGCTTGGCTCCGGTGGGCGCGTAGAGCACGACTGGTCGGTTCCCGGAGAATCCGAATTGTTTGAGCAGATTTGTTCGGCTCAAAGAGCCATCGACGAGGCTGTCGGCCTTCATAAAGCCGATGGGTACCGCGCGAGGGTCATCTGCCGGAATCAGGCCGGTCTCAGCAAAGCGCCGGCGCATATAAGGGCCGATCATGAAGTAATAGTCCCAGTTCATATTTTGTGGACGGATGGCTTTGTTGCGAAAAGACACGCCATGAAAAATTTGCACCTTGATTGAGGCACTTCGCGGCAAGATCATTTTTGTGTTGCCGGCAAAAACCATGTCAAAATCGCGATCGCGGATTTCTTCCACCGATAGGATGTTTTCCGCCGGCAAATTAAAAGGCGTGTACATCGCTTGCTCATCGTAGTGGATATCGTTTTTAGTCTTGGTACGCAGACCGCCGGAAACATAAATTTCGACGCCTGGGATCGTCGCGAGGCGGTCATAAAGCGGGCGAAAGCAGATGAAATGGACAGCGGCATAACCCGTGAATAATATTCTTAACTTTGTGGCTTCGTGCATTTTCATTCCTTTAGTATTCGTCAGCGATCTATTTTTTTGATTTTCTCTTTCCGTTTTTCAGCACCTGTACGACCCGATAAGTGGCCCCCAGGATTTTTCCAGTTCGAGCGCCTTGACGCGCCAACTGGACGACCGGAGCCCTCATCAGCAAGGCGTACATCATGAAAAGAATGATATCTCCCGGCGACGTCCGGCCGGTTTCAATTCCCCTCACACCGACCCAAAGTGCTGCGAGAACCGCCAATCCAAATATTCCGTGGGCGGCGAAAGTCGCTGTTCCTTGAATGCGTGTCTGACCGGCTTCGTGGCGGCCACTGGATTTATTGATCTTGGCGAATTTGCGCTTGGCACGTTTGGGCCGAAGAACTTTGCGTATTTGCTCAGCCAGTTGCCCCTCTTTCTTCCGGTGCCGGAGAGTTGCAAGGAACATGTGATTGGCCGCCAACACGGCGACTGCGGCGGTCGCAAGACCAGCGACCGCAAATATTGCGCCCAAATAAATATCGATGAAGAACAATATTATGGTGACGCCGAGGAACACTAGGCCGTTCGTCGCAACGTGGACGAGGAAACCCTGTAAACCGGTTTTAACTCGGGCGGTGTCACCGATTAGGCGGGCGACCATATCGCCGGATCGGTCGACGCTGCCGCGGAGCCGGATCGCAGCTCTATAAGACTTGGCGCGAAGATCGCGGACGACAGCGATGGAGAATTGGGCAAAGCAAAATCGTTCAATAAAGTCGAACAGGCCAAGGGTCAAAATTATCAGGAGAAATACCACCCCCATGGCGAAACCCGGATCCAGGCTAGCCGGAACTAGAGCGATCATGCCACCCCGGTCTGTTGCCTCTGCACCCGGTGCGCCGAATTCAATCCAGCGATCGACTATTGCCCTAAGCGGCCAGGGCAATGCCAGTCGGGCCGAGACCGTGACTAGGGCGGCAAGGGAACCCTTAATAAACCAATTCCGGTGGCGCGGCATGAAACTGACGAGGCCCCGAATGGCCGCCCATGCTTTCGCGGTAGCAAAGGTGGGGAACACCGGCCCTCGGATAGGTTTGGGTTCAAGGGTGACCAATTGGCCTTCTGTTTGGATGGTCATAGAGCTTGCGCCTCGACAGCTGTCGATTTTCCGTTTTCAGCCATTTCTTGGTCGTGAAAAATTTTCCGTGGGCGGGCGCATAACTCCGGCCAAATAACTTGGCGAGCTTCTTGAAGGTCTTCCGGGTAATCGATCTCGATCCAAGGAAGGTTTGCGACATCGATTGCCGCGAGGTCGTGTTTTTTTGCGACTCGCTCAACCGCTGCTGCCATCCACATATTACGACCACCGACTTCCAGGGCTTTTTCTGCCTCCCGAAACAGGTTTTGCCCAACCGGCTCGTCGAAATAGAGAATGCCGATATTCTCGCCGTCCGATCGGTGGGCCGGGAGGGATTTACTCATGGCGCGCAGAGCGCCCGCCTCGATTTCCACCTTCATATGTTCTTCGTCGGCGCCCGAGGACGCATCGTAGGTAAATGCCGGCCCACCACGATCCAGCAGGCGTTGCAAAATCTCTGGATGCGCAAGCACATCACAGTTCATTACGACAAATGGGCTACGGACACGTTCGCGACACAGCCATAGCGAAAACAAGCTGTTCGTCTGTGACCAGACCGGATTGAAAATGAGCTCGGCGCGCCCGCGCAGCTGCGCCTTGACCTGGTCCGCGCAATATCCCCCTACCACGGTAACCTGGTCGATTCCGGCGTTCGCAAGCATATTCAACTGATGTTCAATTAGGCAACGGTTTCCGACTTCGACCAAACATTTCGGGAGTTTGGCAGTAATGGAACAAAGTCGGGACCCTCTCCCCGCTGCTAGAATTATTGCCTCAACGGGTCGTTTTTCAGGCGGATTGCAGGAGTATTCGCGGGAATGGGCGATGCCAGACGATGTTTGCATCCCGGCATGTTGTTGTTTGTCTAGCATGGTTTTTGTTCCCTCTGATCCAGTGCGGTAATTCCGCCACTTGCATTTGCACAACATGAAGCACCCTCATGAACGCGCCATGAGCGAAAAATGAAAAGTTGATGAACAAGAGATTGTTTCTTCGTGAACAGGTGCCGCTGGCGCCGGGCGTTTAACCCTCTAACCGGTAGCCGATACCTCGTATTGTATGGAATAGCTTCAGGTCAGATCCATCGTCGATTTTTTTTCGCAGTCGGCGAACGTATACGTCGACGATGTTGCTAGAGGGATCATGGTGGTAATTCCATACCTGTTCTTCAAGGAGCGATCGGCTCAGGACCCGACCTGGGTGGAGCATTAGATATTCAAGAAGAGCAAATTCCGTTGGTGTCATCTCGATACGTTTACCGGCCCGGCTGACTTCGTGGGTATTTTTGTCGAGTATCAGATCGGCGACCTTCAAGACGGGGGTAAGTTCGACAGCTGGCGGCCGGCGGAGCAAAGCCTGAACGCGCGCGACCAGCTCCTCAAAGGCGAAGGGTTTGGTCAGATAATCATCTGCCCCCGATTTGAGATTCTCCACCTTGTCCGCGATCGAATCTCTGGCGGTAAGCATCAGTACGGGCGTTTCAACTAACGCCTGCCGCAGTTCGCGGCACACTTGCGTGCCGGTACGGATTGGCAAATTGATATCCAGAATTATCAGGTCGTGAAGTTTTGAAAGGCCCATTTCGAGGCCCAATTCACCGTCGCCGGCCACATCGACGGTGTACCGCTCTGCCTCCAAACCCTTCCGAATGAAGCTGGCGACCCGTTCGTCATCCTCAACTAGTAGTAGGCGCATCGTTTCTCTCGGTTGTTTTCGCCGCAAGCGGTAGCGTCACCCGGACGGTTGTACCCTTGCCAACAATGCTCTCGACATCGACGCGTCCCCCGTGGGCGCGTGTGATTGATTCTACAATGGGAAGGCCAAGACCGATGCCTGATGCGAGGGTCGATTTGGCTGTGCCCCCGCGGAAGAAACGTTCAAAGACATGAGGCAGTTCTTCCGACGCGATGCCAATCCCGTTGTCAGCAACTGAAACTTCCAAACTATCCATCAAAACCGTACAGGTGATTTGCACTTCGCCACCAGATTCAGTGTATTTGATGGCATTATCAATAAGGTTGAAGAAGAGCTGCGTTAAGCGAACTCTGTCACCTAGAACAAAGGTGGACGAATTTTCCTCATTGAAGAGTAAATTGAGTTCTTCCAATGTGGCCAGTGCCTCAAAACTATCGATGACTTCGCGCAAAACCTGACCAAGCGCCACTTCTCCGATTTCGTATTCGAGTTGACCAGCTTCAGTTCGAACCAAGAAGAGAAGTTCGTCAACCAACCGCCCCATCTGACTTGCCCCGGCGTTGATATTGCGCAAGGCATCACGATAGCCTTCCGCCGATTGGGGGTTGCGTAAGGCCACTTCAGCCTCGCCTCTGATTACCGTGAGCGGTGTCCTAAGTTCGTGAGATGCATTGGAGTAAAACTGCTTTTGATCCGACTGTAGTTTGCTAATTTGCTCGAGCATTTCGTTAAAGCGCCCGGAAAGCAGACCTATTTCGTCGTTCCGAACGATATTGGTTCGAAATGACAGATCGCCGCTGGATACCTTTTCCATAGAGTTCACTAATTGAGTAATGGGTCGCGTCAGAAAACGGGTCATTGCGAACGCAAGTATGACACTCAACGCCATACCAGCCATTAGCAGACCCGTAATCATGACCCTGCTCTGTCGACCCTTTTCGAGGGCCAACGCGGCCATGAGTTCGGTCTCACGGTTTTCAAAATTTAGAAGGCGGATTAGGCTTTCGGCGGTTGCCAGACGTCTGTCTTCCAGCTCCCCCGTAATCAATTTCTGCGCATCTGCCCGCAGCCCCTGTTCTACAAAGGAGATAACGCGTTCAATGGTGTCGTCAAACAATTGATATTGGGTAACGACGTCAGTGTAGATGTGGTCGTTATCGACCCAGAGGCTGTCGTGAATTTCGCGGAAAGCTTGCAGCGCTTTTGGAATTTCGACTTGTAGGTTTCTGATTCTATCGCGATTCTCCGGCACATCACGGCCGATTGAAATTTGGTGAAGGTCGGTTTCCAACTCCGACAAGAGTGCGCGTACCTGCCATGTAGCGTTCAGTTCAGGAAGTTCTTCGTCTACGAGCTCGTGCAATTCTGTTTCGAGTCCGATGAGGCGCACGATCGCGACTACAACGATCGCGCTGGTCAGAATTGTAATAGCCAGAAATGCAGCCAGCATTCTTGCGCCGATGGAAAACCTGACGATGCCGGTGCTGATCATTTTCTCTATTCGGCAAGAAGCGTGATTATGGTGACCGAGAAATGTAGCCATACATTGTGATATGCACAATGAATATGCAATGAGGAATTTTAACGTCCAGCATGTACCCCGTCAGCAATCATGAGACCGATTGAGGGATTTTGCTAACGGAGGGATTTTCGCTCATCGTAGCCCTTGAAGGGAGCGAAGATGAAACAGAAGCCTGGGCCACATGGAACGGCCGAACAACATATTACTAATATTCGTCGTGCGACGCGCAAGCAGTATTCGGCGTGTTTGCCGTCAACGCCAATGTTGGCAGCCAGGGTTTCTCTATACGATTGAAGTATGTCGGGTCCGTTCATCGGTATCCTCCTCCCTGGGCTCAAGGGGAGGACCTAAAACGTGGGTCCCGCAACCGACGGTAAGCTGTTGACCTGGCAAGTAAAGGAAAAATTGTGTTCTGGATCGGCCAGCCACACGATTTTAATCACCCCGAATAAATGTCTGCTTGTGGGAGGCAAGCGGACCTCGTTCCGGATCGTGTCTGACGACTGCTTATAGCCAAAAGTGGATATTGGGGTGTTCGAGCTGGGGGTTACCCGACAAAAGAAAATCTGCCTACTCTCGTTCTCGCCTCTGAGAACGTTGGCGCTCGATCCGCGAGCCAGGTAATCAGTCGGCGCGGCCGATCTGGAGGCGGCGCTGCAACAGCTCTTTGACTGCCAGAGAGGGAGCCGATTTGACTGCTTTATCGCGACAGCGTTTCGCTGCATCGGCGTTTCCGCAGCGTCGATGCAGATCGGCAAGTACAGCCGCCCATAAGTAGGAGCCAGCTAGCCAGGTCGGTGGTTCGTCGCCGTTGAGAACGGCAAGTCCAGCTTCGGGTCCTTGCCACTCCGCGACCGCGACCGCACGGTTCAGCCTGTGTAGCGCCGAAGGTGCAATCCGCTCCAGTAACGAGTAACACTCGACCACTCTGTCCCAACGGGTCTCCTGAAACGAGGCGGCAAGGCAGTGCTCTGCAGCAATCCCGGCCTCCGCGTGGTAACGGGAATAGTCATCGCCGTGCGCGGATCTGGCCAGCCACGCCAACCCGACCTGGATTGTCTGCCGGTCCCAGAGCGCTCGGTCCTGCTCCTCCAACAGGAGCAAGCCGCCGGATCCATCCTGGCGAGCGGTTATCCGGGCGAGGTGCAAATGCATTAGAGCCAACAGAGCAAACGTTTCCGGAACCTGGCCTATGGGATGTTCGGCCAGGATCGCCGCCAGTCGTATCGATTCTTCACATAGCTCCTGGCGGATAGCCATCTCCGCGTGGGAAGAGAGGTAGCCTTCGGTGAATAGAACGTACAGAATCTTGTTTACGGCTGGAAGCCGCGAAGAATATTGCTCGCTGGCGAGCTCGCCGAGGCAAGGCGGAAGGCTCTGCAGACGGCTGCGGGCTCGACCGAGACGTTTGTATATATTGGCTTCGCTGGTAAACAACCGAAGCGCAATCTCCCTAATACTGAAGCCGCACAGAGTCTTCAGAGCCAACGCCAGCTGTGAGTCCACCGGGATTGCGTTGTCGCAGCATACAAACAGCATCCGCAACAGGTCGTCCCGCACCTCCCCCGCCAGGAAGGGCTCCGGATCGTTCTCCGGAGTCCCCATGGCCACTACAGCGTTTTGCTCGAGGATATGACTGCGGCCCGTTCGCTGGCGAAATTCTCCCATAAGGGAGTTGTGCGCCACCCGAAACAGCCAGGCCGAAGGATTATCCGGCAAACCGGCAATCGTCCAAGCCTCTAGCGCTTTCATCAAGGCGAACTGAACGGCGTCCTCAACGGCCTCGACATGTTGCACGCCCACCCGACGCGACAGCGTGGCGACCAGCCGGCCATATTCGTGCCTGAAGAAATGCTCTACAAGTTTGGGCGTGGTCAAGGAGTGCTGATCTCTCTGACTTCAACGCTTGACCCGGGCATCGCTACGCCGGGGCTCTGACGAGCGATCTCGACCGCCGCTTCGATGGACTCCGCGGAGACGATCATGTAGCCGCCGATCACTTCCTTTGCTTCCACGAAAGGCCCGTCCGTTGCGCCATCTGCCGTGACGATTTTTCCACCGCCGCTCAGTTTCCCGCCCATGTCGACGATATTGTCCTGGAACTTCTCTCTCCAGGCGTTGAATTGTGCGTACATCTCCTCCATTTTTGCGGGCGACGGTGCTTCGCCTTTCCCTGGCTGTCCCGGCTGGCCTCGCTGAATACATAGATAGGTCTGATTGGGCATAATGCCTCCTTTGTTGCGCTGTGTAGGTCAAGTCACCCGACACCCTATGACGCCTGGGCGCTTCCGTTTTGGACAGGTCCTGCATTTTTTCTATTATTATTCTGGATATTTGAACGACCGTCGCGCCTTAGTTGGTAGTCTGCACCTGCGATCTGGACGCTCAGTCCCGATACTGTCCCTCTTACCACATTCTGTCCTCTGTGGGTCAGGAGCGGACGTTTTCTGGCGCCCAGTATTACAGCTGCTTTCGGCGGAAAAGCGGACGTAAATGGCGCGTCCCAACAGAGTCCGTTTCTAGCCAGAGGCGGACATTTGATATCGCAATACTGAGTGGCGAACGATGTTGGGTGGAAATCAATGACGTTTGAAGCTGAAGTGACGCATGCGAAAAATCTGTATCGTAAAACCGGTTCAGTTAAGGTGACAGAGCCTTGAGAAAATGACAACAAACAGACTGGTACAAATTTGGTATGGCTTTACATCGCGACCAAAGGAGAATGCTATGAATCGCGCCGCATTGGCTGTTATTTCCGCCCTGATCCTGATGACAATGGCTGCACCCTCATGGGCGCAGGGTTCATCGACAACGAGGAATGTAGGGCGCGTAGATTGTAGCGACCTGACTTTGCAAGGGGCTGCTCGCGGCACGAACGGTCAGGATTGGACTTATAACCTGGCGGGCGTTTGCCGTTTTCTCGTCGATTCAATCACCGATGGTAACCGAAACTCCACGCGTGAAGATTCCCGAGGTTTTGCAACAATTAGCGCGTCATGGAACCAGCGCACCAACGAAGCCAGGGAACAAGTCGTGATCGTCGGGCAATTGAACGGTGAGATGATCGGTTCGTTTAGCTGCTCGCAAAATCCGTTCGACACAGACATCGGTTGTTCCATTGCGAGTCTCAATAGTGAGGGGCTCCCTGATAAATTTTTGCAACAAATCACGCGAGCGAACCGGCCTTTTTCCGGTGACATGGTCGACCGAGACCAGGCGCGTCAGATGGCGCTTGCATCCTCTGGGTCGGCGCCACCCCCGCCCCCACCCCCGCCGGCGGCGGAGGGACCGAGCCTGGTGATCCTGCCAGGGTTGCAGGTTTTCGCCACGAATCAAGTCTTTGAAGGAGAATCACTCGTCGACCAAGTTGTTGGGCAAGGTCAGGCCAGCGCCCAAGATATGACGCAATTCGGCGGTAACTGGAGCAACAACGCACATTTGTTCTGGAATCCAGAACGCATCGGTAGCTTGATGAGCGTTCCGGTAAATATGGGTGGATCCGGGGCCTATCGAGTCACGGCGCACCTCACGATGGCGCCGGACTTTGCGCGAATGAGAGCCTATGTCCGTTACGTCACACCTAACGGGCAGTCCGTCGACACAGACTTTTTCGATTTTGATGCCTTCTCGCCGTCGGTCACGGGGCCGCGTCAAATTACGATTGACGTGCCCAATTCCACCGGCGCAATGACCCTGGTGTTAATTACGATGGGCAAGAACAGCGCCTCGACCGGCTTGTTTGCCGGACTCGACAAGGTCGATGTGAACCGCCGCAATTGATCTGCGTTGGTGAGCGGCGGTTCCGCAATGGCTATTCCGTATTTTCTGCTTGTGCCGAAAACGGCTTTGACAAGTTAAGTCGCCAGCCGGAAGAAATAAACGGTTTTACCGACGTTATAGTCAGAGACTTCGGTCCGGACGTGGGGCGACACGCGCGGTCCGCCGTTTGAGGTGCCCCTAGATTTGTAGACGCTTTGCTTGGTAATTTTGGAACCAAGGGGGGCATTAGCAATTCGGGTCAAATTCGGTTTACAGACGAGTTCAAGATGGACGCGGTGGCACAGGTTATTGACCGTGGTTATTCGGTCAAGGATGTTGCTGATCGTCTGGGTATCAGCACCAAATCGCTCTACACCTGGAAGGCTGAGTTTTCGAAGCCGGATAAAGTCAGGTCGGACGAAGCCGCGCTGTCAGCCGAGCTTCGTCGGGTCAAGGCAGAACTGGCTCGGGTGACCGAGGAGCGCAATATCCTAAAAAAGGCCGCCGCGTACTTCGCGAGGGAGTCCGAGGGAGGTACGCGTTTATTGAGGCTCATCGTATTGAGTTCTCGGTCAGGGCAATGTGTCGGATGCTGACGGTGCATTTCAGTGGCTTCTATGCTTGGCTTAAGAGCCCGCTCAGCAATCGTGCGCGAGAGGATACACGACAGACGGCGTTGATCCGTCAGGCCTGGGCCGACAGTGGCAAATTCTATGGATACCGGAAGCTCCACGATGACCTGCGCGACCAAGGTGAAGTTTGTTCCCAGAATCGTGTGGCTCGGCTGGCCGGCTTGACGGGTATCGCCGCACAGATCGGCTATCGAAGGCGCCCTGGGAGATACGGCGGCAAGCCTGCCGTGGTCGCCGAGAACAAGCTTGAGCAGAAGTTCGGGGCCGCTTTACCCGATCAGATTTGGGTAACCGATATCACCTATATCAAGACCCACGAGGGCTGGCTGTATCTGTCTGTTGCCATCGACCTGTTCTCACGCCGCGTCGTCGGTTGGTCGATGCAGCCAAGGATGACCACGGACCTGCCCCTGCAAGCCCTGTTGATGGCGGTCTGGCGGCGAAAACCTCGGAACAAAGTTATCGTTCATTCCGATCAGGGCAGCCAATTTACCAGTCGAGAGTGGCAATCGTTCTTGCGTCAGCATAATTTGAACGCCAGCATGAACCGTCGAGGGAACTGTTATGACAACGCTGTCGCTGAGAGTTTCTTCCAACTGCTGAAACGCGAACGCGTCAGACGCAAAACTTATGCGACGCGTGACGCTGCAAGGCGGGACGTATTCGACTATATTGAGATGTTCTATAACGCGAAACGCAAACACACCAACAACGGCATGCTGTCGCCCGCTGACTTCGAACGCAGACAGCTAAAAATAGACCAAGCAAGTGTCTAGGAAACTACGGGCATCTCACTTGTCCCCCGCCTTTGCCAAAAGGATGGTTTCCAAAATTGATGCGCTGTCTTTTTTCGGGCGACTTGCCGGGATTCTTGTAATAGTGCTGCGGAAAGAACGGCAGAGATCAAAAGTCGATAGCCCGCACCGCAAGATCGTCGCCGATAAGCTGTCTGATTACGCTAACTCGCGACCGCACTTGGTTATGTTGCTGCGGTTTGCCGGAATTTTCTTCGAGATAAAGTTCCATATACTGGGCGCAAAGTTCGCCAAAAGTCACAAGATTTTTTGCTCGGGGGCCAAACAACAGGTCAATGAAATCCGTTGAATGATCATTGGCCAGGCGGTTTTGGGCTAAACGAACGAGCTCAATACTACCGCGACGTACCAGGTGGGCAGATTCAGGCCGGGAAATTCCTTTTTCGTCCAGAGTAACATCAGCATCTGCAAGAATTTGCCTGATTGTCAGGGAAACATCTCGCTGTCCCTGTGGATCGTCCGAATTAGAAATCGATTGCTCACTTATCGCCAAATCAATTAGCATTTCCCTTTTTTCAGCTTCGCTATTAGGTCCGGCAATGGCACTCCTGTGCTGCTACGCCTTGTTCTTCCTATCGACATATGCCTGGATCAGTCGGACGGCCTGGGAGTGATTTAGGGCAGTTGGCTTTCCTAGTTCGGCTTGCTCGAAAAGCGCATCCCATTCGACATCTGCTAGGTTCCCACGTTTGATGGCCTCTTCTTTGTTCTTCGTCTCGAGTGAATACCGGATAAATCCGGCCTTGCTGATCCGGCCATCGTTGATCAACGGAAGAATGTGTTTGGGGACGCGACGGTTATAATACCAAACGCCCTTTCGCTGATTTAGATGATTCGTTTTCGACACCTCGGCCATCCCATTTGTGTATCACTAATGTGTGCCACTGGGGAGTGTTAAGGTGTTGGTAAGCAAGGAAACTTAGGATTTGCACCACATTTTTGTGGTTTGGTGGAGCCGAGGGGAATCGAACCCCTGACCTCTACGTTGCGAACGTAGCGCTCTCCCAACTGAGCTACGGCCCCCATTGTTCTGAAACCCGGTCGAGGGACTCGGGCGAACGGCGCGGATAATGTGGCGGCGAGACGTCTGCTGTCAAGCGGGAAGCGGTGTCCTTTGACCGAACGGTAGACCGAATGACCCGCGACCAATAAACTCGGCGACACTAAACATTGCTTGATCACCTAAACCGACGGGAAATCTGCTCCATGCTCGACGCTGCCACTCACTCCTTATTTTATCTGATATTGAAAATTGTCGATATTTACTCCTACGTCATTGTCGCGGCAGTTGTTATGAGCTGGCTCATTCAGTTCAATATGGTGAACCGATCCAACCAGTTTATCTATATGATGGCCGACGCCCTGTATCGTATGACCGAGCCGGTATTTCGGCGAATTAGGCGGTATTTGCCCGACATGGGCGGGCTTGATTTGTCGCCGATAGTGGTCATATTTGCGCTCTTTTTGCTTAAAGATTTCATGCGGCGGCTGGGCGTATAGAAGGGATCGTTCGGTGTTTGCCTGGCGGATTGCCCCCGACGGACTTGACGTGATGATACGTCTGACCCCAAAGAGCGCGAAGAACGATATCACCGGGGTTGATATGCTGGCTGACGGTCGCGTGGCGATAATCGCCAGGGTGACGCCACCACCCGAGGACGGCAAAGCCAATGCAGAACTGATCAAGCTATTAGCAAAGAATTGGGGCCTGCCGAAATCGCGCATGAATATTGCTGCGGGGCTGAGCGCCCGGATCAAGCGCGTGCATATCACCGGCGACGGCGAAGCGCTGGCGCAACAGCTCGAAACCTGGTTTAACAGCGGCAATTCGGCAAAATTTAGTTAAAAATCAGAGACCATCATGACCCAAGACATCACTCAAATCATTGACGGCAAGGCTATTGCAGCTGAAATAAGGGCGGTCGTGGCTGCCGAAGCGGCAAAACTGAACAGCGAACAGGGGCTGGTTCCAGGGCTCGCGGTAGTTCTGGTCGGCGACGATCCAGCCAGCCAGATCTATGTACGAAATAAGGAACGTCAAGCGGCAGAAGCGGGGATGAAGTCCGTCACCCACCGACTTGACGCGGATGTCAGCCAATCGGACGTGTTGGAGGTGGTTAGGACGCTCAATCGGGACCCGGAAATACATGGCATTCTGGTACAACTGCCGTTACCCGGCCATCTTGATCCGTCGGCGGTAATCGACGCCATTGAGCCGGCAAAAGACGTGGATGGGCTGAGTTTAGTCAATGTCGCTCGTCTGGCCGAAGGTCTGCGCCACGGCCCGAAAGCGGCGATGGTGCCAGCAACGCCCCTTGGGGTGGAGATCCTGCTGAAACGCTATGCTGGCGATTTAACCGGCCAGAACGCCGTGGTGATGGGTCGCTCGAACTTGGTTGGCCGCCCGGTCGCCCAATTGCTATTGCATGCCAACTGCACTGTCACCGTCACCCATTCTCGAACCCTGAATTTACAGGAACTCTGCCGGACGGCCGATATTTTAATCGCTGCGGTCGGGCAACCACAAATGGTCACCGGCGACTGGCTCAAGCCCGGCGCAACGGTGATTGATATTGGGATCAATAGAATTGCCGCCCCGACCCAAGAAAACCCCGAGAAAACGCGGCTGGTCGGCGATGTCGATTTCGATACCGCGGCAGCTGTGGCCGGCGCCATCACCCCCGTCCCCGGCGGTGTCGGGCCAATGACCATCGCCTGCCTGCTGGTCAATACATTGACCGCTGCCTGTCGAATTCGCGGTATTGAGCCGCCGCATATTGAATAGAACCGGTTGAATAGACTGGCCTGCAACCCCAAATCCCTTGACGTTGGGGTGATGGCACAGTACCCCGGCTCACGAAAACAATAGGAAATGAGAGATGATCGATCACCATTCAGCCTTGATTTACACCATGGTTCTTGCCTCGGCCGCGGATTCAGATATGACCGATGCGGAATTAAACGTGATTGGCGACATCGTCGGTCATTTACCCATTTTTAGTGGCTTTGATGAAGAGACCCTGCCGTCAATTGCTGCCGAATGCGCCCAAATGCTCGGCCAGGACGAAGGGCTAGACGGCACCATCGACTTGATTAAACAGTCGCTGCCCGAGAGGCTGATCGAAACCGCTTACGCCCTTGCCTGTGACGTCGCCGCCGCCGACGGAATTATCGCACAGGAAGAGCTGCGGTTTTTAGAACTACTGCGCTATGGGCTCGAAGTGCCGCGCCTTTCGGCAGCAGCGATTGAGCGGGCCGCAGCGGCTAGATACGTCACTGAATAATTGCCGCTATGACACTTGCTGGCGCCAAGATCGGGTTTATCGGGCTCGGAGCTATGGGGCGGCCAATGGCCTTGAACCTGCATAAGGCTGGGGCCGATATCGGTATTGCCAATCGCAGCCAAGAAGTTGTCGGAAAGCTCGCCGCCCAAGGCCTGCACCCGATGGCGACACCGGCAATAGCTGCCGCCAGATCGGAAATTACCATTATTTGCGCCACCGACACCCAGGCGGTAGACGCAATCCTGCATGGCCCCGATGGGGTCATCGCCGGCCTCGCGCCATCCAGCCTGGTCATTGATATGGGCACGACGAAAGTGC
Source organism: Alphaproteobacteria bacterium (assembly GCA_021774575.1). Classification (GTDB taxonomy): domain Bacteria; phylum Pseudomonadota; class Alphaproteobacteria; order UBA6615; family UBA6615; genus JAJFIX01. The sequence goes on along the minus strand of JAJFIX010000006.1, from coordinate 373,031 downwards.
GCGAAACCCGCGCCTGGGCTGCGGAAATTGCCACAAAAAACTGCGAATTTATCGACGCGCCGGTCTCGGGGGGCATTGGCGGCGCGCGAGCGGCAACCCTCTCGATCATGGCTGGATGCAGTGTCGCTGCTTTTGAGCGCGCCCGCCCGGTATTTGCCCAGTTGGGAGCAAACCTGACCCATGTCGGCGCCGTGGGGACCGGACAAATTGCCAAGATTGCCAACCAGTCGATTGTCGCTCTGACCATAGCCGCGGTTGCCGAGGCCCTGTCATTGGCCGAAAAGGCCGGGGCGGATCCGACAACGGTGCGGGCGGCCATTCGCGGCGGATTTGCCTCATCGACCGTCCTCGAGCTGCATGGTGAACGGATGGTCAGTGACAAATTTCCCGATGGTGGCCGGTCGACGATACAGCTAAAGGACGTCGAACAGGCGCTCGAACTTGCCGACCAAGTCGGTTTCGACATGCCGTCGCTTTCGCTCAATAAAGGCTTGTGGGAACAGTTAATCGATATGGGCCACGGCGCTATGGACCATTCGGCTCTGATAAAAATTTACCAGGATCAAAAATCATGACTTCGGGCAAATTCAAAAGACTAGGTGAGCTGGACGTTGCGGGAAAAAAGGTGCTGGTTCGGGCCGACCTCAACGTGCCAATGGCAGCGGGTAAAGTATCCGATACGGCTCGACTGGAAGCCCTGGCACCGACGTTGCATGAACTGAGCAAGTCCGGTGCGAGAGTTATTTTATTATCTCATTTTGGCCGACCCAAGGGTCAACGGGTCCCTGATATGTCCTTGGCGCCAATTGTCTCGGCATTGACAAGAATCATGGACGGGCAGCCGATCGGCTTTGTCGAAGAGTGTGTCGGCCCGGCCGCCGCCGCCGCTGTTTCCGGTTTGCAGGACGGCCAAATTTTGATTTTGGAGAATTTGCGTTTTCATGCGGGCGAAGAGGCAGATGATGGCGACTTCGCCGCCTCCCTTGCCGCCCTTGGCGATATTTACGTCAACGATGCTTTTTCGGCGGCCCACCGGGCCCATGCCTCAACCCACAAGCTGGCAAAACTCCTGCCGTCCATGGCCGGACGATTGATGGAGCGCGAACTCGACGCGTTAGCACGGGCCTTGGGGGATCCCAAACGTCCTGTGGCCGCTATCGTCGGTGGCGCAAAAATATCCTCCAAGCTCGATCTGCTCGGCAACCTCGCAGCCAAAACCGATCTCATGGTGATCGGCGGCGGCATGGCCAATACATTTCTGAACGCTATCGGTACGGAGGTCGGGAAATCTCTGTGCGAGCACGATCTGGCCGAGACGGCCCGAGACATATTGGCCGAGGCCGAAAGGCAAAATTGTGAAGTTCTGCTGCCCGAAGACGTCGTGGTGGCGGGCGAATTTGCCGCCGGTGCCGCCCATTCCATAGCGCCAGCCAGCCAAGTCGGCCCCGACCAAATGATCCTCGATATCGGCCCGGCGACGGTGTCGGTTTTGGCCACCCGGCTTAAAGCCTGCCGCACCTTGGTCTGGAATGGACCGCTGGGTGCGTTTGAGCTCTCCCCTTTCGATGAAGGAACCATTGCGCTGGCAAAACATGTTGCCGCCTTGACCGATGCTGGGACGCTGCTATCGGTTGCCGGGGGCGGCGATACGGTCGCCGCGTTGCGCCATGCCGGTGTCGCCGACCGGATGAGTTATGTCTCTAGCGCCGGTGGCGCATTTTTAGAATGGCTCGAAGGAAAGCCCCTGCCAGGGGTCACCGCCCTGGAAAACTAGGCATCTTTATCTGATTCTGTCGGGGACGCTGTTTCGTCCTCTTCAATTTGGTGGCGTAACATAAGCGGTGTCTGCGCCAGGGCAAAAATGAAAGTTAGGGGCAAAAACCCGAAGACCTTCAAAGTAACCCATAGGTCGGTCGAGACATTACGCCAAACGGCCTCATTCAGCGCCGCCATGACGAGAAAGAACACCCCCCAGCGAAGGGTCATCACCCGCCACCCTGCATCGGTCAGCTGAAATGAACTGCCAAATAGAACGGCGATCCAGGTGCGTCCCATCGCCAGCCCGCCCAGCAAAATTACCGAGAAAATACAGTAAACAATGGTCGGCTTCATTTTGATGAAGATTTCATTGTCCAAGGCAATGGTCAGCCCGCCGAAAACCGTGACGATCAACGCCGAAATCAAAAGCATCGGCGGCACCCGCCCCTGGTGCAACTTGGCATAAATCAGCGCCGCAACCGTCGCTCCCATGAAAACACCGGTCGCAACAATCAGATCGTCGGCAATAAAGTAGCCGGCGAAAAACACCATCAGAGGGCCGATTTCGACGAGAAATTTGATCAGTTGCTGCATAATGCTTTCTTTATATAAATTTGGTGATCGGTCTTCATAGCTGAATTGCCACTGCACCTGCAACAAACAGACAGGAGGCGGCAGCTCGTCGGCGCCAATGTCCTTCGCCAAATGCCAGACTACCGATGAGCGCGGCAAATATCACCCCGGATTCACGCAGCGCCGCGATAGGTGCGGTAGCACCTTGGCCATAAGACCAGAGAACGAGCCCGTAGCCAACAAGGGCGATAAGCCCTCCGCCAACAGAAATTAACCCGTGGCGTCCGCGATATAGATGGAGCTTGCTACGGCGGGTCCACAAAATATAGGCCGCAAAAGGACCGCTGCCAAAGACGAACAGCCACATAATATACATCACCGTGTCGTGACCCGATGCCTGTGCGACGCGGATGCCAACGGCGTCAATCATCGAATAAGACGCGATAAAGCCACCGGTCAATAAGGCAAATAGGAGCGAACGACGGTGAAATTTTGCCCCTTTGGACGGCTCTAGGGCAAAGCTCAAAATGGCGGCGATAATGACGAAAACACCGATATAGATTGATAGGGAGAGCGTTTCGGCCAGCAAAGGCACCGACGCAATCACGACAAGTGCGGGCGCCGAGCCCCGGGCAATCGGATAAACCCGACCAAGATCGCCAATGCGATATGTGGCCACGAGGATGCCCAAATAAGCGGTATGAACAATTCCCGAATAAATAATCCACGGCCAGGCTACGGTGCGAGGCCAAGGGAAAAACGATACCGTAACGGCTCCAATAATTGCCGCAGTTCCCATGACGATGCCGGCGCTCACCCAATTATCCGGACCGCCTTTGACGATGGCGTTCCAACTGGCATGCAGAAACCCTGTCAAAACGACAATGGCGACGAGGGAGAATTCCATTTATCTGAACGGCGGCTCGTCGAGGCTGCGAAGTTTGCGCGAATGAACGGCATCGACATCCTTGCGCAATCGGTCGATTGCCGCGATGCCAATTTTTAAATGCTGACTGATCCGTTCCCGATAAAACGCGTTAGCCATGCCGCGTAACTTAATTTCGCCATGCATCGGCTTATCCGAGACGCAAAGAAGTGTGCCATAGGGAACGCGGAGCCGAAACCCATTGGCGGCTATGGTTGCACTTTCCATGTCGACGGCAATGGCCCGCGATTGACTGAACCGCAGCGCATAGTCGCGGTGGCGCAATTCCCAATTGCGGTCATCGGTGGAGGCAACTGTACCGGTGCGCATCCGGCTTTTTAAATTCCGCCCGCTATCGCCGGTGATTTCCGCCACCGCTTCTTGCAGGGCAACTTGCACTTCGGCAATGGGCGGCACCGGCACCCAGACGGGCAGGTCTTGATCGAGCACATGATCTTCGCGGACATAGGCATGGGCGAGCACATAATCGCCAAGCTGCTGGCTGGAACGCAATCCACCGCAATGGCCGATCATCATCCAGCAATGGGGCCGTAGCACGGCAAGATGATCGGTCAGTGTTTTAGCATTGGATGGCCCGACACCGATATTGACCAGGGTGATGCCAAGTCCGTCTTTGCGCGTCAAATGATAGGCTGGCATTTGCGGAAGATGGACGGGGGCCGCGCCCACCGGCTCGCCACCGGGTTTTTTACTTGGCGTAACGACATCGCCGGGTTCGACGAAACATTCATAGTCACCATCGCCGGCAACCTCTGCCTTGCCATAGGCGACGAATTCTTCGACATAACGCTGATAATTTGTAAACAACACAAAGCGTTGGAAATATTTTGGGTTGGTGGCGGTGTAATGGGCCAATCGCAACAGCCCCAGATCAACACGCTCGGCTGAAAACAGGGCCAGTGGCGCGGCATTGCCGGGACCCGGACTATAGGTTCCGTTGGCAATGCTATCGTCGATCGTTGCCAGGTTGGGTAATTCAAACTCGGCATGCAAATCGCGAACATCGTCCGAAGTTACATCTGCGGTGGCATCCTCAACGACGAAAGGAAGCGGTATTTGCCGATGGCTGGTACCGACCCAAACAGGCGTGCCGTGATTTCGCATCAGCAGGCCGATTTGCTCGCGATAATAATCGGTAAAAATATCGGGCCGCGTCAGGGTGGCGCCGTAAAGGCCAGGTTTAGCCAGTACGCCAAAGGCGCTTCTGGCATCGATATTAAAATCTCCGTGCCCGGCCTCGATACCAATATATGGATACCTGGCGTCACTCACCCCAAGATTTCGCTCACCTTTGGCAAACCGAGCAAAGCGGTCATTCACAGAAATTACGGCATTATTATAAATTTCCGAAATCCGACTAACCGCTGCGGCGGCATCGTCAAACGCCTCTAGACCGCTCGCTTCGCCAAACATGACCGGGTCATCTTGCGAATTCATTGTCGTTCCTTCCAGCTACCCGGCACCAAAGCCAGACTATATCGCAATCCTCTTTAAATAGAGACACCCCAATTAACGGTCCAGACCGAGCAGACCCGAGGCAAAATCGCCAGCGTCAAATGGCTGCAAATCTTGCGCCGCTTCGCCAACACCGATTGCATGTATAGGCAAGCCAAAACGATCAGCAAGACCCACTACAACGCCGCCCTTTGCCGTACCATCGAGTTTTGTCACAACGAGACCGGTGATATCCACCAGCTGTTTAAACATTTCAACTTGGGTATGCGCATTTTGCCCGGTGGTCGCATCAAGCACCATAATGACGTCGTGAGGTGCATCGGGGTCCAACTTGGTCAATACGCGGCAGATTTTTTGCAACTCGGCCATCAAATTCGCCTTGTTATGCAACCGCCCCGCAGTATCAATGAGGAGCAAGTCCATCCCCTCATTGCGTGCTTTTTCCAATGCTTGGTAAGCTACCGCAGCAGGATCGGCACCGGGCGCATCGGTAAATATTTCAACGCCGGTACGCGTTCCCCATTGAACGAGTTGATCAATTGCCGCAGCGCGGAACGTGTCGGCCGCGGCGAGCATAACCTTCAGGCCCTGCTCCTTATATATTTTAGCCAACTTGCCGACGGTGGTGGTTTTACCCGTGCCGTTCACGCCGACCATCAAAATTACCTGAGGCCTGTTACTCGCCTTTATCGTCAGCGGCACAGCGACCGGTGACAGAATAGCGGCGATATCGCCAGCCAACGCTTGGCGCACAGTGTCGCCAGTGACATCTTTTTCAAAACGATGATCTGCGAGCTGGCCCGCAAGTTTTGCCGAGGTATTCACACCGAGGTCGGCTGAAATCAGCAATTCTTCAAGGTCGGCGAGCGATGTCTCATCGAGTTTATGCTTGGTGAAAATGTCACCGACACCCTGGGCGAGCCGACCGGAGCTTTTCGACAGTCCGGACCGCAGCCGCCCGAGCCAGCCACGCTTTTGTTCCGTAATCACTTCGTTCATGCTGGCGCACCCACTAACGCACCGTCCTCGGTGCCGATAATATCAACTGCCACTAAACGACCCGGCAAGACAGGGTGTGCAAGCTTGACCGAGGCATAATGGCGGCTCCGGCCTCGGGTCTCGGTTTCGGCGAGAATTTCGATGCGCGCGCCGGTCTGGCGCGTCAGATAATTCTTGAGTTGCATCGCCCCTAACGCCCGCATTTCGGCGGCGCGGATCCGGCGTATTGGAACCGGAACCGACGGCATTCGCGCTGCCGGTGTGCCGTTGCGTTCACTGTATGGAAATACGTGCAAATAGATGAGGTCGCACTCGCGAACCAATTCCATACCGTTTTCGTGCATCAAATCGGTTTCGGTCGGAAATCCGGCGATAAAATCGGCGCCGAACACGATATCGGGTCGGCGGCGACGCGTTTCATTAACGAGTTCGATCACCTGATCACGGTTATGACGGCGTTTCATGCGTTTCAAGACCATGTCATCCCCGGCCTGGATGCTGAGATGCAAATGAGGCATCAATCGCGGCTCGCCACCGATCAAGTCGAGCAGTGCCGGGTCGATCGCGGCTGGGTCGAGGGACGAAAGCCGGAGCCGCGGCAAATCGGGCACGGCGGCAAAAACTTGTTGCAACATTTCGCCAAGGCGCGGCGCGCCTGGAAGGTCGTCACCATAGGACGCAATATCAACGCCACTCACCACGACTTCCCTGCAGCCAAGGTCGACCAAACGCTGCAATTGTACGATTATGCGATCCGCCGACACGCTGCGCGAGGGGCCACGACCAAAGGGTATGATGCAAAATGTGCAACGATGGTCGCAGCCGGTTTGCACCTCGATAACAGCCCTCGTTCGATTTTCAAGCCCATCAACAATGTCGGGGATAGCTTCGTTTGCACTCCCAATATCGGCGACACAAATGGGCATTTTGGGCAGGTCGACATAAGTTTCCGCCTGCAATTTTTCCTGATTGCCGACGACGAAATCAACTTCATCCATGGCCGCAAATTTGGCCGGGTCGATTTGAGCGGCACATCCCGACACGATAATACGCGATGTCGGATTATCGCGACGTGCCCGCCGGATTGACTGGCGTGTCTGGCGTTCGGCCTCGGCCGTGACCGCACAGCTATTGATTAAGATAACATCGGTCAGTCCCGCATCGGCAGCCTGACGCCGCATAATTTCGCTCTCGAAGCTATTCAGTCGGCAGCCGAGGGTCACGACTTTTGGAGCATCCACCATTGTCGATCATGAGCCTCGATCGAGGGCCAAGTCGCGATTGAGGGTACCACTAAAGCTCGTCGCCACCGGACCGGTCATCTCAACATGCCCGTCTTCACGCCAGTTAATTTCCAAATCCCCGCCGTCAAGGCGAACGGTTACGGTGCGTGGCGTCAGATCGCGCCTAGCGGCCGCAACTGCCACCGCACAAGCGCCCGATCCGCAGGCCTGAGTAATGCCGACGCCACGCTCCCAGGTTCGGCTCCGAATTGTCTTGGGTCCAATAATTTGAGCCACACTGATATTGGCGCGTTCGGGAAACAGACGATCATGTTCAAGTTTTGGCCCCCAAGCGGCAAGATCCACATCCTCGGCACGGTCGACAAAGAACACCGCGTGGGGGTTGCCCATATTGACGCCCACTCCATGGTCGAGTGGCCCGGCCACCAACGGCAGGTCAAGGGTATCGGTCTCGCGCGCCAATGGCAGGTCCTGCCAACCGGTTCGCGCAAGGCCCATATCGACGCAAACTTGATCGTCGCCGGAACGATGGGCGCTGAGCAACCCAGCTTGGGTTTCAATGACGGCGCGATCGCGCGCCAATTCTTCAAATAATAAATGGGCAACACAGCGGGTCGCGTTGCCGCAGGCCCCTACTTCACCACCATCGGCGTTGATGATCCGCATAAATATATCGGCATCCTCGTCATGGGGCTGCTCCAGCGCGATGAGTTGATCGCATCCCACACCTTGGCGACGGTCAGCAATTGCTCGGGCTGCACCGGCATCGATCCGCGGTTGCTCGCCGACCTCGAATGATCGGAGATCAAGAACAACAAAATCGTTGCCCAATCCATGCATTTTGACGAAGGGAAGCGCATCAGCCGTGGTCCGGCCCGGCGATCGACCCGGTGATCTAATGTGTGACGGCTGGCTCATGGTCGGCATATAAGCTGCCTGCCTTGGTGCGTCCAGCATAAAACAGCCGGATCGAACGTGGCGATCCGGCTATCAATGACTAAAAATATCGGCGTAAGGTGCTAAGACAGTGATTTCACCAGTTGAACCAGCTGGCGCCGTACATTCTGGTCTTTGATTTTCTGGAAATTCTGATTGAGATCAAGAACTTGGCGCGCACTATGGGGATCAGGCTCGTATTGGTCCTGTTTGCGCTCCGATGCGCCACGGCCACGGCGCTTGCCGTGATCAAGCCCTTCGAAAAAATAGCTGGGTTCAACGCTTAAAACCCCGCAAAGCTCCCACATTTTACTCGCACTAACGCGATTAGCGCCGCTTTCATATTTCTGGATTTGCTGAAAGCTGATGCCGAGTTTTTTTGCCAGTTCCTTTTGTGGCATTCCCCGCAATTCGCGCCGCTGGCGCATGCGCTTTCCTACATGTGTATCTACTGGATGAGGCATTATTGACTCCCCCTTCATGTGAGTCAGTGGACTAAATGGCGCCGCGTCTCTCGGGAACCCCCCGCTGCGCCGCGAAGACATATCAGGGCACGATATGCTTTAGGAACCTATTCGGCAGAGCTTTTGCCAAGGCTCCTGTTAATGATGACCTTCCGAACCGACGGAAGTAATAAGGCATTTCTCAGCACCTGCCGGGGAGCCCCCGTTAGGTTTGGCGCGTCATTTACGGAATAAAAAAACAGTTTATGCCTATAGCCTGAATGAAGGCAATCACGATTGCAACCAGAGCATGTCACACCAATTTTTGCAACCTTTAATAAAGTTATAATGAATAAGATTTTGCCGCACCCCGCTTGCAAAAATATTGAACGTCACAGTAAAGCGCGCCTAATTCCCAAAATTGACTGATTTTGGCGTTTTTCTCAGAGAATCTACTTATTACCGCCGATCAACGATAACTTTGAAAGGTGGGCGGGTAGGCGCTTGAGAGGCTATTTTTAGGCCATTTTCTCCATTGGACCCGGTGCGCGTCCAAATGGTGAAACTTTTAAACCGGCGGGCCCATTAACGTCGCCGTCCGTTGATCGGCATATATGTTCCTCATGGCGACGAGAGACGATAGTCGGTATTAGGAATGAACGAATACAGAGGCTGATCGGAAAAAGGGCGATGACGACTTTCGTACTGGTTCATGGTGCTTCGTTGGGCGGTTGGGTTTGGAACAAAATCTCCACCCGACTGCGCGCCGCCCGACACGACGTGTTCTCACCGACGCTCACCGGCCTTGGTGATCGCGCCCATCTAGGCCATGCAGGGGTCAATCTTGATACCCATATTTCAGATATTCTGGGCGTAATTGAAACCGAAGAACTGGAAGACTTTATCCTTGTCGGTCATTCCTACGGTGGCCGGGTTATCACTGGGGTTACCGAGCACGTCGCCTCGCGCATCAAAGCCCTGGTATATCTTGATGCCTTTCTGCCGGAAAGCGGCGAGTCTTCATTTTCGCATATGGATGAAGACCGGGCAAAAGCAGTTCGCAAACTGGTCGAAGAGAAAGGTGATGGTTGGCGATTTCCGGGCCGAACGGCCAAAGTCTTTGGCATCCGTGACGCCAGCGACGCGGCCTGGCTCGACCGCCAGTCGGTCGGCCAACCGATCGGGTGTATGGAACAGCCGATCATTCATAATTCGGCCTGGAAGAATGTCGATAGCCTTTCATATATTCACTGTTTGGAAAACCAACCCTCGCCATTCGGTGCCATTTCCGAGCGGCTGGGACACGATCCGAATTGGGCCTGCCACACGCTGGACTGCGGTCATATTGCAATGCTCGACATGCCTGCAGAGCTGACCGATATATTGCTCGGCCTGGCCGAATAGGACCAGCCTAATGAACCCAGTTTTTAGCGCTGCCCTGTGGATGGCCGGAACCCTGATTTCCTTTGCCATTATGGCTGTATCCGGACGCGAGCTATCGGGGGCACTCACAACTTTTCAAATCCTTTTTTGGCGCAGCTTGATCGGCCTCATCGCCGTTTCACTGCTTTTTTCGATTATCGGATGGCCGGCGGTGCGCACCCACCGCCTAACCACTCATCTCGGTCGAAATGTGATCCATTTTGCCGGGCAATATGGCTGGTTTTTTGGTATTTCGGTGATCCCCCTGACCCAAGTATTCGCTATCGAATTTACCACGCCGATATGGGTCATGCTGATCGCCGCCCTGTTTTTGGGTGAAGCAATTACGCGAACGCGAATTGCCGCATTAGGGCTTGGTTTTGCCGGAATATTGATCATCCTGCAACCCGGCTTTCAGACTATTGAGCTCGCCCAATTAGCAGTTCTCGGAGCCGCCGTCTGCTATGCCTCTTCCTACGTTTTTACGAAAACACTGGTCAACACCGACACGCCTCTGGCGATTATGTTTTATATGACTCTCATGCAAATGCCGTTAGCATTGATTGGCGGCCTTGCGGACTGGAACTGGCCGGTCGGCAGTCAATGGCTATGGGCCATATTGGCTGGGGTTTCCGGCTTGACCGCACATTACAGTTTTTCGCGGGCGCTAAAACTTGCCGATGCGACCATCGTCACACCGATGGACTTCTTGCGGTTGCCGCTCATCGCGGTTATCGGATACTTCGCTTATCAAGAGGCTTTCGACGCAACCGTCCTCCTCGGTGCGGCGATAATTTTTGCCGGAATTTCTCTAAACCTGCGAACCGAATCACGGCGCCAGAAGCATTAGCGCGAACACCACATCATCAGCTCAACTATATTTCGTCCAGCTCCTGAGAATGAGCGCCCATCGTGTGCCGGTTGCGGCCCTCCGAACCAATATTCAAATTCTGGGCGGTACAAATCTGCCTAGCTAATTCTCTAGAACAATTGAGCCGGTTGCGGCGAATACCTTCGGCCTCGGCAAATTCATCGGCCAGTGCATCGCAATTATCCTCGGCTATATCCAAGGCTCGCGCCATTGCATCGTCCATCGATAAGTTGGATCGATTGCCGAATGGAACCTGGCCAGCACCATAAATTCCCCCAAGCCCCTCATACTTATCGGCAACATTAACAATAAGGGGCATTGGATAACCGTATGCATCCGTCGTCCAAAACCCTGGGATAGTACGTGGCCCCCCAGCTTCGATCAGCACACTGGACTCATCGGTGGTAATCAACGCCACTGCCCATTTCTCACCGGATTCAAGTATCTGAGACACATTACCGTCAATGATGCTGTCTGATATCTTCAAGCTCTGAAAACTGACTCTGACCGAAGATTGATTGGTCGAAATGTCACAGATATTGTTCCGCAATTCCTCGCGCACCTTGAAAACACTCTTGGTACAACCGGTCAACGCAAGAAGTGTAATCAAAAAAATTCGCGAACCCCAGCGAACCTCGGGAAAAGCCATTAGCTACCGTCATCTTCCGTAATCTGGCACTCCGTATCTGCGTTTCCACATTGTTCAAGTACATCTTCAATTTGCGCCACTTGCCCCTCAGAATAGATGTTATTGTTGGCAATTTCACCTCTAACGGCATCAACAATGTCATCGTCAACTTCAACCGGCAGTGCTATCCCTGCGCCGAACAGCGCAGCTATCGATTTGGGATCCAGCGCAATATTGATCGGTACCGATGTCGAGTTGGTCGCCGCTGTCGAGGTATCACCAGTGGTCTGAGTAACATTTCCGCCGATCTGCGAGCCCTCAATTTCAATACCCGTCTTCGTCTTTACACTGCCATCCGCACACGCCCCGAGGGCGAACACAGCCAAAGCACACAAAACAAAATTTCGATTTTCCATCGACCAACTCCCCATCAATTAAGCACCTTCTCAATCCTTACTAGTCATTTTTACCTATCCATGCAACCCAATGAAACAGAAATGGACTAATGATGATCTCCGGTTCCGCAAGCCCAGGATAGGTTTTTGCTCCTTTAGAAAGGGCAATTTCGAGGCGATCAAATCATTTACGCTTGCACCGAAAGGTTCAGACATGCGCAATCCGGCCACCCGTGCAATCATCGGAATTCCCGTCGCAACCGCGGCCCTTTTCGTCTGGGGCATGTTATTTTGGGCAGTGCTTTACGAACCTATTTAAGTGTTCCAGCCCCAGGGTATCGACCCGGCGGCGGCCCAAGCCCTGGTCGAAAGCAACATGGAAACGGGCACCTATTTTTATCCCAAGCCGCGCAATTCACCCGAGTCACAGGCAAGCTGGCATGCCGGGCACCGGGCCGTTCTTTAAGTTGTACTTTATTCGCGACGGCATCGACCCCCAATCACAAAAAAACTTGCGTTTTGGGGCGCTCCATAATCTGGCGGTCACAGGCTTTGCAGCACTGTTACTTGCCCTGGCGACAGGCAGCCAAGCATCCTATGGTCGCCGATGCGCCATCGTCCTTGTTGCCGGGTCCATCGGATCGCGGTTCATTCAGCTCGGTGATCCGATCTGGTTCCGTATGCCCTGGGACTATGTGCGCGGCGCATTGATCTATGAAATGGGTAGCTGGGTTTTGCTGGCGTTTATCCGACCGTTAAAATAAGGCTGGCCAAATAGAGCTGGTCAGTATTCCGGCTCGCTCTGATCGGAAACCAAGACTTCGCGCTTGCCGACATGGTTTGCTTGGCTGACCACGCCTTCCTTTTCCATTTGCTCGATAATGCGGGCCGCCCGGTTATATCCAATTTGCAAGTGACGCTGAACGAAACTTGTCGAGGCTTTGCCCTCCCTTGCGACCAGCGCAACGGCTTGATCGTAGAGGGTGTCACTCGATTTTGCCCCGTCATCAGATCCCGATGGGTCGAAGCCAGGTATACCCTCGGCGATATTCTCGTCGCTGGTGATTGCATCATCGTAGTCGGGTACACCCTGATCGCGCAGAAAGGCCGTAACGTCGGTTACTTCATCGTCAGAAACGAAACCGCCATGAACACGCGTGATGCGTCCGCCGCCTGCCATGTAGAGCATATCGCCCTGGCCGAGCAGTTGCTCGGCGCCTTGCTCACCCAAAATTGTCCGGCTGTCGATCTTCGATGTGACCTGGAAGCCAATGCGAGTGGGGAAATTCGCCTTGATAGTGCCGGTGACGACATCGACCGAAGGCCGCTGGGTCGCCATCACGAGATGTATACCCGCCGCCCGGGCCATTTGTGCCAGGCGTTGGATCGCCGCTTCGACATCTTTACCCGCAACCAACATCAGATCGGCCATTTCATCGACGATGACGACAATCCGTGGCAATGCGTTCATATCGAGAGGCTGTTCTTCATAAACCGGCTTGCCGGTATCGCCGTCGAACCCGGTCTGTACTTTTCGGCTCAGAATTTCGCCTGACTTACGCGCTTGGGCGAGGGTTTGATTGTAGCCGTCGATATTGCGAACGCCGAGCTTCGACATCGACTGGTATCGGGTCTCCATTTCACGGACCACCCATTTTAACGCCACAACCGCCTTTTTTGGATCGGTGACAACCGGTGCCAACAAGTGGGGAATGCCGTCATAAATGGAAAGCTCCAGCATTTTCGGATCGACCATGATGAACCGGCATTCTGCCGGTGTGAACCGATAGAGCAGGGAGATGATCATGGCATTAACGCCAACAGATTTACCCGAACCCGTAGTTCCTGCAATCAACACGTGGGGCATCCGAGAAAGATCGGCAAACACCGGCTCACCGGCAATATTCTTACCCAGCGCCAAAGGCAGCCCTTTTGATTTTTCAAATTTCTCCGAGGCCAGTAGCTCGCTCAAGCTGACCATCTCGCGGACGGCGTTTGGCAACTCAATACCGATCGCGTTGCGACCCGGCACCACGGCAATACGCACCGAAACGGCACTCATCGATCTGGCAATATCGTCGGCCAGGCTAATGACCCGGCTGGTCTTGGTCCCCGGTGCCGGTTCCAACTCATACATGGTCACCACCGGACCGGGCCGAACTTGAACGATATCGCCTCGAACGCCAAAATCATCCAGCACGGATTCCAACATGCGGGCGTTCTGCTCCAAAGCCTCCCGGTCGATTTCCTCGGCCGCGCCGGAGCGCGTCGCCGGGGTCAGGAGATCGATAGGCGGCAAATGGTGCCCGCCCTTGGTGCCGCTCGGTACCGGCAGGTCGAGATTTTTCTGTCGCGCCTCTTTTTCGCGGCGGCCAACCTTCAGCTTCGGTTCTTTTTTCGCCACGCGCTTGGTGTCGAGTGCTTTAGCTGATCGACGCGCGGGCTTTGCCTTCTTTGGGGTCGCCGCAGGTCGGTCATCTTCACCACTTTCAGCCCTTGGAGGGATCTTCGTTCGCGACTTGGCAATGGAGCTCGACATCAGATTGGCCGATGATCGCAAACCAAATCCGAAGAGCTGGAAGACACGGCCAGCGATCCGACTAGTGCCCCGGCCAATTGCCGTTGCCCCGACAATCACTCCGCCAGACCATTGCTGGCGGGTCACCGGCATGCAAAAGGCAACCAACACGAAGGCGCAAATGCTGCATAGGATCACGCCACCCCACAGCGGTACCCCGATCGAGATGAGTGTCGTTGCCAAAGACATTGCCAAAAGGTCGCCGACAACACCGCCGCCGACCCCAACCGGCTGCCAGGGTGCCAATACTGGATCCAGGGCAACCAGTCCGAGCATAACGGCAAGCAACACGAGTGCGACAGGCAATGCAAGGATGCGCCAGCGCTTATGGCCAATGCCGCGATGGCGAAAAAGATATGACCCCCAAGCCAAAAAGAACACCGGCAGTAGAACCGACGTCGTGGCAAAGAATTGCAAGACAAAATCAGCGGCAATTGCGCCGTAGGCACCCATCATATTTGTCGGCGGAATTTCCGTGGCATGATTTAACGACTGGTCCGATTGACTGTACGTGAGCAAGGCGAGTGCCAGAAACAACCCAAGCCCTGCCAAGACAAAACCCAAAGCCTCTCTAGATCGGCGCAAAATAAAGAACTTTATCGGGGCTGGTATTGTCCATCGAGCACGGCTGGCGCGGCGGGAGCTACGTTGGGCAAAATCTTGCGCGGGTACTGTCATTTTACTAACCTTTTCAGCCTAGAATTTTCGCTATTCGAGCAATACCGTCACGAACCGTGTCGGTGTCGTGAACGATGGCAACACGGACGAATTTTGCACCCGGATTGCTGGTCGCTACATCTCGGGCGTAATATCTGCCCGGCAACACGCGCACCCCACCATCGGCCCAGAGTTGGCGCGCCGCGGCTTCACCGTCCCCGACATCAAGCCACAGGAAAAATCCACCGCCGGGCTGCTTGGCGCCAAGTCGGCCATCAAGAATATCCAACGCGGCGGAAAATTTTTCCCGGTAGAGGTCGCGATTTTCTTCCACATGGGTTTCGTCGCGCCACAGTGCGGCCGATGCCGCTTGGATCGGTGCCGGGATTGTCGCCCCGCCATATTGGCGCAAAGTTTTGAACGCCCGGATAAAATCGGCGTCACCGGCAACAAAACCGGATCGCAGTCCCGGCGCACTCGATCGCTTGCTTAGACTATGAAACACCAGAACATGATCAAGGGACCCGCCCAGTGCTGCGCAAGCCGCCAAGCCACCTGGTGGCGGATCGTTCACATAGATTTCCGAATAACATTCGTCAAAGGCGATAACGAAATCATGGGCCCGGGCCGTCTCTATCGCCGCCCGAATTTTATCCGAACTTGCCACCGCGCCTTGCGGGTTGGAGGGGGAATTAATATAGGCGATTTCAACACGACCCAAAATCTCGGAATCAAGGGCCGCAATATCGGGCTGGAAACCATTTTCCACCGTTGCCGGTAATAACACCGGCTCGGCGCCCGCCATCACGGCGGCGCCGTAATAAACCGCGTAAAGTGGATTGGGCAGCAGCACCACCGGTTTGGCACAATGGGGCGGTTTGACGCCATGGGCTTTTGCCCGCGGAATGGCCGCCAAAGCCGCGAGGAATAGAGCTTCACGCGTGCCGGCAACCGGCATGATGTGATCGGATCCATTGATCATGCCGGCGGGCAAGCCATAGCGTTGACCGAGCCATTCGCCAATGGCGGCGACCAATTCCGGCGACCCCGCCGGCGGCGGATATCGGCCCCAACCGTCTAGATTGTCGGCCAAAATATCGGCAACGAACGAGGGCGGCGCATGTTTTGGCTCGCCAATATGCATGCCAATTTGCGCTAATCCAGCCGGTGGCTCGACACCACTCAGGAGTGTGCGCAACCGATCGAACGGATAATCCGTTAGTGATGTCAGACGGTCGTTCAACATTGATGGACGGGCCAAACCCTTATAACGCCTTAAAAAAGGCACCAAACATCAACAAGCGCCGCCGCGCACCCATAGCGCAGCCACCCTCGCAACTCATCCATCCCCTGAAATTCTTATTCGTTGATAAGAATATCTCGCCGGTAAATTCCGTATCGCACGCCGGAATATCTTAAAGACTAGGGCAGCACAAAGCGTCGGAACAAGAGAATTTTCGAAAAACTCCTTTTATTTCAACATGGAGCCCATGGACACAGCTTCACCCTGGTGCCGAACAGAGCGATACTTCATAGTTCGATATCCATGGCCCAATCCAACTCAAACCCGGCCTCACCGGTCACCGGTATCGCCTTAATTATCGGCGCAATGGCCTGTTTCGCCCTGATGGACGGCGTGTCAAAATTCCTGGTTCGCGACTATGCCATCGCGCAGCTTTTTTTCGTGCGCTACCTTGTCTATATCGTTTTTGCCTTGTGGGTTTGCCGCAAGCTCGGTTGGCGGAAAGCCCTGGTCAGTGGGCGACCGGTTTTGCAGCTTGCCCGGGCCGCTATTGTATTGGTTGAGGGGATCGCCTTTGTCGCGGCATTTCGCTATCTCGGCCTTGCCGAGGTACATACAATTGTTGCGGCGACCCCCCTTCTGGTAACAGTTCTCGCCGCCACGATATTGGCCGAGCGTATCGGATTGCACCGCTGGCTGGCGGTTGCCATTGGCTTTGCCGGGGCGCTGCTGGTTATTCGACCCGGTGTCGGGCAAATGTCTTGGCCAATGTTGATCCCAGTTGTCGCCGCCTGTCTTTACGCGACCATCCAAATTCAGGCACGAATTTTGAGCCGCTACGATACAGGCGAAGTTACCATCCTCTATACCGCCATTGTCGGACTTGTCTTCATGACGATTATCGGCCCGTTTTTCTGGGTTTGGCCAGCCAGCGACGTGCTGGTTCGCGACCTCACTCTGATGGCCCTGATCGGACTATTGGGGGCGATGGCTCATTACCTTTTGATTTCAGCCTTTCGTCATGCGCCTGCGTCCGTCTTGCAGCCATACACATATTTTCTCGTCGCTTGGGCGACCCTTGTCGGCTTAGTGTTTTTTGGTGACGTTCCAAATATCTGGACGATCTCCGGCGCGACTGTGATTATTGCAAGCGGCCTCTATACGTTTCAGCGCGAACGTAGAGCACTCAAGTAAATATTCCCAAACGCCAAAGAGGTTCCCCACTATGGCTGCCGTTTTATTTGTCTGTACCGGTAATATTTGCCGTTCACCAACTGCGCATTGGGCGCTGAAAGCGGCAATTGCAAACCATGGAAAACTCGCCAAGACGATCGTCGATTCCGCCGGCACCCATGGATATCATGTCGGCGACCCTGCTGATGAGCGCGCGGTACAGGTTGCCGAAGCCCACGGCATCGATATGGCCGGTCACGCCGCCCGGTCGGTCACGCAAGACGATTTCCAGAAATTCGATCTGATCGTCGCGCTCGACCAAGGACATTACGCGACCCTGGAAAAAATGATGCCCCCGAATGCCGCAGCAAAATTAATCCTATTCATGGATTTTGTCGGCCACCCCAACACCGATATCGCCGACCCCTATTATGGGGACATTGGCGATTTTGAAGAGATGTTTTCAGACATTCAAAAGGGGGTGGAAAATATTTTCCAGTATTTAGCGGATTACTGACTGTAAAATTCCAGAAATTTCGGCCTTGCGACTCTCCCGGCTGGGTCGGCATAGATAACGATGCAGTGACGCCATTTGCTCAATTTGGAGCCCAAAATGAATATAGTTGCAATGGTTCTTGGCATTGGTGGCTTGGCGGTCGCCCTCCTTCTTTTGGTCATAAGACAAAAAATGCGCAAAGCGCTGCGTGGAGGATTTGCGCCACTATTTGTCGCGGCCTGTTTGTGTGCGGTCGTTGGTGGCGGGCTGCGCTATTGGACTGACCAGAAAACGCCCACAGTCGTTGACCCGATCATTGAAACAAACTCTTCATCCGTTGAGGCCCAAGATCAGGGTGCAGTTGCCCCAGAAGCCCCGGACCTTCGACAACAAGCAACGGCATATATAGAAGCTGGCGCAGCTGCCGACACCCTGGATGACAAGGGTGTAAATCTATTGGCCGCCCTCGATATTCTCTATCGACTGGGTAATCTGGAGGGAGATACCCAAGCGCTGGAGGAGGCGTTGACATTGGTTCCCAGCCTCTTGGAAATTTTTGACCGAGAAAGCGCACCGGAAAACTGGGCCTTGGTCAAAAATAATCATGGCAATCTGCTCCGCCTGCTCGGCGAAAACGAACAATCGCCGGACCGGCTCGAAGCGGCAAAAGCGGCGTTCGAAGCTGCATTAGAAGTGAGCACGCGCGAGGCCATGCCTTTTGCCTGGGCGGCATCGAAAAACGACCTTGGTGTTACTTTGTTCAGGCTCGGTCAATTTCGCAACGACCCTGCCTCGATTGAAGCTGGAATTTCGGCCTACCGCGAAGCCTTGCAAATACGCAGTCGCGACGATACCCCCATCGCCTGGGCCGAAAGCCAGGCCAATCTTGGCCTTGCCCTCGGCATGTTAGGTGAAGCGAACGACGATATTAGTCGATTGGGTGAAGCCGCAACCGCCTTTCGCGCCGCGCTGGAAATACAAACCCGCGCCAACGCCCCCATTCAGTGGGCCGACCTGCAAGATAATCTGGGTAAAATTTTACTCGGCATCGGCGCACGCGAGCAGTCGAGTGAGCATTTATTGGCAGCAGAAGCAGCGTTTCGAGCCACCCTTGAAATCAGAAATAAAGAGGACGCGGCTTTTCTTTGGGGAACCACCCATAGCGATTTAGGCACGGTGCTGGCCAGGTTGGGTGTATTGGAAGAAAGCCAAGAACGGCTGGAAGGTGCGATCGACGCGTTCAATTCAGCCCTTCAGGTCTTTGAGCGCGACGCGCTTCCATTTCAATTTGCCGTGACCAATTTCAATCTCGGCAACACATATTCCGGGCTTGGCTTGCTCAGCCAAAATCAGGACTATTTTAGTCAGGCCGTTATCGTCTATGGCGTTGCCGCCGAAACTTTTGAGGAAATCGGCGCCCCGGGCCCGGCCGGCGCTGCCCGCCAATTCATCGATGAAATTCAGGCTATGACCACTGAATAGATGATCTGAATAGTTGCCTAGCCCGTTAAACGAAGCGGGTATTCGGCCTCCAGTCGATAACCTGCGCCGTCGGGCGCCAGCCGACTAGAAAAAAGCGCCACGGTTTCAATACGGATCAACGGTGGGGCAAACTCTGCTTCGGCCGCCAGAAATTCTGCGACCCGTCCGGCGGGGGCATCACGTAAACGCGCCAAAGTGATGTGTGGGCGGAAGCGTTCGGCGCGGCGGGCAATATCTGTTTGGGTTTCCAGCAGCCGGTCAATTTCATGCGCCAGACGAACTAATTCGGCGCAAGGGGCAATGCCAGCCCATAATATTCGCGGCCCTTGCGAAGACCCGAACTGCCCGACCGAATGAATTTGCAGATCAAAACAATTTTCACGCAAACCCAATAGCGCATCGTCGATATCGGCCGCCTGACCAACATCGACCTCACCAATGAACCGGAGAGTCAGGTGAAGATTATCCGGCGTGATCCAACGAGTGCCAGCCATCGCGCGCCGCAACTCGGCCAAAGGTCTGCGGATTTCCTCCGGCAGCACCAATCCGACGAACAGCCTCAGCACGAAAAAACGCCTCAGACAAACACGGTCAGCACACCGGTATAGGAATAAATCCGATCATAGGAAATTTCCCCATTGCCAAACATGCCAACCAGCGGAAAGTCGCCGAGCCGATCTCTGATTGTCGCCAGCTCCTCGGCCCCGGGACCGAACTGATTGCGGCCTCGGGCAATACAGCTGTGGTAAAGTCCGGCCTTGGGACGTCCATCGCAGCGCTCGGCGAGCCGGTCCAGCATACGTTCTAAATCTACCAGCGCTGTGGTGGCATCGCGACGCACAAACACCAAACGGTCGCCGGTTTTTACCCGATCACCGATTTGCAGCCAGCCCCGATTGGGATCAATACCGATCAGCGGGCGCACAAGATAATCGCCGGTGTCCGAACCCTTGACCGGCAAGCCGGCATGGACGGCGCCGGCAATTGACTGCCAATCACCGGAGAACTGATCGCCCAGTTCGCGGCGCAAAACCTCAAGGGCGGGCAACCCGTCAAGCTCCATCAAGAGATCTTCATCGCCGACCGTTATATCGTGAAGTTCACCGATCGGCGAGCAACCTTGGGTAAGATTGGTCGCGACAGAAATTCCGTCGCCAAAAAAGACCCCGGACATATTGGCGTCAACCGGCGTGTCGGCTATTTGCGATAGAGTATTTTTCCCGCCGGTCAAGCCGCCAACCAAATAAGCGCCACTTGCGGTCGCCAGCGCACCGATCCGGTCGGCCAGACCTTCGGCATATGGGTTGGCGTGAACAATGGCGAGTTTTTGCTGTTGGTCGGCAAGCCAGCTCTGACAATCTTGGGGGCTGACGACACCATCGGACGACACGCCAGAAAAAACGCGGAACCCCTCCGTATCGACGTCACAAATAAGAACAGTGCATGCAGGCTCTTCATAATACTCAACCCCGGTTGCACAAATACCGAGCCCAACCGCTCCGGACCAATGGAGAACCGATAAACTTGCGCGCAAACGCTCAATGATCGTTGTGGTATCCTTGGCCAATGCCTCGGTCACATAGACAAAACCAAGCTGTCCTTTGGCCCCGGCGAGTTGATCGGCGCAAGATTGGGCTAGGTGAACAGCGTTACCACCAACCGCGATGGCGTGGGCAAATTCCATGTTAATTCAGCTCCGCGTCCAGCACTTGGAGGACAAAGGGAAGAATGTTTGCAACTACAATCGAGACACCCGCTGCATTCGGATGAATACCATCGGACTGATTAAGCGCTTGCACCGCAGCTACGTCTTGGAGAAAAAACGGAAACAGAACGAGGCCATGATTGGTGGCCAATTCAGGATAAATAGCGTTGAAACGGTCCCCATAGTCGCGACCGAGATTTGGCGGCGCAAGCATGCCTGTCAGCAACGTTTTGATGCCGCGTTCTGCAAGTCGGCCAAGGATTGCATCAAGATTTGACTGGGTCGCGGCCGGGTCGAGCCCTCTGAGACCATCATTTGCGCCAAGTTGAACAATGACCAATTCCGGGTTGTCACCAAGCGACCAGTCAAGGCGCGCCAATCCACCTGCACTCGTGTCTCCAGAGGCGCCGGCATTTATAACGCGCGCATCAAGTCCCGCCTGCTGCAGCGCCTGCTCAAGCTGGGCCGGAAATGCCTCCTCGGGTCCGACCCCCAAACCAGCCGTCAGACTGTCACCGAGTGCGACGACTACTATTGGCTCTGCCGCCCCGTTAGCAGCAATCAGCGTACAGAAAAAAGCGGCGCCAACGACCAATTTAATGGCATTTTCCAGCCTGGATAAAAGGGGGTGAATACTGCTCCGCATATTGTGAACTCTTGCCTCTGGTGTTTGGCGCAATTTGCACCAGATAATAGCTAGTATCGACTATGGTTGCACCCTCGCCAACAGGATCTTGATGAATAACGAGCGATTGAAATCGACAATGATTACCGACCCGGCGACAGATAAATCTACCTCTGATCATTCTGCCGATCATATGGTGTGGCTACGCAACGTACATCTTGAATTGGCCTCGGCAAGCGGCAATGTCAAGATTTTGCGCGGCATTGATCTTGCCATCGAAAAGGGCGAGACGGTAGCCGTCATCGGGCCGTCGGGCTCGGGCAAATCGACAATGATGATGGTGATAGCCGGGTTGGAGAGAGCAAGTAGCGGTACGGTCCGGGTGGCGGGACAGGATTTGGCCGGTAAGAGCGAAGACGGTCTTTCGGCCCTGCGCCGCGATAATATTGGGATCGTTTTTCAGGCCTTCCATTTGGTGCCGACCATGACCGCCCTGGAAAATGTGGCGGTGCCGCTGGAACTTGCGGGCCGGGCGGATGCCTTTGACATTGCCCGCATCCGGCTCGACGAGGTCGGCTTGGCTCATCGACTTGACCATTATCCGAGCCAACTTTCCGGCGGTGAGCAACAGCGGGTGGCGCTCGCTCGCGCGTTTTCCCCCCAGCCGGATTTTCTGGTTGCCGACGAGCCGACGGGAAATCTCGATGCCGATACCGGCCTGGTTGTCATCGACCGGTTGTTTGCGCTGCAAAAGGCCCATGGCACGACATTGATGCTGATAACCCATGACGAAGCGGTGGCCCAGCGCTGCGGGCGCACATTGCGCTTGCTCGACGGGCGCATCGTCAGTGAACAAATCAATGGTGCCGAGTGAGCGCAATGGTGCAGGGTCAAGGCTGGCGCCTCGCGGCAAAGCTAGCGCGGCGCGAATTGCGGGGTGGGCTGAAAGGTTTTTGGATTTTTCTGGCCTGCCTGACCATCGGCGTTGCGGCTATCGCCGCGGTTGGATCCGTATCCCAGTCGGTTAGAAGCGGCATCACTGCGGACTCGCGCAACATTTTAGGCGGTGATGTCTCGGTTCGCCTCATCCATCGTCCTGCTGAGCCCGAACAAATCTCCACCATGGGTGCGAATGCGACCGTTTCCGAAACCTTGACGATGCGTGCCATGGCGCGGGTCGACGCCTCACCCCAAGATTTGCGATCCACCCTGGTCGAGTTAAAATCCGTCGACGGCAACTATCCTTTATACGGTGCGGTCACCCTCGTGGATGGTGGTGATTTGCAGGCGGCGCTGGCCCAGGTCGACGGCGTCTGGGGCGCGGTGATCGAGCCTGATCTCAAGGACCGGCTCGATATCGAATTAGGCTCGCAAATCAATATCGGCGAGGCCAAGTTCGAAGTGCGCGGAGTCATCGACCGCGAGCCCGATCGCATCTCCAGCGGCGGTTTTACCCTCGGCCCACGAGCAATGATCGCCGGTGACGCCATGGCGGCAACCGAATTGGTCCAGCCCGGCAGCTTAATCACCTACGATTATCGGGTTCTGCTTGGACCGGAAATAGATCCTGCACTTTGGGGCGAAACACTGACCGCAACCTTTCCCGAGGCTGGCTGGCGCATTCGAAATTTCGAGGATGCGGCTCCAGGCCTTTCAACCATGGTCAGTCGACTGACTCTATATCTGACATTTGTCGGATTGACCGCCCTACTGGTTGGCGGCGTCGGTGTCGCCAATGCCGTTCGGGCGTATCTTGAAGGCAAAATTGCGGTCATTGCGACCTTCAAATCACTGGGCGCAAGTTCGGGCCTAATTTTTCGTATATATCTACTGCAAATTATGGCCATTGCCATGCTTGGCATCATCCTCGGAACCGCCCTCGGCACATTGGCGCCGATGCTTGCCGGCGACCTCCTGTCACGTCTTCTGCCCGTGCCTCTCGATATTGGTCTCCATTTTCGCCCCCTCGCGACCGCCGCTGTTTTCGGCTTGCTGACCGCTCTGACCTTCACAGTTTGGCCGGTCGCTCAGGCCGGGGAAATTCCCGCCGCGACCCTGTTTCGCAACCTCGTCGCGCCTGCCGCCGGGCGTCCTCGCTTGGCCTATATAATTGCCACTGCGCTCATCGCACTTGCTTTGGTTGGTTTTGCCATCGGGACCGCCGACAATCGTTTCATGGCAATCTGGTTTGTTTCGGGGGCGCTCGGGGCGATGATATTGTTTCGTCTTTGTGGCGCCGGAATGATGCGGGGTGCCCGGTCATTGCCGCGTTTTAGGTCGACGAGCTGGCGTTTTGCCATCGCAAACCTGCACCGGCCGGGGGCCCCGACGCCGTCGATTGTTATGTCCTTGGGTCTTGGGCTAGCCGTATTGGTGGCCATCACCTTGATCGAGGGAAATTTTGATAATCGCATCCGCGAGCAAATTCCCGAGACCGCACCATCGTTCTTTTTCATCGATATTCAATCCGACCAGCTCGCCGGATTTGAGACGGTGGTAAATAATCATGCCGGGGTCAGTGACCTGCAAACCGTACCGATGTTGCGCGGCCGCATTGCCGCCCTCGATGGGGTGCGAGCCCAAGACGCGATCATCGATCCGGATGCACGATGGGCCTTGCGCGGCGATCGCGGTATCACCTGGTCGGCGACCCCGGTGAGAAATTCAGAGGTCGTCGAGGGCGATTGGTGGGCATCGGATTATCGCGGTCCTACCTTGATCAGCCTGGGCGCGGAGACCGCTCTCGGATTGGGCGTCGGCATTGGCGATACCATGACCGTCAATATTCTGGGCCGGGAGGTGCAAGGCGAAATTGCCAATTTACGCCAGATCGACTGGGGCACGCTGGGTATAAATTTCCTAATGGTCTTTTCTCCCGGTATTCTCGACGGTGCGCCCCAGACCCACCTCGCCACTGTTTATGCCGAGGCGGAGATCGAAGCAGATCTGCAGACCAAAATCGTCAGTGAATTTGCCAATATCAGCGCGGTTCGTGTCCGTGACGCCATTGAAACTGTCGGCACGTTAATCGGGCGCATTGCTCTGGCCCTGCAGGTAAGTGCGTTGACAACCTTGCTCGCCGGTATCCTCGTACTCGGTGGCGCCATCGCCGCAGGCCAGCGCCGCCGTATATACGAAGCCGTCATTCTCAAAGTGCTGGGAGCCAGCCGGTTCAAAATTCTCCAGACCTTCGCCATCGAATTTGGTTTGCTCGGCTTTGTGACAGCGCTCATAGCACTGGGCGTCGGTACTCTGGCCGCTTGGGCAGTAGTCACCCAAATCCTTGATATGGAGTGGATTTTCCTGCCCGTTGCGGCCCTCATTACCGTCTTGGCGAGCATCACGGCAACGCTCGGACTGGGGCTGGCCGGGACTTACCGAGCATTGAGCCAGAAAGCAGCACCTTTGTTGCGCAACGAATAATGCTCGGAACTTGATTAAGAGCGGGGAAATCGCCATATTTTCCCCATAACGCCCGTAACGCATGAATTTCGTAACGTTTACCAGAGGAAAGAAGAATGGCAGACAATTATCGCGCGCAACCCGGCGTCATTTCGCGGGCCGGCGCGGAGATAGATGAGGGACTGCGCACCTATATGCTGCGCGTCTATAACTATATGACCTTAGGGCTGGCGCTGACCGGGGCCATCGCATTTACCGTCGCCCAGTCAGACCAACTATTGGCGATGATTTTTAATTCTCCGCTGCGCTGGGTGGTGATACTTGCCCCGCTCGGTATGGTCTTTTTCCTGAGTGCGCGGATCAATAAGATGAGCTTTGGCGCGGCCCAAATCACCTATTGGGTCTTTGCCGGATTGATGGGCCTGTCTCTGTCGTCGATTTTCGTGATTTACCAGCTCGGTAGTATCGGCCAAGTCTTTTTCATCACGGCAACGATGTTTGCCGGATTGAGCCTCTTTGGCTACACGACAAAGCGCGACCTGACCGGCATGGGAACGTTCATGATGATGGGCGTTTTTGGCATTATCATCGCGATGGTCGTCAATATCTTCCTCGCCAGCCCAATGATGGATTTTGTCATTTCGGTCCTCGGTGTGATTATTTTTGCCGGGTTAACCGCCTATGACACCCAGAAGATCAAATCGATCTACTATGAAGGTGATGGCGCCGCCGTGATGGGCAAAAAGGCAATCATGGGCGCCCTTGCCCTCTATCTCGATTTCCTCAATATGTTCCTCTTTCTCCTGCGCTTGTTCGGCAATAATCGCTAGCAGAGAGAAATACTGATCGTCAGCGCCCGGGAGCTTGTCTCTCGGGCGTTTTCATTTGGAGCACTGACCAATGGACCAGCCGAATTCGCGTGTTGCCCTGATCACCGGCGCTGGGCGGGGTATCGGTGCCGAAACGGCCCGCATGCTGGCCGAAAGGGGTGTTGCGGTTGCATTATGCGCCCGCAAAATAACCGAAATCGCCAATGTTGCGGCAGATATCGAAACGGCGGGCGGACGGGCCATCGCCCTTCCCTGCGACGTCTCCGACTATGGCCAGGTTGCCGGCTTTGTCGAGGCGACGCATACGGCCTTTGGGCGGATCGATATTGTGATCAATAACGCTGGAATTCTTGCGCCCGAATCGCCGCTCATTGAAACCGACCCCGGCGCTTGGAGCCGCAACGTAGCAATCAATTTGACCGGCGCTTATTATATGGCGCGGGCGACCATTGCCCATCTTTGCGCGTCCGATGACGGTGTGCTGATAAATGTGACGTCGGGCGCCGCCCATCGCGCCCTGGCAAATTGGAGCGCCTATTGTTCGGCCAAGGCGGGCCTGGCTATGCTGACCCAATGTCTGCATGTCGAACATGGGTCAGACTTCCGCGCTTACGGCTTTGCGCCGGGCACAGTCTGGACAAAGATGCAGGAGGATATTCGGGCCCGAGGCATCAGCGAAATCGCTAAATTGCCGGAAACCTCCCTGCATTCCCCGGCCCGGCCCGCACATGTTATTGCCTGGTTGACCAGTGCCGAAGCTAACGACCTGGCGGGGCAAGAGCTCAAAGTTCAAGATGATGAATTACGCCGGCGAGCTGGTGTGCCGGCCGAACTGGAAAAGGGCGGACGATGATTACCCCGGTCGAAAAGCTAGTCGAAGAAGCCAATAAAGAAATTGAGACGATCAGCGTGGCCGACGCCATCACCTTGCACGCGGACGCGCATCACGTCTTCATCGACATTCGCGATGTCCGTGAGCTATGGCGCGAGGGGGCGGTCCCCGACGCCGTTCACGCACCACGCGGCATGTTGGAATTTTGGATCGACCCGGCGAGCCCCTATCACCGTGAAGTCTTTGCCCAATCGGATA
This sequence comes from Alphaproteobacteria bacterium, assembly GCA_021774575.1. Classification (GTDB taxonomy): domain Bacteria; phylum Pseudomonadota; class Alphaproteobacteria; order UBA6615; family UBA6615; genus JAJFIX01. The sequence goes on along the minus strand of JAJFIX010000006.1, from coordinate 346,080 downwards.
AAAAATATGTGTTGTTTTGTGCCGCCGGTTGGCGCTCGGCCTTGGCGGCAAGAACCCTACAGGATATGGGTTTCGGGCCGGTCGCGCATATCGATGGTGGATTTAGCGGCTGGAAAGAGGCCGGAGGCCCAACCAAAAGCGTCGAGCCACCCTCTCAAAAAGATTAGACTGCCTATTCGACCGGTGGAAAGATCACGCCGCAGGCAATTCGCGGGCCAGAATTGCCGCCCGGATCGCTGCGATAATCATCGCGCCCATCATGAATGATTAAGGCCGAACCATCGGTGTCGGCCAGACTTTCATCTAGACCGGGCCGCAGCGTCGCACCGGCGGCAACGGCAGAGATGGTTACAAAGCGCGTGTCCGGCACTTGGATATTGGCCAAATCGCCAACATGAGCGCCACGGGGGTTATCCTGGCCATGCTCGGTTCCACCCGGATTAAAGTGCCCTCCGGCGCCATCGAAGGGTGCCTGGCAATAGCCGGTTTCATGAATATGCATGGCATATTCGCCGGGCGCCAAGCCGGTGATTTCCGCCTCTAGGAATATTCCCCCCGATACTTGGGTTGCCTGGGCGATACCGATGGTTTCTCCCGCCCGGCCGAATAGCCCAAAGCTCACCATATCGCGTGCAGGCCGATTGATATCGGGCGTGCCAAGCGCGTCTTCCAAGGTGAGGTCCATTATCGACGCGCACCCGACAACAAGACCGGCCAGTATTACTAATAATCCCCGTATCATCGCGCGCCCCAATAGAATTTAAATTACTCTCGAGACTATGGCGCGTCTCGGCGCGTCGCTGCAAGGTCGCCCCACATTCCAGCTCGGCCCAGAACATTGTGACCGATAAACTGAGAATGTGGAGCGCACCAAGAAGTCACCACCGCGTCCTGCCGGGAAACAAAAGTGCGGCGCCAACGTCAACCAGCGGCTTGTGAAATAGGGGTGACCGGCTCGTCTCTGCCAGACTTTAACTCGAGGCTCCAGGGGGGGTGGAGGAGCGCCGAGGGGGTCAGCCAGAAGTGAGACGAGCCGGCCTGCTGATCAACCGTCCTTCACCAGGGGTACGGCGAAGGCCTCATCATAAAACGTCTGCTCGAGCTCTCCTGGCAGAGTCAGACGATTAGGCAGTCCTCCCATGTCCTGCCCAAATAGAGGCATTCCGGCATCAGCTGGCGCGCGGGCGAAGGCGCGAGCAGCAGACCTAAAGGGCTCTGGGTCCCAGGTCCTACCGGAAGGTCGGTCAGCAATTTGGTCGGGGTCGGCAATTAATTCAGTTGTGACCAGGTAACGCCAAGGCGTGCCGGGGTCGATTGCATCAAGGGGATAGCAGGTGACGAGTGTCATCTGCCGGCTAGGGGTAATCAGATCAATCGCAATATCGTCGATATGGGCGATCTGGGTTGCCACCACCCGATATCGTAACGCTTTGCCCTCGCGGGTCGTTACCGCGATGTCGTCGCCTCGTTCCAGATCACCGAGAAAATTGAAATGCGTATCACGGTGACCCGATATTATAGAATTTCCAGGCCGCCCCGGAATTGCACTGTCGCCGGAATGGGCCGGGCCAAATGCCAAAGTGCGGCCGCTGGCACCGGCCAAAACGATTTGGTCGATACCCAATCGCGCAACCGCAAGCCGCGCCACCGGCCAAGTATCTGCATGCCGCCAAGGCTTGACGGGCCCATTAGTCGTGTCAGCAAGGGTTGCGGTCCAGGCCCGGTGCAGCAGAACTTGGGCCACCACGGCCTTTGCCTTTATATAGACCGCATCGCCGACCAATCCGGCACCGCCAATAAATAATGTGGCGATAAGAGCGCATTGCAGCGGCGTCCGCCTGATCCGCCGCAGGGTACAGGCGATAATGTCATTTCCCGGATAGAGACGGGCGAGGGTTTGGTGCCACGCAAGGTTCATGGGAGCATTCATGATACTCTCCCGTCAGCCATGGGTGCCGCAGGTCGGCGACGCCACAATGTCAGCGCACCGGCTAGTAGTATCAATAGGCCACCGATAATCGCCATCAAATCCGCTGCCGTTGCCGTCTGCGGTACACCAGTCGAAACTCGACCAAGGCCTTGCCCTCCGGCGATTTCATCGGCGATTTCCATGGCCGCCAATTGATAGGGTGGCGGGGCAGCGTCAGCCCGATCACTCCCGGCCCGCTTCGGATCGGGAATTCCAAATACATGCTCCGCACTCCACCCCTCGGGCAGGTTGCGTGGCACATCGACACTCAAGAGATCTGCATCCTCGGGCCGGGTGCGCTCTTCTTCGACCGCGACTAGACTCGTATAAGGGCTGATTAGATGATATTTGAGCGCCAGTGCAAGGACCGTATCGCGGACATCGGTTTCATTGCCCGACCCGTCAATCAGCCGGTCGAGCTCCTGTTCAATTCGCGCCCGCGCCCACATCGGGGCAACATTGTCGTTTTCCACCGCACCGCGCCGACCAAGCTCAAGCGAGGTTCGCCACGGATTACCGTTGAGCAATGCTTTGATCGTGATGGTTTGGGTGCCTGCATCGGCCAGGGCACCGGTAAACGCAATTGGCTCGCCGCGATATAGGTCGGGAATGCGCGCCGGGATCATGGCAAATTCCACGTCGCCGGAGACCGTCACTTCGATATCGGTGAGCACCGGCTCTTCAAGTTTTGCCAGCAACCCAGTGACTTTTTCTTCGACCTGATCGACATTGCCGATATGGGTGAAGGTTCCCCGCCCGACTTCGGCGGCTTTACGCATAAACCAGCTATTGGGCGCGGATCCAATGCCGATGGTAAAAAGTCGCGTATTGCCAAGCCGTTCGGCGATGGTTTGGAAGAGCTGGTCTTCGTTGCCGACAGCCCCATCGGTCAGCAAGACAATTTGTTTCAGCCGGTGATTTAGCTCGCTACCCGATTGCATCGCCAGCGCGAGATCTAGGGCGGGGCCCATCTCAGTCCCCCCGTCAGCCTCAATGCTACCGATAAACCCGGAAACAAGTGCTAGATTATTCGGCGTCGCGGGGACCGGTGCGGGAAACGCGGCGGTACTTGCGTCTGAAAACGCGATCAAGTTGAACCGATCTCCTTGGCCCAGGCGCGATAGCGCCGTCACCAGAGCCGACTTTGCTTGGGCGAGTGACGGGCCATGCATGGAACCCGACTTATCGAGAATGAAAATCATATCTCGGGGGGTCGGCGTCTCATTCGCAGCTGCTGTCTGCGGCGGCACAACGAGACCAAGGATGTAGGTTTGATCATCTTCGTTTTGGGTAAAAATATGGCTGGTCGGCCCACCGGAAACCGGCACCTGCCACTCAAGAACAAAATCGCGGTCTGCTTTTACCGTATCGGCGTTAAGGGCAATGTCGAAGACGTTGCCGCCCTGCTCGGTGATATCGATATCGTGGAACGGACTGATCAGGCCCGACGGGGCAAAACCCGCGTCGAGATGGACGGCTATCGTCACCGGCAGGTGAACATTGATCGCCCCGTCATCGATTAATACCGGACCGCCCGGAAGCGTGCCGCCATCTGGTTCGTCACCATCGGCGTAAACGACGCTGCCGTTGGGACCACCGGTCTCCACCCCCGGATCGGTTGATACCGACACCAATCCCGGATTGCGCGGCAAATAGCGTGGCGCTACGGCCATCGGAAAACGAATTTCAAACAGCCCGTCATCGACCTTGACCAAGGACTGATATTCGGTTTCCACGGTGATCGAACTCTTTGGGCCAATATTGGCGACCGACATTGTATATTGGTTGGGACGCCCTTGCTCCATCAACGCCGTGCGTTGTCCTTGTGCGGCGGCCTCGTCATAGGTTCTACGGGCCTCTTCGCGTTCCTTGATCTCGGCATGAATAACCCGGTCGCCGATGCGCATACGCAATCGGTCGATGGCGCTGTCATCGGGCAGCGGCATCACATAAATTCCTTCCAGCCAACTTTCCGTCGGGTTGACGAAAGTCTGGCGGACCACCGTGCGCGCCGTCATGCCGGTGATATTTATCGTGACATCGGTTTCGATCTCGGGCGCAAAAAGGTAACCGCCGCCAATAGTGGTTCGATAAAGCAGCGATGCCCGGCCAACTTTATCTAGAGTGATGAGTTCGGGCGGCGTGATCTCCTGGGCGTGCGCCAAACGCGCCGACAGGGTGAGAGCGAGACTTGCGCCGAGGAAATAGAGCAGCAGGCTGATTACGACAAAAATATTCAATCCGCCAATTTTTGCCAGTAAGGCCGCTCGTCGCCGGCGATGGCGCGGGCCTTTCGTGTTTGCTTTTTCTCGGCGGTCAATATTCATGGCAACTTGATTTTCATCCATTCGCAGCACATTGCTCATTTTGTTTCCCTCTCGTGCATAAGTTCCCAGCCTGGCCATCAAGCTCCGGCAACTGGGCGAAACAATTGCCAAAACTTGGCAAAACTTTGCGACATTGTGACCATTTGGCGGCACGTATTCGTCTTGCCCCTCGACGGGTCGGAAGTTAGGTTCCGTTATCTTCAGACGGACCAGCTGCGGAGTTTCCTCAAATGTCGATCGTTGCCAGACGTATGTCACTCATCAAACCATCGCCAACTGTTGCCGTGGCGACCAAGGCCAAGGAGCTAAAAGCTCAAGGTCACGACGTCATTGGTCTGGGGGCAGGCGAGCCCGATTTCGACACCCCCGAGCACATCAAGCAAGCTGCGGTCAAAGCGATGGCCGAGGGCAAAACGAAATATGCGCCGCCGGCGGGTATCCCAGAATTGCGTGAAGCAATCGCGGCAAAATTCGTCCGCGACAATGATCTGAGCTACGACATCGGCCAAATCAGCGTTTCGTGCGGCGGCAAACAAACCATCTATAATGCGATGATGGCGTCGCTCAACCCAGGCGATGAGGTCATCATTCCGGCGCCCTATTGGGTCTCCTACCCCGACATCACGCTGATTGCCGAGGGTAAGCCGGTGGTCGTCGAGTGTCCGGCGCCAAGCTATAAGATGACCCCCGACCAGCTCGAAGCCGCGATCACACCGAAAACCAAATGGCTTATTTTAAACAGCCCGGGAAACCCGACAGGCGCGGCCTACACCAAGGCCGACCTCGCCGCGCTGGGTGAGGTACTGTTGCGCCACCCACAGGTCTATGTGATGACCGACGATATATATGAAAAAATCGTCTATGACGGGTTCGTATTTTCGACCATCGCCCAGGTGGTGCCGGATCTTTATGACCGCACGCTAACCCTCAACGGTCTATCGAAAGCCTATTCGATGACCGGGTGGCGGGTTGGCTATGCGGCCGGGCCGCTGGACCTCATCGGGGCGATGAACAAAATACAATCCCAGTCAACGACATCGACATCGACAATTAGTCAGTGGGCCTCGGTAACCGCACTCAACGGTGACCACGATTTTATCGCGCCAAACAATGAAATATTTAAACGCCGCAGAGATATGGTTGTCGACATGTTGAACAAGGCCGATGGTCTGGCCTGCCCCGTTCCCGAGGGTGCTTTTTATGTGTACCCCTCGTGCCAAGGCATGATTGGCAAGACCACACCGGACGGCAAAAAACTAGAGACCGACACCGATGTCGTCACCTATTTACTGGAAGCCGAGGGAGTTGCCTGCGTGCAAGGCACAGCATTTGGTTTGTCCCCGTGTTTCCGAATTTCCTACGCCACCTCCGACGCGGCGTTAGAGGAAGCCTGTACCCGCATCCAGCGCGCCTGCGCCAATCTAGGCTGACGGCCATGAGCATCCCCGCGCCACCATATGAAGGCGGTTGCCAATGCGGCACTATCCGTTACCGGATTACGGCCGAGCCGCTGACCGTTTACGCCTGTAGCTGCACCGAATGCCAGCGCCAAGCCGGTGGCGCGTTTAATATGTCGATGATCATCCGACAGTCGGCTCTCGAAATCAGCAAGGGAACACCAAAAGAAACCGAGCGGGTCTCCGACGCAGGCAATCGGATTTTTGGCTATTTCTGCGGCGATTGCGGCAACCGCATTTATCATCGGCCCGAGCAATCAAATGCCATTTTCGTTTTTCGTCCGGGCACTCTTGACGACACAAGCTGGTTGAAGCCAGTCGCGATGGTTTGGGCGAGCAGCGCCCAACCCTGGGTCACGCTACCCGAAGACATGACGGTCTTTGAAAAAGGACCGGAGCGTTTTGACCAACTTTTGGAGCTCTGGGCTAAGGCCTAATACCCTTCCCCAAAATGCCTCATGACAATTTCACGGATCATTTTCGCCAACGGCATTAACCATCAAGTGCTTGAAGCTGGTGACGGGCGGCCGATAGTTTTGCTTCATGGCTGGCCCCAAACATCCTTTGCCTGGCGCAAGGTCATGCCCGAGCTTGCCAGAAAATATCGGGTCATCGCGCCGGATCTACGCGGCATGGGGGCGACCGATAAACCCGACGGCCCCTACGATATGCGAACAGTTGCCGCCGATATTCGCGCCCTATTAGCCGAGCTCGGCCTAAACAAGCCATATATTGTAGGCCATGATTGGGGCGGTCTGGTGGCGCGGCGGTTTGCCCTCGATTTTCCTGGCGAGGCCGACCGCATCGCAATTCTCGACGTGGCCCCCCACGAACAAGCTCTGCGCAGGATCAATGACCAATCCGCAAGAGGGCTTTGGCATTTTTTCTTTAATGCCAAGACCGACATGGCGACCAACCTCATCGAAGGGAGGGAAGAAATTTTTCTGACCCATTTATTTCAAGATAAATGCCATGACCCGCAATCCTTCATCGCCGACTGTGTCAGCAACTATGCCAGCGCCATGGCGGCACCCGGAGCCCTCAGGGCCGGTCTTAAATATTACACAGCGATGTTTGACGAAAATCGATCCTTGGATAATGAAGCCCTGGCCAAGGGTCTTAAAATAACTGAACCCTTATTGCTGCTATGGGGCCTCTCGGGCGGTGTCGGGGCGGTCGCCGATTTGATGGCGATGTGGGGCGCCGAAGCCAAAAACCTTGTCCGCGGCGTGCCCTTTGAAAAAAGCGGCCACTATTTAGCCGAAGAGGAGCCCGAGAAGGTGATCGAGGAATTGCTCGCATTTGGAAACTGACAGTTAAGCTTTTTGCCTTTTACTCTGGACTCACCTGCCTGCAAAATGGAACCATAAACGTCCGGCGCTAAGCGTCGGAATCGGGGAATTCTGACGACAGATTAGATCGGGGAGATAGGCATGGCTCATGGACCTCGCTGCGCGGCAATCGTCGGCACCTATTTGAGCGGCAAAACGAGCCTGATGGAGGCAATGCTCCATGCGGCCGGTGCCATTAAGCGACGAGGAACCGTTAAGGAATGCAATATGGTCGGCGACGGGTCGCCGGTCGCCAAGGCACGTTCGATGAGCACCGAAATCACCGCCGCCGATTGCACCTTTATGGATGATCCCTGGACCCTGCTCGATTGCCCAGGCTCGTTGGAATTTGCCCAAGATCCCCGCAACGCGTTGCAAGTCGCCGATATCGCCGTTGTCGTCTGCGATCCCGATCCAAGCAAAGCGGCCAGCTTAGCGCCATTGCTGAAGTTTCTCGATGACGGTGGCATTCCCCATATGCTGTTCATCAACAAGGACGACACCCTAGCCGGCGATTTGGGTGAGGTCATGTCGGCTCTGCAGGCGGCATCCCAGCGCCCACTAGCCTTGCGTCACATGGCAATTCGCGAAGGTGATGTTATCTCGGGCTATGTCGATTTGGTTTCGGAGCGCGCCTATACATACGTGCCAGGCGCGATATCCAAACAAATTGACGTCCCGGAAAATCTCTCCGACGATGTCGAGCTGGCGCGCGAGGAATTGCTCGAAACACTGGCCGATTTCAACGACGATATGTTGGAGAAATTATTAGAAGAAACAACTCCGGAAAAATCGGATATCTACGAAAATTTGCGCAACATTGTTGCGACGGACCAAGCAGTGCCGGTGCTCATCGGCAGTGGCGAGAACGAATCCGGTGTCTTCCGCCTGTGGAAAGCGCTGCGTCATGATTCTCCGGATGTAGCCAAAACCGCCGAACGATTGGGTATAGATACCGGCCAGGCGAACGTTGCCCAGGTTTTTAAGACCTATAATTCCTTCCAGGCCGGAAAAATTAGTCTTGCCCGCATCTGGGCGGGGGAAGTTAAAGAAGGCGACACCTTAGGCGGAGACCGTGTCGGCGGCCTCTATTCATTGGTCGGCCAGAGCCAAACCAAGATTTCCAAGGCAGGGCCCGGCACAATCGTCGGTCTGGCGCGCATGGAACACTTGCACACAGGTGACTTAGTGACGCCTGACAATCGGGATAATACGTCCTGGCCTGAAACTTTACCACCGGTCTACTCGGTGGCCATACATGCGGAAAAACGCGAAGACGAGGTTAAATTATCCGGTGCAATTGGGAAACTAATCGAAGAAGACGCCTCCTATATTCTCGACCATAACCCCGACACCCACGAAATGGTGCTGCACGGGCAGGGCGAGATTCACTTGGCTGCGGCACTCGATAATTTAAAGGATCGCTACAAAATTGAAGTCGGTCGCGACACGCCGAAAATCCCCTTCAAAGAGACAATCAAAAAACATATCGACCAACATGCAAGACACAAAAAACAGTCGGGCGGTCATGGGCAATTCGGCGACGTACATATCGAAATTAGACCTTTGCCCCGAGGTTCTGGTTTTCAATTTGAAAACAAAATCGTCGGCGGCGCAGTCCCCAAGCAGTATATCCCCTCGGTCGAACATGGGGTTACCGACTACTTGACCGCCGGACCACTGGGATTTCCAGTGGTCGACATCCATGTTTGTCTGAATGACGGCCAATTTCACGCTGTAGATAGTTCGGACATGGCCTTCAAAATGGCTGCCAGCCTCGCCATGCGCGAAGGCATGCCCAAATGCAGCCCGGTGCTTTTAGAGCCTGTTTGCAAAGTATATATCGATGTCCCTTCGGCCCATACCAGCAAGGTCAATACGTTGATCACCGGCCGACGGGGCCAAATTCTCGGGTTCGATACCAAAGAAGGCTGGAAAGCGTGGGATACGGTTGAAGGCTATATGCCTCAATCGGAAATGCACGATTTGATCATCGAATTGCGGTCCCTATCCCAAGGGGCGGGAACCTATCGCTACACATTTGATCATCTCGCTGAATTGGTCGGCAGGGAAGCCGATGCGGCGATCAGCGCGCGCAAAGAAGCCATGGGCGCGGCCTAGTCGATTTTGCCGAAACGCCGCCGACCCTATCCGGATTTTTCCCTCGAAACCATCGCTCTCGATTCCGGCGCCCTAGCGCCCGTCGCCGGGGTCGATGAGGTCGGACGTGGCCCCCTGGCCGGGCCGGTCATCGCCGCCGCCGTGACTTTTAGCGAGCAAAGCTTGACGGGGCTGACGGTAGGACCACTGGCAAAAATCGACGATTCAAAATCTCTAAGCGCAGTGCGGCGGGAGGAAATTTATGCGGCACTATATGATTTGCAAAATGCCGAAGGCTGTCGGATTGGCATTGGCCGCGCCGAGGTCGAAGAGATCGATCAGATAAATATTTTGCAGGCGAGCCTGAAAGCCATGGAACGCGCTGTCCAAGACCTTGGTATTGTCCCAGGCTTTGCCCTTATTGACGGCAATAAGATACCAAAAGACCTTCCCTGCCCGGCCGAATATGTCGTCAAGGGCGACACCAAGTCGATTTCCATCGCCGCGGCTTCGATCATTGCCAAAGTCGTTCGCGACCGGTTAATGGTAAGCCTCGACAAAGAACAGCCGGGATATGGATGGGCGCGCAATGTCGGCTACCCAACCCCGGCACATCTCGACGCCCTCACAAACTTGGGCGCGACACGTCATCACCGTAAAAGTTTCGGACCCGTCCGCGCCGTCATGCGCAAAGATCGCATCTAACAAAATGGATTAATCGTGAGCCAAATAATACGACGAATTTCGATTGCAGCCTGGGCCGCAATATTAATGGTCACCGCCGCTTCCCCCGGCATCTCGCAAACTTCCGATGTGACGCTGCTCGGAACCCATGGCGCTTGGCAGGCGATAACCGACACGACCGGGGGTGGCCTGATCTGCGTCGCCATTTCAGTCGCCATTTCCTCGACGGGCGGCACCGACCAAACCCGCGACGGTGTGGTTTTTGTCGGTCATGATCCCGCGACTTCATTGTTTGGCGCGTTGACATTTGACACCGGCGTGACCCAAGACAATGTGCTCGACGTCACCCTGTCTATCGGTGGGCGCGAATGGCGCCTGGACGGTATTCGCGGTGATAGCGCCTTTTCCTTGGACGAAGAACAGCAGATCGAAATTGTCACAGCGATAAAGGCGGGCGAGGAAATGCGCCTGGAGGCGACCAATCGCAGCGGCGACGTATTTACCGATACATATGTTCTTGTTGGCGCCACCGCCGCCTTCGCCGATATCGACCGCGCCTGCGGCCGTTAGAATAATTTTTGGCGGCAATTCGACGGACATGTTGCGGGTTCAGTATAAACGACCCACAAGATAGTGTGCTTGACCGGCCTGTGAGTGACATCGGGATAGCCTGTGGGCAAGCCATCTAACCCTCTGAAAACAAAATTGGAATTGACCCGGACTCCCTGTCCCGGCATTGTGGATATATTGCGCAGGTACTGGACATAGGCGCAGATCCCGGGGGGGACAATGGCAGCTCAAACAAAGCGCGCCGCTCGACAGAGCGGGCGGGGCACTGAATCTGATACTGAACCAAATATTGGCGACGTAGATTTTCGCAATGCGGTCATCAGGGGCAATTGCCTTGATGAGCTGGCACGCCTGCCCGATGGCAGCGTTGATGCGGTTTTTGCCGACCCGCCTTATAATCTTCAGCTCTCCGGCGAACTTTACCGGCCCAACCAGACCCGGGTCGCTGGCGTCGAGGATGAGTGGGATCAGTTTGGTGATTTTGCCGCCTATGATAGCTTTACCCTCGCTTGGCTAGGTGAATGCCACCGGGTGCTTTCGGCCACCGGCACGCTCTGGGTCATCGGCAGTTATCACAATATATTTCGGGTCGGAACGATCCTACAGGATCTCGGGTTTTGGGTGCTCAATGACATTGTCTGGCGCAAAACCAATCCCATGCCGAATTTTCGCGGCAAGCGATTTACCAATGCCCACGAAACATTGATCTGGTGTTCAAAGTCGAAATCCTCTCGCTATCTGTTTAACTACGAGGCGATGAAAAACCTCAACGAAGACCTGCAAATGCGCAGCGATTGGCTGCTGCCGATCTGCACCGGGTCGGAGCGAATAAAAAATGATGCGGGCAAAAAGGCCCACCCCACCCAAAAACCCGAAGCGCTGCTGCATAGGGTGATCCTTGCCTCGACCAAACCCGGCGACGTCATACTCGACCCGTTTTTCGGCACCGGAACCACCGGGGCGGCGGCCAAGCTGCTCGGTCGCCAATATATCGGTATCGAGCAAGATGAGACTTACGCCGATATCGCCGAGAAACGAATTTCGAACGTTCGCGCGATTGAGGATATCAGCCTGCTGGAAACCCCAGCCAAACGAACGGAAAAACGTATTCCATTCGGCTGGTTGGTTGAGCGTGGTCATTTGCGTCCCGGCGAAATGCTGTTTGGCCCGCGCAAGCGCTACACCGCCAAAATTCGCGCCGACGGATCCATTGTTTCGGCCGAAGACCGGGGTTCAATTCACAAAGTCGGAGCAGCGGTGCAAGGCGCACCAGCCTGCAATGGCTGGACCTTTTGGCATGTGGAAACCGATGGCGGCCTCATTCCCATCGACGTTCTGCGACAGAAATTGCGGGCCGAATTGAATTAACCGAGACTGAGGACACTCACTAAATCGAAATACCGGCTAAACCGATACGCCAGCGGTATGTTTTAACGCATGGCGAATAACTTTTTGCATGACCGATGGCAGTGCTTGCGCGCCGAACCCGTCAGGATGGATCCATTTATCGGTGACTTTTATTTCGGCGCTCTTTTCGGTATGCGCCGCCAGCACGGTCAGTTCCAAATGAAAATGAGTGAAGGTGTGCCTCACCCGACCGGGCAGTTGACGCCACGCTGCAGTCATGGGCGCCTGCCCCTTGGGCGGCACCATTTCGCCGGTGTTCCAGTCGCTGGTCGGCACTTCCATCATCCCTCCGAGCAGCCCTTTTTCCGGGCGACGGCGCAGTAAAACGGCACCATTGGGCTGGGTTATCCAATAAGCGTAGCCGCGACGAGTGGGCCGCGCCTTTTTCGGCGAGCGGCGTGGCAGACGATCCGCTTGCGAAGATTTTTCGGCAATGCACACGTCACCCCAAGGACAGAGAGGACAATTGGGAGAGCGCGGACTACATATTGTTGCCCCCAGATCCATTACCGCCTGGGCATAGTCACCCGGACTGCCCCCGGCGGGCAAACGCGCGGTCAAATCTTGCGCCAATGATTTCAGCTCCACCTTGGCCGCGGGAAGCGGCGTGGTAATGCCATATAGCCGCGCCATGACCCGCTCGACATTTCCATCGGCGGGTGTCGCCGGCGAGTCAAATGCGATAGCGGCAATCGCCGCTGCTGTGTAAGGACCGATACCGGGCAGGTCCAATAAATCGGCTTCGGTTTCGGGAAAACGCCCCCGATGATTTTGGGCAACGACTTGGGCGCATTTATGCAGGTTGCGCGCCCGAGCATAATATCCAAGGCCCGCCCATTTGGTCAGCACAGCGTCGAGTTCCGCAGCAGCCAGAGCAGCAACTGTCGGCCATGTTTCGATAAAATCGACGAAATAGGGTATAACCGCAGCGACCGTCGTCTGCTGCAGCATGACTTCGGACAGCCAAATTGCATAAGGGTCGGATTTTCTTGCCGAGCCCGGCGGACGGCGCCAGGGCAATGTCCGGGCATTTTCCTGGTACCAAGCCAGAAGGTCTCTCGGATTTGGCGCATTTTTTGTCATGATCTCGGGAAGATATTGTCTCAGGCCACACATGGCCATACCTTAGGGCGATGAGCGACAAAACAGCGCCAAAACCCAAGGTCCCGAGACGCCAGCGTCGCGGCAGCGGTCTGTTGTCGGTCGGCCTCGATATTGATAAAGTTTTAGCGCCATTGAGCCGCAAAAAAGGATTTGCCGAATTTGACCTGATGCGGGCCTGGCCGGCAATTATCGGTGACGCACTGGCAGAGCAATGTAGTCCGCAACGGTTGGTCCGTGGTGCCGACGGGCGTGACGGCACATTACACTTGGGCGTCGCCGGACCGTTGGCGCTGGAATTGCAACATATGACACCGCAACTGATTGATCGGATCAACGGCCATTACGGCTATCGCGCTGTCGGAAAAATTAGTTTTCGCCAAATTCCACTAGGCGGACTTTCAACCGGTCAATCTAAGTATGGCCGCAAAAAAGGACCGCCGGTCAAATCGAGGAGCAATGCCGCTATCATCGGCCAGGCGCCCGACGATATCGTCGCGCGGGCGGCATCGGTTGAAGACCCGGAATTACGCGCCGCCTTGATCGAACTCGGTCGCTCTGTGCGGGCTACCGAAACCGAGAGTCAAAAGGGTCGCGACCACAAGGATTAAAATGACAACAGTACGAATGATCCACCCGACGAGTAACTGGCTGAAATTGTGGATAACTTTCGGCCTCAGACCGGCCCGCGTATAGACTTCGTGGGTCGGATCGTTTACAACCCAACATGTAGTGTTTGGAGGTGATGTTTTGCGTGAAATACGGATTTTAATTGCAGTCTGCGTGATGCTTTTAGCTGCGCCAATGTATGTATTTGGCGGAACTTCGGCTTACGCGCAGAACGCTGATCAAGATGTCAATTTGGACGTCGCCTTGGCCGAACGCATGATCGGCAGCGCCGATGCGCCGGTCGAAATTATCGCCTATGAATCCTTCAGTTGCGGTCATTGTGCGGCGTTCCATGCCAACGTCTATGACGACCTAAAAGCCCAATATATCGACACCGGAAATGTCCGATTTATCTATCGGGATTATCCCCTGAATTTACAGGCATTGCTGGCCTCGGTTGTCGCTCGGTGTGCCGACCCTCAACGATTTTTTGGCCTCGCCTCGCTGCTGTTTCATAATCAGAACGATTGGCTAAGCGCCCAGAACCCAAATTTCGAACTTGGTCGCATCGGACGGCTGGCCGGTATGAATACCGAACGCATGGAGGCCTGCATCAATAGCACCGAGCTGCGCGAAGGGATCGAGGCCATCAAGGCCGGCGGCCAGGATCAATTTGACGTCCGTTCAACGCCGAGCTTCATCATCAATGGAACCCTTTACGAAGGCGCGCAAACACTCGAGCAATTTGCCGAAGCCATCGACCCGCTACTTAGCGCAACGGACCAATAGTGCACCAAGTAGGCGCTCCGCGTTTGACATTAATCGGGCAACGATAAGGAGTAATCGGCCCTTGCATTTCACCAAGCTACATCTGAAGGGCTTTAAATCCTTTGTCGAGAGCACCGAGCTTGAAATAGCACCGGGACTGACCGGTGTCGTCGGACCAAACGGTTGCGGCAAGTCCAATCTCGTGGAAGCAATGCGATGGATGATGGGGGAAACGTCGGCCAAGCAGATGCGTGGCGGCGAGATGGACGACGTTATATTCGGCGGAACCACCAATCGACCGGCCCGCGACCTAGCCGAGGTCGTACTCCATCTTGATAACGCAACTCGAACCGCCCCAGCCGAATTTAATGACGAGGGCGAGCTACAAATCTCGCGCCGCATTCAGCGAGACCGCGGATCCCATTATCGGATCAATAATCACGAAGTGCGGGCCAAGGACGTCCAAATCCTATTTGCCGACCTTGCCACCGGCCCCCGTTCGACGGCCATGGTCAGCCAAGGCCGGGTCTCGGCACTGATCAATGCAAAGCCGGCCGGACGGCGCTTGTTGCTGGAAGAGGCCGCCGGTATTACCGGACTGCACACCAGACGGCATGAAGCAGAACTGAAACTGAGGGCTGCCGAAACCAATCTAGACCGGTTGGAAGATGTCGTGGTGGCGCTCGAAGCCCAGCTCGACGGACTAAAAAAGCAGGCAAGGCAGGCCAAACGATATCGGGGCTTATCTGATCGTTTGCGTGAGACCGAAGCCGTAGTCCTGCATCGCCGTTGGCAAGTCGAAGACGGGTCGGTGCAAGAGCGCCAGGCCGAATTCACCACAGCAGATGCCACTGTGACAGAAAAAACCCGGATCGCCGCAACGGCAACGACCGAGAGGGAAAAAAGCAGCGAGATTCTCGGGCCTTTGCGCGAAGCAGAGGCCGTGGCAGCAGCGGAGCTACAGCGCCTTACCCTTGCCTCAGAAGCCCTTGACGAAGAATTGCAACGTAATCGCGACGCGATGTCGCTTTGCAACAGCCGCCTTGATCAAATCTCGGGAGATCATACCCGCGAGACGACGCTGGAAAATGATGCGCAGGTGGCAATTGATGGTCTGAAAAACACCATCGCCGAAATTAGAGCACTTTCTGCCGACGAGGCAACGTCGCTGGCATCGGCCAAAAGCAATATGGACGAGGCGAATACCCGGTCCGAGACTGCCGACAAAGAGCTCGCCGCCTTGACTGAGGCGGTCGCGACCGCCGAAGCCCAGCGCACGAGCCTGGTCAAACAGGTCGACGAAATCGCTAAGCGACTGGAAAACCTGACTGGACAGCGTTCCACTGCCGCCCAAGCTCTGACCAATTTGGAAGCCGGCACGCTCTCCCAAGAAACGATCGCCAGCGCCGAAGAAGCGCTCATCGACACCCGCCAGCAGCTGGAAGCAGCCAGAGAATGCCTGACCCGGGGCGAACAGCAACGCATTGAGGCCGAAGGAAAGACCCAAACCGCGCGTGAGGCCCGCCAGCGAGCCCAGGAACGGCTCGGCCAGTTATCGGCAGAGGCCCAAGCATTGCGCGAACTCCTAGGCACCCATGCCCAAGGCGCCGAAAATGACGGCGCAAGTTTCGGTGAAGAAACCGAAAGCGCAAATTTGGCGCCGGTGCTCAGCCAAATGACCGTTGCCCCAGGATTGGAAATTGCCCTAGGTGCAGCGCTAGGCGCCGACCTTGAGGCGCCAGTTGCAGAGCTTGACGCCGGGGCGGATGACGTCCCGACCCGCCACTGGAAGAGCCGTCGAACCGCAGCGAACGATCCGACTGCGCCCAATTGGCCAGCGGATGTCGAGCCGCTCAGAAGTCACGTTCAGGGGCCGCAGGCACTTGATCTAGCAATTGCCCATATTGGTCTTGTCGCCGACCGGGCGACCGGCGAGCGTTTGGCGTCTCAGCTCACGCCAGGCCAGTCCCTCGTCAGCCGTCAGGGCGACTATTGGCGCTGGGATGGATACTGCTTTGGCACCGATGGCGTGCCGCGCGAAGCCGCACTGTTGCGCCAAAAAAACCGGCTGGCCGACCTTGACGAGGAAATCGTTAAGGCGACACAAGCGGCCTCCATCGAAGCAGACGCCTACCAGGCAGCCGAAACTGCGCTGGCTAAAATTCGCGAGACCGAGCGCGCCGCACGGGACCGCAATAAATCTGCCGATACCGCCCATGCCGCCGCGGGCCAACGCCAAGCAACAATTTTACGCCATGCCGCCGAGCAATCTTCAAAGCTAGAAGGATTGCGGACATCGGTATTACGGATTGACGAAGATCTCAGCTCCTATGGCAGAAACCATGAGGAAAAACTGGGCGAGCTGACCGCCCAAGACGACCCTGCTGATCGGCGCGCCGAATTAGAGACGACCCGGGAGGCGGCTGGCGCGGCACGCAATTTCCAACGGGACGCCCGCGCCACCTTCGACAATCTGGATCACGAAATTAGGTCCCGGGCCCAGCGTCGAATTGCGATGGAAGCAGAACAGCAGAACTGGGAGAAACGCCGGACCGGCGCGGTGGAAAGAACTGTTGAGCTGGGTCGCCGCCGTGGCCAGCTTGAAACCGAAAAGCAAGCGCTGGCGGGAAAACCGGCAGCAATCGAAGAACAACGCACCCAGCTTCTGGACACCCTGACCAAATCCGAGGAGAAACGCCGCCTTGCCGCCGACGACCTTGCCGCAGCAGAGTCCGGCGCACGCACCAAGGAAAGTGCGGCGCGGGATGCCGACACTAAACTGGCCGAGGCCAGAGAATCCCGGGTGCGGGCCGAATCCCTTTGCGCCCAAGCCTTGCAATCGCGCCAGACCGTCATCGAGCGAATTACCGAACGCTTGCAATGTAGCCCGGAAAATATTCTCGAAACGGTTGGGCTGGACGAGAAGAAGGATTTACCTGACCTGGAAACAGCCGAGCGCCGCCTTGAGCGGGTGGTGCGCGAGCGGGACAATATGGGAGCGGTCAATCTGCGGGCCGAACAGGAAGCCGACGAGCTGCTTGAGCAAATTACCACCATGCACACCGAGCGCGATGACCTGGTCGGTGCCATTGAGCGCCTGCGCCAGGGTATCTCAGGGCTAAACCGTGAGGCACGCCAGCGGCTACTGGCGTCATTTGCCGATGTGAACACGCATTTCCAAGAGTTATTCAAACATTTGTTTGGTGGCGGCGAAGCCCATCTGGAGCTGGTTGAGGCCGATGATCCCCTGCAAGCCGGCCTGGAAATTTATGCCAGTCCCCCAGGCAAAAATCTGCAAGCGCTATCATTGCTATCGGGTGGCGAGCAGGCTTTGACTGCAATGGCATTGCTGTTCGGCGTCTTTTTGACCAACCCGGCACCGATTTGCGTACTCGATGAGGTTGACGCCCCCCTTGATGACGCCAATGTCGACCGGTTCTGCAATTTGCTCGACCGCATTGTTCAGCGGACCCAGACCAGATTTATTCTGGTCACCCATCATCGCATGACCATGTCTCGCATGGACCGTCTCTATGGCGTTACCATGGCCGAGCGCGGCGTCAGCCAGCTGGTTTCGGTCGATCTGCAACAAGCGCAGGAATTGCGCAAGACAGCTTGATGCAAATGGAGCCCGGTTGGCGACAAAATACCCGCGACGGCGGGCCGCATCGCTAAACCGACAGACCGTCGATTAGACTACTAACCAGCTGATAATAAACAGATTTATACGCGTTTCAATGCACCAAAAGATGTGGCCGAATGCCGCCTTGACTATGGTCCCACCCCAGACTAGGTTTCGGCCCGAATCTAGCGCTCACCTTTATAAATGCTGAGCAGAAAGAATCTTTATGGAGGATCGGCAGGAGCCCTCCGAAGACCCCGGCCGGGGTCGGGACCTAGACGCGAGATTGAAGGATGCAAACCTTCGCGCCAAGCCGGCGGGTAAGACCAAACAAACCGGCGAAATCGGCGCGGCGATGCGGATCTCGGTCGATTTGGTTTCCGGTCTGGTTGTCGGTGTCTTTATCGGGTGGTTACTCGATCGTTGGTTGGGAACAGGACCGTGGCTGTTGATCCTGTTTTTCATTCTCGGCAGTGCCGCCGGGATAAGAAATGTGTTTAAGACGGCCGAAGAATTAAATGCGTCGGCGGCGGAGAAATCGAAGCAGCGACGTCGCGCCAAGAGTGAAACGAACGATAAAGGTCAACGGGGTTAATCCCATCGGAGTTAAACCCAACGGAGTTAAACGTGGCAAGTCCGCTCGAACAGTTTGAAATACACACCTATGCGCCGCTAAAGCTCGGCGGCATTGATGTTTCATTTACCAACGCATCGCTGTTCATGCTGATCGCAGTGGCCGGGGTCGCTGTTTTCGTCCTTGGCGGAACGCGCCGCCATGCTTTGGTTCCCGGCCGCTGGCAATCGATGGTCGAGCTCAGTTACGATTTTATCGCCGGCATCATACGCGAGACCATTGGGACCGAAGGCCGCCGGTATTTTCCGCTGGTCTTCACGCTATTCATGTTCATCCTGTTTACCAATATGCTCGGCATGATCCCGTATAGCTTTACGGTGACCAGTCAGATTATTGTCACTTTTGCCTTAGCGTCTCTGGTTTTTATCGGCGTCACAATTCTCGGCTTTGCCAAGCACAAGATGCATTTCTTCAGCTTCTTTGTTCCGCCAGGCGCGCCGATTGCCATGTGGCCACTGCTGATTCCGATTGAGATCATCTCCTACCTATCGCGCCCAATTAGCCTCTCTGTACGGCTATTTGCCAACATGCTGGCCGGGCACACCCTGTTGAAGGTGATCGCGGGCTTTATCTATTCCTTGAGTTTCTTCGGTATTCTGCCGCTGGCGCTGGTTGTCGCGCTGACCGGGTTGGAAATACTGATTGCATTTTTGCAGGCCTATGTCTTTGCCATTCTGACCTGCCTCTACATCAACGATGCGCTCCACATGCACTAGCGCGGCGCGCAACACTCAATAAACTCTAAGCGAAAGGCGACTACGAAATGGAACTTGAAGCGGCAAAAGTGATCGGCGCCGGACTGGCTGTCATCGGTGTGATCGGCGCTGGTATCGGTATCGGCAATATCTTTTCTTCCTTCATCTTGGCGGTCGGACGCAATCCGGCAGCGCGCGGTGAAGTTTTCACCATGACGATGCTGGGTTTTGCGCTGGTTGAAGCCATCGCGCTGTTTGCCCTGGTCATCGCGCTTTTGATCCTGTTCGGCTAGATCATATCGGAAGCGTAGGCGAACCATGCCGCAATTATTACCTCAGTTTTATTCGTCCCAGCTCGTTTGGCTGACGATCACCTTTGTCCTGCTCTTCGTTGTCATGTGGAAGATCGCGTTGCCGCGTGTCTCCGCCATTTTGACGACGCGCCAGGAACGAATGGAACAGGATTTAGAGCGAGCAACCTCGCTAAAATCAGAGGCCGACGAGGTCATGGACGCTTATCAGTCTGAACTCAACGCGTCCCGCGCCACGGCCCTTGAAGCACTCAAGGCAGTGCAAGAAAAAGCCGCCGATGAGGCAGCTGCGCGAAATTCGGAGCTGGAAGCCACCCTTGCGACCGAACTTACCAAGGCGGAAGCTCGGATCGCCGAAAGCCGTGAATCTGCTCTGGCAAGTATTGGCGCCATAGCAACGGAATTGGCTGGAGCGGCGGTGGAAAAACTTACCGGAGAGGCGGCTAGCGCCGCCACAATGGATGCTGCCGTTAAAAGCGTCGAGGGGAGCCAGGCATGATTTTTGGCATCGCAAAGGCAATCGCACAAGAAGTCGAGCACGCGGCAGGCGAAGCAACCGAACATGCGGCCGAGCATGGCCCGCTTTTGGCCGAGGCGGAATTTTGGGTCGCAATTGCCTTCGTGATTTTTGTGTTGGCAACAGTGCGCCCGATCTCCAAAGCGGTCAGTTCCGGGCTCGACGGGCACGCGGCAAAGCTACAGCGCCAGCTCGATGAAGCACGCGAGCTGCGCGAAGAAGCCCAAGTGATGCTGGCCGAATCAAAACGCCGCCAACGCGATGCAACCCAAGAAGCCGAGCAGATCGTTACCGCCGCGACCGAGGAGGCCAAACGCCTCGCCGAAAAAGCTGCACAAGACCTCGAACACGCCGTTACAAGGCGTCGCGAACTGGCCGAGGCGCGCATCGCCCATGCCGAAGCCGACGTCGCCAACGAAGTCCGCAGCCGCGCCATCGATATCGCCGTTGCCGCTGCCAGCCAGGCCATGATCGAAAAACTCGATGGCAGCGCCGGTGACGCCGCGACCGACACCGCTATTAAAGAAGTAGCCGCGCACGTCAACTGATCCCGTTCCCGGGTAGTGGGTCAGTTTGAATTACCTTTCTTATAGGAACCCCGTTTAGTCGATTTACTCGCTTCTACATCTTCAACCAATTTCACGATATCTGTCATATCCCAGAGTTTGTCAGAAACACCAGCGGCCATAGCTGGCGACATGCGAAGCGTTTTGTGCATTCGGACGAAGTTGTAATACATCATGTGAAGTGCGACCGCGTAGGCGTGGTTCTCAATCTTCTTGCTGAAACCGTTTGTAAGGCGGGTAAATCGGCGCATGTGCATCCGCATGGTAAGGTTGTTGCGTTCAACATAGGAAGTGCTAACCAGTCTCTTATCAGGCTCTCCCTCAATCCGGCGCTTCTTGATGCCAGTGCAATCGGCGGGGCTGTAACGGCCTTTGAAGCTTTCCGGCGCGTTGCCGTAAATTTTGATTAGCTGCGCATAGTCCACGTCCGCACCGAACGCGCCCTCGACAGCTTCAAGGTAGGATTTGTGACCATCGCTGGTTAGTTGGACGCGATTAGCAAGGCGGCTACGCAGATCGTCCATAAACCACATTGCATATTCAGCATCGCGTCCACCTACCAAATAAGAAACTATCATTTTGCTATCGGCGTCAATCGCTGTCCACGTCCATGTGTCGCCTGAATTGGCTGGGGCCGCTTTCGCGTTTTTGACATTCTTTTGCTTGGCGTAGGTGAACGACCATATTTCATCGACCTCTACGCGGGTTGTTTTCAGATTGCGAACATTAGCTTCGTGATACGCAGCGCAAGCCTTACCAGCATCAATCAACAGCTTTGAAACTGTGTTTTTGCTCGCGCCGGTTACGCGAACGATTGAGCGGATGCTG
The DNA here is from genome assembly GCA_021774575.1 of Alphaproteobacteria bacterium. Taxonomy (GTDB): domain Bacteria; phylum Pseudomonadota; class Alphaproteobacteria; order UBA6615; family UBA6615; genus JAJFIX01. The sequence goes on along the minus strand of JAJFIX010000006.1, from coordinate 324,584 downwards.
CTACCTTCACAGAGAAGGTGAAGAACTCTTGCGCGATCTTTTGTGTCTAGCTTGTTCATAATTTCAAACTATCACTTTGCACGACCAAGTCAAGCATTTAGGTCAGTTTAACATTATTTGCTTATTTGGCTTGATTCACCATCAAACAATAGGTATATTTGGGAATGGACATTGAGTTTGCCGATGCAGGTTTGGCCCTAATTGAGACCGACGATGCGGCGGCAACCAAACTGCCAATTGCCGTAATTAAGTCTGCGCGGCGAAAACTCACGCTCTTAAGGGCGGCTCCAGATGATCGAAGCCTGAGAAACTGGAAAAGCCTTCACTACGAAAAACTAAAGGGGGACAGAGAAGGGCAAAGATCCATCCGCGTAAACAATAGTTATCGGATTGTATTCTTGCTTGATTCTGACACTGAACCACAGATAGCGACGATTCTGTCTGTTGAGGACTATCACAAATGAACATGAAAGCGACAAAGTCACTAATTGACCATCCAGGAACCTTTATTTCGGAAGAAATTGAGGCACGGGAATGGACACAAGCTGACCTTGCCTACATTCTAAATATCGTTCCACAGCAGCTTAACAAAATTCTAAATGGCAAAGGTAGCATCACCCCTGAATTTGCTTTGGCTTTGGGGGATGCATTCGATATGCCCGCAGAATTTTTCTCGAATTTGCAGAAGTTATACGATCTTAGCCATGCGCAAAGACCGGATGCCGGAGTGCGCCGAAGAGCCGCTTGGGCAACGGAATTTCCTGTTAGAAAAATGATTGAACGGGGTTTTATTCAAGATACCGACCCGGCTCTCTTGGACGCTCAAATGCTGCGGTTTTTTGGAAAAAATAGCATTGAAGAATTACCTTTTGTTGGTTCTGGTGAGGTACAGCATCATGCCGCCCGAAAGGCTGATTATTTGGAAACGACTCCATCTCAATATGTGTGGCTTCATAGAGTAATAAAAATCGCCGAGACGATTGAGACACCCTTGTTTGACATGGAGAAGTTGCTGAAATACTTGCCAGAAATACGGCGGCATATGCTTTCAAAAGAAGATATCAGCAAAATTCCTCATATTTTGAAGAGTTGTGGCGTTCGCTTCACACTAGTTGAGGCTTTGCCTAATACAAAAATTGATGGAGTTTGTGTCTGGGTAGATAATCAGCCAGTTATAGGAATGACGACTTTCCACGATAGAATGGATAATTTTTGTTTCGTTTTACGCCATGAAATTGAACATATTCTGAATGGTGATGGGCAAGATGGGGGCTTTTCTCCAATTGATACGAAAGAGGGAAGCCTGAACAACGAGAATCCGAATATTGCCGAAGAGGAGCGTCTTGCCAACAATGCCGCAGCAGAATTTCTAGTGCCGCAGGATAAATTGGATTCCTTTTACAGGAGAAAAGCACCATTCATTTCTGAACGCGATGTTCTGACGTTTGCTGCGAGAATTGAAATCCATCCCGCAATCGTTATCGGGCAGATTCAAAATAAAACAAAAAAATGGGCTTGGCTTAGGAAATACCAAAAAAGCATTAGAAGCCATCTTGAAGAATGGGACCACATAGATGGATGGGGGCATGTAGCTCCTGTTGACTTATAGGAGGATCGAAATGGCTAACTTTAATGAACAACTGATTAGAGTGTTGGAAGAATATGAGGCTCTAACCGGTGACAACGCGGTCAACCCAGACGATCTGATCACGTGGGCACTTGAAAATAGTAAATGGCGCCCGCGCCCCCAAGCAATTCGCAAGATCATGCGGAAAGAGCTTGGCGTTGCAGTAAGTCAACTTCGGAAAATAGATGAAAACGGTATAGAATACCGCGCTAAACAAGTCGTAAAACTTTTAGAGGATGGTGAACAGATCACCATGATTTTCGATGTCGACAACGGCGGAACAGACAGGCTTCGTAGGCTCGCAGCTAGGCAGCGCCGTGATAGTATTGTTTCGGACATCTTCCGCGCAAAATCCGATGTCGTTCACATAAATACCAAGTATCCAGATGAAGATCCGATACAATTCGATTTGGACTTTAACGAAGATTACGAAGAGCGCAGAGCAGAAGAAAAATTGAAATATAAAGAAAGTCAGATGAAGATCAGAAAGGAAGCCTAATCAGATTTTTTCTTCCACCGTGCTTGTGCGGCAATGCTGGAAATTTCTGACCGCTGTGAGGGAGTGAGGGCTTTGGCGCGAGCGGGTCCACCTTTCTTTCCGGCTTTGGATGCGCGTTTTTCATTCACGGTTTTCTCAGCTTCCGTTTTCTCACCGGACGCTATATCAACGACTAGCTTGGCAAGCTGGTTTGGATCACGAGGGCGTTTAAGCTTTCTGTCGGTCATGTTTCAAATATGACATTCAATCTCATCGGTTTCTACATAGAAGTTCAAACTGACCCACTACCCGTTCCCGGCATTCCTTGATCCGGCGCGCCGCGAAAGGCGACACTCTGGCCTTCGACATATTTATATGTATGAGGGCCATCTTATGAGCGACGCATCAAAACCCATTATCCCGTTCCTGGCTGCACTTTATAGCCCCTTGCAATGCCTCGCCTATCCGCTCATTCGGCTGTTTGCCGGATTGATGCTCGTCCCCCATGGAGCGCAAAAACTCTTTGGCGCGTTTGGCGGCGGCGGGCTGGAGCGAACAGCCGGATTTCTCGGCAACGTCGTCACATTCATTCCCGGCAATGTCTCGGCGCTACTTGTCGGCGGCACTGAATTTTTTGGCGGCATGTTAATTGCCGTCGGCCTATTGACCCGCCCGGCGGCATTGATGGCGGCCGTCGTATTGTGGATTGCAACTTTTTCGGTTCACATGCAGAACGGGTTCTTCGTCGGTGGTGGAGGCTATGAGTTTGTCATGCTCTGGGCCGTGCTAATGACCGCGATCACCCTGCGGGGCGGTGGGACTGTCTCTATCGACCGAGCCATCGGCCGAGAGTTTTAGACCAGTCCTAATTCCTCAAGCTCGGCTAAGAGTGCCGCCGGCGGCGCCTCGCCGTCAGCGGCAGCCAGCGCCCGAAGCCCAGCTTTATCAAGGTCGAGGGGAGCGTCTTCTGGCGTATAATAGCGCCAACCCTGAAAGGCCCGCTTGGCCCGAGGAACGGTCAGCACATGGACCGGGTCAAGCACCAGGGCGCAGCAAGCCCGACCTTCCGAATTTACCGCCTCTTCGATGCCCAGGATACGCTGGTGAACTCTGATCACCCCCTTGACCACCCAATAGAGCGATCCACCGTCAGTGACCTCGTCGGCGCGGCGTGGTCGGTTGCGGGTATAGGTGACTAGACGCGCCTTGGGTCCGTCGGCCTTGCGAGCGGTTTTCAAACGGGTTTTTTGCAACTCAGCCAAATGATCGACCGAAGTCACACCAACGGCAAGCCGGATAATATGAACTGTCATTTGGATATAATATCAGCAGGCGGCCAATGCCTGCACGCCCCGGTTCAAATCATCTGGGGATTGTTTTAATTACCCGGCCTCACCGACGATGACATTGAGGGTTTCAAGTCCGCCGCGACGCATTAGTTCGAGCTCAACTTCGTTGCCCGGCGTCGTCAGGCCAATTTTATTACGCAAATCGGCACTATTGGTCACCGAATTTCCGTCGACACTCAGGATAATATCGCCGGGTCGGATGCCGGCATTTGCGGCTGCCGAGCCCTTGGTAACCTCGTTGACGATCGCCCCGGTTACCGAAGTTAAGCCCAAGGCTTCGGCAATCGGCGGGGTCATGTCTTCGATGCGCACGCCCAAAAGCCCCCGACGAACCGAGCCAAACTCAATCAGTTGGCGCATCCTTGCGTCCACTATATCGACGGGGATGGCAAACCCGATCCCGACATTGCCCCCATTGGGGCCGATGATCGCGGTATTGATACCGATCAACCGGCCGGTAAGGTCAATGAGGGCACCACCGGAATTACCGGGATTGATCGCTGCATCGGTCTGGATAAAGTCCTCCAAGTCGGCAGTGCCGACCGTCGATCTATCGAGGGCCGATATGATGCCCGTGGTCACCGTCTGTCCGAGGCCAAACGGGTTACCGATTGCGATGACAAAATCACCCACGCGCAACTCTTCGGAATTGCCTCGAGGAATTTCTGTGAGCTCCTCTGCATCGATCCGCAAAATGGCGACATCGGTCGCCGGGTCGGTACCGATCAATTCCGCCTCGAATTCGCGGCGGTCGCGCAGCGTGACGACAATTTCGTCGGCATTCTGGATGACGTGATTATTGGTAACAACATAGCCTTCCGCCGCATCAATAATCACACCGGACCCAACACTATGGGTTTCCTGATCAAGCTGCCGGTCGGGTAACTCACCAAAAAAGCGGCGAAAAAATGGGTCCTGCATCAGCGGATTGAGTTGCCTTGTCACCGTCCCGGTCGTCGATATATTGACCACACTTGGCGCGACGATATCGACCAGCGGTGCCAGTGTCGGGATATTGCCACGCGCCGGATCGGTCGGCAGGCCACCAGTTCCGGTTATCGCCACGGCAACAGCACTCGAAACTTCACCTATATTGGCAGGGCCGGCGGTGCCCCCGCCGGTATCTGCCGTCCTTTCGTCGCCATCAAAAAAATCACAGGCGGCAAACGGCACAATCAAAAGCGTCAAGGCCAAGCCGAACAAACCGTTCTTCACTGTTTTAGCTCTCATCATCCGATCACTCTTTCAACCGCGCCAAGCTCACAACTCTATATACGGTGCTCGACCCGCGCTTCAAGTCTGGAAACCAAGTTCAAGATCTTAAACGTTGCGATCATGGGGCAATTCTTGCCAGTTCGGCACCCGCCATAACTTGATCCCCCTCGCCAAACAATATTTCAGCAACGGTGCCGTCGATGGGTGCAGAGACGGCATGCTCCATTTTCATTGCCTCCAAGACCAGCAGTAGGTCACCGGTGCGAACCGTGGCCCCGGCGCTAACAGCAATGCGCGCTATGCGACCGGGCATTGGAGCGACCAGGGCGCCAGTTTTTTCGGCTGGACCATTCGCCTGGACCAGCGGGTCAACGAGTATAATTGGTCCACCATCGGCAAAATAGAAATACCGAACACCCTCGATCAAAAGGGTCGTCAATTGAACAGATCGACCGTCAACGGTGAAGATATTATCTTCTTGATCACCAACCCGGCAGACCTGAAACGATTTTTTGGCATTGTCGAGGGTGATCGACCAGCGCATCTCAGCGTCGCGCAACCCGCACCCTACATAGTCTCGCCCGCCATAGTGCAGGGCAACATCAATCGGCTGGTTCCCGGTTAGCCGCCACGCCCCTTGGTCCTGCCAAGGCGATACCCAGTTTTCATCTTTGCCGTCGAGCCGGACACAAAGAGCAGCACCTGCCGCAGCAGCCAAAATTTGGTCCGCCGGTTTTGGTGCCGGTCCGGTCAGCTGATCGTAACTATCGGCGACCGTCGACGTGTCGTGGTGTGCGGATGCAAATTGATCCAGCTCGACAACGCGTCTGAGAAAATCGAGATTGGTCGGCGGCCCAATAATTTGCACCGTCTCCAGGGCGTTCTTGAACGCCGCCAGCGCCCGTTTTCGCGAACGATCCGCGACAATCAGTTTTGCCAAAAGCGAATCATAATGAACAGAAACCGTATCGCCAACACCGATCCCGGTGTCGATGCGGACCGGTGCGGCCGGCCATTTGAGATGATCGATCCGACCCACCGACGGGAGAAACTCCTGGGCCGGATCCTCGGCACAGAGCCGCGCCTCGATGGCATGGCCAGCAAAATCGATTTTACCCTGCTTGGGCAAACTTTCTCCTGCGGCAATGCGCAGTTGCCATTCCACGAGATCCTCGCCGGTGATCGCCTCGGTCACCGGATGTTCGACCTGCAGTCTGGTATTCATTTCCATGAAGTAGAAATTGTTGTCCCGGTCGAGCATGAATTCGACCGTACCCGCCCCCCGATACTGTGAGGCTGTGACCAGAGTTATCGCCGCGCCAATCATCTCGGCCGCTGTTTTTGTCGCAAGTCCGGGGGCCGGAGCCTCTTCAATTATTTTTTGATAGCGCCGCTGAACCGAGCAATCGCGCGTCCCCATATGAATGACAGCGCCGAAATTATCGGCAAATATTTGCACCTCAATATGGCGGGCGCTGGGCAGATATTTTTCGATTATCAGGGTCGGGTCACCAAAAGAAGCCTCGGCCTCACGGGCGGCGCTATCGATTGCCGCGTCCATTTGATCACTGGTTTCAACGACCCGCATACCGCGCCCGCCGCCACCCAAGGCCGCCTTGATTAAAATTGGAAATCCGGTTTTTGCTGCCGCTTTGCTAAGCTGACCTAGGCTTTGGCCACGACCATGGTAGCCCGGCACCACCGGCACACCGGATTTTCGTGCAAGTATTTTAGCATTCGACTTGTTGCCTAAGCGGTTGATCACTCGGGCGCTTGGACCGACATAAATCAATCCGGCGGCCGCAACCGCCGACGAAAATTCAGCATTTTCAGCCAAAAAGCCATAACCCGGATGCACCGCGCAGGCACCGGACTTAACCGCTGCTTTGAGCACGGCAGGAATATTGAGGTAACTCTCAGCCGCCGGTGCAGCCCCAATGCGCAGGGCTCTATCGGCCGCGGCAACATGGGCGGCATTTTTATCGGCGTCCGAGTATACGGCAATTGTCGAAATGCCGAGACGGCGTGCCGTCGCAATAATTCGGCAAGCAATCTCACCCCGATTGGCAATGAGCAAACTGTCGAACATGCTCGGTTTAATCCCCAACCCCGTTGTCTGTAGCGATCCAGGACGCAGTTCGTTTTTCGAGAAATGCCGACACGCCCTCCTTGGCTTCGGCCCCAGCGCGCACCTCGGCGATCAAACTCGCCGTCTCGTCGATCAGGGCGTCATCGATCGGACGCCAGGCAATTTGGCGCATCAACGATTTGGACCCAGCGACGGCCTTCGGACCGCCTTTCTTTATATTAACAATAAGCATTTCGACTGCCCTATCGAGTTCACTTTCCGGAAGCACCTGATGAACAAGCCCAATCTCGCACGCTGTCGCCGCATCAAAAACTTCCCCGGTCAGGGCATAGCGGCGCGCTTGGCGCGGGCCCAACGCCCCCAGGACGAAGGGCGAGATAACGCCGGGTATGAGCCCGAGCCGGGTTTCAGAGAGTGAAAATTTTGCCGCCGGAACGGCCAGGACGATGTCGCAAGCACACAGCATCCCAACCCCGCCGCCAAAGGCCGAGCCTTGCACCCGGGCTATCACCGGTTTCGGGGTCTCGTTGATCGCTTGGAGCATTTCACCCAAGGCCCGGATGTCGGCGACATTTTCGTCCCAATCGTAATCGGCGGCGCGCCTCATCCAATTGAGGTCGCCACCGGCACAAAATGCACTGCCCTCGGCGGCCAATATAATTGCCCGGACATCGTGATCCGCGCCCAACGTCCCCATCGCCCGCGTCAGCTCGCCAATGAATTGATCATTCATGGCGTTCCGCCGCTCCCGATTTTCGAAGGTCAGCTTGGCCACACCGTTCGATTTTTCGATCTTGATCATGGAACCTATTGTCCTCGTTACATGCGAAATATGCCGAAACGCGTTTCGGGTGACGGTGTTTGAAGGGCTGCCGCCAACCCAAGGGTGAGCACGTTTCGCGTTTCGGCCGGATCTATGATGCCGTCGTCCCACAGTCGCGCGCTGGCGTAATAGGGGTGGCCTTGGGTTTCATATTGGTCGCGGAGCGGCGCCTTAAATGCTTCTTCCTGGGCCGCCGTCCATTTTTTGCCACTGGCCTCGACGCCGTCGCGGCGCACCGTCGCCAGAACCGCCGCCGCCTGCTCGCCGCCCATCACCGAAATTCTCGCATTCGGCCACATCCACAAAAATCTCGGATCATAAGCGCGCCCGCACATGCCGTAATTTCCAGCACCAAAACTACCGCCAATAATGACCGTGAGCTTTGCCACATTTGCCGAGGCAACAGCGGTAACAAGTTTTGCCCCGTCCTTGGCGATCCCCCCCGCCTCATACTCCTTGCCAACCATGAACCCGGTGATGTTTTGCAAAAAAATCAACGGGATATCGCGCTGGCAGCACAGCTCGATAAAATGCGCGCCCTTTAGCGCCGACTGGGAAAACAGAATGCCGTTATTTGCGACAATGCCCACCGGCATGCCGTGCAGTCGGGCAAAGCCGGTCACCAGAGTGGTGCCATAGAGCGCCTTAAATTCATCAAACCGACTGCCGTCGACGATGCGCGCGATGATCTCTCGCACGTCATAGGTTTGCTTGGGGTCGGCGGGAATAATGCCGTAGATCTCTTCGGCGGGATAGGCGGGGAGCTGCGGCTTGGAGAAACGCGATGAGGGCGCAGGCGTCGCCGGTAAATGAGAAACGATGCGGCGCAAGATGGCAATTGCATCTGTGTCGTCCTCGGCCAGATAGTCGGCAACACCGGAAATTTCCGTATGTAATTTGGCGCCACCGAGCTCTTGCGCCGTAACAACTTCACCGGTTGCAGCCTTGACGAGGGGCGGGCCACCGAGAAAAATGGTGCCCTGATCCTTGACGATCACCGTTTCGTCGGCCATCGCCGGAACGTAGGCGCCGCCCGCCGTGCAGGACCCCATGACAGCGGCGATTTGGGGAATGCGCGCCGCCGACATGCGAGTCTGGTTATAAAAAATGCGCCCGAAATGCTCGCGATCGGGAAACACCTCATCCTGGGCGGGCAAAAAGGCGCCGCCACTATCGACGAGATAAATACACGGTAAGTGATTTTCCGCCGCCACCGCCTGGGCCCGGAGATGTTTTTTCACCGTGATCGGATAGTAACTGCCGCCCTTGACCGTGGCGTCATTAATTACGATGACGCAAAGTCGCCCTTCAACCCGGCCAATTCCGGTAATGATCCCACCGGCCGGAACCGGATCGTCGTAGAGCTCGTGCCCGGCCAGGGCCGAGAACTCTAGAAACGGCGCGCCGGGATCGACCAATAAGTCGAGGCGCTGGCGCGGCAAAAGTTTGCCCCGACCCGTGTGCCGCTTGGCGGCCCGGCTACCACCGCCTTTTTCAATACCCCCAACTAGTTTTTTGAGGTCACGAACCAGCCGCTTCATGGCGGCCGCGTTGGCTCTAAATTCTTTCGAATTCGATTGAATAGTGGTCGGCAGACGCGACATAGAACACCTTTGTGACATTTCTTCGCCGCCTACCTTATAGTTCAACCATGCGCTCACCAATGCCCGATACACCAAGTTTCGTTCAGCCCGACCTGACCAAACTCGAAGCCGCCGCCAAAATCGTCTATGGCAGCCTGGTACCCAGCCCGCAATATTGCTGGCCGTTGCTCGCCCAACGCGCGGGGTGCGCGGTTTGGGTCAAACATGAAAACCACTTACCAACTGGCGCGTTCAAGGTTCGTGGCGGCCTGGTCTATATGTCCAGATTGAAAGCACGGGCGCCCAATATCGCCGGTGTGGTCACCTCAACCAGGGGCAATCACGGCCAATCAATCGCCTTTGCCGCCCGCCGCCACGGCCTGAAGGCGACCATTATTGTCCCCAACGGAAATGGAGTGGAGAAAAACGCAGCAATGAAGGCGCTCGGGGCGGATCTCATTGTTCACGGTCGCGATTACCAAGAGGCGCGGGAATATTCAGCTCAATTGGCCACAGACCGTGGCCTACCCCTGGTCGGCCCTTTTGAGCAGGACCTAGTCGAGGGTGTCGCCACTTATGCCCTAGAGCTTTTCCGCGCCCAACCGGATCTCGCGACAGCCTATGTACCGATTGGCATGGGGTCGGGTATTTGCGGCATGATCGCCGCGCGAGATGCGCTGAACGTGAAAACTCGCATTGTCGGCATCGTTTCCGACCAAGCGCCTGCCTACGCCCTCTCCTTTGAGGCCGGTCGTGTTTGCCCGACAGAGAGCGCCAAGACCATGGCAGACGGCATTGCCTGCCGCAGCCCGTCGGCCGACGCCGTTGGCATCATCAATCGAGGCGCCGACCGGATCATCCAAGTGTCCGACGCAGCAATCGAAGACGCGATGGCCCATATTTTTACCGATACGCACAATGTTGCCGAGGGCGCGGGCGCAGCAGCGCTTGCTGGATTGCTTGCCGATACCGCCCGGCCTAGTAGCGGCAAGTCAGCCGTGATCTTGTCGGGTGGCAATATTGATCGCACGGAATATGCGCGGGTACTTAACACGGGCTAGTAGAGACGCTTGCAAGGCCGCAAATGCGCCGATTACTATCTTGAACCGGATGGGCGGGGCCATCCCCTAGATCAGGCCGTTGTTTGTTCCACTTTATACGATGTCGGACAAACGGTAACGATCAACTTGACGGAGATATATTAGAAATGGTTTTGCCAAATTTTATGGTTCCCGGACAGGGAAAGTCCGGCACCACAATGATTCACGCCGCACTAAAAGCACATCCAGAAGTCTTTGTTCCAGACGAAAAGGAAATAGGATTCTTTTATGACGAAAAATATCATTACGGGTCGCCATATTACGAATATCATTATTATAACGGCTATAATGGCGAAAAGATGATCGGTGATTGTTTCTCCGCTAATATGTTTGGGGAACATGTTCCAGAGCGTATATGTGAATATTTGGGGCCGAATACGAGATTTATTTTTGCTATGCGCCAACCCGTGGATCGGGCCATTTCCCATTATTCAATGGCCGTAAGACAGTTGCGGGAAATGAAAACGTTTGAGGAAGCCTTAAAAAAGGAAGCTTCTAGGTATACGCTTCATCCCAAAATACGGCAGGGTCAATCCTATATCGGACGTGGATATTATGCCACCCAGATAAAACAATTCTTAAAGTATTTCCCAAGAAAAAACATGATGTTTTTAATTTTAGAAGAAGATTTCACCGAATCTAAACAAGCAGAAACCCTGAAAAATATGTTTCAATTCTTGGGGGTGAGTCCGATTTCTACACGACGAAAGCGCTTTCTAGATTTTACCCAACGAAAATCTTTTTTAATTAACGCTGCCCCGAAGGAGCTCGGCCTCAATGTATCGGTGTTTTCCGATATCGCCAAGTACTTGAATATTTCTGTCAAGGCGCCGACGAGAGAACTCAGAGAGCGTCTGAGCCTGTTAGAAACACTCCTAAAAAATAATGTCGATGATGAATATGCCAAGGCTGTATTTAAGGTCCACTACGAAAATGAGGTTCGGGAACTGGAAGATATCATTGATCGTGATCTGTCCATTTGGTATGCGAGATATTAGTCCGAAATGTTTATGACAGTCCCGGTTTTCATTGAGGCGCGCTATATTGGCAGCATTGAATGTGAAATTTTGGGTCTTGTTTTGTAACGGGTTTCCTCTCCATCCATAGCTGAACAGATCACTATGTCGGCTACCTTAAACACAATTGGAAGAAAATACAGATGCTCTCCTTAAGAAACACCTTAAAGAAGGCTGTCCGTCAAAAAATCAATGTGAAGAAGCCTGTTTTGCCGGGAATTATTATATCTACTCTACCAAAATCCGGGAGTGTATATCTTGCGAACTATATCGCGCGCGGTCTCCGAATTAAAAACTCACCAGACCACACCTTTCACGGGTATTTTCCAAATTATTACCCAATACAGGCGAAAATTGCAGAAATTGCAAAGGGAGACATATTGCGGCAAGAACATTTCGATGCGAATGCCCTAACTTTGGCCCTGTTACCTCGCTATACGGATCGAATGGTCTTGCACCTGCGCGATCCGCGTCAAGCCACACTTTCCTGGGTTCATCATGCAATGCAATATGCCAAGGACTATCCATTTGTAGAAAATTCTGCCGTGCGCCAACAAAATTATACAATTCATTTACAGCCGAACGATATATTCCAATGGTCGCTTGAACGTCAAATCGACTGGCACATTGAGACACATCTCGTATCCGCATGCCAATGGCTTAACCGGTGGCATGAATATCTTTTCGAGACTAAAAATTTACCTTTCCAAATCTTGGTTACTGATCACGAAATGTTGCGTCAGGATGAATACGCGCTTGCTCAAAAGATTTTGGAGTATTATGAAATTGATTTATCACTTTTCGAGGGCGCCACAATTGCTCGTACGCCCGAACATCACTTTCGCATTGGGTCCAAAGATGAATGGCGTACAGTATTCACTCAAAAACAGAAGGCGCGGTGTCGGGATATTATTGGATTGAAACTACTGGAAGATTTTGGTTGGGAGTGAATTAACGCAGACTTTCTTGCCTACTGTATATATGTCGATTTCATCCAGCCATTTACGAATAACTGTATCAACGGTTCATATCGGGTTCTACGATCTGCATTCAAACAGTTAAAATTCAGTGCCGCCCGCCCAAGATAAGTGAACCAGCTTTCCGATTTTTCATAGAACTCTTTGGAGATGTTGCAATCCATCCGTGCATAGGTTCGCGCCCCTCACAAGGGACAACGTCAACGGCGGCCAGGATAAAGAACGGACGCGCCAGAGCCCGGTTGCTTTCAATAGAAAACACCATATGAAGCACTAATTGAATGTACCACGAGTAACCACAGGTTATAGGAATTTTTACCAAGAAGGTGCCGAAATGAAAAATGGAGGTTCTGAATACGACATTGTTGTGCCTGTTTGGGGGCATGCTTTCACTCGGAATTTTGTCGATTACTCCTTGGCGTCGCAGTTATCCCCCGGAAATATTCCAGCCATCTCCGACAGGTGTATAAATTATCATATACATACAACGCCTGCGGACAGGCGCAATATGGAGGCGCATCCTCTTATCCGCAGGCTTGCAAAATATGCTAATATTACATTCTCAGATATCGGGAATACTGACGATAAATATGCGGCAAAAAGCGTGATATATAGAGAAGCGATTGTGGGGGCGGCAGAGCGAAATAGAACAATTGTTCCCCTAAACGCTGATATAATATTTGCAGACGGGTTCTTCTCTTGTGCGGCAAAACTTATAGACTCGGGAAAAAAAGTTATCCAAGTCGTCGCGCCGCGCGCTCAGATGGATCCTTTTTTGAAGGAACTCAAGGAAAACAACACCTTTGATGCGGATGGCGTGTTATCAGTACCGTCGCTTTCACTTGCCGGCATCTGGCTGCGCCACCGTCATTCTCTTTTAGATATGCATTTTGTTGATGGGAAATCAGGCGAAAATTTCCATCCTTCTCATCTGTATTGGAGCGTTGGCAGCGAGGGCATCATTGCGCGATGTTTCCACCTTTATCCAATTGTACTCTCCACGCCAAAGACAACCGCATCTTTCGATACGACAATCGACGACAATTTAGTTGCCAATCTTGGTGTGACAGCAGATGAAGTTGTAACAGTTAAAGACAGTCGCAATATGTTTTGTTGCGAACTGAGTGGCCAAGATCACTACGTTGGGCACGTTTGCAAACGCGGAGAGTGGGGAAAGGCTTATAATTTTCTCAACGCGCATTCGCCTTACAATTTCCGCAATTTATCGGTGCCAGTACAAATTTTTGGGGAAAAGAGTGTGACCAAGCGATGGTCAATGGTAACGATGAAAAGTAGGTTTTTTCTGGTACAAATGCGTGTATGGGGAAACCTTCGTCGCATGATAACTTTACCGAAAATGCTAATTTTTGCAGCTCTAAGAACGATTCTTCCCTTACCTCTGAAGAACTGGATAAAACGTCTCCTCAAGAGAACTTGATTGAGCCGAAAATCGGGAAAATGGGCCGCCCGCTAGGGCGACCTACGACCCGCCTCCGTAAAGAGCTCCCGGCCGATCAGCATGCGCCTGATTTCCGACGTTCCAGCGCCGATCTCATAGAGCTTGGCGTCGCGCAGCAGCCGACCGGCGCCACTTTCATTGACATAGCCCATGCCGCCCATCGCCTGAATCGCCTGCAAGGCAATTTGGGTGGCCTGTTCCGACGCATAGAGTATTGCACCAGCGGCATCTTTGCGGGCGGTTTCGCCCCGGTCGCAGGCGGCGGCAACTGTATAGACATAAGCTTTACAGGCATTCATGCTCGTGTACATGTCAGCGAGCTTGCCTTGCATCAACTGGAAGCTGCCAATTGGCGCGCCAAACTGCTCACGCTCATGAACATAGGGCAAGACCAGATCGAGCGCCGCTTGCATTAATCCCAGCGGGCCAGCCGCCAACACCGACCGCTCGTAGTCGAGGCCGCTCATCAGCACGGCAACGCCGCCACCGACCTGACCGAGAATATTTTCCTCGGGCACCTCGCAATTTTCAAACACCAATTCCGACGTGTCCGAACCGCGCATGCCGAGCTTATCCAATTTTTGGGCGGCGGAAAATCCGGCGAAATTTTTCTCGATCAAAAAAGCGCTGATACCGTTCTTGCCTGCCGACGCGTCGGTTTTTGCATAAACGACGAGTGTATCGGCATGGGGACCATTGGTGATCCACATCTTGCTGCCATTAAGAATATATCGATCGCTCTTTTTTTCGGCTTTAAGCCGCATGGAGACAATATCTGAACCGGCACCGGGCTCGCTCATCGCCAAAGCGCCGACATGCTCACCTGAAATCAGGCCGGGTAAATAGGTGGCCTTCTGTTTCGGCGTGCCGTGACGGCGAATTTGATTAACGCATAGATTTGAATGGGCACCATATGAAAGCCCGACCGAGCCCGAGGCCCGGCTGATTTCCTCCATTGCAATGCAATGTTCGAGATACCCCATGCCGGCACCGCCATCTTCTTCTTCGACGGTGATACCGAGCAGGCCAAGCACGCCCATTTCGGGCCAGAGATCCCTGGGAAATTCGTTGGTCTCGTCGATTTCAGCGGCGCGGGGCGTGATCCGGTCGGAGGCAAAAGATCGTACCGTATCGCGCAGCAGTTCGGCTGTTTCCCCAAGTCCAAAATTGAGCGCAGGATATTGATTGGTAATCATAAAATCAGCATAACACTAGAATAACAAAAGTGCGCCCAATCCGAGGAAAGACAGAAAGCCAACCACATCGGTGATCGTCGTCAAAATAACCGTTGAGCCGATTGCCGGGTCAATCCCCATGCGGCTAAGAACCAGCGGCACGGTGATCCCGGCGAACCCGGCGACGAGCAGGTTTATCGTCATTGCGGCGGCTATGACGCCGCCGAGACCGGGATCGTTGAACCAGGCCCATGCTGCCAAACCGGCGATGATAGCAAAAATAAACCCGTTAATCGAGCCAACCAATGCCTCTTTGCCGATGATCCGGGCGGCGTTTGCCGGGTTGAGTTCACGCATCGAAATGGCACGTACGGCAACAGTCAGGGTCTGGGTGCCAGCATTGCCGCCCATCGAGGCAACAATCGGCATCAGGACCGCCAGGGCGACAACTTTTTCAATCGCCGCGTCAAAAAACCCGATGACCAGGGAGGCCAGCAGGGCGGTTCCCAGATTTACCAGTAACCAGGAAAAGCGGGCGCGGGTGGTCGAAAGAACGGCGCGATAAAAATCATCCTCGCGGACGCCACCTAGGCGCATCAAATCTTCTTCATGCTCTTCGTGGATGACATCGACCACATCGACAACCGGTATAATACCAACCAGGCGCCCGTCGACATCAACCACCGGGGCCGAAATAAGTCCGTACTGGCGGAACAAAAAGGCCACCTCTTCTTGGTCTGTATCGGCTGGGATTTCCTTTAAATCCCGGTCAAGAATATCGGCGACAACGATATCGCGCTGATTGCGCATCAGCCGTGACAAGGGCACAACCCCAACTGGATGGCGGCGCGGATCAACGGCATAAATGTCATAGAAATCCCTGGGCAGTTGGGCCGCCCGAGTGCGCATATAATCTATCGTATCGCCGACCGTCCAATTTTCCGGCACCGTGACCACGTCACGCTGCATGATCCGCCCGGCGGTATCCTCGCCATAGGAAAAAGCCTCTTCCACAAGGGCACGGTCCGAAGGCGATAATTGCTCGAGCACCTCGGCTCGGTCGGCATCGGCCATATCCTCGATGACTTCGACCGCATCGTCGGTTTCAAGCTCAGAAATTGCCGCCGCAATGTCGCCACTGTCGAGCCGTTCGAGAACCCCCTCGCGCACCACCTCATCAAGGTCGGCGAGCACTTCGGGGTCGAGGCGCTCGCCGAGCTGTTCGACCAGGGCCATCCGGTCATCCTGGGTCAACGCCTCAAGAAGATCGGCCAGGTCGGCGGTATGCAAAGCGACCACATCGCCGACAATGGAGGCAAAATCACCGGCCTCAAGAGCGTCGTCAACCCGGCGTACCAAATCTTGATCGAGGCCGAAAAGCTGCTCGCCACCTTCTTCGCGGCTGGCTTCGCGGCTGGCTTCGCGGCTGGCATTACCCTCTTTGATTTTAACTTTGTCGCCCATACTGTCGGCGTCCACCAGTTAGAGTTTGCCCCTTGCCCAAGTGTCGGGCGCAGTGTACTCAGCCCACGCGCAAGTGCAATTGGGAACAGACATGAATATCGTCAAGAACGATGTCGAATGGCAAATTTCCACCGCCCCCGTCGACTACGAGGCGGCGGTCGCCGCTATGGAAGCCCGCGTCGCGACAATCCGCGCCGGAACGGCGGGCGAATGCGTCTGGCTGCTGGAACACCCCTCGCTTTACACCGCAGGTACCAGCGCCAAGCCCGCGGACCTGATAGACCCGGGCCGTTTCCCCGTTTTTTCCAGCGGCCGCGGCGGACAATATACCTATCACGGCCCAGGCCAGCGGATCGCCTATGCCATGCTTGACTTAAACACCCGCCGACCCGATGTCCGACGCTATGTCGCCGACCTAGAACAATGGATCATCGAGACATTGGCTCACTTCGATGTTCATGGCGAACGGCGAGACGGCAGGGTCGGCATCTGGGTCGACCGGGGCAACGGACGCGAAGATAAAATCGCCGCCATCGGCGTCCGCATTCGCCACTGGATCACCTTCCACGGTATTGCCATCAACCGCGCCCCCGAACTCGATTTTTTCAGTGGCATCGTGCCCTGCGGCATAAAAGACAGCAATTACGGCGTGACCAGCCTCGCAGACCTGGGGGTTGCGGTGTCGGAAAAGGAGTTGGATTCGGCGCTGGAGGCGGCCTTCGTCAAGATATTTGGAGTTGTACGCAGGTCGATACCACCTTCCGGTTAGAGCCTAGAGCATGGCCGCTCAGACTACGTCCCCATAATGGACATCATCGACTTAATGCCCGGTTTTACGCGCCGCCTCGTAATAGGAGCGCAACACCGCATTCATCCGTGTTTGATATCCCTTGCCCTGCTCCTTAAAAAACGCCAACACGTCCCCGTCTATACGAATTGTGACAGGCTCTTTTGGCGCATCAGGCATGACGATGCGAGCATTGGCCCAAAAATCGGGACCAAGGTCTTCCGGGCCTTCCGGCGCATTCCGGCGCGTCCTGCCCTTCGCGGGTAGGTCGTCAGTTGAATATTTGATCGTACGCTCTTCGCTCATTTTTTTCTGCCTTGCGCGCCGAGATTAAACGGCGATTCTCACTGCGCCAAGTGTAAACGACAACAAAATATTGACCGTCATGACGACCGAGGGCAACAAGCCGCTCCTCGCCATAGTCTCGCCGGTTGTCGATATCTTCCAGAATAGGGCCACGGAAAATCTTGGCTGCATCGATAAAATCAACGCCGTGTTTTGCCAGATTCTGCTCGCCCTTGACCTCATTCCATTCAAGTACCATTACTCAATTGTACCTATAATTGTACGGACAATCAAGGCTCGTACAAACCAATGTTGCAAACACACACAGCCTGACCGCGACTCGCGAAATACTTCACTAGCAAACTGTTTCAGAGTTTTGCCCTGGAATGTCAGCTATGACGAAATGGGGTTGTGTAAATTTTGATAATTTACGTTTCGCTAAATCGCAGAAACCCAGCAACCAGTGGGCCCGAAGATATATCTGATGGGTGATGTACGCCGTCATTAACAACAACTTCCGCAAAATCGAACGGACTAACGCCTTCTAAGCAAGCGACATTAATCCCAAATTGGTTTGGGTTGGATCGACGCTGGTGATGCGTGTAAATTCCGCATTTAGAGCAGAAATAGTGTTTCGCTGTTTTTGTGTTGAACTGATAAACGGTTAGCAGGCCTTCACCCTTAATAAACTCAACCCCGTCCAACTGGGCAGATGCTGCAACCGCTCCTCGCATTCTGCAATATGAACATGAACATCGACGTATCGTGTTCATCCCGTCCGTTAGCCGAACTTCAAATTGAACCGACCCGCAATGGCATTCTGCTTTATGCTTTTCTGGGCTTACGTTCATATCTGAATATCCTATTCCATTATTCTACCTATCGATGACGGCTTTGTAACTTTGGGTTCAGAGGCTTGGTTTCGTTTAACTTATATTCTGCACGTCTAATTATAGGCCCTCGTCGCCGCTCCGCTTCACATACGCTACTTAGAGGTTGGGACATGGGCCGCGAAACACTAACCTAGAAAACTGTTTCACCTGCGTGTGGATTGGAGCGGATTTGATCGACATATACGTCGGCTTTGCTGCCCAAAAACACTCGACCCGGCTGGCCAAATCATCCCGGTTTGAATGCAACTGAATTCAGCGAGATGTCAGGACGCGCCAATATTTGCGGCAATACTGGTTTCACACGACGACGCCCCGAATTAGCCGATCGGCACGATGACGAAGCGGCGCTCGCCCGTTGGGCGCAGGACCATCATCAGCACGCTGGGGCGTCCGGACTCTCTTGAGCTGTCGACCAAGTCTTGGACTTCGGCCGCGGTGGCGACGGGTTCTTGATTGACTTCTAAAATGACGTCTCCGGCTCGAATGCCTTTGTCCGCCGCGGTGCTTCCCGGCGCGACATTGGTGACCAGCAGGCCGACAATATCGGTGTCCAACTCCAGCTGTTTACGCGCATCGTCGTCGATTGGACTGACGTCGAGGCCCAGCGCCGCAACGCCACCGCCTTCAAATTCTGGGATGCCTTTATCGGTCGAGACCTGGCGAATGCCCTCGGTTGGAAACTCGCCAACGGTGACGCTGAGGGCCACAAGTTCACCGTCGCGCCACACCTCGACTTGCACCGGCTGGCCGATTGCCGTGACGGCGACGACCCGCTGTAAATCTGGGCGCTCGTCAATCGGTTGGCCGTCAAAACTCAGGATAATATCGTCGGCGGCGATCTCGCCTTCTTCGGCCGGGCTATTGAGCTCAACGCCGGAAATCAGGGCGCCTCGGGGTCGGTCCAGGCCGAACTCTGTGGCTACTTCCTCGGTCACATCTTGGATACGAACCCCAAGCCAGCCGCGCCGAACTCGCCCGAATTCCTTTAACTGTGCGACCACGCGCTGGGCGATCTCACTGGGAATGGAAAAACCAAGCCCGATGGACCCGCCGCCCCGGCTGAATATCGCCGTGTTGACGCCGATGACCCGGCCTTCCATGTCGAACAGGGGGCCGCCGGAATTTCCCGGATTAATCGCGGCGTCGGTCTGAATAAAGCTTTGCAGGGCCTCATTATTGATATTTCGTTGCAAGGCGGAAATGATGCCGGTCGTCACCGATCCACCGAGGCCAAATGGGTTGCCGATCGCCACGACCTGCTCACCAACGCGTGCGCTGCGGCTGTTGCCCCACGGAACTGTCTGCAGTGGACTGTCATATTCGATTTTGAGCAACGCGATATCTGTGCGCGCATCGACCCCAACAACGGTCGCCAAAATGCGGGTCTTATCCGCCAACACAACTTCGATTTCGTCAGCGCTTTCAATGACATGATTGTTTGTCACGATAAAACCATCGGCATCGATAATAAAGCCGGACCCGCCGGAAGTGGAATTGCGCGGTCCGCCGTCACCAAATTCCGGGATGAGGTCCTCTAACGGCGACCCTTCGGGCAAGTTGGGAAGGTTTCGACGTCCCTGGACAGTGGTCGTCGTATCGATATTGACCACGCTCGGCTGTAATCTTTCAATGAGGTCAGGCAAACTCACCTCGCCCTGGGCGAATGCAGGTGTTGCGCCCATAGCGATGCCAGCGAGCGCAACAGCGGCCAAGAAGAAATGATGGGATTTTGCCGCCAAATTCGGGCACGCCTGGGTCTGCATATTCATAAATCTCCAATTAGCGGACGAGCCCACAAACTGTCTCGTTCTAAATTTCTCTAACAAGGTTTCTGTGCCGAGCTTAGGGCCAGTTTCCAGGCCTCATCGGCCGCAACCGCCAGATTACCATCCTGCGCCAAAAATTCGGTGCACTGGTCTCGCCCCGCACATTCTGCACAGTTTCGGGGCCCACAACAAGCATTCCCATATTGCCTACCCAAGCAAAAATCACGCAACGGCCCAGAATATAGCCACACCCGCCGCAAACGCGGCAATACCCAGCATCCTAATCATATCAGGGTCGATTTCGCGCATAGCTTCCCACATAGCAAGAAATTGGCGCGGGAAGAGCGCATATGCGACCCCCTCAATGATTAGGCAGAAGGCTAGACCCAGCAGCAGCAAAGTCATAATCGACATGAATCAATCGCGATGCAGATGCTGCCGCCAAATCTTACTGCGTCGACCGGAAATACCGGAAAAACTCGCCATCGGGTGACAACACCATCGTTGTTCCTTCGTCGCCAAATGTCGCGCGATAGGTCTCCAAGCTCCGCAGGAAATCAAAAAACTCCCGATCCCGACCATAGGCGTCGCCGAGAATTTGGTTGACGGAAGCGTCACCTTCACCTTGCAGAATGGCCGCTTGTCGCTGGGCTTCGGCCAAAATCACCGTTTTTTCACGATCCGCTTCAGCCCGGATACGCAAGCTTTCCTGTTCTCCCTCGGCGCGCAACAGAGACGCCTCGCGCTCGCGTTCAGATTGCATTCGACCGAACACATTTGCCGAAACTTCCGGTGGCAATTCGGACCGGCCAATACGCACATCGGTAACCTCGACGCCGAAACCCTCGAGCGCCACTGTGGAAACGTCCGTCTTAATACGATCCATTAATTCATCGCGGGTCGGAGACAAAAGATCCGCCATGGTGCGTTCACCGACCACGCCACGGACCGACGCATTCAAGATTTGCCCGAACTGAGCGTTGAAATTGGCCTCGGTCCGGACCGCTTGATAGAAAATGCGAAGATCGACAATTTGGTATCTCATAAACGCGTCGACGATAATGCGTTTCTGATCGCTCAGGATCACGAGTTCAGGGGCCGGATCAAGGCTCAGCATGCGTTTTTCGTAATGGGCAACTTTTTGGACGAAAGGCATCAACACGTTAAGCCCCGGTTCAGATATTTCGGCCCGTATTTCACCGAACTGCAGAACCAAAACCTGTTCGGTTTGGCGCACGATAAAGAGTGCCTGGGAGGCAATAATGCCTAGAACCACGACAATGATGCCTAAAATGGCGAATTTTGCGCTGTTCATTACTGGCCTCCTGACCTGCTGCTGCGCAGCTCGTTGAGCGGCAAATAAGGCACCACCCCTTGGGAACCGGCTTCGCCACTCTGGTCGATGATAACAACTTCGGCGTTGCCCAATATGTCCTGCATAGTGTCCAAATAGAGGCGTCGCCGGGTCACCTCTTTGGCGTCCCGATAGGTTTCATAAATAGCAATGAACCGCTCGGCTTCACCCTCTGCCTCTTTTATCACCGCTTCTTTGTAGGCATTTGCCGCCTCAATCATGCGCGAGGCATCACCCCGCGCCACCGGCACCACCTGGTTGCGATAGGCCTCGGCTTGGTTTTGCCTTTGTTCTTTATCCTGCTGGGCCCGCTGAACATCTTCGAACGCCTCGGCAACATCGGGCGGCGGCTTCACATCCTGCAGCTCAACGGCTTCGATCACCACGCCGATCGCATATTCATCGAGAATTTCCTGCATGAGCGTACGGGTGCCGAGTGCGACTTCCGAGCGACCGCTGGTCAACAGCGGCTCAAGCGCCGTCTGGCCGACCACTTCACGCACTGCACTTTCAGCGACCGCTTTGACCGTGAGTTCCGGATCACGAAGGGCGAATACAAACTGCGCCGCGTCTTTAACTTTCCACAAAACAACGAAATCGAGATCAACAATATTTTGGTCGCTGGTCAGCATCAGGCTTTCTTCGCGAATATCGCGGGAGCTACCGCCACGATTGTTCGCATTCGAACTCTGGAACCCCATTTCCAGGCGCCGCAACCGCGTTACTAGGGGAACTTCGCGTTCGCCAATGGGCCATGGCACCATCCAATGAAGCCCCGGAGCCGTCGTGGTTCCGGTCCATTTCCCGAAAACCATTTCAACGCCCTCTTCGGCCTGATCAACCCGGTAAAACCCGGTCAACAGCCAGAGGAAAATTATGACGCCCAATCCAATTAAAATTGGAATTTTGCCCCCAACGCCGCCCGGCAGCATGCCTTTCATTTTCTCTTGGCCACGGCGCAGCATTTCTTCGACGTTCGGCGGCTGTGGGCCGCCTCCTCCGCCGCCACCGCCCGGCCGGGGACCCCAGGGTCCGCCGCCACCACCGCCGCGTGGACGCTGTCCCCAAGGTCCGCCGCCGTTTTGATTATTCGAAGCCATTGGGAGTATCCCTTTCGTCCTAGTCGTCATATTGTCGGGCTGCGCCCACTTTCCATTCGCCATCATCGGGTCTATATCACATCGCCGTGCCGCATCGGTGTCTATATTGGCGTTTTCAGCACATGATTCAATGTACCATTCAGGGCACCGACAGAATGAAACTGATCTGAGCTAGCAAACAACACGGAGTCATGAAAAGCGATGTCGTCTGCGCCAACATCTCAAATTGACGAGAGTACAGTTAACACCGCCCTTACTGCAGTGATCGATCCAGCGAGCGGCAAGGATATTGTCTCACTGGGCTTGGTCTCAAAGCCGGTGATCCGAGCCAACGCCGTGGCATTTGCGATCGAAGTTCCGGGCAATTCGGCGGACGATGTCGAAGCGATGGAGCCCGTTCGACGGGCAGCGCAAAAGGCTGTCCAAGATCTTCCCGGTGTAAGCGAGGTTACCGTTGTACTCACTGCGACCCGACCCGACCGACCTGCGCCACTAGAAACAAGCGCTGCCGGGCATAAGGGCCCGAAGCAGGGGCAATCTGACGGACTGCGCGTTGGCGGCCATCCGGACCCGAATATGCGCGCCGCCGATATGCTGGTCGGTGTCGATAATGTCATAGCCGTGGCCAGCGGCAAGGGCGGCGTCGGCAAATCAACGACAGCGGTCAATCTTGCGCTGGCGTTAAAAGAACGTGGCCACTCAGTCGGCCTCCTCGACGCCGATATTTATGGCCCCTCACTGCCCAGAATGATGGGAATTTCCGGTCAACCCCAATCCCCCGACGGCAAAAAAATTCTACCGATGGAAAAATTTGGGCTGGAAGTTATGTCGATCGGCTTCATGGTCGATCCGGAAACGCCAATGATTTGGCGGGGACCAATGGTTATGGGTGCGCTGGAGCAGATGATGCGCGACGTCCAATGGGGGCACAGTATCGGGCGCCAAGGGCTCGATTACGTTATCGTCGATATGCCACCAGGCACCGGCGATGTTGCCTTATCCCTTTCACAACGAGTGAACGTCTCCGGGGCGGTAATCGTCTCCACACCCCAGGACATAGCCCTGATCGACGCCGTCAAGGCTATCAATATGTTTCGCAAGGTCAATGTTCCGATCCTCGGCATGATCGAAAATATGAGCCATTTTTCGTGCCCCCATTGCGGCGAACGGTCGGATATTTTCGCCACCGGCGGCGCGGCGAAAGAAGCCAATCGGCTGGCATGCGATTTTCTGGGGGAAATTCCCCTCGACATTACGATTAGAGAAACCAGCGACCAAGGCAATCCGGTCGTTGCGTCCGCGCCTAACGGGGCACAAGCGGCCATCTATACCTCTATTGCCAGCAAAATCGCAGCCAAGCTGGCAAATTAGACAACCCGGCTCGCTCTCGTTTTGTTGAATACAAGTGACGTGTGTTTTCTCCGATACGCATCATACTAAAGTTGGGCGTGGGGTTTGATTCCAGCAATGGATAGCCTCCCATAGGCGGACGCTCCTAGCTCGCGTAACTTGCATACGTAACCGTTTGGTTTGGGCATTCCGAACGGAGGACCGTCGGGGCGACGAACCAGCCTCCCCGCAGGCTGGGGATCTCTTCACTCTCTTGGGAACGACCCGACGGTCATTTCCGCCCCAATACCTCCATCAACTCCCGCCATTCTCGACCCGAAAGCGTGCTTTTTTCCTGGGTGACGGCTTCGCCGTCAAGCATGCGTCGCACAACGTCAAGTCCGCCCCGCGACAGGTAGGCACTGCCGAGCCGGTAATCCTCGAAGGCCTCGAAGGCGTGGGGGACCCAGCGCTTGACCATTTCGGCCATCGCATCGGCGTACACGCGAATTTCATATTGGGCATGGGGGTCGGCCCGCAGCGACAAGAAATGGAATAGATTGTGCAGGTCGATCTTCCAGTACCATTGCGTATATATATTGACCGGCAGATTGATCCGGGCAAGTTCTCGGGCCAGCCCATCGCGTGACGGGACAATCGGCTCTCCATCGGCCGTTTCATTGAGCATTTCCTGGTAATGCCCGTACGCGTTTACCGCGTCACCCCGCAAAATATCTAGAATTTTAGCAGCTTCCGCACCCTCCAGCACCTCGCCTCGCCCCTGATGATTTGACGTGGATTGGGCGGCTAGGTGAGCCTGGTCCGGAATATAAAACTCGTCTTCTAGAATTGAATATCGGGCCGAATATTCGTTCACATTGGCAGTCCGATGCCTGATCCACTGCCGGGCGACGAAAACCGGCAATTTCACATGAAACTTGATTTCACACATCTCGAACGGTGTCGTGTGTCGATGGCGCATCAGATAGCGGATCAGACCGCGATCTTCTGAGACCTTTTTGGTGCCTGTTCCATAGGAAACCCGGGCGGCTTGAACAATCGCCGAATCGTCTCCCATATAATCGACGGCACGGACAAATCCGTGATCAAGCACATGCGCGGGCTCGTAGAGTATGTCCTCGAGCCCGGCCACCGTATTGCGGCGGGTTTCGCTTTTTTGCGACCGTAATTCGGCAATTTCGCGTACCCGTTCGCCAGTCAGCTCTTTTTCTCTGCCGCCCACCCCATCATTGGACAAATTAGCTGACTCCGCACTCATTCTCGTGACCCCTTCATTTCATATACAGCGCCGCCCAAATCTCGAGAAATTTCTAGGCCTTTAAATGAGGCTCGGAAACCCCTATGTTATCGACGTCGGGCAACCGACTATGGCGATAAACGTTTTTCGTAATAAACGATGCGGACCCGGGGGCAGTACCCGGCGCCTCCACCAGAACTTTTTGCTGCCGGACTTTTACATCAGCGATGTTTGAGTCGGGCAGAAAAAAGAGGACATTAGGGGGCGATATAGGATCGACGCGCGTGTAAAGGTCTAACTTTCGCTCGGCATGGTACCGCCGTTATCGGGCCAAATTATAGGTGCCAACGACAATGTTGAAACCTTCGCTGTAGCTGCCTAAACAGCAGAGACAAGCGCGGTTCGGGGGGCACCGGGCAACAGAAGCCCCCCACTAATAACACCACCTCGTCCTCTAATTTGTCTGGCTGGAAGCGGCTGGCTGGAAACGGATAGACGAAAAGTTGCGAACTGTTAACAATTTCTAGGCAGAAAAACCTATATTAACAGGCCTAGCCTGCTAACCTCCATCCTTGAACTCATGAGGGGAATTGGTGCGCCATGACCGGCGAAAAGACGACTGACGACAGTTTGGATTTCGACGCGATGATGGAAGTCGCGCTGCGGTCGGTCGTTCGCCAAGCGTTATCGGCTGTGGTCGAAAACGGCCTGCCCGGCGCACATCATTTTTATATTACCTTCCAAACCACTGCCGACGGCGTCGATGTGCCGGATTTCCTGCGCGAGCAATTTCCCGAAGAAATGACGATCATCCTACAACACCAATACTGGAACTTGGAAGTTGAGGAGACCGCTTTTTCGGTCATGCTGAGTTTCAATAACACGCCAACTGAGCTTTATATTCCATATGACGCGTTGACCGGTTTCGTTGATCCTTCGGTTAAATTCGGCTTACAATTTGGACGCTCTGCGCCAAATTTATCCATCGCCGGCGCGGAACCAGACGGCTCCGAGTCGATTGATGCCGGCTCCGAGCCGGTTGAAGATGGCGAAACCGACATCGCGCAGCTTGCACAAAAGACTGAGGGCGAGCAGGACGGCCAAGCAGATCCTCAATCGCCAAGCCAGTCAGCAGAAGTTGTCACCCTCGATCAATTTCGCAAAAAGAAATGAGATCTAAGACCGACGCTTAAATGACGCCGGTTCAGTATTTCGTGACATCACCCTTTAGAGGTATGGCCCACTGCTAA
Organism: Alphaproteobacteria bacterium; assembly: GCA_021774575.1. Lineage (GTDB taxonomy): Bacteria > Pseudomonadota > Alphaproteobacteria > UBA6615 > UBA6615 > JAJFIX01. Next base: position 298,207 of record JAJFIX010000006.1, on the reverse strand, counting down.
AATTCGTATAATTGAAGCTCTTATACTTGGATCGAGACATGGGTCGCGTGATGGCATTTTAAGCTACGAATTAAGGTCGGTCGCGCCAGGACATTTTTTGAGGAGTTTCAGACATGAATAGCTTTTTGGCAAAATTTGCCGGTGCAGCCGTTCTCGCAATCACCATGACAGCTTGCCAGGGTGGCGGCGGTGTTTCGGAGTCAATCGGCGGCTTATTCACCCGTGATAGCGGCCCTGACCGTACAGTTGTGCCGACCAGCCAAGTCAGTCGGGTCGACCAAGATGAAGGTCAAGGCGCGCCTTTCGGCACGGCGTCTTCGGTTACCTATGCCGCCCTTGTCTGGAACGCCATGGACGGGGACCTTTTCGTCGGACCCGATGCGATTGTCACCTACCCCTATCAGGGCTCAATGCCCCACGGCGAATTATTGGAAATTGTCACCTCACATGCGCGCATCGACGGTCACGAAGGCATGCTGATTATCAAGAAGAACTATATGGGTTCTGGCGGAGACGATAGAATTACGGCTGAAATGGTCGCCAACGATCCCGATCGATATCTGGACGCGGTAACCATCATGTTCCAACGCGAACGCGGCTATGACCCCGATAATATGGATTGGTTCTGGGCAAAATATGGCCCCGAAGGAACCGTCATGACCAATCCGATGGGCATGTCGCTGGCTGGCCGGGTCGCCAAAGGCGCCGACGAGGGATGCATCGCCTGTCATGTAGCTGCCCCCGGTGGCGATTATGTTTTCAGCCACGACCGCCTATTGGGGCCGGTCGCAACCAACTAGGCACTGTTTAATATTTCATGGTAAAGGCGGCTCCTACGGGCCGCCTTTATTTTTGCGTCGCAATAAATATTTCCAGCGACTCAGCTTATTTGAAATAGTCGTGCCCTGTAGCTTCCATTGACGAGAGGGATGTGAGTATGGGCAAAGGTAAAATAACGGTCGTCGCCGCAATATTGATCGTCGCGGCTGGTGCCGCCTATTTGCTAACGCGTGAAGACGATCAGACATCGCCTGTTGTGGCTACCCCAGGAGATACGCCCGATACCGCCGCTGCCGCGCCACCTTTTGGCGGTCCGGTTGATATTGAAGATGCGTCCGCGGCGTGGACCTATTTGACTGCCAACCAGCTTGCCGGGCCCGGCGCCTCGGTTTCGAACGCCTATCCCGGCAGCATGCCGCACGGGCAGTTATTGGAGACCGTCACGCTGGACGCCGATATTTCCGGCCATAGCGGCACTTTGATCATCAAGAAAAACTTCGCTGCACCGGAAGGCGAGACCATCACCGCAGACCAAGTATCCGCCGATCCCGATACTTACCTTACCGCCGTCACAATCATGTTTCAACGTGAGGCCGGATATGACGACGGCCACGGAAACTGGTTCTGGGCAAAATATCTGCCCGACGGTTCCCTCGATAAGAACGGCGCAGACATGCAACTCGCCGGCCGGGTCGGCAATGTAGAGGCCGGGGCCGGCTGCATCGGCTGCCATGTGAATGCTCCAGGTGAGGATTATGTATTCACCAATTAGGCGCTCCGTCTGTGCCACCACCGACTGAGTTTTGTACCTATATCATGGAGCTGCTTGGCGCGGCCGAGCCGGAAATTGGCACGGTTCGCCAGCGCTCTATGTTTGGTGGTTACGGTATCTTTGCCGACGATTTGATGTTTGCGCTTATCGCCCGAGATACGCTCTATATCAAAGTCGATGACCAAAACCGGCCCGCTTTCGAGGCTGAAAATATGGAAGCTTTCGCTTTTTCCTCTAAGGGGAAGGCGGGATCTCTATCTTATTATGAGGCACCGTCCGATGCGCTCGAATCGGCGGGTGAACTCGCGCCATGGGCGGCGCTTGGCATTGGCGCGGCAAAACGGGCGGCGGCAAAAAAACGGCCGAAGAAGAACCGCGGCAAATAGCAGCTTTACCCTCGCGCTTCCGGGTGATATCCGATCCGCCAAACATTGGCTGCGAAAACAAAGGAAATCCGCATGTCCGCCGAGAAAAGAATTGAATCCGATACGATGGGTGACGTTGCCGTCGCTGTCGATAAATATTGGGGCGCACAAACCCAGCGTTCAATCGAGAATTTCCCCATCGGCGGCGAGACCATGCCGCTGGCCCTGGTCCGCGCCCTCGGCATACAAAAAAGCGCCGCCGCCCGGGCCAATAAAGCCCTTGGCGAGTTGGACGATATAGTCGCCGACGCGATCATCGCCGCCGCAACCGAGGTGATCGAGGGAAAACACGATGGCGAGTTTCCGCTAGTGGTCTGGCAGACCGGTTCGGGCACGCAATCAAACATGAATGCCAACGAGGTTATTGCCAATCGGGCCAATGAAATTCTCGGCGGAAAGCCTGGCGACAAGACGCCGGTTCACCCCAACGATCATTGCAATCGCGGCCAATCATCAAACGACACGTTTCCGACCGCCATGCACATTGCCGCCGCCCTGGAAGTCGCCGATCGACTAATTCCGGGATTGGAGCATCTTGAAACCGCGCTCGCCGCCAAATCAACCGACTTCGGCGATATTGTAAAAATCGGGCGAACCCATTTGCAGGACGCGACGCCCCTGACGCTGGGCCAGGAATTTTCCGGCTACGCCGCCCAAATTTCGGCCGCTATTTCCGGTATTAGAGCAACCCTTCCCCCGTTATATGAGCTTGTTCAGGGCGGCACCGCCGTCGGTACCGGGCTCAACGCAAAAGTTGGATTTGCCGAGAAATTTGCCGAAGAGGCAGCGACCCTTACCGGTCACCCCTTTAAGACCATGGAAAACAAGTTCGCCGGCCTAGCGGCCCACGACGCAATGGTTGCGATTTCCGGCGCGATGAATGTCGCGGCGGTGGCGGCAATGAAGGTCGCCAACGATATCCGCCTGCTGGGCTCGGGCCCGCGATGCGGCATTGGCGAGCTCGACCTGCCGGCCAATGAGCCCGGCTCGTCGATCATGCCGGGTAAAATCAACCCGACCCAGTCGGAAGCACTGACGATGGTCGCGGCCCAGGTGATGGGGAACCATACAACTGTCACTTTTGCCGGTGCGTCCGGGCATTTTGAACTCAATGTTTTCAAGCCGGTGATTATCTATAATGTTCTGCAGTCCGCCCGCATTCTTGGAGATGCCGCCCGCAGCTTTACCGATCGCTGTGTCGTTGGCATTACCGCCAACAAGACCCGCATCGAAACTCTGCTACACGAAAGCCTGATGCTGGTCACCGCGCTCAACCCCCATGTCGGCTATGACAATGCCGCCAAGATCGCCAAAAAGGCCCATGCCGAGGGCACCACCCTAAAGGCCGCCGCTGTCGATCTCGGCCTGGTAACGACCGAGGAATATGATAATTGGGTGAAACCCGAAAGCATGACCTCGCCGACCGCCTAACTGAAGCGTCGGTTCGACCGATTAAAAAATCGGTCGAAATTTCCGGCCATTCAACGTCGGTCACCCTCGAGCCGGTATTCTGGCGCGAACTCGGCCGGCTTGCCCGGAGGCAAAGTCTTTCCATGAACGCGCTGGTGAGCGAAATCGACGGCGCCAGGCCGGAGAACGGACAAACCTTGGCTAATGCCCTGCGGCGCTACGTTTTGAGCGCACTTTGCGGCTGACGGTTGTTCGTCGTAATACGAGAGTGCAAAAACAGCCGGCGGCAACCATATAACCGAAACATGCCCAGGCAACGGTTGGCACCGATACACCGTGGTCAAAGGCGGCACCAAATATGACCGGAGACAAAGCGCTGGCCAGCACGATCAATGCCATCGACAGAGCCCGGATCGAGCCGACATTCCGAGTACCGTAAAACTCTACCCAGATCGCCGTCATCAAGGTCATTGCCGCCGCCACCGTACTGCCGACAAGTATCATATAAAAATAAACCGCCGAGCCACCGTTGGAGAGCGCCAGAACAACCATCGCTCCAGCCAGGGGCAGCGGAAAAAATGGCATAACCCGATGCGCCCCGAGCCGATCTATCAGCCTGCCCACAGTCAAACCGGTTACCACGGACGCACCGGCGTAGAGAATGAATGTGTTGGCGATGATATCGAGGCTCCAGCCCTTTGCGGTGGCCACATGGGCTTGATGAATGAATAACCCGGTGATGATGAATGAAAAGCCAAAGAGCAGCGACATCACCCCATAGAAACGAAGATCACGGACGGCCTCGGCCCGGGTCCAGGATCGGCCCATTCCGGACTGAATACCTTCGGTCACCTCCTCATGCTCATCTTCAACGATATGCGAGCGCCACCCTCTCAGCAGCGTAAGTAGAGTCGGCAGAGCAATGAAAACAACAAAAACACCGGCGGCCAACCAAGTTACGCGCCACCCGAAATGGCCCATAAATTCTACCGAGATTTTCGGTAATCCGGCCTCCCCGACCGACATTCCCGTTCCCGCAAGGGCCAGGGCAAAACCGCGCTGGCCCGGCCTAAAGAAACGGACCATACTTGTCTGACCGGCATGAAACATCAGTGCCTGCCCGCAATGGCGCAGCATAAACATGGCGACACCGACCATCACCACGTGAGACGCTGAAGCCATGGTGAATATGCCAATTGCCAGAACAACGGTGATCGTGCCGACAAACGCCGCCAAATTGACCCGGTCAATCAGCGGCCCGGTCCATATCAGCAGCACCGCGCTGGCCAGCGTCGCTGTCGAATAGAGCAGGCCGAAATCCTGATTTCCGATATTGAACGCAGCGCGCAACTCGCCGCTAAACAATCCAATAAAAAAGGTCTGACCGAAATTTCCGCAAAAAATAAGGATAAAGCCGAAGCCAATCCACCGAGCACTACGTGTCACTATTTTCAGCTCCGCCATCATATTCGGGTATCGCACCGGGGCTGAGCCGGAATATTTCCGAAAAAATCAACTCCAGCGCCGTATCGTAATGCAGTCGACCCGGCGGGCGGCTAAAATCCGCATCCGCCTGCTGTTCCTTGGCATATCGCGTGAACGCCGTTCCTGGCGCCAAATCGAGATCCCATACGACGCCATTTCTAGGAAACGAATAACTCGCTCCGATAAGCGGATCATCTGCCATAATGTTTGGTCGCGGGGCATTAATAACGATGGATTCCGGGGCCGGGCCCGGAAGCCCGGCCGGACCGGCCTTGCTGAGGTCAATCAATTCGATCCCGTGATCGCCAAGCACGGTACGCACCGGCGCCAGGGCGACATCATCATGTTCGGCGAGCACAATCCGCGCCGGCCGATCACCGGGAAGCAACCGTGCGGCAGCAAGGGCAAAACAAACGGCGCGGCTGCCACCACCCAGAATGACCAATTCACCATCCGGATGGCGTTGCCAATAATTTCGGCCGACAGCCCGTGCCAACGCCTGGTTAGCGGCTCCGATACCCCGGTTTGCGGCCATCAGCCCGTCGGGCCCGGCGACAATGACATTTATCTCCCCGGTCGCCAGCGCATCGGGGGTGATTTCGAAAAAATGCTCTCCGGCTTCGGTCAAGATGCGGGTCTTTTGTTCGAATATGATTGCCCCCCAGACCGGCTCGTTATCTGACATAAACCGCACCACACCGTGCCAACCCTCTTTGGGCGAAATATCCAGGCGTTCCAGAATGGGACGTTCAGCGTCGCCAAGTCCGGTCGCGCGCGACCAACGGTCGAATATCGGCCCCAGATCCGGCGCGTGCGGGACGGCGCCAATCTGATAGATGGTCGGTTGGGTGGGTTGGGCTGGCACTTGCGAGATAAACCTTTTTTTAAAAAGCCTCCACAGTTTACGCGAAATCCACTCGCGCCGGCAAAGCGCTTGTCCGACCAGTGTCCCGGCAGTTATCAAGTATTTATGAAAAAGCGCAAAGCCCTCTTCCTCGATCGTGACGGCGTTATCAACGAGGATAGTGGATATGTCTACCAAATCGACGATTTTCAATTCCTGCCTGGCGTTTTCGCTGCCCTTCGCCAGGCGCGCCGACAAGATTATGTGCTTATCGTCGTGACCAATCAGTCGGGCATCGGCCGGGGGCACTATAGCGAGGCCCAGTTCCATTCACTGACCCGGTGGATGACAGCACAGCTCCTTGAAGAAGAGATCGAAATCGCCGGTGTCTATTTTGACCCGACTCACCCAACCGACGCCATAGGGTCGTATAAGCGCGTGTCCCCGGACCGCAAACCCGCGCCGGGAATGATCTTGAAAGCAGCGGCGGATCATAATATCGACCTCGCCGCCTCTGCGATAATCGGCGACCGGGAAAGCGACATAGAGGCGGGAATAGCGGCGGGAATCGGAACCACAATACGGATTACCGATAAAAAATCATCGGCAACATTTGCCGTATTGAGCATCGATCAAGCGATGGAAATACTCGAAAAATTATGATGATGGTTTCGTCAGGTTCCGTCGAATAAAGTCCGAATATATTGGGGCAGAGCAAACGCGGCCCGGTGAATCTCCGCATTGTAATAGCGGGTCGAAATTTGCGCGGCGGCGACCCTTTTTGCGATCACATCTTCAGTCACCTGGCGGCATTGATCGTCATCGCTAGCCCAGCCAAATGCCATAAAGCCGCCAAAATAGGTCGGTATTGGCGCCAAATAACAGCTCGCATCGGCAAAATATTTGGCAAAATACCCCACTGAGCGTCGGAGGTCGTCGCCCTGGATCATTGGCACCCCGTTCTGGGTGACGAGGATGCCGCCGGGCGCCAGGCGCGATTTGCAATCGGCATAAAATTGCTCGCTGAATAATATGGCACCGGGACCGATCGGATCGGTCGAGTCCACAATGATGACGTCAAAGACCGGTCCGTCGGAGGCCATAACGGCGGCGCCATCGGCAACAATGATATTGGCGCGGGGGTCGTCGAAAGCACCGGCAGACAAATTGGGCAAATGAGTTTTACAAAATTCGATCACCCCCCCATCGATTTCGACCAGGGTTGCGGTCGCGTGCCTATGCTTGAGGATTTCGCGCAACATGCCGCCATCGCCGCCGCCGATAACACAAACCCGAAGCGCCTCGGCTCCTGCTCCGCTATGAGCAAAGAGCGGCATGTGAGCCATCATCTCATGATAAATGAACTCGTCGCGCTCGCAGGTCTGGATAACCCCGTCCAGGGTTAGCACGCGGCCAAATTTGACGGTCTCGTAGAGACCTATAGCCTGGGTGCTGCTCTCGCTTTCAATAATCACCCGGTCTATTTCGAGCCCCAGGCGATAGCCCTCGTCCAAGGTCTCATCGAACCAGCGCCAGGCAAGAGCTTCGGTCACGCCGCCCGTTCGACCGCAGCCAATGATCGACCGCGTCGTACTTCGTCAAGACGCTCATTTTGCGGCGCAAAGGCGGCGCGAAGGACCGGTACGGCGTCATAGGCGTCGCAGTCGCCGCACATAAATATATCAAAGGCGGCAAAATTGCGCTCGGGCCAAGTATGAACCGAAATGTGGCTTTCGGCCAAGATCGCCACCCCTGATAAGCCGCCGGTCTCGGAGAACTCGTGCACATGAACGTGCAAGACGGTGGCGTTTGCCGCCACCGCTGCATCGCGCAGAGCCCCTTCTACATAGGCCTTATCGTCGAGGCGCTCGGCCGCCCAGATATCGTAGAGCAGGTGCAGACCGGCGAACGTCTCGCCATCGCGCTCGACAAAATAATCCTTCTGCATTTGGCCTAATTCTTGGCCTTATCGACCAACGCCCCTTCGGTGATCCAGGGCATCATATCGCGCAGACGCTGCCCGACCTCTTCGATGCCATGCTCGGATTCTTTACGTCGCATGGTTTTGAATCCGGTCTGATTGACCTCGTTTTCCAACATCCATTCGCGGCTGAAGCTGCCCTGCTGAATTTCGGAAAGAATTTTCTTCATCTCCGCCTTGGTCTCGTCGGTGACAAGGCGCGGGCCGCGGGTATAATCGCCGAATTCAGCCGTGTTTGAGATCGAATAACGCATATTTGCGATGCCGCCCTCATAAATGAGATCGACGATCAATTTGACCTCATGCACACATTCGAAATATGCCATTTCCGGTGCATAACCAGCTTCCACCAAGGTTTCGAAACCCGCCTTGATCAGTGAGGTCAGACCGCCACACAGAACCGCCTGCTCGCCGAAGAGATCGGTTTCGCACTCTTCTTTAAACGTGGTTTCGATAATACCGGCCCGGCCACCGCCGATGGCGCTGGCATAGGAAAGCCCGATATCATGGGCATTGCCGCTTTGGTCTTTATCGACGGCAATCAAACACGGCACCCCGGCGCCGCGTTGATATTCGCCGCGCACGGTGTGACCCGGCCCCTTGGGCGCAACCATCAAAACATCAATATCGTCGCGCGGCTCAACCAGGCTGAAATGGACGACCAGCCCGTGGGCGAAAATCAGCGACGCACCCTTTTTCATATTGGCGTGCAGGTCGTCGCGATAGATGTGACGCTGCAATTCATCGGGCGCCAACATCGAAACAACATCGGCCCAGGCAGCGGCATCAGCGACAGTCATCACCTTAAACCCAGCATCTTCGGCTTTTTTTGCCGAAGCCGAGCCGTCACGCAGGGCGATGACGATATCTTTGGCGCCGCTATCGCGCAGATTATTGGCATGGGCATGGCCCTGACTGCCATAGCCGACGACGGCGATCTTTTTCGATTTGATCAGGTTTACATCGGCGTCGCGGTCATAATAAACGCGCATGGCGTGGATCCCTTTTGGTCAGTAACAACGCGCCCGGTCGGCGCATTCATGAATAGATTTGCGCCGGTTTTTACAGCGCCCGGAGGATTTCGGCAATTACATAATCTCTTTGCCGCGTGAGATGGCAACAACACCGGACCGGGCAACCTCGACTTTACCCAGCGCCGTCATCAATTCGATGAAGCTATCGACCTTGTCGGTTTCGCCGGTCATTGAAAAAACGAAGCTCTCAATCGTCGTATCGGCAACGCGAGCGCCAAAGATATCGGCAATACGAAGCGCTTCGCGCCGGTTTGAGCCCTCATTGGCGACCTTGACCAAGGCCACTTCGCGTTCAATATGTGGTCCCAGCGCGGTTAAATCGACAACATCGTATATCGGCACCAGCCGCTGCAATTGCGCTTTGATTTGCTCGATGACCATCGGTGTCCCGGTGGTTACGACGTTGATCCGGCTGATATTTCGATCCCCGACGACTTCGGCCACGGTCAGGCTTTCGATATTATAACCACGCCCGGAAAACAGACCGATCACCCGGGCTAATACGCCGGGCTCATTTTCAACCAAAACAGCGATAGTGTGCCGCTCAACCGCCTCGGTGACGCTTGGTTTTGTGTACACAAATTGCGGATCAGACATTAGACCAACACCATGCCTTCCTCGGAGGTTTTCTGCTCCACGGCGCTCTCGGGTCCGAGCAGTATTTCATTATGGGGCGCACCGCCTGGGATCATCGGATAGCAGCTTTCCTCTTTGGCAACCATCACATCGGCGATAACGGGACCGTCATGGACAATCATTTCTTCAATCAGTCCATCGACCTCGTCGGGACGGCTGGCCCGTAAACCTTTTGCGCCAAAACTTTCCGCAAGCTTTATAAAATCGGGCAAGCCCGAGCTATAGCTTTCCGAATAGCGGCTGCCATGCTGCAATTCCTGCCATTGGCGCACCATGCCGAGATACTCGTTATTCAGGATGAAAACCTTAACCGGCAGATTATATTGCGCCATCGTACCGAGTTCTTGAATATTCATCATGGTCGAGGCCTCGCCTGCAATATCAAGCACCAGGGCATCGGGATGAGCCACCTGAACACCGATGGCGGCCGGCAAGCCATATCCCATAGTCCCGAGCCCCCCCGAAGTCATCCAGCGATTGGGCGTGTCGAACTTATAATATTGCGCCGCCCACATCTGATGCTGTCCGACCTCGGTGGTCACATAGGTATTGCGGTCCTTGGTCAACTGATAGAGGCGTTCCAGCGCATATTGTGGCTTAATAGGGCCCTGAGGATCCTGGTTAAAGGCCAGGCAATCGACGCTGCGCCATTTATCGATCTGCTCCCACCACAGCGCCAGTGCCGAGCCGTTGATCTTGCGTTTCTTGGATTTCCAGACCTTAAATAATGCCGTCATCGCCTCGCCGACATCGCCGACAATCGGTATGTCGACGGGCACCGACTTATTGATCGAGCTGCGGTCAATATCGACGTGAATTTTCACCGAGTCAGGCGAAAAGGCATCGAGCCTGCCGGTCACCCGGTCGTCGAACCGGGCGCCAATATTGATCATCAAGTCGCAATCATGCATGGCCAGATTGGACTCATAGGTGCCGTGCATGCCGACCATGCCCAGGGCCAACGGATCGGTGCCGGGAAAAGCGCCCAACCCCATCAGCGTCGTGGTCGCCGGAAACCCGGTTTCGCGGACAAATTTCGTCACCAGCGCACAGGCTTGCGGCCCTGAATTAATACAGCCGCCGCCAATGTAGAATATCGGCCGCTTTGCTGCCTCGATCGCGTCGGCCGCCCGTTCCACGGCATCCATATTGACCGAAACATGGGGCTTATAAGACGGGTGATCGGCTTTTTCTGCCGGGCCCACATAGGGCGCGGGCGCAAATTGAATATCTTTGGGCAGATCGACCACCACCGGGCCGGGTCGGCCGGTTGACGCCACATGAAAGGCCTCGTGGATGGTCGCCGCGAGCTTGTTTGAATCCTTCACCAAGTAATTGTGTTTGGTGCAGGACCGCGTGATGCCGGTCGTATCGGCCTCTTGAAACGCATCATTGCCGATCAAATGGGTCGGCACCTGGCCGGTCAGACAAACGATCGGAATCGAATCCATCTGGGCGTCGGTCAAACCGGTCACCGCGTTGGTCGCACCTGGCCCGGACGTGACCAGCACCACACCGACCTTGCCGGTTGAACGGGCATAGCCTTCGGCCATATGCACCGCCCCTTGTTCGTGGCGGACGATATGATGTTTGATTGCGTTCTGTTTGAAGATCGCGTCATAGAGCGGCAACACCGCGCCGCCGGGATAGCCAAATATAACCTCGACGCCCTGGTCGATGAGGGCCCGAATTACGATTTCTGCGCCAGGCTGCAGGTCCTGTTCTTGCGTCATGACTTGGCTTCCTATTCAGTCGGGCCACCCGAAAGCAAAAATATCGGCGGCGCTTCAAACAGGCGGCCGCCGGATCTCGCACGAAACATATGATGCCTGTATTGGCCGGTCAAGAGAATATAATTATTATTATATAGAATTAAATGAAATAAAATTACTTAAATGGGTATCTCACCGTAATGAGCGACCATTTTGGCGTCGGACATCTGATTTCGGAACCAGGTCGTCTGGCGCTTTGCGTAATTACGCGTTGCCTGCTGGCCTGCGGCCAGGGCCTCGGCCCGGCTTATATCTCCGCCGATATGGCTAGCAATCGCGGCCACCCCCAGGCTCTTCATCACCGGCAATGTCGGCTCCAGGCCGCGCGCGATGAGGGCTCGGACCTCTTCGATCGCCCCGTCCTCCATCATCTCCTCAAGACGTGCGTCGCACGCTGAATAGAGCGCCGTCCGCTCAGGGACAATGACAGTGGCATCAAATATATAGGGCGGTTGATCCACCGGTTGGCGCTGCCAATGGGCCAGCGAATGGCCAGTGGCGTTGAACACCGCAAAGGCGCGCGTGGTTCGTTGCCGGTCGCCTGGGTTGAGCCGCACCGCCATTTCCGGATCAATCGCCGTGAGCCTGGCATGAAATGCGGAGCCGCCAGTTTCGTCGTAAAGCGCCAGTGCCTCTTGGCTCGTCTCTTCAGGGATTTCAGGGACCGGTGCCAGCCCTTGCATGAGGGCCCGCAAATAAAGCCCCGTCCCCCCGACGACGATTGGCAAGCGCCCTTCTGCCAGGGCCCCATCGATTGCCTCGACCGTCAGCCCGCGCCAGGTGGCAACGCTGGATCGTTCGGCCCCGTCGGTAATACCGTAAAGCCTGTGAGGCGCTGCCGCGAGGTCCGCCGGGCCGGGACGCGCCGTGAGAATTTCGAGATCGCGGTAGATTTGCATTGCATCGGCGTTTATCACCACCCCGTCGTTGGCCTGCGCCAAGGCCAACGCCGCACGGGATTTGCCGCTCGCCGTGGTTCCGCCGATAATCGTGACCCGTGCCCTTTTCCTCATGATAAAGGCTTATAGCCGAAGATGACCCATATACTCACCCTGATTGCCCCGCCCGGCAGCTATCGTGTCAACGAAGCGCTGACCGACGATTTGCGGCGCCACGCCGAGCAGGCCGGACTGACCCTCGGCCCGCCGAGCTGGCTTGCCCCCGACGAGGCCTGCGATATGAGCGTCGAGGCTGGCGAGGCGGCGGGCTTGCGTCTGTTGGTCGAACGGCCATTGAGCGTGGCGGAAGTCGATTTTGCCGTCCTCCCCGCAGAGAACCGCAAGAAGCGATTTCTCATCGCCGACATGGACGCGACAATTGTTGTTGGCGAGACCCTCGACGAACTGGCCGTGCATGCCGGTGTCGGCCGGGCAGTGGCCGAGGTAACGGCGCGGGCGATGGAAGGTAAAATCGATTTCAAGGACGCCCTGCGAGAGCGTGTTGCAACGCTAAAAGGGCTGGACGTGGCAATTATCGACAAAGCAATTGCCGATTTGGACTTCACCCACGGGGCAAAAACCCTGGTCGCGACCATGGCCGAAGAGGGTGCAAAAACCATGCTGGTTTCCGGTGGTTTCAGCCAATTTACCACCCATGTCGCGCGGGAAGTCGGGTTTGCCGCCGAGCAGGCCAATCAATTGGAAATCAGCGATGGCAAGCTCACCGGACGGGTTGTCGAGCCAATCCTCGACCGGCAGGCAAAGCTCGCGGCTTTGCAAAGCCTGGCCAAAACAAATGGATTGGCCCCGGAAGACGGATTAGCCGTCGGTGACGGCGCCAACGATCTGGCAATGATTGAAGCTGCCGGAATGGGGGCCGCTTATCGCGGTAAGCCGATCCTGCGCGATGCCGCCGACATACGCATCGATTACGGCGATTTAACCGCGCTGCTGTATTTTCAAGGCTATAAACGGGAGATGTTCGTCGACGGATAGGCCCAAAACGGTCGGGCACTCATTCGCCCGACGTTATCGCCGCCAGCAGAGCCCCCCCGAGACGGATAAATATATTGGCCCCGGCGATACTGCCCTCGCTGCCGCGATAAGTAGCGCCACTGGCGAACTCGGCCTGGCCCGGAACCACCGGCACGATATAACTTTCGTCACTGCGCATAAATTGGGGCAGCCGGTCTGCACCGGCGGAAATTCCGATTAAGTAAAATTCGCCGTTTTGCTCGGTGATAACCGGACTACCCTCGTTTTCATGGCTCAAGTCGCAATCGGTCAGAAAATTGGCCGGGTCTTGATAAAATTTATTGCCGAACGGACGGCTGAAGATTTCGCAAGAGCCCGCCGCTTGAACGCTCACAGTTGCCGCCAGACGGCCGTCTGGACCGAACCCACCCAAACTGACGACTTCAAATGGCCCGTTGGCATTGACGATCTGGGTGGCACTCGCCTGGTCTATTATGACCGGCTGACAGCCCTCGGCATCTTCGGTCAAACGGACGGCGAAAAAATCCGCCTCGGGAACGGCGGCGGAGCGGAATATCGGCTGCTCCAAGCCATCCGCCACACTGGTCGCCACACTGGTCTCCCAGTCGACCTCAAGCTCAACCGCATTTTCAGTCTGCCAAACTGGGAACAACGCCATATCTTCCATCGAAACAGTGGCACCACCATCTGAAAACAATCCGTGACCCGAAGCCAAAACCGTCCGGCAATCGCCAACAAAGGTCCCGATCAACGGCCCCCGGTCTTCGCGTTCAATACGTACCAGTGCCCGGTTAAATCGGTCGTCGGGCTGGCGATCATCGGCACCGAAAATACGTCCATCGAGAAACGGGCGCTTGGCGAAACGCTCGAAAATGGACCTGATACCTTCGATATCGTCGGGGCGCAAAACATATCCGCCAAAGGCCATCACGGAACTGTCCGTCAATTCCGTCCGCCATTGCCGATTGCATCGAATTTCATAAGGAATTGGCCGCATGTCGCATAGGCCAAACGCATGACCGAATTCATGGATCATCACTGGAAAGAGGTCGGCCGGATTATCGGTGATACCGAGGCGCTCGGCAACGGCCGGGCCGGTATCGACTTCAAAGCCCGCCTTTTCCCCAACACGGCCGAAGACCCGCTCCATGGTGGCAAACCTACGGCCGAGAAACCGATTTGGCGCATCGGTCGATATGAGCCGCAGAAATTCCAGCTTGTCCGCCTGATCGAGCGACGCCGTCTCACCTAAAAAATCCAACGCGCTCATGAAGACCAGCTCATTACCGCCCGCAGCATTCGTATCGACCGTATTGAAGGCGACCAGGGAAAACCGGTTGGCGCCCCGGGTGAGCGGCGCCCGGTAGGCAAAATCCGCCGGCCCCTCGCCATTACTGCCGCCGGCAACATCGCCGAATACGACCATCAGGTCGACCATGGAAATCGCGCATTCGCGCTCCACAGCAATATCCCGACCGACAAGATCTTCGATTTCGGTCAGCCAGACCCGAAGCGACGCCTCGACCAGTATTTCCAGATCACCGTCTACATATCGGTCGTCTTTATTTTCAACGCAAAAGCGAATGCGCCCGCGCTCGACAACGTCGAGCACCAGGGTTGGGCTTTGAGAAGCAACCCCAAATTCCGGCAAATGCCCCCAGGCAAGGGCTGGTCCCGCCCAAGCGCCCGCGAAAACAGCCACCAACCCAACCGCAATCATTTGGTTGCGGACCGACCTGGCCCCCCGCTTGAACGTCGTTGGCATCTAGCTGCGGCCTCCACCCAATTCAGTCTGCCCGCCGCCCCATCCGTCGGAGCGCTGCGCAAGGATGGCATATTAGATGAGAGCGATTGGTAGCGCTACTGCAGCGAATTTAGCTACCAAACTTAGCCAACAGAGATATTGCGAGAGGTGTTGCCTGCAGTCTTTCCGATCAATCGGGACGACCGAGGAAAACCCGGTCGATTCTTATTAGATATTGAATTAGAGTTAAATTATAGATTTGTTAGATAGTGAATTTAGACAGTATTTATTTGGAGTTCGTAATGCACAGTTCATTCAAAAAAGTCGCCTCCATTCCTGCTCCATCCTTTATCGCACTGGCACTAATGCTCACCGCATCCGGCACCATGCTGGTAACACATAGTAGCGACGCCAATGCCCAGACCCGCGACAACGGGGGGGGTACCAATAGTGATCATAGTCGGGATGTTCCGGAGCAAAGAGGCCCTGGGATCACCTCAGGGGCTCATGATCGCTATACGGATGACTTTTATGGTCTACCGGGGTTTATTTACCAAGGCGAGCATTACGCCCCAACTCGTGGAGGCACCCTGACCGGCCCCAATCGCACAGGCGCCTGCAACATGGGCGTTCCCGGCATGGGGCCCGTACGGATGACCCTTTCACAGTGCCAAGAAACTCTAGACATGTACAGAGCCGGCGAGCGCTCGCGCCAGAGGCGCGCACGAGAGGACGAAGCGCGTATTAATAGAGAACGCTCGATCTCCAGTGCACATGACGCGGCTGGACGGGCCGCCAGCGAGATTGCCTGCGTTACCGGTAGAGCCGCTTGTGACCGCCGATAGATCCAGATGGAGCCGATCCAGTCCTGACCCGAGGGCACCCGACGTTATTGGCCTTGGGTCGGGATGCGGTTGCCGTATACGAATCCTGGAGCAGCTTGCCGGCCACCACGGCGCCATCGACACTGGCATTTTGGTCACACGACTACTCTAAATTTTGAGGCCACATCGTGGCCAATCCGATGTCCAGCAGGCAGGGCCTACCCAAACACTGGGTTTATAGTAAAAAATATATCAAAAACCGTATTTTACTTCTAATTACTGTAAGTAGATGTAATTATTCCGTATGATTAAACATTGCTTGACCATATGCCTAATATCGTTACAGTTTAGTGAAAGTCTGGAGGGTTTACGAAATGGCGTTCACCCACCTCTTTTCTTGTCAAACGACATGACGAACAAAGCCGGTCGATTTCGGTTATATCGTTAAACACAGTAAGTATTGGGAGTTCTTAATGTATTTATCTTTCAGAAAAATCACCTTGGCCATCATCCCCGCCCTTATGACACTGGCGCTCGTGCTCGCTACTTCCGGCATCCTGCTGGCGACGCATAGCAGCGACGCCTATGCGCAGAGCAGGGGGAACAACGGTACCGACCTGGACGTTGAGTATGTACCCGATACGGGGCGCAGCGCGGGAAGGGTTGATCGCTTTGCAAACGGACCTATTTATCATCAGCCTGGCGACCCTGTGCCTACTCTATATATCTGGACTAGTTGTGGCGGGCCAGTTCACCCCGATTTCCAGTATCGAACATCTTGGACCCAAGCGCAAAAGTGCCGGGCTAATGTCATTGCCGCCATACAGCAAAATAGTAGGGAGCAGACGGCGCAACAGGAGCTCTCAGGGTATTATCTGGCTCAGGTTGCGAGAGAGAACAACGAGCGCGGCCGCATTGAGGTCGCGTGTGCCAGGATTGCAAGACTTTGCGGGGATCCACGCTAGCTAAGCCTGAATAGAACCGACTCCGTCCTGGCCCAAAATACCTGGCGAATTTGAATTTGGGCCAGGACACGGTTTCGGTAGGAGTTAGGACCTAGCTTGCGCGAAACCCGATAATTATAGTCCCATCGCAATCACGCGATCAGCATACAAAAAGGCCGCGCCCCCGATATCGGAGGCGCGGCCCTTTTTATTGAACGACTGTGTTTGACCGAAGCGACTACATCATGCCGCCCATGTCGTGGGCATGGCCACCGCCGCCGCCCGCGGCCGGGGCCGGTGCGGGAGCATCGGCGATCATTGCCTCGGTGGTGATCAGCAGACCGGCGACAGAGGCCGCGTCCTGCAGAGCCGCGCGCACGACCTTGGTCGGGTCGATGACGCCGGCTTTCACCAGGTCGCAATATTTGTCGGCCTGGGCGTCGTAGCCCCAGTTGGTGTCTTTCTGCTCGAGCAGCTTGCCGGCCACCACGGCGCCATCGACACCGGCGTTTTCAGCAATCTGGCGAACCGGGGCCTGAATGGCCCGGCGAACGATATCGACACCGACCTTTTGGTCGTTATTGGCAAGGTCGAGCTTGTCGAGGGCCTTGGTCGCGTAGAGAAGAGCCGTGCCGCCACCGGTGACAACGCCTTCTTCGACCGCGGCGCGGGTCGCGTGCATCGCATCCTCGACCCGGTCTTTGCGCTCTTTGACTTCGATCTCGGTCGCACCGCCAACCCGGATCACGGCAACGCCACCGGCGAGTTTCGCCAGCCGCTCTTGCAGTTTCTCACGGTCATAGTCGGAGCTGGTCTCGTCGGCTTGGGCCCGGATCTGATTGCAGCGCGCCGTCAGCTCCGTCTTCTTGCCGCCACCCGAAACGATGGTTGTCTCGTCCTTGGTGATCGAAACTTTCTTGGCCGAACCCAGCATCGCCAGGTCGACATTTTCGAGCTTGATACCGAGGTCTTCGGACACAACCTGACCACCGGTCAAAATCGCGATGTCTTCGAGCATCGCCTTGCGACGATCGCCAAAACCCGGTGCTTTAACAGCCGAGATTTTCAGGCCACCGCGCAACTTGTTGACAACCAAGGTCGCCAGCGCTTCGCCTTCGACGTCTTCGGCAATGATCAGCAACGGTCGACCCGACTGAACCACAGCTTCGAGCACATTGAGCATCGGCTGCAAATTGGTCAGCTTTTTCTCGTGCAACAAGATATAGGGGTTCTCAAGGTCGCACAGCATCTTGTCGGCATTGGTGATGAAGTAAGGGGAGAGATAACCCCGGTCGAACTGCATGCCTTCAACGACTTCAAGCTCGGTGTGCAGGGATTTAGCTTCTTCAACCGTGATCACGCCTTCGTTGCCGACCCGCTCCATCGCCTCGGCGATGTAGGAGCCAACTTCGGCGTCGCCATTGGCTGAAATCGTGCCAACCTGGGCGATTTCGGCCGAGGTCTTGACCTTTTTGGCGCGCTTGACAACGTCAGCGACAACCACTGCGACAGCCTGATCAACGCCACGCTTTAGATCCATCGGGTTCAGACCGGCGGCAACCGCCTTGGCGCCTTCGCGTACGATGGCCTGGGCCAGAACGGTGGCGGTGGTGGTGCCGTCACCGGCAAGATCATTGGTCTTGGAAGCAACTTCCTTGACCATCTGAGCGCCCATATTTTCGAACTTGTCTTCGAGCTCGATTTCTTTGGCAACGGTCACGCCATCCTTGGTGATGCGTGGTGCGCCGAACGCCTTGTCTAGAATGACGTTACGGCCCTTGGGGCCGAGGGTCACTTTGACGGCATCGGCAAGCACGTCGACGCCGCGTAGCATCGCATCGCGTGCTTTGGTGGAAAACTGAACTTCTTTAGCAGCCATTTCGATATTTCTCCTTTAGAGGCGGGCCTAAAATCTTTAGGCGGCCTTCTTGGCTCTCTTTTTGATCTCAATAATTCCCATGATGTCCGACTCCTTCATGATCAGGAGCTCTTCGCCATCGATGGTGGCTTCGGTTCCAGACCATTTGCCAAACAGCACACGGTCGCCGGCCAATACGTCCAGCTCAACAAGCTTGCCGTCTTCGTCGCGGGCACCGGCCCCAACTGCGACCACTTCCCCTTCGCTCGGCTTTTCTTGGGCCGAATCAGGAATGATAATGCCGCCGGCGGTGCGCTCTTCACTATCGAGGCGCCGAACAACGACCCGATCGTGCAACGGGCGAAAATTCATCTGCTAATCTCCATTTGTTCTTGGTTTTTGAGCCTTCGAGGCTGGTCAGCCGCTATATAGCGGCGGTCCGTTAGCACTCTCGGCTATCGAGTGCCAGGGACTTAAGTGTCCTAGAGAGTCCTGTCAAGATGGCGTCAAAAATAATGCCCGGCGATATCCCGCCCCCGGTGCCGGCCTCGTCGGCAGCACTCTCAGTGGAATGCTGCTAAATTATTGTTTTTAAAGGTTTTTCTTGCCAAGTGCTGCAAATGGCCGCATCATTTACCTATGGGATCAATGATTAAAAATATATCGCAACCGGCGACAACACATCTCGCTCTGAACCATCGGCGCCTGACGACGGCGGAAATTCTCTATCATTTCCCCGATCACCCCGCCTTGTTGCAAAGTTTTGTCTGGCAATATCTGGACCGCGCCCCGGATTTTCCCTACCTCAATCGATTTCTCGATTTTTGGGCCCATAATCTGGATGGAACCCTGCATTCGGTCCGGGTCGCTCAGGCGTCTCTCCCCGGAGAGATTAAATCGGCCGTCCATTTGCTCGAATTTTCGTCGGCGACGCGCCTTAATTAGGGTCAACCCCACTTAATTTCAAAATAGTTCTGGAAACGGTAATGTTGGCCTTGCCAACCTTCGTCAATATGACTTTACTGCCACCCCTACGACCATTTCCCACCACACGCGGTTTTATTTCATGACCCTTAATGTCGCTATCGTTGGATCAGGTCCGAGCGGCTTTTATACCGCCGACGCCTTAATGAAAAACGTCGAAGATTGCCGCGTTGATATTATCGAGCGCTTGCCGACGCCCTTTGGGCTCATTCGTGGCGGGGTTGCGCCAGATCACGCCAAGACAAAAAATGTCACGCGCGCCTATACCAAGACCGCCGAACGGCCGCAGTTTGCCTATTTCGGCAATGTCGAAATGGGACGCGACGTTTCCGTGGCCGAGCTAAAAACCATGTATGATGCGGTCGTCCTAACAATCGGCTCGCCCCTCGATCGGCCTCTGGGCATTCCCGGCGAAGATAAAATTGGCGTCTTTGGCGCCGCTGCCTTTGTCGGCTGGTATAATGCTCATCCCGATTTTACCGAACTTAACCCTGACCTCAACACCGGGGCTGTCGCGGTCATCGGCAACGGCAATGTCGCCATTGATATCGCCCGGGTCCTGGTCAAAACCCCGGCGGAGATGGCGGCGACGGATTTAGCAGCCCATGCTGGCGCAGCCATCCATGCCTCGCCGCTGACGGACGTCTACATGTTTGGCCGGCGCGGGCCCATCGAGGCCAAATTCACCAATGTCGAATTGCGCGAAATGGGCGAGCTGGAAATCGCCGCCCCGGTCATCGATCCGGGCCAGTTACCCGATGAAGTCACCGGCGAGTTTTCCGACCGCGACCTGCGGGTTCGCGAGCGCAATCTTGAAAGCATGAAAAGTTTCGTCGGCTTGGACGATGGCACCAAGCCCAAACGCGTGCATTTTTCATTTTATTCCAATCCCGTCGAAATTCTCGGCGGCGACCGGGTCGAGGGACTGCGTTTAGAGCGCACGAAAGTCGAAGACGGCCGGGCCGTCGGCACCGGCGAGACTTATGATATTGAATGCGGTCTAGTATTGCCCGCCGTCGGCTATCGCGGAGCGCCGATGGATGATTTGCCGGTCGATGAATGGGCCGGGGTGATTACCAATGATGACGGCCATGTCGAAGACAATCTCTATGTTGCAGGCTGGATAAAACGCGGGCCGACCGGCACCATCGGCACGAATAAACATGATGGCGATCATGTCGCCAAACGCATCATTGCCGAAATTACGCCATCGGACTTGCCGGGCCGCGACGGTCTAGCGGCCCTTTTGGCCGAGCGCAACGTTCGCGCCGTCTCGTTCGATGACTGGAAAAAGATCGACGCTGCCGAAATTGCCGCCGCGCCGGAAGGCGCGCCAAGGTGCAAATTTGCTACTATCGCAGAGATGCTTGCCAGTCTGGACTGATGGACACTCAAACGATCATGACTAATCGCTGATTGACGTCGACGCCTAACAGGCTTAGACGAAGGCGAATTTTCTTCGGCGACGCCGCCGAACTAACTTATTATCTGGGCGCAAGAACGCGTGAAGCGCACCCATTGTTTGAGCAAGGGAGAGGCCTAATGGCTAATGTCGCTGCGGCGGAAGAAACCCCCGCAGACCATCGCGAATCCGATTCCGCCGTTGTTCGATTTGCCGGGGATTCCGGCGACGGTATGCAGCTCACCGGTAGCCAGTTCACTCTCGCAACCGCACTTGCCGGTCAGGATCTGACGACTTTCCCTGATTTTCCGGCAGAAATCAGGGCGCCCGCCGGCACGACTTTCGGTGTTTCGGCCTTCCAGATAAATTTCGGCGCCCGCAACATCATGACCGCCGGCGACCTCGTCGATGTGCTGGTGGTGATGAACCCAGCCGCGCTGAAAACCAATATCGAAGATCTAAAGCCCCACGGCGTGCTTATTCTCGACGTCGGCGCTTTTACCGACCGTAATCTGCAAAAAGCCGGCTATGAGGCCAACCCGCTCGAAGGCAGTGATCTCGATGATCATTACCGGGTGGTAAAAATTGATATGTCACGGCTGACTCTCGAAGCGGTGAAAGAGCATGGGCTCTCGCAGAAAGAAGCGCTACGCTCCAAAAACATGTGGGCCCTTGGCCTTGTCTATTGGATGTATGGGCGCAAACGCAAAGCAACGACCGACTGGCTGAATGCTAAATTTGCCAAGCGGGCGGATATTGCTGGCGCAAATATTGCCGCGCTAGATGCCGGACACGCCTTTGGCGAAACGGCGGAAATGCCCGCCGAAGTCGGTATTGTCGATATCGGCGTCGCCAAAATCGAACCGGGCGTCTATCGGACCGTCACCGGCACCGAGACCATTGCCTGGGGGCTCGCTGCCGGCGCCGAATTGGCCGGATTGCAGATGCTCTTTTGCTCCTATCCGATTACCCCTGCCTCGGCGATTTTGCACACTTTGGCCGGTATGAAGGACCATAATATTGTCACCTTCCAGGCCGAGGATGAAATCGCCGCCGCCTGTGCAGCCATTGGCGTTTCTTATGCGGGCTCGCTCGGCGTAACCTCGTCGTCGGGTCCGGGTATCGCGTTAAAAGGCGAGGCCATCGGTTTGGCCATCGGCACAGAATTGCCGCTGGTTATCGTCAACACCCAGCGCGCCGGGCCATCGACCGGCCTGCCGACCAAGACCGAGCAATCGGATCTATATCTGGCGGTTTTCGGCCGCAACGCCGATGCGCCTTTGCCAGTGCTGTCAATCAGTTCGCCAACCGACGGCTTCGACATGACGATCGAGGCAGTGCGCATTGCAACAAAATATATGACCCCGGTGATTTTGCTATCCGACGGCTATATCGCGAATGCGTCGGAGCCATGGCTCATTCCCGACTTCGATAAATATGAGCCTTTTCCGGTTGAGTTTCGGACCGACCCGGAAGGGTTTCTGCCATTTGGACGCGACGATACGACCTTAGCTCGGCCCTGGGTAAAACCCGGTACACCGAATTTGACCCACCGGATCGGCGGCATTGAACGCAATCCACAGGGTACGATCTCTTATGATCCGGACAATCACCAACTGATGACCGATTTACGCCATCAGAAAATTGCCGGTATCGCCAACGATATTCCCGAGCAAAAGGTCGATCAGGGAACCGAGGGCGGCAAGATCGCCGTCGTTGGCTGGGGCTCTACCTTTGGGCCGATCAGCCGCGCGGTATATGATTTACGCAGTGAGGGCCTTGATGTTTCTCATATCCACCTAAATTATATCTGGCCACTGCCGCGCAACCTTGGTGAACTGCTCGGGTCCTATGAACATGTTCTGGTGCCCGAGATGAATACCGGCCAGCTTTTGACTTTGCTGCGTAGCCAATATGTCATACCGGCCAAGGGACTCAACAAAGTTAACGGCAAGCCGTTTAAGATCGATGAAATCGTTAACGCCATCCGCGATCTTCCGGGGAGCAAATAGGATGAACGTTCAGACACCGCCCGAAAAACTGACTGCCAAGGATTTTGCCAGTGACCAAGAGGTTCGCTGGTGTCCCGGCTGCGGCGACTACGCCATTCTCAAGGGCGTCCAACGGACGTTGGCCGACATCGGCGCGACGCCGGAAAACACGGTGTTTATTTCCGGTATCGGCTGCGCCTCGCGCTTTCCCTATTACATGGAAACCTATGGTTTTCACACCATCCATGGCCGGGCTCCGGCGATCGCAACCGGCGTCAAACTAGCCAATCCCGATCTCGATATTTGGGTGGTTTCGGGCGACGGCGATGCACTGTCCATTGGCGGCAATCATACATTGCACATGCTGCGACGGAATGTGGATTTACAGTTTCTGCTGTTCAACAATGAAGTGTATGGGCTCACCAAGGGCCAATATTCACCGACCAGCCGAACCGGCATGCGGTCGCCGACGACCCCCACCGGATCGACCGATAGCCCGGTCAATCCATGCCAGTTTGCTCTTGGGTCCGGCGCCCGTTTCGTCGCTCGATCAGCCGATGTAAACCAGAAGCAGATGCCCGGTATTCTGACCCGTGCCAAGGACCATAAGGGCACGTCCTTTGTCGAAATACTGCAAAACTGTATCGTCTATAATGACGGCGTCTGGGACAGCTTGACCGACAAGGCGCTCAAAGCCGATTCCCAAATCCATGTGGAGCACGGCCAGCCGCTGCTTTACGGCAAAGAAAATGACAAGGGACTACGCCTGAAAAACGATGGCTCATTTGATCTAGAGATTGTCACGTTGGGCGAAAACGGCGTCACCGAAGCCGATATTCTAGTCCATAACGAGACCAACCGGACCCTTGCCATGCTGCTTGCCGGTTTACGGGCTCCGTCATTTCCAACCGCTATGGGTGTTCTGTATTGCAACCCTGCCCCGGCCCATGACGAGCATATACTTGGCCTGGTTGCAGAAGCGCAATCGGATGGCAAGGTGGCAAGCTTGAACGACACATTGCGAAAAGGACATAGCTGGACAGTCGACTAGACTGAACGACACACCCTATATCGACGGATCGAAACCGGCGACGTGAATGCCGCATTCGGTTTTATCATCCTTGTCGGCCCAACGGCCTGAGCGCACATCTTCACCCGACACAGTCGCCTGGGTGCAGGGCCAGCAACCAATGGAAAAATATCCCTGCTCATAGAGGGGGTGGCGCTCGATATCATTGGCTTCATAGTAGCTATCCACATCTTCCTGCGCCCATTGGCTCAATGGGTTTAGTTTGATGTGGGTGGCATCGGCTTCGAGTACCGGCATATCGATGCGCAGCCCGAGTTGATGTCGGCGACGGCCGGTGATCCAGCCGTCAAAATTTTCTAGTGCACGGGCGAGAGGCCGCACCTTCCTCAACTCACAACAAGCGTCCGTATCGCGCTGCCATAGGCCACCCTGAGGGTCCTGAGCGGTAGTTTCCTCGCCGTCGGGCGTTACCACCCGTACATCCGTCAGACCGAGTTTTTTAGTCAGTTCTTTGCCATAATCGCCGGTCTGGCCGAAATGCATTCCGGTATCGAGAAAAATAACCGGTGTTTTGGGTGCTATTTGAGCCACCATATGCAACAAAACGCCCGAATCCGCGCCGAACGACGAGACCAGAGCGATATTGCCGGCGAGCTCACTTTTCAAGACCGCTCGCAAAAGATCGCTCCCCGCTAGCCCGCCATAGGCCAACTGCAGAAGAATTGCCCGCTGTTCAATTGTCTCGGCGAAATCGTTAATACTGACCATGATAATTAAATTTGCGGCTACTGCGCCGCTGGCTCCGCTGGTTCTGACTCGATCTCAATAACTTCGATGGACTCACTGGCGGTCGGTTCACTGGCGGTCGGTTCATTGTCGAGACGTTGCACCATTGCCAACTCTTCGATGTCACGGCGGCGCACAACCCCTTCATCCGTCCAATCAAGAACGCTGACGCTGTGGAACGGGATCGCAGCATTTGGCCCCGAGCCCGAAATAAATGTTGCAACCACCAACAATTCGGTCTCGCCGTCACCGTCAACGTCCTCGAACATTACCTGCATAATTTCTTGGTAGATCCAGGCATCGTGCAGTCGGGGCAATTCTTCACGGCTGCCGCCGAACGCGTTCACATTGACCATATAGGCTTTCAGGCCGATATCGTCCGTCGCAAAGACGATGACGCTTTCGGTCGACCCAATGACGCCGCTATAGACATGATCGGTCAGCGTCTCCTCCGGCAGAGCAAAGCTGTCGGCATAGGCCTGCGCCTGAGCTGGACTCACCGGCTCCATACTAATGGGGACACAAGCAGCCAAGGAGACGGACAAAAACCCTGCAATAGTCGCTTTTTCGACGAGCTTCATGGGAGGCCCTTCTATTTGGCGTGCCGCTGTCGGGCGACGGGGCTCCGCGCATCTGCCGTGCGCTGATAGAAAATGGTGATCTTTTCCAAAGCATCAAGATAGGCCTGAGGGTCCTTGCCATCGGGCACCTCAAAGGCGTCAAAACCGACCCGGATCATGAACTGAAACTGGTCGACCAAAACATCGCCAACAGCACGAATTTCACCTCTATAATCATATTGCTCGCGCAGCATACGGGCCGAACTATAGGCCCGCCCGTCGCCAAATCGCGGAAATTCGAGGGAAATTTGATCAAATCGTTCGAGATCGGCGGCAATGAGTTCCGGCGATTGCCCGGCGGCCAGCCGCACACCCAGCGGTGCATTTCGGCCCTTCAACGTCGCCTGCTCGGCCTGCCAGCGCTCGAAGCTGACGATCACCGGTTTTTCGAGCGGCAGCTCATCACCATCGGCCAAGAGCACCCAATTATCGGTGCTGACACCACCGTCTTTAAGCAGTTTCATAGAGGGCCTCCTTAAATTGCGCGATGCCGACCCGGCGATACATATTTAGGAAGGTTTCTCCTTCGTGTCGATTTCCGACGTAAGTATCGATGATGGTCTCAACCGCGCCAGTGACATGGTCGTAATCAAAACTCGGCCCAACAATATCACCAAGGCAGGCATCTTCCTCGGCCGACCCGCCGAGGGAAATTTGATAATATTCGGTGCCTCTGCGATCAACACCGAGAATGCCGATATGGCCGACATGATGATGGCCGCAGGCGTTGATGCATCCTGAGATTTTCAGTTTCAGCGGCCCAATGTCGAGCTGGCGATCAAGTGCAGCGAATCGTTCCGAAATCATCTGAGCAACCGGAATTGAACGGGCGTTGGCCAAGTTGCAGTAATCGAGGCCGGGACAGGTAATCATGTCGGTGACCAGGCCAATATTGCCGATCGCCAAATCAGCCTTCACCAACGCCTGCCAAACCGTATAGAGGTCGGCCTGTTTTACATGAGGTAGGACGAGATTTTGTTCATGGGAAACGCGGATTTCGTCAGCGCTATAGCGCTCAGCAAGATCGGCCACCGCATCCATTTGGTCGGCCTCGGTGTCACCGGGCACCCCGCCAATCGGTTTTAGCGAAATAGTGACGATATTATAGCCGGCCTGTTTGTGAGCGACGACATTTGTCCCAACCCAATTGGCAAATTGGGGGTCAGCTGCAATCTGCTCCAAGTGTGTGGGATCATCTCCGGAAATCTGTTCAAACACCGGTGGCGCGAAATAGGCCGCTATGCGCTGCCGCTCCGCAACCGGTAGGTCATAGGACCGATCTTTGATCCGCGCCCATTCAGCGTCAACACGGCGGACCACGTCTTCGATGCCGAGCTCGTGGACCAGTATTTTAATTCTCGCCTTATAGATATTGTCGCGCCGGCCCCACTGATTGTAGACCCGAAGAATTGCCTCCAAATACGAAAGGAGATTATCGGCGCCAATAAAATCGCGGGCGGTTTTGGCAATCATGGGAGTGCGCCCGAGGCCGCCACCGACCAGCACTTCAAATCCCGTTTCGCCCGAAGGGCCACGCTTCATGATCAAACCGATATCGTGCACCCGAACCGCCGCGCGGTCATTTTCACAACCGGTGACCGCAATCTTGAATTTACGCGGCAGGAAGGAGAATTCTGGATGTAAGGTCGACCATTGCCGCATAATTTCGGCGTAAATTCTCGGATCTTCAATTTCATCGGCGGCCGCACCGGCAAATTGATCGGCGGTAACATTGCGAATGCAATTACCGCTGGTCTGGATCGCATGCATCTCGACACTGGCGAGTTCTGCCAGGATATCCGGCGTGTCTTTGAGTGCCGGCCAGTTATATTGCAGGTTCTGCCGTGTGGTGAAATGGGCGTACCCCTTGTCAAATTTGCGGGCAATTTCGGCTAGTTTGCGCATCTGTGCGCCGCTCACCGTGCCATAAGGTATCGCCACACGCAGCATATAAGCATGCAGTTGCAGATAAAGCCCGTTCATCAGCCTGAGCGGCCGAAACTGCTCTTCGGTGATGTCGCCCGACATCCGTCGCGCCACCTGGTCGCGGAATTGTCCGACCCGCTGCTCTACAAATTTATGGTCGAATTCGTCATATCGGTACATGAAAGTCCCGCCGTTCTTTTTGTTTGCAGACCCAATTAAGGGGCGTCAGTTACCCGCCTGTTTGCCCAAATCTGTCCGGACCGAGGGACCGGCGGCCCGAATGGTTTCGCGCATATTGACCAATTGAAGGCCATTTTCAGCGCTAACGACATCGATCAGATAGGGCCCGACCACGGCCAGAAAATCGGCTCCGCCCTTGGCCAACAGCTCATCGGCGGCGGGGCCTTTTTCCGCCCGTGCCGCATCATTTAGGTTTTCCGACCAACCCGCCGCCTCGGTTAGATATACGACGACACCGTCGTCGAGCCGGTTGGCGGTAACAGCACTTAGTGTCATGACGGGTCCTCGTTAAAATCCTGGCGGCACTCAATAGCACCTGAGAGGGCGGGGGCAAAGCGCTTGATTTGGCCAAATTGGCGATTAGATCGATCGGTTATGGCCCCATTCTGGGCGAAAAACAAAGCAAGCACCCTTACACCATTCACGATAACGCCACCCTAGTACATTATAGAAATGTTTAAAGAAAAATATTACAAAATTTAAATGTGCTTAATGCTCTCTCAATTCAGCTTTGTCATCTCTTGATTTATGGAAAATCAAATCATTGTTATTTAACAATAAAATATACGATCATAGATTCTAACCGCTCACCATCTACTTAGATAACATCTTTATACAAATAATTTATGGTATACTGATTATTTCACACGTTTTTAGACACCTCATAGATTAACCACATATAGAAACTGTTATTTATGAACTTGCCCGATAATGCGACAAGATAGTGCGCCGATACGTGTGGCCCAAACAATTACCGCGCACAGGATTTTATTGATGCAAAAAACGCGCTCGCTACACCAGACCCCAGAGCAGACCCCTGAGCAGACCCCTGAGCAGACCATAGAGCCCGATACCGGCCTCGCAATTTGGTTGGCCATTTGTTGTCTTGCGATATTTGCCATGGTGGTTATTGGGGGCGTCACCCGCCTGACCGGATCTGGTTTATCAATGGTCGAGTGGCGCCCGTTGATGGGTTTTCTGCCACCAATGGATGGGGCGGAATGGGACCGGGTGTTTGCCTTATATAAGTCATCGCCGGAGTACCAACTGATCAATCGCCAAATGTCTTTGGCAGCGTTCAAAAATATTTTTTGGTGGGAGTATAGCCATCGTCTATGGGGCCGATTGATCGGGGTTATTTTCGCCGGACCTCTCCTTTATTTTTTAATCCGCCGCCGCATTGGGCGCGCCCTTGGTGGGCGTATGTTTGGACTGCTATTGCTTGGTATGGCCCAGGGTGTTCTCGGCTGGTACATGGTCAAAAGCGGTCTCGTCGACCGGCCGGAAGTCAGCCAGTACCGGCTCACCGCACATCTTTCCCTCGCCCTTTTACTTTACGCCGCACTTTTGATGACGGCGCTATCGTTGCTGCCGATGCAATCGGGTCGATCATCGCCGGTCGACCGTCTGGCCGCGCAGAAATTGCGCCCATTTGCCGTTGGCCTCACGCTTTTGGTCGTGCTCACCATCTTGGCTGGCGGTTTTATGGCCGGAACCGATGCCGGCCGGATCTTCAACAGTTACCCGCTGATGGATGGCCGGCTCTTTCCCGCCGGATATTTCCGGATCGATCCCTGGATTTCCAACATGTTTGAAAACGTGAACGCGATCAATTTCAATCACCGTTGGCTGGGCACCGCGACAACAATTTTTGCCGGACTTATCTGGGTATTGGGTCGCCACCTGGACAGCGGCGCCCGTCGCATAACCCATGTTTTATTGGCTATCGTGGCCTGCCAATTCGTTCTCGGTGTTTCGACCCTTCTCGGAGCCGTGCCGATCACGTTGGCCGCCCTCCATCAAGCCGGAGCAGTCCTGCTTTTGACGGCCGCCCTCTGGCTCTATCACGTGTTGGCGCGCTCACCCGACTGACCGAGCCGTTCCCGGCGCACCATATAAAGCCCTGCTGCGACAATGAACGCCACACCGATGAAGGTTGTCAGCCCCGGAATATCGCCGAACACCAAATAGCCAAGGATGACTGCCGCAAATATCTGCATATAGTTGAACGGAGATAAAACCGGCGCAGGCGCTCGGGCAAAAGCCTGGATGAGCAAAAAATGAATGCAAATATTAACCGCACCACCCGCCACCAGCAGGGCCCATTGTAGAGGGCTCGGCCAAACCCAAAATATGATCGCCGGCACCGCAGTGACCACCATGCCCACCATCCCGGTAAAAAATAATGTTGCCTGTGGCTGAACCTGACCGGCGAGATACCGGGTCATGAGCTGGAAAAGACTGTAAAATAAGGCAGCCCCTAACGGTAAAAACCCGATCAATCCGAAGGCACCGGCGCCAGGCTGAATAACAATTAGAACGCCGCTAAAACCAAGAATAACGGCAAACCAGCGATGCAGCCCAACTCGCTCGCCAAGCAGCGGCACCGACAGGGCGGTGAGAAAAAAGGGCGATGCAAAAAAGATCGCAGTTGCGTCCGCAAGCTCCATCGATTTCAACGCTACAAAAAAGGCACCAGCGGCAAAAATCGGTATCCCACCCCGAAGGACCAGCAATCCTAACCGTGGACCGGCGACCAATGCAGGCCAGCGCCACGGCGGCACATAAAGGCCGAACAGCGCAACGAACACGACAAACCGCACCCATAATATCTGATAGACCGATATGTCGCCGATCAGCAGTTTCGCCGTTACGTCGATGAGTGAAAAACAGGACACCGCCGTGACCATCAGGGCGATTGCCAGACCGATGTTTTGCGGCACTGCGTGGGCGCCGGAGGAGCCGGACTCACCCATTTGAGCCATTATTTCGGGCCTGGGCGCGTTCCCGGTAAAGCATGTAGAGGCCGGAGCTAACGACAATGGCAATGCCCAAAATGCTGCGCAAATCCGGTAACTCTGAAAATATGAGATACCCAAGCAATACTGCAGCCAGCATTTTAGTAAAATTGAACGGGGAAAGAACTGCCGCCGGGGCGCGGGAAAATGCATGGATCAAAAAATAGTGCGACATTAGGTGAAGTGCACCGCTCAGCGCCAATAAACCAAACTGGTCGAGTGTCGGGATTTGCCAGAAGAAAGGCACAAAAAGACTGGTCGCGACCAGCCCAATCAGCCCGGTATAGAGCAATGTCGAATTCGGGTCCGTCCCGCCACCGGCACTGACATAACGTGTCGTAAGCTGAAAGCAGGCATATAGAAACGCCGCCCCCACCGGCAGCAAAGAAATCCAATCGAATACACCGGGGCCGGGCCGAATAATGACCAAAACGCCGACGAAACCGATGCCAATGGCCGTCCATCGATGTACGCCGACGCGCTCTCCAAGTAACAGGACCGATAAAGCTGTTAGGAAGAAAGGTGAGGCGAAAGTAATCGCCGTCACATCGGCCAACGTCATGGTCTTAAAGGCGATATGGGTCAACAAACTAGCCGTCAACGGCATCAAGGCGCGAATAGAAAGCCAACTGGCTTTCGGGTTTGCAAGGAGCCCGGGCCAGCGGGTCGGCCGTATTAGAAACCCTACAAACAGCATGAAAAAGCACAGCCGAAACCATAAAATGAGCGGGACCGACATATCCACGACCAGGATTTTTGCAATTGCCTCAATGCCGCCAAATGTCCAGACAGCTCCGACCATCAAAGCGATTGCAACGAGGGTTTGATTGCCCCGCTTGGCGGTCACTCCGTCGCCATCCCTATGTGGCAAGCCAAGGCGCCCCGTAAAATATGTATTGCCAGTGCCCCCGCGCCTTCGCCCGGATTAACCCCTAGGCCCGGTGGCAAAATCGGCGCACGATCCCACATTTTAGCCAACCGCGCCGCGCCGCGATCCTCGCCGATATAAGCGATACGCGTGTGATCCTTCGCCGTTTTAACGATCGCGCCCAGTGTTGCCGCCGCCGCGCACGCGCCGGTCCCATCAAGTAGGACCGGCACTTGCACCGCTCTGGCGGCAATTAAGGCGCCCAACATTGCTGCAATTTCCTGGCCGCCAACCCGCGCCAATGCGTCCAACGGGTCCCACCTAGCCGATCCAGCCGCAACAATTTGCGCATCCGCGTCATTGTCGACCCAGTCATCGGGCGCGCCACCCAACAAAGCGTGCGCAAGGGTCGCCGCCACAATCTTGTCGGCACCAATACTACCGAGCACCAAGAGCTGCACCCCCGGTTCGACCGCCGTCATCCCATAGGCAATAGCGGCTAGCGTCTGCGCCTCGGTCATCGCCGGGCCATTGCGAAAGTCGGCTGTCGGCTGGTCGAGCCCCATTTCAAATAGCTTTAGGTCAGCGTCGACACTTTCGACCAATTGATTGACCGGCGCGCCGCCCTCGATAATTTTCTGCAGGCGCGCCCCGGTCGGTTCAGTTTCATCCGGCGCAACACCATGGGCGCCAGCAAAAAGGCAAATCCGAGCGTGATCTACTTGCGCCGGATGACGCCCCTGCCACGCCGCGATCCAGTGGGCTAGGTCGCCAAATAGCCCCGAAAGACCAATTTCAACCGCACGCGCCGCCGACTGTGCCGCTGCATCTTCGTCCATGCCCGGCAGTTTGGCCACCAGGCCGGAAATATCGGCAAAGCTTCCCATCAAGGGGGCGGACGCAGAACTCGGTGTTGATGGATTGGACATAAAGCGGTGTCACGCTGGCTAATTTGAGGTGGTCGACTTTTCCTATATGCAGCCCGTTAAAGCCAGGGAAAAAGGCTTTTTTCGTCGGTTGCCTCACTTAAGCTGGGCCCAAGTAGTATAGGTCTGTACTGTAGTGATCATGAACCTAAGAGTTGCGACATGAAATCTCAGATTTTCTGGAATGGCGAGAATGCGACCCGCTGGTGGTGGGTGCGCCACGCCCCTGTCACCGCAAATAAGGGCCGAATTTACGGCCAAAATGATATGCAAGCCGACACCGATGATCCAGAGACTTATAGTGGGTTAGCACATGCTCTGCCGTCGGGCGCGGTCCTCGTCACCAGCAATCTTAAACGCACCCACCAAACAGCAGCAGCGATAGCCGACGCCGGGCTCGACCTGGCGGCGCCAATCATCGAACCTGATTTCGCGGAACAAAATTTCGGCGACTGGCAAGGCCAACATGTTCATGAAATTCGCGCCGAGGTCGGCCCCCGCCATCCGTTCTGGCTAACCCCCGCCAATCAGCGCGCACCAAACGGCGAGAGTTTCAGCGACCTTTGGACCCGCGTGACCGGAGCGATAGAGCGGCTCACCAAATCTCATAAAAACCGGGATATTATCGCCGTCGCCCACGGCGGCACCATTCGCGCCGCCCTCGGAATGGCCCTCGGCTTAGAGCCCGATCGGGCGCTCAGCTTCAGCTTGGATAATTGTTCTATCACCCGCATCGACCAAGTGCCGCCGGGGCCCCATCACCCCGACGGCAGCTGGGCGGTGGTTCACGCCAATTATCGGGCTCACTAAGTCCAAAATGAACCCTAAAAACTACATGTCGTATTAGGATTATCGCGTTAGACTTGACGTCAATCCAATTCGGTTTGCTTAGGAGTTACGTATGATAATTCATCACACTCGGAAGTTTTTAGTCGCGGTCTCAATCTGCGCTATCGGAATTTGCGCCGCTGCAACCGCACAAGCGCAGAATAACGACCCAAATTTTTCTCGCAGCCAGGTCGAGGACCTGATCAATGATGCGCGCCGGACTGTGCGCGACGTTGATGATGAAATTGGCAGTTTTAGACGTAACTTGCGCGAAGCTGTCGGGATCTTGGTTTTCCCGCGTATCGTGAAGGCCGGATTTTTGGTCGCCGTCGAGGGTGGCTCGGGGGTCATGCTTGGGCGATACGAAGATCTGCGCGACCCTCCATCCAACTTATTGCCAAACTTTGCCTTCGATTGGAGTGCTCCGGCATTTTTCAATTTGGCGGCGGGTTCCTTTGGCTTCCAGGTCGGCGCCTCGGGCAGCCAGGTCATTCTCCTCTTCATGACCCCACGGGCCTTCGAACGCGCCCTCGACGGCGATTTCGAAATCGGCGCCGAAATTAGGGTCACCGTGGTTAACGAAGATAGTCGCGACAGAGTGTTCGACGACGCCGATGTTCTCTCCTACGCCTTGGCCAGCGGCCTTTTCGCCGGTATTGCCTTTGAAGGCGCGGCGGTCAACCAGCTACGCGGCGCCCACGATACCTTGTATGGAGAGCGGCTGTTTGCCGAGGATATTGTCACCGATGCCGGTATCGATAGTGCGGAAGCAGATCGACTGCGTGAATTGTTAACCGATCTTGGGTCCCGCGATTAACGTGGCGATTGAGACCAAGGCGCCGGGCTTTACCCCGGAATTTGGCAAGGACGGGCCGGTTCCCGAGCATGGACGGCTCGACGGCGCGGCCTTCCACAGCAACCATGAACCCATTCGTGCGGCCATTTGCGACCAACTCGCCGCACGAACGGGCCATGTGATCGAGGTCGGCAGCGGCACCGGTCAACATGTGGTCAATTTTGCCAAGGCTTTGCCCGATTTGACCTGGTGGCCCTCCGATCACATTCAGCGACACATCAACAGTGTCGACGGCTGGCAGCAATTTGAGGATCGGGCGAATGTTCGACCGGGATTCATTTTGAACGCCGGCGCTGCCGATTGGGGGCTGGGCCAGCCCGGACGCCCTCCCGCCGATGGGCTCGCGGCAATTCTGGCGATCAACCTATTCCACATCGCGCCCTATGATGTTGCCCTCGGCGTTCTGGCTGCCGGAGGGCGCCATTTGGCGGCCGACGGGGTGGTCATCGTCTATGGTCCGTTTTGCCACGATGGCGAAT
The DNA here is from genome assembly GCA_021774575.1 of Alphaproteobacteria bacterium. GTDB lineage: Bacteria > Pseudomonadota > Alphaproteobacteria > UBA6615 > UBA6615 > JAJFIX01. The sequence goes on along the minus strand of JAJFIX010000006.1, from coordinate 264,030 downwards.
GGACGACCGACAGAAATGTGGCCTTCGATGCGTCACTCAGAGCTGAAAACCCAGATTGGGGAGTTCGCGATACAGCTGACCTCAATGCCACGGCCCGCGACCATGGGCTGGACCTCGACCGTATCGTCGATATGCCAAAGAATAATTGCCTGTTGTATTTTGCGCGCCAACCGTAGCTGGGCCAACCACTGCTGGGCCAACCACTGGGGCCCGTGTTACTAGACCAACCATGGATCTAGACACAGGTTATTTAATTTGCAGCCACGGTAGCCGCGACCAAGCCGCGATGCGGGAATTTTCCAGACTGGTGCGTGGTTTGGCAAAACGCCTTCCCTTCGGTGCGGTCGGATCCGGATCACTGGAGTTCGTCCAACCGACAATCCGTGACGGTTTGGCCGCCCTACGCGCTAAGGGGTATCGGCGTATCGCCGTAATACCGGCAATGATGTATGGCGGGGCCCACGTCAAATTCGACATTCCGGCAATATTGACCTCTCAGCGGGATCGCTACCCCGCATGCGAACTGGTTCAAGCGCCCGACCTAAGCAGTGACGCAAGTCTAATTGCCGCAGCGACCGATAGCATTGGGGAGGCCCTGGCTGAAGCCGATGCGAGCCAGGGTCACATAAAGCTGGCCGAGACAGCATTGCTGCTGGTCGGAAGCGGGGGCGGCGACGCGGCTTCCAATGCCGAGACGGCCCGTGCCGCACGCCTGCTCTGGGAACAGTTCGGCATCGCCCACGCCGAAATCGCGTTTGCCGGCTCGGCCCGCCCCAGCGTTTCCGAGGCGTTGACCCGTCTCGCAGGCCAGGGTTTTTCCCGTATTGTCGTTCTTCCCTATTTGCTGACCCCAGGCATCCTGGCTGGGCGGGTAGAAAATGCGACCAACGAAATTGCCGGAGACTTTCGAAACATACAATTTGCCCTAGCCGGTACGCTGGCTCGCCATTCGGTAATTCTCGACGCGCTGGAGGGGCGAGCCTGGGAAGCGTCGCAAAGCTTTTCCAACCCAGTTAGCGCAACGTTCGGTTTAGGCACCCTGCCGCCGGGCTGGCGAATCGCCAATCGCCACGCTGAGGCAAAGGTTAAAGCAGCCCTTGTCGCCGGAGACCCGCTGTCGCTCACCGTCGACTCTGGCGACACGAGCTGGCTCTCGGTCGGTGGATTGCGCCTCGATAGCCAGGCGCAAATCGGCATCACGGTGAGTTATCGCCCGCAAATTCCAAACCCAAATCGCCTGGTTTTTCACCCGCCGGTACTCGCTCTCGGTCTCGACTGCCGGAATGACACTCCCGTTGAAACCCTCCACTCGATGGTCGGAGAGATGTTGAAACAGGAGGGCCTAGCGGGCGAAAGCCTCGCGGTCATTCTGGCACCAAGCGACCGGGCCGGGGCGCCCGGTTTGCACTCATTAACCGCCAAACTTGAAATCCCGGTCCGGTTTTTCGACCGATCAGCAGGCGGGGAGCACCGCGCCGACGGCGTATTTGCCGAATGGGCGGCGCGCCAAGGTGCCGGGTTTGACGCGCGGCTTGTCGGGCGTCAATTTGAAATGGTGGAGGCAGCCTGCGCAATTGCCCTCGGGCCGGAAATTGCCCCTGCAACGGTCGGGCGACCGAGGGGGCGTATTGCAATTTTAGGCACTGGTTTGAGCAGCATTGAGGGCCAAACCCTGGTCGGTATTGATCGCATGACAAAAGTCCGACATGTGGTTGGCTATGGGCCAAATCTTGACATCCTGGGCAATCCAGCCGACCTCTTCACCCGCCATGAATACCCGTTGGGGGAGGAAATTCGCGCCTGCCGCCGGGCGGTCGAATTGGCCGCACGCGGTCAAGAAGTGGCGTTAATTACCGGGGGCGAGGCCGGATTCGACGCGATGTCGGCAATGGTTTGGGATCTCATCGCTGACGCCGACGGCCCGCTTACCCAAATTGCCATCGAGCTCATTCCGGCAGTCAGTCAGATGCAGGCGGCGGCAGCAACCGCCGGGGCGCCTCTGGCCCAAGATTTTTGTGTGATTTCCCTCGGCGACCCGTCGAGCCTATGGAAACAAATTGAAGCCCGTCTGATCGCAGCGGCAAAGGCCGATTTTGCCATCGTGTTGACCCACCTGGTTGTTCGCAAACGTAAAAATGCGCTGGCCCTAGCAGCAAAAATATTGCTGCGCGAGCGTGGGGCGGACACACCTATAATCGTTGCTACGCCCGACGGATCCGCCACCCAAACTCGTTCGGAAGTCATTCGCCTGGCCGATCTCGCGAATGCAGACATTGGTGCCCAGAGCCTCCTAATCGTCGCTGGTCCCAATAGCCGCACGGTTTTTTTCGACGGGGCGCCGCGCGTTTTTACGCCTCGGGGTTACGGAGCGATTCCAACCGAGGAAACTGTGGGCTGAAACAATATGTTTGCAGACTGGCTATCATGTCCGGCCCACGCTAGCTTGCGCAAATGACCGAGATCACGAAATTAGGCCTGCCGCACCTTGAGCCTGGAACGGTTTGGCTGGCCGGTGCCGGGCCCGGTGATCCGGGACTATTAACCGCCTATGCGCTGCATGGCCTGGCGGAGGCCGATATCATCCTCTATGACGCGCTGGTTGACCCGCGTGTGCTTGATCTGGCCGGGCCGGAGACCAAGCTCGACTTCGCCGGCAAGCGCGGCGGGCGCCCTTCGGTCGGGCAAGCAGATATTTCAGCGCGATTGGTCGACTATGCCCATGCCGGTCATCGGGTGTTGCGGCTAAAAGGTGGGGATCCATTTGTTTTTGGCCGTGGTGCTGAGGAAGCTCTCGCCCTCGTTGCCGCAGGAATTTCATTTCGAGTTGTGCCGGGCATCACCGCGGCCACGGGCGGCCTCGCCTTCGCCGGTATCCCCCTGACCCATCGTGAGACTAATTCGGCTGTCACCCTGCTAACCGGTGCCGGGACCGACGGAGAGTTGCCCGACAATACGGACTGGGTAGCAATCGCCAACGGCGCGCCGCTCCTGGTATTTTATATGGCGATTAGAAACATCGCGCAGATCGTCGACAAGCTGACGGCAAATGGTCGCCCCACCTCTGAACCATGTGCGGTCGTTTCCCAAGCCACCACCGCCCGCCAGCAAGTTGTTGTTTCAACACTGGACTCGATATGCGAGGCAGTACTGGTGGCCGACTTGCAACCACCATCATTGCTTATCGTTGGTGAGACCGTGCGCCTTCGCGATAAACTCAATTGGTTCGACCGCTAGCAGATAGGGTTTCGCATGTCACCGTCGCCGTTTTGGGAAACGAAAACACTGGCCGAAATGAGTGCCCTTGAGTGGGACTCATTATGCGATCATTGCGGCCAATGCTGTTTGCACAAACTTGAAGATGTCGATACCGGCGCCATTGCGCTGACCGATGTGGCCTGCACCTATCTTGATCTCGGAACGTGCGGCTGTTCCGATTATGCAAACCGGAAGAAAAACGTGCCCGATTGTGTCCAGCTCACCCCGGAAAATGTCGGCGAACTGCCCTGGCTTCCGGAAACCTGCGCCTACCGACTGCTGGCGCGTGGGGAAACACTGGCCTGGTGGCATCCGCTGGTTTCCGGCGAATTTGAGACGGTAAATCAGGCGGGCATTTGCGTGCGCGGAAAAGCCATTTCAGAGACCGAGGTCGACGATATGGAAGACCATGTCACCCGGTGGATCGAGGCAAAAGTAAAGAGCGGCGGCTCGGCCTTCGGCTAGCGAGCGCGAATTGCGGCAGCGAGCGCCAAAAGCTGTTCCGCCTCTTCAACGTGCAAATATTCAACGAGTTTACCATCAACAATGACAACCTCTTTGCCCTCGGCCCTGGCGGCGGCATGGGCCTCGATAATTTTTTTTGCATCTGCGACCTCCGCCTCGGTCGGCCCAAAGACGGAATTGGCGGCATGAAGTTGCTTGGGATGGATGAGGGATTTTCCATCAAACCCCAAATCCCGACCCTGGCGGCATACCTCGACCAAACCAATGTCGTCTTTTAGGTCCATATGTACCGCATCAATGGCCGCCAGCCCGCGGGCCCGGGCAGCCAGCAAGACCATCGAAAGGGACGTGACAAAAGCCTCCCGACCGGGGGTCATTCGCGCCCCAAGATCTTTGCCCAGATCATTGAGCCCCATGACAAACCCGCGCATCAGCGGGCTTGATCCGGCGATTTCCTCTGCCCGGAGAATTGCCAGCGGGCTTTCCATCATACACCAAATTGGATGGCTATTTCCCAAAGCAGCAATTGCTGCGGTCACATCGCGCGCCGCTTCGACTTTGGGCAGCAGGACACCATGGACCTCCATCTCGGCAACTGCGGCAAGATCCGTCATACCCCAGGGCGTATCGGCCCCATTTACCCGCACCAGAATTTCCCGGTCGCCAAACCCTCCTTGCACCAACTGCGCCACCAAATGGGCGCGGGCTTCATCCTTTTTCTCGGGTGAGATTGAATCCTCAAGGTCGAACGCCAATATATCGGCGGGCAGAGTTCGGGCTTTCTCGATTGCCCGTTCATTAATCGCCGGCAAATAGAGCAGCGAGCGGCGGGGACGGGGCGAGGCATCGGTCATCAATTGATCCTGGTGACTATTTTGGGCGCAAACTCATACTAGCAATACCAAATATAGACGCGTTCGGGACCCACGAAATAATGGCTGGCCATATTTGCCGAATAAGCTCGCTTATTTTGCCATAGCTATTTTCCCTCGCCCATAAATCAGGTATGAGTCCGCTTGTAACCCAAGCTCTATTGGGACTAGCGAATTTTGCCCAACCCGTCGCCACGGCGGCCAACCATTTCTAGAGACATTGACCGATTATTTTTTCCTATTTGGCATTCTGTTTGGCTTGGTGCTCGCTGCACCGGTCGGCCCGGTTGCGGCACTGTGTTTCGAGCGAACCATCACCGAAGGCCGGTGGCACGGATTTCTATCGGGCATGGGCGCGGCTTTTGCCGATGCGCTATTTGGGGCGGTTGCTGCCTTTGGCATGAATACGGTCTCGATCTGGATTGCCGATCACCAGGAAAATTTGCGCCTCGTCGGCGGCATGGTGCTCGTCCTGCTGGCGATCAAAACCGTTACCGCGCCCGCGCCAAAACAGACCGGCAAAGTCGCTGGCCGGATCCATACCGAAAGTCTGGTTCAAGATTTTGTCTCGACCTTTATTCTGGCGATCACCAACCCCCTGACCATTATTGCGTTCTTCGGCCTGTTTGCGACCTGGGGCTTGGGAACAAGCGCCTTGTCGCTGTGGCAAGGAGCCTGGCTGGTCTTCGGGGTATTTGTTGGATCCGCCCTCTGGTGGATTGCCCTGAGCGCCATCGCAGATATGATCCGCGACTTAATCGACGTCGTCTATCAGCGTTGGATCAACCGTATTTCGGCGTTGATCCTGTTCGGGTCTGGCGTCTTTGTCCTGGCAACTCTTGTCGCCTGATCAGGCGGCCTTTTCCAAATAGTTGGCAATCAGTTCCTCGGCAATTTGTACGGCATTGAGCGCCGCGCCTTTGCGTAAATTGTCGGAGACAATCCACATCGCCAACCCATTTTCGACCGTCGCGTCTTCCCTGATCCGACTAATATAAACCATATCCTCACCGGCCGCCTCGGCCGGTGTGACATAGCCCTCATCGGCCCGATGATCGATCACGGAAATACCCGGCGCCTCGCGCAAAAGTTCGCGCGCTTCTTGGTGGCTGACCTGGTTCGAGAACTCGATATGTACGGCCTCGCCATGACTGATAAAGACCGGCACCCGCACGCAGGTTGCAATGAGCTTAATCGCCGGATCCAAGATCTTTTTCGTCTCGACCGACATCTTCCATTCTTCTTTGGTCGCGCCGTCATCCATGAATATGTCGATATGGGGGATCACGTTGAAGGCAATTTGCTTGGTGAATTGCTCCGCCTTAATGGGATCATTGACGAAAACCCCACGGGTTTGATTATAGAGCTCGTCCATTGGGTCGCGCCCGCCACCCGACACCGACTGATAAGTCGAGACGACCACGCGCTCGATATTGAACGCATCATGCAGGGGCTTTAGCGCGACAACCAGCTGGATGGTCGAGCAGTTTGGGTTGGCGATAATGTTGCGCTTGCCGTATTGGCTGATTGCGTGACCGTTTACTTCGGGCACGATCAAGGGCACGTCGGGGTCCATACGAAATTGCGATGTATTATCGATGACGATGGTACCGGCTGCGGTGGCCTTGGGCACAAATTTCGCCGAAACGCTGGCGCCCGGTGAAAACAGCGCGATATCGGTGCCAGCAAAGTCATAGGTGGCCAAATCCTGCACCTTTAAAATGTCGTCCTCACCAAAAGATATTTCCCGGCCGCTAGATCGCGCCGAGGCAAGTGCGACCACTTCGTCGACGGGAAAATTCCGCTCCGACAAGGTTGTCAATATTTCACGCCCCACATTACCCGTGGCACCGACAACAGCGACTTTGTAACCCATTTTAGTTCTCACAAATTTTACCGGCTCGAACCGGATTCCGAGACCGGCCCGTCAAATAGGCTCCTTGGCAAAATTTTGCAAGCAGTCTAGTTGCAATCGGCCCCACTCAATTGAATGGTCGCGACTTCCCGATCGGTTGCATCGACATAGATAAAACTACTGGTGCCTCCCAAGGATAGAAATTGCGCCATCTCTGCGGCAGCACATATTTGGCGGGGCAAGTCTTGCGTTAAAGCCTCACGCAATGCCTCGAGCTCAGCTTCCGGCACCTCGACGCCGAGGCGATATCCATAGCGAATATGGGTTCCCACGGCCTCGATCGTTTCCCAAGTGGTGAATTCGTCAACGCGCAAGGGCAGGTTAGGACGCGTTGCTGTCACATCCCGCTGGACGAATTCAAGTAAGGTCTCACCGCTATCGAGAACCGCAACGGGTGACGACACGTCATCGCCATTTGGATCACCAGCATTCGGGTTAGTCTGGAAAACCGCAAATACGGCCAGTGACCCAGCCAAAATGACCACAGAAATCCCGGCAATGGCAATTTTTTTCATCTAGCTGGTCAGCTTGGTCATCTCCGCCAGCAAGGCCTCGCCCATCTGTGTTGTTGAGACGAGTTGCGATCCCGGCGTCATGATATCCCCGGTCCGCATGCCCGAAGCGAGGACGTTTTTAGCCGATTGCTCAATCAATTCCGCGTCGTCGGCCATGTCGAAAGAATAGCGCAGCATCATCGCAAAACTGAGCACGGTTGCCATTGGATTGGCTTTGTCCTGCCCGGCAATATCAGGGGCCGTCCCGTGTACAGGTTCGTAGAGGGCGTAGCGTTTGCCGGTCACCGGATCGGCGGCGCCGAGGCTTGCCGACGGCAACATGCCGAGGGACCCGGTCATCATGGCCGCCTCGTCGGACAATACGTCACCGAAGAGATTATCGGTCACAATGACATCAAATTGCTTGGGCTCGCGAATGAGCTGCATGGCCGCGTTATCGGCATACATCTGGCTCATCTCAACCTCGGGGAATTCCCGATCATGCAACGCCTGGCTGACGTCACGCCAAAGAACACCGGTCTGCATAACATTTGCCTTTTGGGCAACCGTGACTTTGTTGCTCCGCTTTTTCGCCATTTCGCAGGCGACCCGGACAATACGTTCGATTTCGCCGGTGGTGTAAACTTGCGTATCGACGGCGCGCTGGCTGCCATCGGGCAAATCGACCAGCTCTTTTGGCTCGCCGAAATAAACGCCGCCGGTCAATTCGCGCAGGATCAAAATGTCCAACCCGTTAACGATTTCCGGCTTTAATGTCGAGGCTTCGATCAGAGCATCAAAAACAACGGCGGGACGCAAATTGGCAAACAGGTCCATATTTTTACGCAGGCCAAGCAAGGCGGCTTCGGGCCGTTTCTCATAGGCAACATGATCCCATTTAGGGCCGCCGACTGCCCCCAGCAGAACCGCGTCAGCAGCCATCGAATCAGCCATCGTCTCGTCGGAAATTGAGTCGCCATGGGCGTCATAGGCAGCGCCACCGACCAGTCCCTCATCAAGATCGAAAGTGAGGGCTCGATTATCGCCAAGCCAGTCTATGACTTTACGCACTTGCCCCATCACCTCTGGCCCGATGCCGTCACCGGGCAGGAACATCAATTTTTTATTGGCCGCCATGGCACATTATCCTTCTTGCTGGTAGAGCCACGGCATGGTCTGCCGGTGCGTGTCTTCGTATGAGGTGATCGCCGCATCTTTTTCCAGGGTCAGACCAATATCGTCGAGCCCGTTGAGCAGGCATTTTTTACGAAATCCGTCGAGTTCAAACGAAAACGTAAGCCCGTTCGGTCCGCGTATTTCCTGACTTTCCAAATCAACCGTCAATTCAGGGTTGCCCGCATCTTCGGCGACCGCCATCAGCGCATCGACCTGGGCCTGAGGCAATTTCACCGGCAAGATGCCGTTCTTGAAACAATTATTATAGAAAATATCGGCAAAGCTGGTCGCAATGACGCAGCGAATACCAAAATCGAGCAGCGCCCACGGGGCATGTTCGCGGCTTGACCCGCAGCCGAAATTCTCACCGGCGACCAAGATTTGCGCCTCATCATAGGGCGCCCGGTGCAACACAAAATCATCGATGCGATTACCATCTGCATCATTTCGCATTTCATAAAACAAGCCGTCCTTCAGACCGGATCGTTTGATGGTTTTTAAAAACTGTTTGGGGATGATTTTGTCGGTGTCGACATTCGACATTGGCAGGGGCGCGGCGACGCCGCTGAGTGCTCTGAATTTTTCCATTTATCCGTCTCCGCTCCATATCCGCGCTTTGGGTCACTACATTTTGGATAACTCTGTGCGCCGCGCACTATAGTGGTTTGGCCCGTTCTGACAAGGTTCAACCGGATCTGATGACGGCGGTTTTTGCGGCAAAATCATGCAAAGTTGATTTTTGCCGCCAGACCAAAGCCAGTAGGAAGCTCAGGGTCAACACAATGGCGCCGATCATGCCCAAAATATAAGCCCAACCGTCCGGCCGCCATACCGACACCGCGATTAGAAAAAACGGTCCGGCCTTGACCAAACTACGGGTCAAAAACTGGCGGTCGGTTGGGGTAGAACCGTCCATCGACGCCAAATTGAGGTCAAGTATCCGCCGCCCTGGCGTTCGACGGGTGCCGGAAAATTCGAACAGCAGAATGATCCACGGCAGCAAGATAAAGCCCAGCCCATTGCTCGTTACCGTAGCCGTCGGCAACAGAGTTTGGGGATCGACAAGATAACGCTCGCTTCGTGTTTCGACCGCGGTTCCCCGCGTAATTTCATGAACCTCAATAAGGTAGCTATGCTCCCACAAACCGAATGTGGCGACCCGTTGCAAATGGACGAGCTTTTGCTCGGTAGCGCCATCGGGCAGAATTATGGTTTCGTTCGACAGGGTGTCGAGTTCCTGCAAGGCAATCGGCGAAGAGGGAATAACACGTTTAAACCCCGCCAGATCAGCCAGCGCCGCACCAGCAAATATCAGCAAAAAGAATATTGAAAAATCGATCGCAAATGCGGCCAAGCGGCGTAAGGCGCCACTGCGGATAAAAACTGCGGGGCGGATAATGACTGCGGGATGGGGTTTCAATGTTTTAAAAACGCAGCCTTAACTGCTCAGCTCCCGCACATCCGTAAGCCGACCGGTAATAGCGGCGGCGGCGGCCATCGCCGGGCCAACGAGATGGGTCCGCCCATCACGGCCCTGGCGGCCTTCGAAATTGCGATTGGAGGTCGAGGCACAACGCTCGCCGGGTTTTAGCTTGTCGTCGTTCATCGCCAGACACATCGAGCAGCCAGGCTCACGCCAGTCAAAACCGGCCTCGATAAATATTTTATCGAGCCCTTCTTCTTCCGCCTGATCCTTAACCAGGCCAGAGCCCGGCACGACCATCGCGTGGACATTTGCCGCTACCTGGCGCCCTTCGGCGATTGCGGCGGCGGCGCGCAAATCTTCAATCCGCCCATTGGTGCAGGACCCGATGAAGACCTTATCGATGGCAATCTCGTTCATCGGTGTGCCCGGCTTCAGGTCCATATAGGTAAGCGACCGGGTCACCGTTTCGCGGCGTCCGGCATCGCCAAAATTCTCTGGGTCGGGTGTCGCACCGGTGATCGGTACAACGTCCTGAGGACTGGTTCCCCAACTGACCTGAGGCACAATATCGGCTGCCGCCAATTCAATCTCGGTGTCGTATTTTGCCCCAGCATCAGAGGGCAGGCTTTTCCAGTGGGCCAGAGCCATTTCCCAAGCCGCGCCCTTCGGCGCCATCGGGCGGCCGCGCACATAATCGTAGGTGGTCTCGTCCGGGGCGACCAGTCCTGCCCTAGCGCCACCTTCAATCGCCATGTTGCAAAGGGTCATGCGCCCTTCCATGGAGAGGCCGTCGATCGTATCGCCAGCAAATTCAATGACGTGCCCGGTGCCCCCGGCAGTGCCGATTTTGGCGATAATCGCCAGAATGACATCCTTTGCCGACACGCCAACGCCCAAAGCGCCGTTGACCGAGATCCGCATATTTTTTGCCGGTTGCTGGATCAAGGTTTGAGTTGCCAGCACATGTTCGACTTCTGACGTGCCAATGCCGAAGGCGAGCGCCCCAAAGGCACCATGCGTCGCTGTGTGGCTGTCGCCGCAGACCATTGTCAGGCCGGGCTGGGAAAATCCCTGCTCGGGACCGATAATATGGACGATGCCGCGGCGCGGATCGGACATGTCGAAATATTCAACGCCGAAATCAACGCAGTTTTTTTCCAGGGTCTCGACCTGGATTTTCGATTCCGGATCCTTGATGCCCTCGGCAATATTTTGCGTCGGTATATTATGGTCGGCCACCGCCAAAGTAAGATCAGGCCGCCGTAATTTTCGATCACCGAGGCGCAGCCCTTCAAAAGCCTGCGGACTAGTCACCTCGTGAACGAGGTGGCGGTCAATAAATATCAGACAGGTGCCGTCATCCTGGGTGTGGACGACGTGGCTGTCCCAGATTTTATCAAATAGCGTCCGCGGTGTACTCATGGGGGGCGTGCTCATGGATCAGTGGATTACTCGCTTTTCTCTTCAGCGCTGGCTTTCGGTGCCGCCTTGATCTTGGGGGCGCCTTTGGCTCGGCGGGAAACATCGGCCATCCCGCGACCAGTGGTGCGCTCAGAGATGCGCGCCGACTTGCCCCGCAACTCCCGCAGATAATAGAGCTTTGCCCGCCGCACTTTGCCACGCCGCGTGACATCAATCGATTCTAGACGCGGGCTGTAAAGCGGAAAGACGCGTTCCACACCCTCGTTGTTCGAAATCTTGCGAACCGTAAATGACGAATTAATGCCGGCATTCTTGCGAGCGATACAAACGCCCTCATAGGCCTGCACACGCTCCCGGTCGCCTTCGACGACCTTCACGTTGACCTTGACCGTATCGCCGGGGCCAAATTCGGGGATTTGGCTCGCGTCCACACGTTTTGCAACCTGTGCTTTTTCGAATTCCTGCAAACTATTCATCGCTCTTTTCCTTCATGCCGCCGCCCTCTTTACCACCCGAGGAACCGCTCTTGATATACTTTTCCCACATATCGGGCCGTCTGTTCCGTGTTTCCTGCTCGGCCATACTCTGGCGCCACTTGGCGATATTGCCATGATGGCCGGACGTCAAAACTTCGGGCACCTTCCGGACCGTCCCATCTTTTGCGGTCCAAATCTCGGGGCGGGTATACTGAGAATATTCCAGCAAACCCTGTTCAAAACTCTCTTCGTTCAACGACTGTGCATCCCCAATTACACCGGGAAGCACCCGCACAACCGCATCCAACAACGCTATCGCGGCAATTTCCCCGCCCGATAACACAAAATCACCAACACAAACCTCCTCAATGCCGGAGGCCTCGATCACCCGCGCATCGACCCCTTCGTAACGTCCGCAAAGCAGAACCACACCAGGACCTTGCGCCAGGTCACGGACACGGGTTTGGGTGAAGGGCACCCCGCGCGGGCTGAGATAAAGGATCGGCGCGCCCTGGTCAACCGTCTCGGCCCCGCTCAGCAGCGCCGCTTCGACAATATCGGGGCGCATAACCATCCCCGGACCGCCGCCGAACGGCTCATCATCGACGCTGCGATGCTTACCGGGGGCTGAATCCCTTATATTAATTGCTTCCAACGCCCACAATTTACGCTCAAGCGCGCGCCCAGCAAGACTAATACCCAGCGGCCCGGGAAACATTTCCGGAAACAGCGTCAGAACCGTCGCCTGCCATGTCATGGGCCTTGCTCCTCTTCGGGAGACCCGCCAGGCATCAAGCCTTCGGGCAAGTTTGCCACCAATTGACCCGCGGCAATATCGACGATTGGAATGACCGCACGGGTAAACGGCAACATTGTCGATTTTGCGTCGGGCCCAACGACCTCCAACATGATTCCGGCCCCAAAATCGTGAACCGCTGCCACCCGGCCAAAAATACTATCTTCGGAGACAACGCTCAGGCCGATCAAATCGGCGTGATAAAATGTTTCCTCGTTTTCCGTTTCCGGCAGTAAATCCCGAGCCACATATAATTCCTGACCGCCCAAAGCGGCGGCGTCCTCACGGGAATTCACCCCTTCTATCCGGCCGAGCAGTTGGCCCTTCGGGCCTTGCCCGGTCAGGCTCAACTCAAACACACGATCGCCCCCGGCGTCACCGAGTGGCCCGTAGGTCACCAGGTCCGCCGGGATTTGCGTGAACGAGCGAACCCGCACCAATCCACGAACACCATGGGCGCCCGCGAGGACGCCCAGGCAGATGCGGTCGCTATTTATCTTCTGACTTTTTTTCGTCACCTGCGTCCGCAGCCTCCTCGGCCGGTGCTTCTTCAGCGGCAGCTTCAGGTGCGGCCTCTTCTGCCGGTGCTTCTTCAGCGGCAGCTTCAGGTGCAGCCTCCTCGGCCGGTGCTTCTTCAGCGGCAGCTTCAGGTGCGGCCTCTTCTACCGGTGCTTCTGCAGCAGCCTCAGCGGCGGCAGCTTCAGCGGCGGCCGTTTCAGCAGCGGCAGCCTCGGCGGTAGCAGCATCGGCAGCGGCCGTTTCAGCAGCAGCGGCGGCAGCCTCTGCCGCAGCCTCAGCCGCCTCTTTCTGCGCTTCCATGCGTTCTAGAGTTTTCTTGCGCGGCAAATGCTGCTTGGTCTGCTCGGAAATAGTGCGAGCATCCAAAACGCCTGCCGACGCCAGAAATTTCCCGACCCGGTCGGATGGCTGGGCGCCGACACTGAGCCAATGTTTGGCCCGATCCAGATCCAACTTCACCCGATCGGGGTCGTCTTTGCCCAGCATCGGGTTGTAGCTACCGATCCGTTCGATAAACCGACCGTCCCGGGGCGACCGGGCATCGGCAACGACAATACGATAATAGGGCCGTTTTTTTGCCCCGCCGCGCGCCATGCGAATGCGTAGTGACATAACTTATCTACTCCTGTTTGCGATTAGTGTATTGGCGAAGATCGCCTTGTTGTTCTCAGCGGAGGCCGCCCATGTCGTTTTCAGCGGAGACCGCCCATGGGCGGAAAGCCCGGTGGCAGCCCCCCTGGTGGCATACCACCAGGCGGCATTCCGCCTTTTCCGGCATGTTTTTTCATCCGTTTCATCATTGTCTGCATCGATTGGAATTGCTTGAGCAGTTTGTTGATTTCCTGGACCGTTGTGCCCGACCCGGCGGCAATCCGTTTTTTGCGCGACGCCTTAATCAGCGCCGGCCGTTTCCGTTCCTCGGGCGTCATCGATGACAGCATTGCTTCTTGGCGTCCCAGCATGCTTTCGTCGATATTCTGGCTATCGAGCGCTTTTTTAACTTTGCCAACGCCGGGAAGCATTTTCATCAACCCGCCAAAGCCACCCATTTTTTTCAACTGTTTGAGCTGGTCGGCCATATCGTCGAGATCGAATTGGCCTTTCTGGAATTTCGCCGCGAGTTTTTCGGCTTTTTCCTCGTCGACCGTCTCTTGCGCTTTCTCAACCAGCGAAACGACATCGCCCATGCCAAGGATACGACCGGCAATTCGCTCCGGATGGAACAGCTCTAATTCGTCAAGACCCTCGCCGGTGCCGAGCATTTTAATCGGGCAACCGGTCACCGACCGCATGGACAAAGCCGCGCCGCCACGGGCATCACCGTCAACCCGGGTCAGCATAATACCGGTCAAGCCAAGTCGGTCGTGAAAGGCCTCGGCGGTATTTACCGCGTCCTGACCAGTCATTGCATCGGCAACCAGTAATATTTCAGCCGGACCGGCGGCATCGCGAATCGCCACTGCCTCATCCATCAATTCCTGGTCGATCGACAGGCGGCCCGCCGTATCGAGAAGAACCACGTCAAAGCCGCCAAGCTTGGCTTCTTTCATCGCCCGTTTGGCTATCGCCACCGGCGGCTCACCAAATTGAATACTGAGCGTTTGAATAAGCGCCTGATCGCCGAGAATCTGCAATTGCTCCTGTGCCGCCGGACGACGGACATCCAGCGATGCCATCAGGACTTTTTTCTTTTCCTTCGCGGTCAGATACTTGCCGAGTTTTGCCGTCGACGTGGTCTTACCCGACCCCTGCAGGCCGGTCATCATGATTCCAACCGGAGGCCGAGCGCTCAGCGACAAACCTTGCGAGGTCGCGCCGAGGGCCGCAACGAGTTCGTCATGCACGATTTTGATCACCAGCTGACCAGGAGTGATGCTTTTGACGACATCCTCCCCTTTAGCCGCAACACTCACCCGGTCAATAAAATCTTTGACCACCGAAAGGGCAACATCGGCTTCGAGCAAAGCAACGCGCACTTCGCGCATAGCCTCGGCAATATCGCTCTCACTGAGCGCGCCACGCGCCGTCAGCCGGTCAAATATGCCGCCAAGCTTATCGGTCAGATTATCGAACATCCGGTTCCAAATCCTTCTCAACGCAAATTGCGCCTGTGCGCGAAACTCGCGGACAGGCGTGGCTCCTTAGGTCACAAAAATTTCTCGGAGTCGGAGGGGAACCTAGGAGGCCGGGTTGTTTAAGTCAAGATGCCTATTGGCAGCTTTTGGCTATCACTTGTGGCGTTGAATGCGTGCCGCCTCTTATACTGGCGCGGCTGAACATAAAATGGGAATAGGACAGATGGGTGAATTTGGTATTGGTCAAGCGGTTCCACGGACTGAAGATCCGAAGTTTTTAACCGGCCAAGGCCAATATACGGACGATCTCTCGCTGCCGGGAGAGCTCCACGGGTTTGTCGTGCGCAGCCCTCACGCCCATGCCGATATCGTGTCGATCAATGTTGACGCGGCCCGCGCCATGCCGGGGGTCGCCCTGATCTTGACTGGTGCCGACCATGAAGCCGACGGTCTTGGACCCTTGACTGTCAAAATTATGCCGGTGCCACTCCTCGCCAACCCGCCGACGGTCTCGGCCCAACCCGCCCTGCAGCAAAAACGGGTGCGTTATGTCGGCGACCCGGTGGCATTTGTCGTCGCCGAAACTCTTGGCCAGGCGAAGGATGCCGCCGAGCTGATCGAAATTGACTATGAACCGTTGGCCGTGGTGCCGAATTTGGCCAGCGCCCGCAGCGCCGATATCCAGATATGGGACGGCGGCAAGGAAAATGAGAGTTTTAACATTGCGATGGGGGACATGGCCGCCGTCGAGACCGCTCTCGCGGCCAGCGCGCATGTGACCACACTCGATTTGGTGCAGAATAGAGTTTCGGCCAATTCGATGGAGCCAAGAACGTCCTTTGCCGAACATCGCTCCCATGAAGGCCGGACGACCATTTATACCTCATCACAAATGCCCCATTCTGTGCGCGAGGTACTGGCCAACACCGTTTTTAAGGTGCCCGAGCCCGAATTACGGGTTGTCGCCGGGGACGTCGGCGGTGGATTTGGCATGAAGGGCGGGGTCTATCCCGAAGACGTTTTGGTCACCTGGGCGGCCCGAAAATTGGGCAAGCCGGTGCGTTGGGCCGCCGAGCGTGCTGAGAGCTTTATTTCCGACGCTCATGGGCGCGACCAGATTTGCACCCTGACCTTGGGGCTTGATGCCGAGGGCAAAGCCCAGGCGCTCAAAGTCGTCTCAGATTATAATGTCGGCGCCTACCTCAACGGTGCGGCGGTCATTCCGGCCTTGTCCTTTGCCCAGCTGGTCTCGGGAACATATGTGATCCCGCAGATTGCCCTGACCTCGCGCGGTGTCTTCACCAATACCCCGATGCTCGCCCCCTATCGGGGTGCCGGCCGGCCCGAAGCCGCCTACGCCGTTGAGCGTTTGATCGAGCGTGCCGCCCAGGAGATGGGGATCGATTCAATCGAAATGCGGCGGCGCAATTTCATCAAGCCCGAGCAAATGCCATATAATACCAAATGCGGCCCCATTTATGATTGCGGCGAATTTGAAGTGGTGATGGATAAATGTATCGCCCATGCCGATATTCCTGGGTTCGACGCCCGCAAGGCTGAGACCGAGGCAGCGGGTAAATTGCGCGGCATCGGCTATTCATACTTTTTGGAAACCGCCAGCATCTTTAACGAACGCATGGAAATCAGGTTTGCACCGGGCGGTTCCGTGACCATCGTTTCTGGCCTGCATTCCCACGGGCAAGGCCATCAGACGGCGTTTGCGCAAGTCGTCTCCGACTGGCTCGGGGTGCCGTTCAGCTCGATCGGATTTGTCCAAGGCGATACAGACCAGGTGAGTTTTGGCCGGGGGACATTTGGTTCGCGATCAAGCGCCGTTGGCACCGGTGCGCTGCGCCAGGCCGCCGACATAATCATCGAGCGCGGCAAGCAGTTTGCCGCGCACATGATGGAAGCCTCTGCGCAAGATATCACTTTCGACGACGGGACTTTCTCGGTCGCCGGAACGGACAAAAAACTGGGCATCGTCGATATCGCAAAGTTTTCATACGCGCCAATGGGCGTACCGCCGCAGCTCGGTGTGGGGCTGGAAGCGGTCGGCGCCTTCGAATCGCCGGGCCCGAACTATCCCAATGGCTGCCATATTTGCGAGATCGAGCTGGACCCGGAAACAGGGAAGGTCGAAATCGCCAAATTCACCGCGGTGGACGATGTCGGGCGGGTCATAAACCCGCTGTTGCTAGAAGGCCAAGTGCATGGCGGCATCGCCCAAGGCATCGGCCAGGCGTTGCTGGAAGATATCGTGTTTTCCGCCGATGACGGACAGATGCTGTCGGCAAGTTTCCTCGATTATTGCATGCCCCGGGCAGACGATATGCCCTATTTCGAGCTCGAAGAACATGACGTGCCGACGGCAAGCAATCCGTTGGGGGTCAAAGGTGTTGGCGAAGGCGGTACGACCGGATCGCCCGCCGCCATCATGCACGCAATTCAAGATGCGCTGGCGCCATTGGGTGTGGGTCATCTAGATATGCCCGCTACCCCGGCAAAAGTGATCGCGGCAATTAACGCTGCAAAGACCTGAGAAAAGAAAATTGGGCGACGCCATGGAAATGTCGAAATTGGGTGCCTATGTTTAGGCACATGATTAACAAACATTTGTTCGCGCGCTTGTTCGCGCTCGGCGGTCTGGTGGCAGTTGGCGTCACGGCTGCCCTTCCGGCCCAGGCCCAACTGCGGCTCCCATTTTTTGGCGGCGGCGGTGAGGTGACCCCCTATGAACTCAGCGCGGCCGAAGCGGCCGACGTCCAGGCGATGGAAGATGTGTTCAACAGCTTCCGCACGATTGACGCCGAATTCGTCCAGACCTCGGAAAATGAGCTTAGCCAGGGTCGTATCCTGTTATCGCGACCCGATGGGCTGCGCATGGAGTATCTAGACCCCGCGCCCCACATCCTAATCGGCAAGGGCAACGCGATCATGTATCACGACCGGCAATTGGAGCAGACGACTTTTCTGCCGGTCAGCCGGACACCCGCCGCCTTCATCATGCGCGATAATCTGCAAATGACTGACGGGGTGGTGATCGTCGATTTTGAGCGTCGCGGGTCTTTTCGCCGGGTCACTTTAGTGCAAGAAGAAAGCCCCGATGAAGGCGCCATAACCTTGGTTTTCGAAGCCAACCCGTTGCGTTTTGTCGGCTGGAAGGTCATCGATCCAACGGGTGAAGAGATAAATATATCCCTCGTTGGCCCGCGCTATGGCGTTGCTCTTGATGATGAAATCTTCCGAATTATCGATCCCAAGGTCGACGTTTTACCACCGCTACCGCCTCGGTAAGTTGGCAACTGCTGGAAATTGGCGTCGCCCTGCTGTGGTGATTTTATACCTGCCGCTGTTCGCGTTTGGCTTAAGTGGATGTCCGCTTTATAGTCCCCGCCGCAACTAAAGATTGGGGAGCGTCGGCCAGCCATGAGCCTTAAAATTGTTACCTGGAATATCAACTCGGTACGGCTGCGCCTGGCGCAGGTGAACGAATTGGCCAAGCTCGCCAAGGCTGACATTTTATGTTTGCAGGAAATTAAGGTTATCGACGATCTGTTTCCCCACGACGGATTGAAGGAACTATTCCCCTATCGGGCGGTCAAGGGCATGAAGGCCTATAACGGCGTCGCCATTCTCTCCAAACTGCCGATAATTGAAGAGAGCCGCCTTCAATGGTGCGGCAAGGACGATGCACGCCATATCTCGGCCACCGTCGAAGCCGGCAAGGCCGGAAAAATAGAGGTTCATAATTTCTATATTCCTGCCGGTGGCGATGAGCCCGACCCGGAGATCAATGAGAAATTCGCCCATAAACTTAAATTCATGAAAGAAATGGCCCGCTGGGGCAAAAAAACGATCAGCCCCAAGGCGCGCCGGATCATGGTCGGCGATTTTAATGTTGCGCCATTGGAAGCCGACGTCTGGTCACACAAACAACTGCTAAAAATCGTTTCTCACACGCCGGTTGAAACTGACCATCTGGAAAAGGTACGTACCACCCAGGACTGGGTTGATGCGGTTCGCCACTTTATTCCCGAGGATGAGAAAGCATTTAGCTGGTGGAGTTATCGAAATCGCGATTGGCGCGCGTCAAATCGCGGTCGGCGGCTTGATCACATATGGGTCACGCCGTCATTGACCGAACATCTATCCGGCATTGAAATTCTCGACCAAACCAGAGACTGGACCAAGCCGTCCGACCATTGCCCGATTGCACTTGAGCTTTCGATTTAGGAAGGATTATGCGCCATGCCGACCCTTGGGCCAACCCTGGCCATGATCCGTCACGGCCAAAGTGAGTGGAACCTTGCCAACCGCTTCACCGGCTGGACCGATGTCGACCTGACCGACCAGGGTCGGGCCGAAGCAAAAAAATCCGGCGCGCTTTTGAAGGCGCGCGGGGTGACCTTTGACCGGGCCTATACGTCGGTGCAGACCCGCGCAATCCGCACCCTATGGATTGTGCTCGATGAGATGGATTTAATGTGGCTGCCGCAAACCACGGCCTGGCAATTAAACGAGCGCAGCTACGGTGCCCTGCAAGGCTTGAACAAGGCCGAGACGGCGGAAAAGCACAGCCCTGAGCAGGTGCATATTTGGCGGCGAAGTTACGATACGCCGCCGCCATCCCTCGACGAAGACGACCCCCGCCATCCAAAGCATGACCCCCGCTACGCCCATGTCGATCCGGCAAGCCTGCCCGGTGCCGAAAGCCTGAAGATGACTTTGGAGCGGGCGCTGCCCTATTGGAGCGCGCACATTGCCCCGGCGCTTGAATCGGGTGAAAATGTCGTCATTGCCGCCCATGGAAACTCCCTGAGGGCCCTGGCCAAGCACTTACTCAACATTAGCGACGCCGACATTCCGAATCTGGAGATACCAACGGGAAACCCGTTGGTTTTCGAGTTGGAAAGTGGTTTGAGCGTTAAAGATGTCGCCTATCTCGATCAAGACCGGGCGGCACCAATTCCCGGACGATAGAGAGAAGGCAATTAAACTATGACACCAAACGTCGAAACCATTATCGCCGACTATCTGGACCCGGACCACGCGACGGCACTCGGTTCGCTGTTGGATAGTTACGCCGCCGACCCGATGGGCGGCGGCGCGCCACTGGACGAATTCATCAAGAAGAATTTAGCCACCGAGCTTTCAAAAATACCCCACGCCTTCAGCATTCTTTGTTTTGTTGACGGCGATCCTGCCGGGCTAGCGAATTGCTTCGAAGCGTTTTCGACCTTTAAATGTAAACCACTCATCAACATCCACGATTTAGCGGTAACACCAAATTATCGCGGCCAAGGCCTCAGCCAGAAAATGCTGGCACGGATTGAAGATATCGCCCGGCAACGCGGCTGCTGCAAAATTACCCTTGAAGTTCTGGCAGGCAATACATTGGCGCGCAGTGCGTATGAGCGCTTCGGCTTTACCGACTACCAGTTGGACCCGACCATGGGCAGCGCCATTTTTTGGGAGAAGGAACTCGAATAGGCAAAAAGGCGAAGGAAGCGCAGTGAACTTGACCCAGCCGGTTGATCATTATTGCGAGCGGATCGATCCGTCCTACTGGTCGGAACCGTTAAACGCGATCACCAACATCGCCTTTGCGGTCGCGGCCTTGGTTCTATTCAGGGCCTGGCAGCGAGCGCAAGAAAAGGACGGTCCGGCATTGGTCTTGATCGTCAATTTGGCGGCCATCGGCGTTGGTTCCTATATTTTTCACACCCTGGCAACGCGCGGGGCAGCACTCGCCGACACCCTACCAATTCTCACTTTCATCTTGATAACTTTGTTCTTCTCGGCACGGCGTTATCTAAAACTACCTTGGTGGGTTTGCGGGCTAGTAACGGTACTCTACCTTCCGGTGACGCCGATCATTGTATTTTTTTCGGCACCCTTAATCGGGTCTTCGGCCGCCTATTTGCCAGCGTTATTTACCATTTTGATATTTGCTGGACTAACCACGCGGCGTGACCCGGAGATTTCACGTGGCCTGTTCCTGGCCGCCGTGATCCTAATTCTCTCGCTGACGTGCCGAATTGCCGATGAGCCGTTGTGCAGCTTATTTCCGCTGGGCACGCATTTTCTCTGGCATGTTTTGAACGCCATAGTGCTGTTTCAGCTCACTCGAGTGCTGATGCGCCGCCGACCGTCGGTCGGATAACAGGGTTCGGATCACGACCAAGAACGTGTCTTGTTCTTTTCTTCTTTTGCCCGGAGCGCGAGCTCCAGATCAATATCTGTATGATTTGCCACCGAGAGGAGCATGATCAAAACATCGGCCAGCTCTTCGCCGACTTCGCCGGTCACCACACCGGTTTCCGTGGCGACGCCTTCGGCCTTTCTGATGGCTTTAAATAACTCGCCAACCTCTTCGCCGAGCAGCAGGCATTTCTCAATGACCGTTTGATCGGCAAAGCCACGCTCCTTTTCCAATGCCGAAACATAGGTTTGGAGGTCGGCTAAAATTGGCTTCGGCAGAAGAGTTGGCATGTTGCTATTTCCAAATAGATTTGCCCGAGCCCGGCAGGCCGAGCTCGGCCCACATGGTGTCGACCTTGTCGATAATATTGTCGCTCATGCGAATTTCCGTACCCCAGTCGCGATGGGTTTCCGGGGGCCATTTATTTGTCGCATCAAAGCCGACTTTACTGCCGAGCCCTTCTTCGGGCGATGCAAAGTCGAGATAGTCAATCGGTGTATTTTCGATAAAAGTCATATCGCGGGCCGGGTCCATCCGGGTCGATATCGCCCAAATCACGTCGTCCCAATTGCGGGCATCAATATCTTCGTCAACAATAATGACGAATTTTGTGTACATGAATTGGCGCAAATAAGACCAAACCGCCATCATCACACGCTTGGCGTGACCGGGATAGGCTTTCTTAATCGACACCACGGCAACCCGGTATGAGCAGGCTTCCGGCGGCAAATAAAAATCGACGATTTCGGGAAATTGTTGCTGCAACAACGGCACAAAGACATCGTTTAAGGCGAGGCCAAGAACCGAGGGTTCGTCGGGCGGTCGGCCGGTGAAGGTCGAGAGATAAATCGGGTATCGGCGCATTGTCACCGCCGATACCGTAAAAACCGGGAATGGCTCAACGGCATTATAATAACCGGTATGGTCGCCATAGGGTCCTTCGGCACCGTGCTCGGCGAGCGAGACATGGCCCTCGAGCACGATTTCCGCACTTGCCGGCACCTTTAGCGGCACCGTCTTGCAATCGACGAGGTCGACGCCTTTGCCCCTGAGCAGACCGGCGAATTGATACTCGCTCAGGGTTTCAGGGACCGGCGTCACCGCTGCAATTATCGTTCCCGGATCTGCGCCAATGACAACGGCGGCAGGCAATGGCTCCGAATGTTGACGTTTCCAGCGGGCATGATGCTGGGCGCCACCGCGATGTTTTAGCCAGCGCATCAGGGTTGTATTTTTGCCAGTGACCTGCATGCGGTATATGCCGAGGTTAAAATTATCCTGGGCGTCGCCGTCTGGGTCCGGGCCCCGGGTCACCACCAGTGGCCAGGTAATCAGTGGCGCCGGCTCGCCGGGCCAACATGTTTGCACCGGCAGCCTGGCCAAGTCGATCTCATCGCCGGTCAAAATGACTTCATGTACCGGGCCGGATTTGACGGATTTAGGGCGCATCGCCATCGCCGATTTGACCAGGGGAAGCGCCTCCCAAGCCTCGCGCAGACCGCGCGGCGGCTTGGGTTGGCGTAACATCGCCAGTGTTTCACCCAACCCACGCAGATCGTTTTGCTGACGCTCCATACCGAGCGCGACGCGCCCAACCGTGCCAAATAGATTGACCAGAACCGGCATGTCATAAGCGGCACCATCTGCGCCCACGACATTTTCAAACAGCACCGCTGGGCCGCCCTCGGCCAGTAGTCGGGTTTGGATTTCCGTCATTTCCAGCACCGGCGATACCGGATGGGAAACACGGATCAAATCGCCCCGTGTTTCGAGTAGATCAATGAAATCCCTCAATGAATCATAGGGCATCGTGTGCAAACTCTTCTTATCGGCGGATGGTAGCGGTACTTTATTGGAAACAGCCCAGGGCGCAATCAATGTTTTGCTCAGCTGGGTTTTCCGATTAAAGTTGCCAGCTCACATGGTCAATTTGGAAGGGGAATTTCGTCATGGCGGCTTTCGGGAAATTTGCATGGAACGAGTTACTTACCCGCGACACCAAAACGGCCCGCGCATTTTACGAGAACCTGCTCGGCTGGACGTCGGAATCGATGGACATGCCGAACGGCGGCACCTACACGGTCTTTAAAAATGGTGACGAACATGTCGCTGGTATGATGGCCATGGACGGGCCGCAATTTGAAAATGTGCCCGCCCATTGGATGGCCTATATTTCCGTCGAGGATGTCGACAAGCATGTTGACGCGGCAAAGACGGCGGGTGCCGAGATTCTCGGCCCGCCATTTGATGTGCCGACGGTGGGTCGCATTGCCGTTATCAAAGACCCCACCGGCGCGGTGATTTCGATCATTCGTTTTTTTGAGGAAGGCTGATTAGGCTACGTTCAGGCAGCTAGCGGCAATTCCCGGTCGAAAGTATTGAGCAACTGGGCGAAGGTCTGAATGTCTTCGGCTTTACCCGAGACGCAAGCGCAGTCATGGAGAGATTGGAGCAATTTCAGGGCTTGGATGTCATCTGTGGCGACAAGGTCGAGCGCAATAAGGGCGCCGATATCCAGTCCTTCAATGACGACGTCCCTGGGCAAAGCCGCGCCCAAGGCGCAAACAACTGACCGCCCACCACTGCCGGGCATATCGTAATGATAACTGCAGTCATGCCGCCCGTTTTGAAAGCCTAGAGCATCTTGCTCAAAAGCATATCGAGCCTGTGCGGCGGCTGTTGCCGCCGAGAGGAAATAGGGTTGTGAACGTGTGCAGCTATATTTTGTTGGCGAATTTTGCAGGCTGTCTACTGATCGAGTATTCATATTACCTCTTTCCTGGATAATTATGCGCACCGGCGGGGCAACCAAGGTTATCTCCTATAACGAGAGCATAACCGCAAATTATTCCCCCATAGGTCAATGCGTATATTTACGTATAAACAACTTAAATCAGAGGATATGGAGAGGTCGATTTTTGGCGCTATGCCAAGGTGGAAGCGCCTACCATGCCTATCAACAGGATTATACCGAAGTCTCTATTTGCCTTGAATTTACGCAAACAATCTACCGGGCTATCAAAATTTACCCTCATTAGTTGCATCGATAAATGCAGCGCCCCAAGCCCTAAAGCAGTCCAGTAAGGCCAGGCAGCGGCAAATTCGGTATAGGTGAGCCAACCGGCGACGGCGAGCAAAAGAATAGCGGCGGCGTAAAAGCCAGCAATCCAAATGCGACTATTGCCAGCAAGGAGCAACGCCGTTGACCGAACCCCGATTAGGGCATCGTCTTCCTTGTCTTGATGGGCGTAAATAGTATCGTAACCAAGGGTCCAAAAAAACCCAGCGGCATAAAGAGCGATCGCCGGTGGATCAATACGTCCATGCACGACAGCCCAGCCCAATAGAGCACCCCAATTGAAGGTAAGGCCCAGTACCGCTTGCGGCCAATATGTCACTCGTTTCATAAAGGGATAGGTTGCGACAAGCAGCAGCGACGCCGCACCGACGATAATTGCTGTCCGATTAAATTGCAGCAAAATGGTCAAACCGATACCGGCCAAAATGGCCAAGAACAGCAGCGCCCGAAAAACCGACACGCGCCCCGAGGGGATCGGCCGCGCCGCAGTGCGGGCCACGGCAGCGTCAAATTTCCGGTCGACAATGTCGTTAACGACACAACCAGCCCCGCGCATGACGATCGCGCCCAAACCGAACAGCGCAAAATACCACCAATTCAGGCGCGTACTGGGAACGCCACTGCCAGCCGCCAGGGCAAGGGCCCACCATCCGGGGAGCAACAGCAACCATGTGCCGATTGGCCGGTCGAGACGCATCAATTCGCTGTAAGGCCGGGCCCCCTTGGGTAATAGCCGAGCCATCCAGTGGATCTCGACAATATCACTTTTGGGATCACTTTTCGGCGTACTATTTGCACCGGTACCAGATCGGGAAATGTTGCGAGTAGCGGGCGGGTCGGACATAAGGAGATTATAGGCCGTTTCCAACCCTCAAGCGAAGGCCCCAATAATGGCGCGCCAACACGGAGCGACACGTCTGTATATCGACCAAAACCTCGACCCCGGGCGCAAGGTGGATCTGGGCAGCGACCAGAGCCGCTACTTGACGTCGGTACTGCGCGCGCGCGCGGGAGAAGAGCTACTGCTATTTAACGGTCGCGACGGCGAATGGCTTGGCCGAATCGAGACCATTAAATCCCGAACCGCCACCATTGTCCTTGAGAAAAACCTGCGGGCCCAGCCCGAGCCGGCCGATTGTCCGTGGCTCGCCTACGCCGGTGCCAAACGAGGGGCGGCTGAGATGATGGTTCAAAAGGCGACGGAGCTTGGTGTGGGGCAAATTCTGCCGATAAATACGGCGCGATCGCGGCCAGGCAAACCAAATTTGGAGAGGCTGGAAACGATTGCCATCGGCGCCGCCGAACAATCTGGCCGGGTGACCGTGCCCGATATCGCAGCAGAGCAAACATATGATGATTTTCTTGCAACATGGAGCCGGCAGGAAAATGCCGGCCGAATTTTGCTAATGGCCGACGAAACCGGGGCCGGCAGGCCGCTCGCCGAAATTGTCGACGGAGTGGCGGCATATTGTCTCTTCGTTGGTCCCGAAGGTGGTTTTACAAAATTGGAACTTGACGCCGCCGCGCAAAACTCCAATCTCATAAAAGTCGATCTCGGGCCGCGTATTCTACGTGCCGAGACCGCGGCAATTGCCGGGCTTGCAATACTGCAGAGTCTTGGAGGCAATTGGCGATTATCGAGGGACCGGACGTGACCGAAACAAACCACCAGCCGATTGAAAGTCGCGCGCAGCTCGTTAACTATTTTGAAGACGGCGGGAAAGAAAAGGCCGATTGGCGTATCGGCACAGAACATGAAAAGTTTGTGTTCCGCTGCGACGACTATTCGCCGCTGCCCTATGTCGGCAACCCGGGTGTGCGCGACATATTAAAGGGTTTGGAGGGGTACGGGTGGCAGCCAGTACTCGAAGACAATAACGTTATCGCCTTAACCAACGACGTCGGGGCCTCAATTTCCCTGGAGCCGGGTGGTCAATTGGAACTTTCCGGGGCGCCACTGGAGACACTTCACCAAACATGCGGCGAGGTAAACGAGCATCTCCGCCAAATGCGCGAAATCGGTAAAGATTTGGAAATCGGTATGCTCGGCATCGGTTTTCATCCTAGCTGGACCCGCGACGAAGTTCCTTGGATGCCCAAGGGGCGCTATGAAATTATGCGCAACTACATGCCCAAAGTCGGGTCATTGGGCCTCGATATGATGCTGCGCACAAGCACGGTACAGGTCAATCTCGATTACGCGAACGAAGCGGATATGGCCAAGAAATTCCGCGTCGGCCTCGCTTTGCAACCAGTGGCAACGGCGCTATTTGCCAACTCGCCGTTCATCGAAGGGGCGCCGTCGGGCTATATGAGCTATCGGTCACATATTTGGACCGACACCGACCCTAACCGCACAGGCAACCTTGCCTTTGTTTTTGACCAAGGATTTGGCTACGAGGCCTATACGGACTACGCCCTCGATGTGCCAATGTATTTTGTCTACCGGGACGGCAAACATATCGATGCCTCGGGCCAGTCATTTCGCGATTTCATGGCGGGAAAATTGCCCGCCCTGCCCGGTGAGCGCCCCCATATGGGCGACTGGATCGACCATATCTCTACGGCTTTTCCCGACGTTAGACTAAAACAGTTTTTGGAGATGCGTGGCGCAGATAGTGGACCGTGGCGTCGCATTTGCGCCCTCCCCGCCTATTGGGTTGGCCTGCTCTACGACAGCACAGCCCTCGATGCTGCATGGGATCTCATCAAGGACTGGAGTGCGCAGGAGGTCACCGAAATGCGCGTTGATGCCGGAAAATACGGCCTCTCCGCAAAGCGAGGCGGCGTCGAGTTCTTGGATATCGCCCGCGAATCTCTGAAGATCTCACGGGCCGGACTAGAGGCCCGCGGGCGTACTGATGATTGGGGTGAGAACGAAGCAAAGTATCTTGCTACCCTGGAGCAAACCGCAGACGCGGGACTTACCCCGGCCGAGCAAAAACTGGAAGCGTATCACGGCCGGTGGGAGCAGAATATTGACCGGGCATTTGAGGAATACGCATTTTAGAGCCGCTTACTTCGCCAATTTAGAGCGCGTCTTCTTCAGCTTCGCCTTCATTCTCTTTGTCGTCGACGCGCAATGTCTGAACGCCGCCGATGAGCCAACTCCCATCGTCTTGTAGGTGCATCTGATAGAGGGCGAGCACGGTTTTTCCGTTCTCGCCGGTCACTCTTAGCACCTGATTGGCGACATCGCCGTCCCTGACTGTCGCAACAAAGGAAAAAGCCCCAGGCCGATAGATCTGCTGATAGCCGTTGCGCACCATTTCCATGAAGGCCGCTGGCGTTTCGTATAATTGCGATGCTTGGGGCACGGCAAAACTGAGCGCAAGGGCGCCATCGTCCACTTGAAATGCGTTAATCTGGCCGATAATTGAGCGATGAATTGCCGCTTCGACTTCGGCCGATGCCGGCTCCGGGTCCATGGCCAAGACCGACGCCGCAGGCACTAGCCCGGCGGCAAATCCAAGCATCGCCAGAAGGAACAAATACCTTAGCAGGGCGGGGATTGGGTTTTGCATCGTCGTCCTCATAAATTACTGCACGTAAATATGGATCTCGCCGGGCTCAATTATCGCCGCATTGGTCACAGCATTCATGTCGATATTGGCCGAAGCAACACCATGACGCATTAGACTTTCCATCACTGCGGTCGCACGGGCAACAGCAATATCTGTATGCTCGACCGACGATATTCCCGGTGGCGCGGGTGGCGTCAACGCAACAATTTCAAATAACGCCGATGGTCGGACGGCCAAAGTACGGCCAACCGCCATTCCTAGCGCCTGATCATAACTCTCGGGCGGTGCCTCATAACGAATGACCGCCAGGGGTTCGCCGTAACCGGTCACATATTGCGCAACGCTAGGCTCCTCTTCCTCCAAAGTTCCGGCATATTGCGGATCCGTTGAAATATCGGCGAGCTCCTCGCCAGTCAGCAATGACATAAAGGGCTCAGCCATCCGATCAACAACAGCACAGCCCGTGAGCAAAAAAGTCAAACCAATGCCGGCGACAAAATTATGCCAATACCGGCCCTTCATTTCGCTAGTCATTATATGTCCCGTATCCTAAAGATTTTGATCCGTAAAATGGTAGTTCATTGGCCGCACCCCCGCAATATTAAGCGCCAAGACACTCTCAATCCTACGCCTTATCCACCCCCCTCAATTCGGCTTCAAGCACCACTTGTAAACAATTTGTTTTTAGCCTAGGTTCCGCCCGCCTCATATAGTGCGCCCGTAGCTCAATTGGATAGAGCGTCTGACTACGAATCAGGAGGTTGGGAGTTCGAGTCTTCCCGGGCGCGCCATAATTTCAACGACTTAGCTGGGAATGGCTGGGTCGTTTTTCGTTTGGAGGCCACGAATGAGGTCACAAGAATCGTCGAGTTTAAATGGGTGATCTCGACCAGACCAAATCGCACTTATCTATGAAGCGTAGTGGATGGCTGTAGTGAGCCTCAGAACGCCATCAGGGTTGAGACGGTAAAGGACGTCGCGTTGTTATCGGCGCGACTACCGGCATCAAAAGTGACGCCGGTAAAGCCCGTGTAATAGCCTTTGTCGATGTTGAAATGGCTATCCTTGCCGAGCGACGTCAGATTCCGGCCTGAAACCACAGGCGCTCCATGATTTGCTGTAACGCCCACTTTCCTCTGGCAACACCCCACTAATTTCTGGGGGAATTACCTACCGACGTGCCAAAGACGAAGAAAAGTAAGGCGATCGACCGCGAATATGTGATAGTGCCGGATTTTGTGAGAATATTTTGGATAATTCCGGACGCTCTAAATGATAAATGCAGCGATCTACGGCCTTGGCCGATGGGGCAAAGTGCTCGTCAATTCAGTGCATGGGAAAAGCGAGAAGATCAGATTTGTTACCGGAGTTTCGCGTTCGCCAGACATTCATGAAACCTATGGGCGTGAGATGGGTTTGTCGGTAACCGACAGTTTTGCAAATGTTTTGGCCGACCCTGGAATCGATGCGGTCATATTGGCGAGCCCGCCCTGGTTGCATTCTGAGCAGATAATTGCGGCGGCGGGTGCCGGCAAGCCCGTCTATGTTGAAAAACCGTTCACCCTTTCTCTGGACGAGGCAAAGTTAGCGGTCGATGCGGCGCGCGACGCGCGGATCGTCCTCGCTGTCGGTTTCAACCGGCGCTACCTAAATGCCATTCAGGACATGAAGGCGCGGGTGCGTAATGGGCAGATTGGCGATATTGTTCATATGGAATGCCAATTTTCCGGTGCGACCGCCCTCCGCACTCCCAAGAATAGTTGGCGGGCAAATCGAGCCGATAATCCGGCGGGGGGGATGGTGGCGCGCGGGATTCATGTTTTGGACGCGATGATCGATGTTCTTGGCCCAGTCGAAACGGTTTTTGCCGATAGCGAGCGGCGCCATGCGCCGGGGGATATCGATGATACGACATCGGTCTTATTGCGTTTTGCCAGGGGGGCTACGGGATATCTTTCGACAATCATGGTTACCGGGGAATATTTTCGTATTCAGATATTGGGCAATCGCGGATGGATTGAACTCCGCGGTCCCGGCGAGCTTATTTGCAGTGATCTGGATGGCAAGCAGATGGTTTATAATTTTGAGCCGATGGATATCGAACGGGCCAGCCTCGAAGCATTCGCCGATGCAGTTGCCGGTGGTAAACCATATGCCGTCGATCCCCAGGAGGTCGTTCAAGGCGTAGCCGCCTTGGAGGCCATTGAGCAGTCGGCCAAACTTGGCGAAGCCGTAACTATCCGAAACTAGCGCGAATGGGATCCGCAGGGGTGGCGACAGGGGTTACGGCAGGGGTGGCGACAGTTATTCCCTACGGTACGGGCGCCATAACCGATGGTGCGGTGGCTGTCCGACGGCAAACGGATGGGCTGCAGGTGACGTGCCCGTCGCCGTTTATCGCCTTTGAAAATGGACTGCCGGAAAGCTTGCGTTTGAACGGTGATCAGTATCGTTTCCCCAAACCGCCCGACCTCCGTGCCATGACCGGTGCCGCCGTACAAATGGCGTATCTATGCAATCATTTAATGTCGTTTTGTGATCTTTTTGCGAAATCACAGAGGTTCTTTCTGGATAATTATTTCAAATTCGTAGCAGATAAAATCGAAACTCAGCGCGAGCCTCTAAAAGATCGCTTGGCACCATATGGCGGGATTTATGATTATCGCGACTGGATGCTTTCTGCCCCCCGGCCGCTGCCGCGCGCGCAGTTACCGCATAATGACGGTGCCGAATATGCGGCCGCGGATTTTGCCTTTATTGTCGAGGGGCATTGCCTTGCAATTTCGCTGGATGACGGTCAATCGCCGACAAAGACAGCGCAACGCAAACAGGAACGGCTGGCCGGTACCGGCGCTGAAATAATAACTATTGCGCCCGATACGGATCTTGCTGCCGTCCTACCGGGATTGTTTTCCAATTTTTGGCGCACCGAGCATTTGCCGTCGAGCCCGTTCAGAGGGGTCACCCTGGGTGAGATCCTCCCCCCGTCCAGCCTCTAGAGATCGACCTCCAAAATATATAATCCGCCAACCCAGCGGTCGATGGCATAAACGATGGCGTTTTCATCAACATAGATGTCATTGATCTGAATTGCGCCAGACGGGGCGCCATTAGGCGTTGCGGGAACAAAGTGGGCAATTTCATCGGGGCGATAGGGGTTGGAGGTATCGAACACGCGAATACCCGCATTGAAATAGGTGCCAAAAATGATGGTGTCGGAACGAAAGGCCGGTCCCGGCCGGTTTTCGTGTAAATTATGCGACCCATAACGCCCGCCGCGGCCGCCAAACTCCTCGACTGGGGGTAGCGGGAAAGTGGCAATATTGATCGGGTTTTCCTCAATTCTAGCGTCCAGCATCCAAGTCAGCTTCGGCCAATCTTCACCGCCATCCATCACACATTCGTCAGTGACGACGATCAGGTCGCGGCTGAAAAGCGGCATTGCGGTGTGGCAGAAACCGGGGTATGGCGGGTGGGGATTCCAGTTTGAAATCAACTTTGGGTTGGCCTTGTCGGCGATATCCAATATTATTACGCCGCCGTCGAGGAACCCCAGATAGGCACGGTCGGGCCGGATTGGATAAACATTTGTATTATGGGCGCGAAAACCGGAATCGAACGTCGGATGACGGGGCGGTGGAGCGGCTCTATCCCCCTCAACAGTACCGGGAAACCACCAACGGCCTGCCTCGCGCGGTTTGGCCGGATCACGGACATCGATCATCATATAAGGTTGGTCGTCGAGCTGGTTGATCGGGTGAAAATCCGCCGCGCCGCTGGCGCAATGGATGAATTCGCCGTCGACGAACCAAAGCTGATGAACGCCACGCGAATGGGGACCGGACCTGTCGAGGAATGAAACAGATTTCGGTGCTTCGGGATTTGAAATATCAAAAAGCTCGATGCCAGCTGGCTGCTCACCCGGTTCAAGCACTTGATAGGCGACGGCCATGATATCACCGCAGACTTCGAGAGAATTTGATCGTACCCGATTGTGGGGGAGCTCGGTTTGGCAAATGATTTTGGGCGCGCGAGGGTCGCTGACATCTACTCCGGTGAAATTAATTGGCGCACTCTCATGAGCGATCCAAATAATGCGCCGACCATCACCAGCCACCTGCATCGATATACCCTCGCCGCCATTGCCATGACCGTTCAGCGGTTCGTGGGCAATCAGCCGCATATTATTTGCAAGTTCACCGCTCATTTTTGCTCCTGATGGAATTTTGCCGTATTGTTCTATTATGAAAAAAAGGCCGGATGTAAAAAAGACGTGACAGCTGAAACCGCAATACCGATCCCAATTTCCGTCATTTCGGGTTTTTTAGGCAGCGGTAAGACGACGCTTCTAAACCATCTTCTCAGTCATCCCAAAATGGCTGACACGGCGGTGATCGTCAATGAATTCGGCGAAATCGGTTTTGATCATTTATTGATAGAGCAGGCGATAGAAGACACGGTGTTGCTGGAAAACGGCTGCGTGTGTTGCTCTATCCGCGGCGATTTGGTGGATACATTGCTTTCACTCCTGCGCCAGGTGGAAAAAGGTGACATTCCTTCTTTTGCCCGTGCCGCCGTCGAAACGACGGGGCTCGCCGACCCGGCACCGGTTTTGCAAACACTGATGTCGGACCCCCGGTTGGCGGGCAAATTTACGTTGCACCGTGTCGTCGCCACAATCGACGCAGTCAATGGCGCCAGTCAGCTCGATGAATTCCCCGAGGCAGTCAAACAGGCCTCAATCGCCGATGAGTTGTTTTTGACGAAGGCGGACTTGGTATCCACAGACGGCGTGGTGACACTGAAAACGCGTCTGGTCACACTAAACCCTATCGCACCGATCACGCCGGTGGCCCACGGGGCGATAGAGCCGGACCACATATTTGCCGCCAATTCGGCTGTTCACCCTGAGTTGCCGAGGGATTTGCTAGACGAATTGAGGAATATTGAGGGTGGCAACCCCCATCGGCACCGCCATGACGGTATTAGCGCGTTCTCGATAGTGCGTGACGACCCGTTACCTTGGCCGGTCATCACGGGTTGGCTGGAATCTGTAGTGTCGTTGCGCGGCGCCGATTTGCTCCGCATCAAGGGCCTGGTCAATGTCGTGGGGCGACCGAGGCCGGTGGTTATTCACGGTGTTCAGCATGTGTTTCATCCGCCGACCGAGCTCGCCACTTGGCCCGACGATGACAGGCGAACGCGGCTCGTGTTTATCGCCCGGTTAATCGACCGGGCTGCAATGGAGAATACCCTGGATGCTTTCATCGCCCGCCATCGCTCACAGTCTTGACGGTTGCGGTATTAGACAATCGGATTTTTAGATTGTAGGCTACTCTAACTATCAGCGTGGCAAATAAATTTGACGTCCAATGGGAGGAAACCAAATGAAGAGGCAGTTGATAACCGCTGTTGCCAGTGTTGTGGCAATCGGCGCACTCGCGTTTTCGGGTGCGCAATCGAGCGCAAATGCACAAGAAACAGTTCGGATCGGCTTTGCCGCCGCACCGACGCACATCACACCGGTTCTGTTCGCCATTCCCGATATTCTAAAAAATCACGGTAATTCGTACGAAGTCGAGTCCATTCGTTTCCGTGGGTCGCCACCGCAAATCGCTGCGTTGGCCAGCGGAGATATCAATATTGGTGCGCTATCAGGGTCAGCGCTCACTGGCGCGATCAATAATGCCGGGCTTGACTTGCGGATTATCGGTGATTTACTTCGAGACGGTGGCACTGGCCAGTATTCGCTGACCTTTTTGGTTGCCGAGGATTCCGGTATAAATACCGTTGCCGATCTTCGGGGTAAAACGCTGGCGGTCAATGCCATCGGTTCGGCGGGTGATACCGCTATGCGGATCATGCTCCGCCAAAACGGTTTGGAAGATTCCGATGTGACCACGGTCGAGGCGGGGCTACGCAACCACACCAATTTATTGAGTGCGGGCGAAGTTGATATGGCAATGGCATTACCTGGGCCATTGCTGGCCATGCAGGCGGCGGGCGGTTTTAAGACGCTCTTTACTATGGCTGACGCCATTGGTGAGACCCAGTCTCTCGTGCTGGTTGCGCGGGCCGACTATATTGAGGAAAACCGGGCCATTTTGGTCGACCTGATGGAAGACTGGATTACCGGTATTCGCTGGGCGGCAGATCCGGCCAACGCCGACGCATTTCATGCGGTAATCGCTGAAGTCACCGAATCGGATGCAGGGCGCTTTGGCTATGTGCTGACCGACGACGACTTTCAACGCAATATCAATGGCACACCTAGTTTGGTGAACTTTCAGAAAACCATTGATTTGGCGGTTGATGCCGGTGTCTTGCCTGCGGGCATCTCGATCGAGCCGGATTATGTCGATCTGTCCATCGTCAACGAAGCTTTGGACCGAACCGGCCGACAATAAATGACCTGAACCAAGCAACGGCCCATATCGATCTGGATCTGCAGATCGGTGTGGGCCTATTTTGGCACCGATGTTTAAGGGCAGTGAATAAATATGGCGGAACAGACGAATATTACCGTCGAAAATCTTTCCCACACATATATGCCGCCAAAAGGAAAACCGGTTCTCGCTCTCGACGGTATTACGTTGAGCGTCAAGGACAAGGAGTTTATTGCCCTATTAGGGCCGAGCGGTTGCGGCAAGAGCACATTGCTTTACCTGATGGGCGGATTCCTCGATATTCAAGATGGGCAGATCCGGGTCAACGAAACACCGGTGACTGAACCGAGCCGTGATCGCGGCATCGTCTTCCAGCATTTTGCATTGTTTCCCTGGAAAACAGTCATCCAAAATATTCGGTTTGGCCTAGATAAAATGAATCTTGCCAAATCCGAGCGCGACGAGCGGGCACGCTATTATATCGATCTGGTTCAGCTCCACGGATTTGAGGACAGTTTCCCGTCGCAACTTTCCGGCGGCATGAAACAGCGGGCCGCGATCGCCCGCACCCTGGCCATGGACCCGGCAATTTTGCTGATGGATGAGCCGTTTGGCGCCCTCGACGCTCAGACGCGCATGTTCATGCAGGCCGAGCTTCTGGCGATCCTTGAAAAAACACCCAAGACCGTCGTCTTTGTTACACATGATGTGCATGAGGCGGTTTTGTTGGCCGATCGGGTTGCCGTCATGTCGGCGCGTCCGGGAAAAATTAATGAGATTGCCGATATTGAATTGGGCGGTGGACCCAAAGATGTGAAATCGCCGGAATTTGCGGAAATGGTCGACCATTTATGGGACGGCGTTCGTAAAGAAGCTCTAGCTGCCGGTCAAGGACGATAGGCGAGACGATGAATATCGGCCTCCAGCGTATTCATACATTCGCCGTCAAATATTTTCCGCTGGTGATTTTGATTGCCATTTGGGAGCTATTGCCTGCATTGGGCATTGTTTCTCCAGACATTCTTCCCAGCATATTGGCCATTGCCGTCGCCCTCATCGATCTTTTTGCAAGCGGTACAATTCTTGAACATATGCGCGTCTCGCTGTTTCGCGCCTTCACTGGGCTGGGATTAGCGATGGTATTCGGCATTACCGCCGGTGTTACTATGGCCTGGTTTATGCCTGTGCGAATTGTCTTAAACCCGCTTATACAGATGTTTTATCCGATGCCGAAATCAGCGCTCATACCCGTGGTCATTATTTGGTTCGGTATTGGCGATGCATCGAAGATCGTATTGGTTTTTTTGGGCTGCATGCTGCCGATGGTCGTGGGCACTTTTAACGGTGCGCGAGGGGTAGATCGCGAGACTATATGGTCGGCGCGTTCGATGGGCACCGGTGATTTCGAAATGATTTGGAGAATCCTTCTGCCGTCGGCGATGCCGGAAATATTAAATGGCGCGCGAACGGCGTTGGCACTTTGTTTTGCGTTGCTGGTCAGTGCTGAGTTGTTGATTTCGCGCCATGGG
Source organism: Alphaproteobacteria bacterium (assembly GCA_021774575.1). Lineage (GTDB taxonomy): Bacteria > Pseudomonadota > Alphaproteobacteria > UBA6615 > UBA6615 > JAJFIX01. Next base: position 228,416 of record JAJFIX010000006.1, on the reverse strand, counting down.
CTCGGTTTCCTCATCGGCAATTATAATGAAATTGGCGATAATACGAGAATGTTTGCGGTCATCCTGATTTTTGCCTTGATCGGATATGGCGCCGACCGACTGTATCTGCTGCTCCGGGGAAGGACTCTAGCATGGATGGGGTAGGCAAGCTGAAGGCAATTGGCCGGCGGTTCATACCGTTCGCCTCAATTTTAGTATTCTTGACCGTCTGGGAATTATTTGCCCGCGCCGGCGTCGTCATCCCCTATTTGCTACCTGCCCTGAGTACCGTTTTGGCGCATGTCTATGCCGATATCATGGGCGGTGATCTCTTTAGGCAACTTGGTTTGACTTTTTATCGTGCCATGACAGGCTTTTTTATCGGTGCGGTTATCGCCATACCCCTTGGTATTATGATCGGCCGGTTTAGGTTTTTTCGTTGGTTTTTCGATCCTGTCATCTCGATCACCAACCCAGTGCCAAAAGTGGCTTTTTTACCGATTTTCATGATTTGGTTCGGCCTAGGCGACGTGTCGAAAATCGCCTCAGTGATATTATTGGTTTTCTATCCGATGGTTATCGCGGCAATCGGCGGCACGCTGAGCGTCGATAAACAATTGATCTGGTCGGCGCGCAGCTTGGGCGCGAGCGAGCGTGACCTGCTGCGCCAGATTATTTTACCGGCCGCCCTGCCGCAAATTATTACGGGAATGCAAATCGCCGTACCGCTAGCTCTGATCGTTTCTATTGTCGCTGAGTTTTTGATGGGCGGAGAAGGAATTGGTGGCAAGCTCTTGTTCGCTCAACGGCGCATTAATTCGCCGGGCGTATTTGCCAGCATTGTTGAAATAGCGCTGGCTGGGGCCATTCTTATCAAGTCTCTCGAATATATGCGTCGCAGGTTGCTTGTCTGGCACCCGGAAACAAAACTAACCACGGCATGATGGTCATGTCCCGCTTTGATTCCGTGTCCGTTAGCCATTTAAGCTGCCATTTATTCGAAGGCCAATGTGTTTCCCCCCAAAGCTGGGCGGACGTTTGGGCGGATTATAGAGGCCGTTGCATCTGATAATTTCGTGTTGTGATAGTGTTCCAAATACCAAACAATCTACACGGGATTGCATTTAGGCCTGCACCCCGTCAGCAAGCATGAGACCGATTGGGGATTTTGCTACGGAAGGATTTTGACTTATCGTAGCCCTTGACGGGAGCGAAGATGAGGCAGAGGCCTGGGCCGCGTGGAACGGCCGAACAGGATATTGCCAATATCCGCCGCGCGACGCGTAAGCAATATTCGGCGGAAGGGGGATCCGCATTGTTCTGGAGAGTTTGCGCGATGGGTATTCGATTGGCGAGCTGTGCCGACATGGGGGGAAAGCCCAAAGCCTGTATTACAGCTGGTCGAAGGAGTTTCTCGCGGCAGACAATCTGCGTATGGCTGGTAACACCGCGCAGCACGCAAGCTCACCCGAGGTGAAAAACCTGTGCCAGGAGAAGGGCAGCGCTGGCGGAATAAATTCTAGAGAACCGGTTGCTCAATAAAAAGGCATGATCGGGGATGAAGGCGAGCGAGAGAGATTCTTTTGCCTATCGTAGAACTCGACCTGGCTTCCAATTAAAGGCGAGCTTAAATAAGGAATTAGCGATGAGCTAAATTTCAGCGTCTGCACCTATGGGGCTGGTCGATGGAAGGCTACCAACCCACGAGCGTCTTGAACTCAAAAAGGCGATTATTCAAGCGTCAAAATCCGCAGCCAACCTGGGCCAGAAATTCTATCGGAAGCGCGCTCGCTGCTTCGATCGAGACTGCAGTTATTGCTTCCGTATTCGCCTATTGGTTTGGCACGCAAGACACCAATGGCAAGATCGACGAACATCTAGCGATGCAGGACATGGAGCGATCGCTGCGTCAAGAAACGATAGAAATTGCCTTGGAAAAAACGACCGGCGGCGACAGTTTGGCCTGGTCCAATCCACTGACAGGTGCCTTTGGAGCGGTCACGCCGAAGAATAGATTTCGCAGCGCCGGTGCCAGGTTTTGCAGCGAATTAACGGTAACAACAATATCCTCGGCTTTAGAAAAAATACAACAGGGCGCAGCCTGCTGCCGCCAAGGCGGTAAGTGGACCGTTCTGACGTCTCAAACCTAAAATAGAAATTCGTCAAATGATACGGTCTCTATGGTGCACTCATGGTGCACTTGGCGGGGAACACCTTGGATAGTGAGCGATATGCCAAGACATTCGATTCAACCTAACCCGTTAAAAACATTGCCCTACTTTATCCCCCACAGTCTCTCCGTCTCAAATACATCTGCCTAGGAATCAGGAGGCTGGGAGTTCGAGTCTCTCCGGGCGCGCCAGAGTCGACCTGCTTTTTTGACGAAGGGCGAATCGTCGTATAGCTGGGCCGAAAATTTCTTCCGTTGGTAGCGGGCAATAACTATAATTTGATCCGAAATGAAGGCTATATTGGAAATCTCGGACAATATTCTTTTGAGCCAAATATGTTGCTGCGTAGACCAGTGAGTGCTGGCATGGGTGATTCGGGAGCACAGAGGGCAGCCGTGTCTGCGTGGAACCGAAGCAAACGGGTCACTTGGGCTTGGCCGAGTTTTGTCGCCGCCGCGACGCTTATTGCGGCCTCTTTCTCGCCAGCGCATGCCGAGCCGGAATATTGGGAACTGGAATGGCAATACACTGATTTCACCCGTTCTTCGGTGTTGTGCGAGGACATCCTCTCGGCTTTCGGGTTTTCGGGCGGAAAAGACCGCATCCCGGCAATCGACAATCCGCTCTTCGGCACGGTCGCCGACGCTGCGGAGTCTCTAGCGGGGACCGAGCCCGTAATCACCGTTGCAATCGGTGGCGAGGCCAAGGCCTATCCCCTGTCGATATTGCTGGTACATGAGATCGTCAATGACGTCGTCGGCGATGTGCCGGTGGCGGTGACATTCTGCCCGCTCTGCAATTCGTCCGTGGTTTTCAATCGCTCGGTCAACGGAGAGGTGCTCGACTTCGGCGTCACTGGAAATTTGATCCACTCCGATCTCATTATGTACGACAGGCAGACGGAAAGCTGGTGGCAGCAATTCACCGGAGAAGGGATTGTCGGCACCATGACCGGCGCCCAGCTTGAAATCCTTCCCGTTCGCATCGAATCCTTCGACCGGTTCCGAGATCGTTTCCCGCAAGGCCAAGTGATGCGGATACCCGCTAATTCCGAGCTCGATTATAACAGCAATCCCTACGCAGGATATGAAAGCCGCGATCGGCCGCCCCTGTTCGTCGGTCAAACGAATGCGGTCCCACCGCCCTTATCTTATGTGGTGGCTGTCGACGATCAGGCCTGGACTCTTGATCTGCTGCGGGCACGTGGACGCATTGTCACCGATGACGGTCTAATCCTCGAATGGACACCTGGGCGCAATTCGGTGCTAGACACGCCGCTGATCTCCGAAGGCCGCGACCTGGGCAATGTCACTGTGCAGCGTCGCTTGGACAACACATTGGTCGATGTTGCTCATGACACGACATTTGCGTTTGCCTTCAGCGCTTTCTTCCCGGAGGGCAACCTGAAAACGTTGTCAGACTGAACAAGCCCTAGCAATGGGGAGAGCCCATTCGCCAACCGGGACATCTTCCCCGACCTAACTCCATTAAATCGTTACCCTCTTCTATTCTCCACAGTTTGAGGTGCCCTGGATTTATAGACGCTTTGCTTGTTAATTTTGGAACCAAGGGGGAACTTTGCATGTCAGGTCGTAGTCGGTTTACGGATGAGCTCAAGAGGGAGGCGGGGAAGCATTTTCGGAGAAACTATTTGGACTTCTCCTCGAACTGCACAAAAATCGCTCCTATTCGGCCAAACTCATGATCTTTAGGATAAGTAATTCGTACATTGGGACGCGCATGAGTACGTTGGAGACAAGGCAGGTTTGGACCGCTCTCCATTTTCCAGAATCGCTACCCAGAATCGCTACGAGGCAATTTGGCGACTGAGGAATGAGGTCGTTTTCAGATAATTCCTGTGGCGTATGATAACCCTACGCTTTCTGATGGTGAAAATATGATATCGAGCACCGCTGCATTTCGCTCGTGCTACCTTGGCTTGCGGCTATCACTGAATCCTTGATTTAAACAATCAACGGCAGGCGTCAGTAGTAGCGTTCCGAGCGGAAATAGGGCATGACTTGGCGATGAATATTGAACCTCGTGCGCCGCGCCTTGCTGTTCTTATCGATGCCGACAATGCGTCGGCGCGTATCGCGACAGGTCTATTTGAAGAAATCGCAAAAATCGGTGAGGCTAGTGTCCGACGTATTTATGGTGACTTTTCAGGAACTCGTCTCAAAGGCTGGTCGGACGTCATGTCGATACATGCGATTATGCCGCATCAGAATTTTGCATACACGTCAGGAAAGAATGCGTCGGACATTGCGCTGGTAATTGATGCAATGGATTTGTTGCACAGCGGCCGCTTTGAGGCCTTCTGCCTGGTATCATCCGACAGCGATTTCACACGCTTGGCAGCCCGGATCCGCGAACAAGGAACCGATGTTTACGGCTTTGGCGAACAGAAGACGCCGGAGAGTTTCCGTCAGGCATGTCGGCGTTTTATATACACGGAAAATTTGCTCCCCGAGGCACCGAACCTGGCCCAACACGAACAATCTAAGGCCCCACAGGCCAAGGCGTTGAAACCGCCGAGTGCCGCGACACCCTTGATCCGAAAGGCGATTGCGCAATTGGATGACGACAACGGTTGGGTATCGCTCTCCATGGTGGGAAAACAACTATCAAATTTGGCTACAGATTTCGATCCACGCACGTATGGCCAAGTAAAACTGAGCGATTTGGTCCTGAAAACCGGCGCGTTTGTTACTAAGCGTATCCCTAGCGGCGGAATTCAACTTCGTCTAAGACCCGTTCAGTCGAAGGCGAAAGCAAAGTCCAAATAAAAGGTATTGAGAGTTGCAATTTCCTACCGTAGCAATCCCTGTTCCCTACGGTTTTCCTGCTTCGATCGTCACAATTAACAGCCAGTCCTCATTTTCATCACCTCCGGCGCACCATTTGTTTCATTGAAAATACTGAGTAATATGCCGTCACCCCATCATCGGCTTTATTTCCCAATTTGAAAATAACGGAATAGGTAACGGGTTTTCGAGCTGCGTGCACATTACCTAGATGGCGCCGGAGTGCCCCGTGTTTCAGTCCCGGGGCGATCAACGCTAGTCCTCGGGGTTGCCTGGCGATTGCTTGCTGTTGCGATAGAGTGCTGGTAGTGATCGTCGTGGAAATGGGCATGATCACGCCTCCGGTTGGCCTCAACGTCTTTGTTGTCAAGGGTGTGGCCGGGCCAAACGTGCCAATGAGTCAAATATTTATCGGTGTCTTACCATTTTGGTTTGCGATGATTGTTTGCCTAGCCATTCTGGTGTCGTTTCCCGCGATCAGCATGTATCTGCCCAGCACGATGTTCGTACCAAACTAAATCAACCCCCGGCCCAGCTGCCAAGTGCGCTGATCGATCGGCGGGCGGGCGACAAACCGATCGGGTGATCTTGGAGCATGAACAAAAACCCGTGCAAGGCACCATCGACGCTGTGATATTCAATGTCGACCCCGGCCTTGGCAAGCATGTCGGCATATAACTCGTTATCGTCATGGCGCGGATCGAGCCCAGCCGACATCAAATGGACCGGCGGCATCTCGCTTAAATCCGTGGCTCGAATAGGCTGGACCAAAGAGTTTGGTATCTCGCTTTGGTCATTCACGTAAGACATAATCGACATCCGCATGAGGGGTGTATCGATGACATATCCTTCGTAGAGACGCGAAGATTTGGTTTCGCCCAAGCTCCCCGTGCCCGGATACCACAAAAAATATTTTTTCGACATCCGGTCCTTTGCGCTCCCGCGCCAATCTGGCAACCCCGAGTGCCAGCGTCCCCCAGATGATTCGCCAGCCAGGGCAATGCGGGATCCATCTAACCCGTGTTCGTCTCCAGTATCGGCAATCCAATTAAGAGCCGCATATCCGTCTTCCAGCGGCCCCGGAAACTTGCATTCGGGCGCCAGGCGGTAATCGACGGGGACCACCGCGCATCCGGACCCCTGAGCCGCCATTCGGCAGAAATTGTCCGTCAGATCCAAATCGCCCATGATATAGCCGCCAGCATGAAAAAAAGCAGGACAGGAAGGGGTTTTTCGCTGTCCGGACGGTAAAGGCGCAGGCCGATATCGACGCCATCCCCGACGCCAATTCTGTGATCCGAAGCGTGATCTATATGAGGCGGTGTCGCCAAGCACAATGACCCGAAGATCGTTGCAAATTCCTGGCGTACTTGGGCGATCGGTTTGTCAGGAAATTCAGCGGTTTTAAAATCGCTGACCTGATTAAGTACTGCCCTTGCCTCGGTTTCGTCCTGCATCTTATGCGCCAATATCAATTCTCGCTGGGCCATTTCTATTTCACCGAACAACCCGCAAGGTTAGGAAAATTCGCCGGAAAACGAGAGGCAGAATTACCCGTTTTAGCTGCGATTCAGGGAAGAATTCAAATTCAACAGTATTGACTTGACGTCACTGAGTGCCGGGCTCTCCCGCAATAGGGTTCCATCATATTTTGGGAATGTTTGAACTCTAAAATCCAATAATTTGACATCCAAAGCGCTTTTGGTATCTAGTGTTAGCGACCCAAAGCGCTTTGAGAAGTAAAAATGGATCTAAAACGGCTATCAAAGCATCTCGGCTTATCACAGACCACCGTATCGCGGGCGCTAAACGGCTACCCGGATGTGAGTGCCGCAACACGCGAACGCGTGACGAACGCGGCACGCGAAGTGGGGTATTCACCCAATCCGCTCGCGCGGCGTTTGGCCAAGGGCCGCCTGGAGGCGGTCGGCGTCATCATGTCGGTCGGGGTTGGTAATTTTGGCGATCCTTTCTATTCGGAATTTCTTGCCGGTGTGGCCGAGGTTTTTCACCAGGCAGATATGGATCTCCTGGTCGTCGCGGCACCGACCGGCGAAGAAGAGCTCAGCGCATATCGCCGAATGGTAGAAGGTCGGCGCGTTGACGGTCTGATCGTCGCGCGTACACGGACCAAGGATCCACGCATCAATTATCTGCTGGAGCGGAATTTTCCATTTGTCACTTTCGGCCGATCCGGAGAGAGCGCCCAGCACGCTTTTCTCGATATGGACAATGAGGCCGGTTTCATCCAAGTCACCGAACGGCTGATCGATTTTGGTCATAGTCGGATTGCCCTTATCAACGCGCCGGAGGATCTACACTTCGCGCTGTTGCGGCGCCACGGCTACGAACGGGCGCTGCGCGACGCCGGTCTGGAATGCGATCCCGAATTGATCGTTGAAGGCGACCGGGGCGAAGTCGACGGACACCGGCTGGCTGAACGGTTACTGGGTCTGGATCGACCGCCAACGGCCTTACTTTGTGCAAGTGACGCAATGGCATTGGGCGCCATGCGCGCGGTCAAAGAATGCGGTCGAACTGTCGGGACCGACGTTTCAATAATCGGATATGACGACCTGCCATTCGCCAAATATACCGAGCCACCGCTCACCACCCTACATCAACCAATTCGTCCAGCCGGCGCGCATGTCGCGGAAATGCTGCTGTCACGAATATCGGGATCCACGATCGAGGACTTACAGGATTTGTGGCAACCGCGTCTGATCGTCAGAGAATCCGACGGCATTTGTCATTCGAAGTAAGGGTCTGAGAAAAGAGGAAACTGAGATTCTAAGCAAAGTGAGACCAAGCGAACGAAACTCTAACCAACTGAAGAAAAGGGAGGATGTTATGCGAAACATATTAACACGTTCAGTATTGGGCGCGGCGTTGCTTGCGTCGACGGCGGCGATCGTGCCGGCGAGCGCCCAGAATTTGGAGTGGTGGACGACAGAAAACCAGCCAGTCCGTATTGCCCGGCAAGAAGCGTTGATCGCTCAATATGAAGCCGCGACCGGTGTATCCATTGATTTGGTGCCGATTGAGGAAAGCGACCTCAACACGCGTGTCACGGCAGCGTTTAGCGCGGGCGACTTGCCCGACATTGTGCAGCATCCGCTGACCGTTCTTGGCTCTTGGGCCGATGCCGGTATTCTGGATGATGACGCGGCCGGCGACGTCATTGCCGCCCTAGGCCAACAAACATTTGCACCAGGTGCGTTGGATATGGCGCGGGTTGGAGGCACGATTACCAGTGTTCCGACCGATGGTTGGACGCAAATGATCCTTTACCGGACCGATCTTTTCGATGCAGCCGGTCTCGCAGCACCCGATTCCTACGCCGATATCCAGGCAGCACTTGCCGCGCTACATAATCCGCCGAGTGTATTTGGGTTTGTCGCCGCGACCAAGGTTGACGAATCTTACATGGAGCAGTTGCTCGAGCATGTATTCCTGGCCAATGGCATTCGGCTGGTCGCCCCAAATGGACAGCTCAATCTTGATCGGGGACGGACAATTGAGGCGCTCAATTTCTATAAATCCCTCGCCGACGCCAGCCCCGAGGGCGAGCTCTTTTGGCAGCAGTCGCGTGAACTCTACCTTGCCGGTCAAGCGGCGATGATCATTTGGTCACCGTTTATTTTGGACGAGCTGGCCGGGCTGCGCGATTCCGCTCCGCCGACCTTTAACAGCGACCCGACATCCAGTGCACTCGCCGAAGTGACGGGCGTGGTCACGACACTTGCCGGGCCGAGTAATGCTGCTGGTGCCTCGTGGGGCAGCGTCACCTATCTCGGCATTACGACCGATGCCGATACCGATGCCGCGACCGCCTTTGTCGAGTTCGCCCTTTCCGAAGGCTATGGCCAGATTTTGGGCATTGCCCCCGAGGGCAAATTTCCGGTCCGTCGTGGTACCCAGGACGATCCAAGCGCCTTTATCGACCTCTGGTCTACACTTGATGTCGGCGTTGATCGTAAGGCATCGCTTGCCAGCCTGTATCCCGCATCGGTGATCCAGGAGATCGTTTCCGGTCTCGATACAGCCGATCGTTGGGGTGTAGCCGAAGGCCAATTGGTCCAGGCATCCAAGTTCATCAATAGCCGCGTTCTGAACCGTTTGGTCCGCGAATTCATTGACGGAGAACGGTCAGTGGAAAGCACGTATGACGCGCTTGTTATTGAACTTACGAATATCTAATACTCCCAGGATGGTGGGGTGCGAAGCCTGTCTTTGTGCCCCACTATCCGCTTTCTACCAGCCCTAGGAATTATCATTAGTCATTTTCCAGCAGCGGAAAAGGCGGGCGTTAATGTCGTTGAAAAAAATGACTATGCGGCAAAAGGAGGTAATGCTTGCCTATGGCATGCTGATACCGCCGGTAACGATCGTTTTCTTGATTGTGCTTTTTCCGGTTTTAGCCGATATTTGGATCAGTTTTAAGGATATCCAACTTGCCGATTTGCGCGCGCCCACACCCAGCGTGAGTGAGCGCGTGAGTGAGGACCCCCAGAACGGCACAGTTACCGTTTTATATCGTTTACGAAATCGCTCCAGCAGAGGTGCCGTCGAGGACATTGTTCTTCGCGACACCGTTCCAGCAGGCTTGTCGGCAAGGGACGTACCTCAATTTTGCGAGATTGATGAGGACGCCATTACATGCTCCTACGAAATATGGCCACCGCGGTTTCGGGAAGATATTTCAATTTTATTTGATGCCACTCCGGAGTTTTTTGCCAGCGGGATCAATCCGCGCGACAGCGAAACTACGACCACCGGACACTCGGTGAATGCACTACTGGACTTCAATTTCACCCTCGACAATTTCCGCAAAGTTTTTAGTCAGCGCGAATTTTGGAAATCCGTCCGGATCACTGTCATTTACACAGTATTTGGAACGATTGGTGCAATCGCCCTGGGCCTGTTTGCCGCCTTACTGATGAATACCAGTTTCAGGGGCCGAGCGGTCATTCGGGGGCTGCTCCTATTCCCATTTGTCGCGCCGGTCATCGCTGTCGCATTTACCTGGGTGTTTTTCCTCGATCCCTTCAGCGGCGTTCTCAACATGCTATTGGTGCGGTATGAGTTGGTCGAAGCGCCGATTAATTTTCTTGGCACCCGCGTCATGCCCATCGAATTATTTGGCTTTGTAGTGCAGTTCCCAGTCGCGCTGGCGACCGTTATTGCCTTCGAAGCGTGGCGGTATTTTCCGCTTTCGTTCCTATTTATTTTAGCCCGCCTGCAGGCTCTACCAAGCGATATCTATGAAGCCGCCGATATCGATGGGGCGAGTCCCATCCAAAAATTTCGCTTCGTAACAATGCCTCAACTGGTTGGAATCCTTTCGATATTGTTCATGCTGCGCTTCATTTGGACGTTCAATAAATTCGATGACATATTTCTGATGACCGGGGGTAATGCCGGGACACGCACATTGACGGTTGGCGTTTATGACCAGGCATTTGCCCTGTCAAATCTTGGCGCCGGCGCAGCTGTTTCCGTTGTTATCTTTTTCATGCTGGCGATTTTCATGGTGTTTTATTTCATCTTCATGCCGAAGGGTGAAATGCTGTGACCGATAAAATATCTGTTAGCGGTGCCATCGCGGCAGCACTCGCCGGATTGCTTGCGGCGCTATTGATTATTCCGATTTGGGGAATTCTGGCGACAGTGATTGGCCTTCAACCCAATATTTTACCGGTCGCTATCGCTTGTGCGGCTGGATTGGGTCACGGTGTTGCCTACAGTGTCTTGACCAGCTTGCAGATTAGAAAAAACCTGAGGGCGCTAATTTCAACCGCCACCGGCGTAACCGTTTTTTTGGCCCTATCGCGAGGCATGCCTTTCGGTTTGCCCCTCGAGAACGCCGGCCTGTTTTGGGGGGGCGGGGGCGCACTCATTTCATTTATCGGTGTGGAATTCATCGTCCGGTCGTCGCTCGACGGGTTGGCAATTGGCAAGTTCACCCGCGACGACACTGAGCTGCTTTTTCTTCGTACATTGCGCCTCTACGGGTTTGCCTTTTTTATCGTCATTGTTGCCGCACCTTTCTATTACATGATCGTTTCAAGCTTCAAGAAACGGGCTGAACTGCTGATTGATCCGCTTGATCTCAGTCTCAATTTTTCCCAAGGCTTCCAGTCTCTATTTGTCGGCTATTGGGAGGTCATCGTTAACTTCAACTTTGGCCGCTACATTCTGACCAGTGGTTTCGTTTCACTAACAACTGTAATAGTCACTCTGTTGCTCGCCGTGCCAGGTGCCTACGCCGTTTCGCGTCTGCGATTTCCCGGTCGGGTGCTGATGTCAAATTCGATATTATTGATCTACATGTTCCCGGCAATCGTTCTGGTGATCCCGCTCTATAGCGTATTCAGCCAACTGGGCCTGCGCGACACGTTGGTTGGCCTCCTGATTGTCTATCCGGCGGCAACGCTGCCGGTCACCCTTTACATGCTGCAAGGCTATTTTCGCAGTATTCCAAGCGAACTCGAAGAGGCAGGACTTATCGACGGCTGCTCCCGGGTCGGCATAATATGGCGTATCACATTGCCATTAAGCGTTCCCGCGCTGGCCTCCGTTTCCATTTATACATTCATGATCGCCTGGAACGAATTTCTCTTCGCTTTCATGTTTCTCGACAACCCGGAAATTTTCACCCTTTCGCGGGGTATCGTCTCGCTCAATAGTTCGGAAGTACCGAGACAATTTCTGATGGCCGGCGCCGTCATTGTTACGCTGCCGGTCATGATCATTTTTCTTTGGCTTGAGCGCTTTATGGTCGCCGGCCTTACCGCAGGAAGCGTCAAGGGATGACGCAATATTGGAGACGAAAGCGACATGGTAGCTGAGAACGGCACGACGCCGACCGACTTGGTTGAAGAAAAACTCGATCAGGCCAGGAAAATACTGCGTCAGAATGACCGCGGCACCTATACGATACCGGCGCGAGGACTCTATCCATTTCAATGGAATTGGGATTCTTGCCTAACGGCATTGGGGTGGGCGACCTTCGATGAGGGCCGCGCTTGGACCGAAATCGAAACACTTTTTTCAGCCCAGTGGGACGACGGCATGGTGCCGCACATTGTCTTTCACAAAGAAGATACCGGCTATTTCCCCGGGCCGGATGTCTGGGCGACCGGAAAATCGCCGGCAACATCGGGCATTACCCAGCCGCCGGTTGCCGCAACCTGTGTGCGCCAATTAATCGAGACGGCACGCGACAAGGAGACGGCACTTGAATTTGGCGCCCGTCTCGTCCCAAAAATTGCCGCTTGGCATCGATGGTTCTATGCAGCGCGCGAACTCAATAATAGCGGATTGGTCGTTTCAATCCATCCGTGGGAATCCGGCGCAGATAACAGCGTCGACTGGGATGCATCATTGGCGAACGTGCCGGTCGATGAGATCCCCCCTTACGAACGCCGTGACACCGAACACAGTGTGGCGGAGCATCGCCCGACCAATTCCGATTATGATAAATATCTGACATTGGTTCATCGTTATAGCAATCTAGGATGGAAACAATCGGAAATTGCGCCCGTCGCACCGTTTCGAGTGGCCGATCTTTTTGTTAACTCCCTCCTGCAGCGGAGCAATATTGATCTGCAATGGTTGGTCGAATACGTGGGGGCCTCCCATCTAACCGAAGAAGTCGACGGTTGGGTAAAAAAGGGAAAAATGGGCCTGCAATCATTATGGAGCGAGCCACAGCAAAGCTTCCAACCCTATGATTACGCGGCCGATCAATCGATCACGTCGATTTCGGCCTCAACATTCTTACCTTTGTTCGCTCACGCAACAGAGCCCGCGCAAACGCAAGCCTTGGTCAAACGCCTATGGTCCTGGCGCGACCATACACGCTACCTCGTGCCGAGCTTCGATCCGACCGACCCGAGGTTTGATTCGAAACGTTATTGGCGCGGCCCGGTTTGGGCAATTATCAATTGGATGATTTCCGACGGTTTGACTGCGGCGGGTCATGGAGATCTGGCAAAAATTATTGCCGACGACACGAGGGCCTTGATCGACCAAAGTGGATTTCGGGAATATTTCGACCCGGAAAACGGTCAGGGGTTGGGGGGGGATTGTTTTTCCTGGACAGCCGCAATGCGCCTGACATGGCTTTCGGCCCAACCTGTAGAGGCGGACTAAAAGAAGAATGCACGGCCTCCTCTTTGGTGACATAGCGGCATGAGCAAACAGCAGCCCCAGTCATACGCACGGCCCGATGCCATCCTCCGCGAGATGAGTTTTGACGAAAAAATTGGGCAGCTGTGCATGCTTGATGGACGGAAACTTTATCTTGGTGATATTCCCAATCATCAATCCGTACAGCATATGGCGGCGGTTCACACCGGGTCGATAATCAATGTTCAAGGCGAAATCGCATCGGTCCTCCAATCCCATTTGACAGCACGACATCGGCTTTCCATACCGCCGCTGTTTGCCATGGATTGCATCAACGGGCATTCGTTCTGGAACGAGGGCACGACATTTCCGACACGGATCGCCCTATCAAGCTCATGGGACCTCGAACTTTTCGAACTTATCGGCGAAGCCACAGCGCTCCAAATGATCGCGACAAATATTCATTGGGCATTGGCGCCGGTCATGGATACCGCACGTGATCCGCGGTTCGGACGCATTGGTGAAACCGCCGGGGAAGACGGTTATCTCGCCGGGCTGATGGGGGCAGCCAGTATCCGAGGTTTTCAAGGTTGCGGTGCGGACAGGTCGACATCTGTTCTGGCCTGCGCCAAGCATTTCGCAGGATATTCTGAAGGCCTTGGCGGTCGAGATTCGACCGAATATGCGGCGAGTAGCCAGACCTTGCAGGCCGAGACGCTCTCGCCATGGCGGCACGCTTTGAAGGCTCGGCCGGCGTCGGTGATGGCTGGCTATCATGCTGTCGACGGCATTCCCTGCACTGCCAACGGCGCATTGCTGCAAGACCTACTGCGCGACCAAATGGGGTTCAACGGGTTGGTCCTGACCGACTGGCAAAATGTCGATCGATTGGTCGACCTTCACCGGGTGGCACCGGACCTGGAGAGTGCCGCAGCGATTGCCGTCGCCAATGGAACCGACATCGTAATGGGGACACCGAACTTTCCTGCGGCGCTGAAATCTGCCTTCGAACACGGAAAAGTCGGTCAGGACCATATCGACACGGCCTGTCTGCGCGTGCTGGAGATGAAGGAAAAGCTCGGGTTATTGGAAACGGAAGAGCCAAACCGTCTTTCGAGGGGGAGAAATATCGCGGACACCGAGGCCGCCAAGTCGCTGGCGCTGGAGGCAGCACTTCAATCTGCAATACTTTTAAAGAACGACAAATTGTTACCGCTTTCAGCCTCGAAAAATGGAAAAATTGCACTTATTGGTCCGGCGATCGATTCCGTTGTCGAGCAACTTGGCGATTGGTCCCTTGGCTTGGTGGGGCGCGATGGCTGGTTATCGCGAAACGTTGAGGAGGGGCCGCAACGCTGCGTGACCCTGCTGCAGGGCATGAAAGACTACTGCCAAGCGCGCGGCATTGACGTCGTTAGTCATTATGGGTGTGAGCTCACTGACAATGACCGGTCGGACGTATCCGTGGCGACCGAAATCGGTGGCCAGGCCGATGTGATTATCGCCGTGGTCGGCGATTGTCGCGAGATGGCCGGCGAGCAGCACGACCGTGCATCGCTTCACTTAGCGGGTCGCCAAGACGAACTGATTGAGGAACTCAAGAACACCGGGCGACCCCTCATTGTCGTTTACATGGCAAATAGGCCGCTCATTATCGATGCGGTCGCCGAGTTGGCTGACGCCTTTTTGTGTATTTGGAATCCTGGTGAGCGCGGCGGGGATGCATTGCCGCAGTTGCTTTTTGGAGACATTTCGCCATCCGGCCGTCTGACCGTAACCTTCCCCCGCCATGGTGGAGCAACACCGGTGCGCTATGATCAGCGCCCTGGATGGCATTTTGACGACCAATATTGTGATTTACCTGAGGCTCTGGCCGTTCCTGTTTTCGCGTTCGGCGAAGGCCTGACTTATGGCCGATTTGAATACCATTCCTTGCAGATGAGCCACAAGGAACTGGTCGACGGAGATGCTGCAACGGTAACTTTTTGCCTGCGCAATATCGGCGACCGCCCGGCCACTGAGACGGCGCAAGTCTACATTTGTGACGAAGTCGGCAGTCGAACTCGTGCGGCCCGAAAACTATGTGCCTGGCAACGCGTTTTCTTAGCACCTGGGGAAAACCGGACGGTTAGCCTTAACATTGCCCCTGAGGAAATGGCGATCTGGCACCCGAATGGGCACGGCATTGTGGAGGCGGGCACATTCACAATTTATGTGGGCCCCTCGTCCCGACCGCGGGATTTGACGCTCTCGGCAAAATTCGAAGTCTTGTCTGAGTTTCGTTTGAACGATTCCCCTGCCCAAAACCATAAACCGGACCAGATTTAGCGGCCGGTCTATAATGCGGCGGATATTTTCATCTCGTGTCGGTGCGTTCCGAATAGCGCAGAAAAACAAAAAGACTAAGCATTGTTGCCACCATTACCACCGCGCCAAATAGCAGTGGTGTCGAGGCCGCTCCGGTCAAATCGCCCAACCACCCAGCAAATGGCGGGAGTACCGCCATCGCGACATAATACCAGGTAAAATAGATACCCATGCCCGTTGTACGTACAGCGGCACGTAGGGAACCGGCGGGCAGCGCCATAATTGCACCCGCCGGCGGGCCGGAAAATATACCAACAATAATAACGACAGTCAGGGCCGTTGCCGGCAATATGCCAGTCACCGCAATCGCCACGGACAAGACGGCAAAACACGAATACATGATCACAACACTATGGCCGATACGGTCTATCAGCAGGCCACCCAGCGGTATGGTGATAATCAAACTCCAAGTTGCAAAGCTGGTAACCAGACCAGCTGCCGTCGGAGACGCGCCGTCAGCAAGCAACAATGCGGGCATAAAGCTAACGACGACAATGTAGCCGACGTTAAAAAAAGCCCAGACTTGGCCCGACCAGGTCGCCAGCCAAAAGTCGCGGGAGGTAAGTTTGGCCTGCACTATATTCGCAGCACCCTCTATCTGGCTAACGGGGCGCTGGTAAACGAGGGCGACCAATGCGCACGTCGCGAGACTGGCAGCCGCCGAAATCCACATCATTGCCGACCACCCCAATGAAGCGCCGATAAATGGACCGATCACCAGTGCAATGCCAATACCGACGGGCCAGCTAGTCACCAAAATCGCCATCGCTGTAACCAGACGATCTCGAGCGAACCATTCGGCGACCATTCCCGTCAGCAGCACATTAAGCACGACGGCACCGATCCCGGAAATAACCCGGCCAAGCGTTGCCACAGCCAATCCACCAGCTATCGCCGTCAGGGCACCTCCGACCGCCATCAGCAGAAGCCCGACGATGGCAACTTGTTTTTGCCCAAACCTGTCACCCAGAGAACCGCCTGGTAGCGCGACGACGATACCGGGAAGCATATAAGCGCCAACCAACAAGCCGAGTTCACCGAGGCCGATGCCAAGATCGGCACGAAGAAAGGGCGATACGCCGACAACTGACTGAAACTGGAATCCCATCGCCGTACGCGCCAGAAAAAGCACGCCAAGTATGAGCCAACGTTTTGATTCCACAGGAGTAGCCCCGTTATTGATGCGCCCGCGAGCGGGAGTATAGTTAGCCCGTCGCGATGCATACAGCGGGACATAAAACGATACGGACAGATCAGTTTAGCTCTCGGGCGAAGAACCAACCAATAGGTGGGTCGCACCAGGATGGCAGCCAGCCTTGGGTATCAATATATCTCCATATTTTTGTAGAAGGTAAGCGAAAGTGTGTGGACCACCTGGTATTCGGCGCACGGCTGTGCTCGGATTGCGCTCCGCCGATAAATTCGCGCAACCCACATATCGTCAGACGATGTGTGGGACAGGACGCTAAAATGAGAAATATAATATTAGCCTTGGAAACTACGTTCATATCTCCATGACTGAAACATCAGGACCGTCCACAAGGGATGCTGCCAATTGCGCGTCCCCTTTTGGTGTTCGTCCCACGCCTGCCGGACTAGTTTTACGTTAAAATTTCCCTCATCGCGCAACCGGGTTGGATCTAGCAGGTCTTCCCCCCATTCACGCAAATCTTCCCGTAACCAGCGATCTATAGGAACGCCAAAACCCATTTTAGGACGTTCAATTAGCTTCTTGGGCACGTATTTATATAGAACCTGGCGCAACAACCACTTGCCCTGACCATCCCTAATTTTCATATGTCTGGGCAGACGCCAGGCAAATTCCGCAATCCGATGATCCAATAGCGGCACCCGTGCCTCCAAAGATACGGCCATGGAGGCCCGGTCGACCTTGGTTAAAATATCGTCGGGCAAATAAGTCTGGGCATCCAAGAATTGCATGCGATCAACAAAATCGGGAAAATCTTCTCGAACGGTATCGTCCCAAAGGATGCCTTTATACTCTTGCGCGCGCAAGACTAGCTGGGCCGGATCCTCCCATTGGGATACCAATCGCCGATAAAGGGAATCCTGCCCGTCGACGGGTAGGATTTGCGCAATTTTGTGAACTTTGTCGCCCGCCTGAGACGGTCGTATCTTATTGGGAAGCAAACGCAAAACATGATCCCATCTTTCGGATGGAACCGACCGAAGAAACCCGGCAGCGGCCTTGCGCAAACCTTTGGGCCAACGGCCAAATCGGTTCCAAAGGGCTTCACCCCATGGGTATCGGTTATAACCCGCAAATAATTCATCCCCACCATCCCCAGACAATGCCACCGTAACATGTTTGCGGGTCATTTCAGAAACAAGGTAAGTCGGTATCTGCGAGCTATCGGCAAACGGTTCGTCATACCAGCGCGATATACCGGGCAAGACGTCCAGGGCGTGACGAGGATCGACATAAAGTTCGGTATGATCCGTACCAATATGCGTTGCAACGGCTTTAGCATGCTGCGCTTCATCATATCCGTCTTCATGAAAGCCAATAGAGAAAGTTTTTATCGGTCGGTCGCTTTGCGCTTGCATCAAAGCAACAACGCTAGAGCTGTCGATCCCGCCCGACAAAAATGCCCCCAATGGCACATCGGCAATCATGCGTTGTTTTACGGCATCGCGCAACAGAGCATCCAAAGCTCCTACCGCTTCGTCGTCGCTCATTTCAACGCGATTACCTCTGCCGGTCTTGGCAACCGAACGCATATCCCAATAACAGGAAGATTGCGCCGCGCCATCCAAGGGGACCGTAATTATGTGCCCCGGTTCCAATTTAGAAATGCCCTGGTAAATGCTGTGCGGCGCCGGCACATAAGAATGACGCATATAAGAAGACAACGCGTTACGGTCGATTTCCAAATCGATATCTGGATGTACCTCAAACGGCCCCAACTGTGACGCAAAGAAAATGGTGCTCGCCTGATGTCCCCAATATAGAGGTTTGACGCCAAGCCTGTCGCGCACCAGAGTCACCGTGCGCGTTTCCCGGTCCCACAGAGCAAACGCAAACATTCCAATCAGTCTCTTGACCGTCGCCACCACCCCCCATGCCGCGCAGGCTTCAACTATCACCTCGGTGTCGGAATGGCCGTTAAATCTTTTTCCCCCTGCCGCGAGCTCGGCACGCAGTTCCCGAAAATTATAGACTTCCCCATTATAAATAATAACATAGCGCCCACAGGAGGAAACCATTGGCTGGTGGCCATTCGGCGAGAGATCAATCACCGACAGCCGCCGGTGGCCAAGTGCTACACCATTGCGCTCGTCCACCCAGGTGCCCTCATCGTCGGGCCCACGCCACCTTATCCGATCATTCATCGCGCGGGCAATTCCGCTCAATGTCTCGGCGTCGCGCTTAGGCTGGAGGTCAATAAAACCGGCAAATCCGCACATATGGCCTTTCCCTCTTTTAGTCGGCCGTGATCATCGCAAAGGCACCCACGGTATTAGTTCCAGACAGCCATTTTTGGAAGGGTTTCATAACGATCGGCACCAGATTGTTATCAAATGCGACGGCCTTTGCGTGAAGCGAACAGTATTAATTTGTGGCGGTGCTGACAGAGTGGATAACATATTGTGACAACACCCGTCGGCAATTTTGAAACCTGAGTAAACTGGACAGTACTGGAATATTCTAAATGAGCAAAAAAATTGCCTTCATAACAGGTGTAACCGGCCAAGATGGCGCATATTTGGCCGAGCTGCTGCTCTCCAAAGGATACGAAGTTCACGGGTTAAAGCGGCGCTCATCGTCCTTTAATACGTCCCGAGTGGATCATCTCTACCAGGACCTGCATGAAATGGATGTCGACTTCATTCTGCATTACGGTGATATGACGGATTCTTCGAATCTCATTCGTCTGGTCCAGAAGATTCAACCGACTGAAATATACAATCTAGCGGCGCAGAGCCATGTGGCGGTGAGTTTTGAATCCCCAGAGTATACGGCCAACGCCGACGGAATGGGCGCGCTTCGGTTGCTCGAAGCCATCCGAATTTTGGGCTTGGAAAACGCCACTCGAATTTATCAAGCCTCGACATCCGAATTATACGGAAAGGCCAGAGAAACACCGCAAACTGAGAAGACCCTTTTTTACCCGCGTTCGCCATATGCTGTGGCTAAACTTTACGCCTATTGGATAATGGTCAATTACCGTGAGGCTTATGGCATGCACGCGTCCAACGGCATCTTGTTCAACCATGAAGGCCCGACGCGCGGCGAGACTTTTGTCACTCGAAAAATTACCCGCGCCGTGGCGGCGATTGAACTCGGATTGCAGAAGAAACTCTATCTCGGAAACCTTGATGCCAAACGCGACTGGGGGCATGCGCGCGACTATGTCGAAGGACAATGGTTGATCCTGCAACAAGATGAGCCGGACGATTTCGTTTTAGCAACCGGAGAAACTCATACGGTTCGTGAGTTCGTCGAACTCGCCTTTTCACATGTCGGTCAGGATATTAATTGGACCGGAGAAGGCGCAGAGGAAACAGGTATAGACGGTAAAACCGGTGATGTTCTCGTCCAAATTGACCCCCGATATTTTCGGCCGACCGAAGTCGATTTGCTATGCGGGGATCCAACAAGAGCGCGTGAAATACTTGGCTGGGAAGCAAATACAAAATTTGCCGACCTAGTAGCCGAAATGGTAAGCAGCGACCTTGCTCTCGTCCAAAATGAGCAGGGCCGGGTAAACAGAGATGATTGACCGCATGTTTTCATTAGACGGTAGACGGGTTTGGGTTGCGGGACACCGCGGTATGGTTGGTTCGGCCATTTGCAGGCGCCTGGAGAGCGAGTCTTGTGACTTGCTGACGGTTCCGCGCTCCACCTTGGACCTGACACGCCAGGCAGATGTCGAAACATGGGTCGACGCCCAAAAGCCAGACGCTATTTTCATTGCAGCGGCGACAGTCGGCGGCATCTTGGCAAACGACACCAGACCAGCTGAATTTATTTATGACAACCTGGCAATCCAAAACTCCATTATCGAAGCGGCCCGAAAAGCTGGTGTAAAAAAGCTTCTCTTTCTGGGATCGAGCTGTATTTACCCAAAATTCGCCGCCCAGCCTATGCGCGAAGACGCGCTGCTTACCGGAGAATTGGAACCGACCAATCAGTGGTACGCGATAGCCAAGATTGCCGGCATAAGATTATGCCAAGCCTATCGTCGGCAATATGGCTGCGACTTTATCTCGGCGATGCCGACAAATCTCTATGGCCCCGGCGATAATTTCGATCTTGCCTCCAGCCATGTCATACCCGCACTCATGTCCAAGGCCCATTCGGCAAAGGTCGGAAAAATGGAATTCATGGATGTTTGGGGTACGGGAAAGGCGCGGCGCGAATTCATGTATGTGGATGATATTGCCGACGCCGCTATTCATTTGATGAAGCATTATTCCGGCGAAGATTTTGTCAATATCGGTACCGGCGCAGACGTTACGATTGCCGAAATCGCGCGCCAAATATGTGACGTTGTTGGGTTTAACGGCGGGCTTCGTTTCGACAATTCGAAACCGGATGGGACGCCACAAAAACTGCTCGATGTCGGACGTCTGACCAAGGCCGGTTGGGCTGCTCAGACAGAACTGGGTGCGGGCTTAGAGGCAACTTACGCCTGGTATTTAAATTCCGGTAAGGCAGAGGCCGCCTAATTTTCGTTTTTGTCTTTGCCCTCAATTCTGCCGTATCGATCTTCCAGTCGAACAATATCATCCTCGCGCAAAATATCACCGGTCTGCACTTCGATCAGATGTAGCGGTTCGGTTCCGGTATTTTCCAGCCGATGGACCTCGCCGATCGCGATATCCGTCGACCCGTTTTTTTCCAAATTGAAAACTCGTTCACCAACAGTGACCTTGGCTTCACCCGCCGCAACCGTCCAATGTTCTGCGCGATGATGATGGTATTGCAGCGATAGGCTGGCGCCGGGATTGACGACAATGCGCTTGACCAAAAATCCGGGCCCCGTATCGAGGGTCCGATAATTCCCCCACGGTCGAAATACAGTCGACCCGACGGCCTGAATGTTCCGGCCTTCGGACTGAAATTTATCGACAATCTCTTTCACGTGTTCGGAACGGCCTTGGTCGAGAACAAGGACTGCATCATCGGTCACGATGACAATCAGGTCGCTCACCCCGACCGCTGCCGTAACCGTATCGCCGCCACTCCAAATCAAGGAATTGCTGCACTCAATGAGTGTTGCGTCACCGATTGTGACATTCCCCGCTTCGTCTTTTGGCATCATAGTCCAGTATGAATGCCAAGATCCGATATCACTCCATCCCATTGAAACGGGCACAACCGCGCCCCGATCTGTCTTCTCCATAATCGCGATGTCGAACGGTTCGGCCGGAACTTCTGCGTAAACCCCACCAAGGTCCACAGTAATATTTTCCACGTTTCCCCCGTCAATCGCATTTTGCACACTGGAGAATATCGCCGGAGAATGCAGCTGAAACGCCTCAATGATTGTGCGAGCGGAAAACAGGAATATGCCAGCATTCCAACTGTAATTTCCTGCCGCCATATAACTTGTCGCAGTTTCGAGATCAGGTTTTTCAACAAATCGGCTAATCGAAAGCGCAGCCGGCGCGCCGGAAATCGCACCGCCATGCTCTATATACCCATAACCGGTTTCGGGACGCTCGGGCACGACACCGAAGGCGACAATATGGCCCGCCCGCGCCGCGATCGCGCCAGACGCTATCGCGTCAAGAAAGGTATTGGAATCACCAATTACATGATCAGACGGCAAGACCAGTATCAGGCTCGCATCGTCAATTGACGATGATGCCAGCAGGCCCGCCGCAATAGCGCCTGCCGTATTGCGCCCTACAGGCTCCGCCACCATTTTTTGAGGCTCTATGCCTGCTTTGGTCAACTGATCGAAAATAAGAAATACATGATCTTTATTACAAACCACAATCGGCGCGGCAAACCCATCTCCTCCGACGCGGGTTGCCGTCTCCGCGATCATTGATTGGATCGATCCGAGCGCAAGTAATTGTTTGGGCATGCTAGAACGTGAGACCGGCCATAACCTACTTCCCGCTCCGCCGGACAATATTAAGGGCGTAATCTTTTCGAGATTTGCGGGCATGAACTATATTCCATTTTTAGCCGATAATTACGGGCGTCGCTGTTATGCCCGGAATTATTGTCGGACGCAAACTCGATTGACGTGACAGGTTGGGTGCGCTCAAATTCAGCGACAAGTACTCAAAGCCAATCCGCATGACTTTGGACCAACTAACCCAAATACTGAGCCCTAAATTGGTAACCCTCAGCCGCCCATTCCCAACAAAAACCGTGCCCGATGAATTGGGAGCATCGCTATCGTTAACGACATGGAATCTTGGCTACGCCGGGCTTGGCCATAGCTCTGATTTTATTTTCGATGGAGGTCGCAAAAGATTTCCCCCATCCAGGGCGACCGTAAGGTCCAATCTAGAAGGCATCACGGCGACCTTAGAAGGGATTAAATCCGACGTCTATTTTTTGCAGGAAGTTTCGGTTCGGAGTCCAATTAGCTATTGGGTAAGGGTTCGAAACCGGTTAGAGAACCATTTTGCCGGACGGCATTTTTACTACCGAACCGAAATCACCACACCGCGCCTACCGTGGCCATTCAAAATCGATCATGGGACGGCCATTATTGCCAACGCGCGCCCAGCGCAAAAGGAGCTAATTCCTCTCCCATTGGAGCCAAATTGGAACAGAGGTCTAGTCCGACGAAATTATGCCCTGCAAGTAACTCGCTTTCCTATTGCCGGGCAAAAGACCGAATGGGTCATTGCAAATCTGCACCTTGCCGCATTTGATAAGGGTGGCGACATTCGCCGGCAACAGGCCGAGGCGGTGTTCGAGTTTGCCACGGCCGAATTTGCTCAGGGCAATTTTGTTATACTAGGAGGTGATTGGAACATGCGGCTGGTCGATACAAATTTTCCAAACACAACAGACCCAGGATTTCTGTCTTGGCTGATCGATTTTCCACCAAATTATCTGCCAAGATCATGGAAAATCGCTGTCGACCCGAGCGTGCCAACTATGCGTACACTTCATAAACCCTACGTTGCCAACGAGAATTACACCACGATTATCGACGGATTTATTGTTTCACCCAACGTCACTATCGACAATGTATTTGGCACAGATACAGGTTTTGCCCATACCGATCACATGCCGATGACAATGCGTGTCAGCCTAAATCGCTGACTGATTAGGGCCCCTTTTATTGCCCCAGATGGATATTTTCGAAACCTTGCGCGACGCCATAAAAAGGCGATAATTGATATCTGTCAGAAGCCTGTAACCTTGGAAAGGGGTTTTGATGGCGGATATTTTTTGGATTGGTTTCGCGGCATTACTTGGGATGGCGGTTATTGCCGTTGCTTTGGCTCGCTCGAAAGGCTGGAGCCAAGATAGACGTTGGGTACCTCCCCACGAGCGCCATATACAAGACAAGCTCGACGGCGACGGTAATATGAGCCTGGAAGAGCGCCAATCGCTGGCTGAGTTGGAGGCACTGCACCTTCACCGCAAACACCCCTATTGCTGATACGCCTGAGCTGAAATGGGCACCATCGACTTCGCCGTCATTGCCCTCGGCATTCTTGCTTTCGCTCTCGTTTCGGGGCGCTTGGCCAACTCGGTGGCGACACCGCCTATGGTGTTTGCTCTATTTGGCTTGGCAATCGGGCCATTTGGCGCCCAAATAGCAGTCATCGATCTCGACGCGGAAATCATCAAAACTCTGGCCGAGTTAACATTGATATTGGTTCTTTTTACGGACGCAGCCCGGATCGATATTAATCATTTGCGGCGCGACCACAGCCTACCGATCAGATTGCTGACGATCGGCCTTCCTCTGACATTTTTTTTGGGCACATTTGCCGCCCTCACTCTGTTTCCGATCCTTGGCATCGAGATTGGGCTAATCGATGCCGCCTTGATTGCCGTCGTCTTAACACCGACCGATGCCGCGCTTGGGCAGATTGTGGTGATTGCCGAACGGGTCCCTGTGCGGGTGCGCCAGGCCCTCAACGTGGAGAGCGGCCTAAACGACGGTCTTGTCTTACCAATTGTCTTGATACTCATCGCATTTGGCTTGTCCGCCTCGGGCCAGGAGGTCGGACAGCCTGTCGAGTTTTGGATCAAATTTATTGGCCTCCAGCTCATTTTAGGACCGCTCGTCGGTATCGGTGTCGGCTTATTCGGCGGGCGCATCGTTGATAAATCGGCCCAAGCGAAATGGATGACCTTGGAATTTCAAGGCATGAGCGCCCTCGGCCTCGCCCTGGTTGCCTATTCGATCGCCGAACTAATCGGTGGCAACGGGTTCATTTCTGCTTTTACCGCCGGCCTGGTTATGGGGGCAACAAAGCACTCACTATGCAGTTATCTATTTGAATTCGCCGAAACCCAAGGGCAGCTACTGACCTTGTTGACCTTCATGATTTTTGGCGCAGTCATGGTCCCCGACGCGATCGCCACGTTACGCGGCCCCGACCGGTGGGCCGTCATAATATATGCTGGCCTCAGCTTGACGGTACTCAGAATGGTTCCGGTCATGATCGCGCTTGCCGGCAAGCGGCTGAAGCCGCAAAGCATCCTATTCTTGGGGTGGTTCGGACCACGGGGGCTGGCCTCTATTTTGTTTGCCCTATTAACAGTTCAGAGCGGTGTGATTGCAAACCCTGAACTATTCATGGCGGTTATCGTTACCACGGTCATGGGAAGCATAGCTGCACATGGACTATCAGCAGCACCTGCAGTCAATTGGTACGGCAAGCTGGCCTGCGCCTTTATCACCGCCGAACCCGACTGCCCGGAAAAGAAAAACGCCGTAGAACACCCGACCCGTATCGGACGCAGTGTTTTGCGACGCGGAAAATAACCTGTTGCCCAAAAGCATCAATCTCACAAAAAAACAGTAATCAAACGAACCAAACCAAGCTAGGGCTTGATTACAGGTGATGGTTCTGTAGTGTGTACGCCAACAAACTGGCAAAGAAACTGGCGTTACTAGATTTGGCTTAAAGAATATCGTCTCTCGGGGGGCCGAAAGCTATGTCCGTATTGCGGACGCTTCCCCTTTTGTCGACATTCTGTTTATGGGGGGAAACCCATGCGACTTTACCCTGGCATATTGTCGGCAGCATTTGCCGCAATGATTATCGCTGGTCCGGCTTATGCCGAACATCAAAGCGACGAAAACACCTCCACCGAAAAATCGGCGGATGATGACACAAGCTCTCAAGAAACATCGGATCTAGATACACCGGACCTAGATATATCGGACCGAGAAGTAATTGCCGAAGACGAAGGGCCCGATGGCTTCAGGTTTTACCTGGGTGGCGACGACGAAGATGTCAGCGACAAACATCAAGATGGCGACCTTCATGGGTTCGCGAGGCGCCTATCAATTACCGGTTATAGCGGCACCAATTTTACCGGTTTTGGCGATTTCGTCGAACGGCGACTGCTTACCGGTGGTGGGCCCGCCGGCGAAACCCTTGAAATCAACGAGCGCGATTTTGGCGAAGTCTATAACCAACCGGTGACATTTGGCTTTGACGTTGCCCAAGGGCTGCATCGGCGTGGCGAGGCTTTTGTCAGCTTCCATTATACCTATGCCGACAGTCAGCGATTTAATTTCATGACGATTTCGCCCGCTGACGCCAGCGGTGCTACGCACCTAAACGGTGAGTTTTCGGACTATCACGAGTTTGGGATGGATTTCGGTTATCGCCACTATTTCAACGATCCGGGCGGGTTTACACCCTATGTCGGCGGTCGCGCAGGATTTAAATTGGTCAGCGATATTGATCTTGATCTGGACCCGGTCGCATTGGGTCTAAGTGCTGGGGCACTCAACGATATTGATTATTTCGACACAACCCTCACCTACAATATCGGGTTCGACGTCGGCGTCCAGTACTGGGTTCGCCCCTTTATTTCACTCGGTGTCGAGACAGGCATTCACTATAGCGGCGACCTAGACAGTGACGAAGGCCTTACCGGTTTTGACGCCACATTCGGCAGCGCACTGGGCGGAGCCAATGACGACGGCAGTCGACTGATGGTACCGCTCACAGCCAAGGTTCGGATTGGGCTTTAGTTTTTTACGAACGACAGTCATTCGTTTCCTTGGGCGTGGCCGGGTTTCCGGCTACGCCCTCTTTTTTTTCCGCAAGGCCTGCAATAATTCCCCAACTTCGACCGCAGTCATCGCACCGATATTTCGCGCAAATTCGTTGGCGAGTTCCGTGTGGCCCGCAGACATGCCGCGTGTATCAACGCTGGCCTGGGGATTGGAGAGGTCGATCAGCTTCTGCATTGCTTCGAAATCGTCCCATATCAGACCAAAATATTCGCAGATTTGGACGAACAAGGCAGCGCTGGGAAGGCCACGATAGCCATGTTCAAGCGCCGAAAGATAGGCCGAGGAAATTTCCAGGTCCTGGGCCATTTTTTTCAACGTGAGACCGCGCTGTTGGCGCAGTTCGCGAACTCTTTTGCCAAATGGCGTCATTCATCACCTCTGGGATTTTGCTGGCAAAACATGGCATTGAACCCTACAAAACGGCAAGCCCAACGCTAAATTCGACCGGTACCGGAACGAAAGGACGAAACCCATGACCGACGCGGCCACACCCAGCTTTGACCTAATTGTCATTGGCGCCGGGCCAGGCGGATATGTCGCCGCCATTCGCGCCGCCCAGCTAGGGTTGAACACAGCCTGCATCGACAAACGCCCGACCCTCGGCGGCACCTGCCTCAATGTCGGCTGCATTCCGTCCAAAGCCCTGCTCCATTCTTCTGAAAAATTTAGTGAGGCGGTGGATGCAAAGGCAGGATTGGCGTCCCACGGTGTCCTCACCGGAAAAGTAAAACTCGACCTCGCCGCAATGATGGCGCGAAAGGACGAAACCGTCGCCACACTAACCGGTGGGATCGAACATCTATTCAAGAAAAATAAAGTGACCCGGATAGAGGGCGCGGCGCAACTTACCGGAAAGGGTGCCGTCGCCGTGACCGGGCCCGACGGCAAAATGGCAAAATTAACTGCAAGTCACATCATTATCGCAACCGGATCCGACAGTTCAGATTTGCCCGGTCTCGATATCGACGAAAGGCAGATTTTGACCTCGACCGGCGCCCTCTCCCTTGCCGCAGTGCCCGACCATCTTGTGGTTATCGGTGCAGGTGCAATTGGCCTTGAAATGGGATCGGTTTGGCAACGTCTCGGATCAAAAGTAACCGTGATCGAATTCCTCGACCGCATTTTGCCCGGCATGGATGGCGAACTCGCCAAGCAGGCACAGCGTACACTCAAACGCCAGGGCCTGGGATTTCAACTCGGCACCAAAGTGACTGGAGCAACGAAGAATAAGTCCAAGGTCGAAATAACAGCCGAGCCCGTCGCCGGCGGTGACCCGGAAACGATTTCGTGCGATGCCGTTTTGGTCGCTGTCGGTCGACGGCCCTTTACCCAAGGCCTGGGTCTGGCCGAGATCGGTGTTGCAACCGACGAGCGCGGCTTTATCGAAATCGGTGAAAATTTTGCGACCTCTGTTGCCCGAATTTACGCCATTGGCGACTGCGTGCCCGGCCCGATGCTCGCCCACAAAGCAGAGGAAGAAGGCATCGCGTGCGTTGAGGCAATTGCCGGCGGCAAGCCTCACGTGAATTACAATGTCATCCCAAGCATCGTCTACACCCACCCCGAAATCGCCTGCACCGGGCAAACTGAAGAAGAACTCACCGCCGCCGGCATTGATTATACATCGGGGAAATTTCCCTTTATGGCGAACTCCCGTGCTCGGGCTATCGGCGAGACCGAAGGCTGGGTGAAAATTCTTGCCGACGCAAAAACCGACCGGATACTCGGCGCGCACATTATCGGTGCCGACGCTGGCACCCTTATCCATGAGGCAGTGATCACCATGGAATATGGCGGTTCAGCCGAGGACCTGGCCCGTACCTGTCACGGTCACCCAACTCTTAATGAGGGCGTCAAGGAAGCCGCCCTCGCCGTTGATGGTCGGGCGATACATATGTGAGGCTTGGTGTGAGGCTTGGCGCTAATTCTACATTCGACTTAGCGCCTCGGATGAGCCGCCTTATGTACGGCTTTAAGCTGGGCCGCGTCGACATCGGTATAGCGTTGCGTCGTACTCAGACTTGCGTGACCCAGTAATTCCTGGATTGCGCGCAGATCGCCCCCACCCGACAAGAGATGCGTTGCGAAACTGTGGCGTAGCGCATGGGGCGTAGCACTGTCGGGCAATCCGAGCCTTGGACGCAACTTGGCCATTGCTTCCTGCGCCGCCCGTGCTCCCATCCGCTTACCTCGAACGCCGACAAATAACGGGCCATCGGGACCCAGGATAATAGGACAGTTGACGGTATAAGCGCGAACGGCGTCGGCAACCGCCGGCAACACCGGAACGATGCGTTCCTTGCCGCCCTTTCCGAGAATACGCAGTGTCTCACCAATCGGTCGATCGGCCCAGTCGAGCGAGAGGGCTTCGTTGATCCGCAATCCACATCCATAAAGAAGGGTAAATAGAGCCGTGTCACGGATCGCCACCCAATTCATCGCACCATTTTTTTCCGGCGTATTTTCAAGAACTTCGCGCACTTCAAGTTCGCCCAGAGCCTTTGGCAGCACCTTCGGCAGGCGCGGTCCGCGCAAGGTTTTTACCACACCGTTATGAGCCGCGCCCCGCCGGTCCAGAAAATGGAAAAAGCTGCGGACCGTAGACAGAGCCCGCGCCGTCGAGCTTTTTGCATAATCATTGGTCGCCCGCGAGGCCAGCCAGGCGCGAAAATCCATCGCTTTGAGCCCACTCAAATCGTTCAATGTCGGCGGGCCACCCAAATGCTCACTCATAAAATCTAGGAAGTGATCGAGGTCACGCCGATAGGCCTCGAACGTATGGGGAGACACCCGTTTTTCAGTTTCGAGCCATTGCAACCAGGCGCCATGCGCCGTCGCCAGATTAATGATCACGCCTTTCGACGCCATCGCCATTTCAATCAAGTTGGCCGAGGCGGGCCCGAATGGACAGGGTCAATACTTCACCCAGAAAACTCATTAGATCGGTGCCTTGCTGGGGTCCAAACTCGTTCAGTCGACGCACGCCCATGGCAAGCAATGCTGCTGGCTCTCCGGGAATGACGTCCAGGCGGATCAACGCCTGACTACGGACCAACTCGGCCGCGCTGCCGTAAAGCCGCCGATCACCAGAAATATTTTCATGTAAAATAACATCGGCCTGCCCAAGGGCCTCGGCAATATAGCCTTCGGGCATTACCCGCACACCGTCGGTCGAAAAAAGCGGCACCTTGCCCCGCTCTGCGGCGCCACCTTCGACGGCAATAATGACTACGTCAAGATCAAGGGTTGTCATCAGATCTTGGGTAACGACTTCAATGACTTCGTTTAAATTCTGGGCAGCAATTATTTCCAGGACGGCGGCTTGTATGCGAGCGTGCCCGTGCAGGCCTTCCCGCGCCAAACCAACAATTTCCGAGAGCTGTCCTTCCAGGTCCGCCGCCCGCGCCCTGGTTTCACGCAACATATATTGCTGCAAATCCACAATTTGCCCGGTCTCCGAGGACCCGGTCTCGGACGTATCCGCCGGACCAAAATCGCGCGTAGGAGGCGCCATCGTCGCCAGCAGTGTTGCCAGTAATTCCGGGTGATCGACGAAAAAGTCCGGGTGCGCCGATAGATATTCCGTGATCTTATCTTCCGCCGAATTTTCGGTCGCGGAGTCGGTCGATTGCTCAGCAGAATCGGAAGCCGTCGCCTTTTTTACCCGATCAATGTCCGCCCCATCAGTCGGCGCCATTTTTCTTCTCCAACTGCTCGAGGATCGGCGCTTGGCCCGACGCCGCCCAATCCGCCAGGAAAGCCGCCAACCCTTTGTCGGTCAGTGGATGCTGGAACAACTGCTTCAATATTTTCGGCGGCACTGTCACAACATCAGCCCCAAGCCGGGCGGCCTCCACGACGTGAACCGGGTGGCGTACAGAGGCAACCAATATCTCTGTTTCAAAATCGGGATATTGCTCATAAATCTCAACAATATCTGCGATTAGCTCCATGCCGTTCTGTCCGATATCATCGAGCCGACCAACGAAAGGCGAGATGAACGATGCGCCGGCTTTCGCCGCTAGGATCGCCTGGGCTGCTGAAAAGCACAGGGTGACATTGACCTTGGTCCCTTCATTCGACAGCGTCTTGCAGGCCCGCAAACCGGATTCCGTCAACGGCACTTTCACCGCAACATTGTCGGCAATAGCCGCAAGTGCGCGACCCTCGGCAAGCATGCCCTCGATGTCGGTTGCGGTTACCTCGGCGCTGACCGGGCCTGGAACGGCGGCGCATATGTCGGCAATCCGGTCTGCCATCGCTGCGCCGTGTTTGGCGATCAATGACGGGTTGGTCGTCACGCCGTCGACCAGGCCGGTTGCCGCCAATGCTTGGATCTCGTCAAGGTCGGCCGTGTCGATAAAAAATTTCATCGTCTCTATGCCTCTATCGCAAAATGTTTAATCAAGGTCTCTTTTTTTCATATCAGCTGAACGGACGCGTTCGCCACTCAGTAGGTCGGTCTTGTTATTTAGAAACTGAATTCAAAGTGATCGATTGGCCAGGAAGTTTAGCGTCGCTACAGTGTAGTCGATGGTCGATATTGATGCACCCCTGTTAACCGCCCGAACCCGGATCAGCGTGATGCTGCCGCTACCCCTTGGCGGAGCCTATGATTATTGGGCACCGGTCGAGAGCGCCGTCGCACCGGGCGACTTTATTACGGTACCCCTCGGCAAACGCCAATTGATTGGCGTTGTTTGGGGCGAGGGGCGCGGTGATGTGAGCGCAAAAAAACTTCGCGAAATTGTCGGCAAGTGCGACGCGACACCGTTGCCCGAGGTATCGCGCCGATTTATCAATTGGGTCGCTGATTATACGGTTTCTCCGCCCGGCGCGATCTTGCGTATGGCAATGACGGCTGGCGGCAATTTTGAGCCGCCCAAACCAATTATTGCGTACGCGCGAAGCAAGAATGACATTGATGCGACGGTGCGCCTGACGCCGGCGCGTCGCCGGGTTTTAGATGTGCTCGCCGATTTGCTCTCACTACCCCGCGCAGAACTTTGCCAAGAGGCCGGTGTTTCCTCCGCAGTGATTAAGGGTCTGCTCGACGCTGGTGCACTCGTGCAAGTCGAATTGCCACAACCGGCCACTTTTGCCGCTCCCGATACAGATCATGCCAAGACAGAGCTAACCGGCGACCAACTCGCGGCTGCCAACCAACTCATATCCGCCGTAGATTCCAAAGACACCGGCGATAGCGGCAGCGAATTCTCCGTCACCCTGCTTGACGGCGTAACCGGCTCGGGCAAAACCGAGGTCTATTTCGAGGCGGTTGCTGCGGCGCTTGCCAAGGGCGACCAAGTATTGGTCCTCGTTCCCGAGATCGCGCTCACCGCACAATGGTTGCGCCGATTTACCGACCGGTTCGGGGTTGCGCCAGCGGTATGGCATTCCGATATTGGCCAAGCGCTCAGGCGCCGGACCTGGCGGGCCATCGCCAGCGGCGAAGCCCGGGTGGTGGTTGGCGCCCGGTCAGCGCTATTTTTGCCCTATCCGACGCTTGGCCTCATTGTCGTCGACGAGGAGCACGAGGCGGCATTCAAACAAGAGGACGGCGCCCATTACCATGCCCGCGACATGGCAATTGTCCGGGCAAAACTTGGCGACTTTCCTGCCATACTTGCGTCGGCGACGCCGTCTCTGGAGACGTTGACCAATGTAGAACGCGGTCGCTACGACGTAGTAAAACTCGGCTCGCGTTACGGCGGTGCCACATTGCCCCACATCGAAATCATCGATATGCGGACCGATCCGCCACCGCGAAATTTGCCCGGGCAGGCAAATGGACGCGGCGCAAATTTTCTCAGCCCACCCTTAAGTCAGGCCCTTGCCGCCACCGTCGCTGCGGGCGAACAAGCTCTGCTCTACCTCAATCGTCGTGGCTACGCCCCCCTTACCCTTTGTCGTACATGCGGTCATCGCATGGGCTGCCCCAATTGCGACACCTGGCTCGTCGAGCATCGTTTCCATCGCCGTCTGCAATGTCATCATTGCGGCTATTCGGGTCCGGTGCCGTCGACTTGCCCGGAATGCACCACCGAAGATGCGCTGGTCACCTGCGGGCCCGGTGTTGAGCGCATTGCCGACGAGGTTGCCCGCCTGCTGCCCGACGCCCGCCAAACGCAAATGACCAGTGATACAGTGCGCGGACCAGCGGCAGCGGCCGAACTCGTCAGCCGCATTGAGGATCACGAGGTTGATATCTTGATCGGGACCCAAATGGTCGCCAAAGGTCACCATTTCCCCCGCTTGACGCTGGTCGGCATCGTCGACGCGGATCTCGGCCTATCAGGGGGTGATCTGCGGGCCGGGGAGCGGACCTACCAGCTACTCCACCAAGTCGCCGGGCGGGCCGGGCGCGGCACCCTGGCCGGGCAGGTGATGCTGCAAACATATATGCCCGAGCACCCGGTCATGACGGCCCTTTTGGACGGCGACCGCGAAGCCTTTATGCGCGCCGAATCCGAGGCACGACGTGCTGGCGGATGGCCGCCCTTCGGCCGATTGGCCGCGCTCATATTGTCGAGCCGCGACCCCCAGGCTGTGGACAAAATTGCTGCAAATCTGGGGCGGACGGCACCGCGAACGAATGATATACAAGTGCTCGGCCCCGCACCGGCACCGTTCGCCGTGCTGCGAGGCCGCCATCGTCGTCGTCTATTGGTCAAATCAGGCCGCGCCATAAATTTGCAGCCGGCAATACGGCACTGGCTCGGCCAAATATCCGTTCCCGGCAATGTCCAGGTGCGGATCGATATCGACCCTTATAGTTTTTTGTAAGTTTTTGTAATTGTGACCTCAACTTTGTTGCCCCAGTACCAAGATCGGGAATTTAGGATATGCAAATTGCGCCACTTACCGGGCTGGCCAAACGAGCCGGACCGATCTGTCTTTTGGTGATGGGCACACTTTTAGCCAGCTGCGGCGAAATTCGCTTGCCGAGGGGAGAGGGCAAGGAGCCACTTGTAATCCGCCGCGCCGGCCTGCCGCCGCCACCACCTGTGCCGGAGCCAACCATTTGGTGGGATGGCTTGACCTTCGACGCCAGCAAGGACGGCCGTGTCGCCCTTGATGTCATCGAATTTCAAGGTTGGCAGACCGCCCAATATTTGCAACTGGAAGACTTGCTAGGGAAAATACCGACTTATGACCTAGCTGAATTTGAACGGTCCGAATTCGCCTTTTTGCAACAGGCGGATTTGAACGGCAATGGTCCGCGCGAAACCTATGAGGCAGGATATTTTAGCGGCAGTGACGATGTCGGCGGCGCCTTCATCGTCGTGCGTGAGCAAGGAACGGTCATCAAGATATTCTTTCGCGCCGACGGTCAGGAATTTAGCGCGGCGGGCCTGACGCAGAATGGAATTTTATGGACCCATTGCATGAATTGCAGCGATTTCGAAACCATCAGCTGGAACGGGTCTGAATTTGTGATGAATTGAGGCGTGCGCACTAAATTCGGCTGCGACGTTTGGTCAGTGTCGGAAATCCCGCTCATTTCCTTGCCTCCTTGCGACACCCATGCTACCAAGCGCCTGCCTGGATTGGATGATCGTATTTCTGATGGGCTGGACGTAAAATTCTGATTTAAAATCAATAGCTTAACTTTTGCTGCTTCGCACCATTTCGGGAAAAGATCCCAAGGAAACGGTGAGCGCGTTGCAGGACGCGGTGCAAGACACTCTGGAGGGCTTTTCATTGGCGACGGAACTCAGTGCCATCAGCGGCATCGCCAATCGTTATGCGACGGCCCTCTATGAGCTGGCCGACGAGGCGAATTCCCTCGACGCAATTGCCGAGGAATTAACCGGCCTGCGCACCCTTATGTCTGAAAATGACAGTTTGCGGAAACTCGTGCGCAGCCCGCTGATCGCGTCAAAAGATAAGCAAAGCGCGATGAGCGCGATCCTCGAAAAGGCCGGTGCCAGCCAATTAGTCAGCCGCTTTGTCGCCGTTGTCGCCCGTAATGGACGGTTATTTGCTCTGTCGGGTATCATCGAAGCTTATCTCGCGGAACTGGCGCGTCGGCGCGGCGAGGTCAAGGCAAGCGTCGTCACGGCGCGGCCGCTCAACGAAGGCCAGACAAAGGCAATCACTGAAATTTTGCACAAAATGGGTGGCGATAAAGTCACCATGGATGTCGAAATCGATCCCACCTTAATCGGCGGTCTAGTCGTTCGAGTTGGCTCACGCATGATCGATTCGTCTTTGAAATCTAAGCTGCAGCGGATGCAGCTGGCCATGAAAGGGGCCTGAACCTTATGGATATCGGTGCCGCAGAAATTTCTGCGATCCTCAAAGATCAAATTGCCAATTTCGATGTATCGGCAGATGTTGCCGAGGTTGGGCAGGTACTGTCAGTCGGCGACGGCGTTGCGCGGGTTTATGGGCTGGATAATGTCCAAGCCGGCGAAATGGTCGAATTCGACGGCGGCATCAAGGGCATGGCGCTCAACCTTGAAAGCGACAATGTCGGCGTCGTTATTTTCGGTAATGACCGCGACATTAAAGAGGGCGACACCGTTAAGCGGACGGGCGCTATTGTCGACGTGCCGGTCGGCAAGGGCTTGCTCGGCCGGGTGGTTGACGGCCTCGGAAACCCGATCGATGGGCTGGGCCCAATCGAAGGCAGCGAGCGCCGCCTCGTTGACGTCAAAGCCCCTGGCATTATCCCGCGTAAATCGGTTCACGAGCCGATGCAAACCGGGCTGAAGGCCCTTGATGCGCTGGTGCCCGTCGGGCGCGGACAGCGAGAGTTGATTATTGGTGACCGCCAGACCGGCAAGACCGCTGTTGCGATCGACACAATTATCAACCAAAAGGCCAACAACGAGAGTAATGACGAGAGCAAAAAGCTCTATTGCATATATGTGTGCATCGGTCAGAAACGCTCGACGGTGGCGCAAGTCGTCAAGACCCTCGCCGATTATGGCGCACTCAAATACACCATCGTTGTCGCCGCCACCGCGTCGGAACCGGCCCCCATGCAGTTTCTCGCGCCTTATGCGGGCTGCGCCATGGGCGAATTTTTTCGCGACAACGGCATGCATGCCGTCATCGTCTATGACGATCTGTCGAAACAGGCGACCGCCTATCGGCAAATGTCGTTGCTGCTTCGCCGTCCGCCGGGTCGGGAAGCTTATCCTGGTGACGTGTTTTACCTTCATTCTCGCTTGCTGGAGCGCGCCGCTAAACTCAATGACAGCGAGGGCGGCGGTTCCTTGACCGCACTGCCGGTCATTGAAACACAGGCAAACGATGTGTCGGCCTATATTCCGACCAATGTGATTTCGATCACCGACGGCCAGATATTTCTGGAAACAGACCTCTTCTACAAAGGCGTCCGGCCAGCGATTAATGTTGGTCTGTCGGTCAGTCGCGTTGGCTCGGCCGCCCAGACTAAGGCAATGAAGCAAGTCGCCGGTTCGATCAAACTTGAGCTCGCCCAGTATCGCGAGATGGAGGCATTTTCGCAGTTTGCCTCCGATCTTGACGCCACGACCCAGCGGTTGCTGGCGCGCGGCGCCCGTTTGACGGAACTTTTGAAACAGCCGCAATATGTGCCAATGCCGGTCGAAGACCAGGTCGTGGTGATTTTTGCCGGGGTACGGGGTTTTCTCGACAGCATTGAGACATCTGAGATCGGGCGGTTCGAGCAGCAATTGCTCGATCATATCCGGGCCGATCACGCGCCGGTGCTAGAGGCCATTCGGAGCGAGGGTGCTATTTCCGACGAGACCGAAGAAAAGCTCAAATCGATTCTCGAAGCTTTTGCCAAATCCTTTGCGTGAACCGGGATCAGTAAGGCAGGACCATGGCGTCTCTCAAAGAACTTCGCAGCCGAATTGACAGCGTAAAGTCAACTCAGCGCATCACCTCGGCGATGAAAATGGTCGCCGGG
Source organism: Alphaproteobacteria bacterium (assembly GCA_021774575.1). Taxonomy (GTDB): domain Bacteria; phylum Pseudomonadota; class Alphaproteobacteria; order UBA6615; family UBA6615; genus JAJFIX01. The sequence continues at coordinate 191,839 of JAJFIX010000006.1, read as the reverse complement.
GCAAAACTCGCCAAGGCCCAGGAGCGGGCCGAGGCCGGGCGGCCTTACGCCGATTCAATGGAGCGCATGCTGCGCGCCGTCGCCGCCGGTGCATCGGGCAGCGCACCCGCATTGCTTGCCGGAAATGGCGCGGACGAGACGCATCTGCTGGTCTTGATCACCTCGGACCGCGGTCTCTGCGGTGGCTTTAACGGCGCCATTGCACGATGGGCGCGCCAGCGCATCAACACGCTGACCCAAAGCGGCAAGCAGGTCAAACTATTGATCGTCGGGCGCAAAGGGTTGGGGCTACTCGGGCGTGACTATCGATCTATGATCGTCGACACGCTGGAAGATATTTCCAAGCCGGTACCGACGTTCGACGCCGCTGCATCAATTGGCACCCGTATCGCCGAAATGTTTGCAGCGGGCGAATTCGATGTTTGCGCGTTAGTTTATAATAAATTCCAGTCGGCCCTGACCCAGGTTGTCACGCCGGCCCAGCTCGTACCGTTCGCCGCCGTCGATGAAGATAAAGATGCGCCGGACGACGAAAGTAACGGCGCGGATGTTTCATATGATTTTGAGCCCGACGAGGCGGAAATCCTTGATCAACTACTGCCCCGCAATTTATCGGTGCAAATGTATCGCGCTCTCCTAGAGAGTTTTGCATCAGAGCAAGGTGCGCGAATGACGGCCATGGATAGCGCAACGCGCAATGCGGGCGACATGATCGACCGGTTATCGCTGATATATAACCGGTCCCGCCAGGCTGAAATTACCAAAGAGCTTATTGAGATCATTTCCGGGGCAGAGGCCCTGTAGGTCGAATTCAGAGATTAGAGGACGGATAAGATGGACGGTGGAAAAGGTAATGCAGTCGGATCGGTCACCCAGGTTTTGGGTGCTGTCGTCGACGTGAAGTTCGACGGTGAACTGCCCAATATCCTCAACGCGATCCAAATCGAGCGCGAAGGTGGCGCCCTGGTTCTTGAGGTCGCCCAGCATCTCGGCGAATCGACGGTCCGCTGCATCGCCATGGATACGACCGAAGGTCTGGTCCGTGGTCAACGGGTCGAGGATACCGGTGAGCCGATAACGGTTCCTGTCGGACCGGAGCTCTTGGGCCGTATCGTGAACGTACTCGGCGATCCGATTGATGAGCGCGGGCCGGTTAACGCCAAGGCAAGACTGCCCATCCATCGCGACGCACCGGCATTCACCGACCAATCGACCGAAACAGAGCAGCTCATTACCGGTATTAAGGTTATTGATTTGCTCACCCCGTATGCAAAAGGCGGCAAGATTGGCCTGTTCGGCGGTGCCGGTGTTGGCAAAACCGTGCTGATCATGGAGCTGATTAATAATATCGCCAAAGGCCATGGTGGATATTCTGTGTTTGCCGGTGTCGGCGAACGAACCCGCGAAGGAAACGATCTCTATCACGAGATGATGGATTCTGGCGTCATTGTGCCCGATGGCGATTCAAAAGCCGCCCTGGTTTATGGTCAGATGAATGAGCCGCCGGGTGCCCGCGCCCGCGTCGCGCTAACCGGCCTCACGGCGGCAGAATATTTCCGCGATGAAGAGGGCCAGGACGTGCTGTTCTTCGTCGATAATATTTTCCGTTTCACCCAAGCTGGATCCGAGGTTTCGGCGCTGCTTGGCCGCATACCTTCGGCGGTCGGTTATCAGCCAACACTTGGCACTGATTTGGGCGCCTTGCAGGAACGAATTACCACAACGCGCAAGGGGTCGATTACCAGTGTCCAGGCCGTTTATGTGCCCGCCGATGATTTGACCGATCCGGCACCGGCCACCACGTTCTCGCATCTTGATGCAACCACGGTTCTATCGCGCCAAATTGCCGAGCTTGGTATTTATCCGGCCGTCGATCCGCTGGATTCGACAAGTCGAATTCTCGACCCTCGTACGGTTGGCGATGAACATTATGGAATTGCTCGCCAAGTGCAGGAAACATTGCAAGCGTATAAGTCTTTGCAGGAAATCATCGCGATTTTGGGCATGGACGAATTGTCGGAAGAAGACAAGCGCACCGTCTCCCGCGCCCGGAAAATTCAGCGCTTCCTCTCGCAACCGTTCCACGTTGCCGAAGTCTTCACCGGATCGCCGGGCAAATTTGTCGACCTTGATGATACGATCAAGGGCTTTAAGGCAATCATTGCCGGTGAATATGATGACCTGCCCGAGGCCGCGTTCTACATGGTTGGCACAATCGAAGAAGCCATCGAAAAAGCCCAAACCATGGCCGCTGAAGCGGCTTAAATTCGAACCAAGGATCTGTTGAATGGCCAACGAGATGGATAATAAGGTCGAATTTGAACTGGTCGCGCCAGAAAAAATACTCCTGGCCGAACCTGTTGAGATGGTCGTTGTGCCGGGCGAGGACGGTGATTTCGGCGTGCTCGCCGGTCATTCACATCTCATTTCCAACATTCGCCCCGGCGTCATTCACATTTTCGCCGACGCCGAAGTCCAAACCCGGATCTTCGTTGCCGGCGGATTTGCCGAGGTAACGCCAGAGCGCTGTGTCGTCCTGGCAGAAGACGCTATTGCCGTGGAAGACATCGACGTCTCGGCGGTAGAGAGCGAAATCGGCGATTTAAACGATGACCTCCAGGACGCCACCGACGACGACGCACGCATTGTCGTCGAAGCAAAATTAAAAATCGCCCACGCCAAGGTTCAAGCCTCGGAATTGCAGCTCTATCAATAGCTTTACTTGAAAATTAGCTTCATTCGTACTACATTCAGTCTTGAATTGAGCGCAATGGCCCTTACCGCCCGAAGTAGCGGGCAGGTAAGTACGCTCTGCATACATATATGAAAACCTGTTTGCGCCGACCGCCTGGCGACACACCCTGGCGACATGGACGGCGTGTTTGCGTGCAGGACAGCTAGTCCGAGAGAACGGAAGGTAACCAATGAGCGGCATGGTATCAGACACGCGTCAGCGTGCGAAAACCTCCGGTAAAGAAAAAGTGAACCCGGCGGAAACAAGTATCGTTGAAAAAAAGCGTAACTGCCTGACTTGCAGCCGGCCCTTTGCCAGCGAGTGGGTCGGCGAACGTGTGTGCAAGCGCTGCAAGGGTTCTGCAACCTGGCGCCAAGGTTGAACTCTGCCCGTTGCTATCAGCCCGGTGCTATCAGCCCGGTGCTAATCAGCCCGAAGAAATTCGCGCGTTACGTCGGTGAGGTCACGCAGGCCAATTTGTGACATTGTGTTTTTGAGCTCGTCGAATAGAATCTCGGCGACATGGTCGCCGCCGCGTCGACCAAGTGCGGCCACGCCATATTGAAACGCCCGGCCGAGCAGCACAAAATCGGCGCCAAGAGCCCGGGCCTTCAGCACATCTTCACCGGTTCGTATGCCACTATCGAGCAGGATTTTGACCCGGCCACCCACGGCATCACGAATTGCTGAAAGCATTTCCAATGACGATGGTGCCGCATCGAGTTGGCGACCACCGTGGTTCGAAACCAAAATGCCGTCGATACCCAGCTCTACTGCTTTCACCGCGTCAGCGGGACTGAGAATGCCCTTGATGATTAGCGGCTTGGTCCAACGATCACGCACCTGGGCGACATAATCCCAATCGAGCACATTACCCAAATTGCGCGCCATAAATGTCGCAATATCCTTTTTGCCATCATCTTGATCGGCCATCCGCTCCATATACCGATCGAGGGTGCGAAAGCGCGGTGCGCCTGCACGCAGAACCTCAAGGCACCACCGGGGCCTGGCCAGGGCCTGGGCAAAAATGCGCGGGGTTAATCGTGGCGGCAGGCTCATTCCCGCACGAAACTGCCGTTCCCGTCGGCTCGGTATGGGTATATCGACGGTCAACATGCAGACCTCAAACCCCGCTGTCGCGGCGCGGTTGAGAATATCGTCTCGAATATCGGTATCCTTGGGCGGATATAGTTGAAACCAACCCATATCCCCGGCAATGGGTCCAACCGCCTCAATCGATTCAGCAGCAACCGTACTCAGGCCGTAGGGGATGCGGAATTTTGCTGCCGTTGCCGCCAGTATTTTTTCGGCCCCCGGCCAAATCAACCCCGATTGGCCAATTGGCGCGATGCCGAACGGCGCATCGTATTTTATTCCGAAGAGCTCGGTTTTGGTTCCGGGCACAAAATCGCCGCGTAGAAAACGGGGCACCAGGCGCACCGCCTCAAAGGCAGCTTCATTTCTGACAACACACCGATCGCTGCCGGTTCCACTATCTAGAAACTCCCAGGCCAGATGCGGTATGCGTCGCTTCGCTGGCGCGCGTAAATAGGAAACAGCTGGGTACCGGTGCATTAATGTCATTCAGGTGTCTCCAAGATATTTGTTCGCCAAACTTCCCCGAGACGCGGTTCCGCATCGGCCGCCACGGCGATATCATATAATTTTGGGCAGTGGGCCGCGAACCATGGTCGCCTTGGTCGCCAATGGGTCATCACAGCAATATATATATCCAGCGCCGTGAACCGATCGCCCAAAAACCAGGGGCCATTTGCCGCGCCTTCGACCTGGTTCCATAGATTGAGCGCATAGGCATCAACCGCCGCGAGGAAACCTGGCTGGGCATCCACTTGGTCGACAAAGCGCGCCGGATCATCGGCATAGGTAAAAGTTGGATATAGATTTGCAACAAACCAGATCAGCCAACGCAAAAATGCGGCCCGCGCGGCATCACCCACCGGCGGCGCCAAAGAATTTTCAAGATTTTGCTCTGCCAGGAGCAGGGTGATGGCCGCACTTTCGGTCAAAACCTCACCGTCTCCTGTCACCAGGGTCGGGATTTGGCCCAGAGGATTGATGGTTTCCAGAGATACCCGCGCCGCCGCGTCTTCGAACAGGTCTCCAACCACATTCAAATTATAGTCGAGTCCGTACCAGGCCAATTGAGCCTCGACAAGCACCGACCCCCAGCCCGGTCGACCATATAGCTGATACATGAGCGTGCCTTCTCCCGATCTATCGGCCGGTGTAGATATCGCCGGCTAGTCGGCCGCATCCCGTGTCGGTTCTTCCGGTAGCCAGCGAAGGCGCAAATTGCGCGCCGCCTCTGTTTCGTCGATCCGACGGCGCGGCGCAAGACGTGGCGCTTGGTGAAATTTCTCCGCCGGACCAGTTCTTGCCCGCTCAACAAGAACACGCATGGCGCCAATAAATTCATCGAGGGCAAATTTTGATTCGGTCTCTGTTGGCTCGATCAGCATCGCCCCATGTACAACCAACGGGAAATAGACCGTCATTGGATGAAAGCCTTCGTCAATCATCGCCTTGGCAAAATCCATCGTGCTGACCCCAGTGCCAGCCAAAAAACTGTCGTCAAACAGCGCTTCGTGTTTGCAGTATTCGGGGAATGCCGGGCTCATCACGTCTTTGAGTTTCGCCAGCACATAATTAGCGTTGAGGACCGCATCCCCGCTGGCCTGACGAAGCCCGTCGCGCCCATGGCTCATCATATAAGCCAGCGCCCGGATAAACATGCCGGTCTGACCGTGAAATCCCTTGAGGCGGCCAAAGGGTTTGGCCGGACCGCCCGGCTCGTGTTCAATCAGGTCAAATTTATCATCACCGGTTTTCACCACCCACGGCAGTGGCGCATAAGGAGCCAAGGCGGCACTCAAAACAACCGGACCAGCTCCCGGTCCGCCGCCGCCATGGGGGGTTGAAAACGTTTTATGCAAATTGATATGCATACAATCGATGCCCAAATCCCCCGGACGAACGCGGCCCATGATCGCGTTCAAATTCGCCCCATCGCAATAGACATATCCACCCGAGGCGTGAATAAGTTCGGCAATTTTGGCGATATCAGTTTCAAATAAACCGCAAGTATTTGGGTTGGTAATCATGATTCCGGCAACGTCGGACCCGTCGCCGAGTTTATCCTTAAACGCCATCATGTCGATCCGTCCGCCGGCATCTGCGGGAATTGGGTCGACGGTGAATCCGCAAATAGTTGCCGTCGAGGGGTTTGTGCCGTGGGCAGATTCCGGCACCAACACACGACGACGACTGCTGTCCTCGCCTTCTTTTTCATCAATCGCCGCACGGATACACATCATGCCGCAAAGCTCGCCATGGGCACCAGCAGCCGGCGACAGCGCAACCGCAGGCATGCCGCAAATTTCTTGCAGCCAGCGACCGATATCATCGTAGAGAGCCAGCACCCCTTGCACCGTTGCCACCGGCTGCAATGGATGCAAATCACCCAATCCCTCTAAGCGCGCGAGTTTTTCGTTCAGGCGTGGATTATGTTTCATCGTGCACGAACCGAGGGGATAGAGACCGCTATCGATACTATAATTTTTTTGGCTAAGTCTTGTATAGTGACGCACGACCTCCGGTTCGCTTAAACCGGGTAACGCGATGGGGGCCCGTCGATAAAGGTTGCCGAGACTATCTTCGGCTAAACCAAGGTCTGCGTGACCGTCAAAATCAACGCCGCACGAATCAGGCCGGTCCAATTCGAACAACAAGCTTTCTTCAAATTGAAGGCCCTGATGGCTAAATTGTGACCCGTTCATTTTTGAGCCCCCAGCGCCGTCGCGAGCCGGTCTATATCGCGTTCGCTGACGGTCTCTGTTACTGCGATCAACACCAAGTCCTCGACATCATTATTGCCTGGAAAAAGGCGGCTCATCGGAACACCTGCAAGAATGTTGTTTTCCGCCAGTCGATCGACAACGGTCTCGGCCGATTGAGATAAGCGTACGGTAAACTCGTTGAAATATCGTTCGGTCAGAATTTCGACCCCAGGAATTTCATCGAGCTTTGCGGCTAGGGTTAAGGCGCGGTGGTGATTTATCAACGCCAGCTCGCGCAACCCTTTTTCGCCCAACAACGCTAAGTGGATGGAAAAAGCCAATGCCGTCAGCCCGGAATTGGTGCAAATATTGCTTGTCGCTTTTTCACGCCGGATATGCTGCTCGCGAGCCGAAAGGGTCAGTGTGTAACTTCGCCTACCATCGACATCATGGGACTCGCCGCAGAGGCGACCCGGCATTTGCCGGATGAATCGGCTGCGGGTCGCAAGAAGCCCCAGATAGGGCCCACCAAAACTGAGGCCGTTGCCCAAGCTTTGGCCCTCGGCAACAACGATGTCGGCCCCCATTTCGCCGGGCGAAACCAATGCGCCGAGCGAAATTACCTCGGTAACAACGGCAACCAATAATGCCCCCGAAGCATGGCAGGCGGCAGCCAAATCCGTGAGGTCTCGAATCCGACCGAAAATATCGGGATTTTGGACGACGACACATGCGGTCTGGTCGTCAATCCGCGCCGCCAAATCGGCAAGCTCATTGTCAGCCGCTTCCGGTCCGGGTATCGCCGGATCCGCCCGATCAAATACGGTGGCTAAATGGCGACATGTCGTCAACGCTACGTCCCGATAGTGGGGATGAAGGTTACCCGATAAAATCGCCCCGCTACGTTTTGTTACTCGCCGCGCCATTAAGACGGCTTCGGCACAAGCCGTCGCGCCGTCATACATCGACGCATTGGCAACGTCCATCCCGGTCAGCAGCGCGACCTGCGTCTGAAATTCATAAAGTGTTTGTAGAGTGCCCTGGCTAATCTCGGGCTGGTAAGGCGTATAGGCGGTCATGAATTCGCCGCGCTGGATTAGATGGTCAACGCTAGCAGGAACATGGTGGCGATAAGCTCCGGCGCCCAAAAAACAGGGCGCACGCGCCGGGCTCAAATTGCGCTCTGCAAAGCCCTGAAAGGCCTCGGTAACCGCCATTTCACCCATATGATCGGTCAACTCAAACCGGCCATCGAAACGTGCCGCAACCGGCACGTCTTCGAATAGATCGTCAATACCGGCGGCTCCTATGTCCGCCAGCATCGACATCCGCTCGCCATCGGTCAGTGGCAAGTAACGCATAACTAAGCTCCCAACTCCACGAACGACCCTTAAGCGTCCGGCCGGAAAGCCTTATACGCTGCGTCGTCCATCAGCCCATCGACCTGCGGTCCATTGGAAAGTTTGATTTTATAGATCCAGCCGTCGCCAGCCGGGTCACTGTTAATCACGCCCGGCTTGTCTTCCAGGGCGGCATTTATTTCGGTCACCTCGCCGTCGGCAGGAGCAAATATTTCGGCTGCAGCTTTAACCGATTCAACGACACCAATTTCGTCGCCCGCCTTATAGGTTTTGCCAACAGTCGGCAGCTCAACATAGACGATATCGCCGAGCTGGTCTTGGGCATAGCTCGTAACTCCGACGGTGCCAATCTCTCCGTCGACAGTGATCCACTCGTCATTTTCGGTAAATTTTGCTGACATAGTTCTTCGTCGCTCCTTGAAGTTCAGGCCGTCTGGCCAACACTAATTTCAGGCCGTCCGGCCTCCACGAAAGATCCGTGCCGCCACGAATGGTAGCTTCACGATTTGGGCCGAAACAGGTTTGGTTCGACCCGATAAAAACAATTCTTGACCCAACACCGAAACGTCGGCGCGAACATACCCCATTGCAACCGGTCCGCCTACCGTCGGTCCATAGGCCCCACTGGTGACTATGCCGATGTCCAAACCGGATTGATCGCAAATAGTCGCGCCGTCACGCACAATCGATTTTCCTTCGGGCATCAAGCCAACACGGCGGCGCCTTGGGCCATTCGCCAGTTCGCCCATTATTCGCTCAGCGCCAGGAAATCCACCGGTTTCACGCCGCGCCTTGGCAATTGCCCATATCAACCCGGCCTCAACCGGTGACGTCGTTTCATCAATATCGTGGCCGTAGAGGCAATATCCTGACTCTAACCGCAGACTATCGCGCGCACCCAGTCCCGCCGGCGCAACTCCGGGCAATGCCAGCAGCCTCAGCGCACATTGTTCAACCGCCCCATTTTCCGCCGATATCTCAAATCCATCCTCGCCGGTATATCCCGACCTGGAGATCAACATTTCGTGACCGCCATCCACGACGGACACAGTGTGCATGAAGGGGAGGTTGGCTAGCTTTTCGGCTGCATGCGGGAATAGGTCGGCAAGTGCCTTTGCCGCTGTCGGGCCTTGCACCGCCAGCAGCGCCCGGTCGACGAGCGGTGTCAGCTTGGCCTGGGGAATGGAATTCGCGATATAGGTAAAATCTCCCTGTTTGCGCGCCGCATTTACGACCAGCAATAGGTCATCGCCGGACCAGCCATCGGCCGCCGGCAACCGGGTCACAATGATATCATCGACGATACCACCGGCCTCATTCAGCAACAGCGAGTAACGCATTGCACCGGGTGCCAGGCCTTGGATGTCGCCTGGGATCAAAGTCTCAAGTGCGGCCGCAGTGACGCCAAATCCACCGCCCTCGACCCTCAACAGTGCCTGCCCCATATGCGATACGTCGAAAACCGAGCAAAACTCTCTCGTGTGGAGGTGTTCGGCGACGATACCATCCGGGAATTGCACGGGCATGTCATAGCCAGCGAACGCCACCATTCGCGCACCAAGCTCGGTATGCAATGAATGGAGCTCAGTCTGGCGCAATGCTTGCGCAGGCGCCGACATATCTGATCTCTCCGGACGGGGCATTAGCCCTCCCACAAAACAAATGAGCACACGCCCGGTCGCCATCACGTCGTGATGACCGGGGCCCGCTCTGTCTCATGTACCTGAGAGATTCGCCGCCGTAATCGGCGGCCTTACCCCTTCGGTGAGACCCGATCCGTGGCCGACAAGGTCGGGCCTGCACCGGGTCTGCTTTCCAGAGTGTCATCCCCCAACGGTCCGTTTGCCTGAGAGTTTCCTGGGCGGTTGCTCCTTCGGCGCCACCCCGCCCAACTCCCTATCAATTGGGTCGGGCAGGACAGTCTCTCCCGCAGGGATCGGCTGACATGTCCGGTATCTATCCCTTATTCCGCCATCCTGTGCAAAGGAATTTTTGGAACATTCAATTCCCACCCAATTCGCGATTTTGGGTAAGTTCGTCACTTGTCAGCTGGAGCCCGAGCAATATGTCATAATCAGCCGCTGTTTCACCAGCCAGCAGCTCAATCGCCTGATAGGCAAGATCTTGCACAAACACCCGGTTTCTTCCGAGCTCAAAGGCGGCGGTAACGGGGAATACTTCCTTTGCCAAAATCCTGTCAGCAGCGTCGACTACAGCAACAAAATAGGAAAATTCGCCAGTTAGCGATCGATTTGCTGGCCCCATATCCGCTTGAAAAACAACGGTGAGATCCATATTGACGACTTGAGTTCGGTCATCAACATCTCGCGTTTCGCACTCACCCTGGAAGTCTGTAATTTTAGCGATCAGTATTATGTCGGTCATGTCGCGCCCCTGACCCGACAAATATTTTGTCACCCGCGACGCTGGTTCCAAAATTCTCACATTCGGACATGGCGGAATTTCGGCGCGCAGGGATTGCGGCAATCCAGGTATTGTCGCTGGTAGCGCCGAACACCCCGCCACCAACCACATCAATGCAGCCGCGCCAAAACCTCGCTTCAGAAAATCGCCCCAAAAAACGCCCTCGCCGGTCCTCATCGTCTGCATATCAACATCAAAATCCCGCGTTGGTCGGGCGCCAAAATTCGCGCCGGACTGCCAGTTTGAAAAAGATTAATCGAGCATTTGGTTTGGAGCAACCCGGTCCTGTGGCCAAGCTGAATTTAACCACGCTCTCGGCTATCCCAATGTTCATCACACCGTATATGGAATGGCCGCTTGACGGTTCCATGAGTCAAACGTTATCCCCCTTTCATGGCCGTTTATACCCATGTCGGAGACCTAGAACTCGCAGCATTTCTCGCCGATTATCAGATCGGGGAGGCGATCTCTTATAAGGGGATTGCCGAGGGCGTGGAAAATTCAAATTACCTGCTACGCACCAACAAAAATGGCGGCACCGACTATATTTTGACTCTGTATGAGAAACGGGTTGAAGAGGGCGATCTTCCTTACTTCCTCGGCCTAATCGACCATTTGTCCGACAAGGGATTGGCCTGCCCCGCAGCGGTCCATGGGCGCGACGGCAATGCCTTGCGATATTTGGCTGGCCGACCGGCGGCGATTTTTACCTTCCTCGACGGGTTGGCTGTGCAGCGCATCACCCCGGCCCATTGCCGACAGCTCGGTAGCGGTCTGGCGGCGCTGCATTTAGCGGCCAAGAGCTTTCCAATGCATCGGCAAAATAACCTGTCGCTTGAGGGTTGGCGAGAGCTCGCCACAAGCACCAAAGACCGGGCCGACGAAATTGTACCTGGGTTGGCACAGTTGATTGATGAGAGCATCGAAGACCTTAGCAAATGCTGGCCGGCAGACCTGCCATCGGGGATCATCCACGCCGATCTTTTTCCCGACAATGTATTCTTTCTCAACAATGAATTGTCCGGCTTTATCGACTTCTATTTTGCCTGCAATGATTTCCTGGCTTACGATTTAGCAATTTGCCTCAACGCTTGGTGCTTTGGGCCTGATCACAGTTTCGATGCTCAAAACGCCGCTGCCCTGTTTGCCGGATATGCCGAAAAGCGACCGCTGCAAGACGCTGAAATTGCGGCGATGCCCGTTCTCGCGCGTGGCGCAGCCCTGCGTTTTCTGCTGACCCGGCTGTTCGATCTGCTCAATCATCCCGAGGGTGCATTGGTTAAACCAAAGGACCCGGCCGAATATATCGCCAAGCTCAAATTTTTTCACGCCACCAAGGTACCGGGGGATTATGGACTCTGATAGCGAGATCGCCGAAAGCACAAACACCGAGCAACTTATTGAAATTTACACCGATGGTTCGTGCCTCGGCAATCCAGGACCCGGTGGTTGGGGTGTGATGCTGACCTGGCGCGGGGAAACAAAAGAACTCTCCGGCGGCGCCGCCGATACAACAAATAATCGCATGGAGCTAATGGCAGCTATTCAGGCGATCGAGGCCTTGAAACGGCGTGGCCCGATTAAACTGCACACAGATTCGAAATATGTGCGCAACGGCATTACCGACTGGATCAAAAACTGGAAAAAGAACGGGTGGAAAACAGCCGCTAAAAAACCTGTAAAAAACGCCGATTTATGGCAGCGGCTGGATAAGGCAATTGTCGGGCGGCAAATCGATTGGATCTGGGTGAAGGGTCATGCGGGTGATCCAGGCAATGAGCGTGCCGACATGCTGGCGACAGAGGCAGCGGCACAGTTTGCCGCGCGTTAGAACCCGCCACTTAAAGCCGCCCGATCGAACCGGTTTATGATCCAGCAGCGTGTCGATCCGCTTTACCGATTGCAGCAAATTCACTTGCATAGGCTTCGCTATCGCCGACAGTTAAGCCCTCAACGGCCGACCATTGTTTTTCGTTGAATTCGGACGGCTCAAGTTCCGTCCAAAACGAATCGTTAAGCCGATTGATCATATTAAACATCGCGCACGCCAACGAAAACTCAACGATTTCTGCTTCGCTGAATAACCGCTTCATATTTTCCCAAGTTTTTTTATCACGGGCTGCACTATTGTCCGTCATCGCCTGGGCCCAAGCGATGACCGCTTTTTCCCGCTCATCGAATAAGTCGCTTTGCGCATAGTCATCGCTTTGCATCGCCTGCAGTTGCGCCGGACTGATGCCTAGGCCCTGACCATAAATTGACGTGTGCGACGTGCAATAATCGCACGCATTAACCATCGACGTTTTTATGCACGCCAACCCCCGCAGTCGCGCATCACTGGTCGCGCCCAATCCAGGTTGGCGGACCGCTGTAATAAACCCAACAAACCATCTTGCCAAATAGGGCGTGTGCGCCGACAAAATTCGCACAAGGTTTGAAGTTCGGCCGAGAAATTTATCGGAAGCGGCAAAGACATGGCTGGCAAGGCCGGTAGCCTCTTCGTGGGATATGCCGGTAAGACGCTGAACCATTCGCGGGTTTCCCTCCTAATCCGATTGCCTCCTAATTACGCCAATATGGCAGAATTGAACTAATTATGGAGGACGTAAAAATGGGGCGACGCTATAAGCACCGCCCCACGTAACATATCAGCCAAATTTGCCTTAAAGGGCGGCCAGTATTTTTTCAGCCGCCGAGACATCAAGCTCACCGGGGTTCGGCTCTTCGGCAAGTTGAGTAACATTGCCATTCTCGACAACCATGGCAAATCTTTTGCCACGCACGCCGAGACCAAGCCCCGTTAGGTCGAGTTCCATCCCCAACGCCTTAGTATAATCGCCAGATCCGTCGGCAAGCATTGTTACCTTTCCGGCCGCCCCTTGGGCGTCGCCCCATGCGCCCATGACAAAGGCGTCATTTACGGCAAGGCAGGCAATTTCATCGACACCCTTGGCCTTGAGAGCATCGACATTGCTGATATAGCCGGGAAGATGCTTGGCCGAACAGGTCGGCGTAAAGGCGCCCGGCAGAGAAAATAGGACAACTTTTTTGCCGCTAAAAAGGTCACCGCTCGAAAGATCGTCGATACCATCTGCGGACTTAACTTTGAAATTGCCTTCAGGCACGGAATCGCCAATTTGGATCGCCATCGAAATATTTCTCCTGTCATGCATTCGCGTTCAATTTCACGTGTTCATATTCGATCATCAAACTAATCTAACAGAGGAATATATCCAGTCCTTTAAGGAGAAGAATTTGCAACCTCCAGGCTGGTTCCGGCTTGCGAAAGTGCCGACAACACGGCGCCGTCGGTCAGTAGCTCCGGAAGCGTCACGCCGGCCGGTGCGGTTGGACCATAAACAACATTAAATGGAATGCCAAAACGGTTGAAGCTTTCCAGATATGCGCGGATATCTTCATTTGGCTTGGTCCAATCGGCTTTCATCGCAACAATATTGTCAATTTCCAATATTTGCGCAATCTGACCCGTATCGAGCACCCTTTTTTTGTTCACCTGGCAGGTAATGCACCATTCCGCCGTCACGTCGACAAATACCGTTTTGCCCGAGGCAACCAGTTCCGGAATGGCCCCACGATCAAAGGGCACCCATTCAACATTCCCGCGGATCTCGGTAACTTGAATATGGTCAGGGACCGGTACGAGAGATGGTGTCGCGTAGGCCGCCGCCGCTAACAATATGACCACCGCCGGCACGGCGCGCGCCATACCGTGAGACCCGCCGCCATTGCTACGCGAACGCCCAGCGATGGAAATCAAAGTTAGCACCATCAAACCGGTGACAATTGCCGCCGCAAGAACCGAAACCTGCACGCCGAGAACCGTCACCAGCCAACCCGCCGTCGCCAGCAGTACGAATGCCAAGATCTTTTTTAAGGTCAGCATCCATGCGCCTGGTTTCGGCAATCTTGTTGCAACTTTCGGCACCATGGCAACGGCAAGAAACGGCATGGCCATGCCAATGCCGAGGGCGGCAAATACCGAAATTATTTCGCCCGCCCCCCGGCTCAAAGCAAATCCGACCGCAGTTCCAAGAAACGGCGCCGAGCACGGGGTCGCCAAAACGGTCGCAAATACGCCCTGAAAAAACTGACCCTTGATCGATGTGCCGCCGGAATGGGCAACCGCAACATCCGACACAGCCCCCGGCAACCTAATTTCAAAAAGGCCCCACATATTAGCCGCAAAGAGAACCAATACGAGAATGAGCGTGACAACAAAAACCGGTTGCTGGAATTGAATGCCCCAGCCAACCGCCATGCCAAAACTCTTGAGCCCAACCAGGACAAGGGCCAAGGTCAGAAATGCCGCGATAATTCCAGCGCTGGTCGCGAGAAACCCGGCCCTAACATGACGTGGATCGTCACCACCATGGCTCACCACCGACAAGAATTTGATCGATAAAACCGGCAAAACACAGGGCATTAAATTAAGGATCAGTCCGCCAATCAACGCCATGACTAGGATCGCCAAAAAGGAAGCACCTGACGCGGCGCTGGCGGCACCAAAGTCAGCCGGATTGAAGGTCGCTGTGGCGCCAAATTGTGGCGTCACGATTTTTTCCATCGTTCGATCACCATCGATTAGGGTCACGGTGAGCGGCATCGATGTAATGCCCAAATCTTTCGCTTCGCCAAAACTGTCGGCCGCGGAAACCGTTACCAAAATGCGCTTGGCATCCCTGGTGAGCTGCACCGTCGGTCGAGTAAAGGTGACAAAATCCGGCCCCTCAACAAGCAAATCGGGAGCGACAAACGGCTCCTCAGCAGCAAAAGCAATTTGGAGTATCGGCGCTTCGTCGGTGCCGCGCAGCACGGCGTCTTCAAATACCAAGCCCGAATTGCTTCCATCACCGGGAACTTTGGCGGAAAATTGATTTATTTGATTGGCAAATTCGCTGCCACGCGCCGGCCCGTCGGGTAGCTGCATGGAAAGATCCATGCTGTGGGGTATGCAAACATCGTCGCATATTAGGATGTCGACAGCGGCCTTGAAGCTTATTTCCGTACCGACATTTTCAGGGCGAATTTCGAGCGGGTAGATGACCCGCTCTTTGTAGCCGAAGGTTTCCAATTCATAATAGCTGAAGCGCTTGGGCGCCGGATAAGCAAGATCGACGCTGGCGACATTTGCACTTCCCACCCAATCGATATGCGGCGGCACGCCAGCATCCCCCGGTGAGCGCCAATAGGTCTTCCAGCCCTCCTCAAGCACGACCTCAAGGCCCAGCTGCATTGTTTCCAATTCACCGACACCGGTAACCGTCGAAATCAGCCGTACGCGTGCTTTTTCACCATGGCTCCATTCGCTGGCTCCAGGGTCCGCCGGTTGCGCCCCAGCACTTGCTAAGGGCACAATCCCAAGAAATATACCAAGGAGCGCTGTGCCAAAGGCTGTTTTCGGACTAATCATTGCCAATTCCAATATGCTGTCGGTTCGGTCTCAATTAGCTGAATATAGACACGTTTTTTACGTTTTTAACCTCTACGACTGTCACCTGTGCTCACTTTTCTGTGCAGTATCCCCCAAACTCAGCGCCGAAACCGGGCGCGATACTTGCTCATGCGCACCTTCTTGGCTTATGAAGTTTGATGTCTATACATTAAGCATTAGTGCCAGGGAGGCAAGAAAGGCGCAGGAATGGAAACGACCTCAGCGGAAACCGGCAGATCTAAAAGTGAGCCAAACGCTCGAAACAGTTCGAGCTACCTTTGTGGTCAAATGCTGATTGCCATGCCGGCCATGGGAGACCCGCGCTTCGCCAAGTCGGTAATTTATCTATGTGCACATTCTTCCGAGGGTGCTGTCGGGTTGGTGGTCAACAAGCCGTTCGATAATATTTCTTTTCTCGAACTTCTTGACCAACTCGAAATTGAGGCCGACCGGGTGGGTGACCATTTACCAGTCCATTTTGGCGGGCCCGTTGAGTCGCAGCGAGGCTTCGTTCTCCATAGTGCTGATTTTGTCGAGGATGCCACATTGGTCGTTGACGATAAATTTGCACTCACAGCGACAATTGATATTCTGCGCGAGATCGCCCAAGGGTCCGGGCCCAGCGAGACGCTTTTAGCATTAGGTTATGCTGGCTGGGGACCCGGCCAACTTGAGGCCGAATTTCAGGAAAATGCCTGGCTCAATGCGCCGGCCGATAGCGCCATTATTTTTGACCAAGATGTCACCCACAAATGGCAACGGGCGCTGGCAGTACTTGGGATCGATCAGAGCATGCTTTCGGACAATGCCGGTCGCGCTTAAGGCCTTTCGTTCTGCGTCCACGCCTCGACATTGAGCGCAAACAGCAGATGATCTTGCCAGGCTCCATGGATTTTTAGATATTTCTCTGCATATCCTTCGCGGTCAAATCCGCCGCTTTCCAGGAGCCGGCGGCTTCGCTCATTCGATGGCAGACAGGCCGCCTCCACCCGATGCAAGTCAAGGCCGTCGAAACAATAATCGAGCACGGCCCGAAGCGCCTCCCCCATTAGCCCTTGCCCGACAAATGGCACCCCCATCCAATAGCCGAGCGTCCCGGCCTGGGCGACACCGCGGCGAATATTTGTCACCCCAATTCCCCCAACGAGTTCACCCACGTTAACGCCATCTAGGCCGTCGGCAAATATCAAGAAGTTGTATCCGCTATCATCGCGCCATGCCATGCGATAGCGAGCGACACGCTGATGAAAGGATGCCTTGGTCAAGGCGTCGGTTGGCCAAGTGGGCTCCCACGGTTGCAAAAAAGTTCTGCTGGCAGAACGCAATTCCGCATATCCGTTCCAGTCACGATCCTGAGCGAGCCGCAAAAAAAGGCGCGGTGTCTCCAGGCGATTGGCGCCTTCACTATAATGATACTGGCGGAACAGCCTCATGCCGCAAACCGGCCGGCAAACGCCTCGTAGGATTCGGCACCATCGGCTGGGCCGAGTAACGCCAACGTCGGAGTTCCGGAAAAAATACGTCGGGACAAATTGGCGACTTGAGCCAAATTTACCGCCTCGACACCTGCGATGATTTCATCAATCGCCAGGGCGCGGCCATAATGCATCAAATGCTGGGCAAGCTGTTCACACCGCGCGCCGGTCGATTCGAGACCCATCAACAAATTTGCCTTTAGCTGAGCCCGACTCGATTCAATTTCCGCTTCATCGAGGCTGTCAGCTAATCCGATAAGTTCGTCGGCCAGCGCCGGCATCAATTCCTTTGCCTGATGGCTACCGGTGCCAGCGTAGACGCCCAGCAGACCACAATCATGGAATGGTGAGGTGAAGCTATATACCGAATAGGCGAGGCCGCGTTTTTCTCGTATCTGCTGAAACAGCCGCGATGACATGCCGCCGCCCAGCAAATTGGACATCAAAGCCCCGGCGTAAAAATCCGGCGAGCCGACCGCCACCCCTTCAAAGCCGAGCACCAGATGAAGCTGTTCCAAAGAACGTGTTTCGCGAATATCGCCGCCTTCATATGCCGCCGGCGCGACATCGCCGGAGCTGCCGGCTGGCAATTCGGCAAATTGTTCACTTACCATGGCCACCAAAGTGTCATGATCGACATTACCCGCCGCAGCAAAAACCATGCTCGAAGCGCGGTAGTGCCGGTCGCGCCAAGTGCGCAAATTCTCCGAGGTCAGCGCCGAGACGATTTCGCCTTCACCCAACACCGGCCGGCCCAATGGCTGGCCGGGAAATGCCCGCGATTGGAAGTGGTCGAATATAATGTCGTCGGGCGTATCCTTTGCCTGGGCGATTTCTTGTAATACGACCTCACTTTCACGGGCGAGTTCGGTCGCATCGAAAGTCGAATTCTGCAAAATATCGCCGATTACATCGACGGCAAGCGGCACATGTTCTTTAAGAACTTTGGCGTGAAATGCGGTATTTTCGCGCGCCGTATAAGCGTTTAAATGCCCACCGACATTTTCGATCTCGGCAGAAATGGCATAAGCGTCGCGACGCAAGGTACCTTTGAAAAACATGTGCTCAAGCAAATGGGCAATACCGTTCACATCCGCGGTTTCATAGCGAGCGCCGGCGGAAATCCACATGCCCAGCGACGCTGTCTCCACCGTATTGATGCGATCTGTGGCAACGCGCAGCCCATTATCCAGGGTCGTAACGCGGATATCCTTCATATCAAAGCTTACTCCGTCATCCGCGCATTGGAAGAAATGAACGTCTTTATTGCTTCTATATCGTTTTCGAGAACCGTCAACCGTTCCTCACGCCCAAATAGATCTGCCAGATCAGCAGGCAAGTCCGGACGGGTGCCCGCTGCCTGCTCGACAGCTGCCGGAAATTTGGCTGGGTGAGCACAAGCCAAAGCAACCAAGGGCATATCTAGATTTGAGCCGACTTTATCAGCCGCCGCAATACCAACTGCAGTATGGGGGTCAATTAAAATGCCGTGATTCTCGTGAACAGCACGAATTGTTACCAATGTCTCGGCATCGTTGACCGACGCACCGACAAAAAGTCCGGAGATCCGGGCAAGGCGCTCATCCGGCAATGAGGCAACCCCGGTCCGCCGAAAGTTAGTCAAAAAACGAGTTACCGCCGAGCCGTCCCGGTCAAAGAGATCAAATAATAACCGCTCGAAGTTTGACGATACCTGGATATCCATCGACGGACTTAACGTTGGCTGAACCGGCTCCATCGACATATCGCCGGCCATCAAGGTGCGCGCCAAAATATCGTTGGAATTCGAACCGGCGATCAATTTGCCAATCGGCAACCCCATTTCGCGCGCCGCATAGGCGGCAAAAATATTGCCAAAATTGCCCGAAGGTACGGCAAAAGCGATTTCACGATCCGGTGCGCCGAGCGCTACCGCCGACGTTACATAGTAGACGATTTGAGCCATAATTCGGGCCCAGTTTATCGAATTAACCGCCGAGAGATTGAGGCGCTCGCGTAAAGCCTCATCATCAAACATTGCCTTTACCGCGTCTTGGCAATCATCAAAACTGCCCTTCAGCGCGATATTATGAACGTTGGGCGCAAGGATCGTGGTCATTTGGCGACGTTGAACCTCAGACGTGCGCCCCAGCGGATGGAGAATAAAAATATCCATATGATCGCCATGGCGGCAGCCTTCGATCGCCGCCGAACCAGTGTCGCCGGACGTCGCGCCGACAATCGTTATGCGCTCGTCGCGCTGGCTCAGAACATGTTCAAAAAGACGGCCGAGCAGCTGCAACGCATAATCTTTAAACGCCAGGGTGGGTCCGTGAAAAAGTTCAAGCAGCCAACGATTATCATCGAGTTTTCGTAACGGTGCGATTTTAGGATCACCGAAATCCGCATAGGTCTCGGCAACAAGTTTGTCGAATATCGCCGGGTCAATTTCATCGCCAACAAACGACCGCATCACGCGCGTTGCAATCTCCACATAGGATAAACCTGCCATCGCACGCAGGTCGTCAGCGGATAACTGCGGCCAAGTTTCGGGAACATAGAGCCCGCCATCCGGCGCCAAGCCAGTCAACATTGCGTCAACGAAACCAAGAGCCGGGGCATCGCCGCGGGTGCTAATAAATTTCGGTGGGATAGTTGCGGAAGAAATCGCGGAAGAAATCATGGGGCAGCCTCTAATTCAAATAGCGCGTCTTCAGGTGTACGATATAGGCGCCGACGTCAAGGGGTCGGCCAACGGCCCGGGTCAGTATTTCGTCCGTATCGGCAAGTCGGCCTTGGCTGTGGACATGTACCGTCATCCAATTTGTTAGCTTGGCAAAATCACCGGCTGCGATATGCCCGTCGAGATCAGGGACCGATTGCCGGGCCGCAGCGACAAATTGAGCGGCGGCAATGGCGCCCATTGTATAGGTCGGAAAATAGCCAAAGGCACCACTCGGCCAATGAATATCCTGCAAGCAGCCCAGCGCATCATCTGGCGGGGTCAAACCAAGTAAGTCCTGCATTCCGTCATTCCATGCGCCCGGTAAGTCCACCACGACAAGATCACCGGCGATCATCGCCCGCTCAAGCCGGGTGCGCAATATGACATGGGCGGGGTAGGTAACCTCGTCTGCCTCAACCCGAATAAACCCGGGAACGACACGTGAAAATAGGCGGCTCAGGTTTTCCGGTTCCCATTCGGGTCCCGGCGCGGCACCAAATGCCTCGCGGATAATTGGCGCCGCATGGGTGAGAAACGGAAGGCCGCGTGCGGTCTGCATTTCCAAAGCCAACGATTGGGATTCGTGCAGCGCCATGCCGCCAGCGAGACCAACCGGCTGATAGGATCGGTCCGAGGGTCGATTTATCTCATATAGCGCGTGGCCGGTTTCGTGAATTGTCGCCAGCAAAGCGCTAGAAAAATCAGCTTCGTCATAGCGCGTCGTAATACGAACATCGCCCATCGGCCCGCCGCAAAACGGGTGATGACTTTCATCAAGTCGGCCCCGGTCAAAATCAAAACCAAATTCTCCCATCATTCGCTCGCCGAGGCGCCGCTGCGCCTCCACCGGAAATGGCCCCGACGGTTGCAGTGGTTTTTCCTGGCTCGCTTGAACGTCCAGAACGTCTCCGAGAAAGTCAGGCAAAAAGGCGGCGAGTTCATCAAATACCGGTTCGATTTTTTCGATCCGACCGCCGGGTTCGAACTGATCCATCAGCGCATCATACGGGGCTAGATCCAGGGCCGCGCTTTTTGCCGCGCCAATTTCGCGAACGAGATCGAGTAATTTTTCTAGGTCCGGCGCTAGACTCTGGAAATTTTTCTCCGCCCTGGCTTGCCGCCACCGCATTTCGCAAGCGGCCGCCGCTTTTTGCTCAGCAACGACCAAATCTGGCGGCACGGCGGCAGCATGTGCGTGCTCGCGTCGCATAAGTGCCAAATTTGCCAGATCCCACGGGTTCGCGTCTCGGATCAACTCCTCGGCCGCCGCCTCGAACAAATCCGGCAGCGCCGGGTCGGAGAGGATTTCGTGGGTGACGAGGCTGAGTTCGGCGGCCTGCTCAGCGCGCATCGGCGCGCTACCCTCAGGCATCATGACCGCCTGGTCCCAGTGAAGCACGGCATCGACCTCATTCAGCAAACCCGCGCGCTGGAAATTAGCTTTCAATTTTTCATATGCTTGCATTTGTGCCGCCTAGCGCCGTTTGATGAGCATTGTGATGTAGATTGCAATAAGCCCGAACGCCAACGCAAACCAAGTCAGCGCATATTGTAAGTGGTGATTAGTCAAAACAGGAAAAGCGCCATCGGGTAAAATTCCGGGCTCTGTACTTGCCCCGGGAAGGGCCACCACATAAATAGGCAGGACCGGGGCGACTCCCGCACCCTGGATTATCGCCACACCATCCATCCAAAATAGCTCACCCGCCGCCATATTGCTCGGCGGGCGCATTGAGGGTTTAGGTCCAAAGGCTCGGACTACGGCAATAAAATTAACCTGTGGCGGAGCGAAATATTGTGGCTGCACCCAATCTGTTGGTGCCCAACCAAGGTCGGCAAAAACATGGGCGCCCCCATCATCTAATTGCACCGGCGCGACGATATGCACGCCAACTTCGCCCAAGCGTACGCGGCTCATTAGTTTTAGGCGGCGAACGCCGCCAAGTGCTCCGGAAATTCGAACACGTCTGAATTCGGCAGTAGCCCAGTCTTCGGCAAGGTCTGCAAGGTCGACAACGGGGGCAAGACGGCGTGCCTCCATTGTGCCCAACAAGTCCTGCTTCCAGGTGAGGCGCTGCAATTGCCAGCCGCCAAGTCCGAACAGCGTAGCAACTATCAGTACAACCGCGCAATCGCCCCAGCCAATTTTTTTGGGGGTCACTGGCCCGTCTCGGGTTCACTCAAATGCTTATGGTGCTGGGCAATGAGCATCGCCTTGGCCGGGCGTAACATCGCTATGGCCCCGCCGATGACCAACGGGGGCCATATCAGGATATGAACCCAAATTGGCGGTTCGAGCATAAATTCGATGGCCACCGCCAACGGCAAAATAACCGCCGAAATAATCACAATGATAAAAAACGCCGGGCCATCTTCGGCAGCAAGCGGCCTGAGATCCAAGCCGCATACGGTGCAGGATTTACGCACCGTCAGGATGCCGTCATATAGCTTGCCTTCCCCACATCGGGGGCAAGCACATGCAATCCCCGTTCGTATCGAAGAGAAAAGGCTTGTCGATTTATCCGCCTGGCTCAGCCGCCCCACCAATAGACGAAGGTGTAGAGGAACAGCCAGACCACATCGACAAAATGCCAATACCAGGCCGCTGCCTCAAAACCAAAATGGTGGTCTTTAGTGAAATGCCCGCGCGCCGTCCTAAACATGCACACAGCCAGGAACAGCGTTCCGACGATAACGTGGAAACCGTGAAACCCGGTTGCCATATAAAAAACCGTCGGATAGATGCCTTCGGAGAAGCCAAATGTTGCTTCAGCGTACTCCAAGGCTTGCAGGCCGGTAAACGTAAGGCCGAGCAATACGGTGATCACAAGCATCCCCGTCGCATGCTTCATGTTGCCGGCGCGGATATCGTGATGGGCCCAAGTGACGGTGAAACCCGAGGTCAACAAAATGAGCGTGTTGAGGAGCGGCACATCCAGGGGATTGAAGGTTTCAATACCCGGCGGCGGCCAAGAAAAGCCGATTTGCTCTGTCGGAAAAATCGAGGCGTTAAAAAATGCCCAGAAAAATGCTGCAAAAAACATGACCTCGGAAGCGATAAAGAGCGCCATGCCAAATCGCAGGCCAACCTGCACAACCGGCGTATGATGGCCGTCATGGGTCGCTTCGCGCACCACATCCATCCACCAACGCATCATCGTGTACATCGCCGCCAAAACACCCGGCACGATAATCCACGGCCCAAAGCCTTCAATGATGTCGCGATTTTCCGCCCCCAAAAGTCCGGGGTGCATATAGACCAGAATGCCGCCGAAAAAGAAAAATCCGGCAATAGCCCCGAGGATCGGCCAAGGGCTCGGATCGACGAGATGATAAGGGTGGTTTTTTGCGTGGTCTGACATGTGTTTTGCCTGTTTAAATTGCCTAATTTAGAGCCGCTGTTTGCTGGCTTGCTGACGTTTCAAAGAACGTATAGCTCAGAGTTAATGTGCGCAATTGGTCGAGTGACGGGTCGTCAATGATCCCCGGGTCGACATAGAAACTGACCGGCATCGATGCACTTTCGCCGGCGGCCAGGCGCTGTTCGGTGAAGCAAAAACACTCGGTTTTGACAAAGTATTTTGCCGCCAGGAGGGGCGTCACATTGAACGTCGCCGTACCGACAATTTCGCGATCGGCCATATTGACGGCCTCGAAATAGGCCAAATTTATTTCGCCAGGCCGGACTGTCATCGAAACTTGCGCCGGCTTGAAATTCCAAGCTAGGCCATTTGCCGTATCTCCATTGAAGCGGACAGTCATTTCCCGGTCGGCAATGACTGTCGGGATCGACGCCGTCGCATCAATCCGCGGTGTTCCGGCAAACCCGAACTGCTGGCAAAAAGCGCGATACATCGGCACAGCGGCAAAAGAAAGCCCGGTCATACCGGCGACAATTCCAACCGAAAGTACGGCCCATTTTCTGTGTCCGGACATGCTAAATCACTCCGGCACGGACGATATAGACGAAATAAAACAGGACGACGGCGCCGACCAACGAAAGAGCCACTGCACGGTTTTTGCGGCGCAGGGCGCGCTGGCGCATATCTGATTTGGCGTCGCTGTCGATGTGGCCCATATTCCCTCCTAAAGCAAGCCCGCCAATGTCCGCAGAACCGGCTCTAGCAGCAGGGTCGCGAACAGGACGAATAGGTAGAGGATCGAAAATGCGAACAGTTTCTTCGCAGGCAGGTCATGGGGTTGAACGCCGCCAGCAGGGACGCTTTCAGTTTCCGCCGTCCGCAGCAATATTGCGGCACGAGCGACAAAATAGGCACCAAGACTCAGCGCAATAACCAGATACCCCGTCCCAGCAATACCAGCAAAGTACGGCAATGTGGACAGGGGCGGTAAAATCAGCGTGTAGGCAAGAATATGCCGTTTGGCCGACGCAGCACCCTTGATCAGCGGCAGCATTGGCAACTTGGCGCGGGCAAAGTCGTCATTTCGGTATAAAGCCAGCGCCCAAAAGTGGGGCGGCGTCCAGAAAAAAATCAGCAGGAACAAACTAAGAGGCGCCAGACTAATTTCGCCTGTCGCTGCAGCCCAACCGACAAGCGGTGGTAGCGCCCCAGCGGCACCCCCAATGACAATGTTTTGCGTGGTTCGCCGCTTTAGCCACATTGTATAAACGACAACGTAATAAGCGATGGTTGCTCCGAGTAATCCCGCTGCCACCCAGTTTGTCGCCAGTCCGAGCAGCGTAACCGCGCCCATCGACAAAATAATACCAAAGGCCAGCGCCGTTTCAGGCTCTACCCGCCCCATCGGAATTGGTCGTGCCCGGGTTCGAGACATCACAGCGTCAATGTCTCTGTCGTACCACATATTTATTGCGCCGGACGCGCCGGCACCCAGCGCAATGCAAAAAATCGCCACGCCCATCAAGATCGGATGGAGCTCTGACGGCGCCAAGGCCATGCCGACAAAGGCCGTAAATACTGACAACGACATCACCCGAGGCTTGAGCAGCGCGACAAAATCGGCAACAGCGAAATATTCGCCCCCGACTTTGTCCGCACTGGCCTGGCTGACCGTCGTATCCGCCATTTGTCCCCTGCTTACTCGGCCGGTGCTGGCGGCGTCTGGCCACCCGACATGTCCGGCAAATTCTCGAATGTATGGAATGGCGGCGGTGAAGGTACCGTCCATTCCAGCGTCGTCGCGCCGTCTCCCCAATAATTGGCCTCGGCCCGCTTGCCCTTCATAAACGCATGGAGAACAGTAAAGACAAAGACCACCGCGCCAATCCCTGAAATATAGGATCCATATGACGAAATTAGCGACCAGCCCGCATAAGCATCGGGATAATCGGGAATACGGCGCGGCATACCCTGTAGCCCGAGAAAGTGCTGCGGGAAAAAGGTAACATTAACGCCGATAAACATAAGCCAAAAATGCAGTTTTCCCAAAAATTCCGAGTACATCCGCCCGGACATTTTTGCAAACCAGTAATAAAACCCGGCAAAAATCGCAAACACCGCGCCAACCGACAAAACATAGTGGAAATGGGCAACCACGTAATAAGTATCGTGCAGCGCCACATCCATCCCGGCGTTGGACAGAACGACGCCCGTCACCCCACCCAATGTGAAGAGGAATATGAACCCAATTGCAAACAACATTGGTGTGGTGAATCGGATCGAGCCGCCCCACATCGTTGCCAGCCAGGAAAATATTTTGATGCCCGTCGGCACCGCAATCACCATCGTCGCAAAGGTGAAGTAGGCCCGCGTATCGACATCAAGGCCGACCGTATACATGTGATGGGCCCAGACGATAAACCCGACAAAGCCAATTGACATCATCGCATAAGCCATGCCGAGATAGCCAAACACCGGCTTGCGGCTGAAGGTCGAAACGACCTGGCTGATGATGCCAAAGGACGGCAAAATCATGATGTAGACTTCGGGATGCCCGAAGAACCAGAACAGATGCTGGAAGAGCAGAGGGTCGCCACCCCGAGCCGCATCAAAAAACGCACCGCCGAAATTACGATCAACAAGCAACATCGTGATTGCGCCACCCAGAACCGGAAGCGCCAACAGCAACAAGAATGCGGTGATAAGAATCGACCAGACGAAAAGCGGCATTTTATGCAGGGTCATTCCCGGCGCACGCATGTTGAAAATCGTCGTGATAAAGTTGATCGCCCCCAAAATGGAGCTCGCACCTGCCAAATGCAGCGAGAATATCGCCATATCGACAGAAGCACCCGGATGCGACGACAGCGCCGAAAGCGGCGGATAAACAGTCCAGCCAGTGCCTGCGCCCGAACCTGTTATGGCTGAGAGCACCAACAACAGCAGCGACGGGACCAAAAGCCAAAAGGAAATATTATTCATCCGGGGGAACGCCATATCCGGCGCGCCAATCATCAGCGGCACAAACCAGTTGCCAAAGCCGCCTATCAACGCCGGCATGACAAAGAAAAACACCATGATCAAGCCGTGGGCGGTGATTATTACATTCCACAGCTGACCATCGGCACCACCAGATGCATCGGTCAGCAGCTGAATACCGGGACTCTGCAGCTCCATCCGCATGACGATGGAAAATGCCCCGCCGATAATGCCGGCGACAATCGAGAATACCAGATAGAGCGTACCGATATCTTTATGATTGGTCGAAAAGAGATAGCGCGCTAGCCCTCTCGGTGTGTGATGGTCGGCTGAATGGTCGCTGGCGGCCATACTCATATCTCCTATTTACCGGAACTTAAGTCCGGCCTTTATCGGTCTATCGCGGCAAGCCGCGTCATTACGGGCGTTGCAGCGGCGTATTTTTCTTGTGCGGCGGCAACCCATGCATCGAATTCTGCCTGCGGTAACACTTCAACGGCAATTGGCATATACCCATGATCACGACCGCAGAGTTCGGAACATTGCCCATAATATACCCCGGGACGATCAACCTGGAACCAAGTCTCGTTAATTCGACCAGGAACGGCATCAATTTTCACCGTAAATGCCGGAACAGCAAATGCATGCAGTACGTCAACAGTTGCGACCATAAGGCGGATTTTCTTGCCTGCTGGGACAACAAGACGATTATCGACCGCCAATAGACGCGGCTCATCCGAGGGAAGCTGATCGCCACGCAACATCAATGAGTCATAAAAGAACCCGCCATGGTCGGGATATTCGTATTCCCAATACCATTGATGGCCAATCGCCTTAACAGTCATGTCCGCATCTGAAAAGTCGTCGCCCAGATAAAGCAGCCGAAACGACGGAATGGCGATAACGATGAGTATTAAAACCGGAATGCCCGTCCACAATATCTCCAACAAAGTATTGTGTGTGGTGCGGCTGGGTTCGGGGTTTGCCGACGCACGAAACCGGATGACAATATAGGCGAGCAGGGCCGTAACAAACAGCGTGATCGCGGTGGTAATCCAGAGAAGAAGGTCATGAAAGCTGCGCGCCTGCTCGGCATAGGGGGTCGCCGCTGCCTGAAAATTGAGCCCCCAGGGTTCCGGCTGTTGAGCAAATGCCATTGAACCGCCGAGCCAGGTCAGAGAAATGAAAGTCCCGGCAAATGCGGTTAGCAAGGCAAAGGATCTGCCTCTACCCGATCTGCCAGTCGTCGCCACAGCTTCTGTCTGCTTAATTTGAATATTCATCCACGTCACTCGATGATCAGGTTATTGCACCGGATGGTGCCAACATAGGCTTCTCCACCACGGGCTTCCAATAGGCACCGCACCTGCGCGCTATTTGGGGCGCGCAATTAGGCGCGGAAGCTACACCAGGCCAAGCGTCGCAACAAGGTGAGGCCGTTTCGCCGTCACGCGGCCAAACGTCGCATAATTTGCCGAAATTTTCACACTTCAGCACAGCCGACCGATCCTTTCGGTCGGCAATAGAACATTTTCCAACCGGCTCATAATATTTGTGGCTGGCGGGCGAATGACGCCTATATTGTGCGCAAACAACCCGCCGCGAGGAACCAATACCGATGTCCAATATCACCCAGACCAGCGATTTATTTTTTTCCCGGACCGGCATGGATGAGGGTCGAGTGGAGACAATCGTCGGTGACGCACTTCACGGAGCCGACGACGGCGAATTGTTTCTGGAATATCGCCAGAGCGAGAGTATTTTATTTGATGACGGACGGGTAAAAAGTGCAACCTTCGACACCACGCAAGGCTTTGGCCTCCGCGCCGTCGCTGGCGAGGCCGCCGGTTACGCACACGCATCGGAACTAACCGAGGCCGCCATTTCCCGAGCCGGAGAAACCGTAAAAGCCGTCGCTACCGGCCAAGGTGGCGGCTATTCGCAATTGCCAGCAACAACAAATCAACAGCTCTACGCCGACATCAATCCGCTGGCCGAAATGGCATTTGAAGATAAAGTCGCGTTGCTCGCCGAGATCGATGCCTACGCCCGCGGCAAAGACCCAAGAATTCACCAAGTTACCGCCTCAATGGCGGCGAGCTGGCAGGCCGTCCAAATTATCCGGAGCGATGGCGCTATGGCTGCCGATATTCGGCCAATGGTGCGACTCAATGTGAGCATTGTCGCCGCACAAGGCGACAGAATGGAGACCGGGTCCCAGGGTGTCGGCGGGCGGGCTGGATATGACCAATGGATCGACCCCAGCGCCTGGCGGCAACAAGTTGACGAAGCTCTGCGTCAGGCGATCGTCAACCTAGACTCCGTGGCCGCCCCGGCAGGTGAAATGACCGTGGTATTGGGACCTGGATGGCCGGGAATTTTGCTGCATGAAGCAATCGGACATGGGCTTGAAGGCGACTTTAATCGCAAAAACACCTCCGCTTTTTCCGGCCTGATCGGCGAAAGAGTGGCGGCACCGGGCGTCACCGTAATCGATGACGGGACGTTAATGAACCGGCGGGGGTCGCTGACTATCGACGACGAAGGGACGCCGTCCAGTGAAACAGTGCTGATCGAAGACGGAATTCTAAAAGGGTATATGCATGATCGCCTTAACGCGCGGCTAATGGGACACAAGGCGACCGGCAATGGCCGGCGGGAGTCTTTTGCTCATAATCCGATACCACGGATGACCAACACCTATATGCTCGGAGGCACACAGGATCCTGAGGAAATTATTGGATCGGCGAAATCGGGCCTGTATGCGGTCAATTTTGGCGGAGGCCAAGTCGATATAACCTCGGGCAAATTCGTCTTTTCATGCACTGAGGCCTACATGATCGAAGACGGAAAAATCGGCGCGCCAGTTAAAGGAGCGACACTTATCGGCAGCGGTCCCGAAGCGCTGAAAAAGGTTCGAATGATCGGTAATGACATGGCGCTTGACCCAGGGGTTGGCACCTGCGGCAAGGATGGGCAGGGCGTTCCCGTCGGGGTTGGGCAGCCCACGATTCTGCTCGATGACTTAACGGTCGGCGGCACGGCTATCTAATCGGCAGACATTACTAAGATCATTGAGTTGCCCCAGGACCGCGAATCAGTCTAGGAGTAGTATGCTGCGTTATGTGCGGTCGTAAGTCGCGCCGTCCAATCGAAGCCCGCCAAATTCATGCTGGCCGCCCATATTTTTATGCGGCTTAGCGTCTTGATCTTCATAAGTAAACGGCTGATCCGATTATGAAAATACCGACTGAGCTGATAGCGGCTGCAAATCCATGGTGGGCGTCATCGTCACGTTTTGCCGGAAATTTGGCACTGCGCCGACACCGTGAACCACTCATCGATCTTTTTAATATACTCGAGTCTGAGCAAGGGCCCGCCGCTTCGCTGATATTCGGACCTCGCAGCGTCGGCAAATCTACCATGTTAATGCAGACTGCGGCCCAGCTACTTACCAACGGTACAGCTTCGGCCGACATTCTATACCTTCCGGCCGGGATTCCAGCCATTGGTGAGGTCGGAATTGAAGCTTGCATTGCGGAATTTTGGAACACCAATGCCAAGCTGGATCGGCGCCGCCTTCTCCTCATCGATGATATTGACGGCATTTCTGATTGGCGGGAAATGCAAGCGCGCATTTTTGCCAAATATGCGCCGGTTACGATCATAGCTACCTCCGCACTGGCACCACTGATCCCGGACGCGGAGGAAACCGAGAAAACTGAAGCAAATCTGCTCAATGTTCATGAAATACCTGTACCGCCACTAAGTTTTGCAGAATTTTTGCGCCTGACCGGCCGGGAGAGCTCATTGGTTGGTCATTTCTCACTCACCACCGATCTGCGTGCGCTGAATGCCGCATTCTTCGAATACCTTAATCATGGGGGCTTTCCAGGCCTTGGGGCTGCCGGTGGTGGGCCTCATGGTGCGGCGGCGGCGGCACAATTTGTCCTGGATATCGTCGACGACGGAACGCCAAATCACGCCGGCATTCATGATACCAGGGACTTGAGGCGTGCTTTCGCCTATCTTGTCGGGCGGACCGGCGAAGAGTTGGCTTATGAGGCGATTGCCAAGGATCTGGGAATTGCTAAAAACACCCTGCGCAAATATATGGATTATTTGGAGCGCGCCGGGTTGCTTTACCGGCTCAATCGGGTCGATCTCTATGGTAAACGGATGGAGCGCGCGACCCGGTTTAAAGTTTATCCCGCATCGCCATGTTTCTTCGGTGCCCTTCACGAAAATATTTCTCCAGAACACCCGGCAGCCGGACGGCTGATCGAGGCCGCCCTTGCCAGCCATATTGCGCGCGGGGCACTGGCTGAGAGTTTTTCCTATGCCAATTGGACCCAAAGCGGCCTGGCCGGCGACATTCCATTGCTTGCCATGGAGGGGCAGCCGCCCCGGGCCGGCGATCCCCGGTGTGTAGCATGGTCGCCCGGCGGCGGATCGGTGGCCGGCGGACTTGGAAGCCTGCTAAAATTCTGCAAATCAAACAGACTAGACTCGGCGCTGATGTTTGACAGCGCCAGCTTCACCGAGGAAATATTTGGTGGCGTCACGGTGACAACACGTCCGGCGAGTTGGGCCTGCTACTTGACCAGCTATTACTTCGACCCGGTGGGCGCAAAACAGCCCGGCCCCTACGGACTCAAAGCAATATTCTAGTGCCGCGCTTCGCCCGGTCCCGTTCGTGATTATTGCGCTACTTGCTTGACCGGAGGGCCTTCGATAAACGCAAGCGAAGGGCGTTGAGCTTTATGAATCCCTGGGCATCACGCTGGTCGTAAACCGTATCTTCCTCGAATGTGACATGTTCTAGGCTGTAGAGGCTCTGATCTGATTTGCGCCCGGCAACCGTTGCGCTGCCCTTATAGAGCTTCATTCGCACGACGCCACTCACCTGAGCTTGGCTGGTATCGATCAACGCTTGGAGCATCTCGCGTTCGGGGGCAAACCAAAATCCGTTATAGACGAGTTTGGCATAGCGGGGCATGAGTTCATCTTTTAGGTGGGTGGCTTCGCGATCCAATGTCAGCGATTCCATCGCCCGATGGGCAACTGACAAAATCGTCCCGCCAGGAGTTTCGTAGACCCCCCTCGACTTCATGCCGACAAATCGGTTTTCAACAAGATCCAAACGACCAATACCGTTAGCGCCCCCATATTCGTTCAAGCGCGTCAACAATGACGCCGGAGACAAATTTTCGCCGTCGATCGACACCGGGTCTCCGCGCTCAAAACCAATTTCAATATAGGTCGGCTTATCTGGTGCCACTTCAGGAGCGACGCTACGCGAGAAGATAAATTCTTCGGGTTCGTGCCAGGGATCCTCAAGCAATTTTCCTTCAGCGGATATATGCAACAAATTGGCGTCAACAGAAAATGGGGCTTCGCCGCGCTTATCTTTGGCAACGGGAATTTGGTGCTTCTCGGCAAATTCAATGAGCTTGGTGCGGGAATTAAGATCCCATTCGCGCCATGGCGCGATCACTTTAATATCGGGATCAAGGCCGTAATAGCCAAGTTCAAACCGAACCTGGTCATTGCCTTTGCCTGTGGCCCCATGGGAAACAGCATCGGCCCCGGTCTCGTGGGCAATTTCAATTTGGCGCTTGGCAATGAGCGGGCGCGCGATGGACGTGCCGAGCAAATAGGTGCCTTCATAAAGCGCGTTGGCCCGAAACATTGGAAACACGTAGTCGCGGACAAATTCCTCGCGCAGGTCTTCGACATAAATTTCCTTGATGCCATGCATCTCGGCTTTTGCCCGCGCCGGTTCGACCTCCTCACCTTGACCAAGGTCGGCCGTAAAGGTCACCACTTCGCAGTCATATTCCTGCTGCAGCCACTTCAATATAACGCTGGTGTCTAGGCCGCCCGAATAGGCGAGTACTACTTTCTTGATGCCACTTGTGGCCATGAGGCGATCCCTAATTTGAAGGTTAACATGATGGCGCGCGACTATACTGCTTCATTGCGGCAGGGCAAGCCCCACCGGCGGCGCGTGGGTTTTACTTGGATTTGCGTTGGCGTTCAGATGCGCTTTTCAACTGGCCGCACGCCGCGAGAATATCTTCACCTCGCGGCCGCCGCACCGGCGACGGGTAGCCCGCATCCCGAACGATTTGGGCAAACGCCTCAATGACCTTATCTGATGAGCGCTCATAGGGCGCGCCGGGCCACGGGTTAAACGGGATCAAATTAATTTTCGACGGGATGCCCTTGATGAGACGAACCAATTCCCGTGCATCTGCCAGGGAGTCATTAACGCCTTTAAGCAAAATATATTCAAAGGTGATGCGCCTAGAATTTCGAACGTCGGGATAATTCCGGCAAGCTGTCAACAATTCGGAAATCGGATATTTTCGGTTTATCGGCACAATGACGTCGCGCAACTCATCGGTGACCGCATGCAGTGAAACTGCCAATTTAACACCAATTTCGGTGCCGCACCGCTCCATCATCGGCACAACACCCGCTGTCGAAACGGTTACCCGGCGCTTGGAAATAGCAACGCCTTCGTTATGGGTCGCAATATCCAGCGCTTTTTTGACGTTATCAAAATTATAGAGCGGCTCGCCCATGCCCATCATCACAATATTTGAAACGCGATGGGGGTCAGGCGTCTCTCCATTTTCCGGCGCGGTAAAGTGAGCGTGCTCACTACCCGGTGCACCGGAGGCGACATAATCCCGGGCCACCATCAGTTGGCCAACGATTTCGGCAGCGGTTAAATTTCGGACGAGCTTTTGGGTCCCGGTATGGCAAAATTTACAGTTCAGCGTGCAGCCGACTTGGCTCGATATGCACAAGGTAAGGCGATCGGCCTCTGGTATCAGAACGGTTTCGGCCAAATTGCCATCGGCAAATTTAATCAACCACTTGACCGTCCCGTCAATTGAGATATGACGGGATGCGACGTCGGGACGGCTGACAACGCAGGTCTCGTCGAGCACGTTGCGCAAATCCTTGGATAGATTAGTCATCTGGGAAAAATCGGTTTCCCGATGGTGATACACCCAACCCCAGAGCTGCTTGCCCCGCCATGACGGCATGCCAAGGTTTTCGGCAATTGTGCCGAACTCGGCCATATCTTTGCCGATCAGGTCAATTCGGTCGGGCTCGGGCGCTGGAACGACAGATGTCGCCCTTGTTGGGCTCGATATGGATGCGAGGTTTGTGGTCATGCGCTCCTTTACCGCGGAAGCGGCCCAGAACGCAATCGCCGCGTATTAGCGACCGCAGTCAATATCGATCGATCGCAGGGCCGCAGAAATTCCCCGCAGCGAGTATCGATCCATGGTCATGTTGCCCAGCTGGGATCGGCCTTCAACATACATTTCTTGGCCGGCTTTCATCGCCCGCAATATGGCGGCGTTGTCCTCCAGACTAATCGGCCACGCGTTTTCGGCATCGGGAAATAAGTCCCATTGGCGCCCATCGATATTTATTTTGACGGGTCGACCTTCTTCCAGGGGGTAGCCGAGCTTGATTTGCAAAACGTCAAAATCTTGAAATTCGAGCTGATGGGAAACAAGGATCGCGATGTCTCCGCGGTTTAGCCCTTCGGGCTGAATTTCCTTTGGAAAAGAGAGCGCAACGCACATTTTGGAGTTACCCGAACCAGCAGAAAATGTCTGCCAGTCATTAAATACCTCCCGCCGTTGGTCACTGGAAGATTGCGCCATGGCGGCGCCAATGGTTCCGGCTATTAGGCCAATGGTTCCGGCTATTAGGATTGTAGCCAAGGCCAGTGTCCGCAATTTACTAATTTTCGTCATATTGTTTCCAAGCAAAAAAGGCGCCTTAATGTGGCCGACCAACCGCGCTATCGGGCGGTAGAAGCGCGGCGAAGAACCGGGTCGCCGAATACATGTTCAGGCATCGGATCGGTTGAGCCGCCAGCCCGCACCGGCCGAGCTGGATATCGTCCTAAATTCAGCGCCCGATCATACATCACGATGGCTGCGGCAACACCGACATTGACGCAAAACTTTGTCGGAATTTTGACCACAAAATTGCATTTTTCCGTCAATTGTGGCGAAAGACTGCCACGCTCCGGCCCTAGCACATAAGCACACCGCGCTGGGTGGCGAAAGCTCGGCAGGTCAGCAGCACCCGGCACCAATTCGATACCGACGAGGTCGCAGTCTTTTGGCAGGCGAAAATCATCTAGATCCGCGAATTCATGGAGCGGCAAATGGTCGAGCGCCGAAGACGTGTCGGATTTTTCCCCGTCGATGCGCTGGTATTGAGCATCAATGGTGAATATAAAACTGGCATCAAACGCGTGGGCGGTACGCATAATACTACCCACGTTCATCGCCTTGCTGATGCCTTCTACGCCTATGCCAAAATATCCTCTCATGAGGGCAAATTGGCACGGCTGCCGACGCCGAGGCAAGGCGTGCACGATCAAGGTGCAGCAGATAAAAATTGCAGCAGGTGGTTATGGCATTGGAAAATCTCCGGGCTCAATATGAGGCCCTTCCCTATCCGGAACGAGATCCCGCCGACGAAGGCACACGGCTTATTACCGGGTCCCCGAGTAATTTGTGGGAGTTAAATCACTATGTTTTTGGTGGCGCCCGAGATTGGACAAAGGGATTTCGAGCTTTAATTGCCGGCGGCGGAACCGGTGACGCGGCGATTATGTTGGCGCAGCAATTAGCCGACGCAGATATTGATGGTTCGGTTTGCCACCTCGATCTCTCCAGCGCCTCCCAAGACATCGCCCGCGCCCGGGCCAAAAAACGCAACCTCACCAATATCGAATTTCGTCAGGCTTCACTTTTAGATATTGGGCCATCGGACGGCGAATATGATTATATCGATTGTTGCGGCGTCCTTCATCATCTGGACGATCCGTCTGCAGGGTTTGCCGCGCTATCCGCCCTCCTAGCCGATAACGGTGGAATTGGCCTGATGGTTTATGGCGAACTCGGTCGAACGGGTGTTTACCATATTCAAGATGCCTTGAAATCCATTTGCCCGGAAGGTGAGCCGATAACGGATCGGTTGGCGGCGGCGCGCAAACTGATCGGCGCGTTACCGCAAACCAATTGGCTTGTCCGCAATCCATTCGTTACCGACCATTTGAACGGTACGGACGCCGGGCTTTTTGATCTGCTGCTACACAGTCAAGACCGGGCCTATTTGGTTTCCGAGCTCGCAACACTTATTGACAGCGCCGGCCTTCGCGTGACGAGCTTTATCGAACCGGGCCGCTACCGGCCTGAATTTTATCTCAATGACCCAACGTTGATCGACCGGGCCAAGGCTCAGGCACCAATTGAACAAGCCGCGCTGGCCGAACTGATCGCGGGCAATATGAACGTCCATATTCTGTACGCGGTGAAATCGGCAAATACGATTGAGCTGCCCGACCCGATGCGCAAAGACGCTATTCCGGTTTTGCGCGACATGCTGCCTGAGGACGGCGTGAAGGCGGTTTCAAACGGCCATTTTGCCGGTCGAATCAATGGTCTGGATATCCGTTTGCCGATGCCAGCCCTTGCCAAGGCGATTATCCGGCAGTGCGACGGCACGAACAATTTAGAGACCATATATGAAGCCGTTCATGCATTAAGGCCCGACATAGATTGGCCGGGTTTTTCGCGACAATTTTTAAACCTTTATGATGCGCTAAATGGCATTAATCGGTTGTTACTGAAATTTCCCACAGATTAATTTTTTGGCAAGATGCGGAACCCTAAAAACACCGGGTTGATCGTCGTTACAAGCGGGCATTCACGCAGTATCGCTAGGCTGACGATCGGCCCAATTGAGACCGATTGCGCAATCGGGCGAGCAGGAATTCGGTCCCACAAACGCGAGGGCGACGGTGCAACCCCCGCCGGTCGATTTCCCTTGCAGCGTATATTCTACCGGCAAGACCGGATGCCTCGCCCCCGGTCTCGGTTGCCCGTTACAGCCATCACGCCGGACATGGGCTGGAACGACAACCCCCTTTCTGCCAATTATAATTGCCTGGTGACACTATCTGGTCACTCAACAAGCAAGCCTAACATTGAGCATCTTTGGAGAGACGACCCACTCTATGACCTAATCGTGACGATCGGTCACAATGTCGCGCCGGCGAGAAAAAACTACGGGAGCGCCATTTTCGTTCATATTGCCAAGGCGAATTTCGGACCGACTCTCGGCTGTATTGCCCTGCAAAAAGAGGTGTTAGTTAGGGTCCTTGCCCGGGTTGACCGACAAACGAATATTGTTATTCAACAACCGGGCAAATAGGGCAGGCGCCGCAGCTAGCTCGTGACACGCTGACCAAATATCGACGTCCCAACGCGGATATCCGTTGCACCAAAGCGGATTGCTTTTTCATAGTCGGCGCTCATTCCCATGCTCAAACGCCTTAGCCCATTGCGCGCCGCAATGTCGCGTAACAAAGCAAAATGCAGGGCAGCTTCGTCGCTGGACGGCGGTATGCACATGAGCCCGATAATCGGCAGGCCGAATGTGTCCCGACATTCGGCAATAAATTTGTCGGCCTGGCCGGGAGAGACCCCGGCCTTTGCCTCTTCCTCTCCCGTATTGATCTCAATGAAGCAATTTAATTGCCGGTTCTGCCGATCAAATTCTCGGGCCAAGGTCTCGGCTATTTTTCGGCGGTCAACAGTGTGGATGACGTCAAATAGCGCGACGGCGTCCTTAGCTTTATTTGATTGCAACGGCCCAACAAGGTGAAGCTCGAGATTTTCCCAATTTTGACGGCGAGGCCCCCACCTCAAGGTGGCTTCTTGGACGCGGTTTTCACCAAATATTCTTTGGCCGGCCTTGATGGCGGCGTCAACACGATCATCGGACTGCTTTTTGCTGACGGCAATCAGATTAACCCCGTCAGCGTCACGTCCAGCCGCTTCAGCAGAATCATGGATATTTGAACGTACAGTCCGCAGGTTTTCGCCAGCCTCGTCGGCCGTCATAGTGTGCATGGTTCAGGTTACGCCAATCTTTATTTCAAAGTTATACACAGAATAGATATCACCTTTTGGGTGCAGCCACTCTATATCCACTAGATATTGTATTTTTTTGACTTGGCCAATCTAACGAGCAGTTTTTTGTGACTTTATTGCAACTTATTTTATATATTCAAGAATTTTATTCAAACAACATTGCCAACTCGGAGACAATATTCGTCTACTCCCTTTGATCTTGGACTATCGACGGCAAAATTCTGGCGAATTTTCGACGGTTCAGGTGGCGAATAACCCTGGTGCTCATACTAAACGAGCGTAACGACGGCGGCAGCCCCCCTGGCCCTGGCCGTTATTTTATGGAGACCTTCACGATGAAGCGCGTTCTTCTCGTCACGACGGCATTGACTGCAATGTCATTTGGCGCGGCAAATACATTTGCCGAGACCTCTCAAGTTGGCCAAAGCGCCGCCAATGCTGGCGCCTCAGTCACACAATCTCCCGGAGTCCCTGGACGAAACCCCCATGGGCGGGTCGATATCGCGGGCAACGGCTCATTCGAGCAGCGGAACTTTTCAAGCATCAACGCCCGTTATATCGACGAGGCGAGCGAGCGAGATTCCCCCGTCACACGGGAAAACTCGGCATTTGCCATCAGGTTTGCCGGCACTGTTCGTGTTGACGCTCAATGGGTAAACCAAGACCGCGAGCAACAGGGCATGCGTCCGGATTTTTCGCTGTTTGATAATCGGCGGGATTTTTCCCTGCTCGGCTCAGCAACATCAAGTAATGGGCTGACATACGGCTTCGAAATCGATGTCGGGACCCACCGTGGCGAAATTTATATCATGTCGGATTACGGCAAAATTTCCATGGGTGACACCCAGTCAGCGACCGAAGCCCTGGATGTCGGCGGTCGATCCGTCATGGTCGGCTACGGCCACTACGCCGCCGGTGGCAGCAAAAATGTTAACACCGGCACGATATCGGGTGCCGGGGTCACGTCCTATCGCGGGCAAGGCGGCACGATTCGCTTTACCAGCGCCAATGTCGGCGGATTATCCATCGCCGCGAGCTATACCCAAGAGTCTGACACCGACATGGTTGACGGTTCTGGGGCCGGAACCAGTGAAGACATTTATTCCCTGGCCGGCCAATATACTGCGACATACGGCAATTATCATGCCGTCTTATATGCGGGCTACGAGGGTAGCAATGGCGTTGGCATTGGGACGGGAAATGTTGACCAAGATCAGCATCTGTTTTCAACGGGGCTAAAAGTTACCGGAATGGGAGCTGCCGCCGGATTTGGCTACGGCCACGCTGAGGTCGACTTACCGGGCATGATGGACAATGATAAAAGCTGGATCGATACCGGTTTGGCATATGGTGCCGGCCCATGGAGCGTCTCGGCAGGAGCCAGCTTCATTTGGGACGAAGAAGGAGAAGTCGGCGGAATTGACGTTGACGGCGACGCCACTGCGATTTCCGGCAGCTTTAACTACGTCTTGGCCCCCGGCCTAGCACTGGCTGGTGGCATTACGCACCACATCATTGAGGATGCAACCTTCGTCAATACGGACAGCACGACTTCCATTGGCGATAATGACGCAACGACTTGGACGTTATCGACCATCGTGAATTTCTAAATTCGGTTAAAATTGCGTGACATTGGGTGGCTGACCTCGGTCAGCCACCCTTTTTTTGGTCACAGGTTCCATTATTTAGTCACAGGTCACAGGCAAATATTTTGAGCAACCCTTGACCCAAGTTCAAAAATATCGGACAAATTTCGTTGGTCGGTGAAGCTCGATAATTCGACGTGGGGAATTCTCCGTCCAATACTTGGCAATATGGCGATTATGGCGAACGGGTAAACCTGATGCGGTATCTTTATATCTGCAGTCTCTGCCTTCTGCTTTCGGCCTGCGCCAATGGCGTCCGGGTCCTGTCGACAGATGAATTTTGCGCTGAATGTCAGGGCGAAAGTCAGTCGGAAGCGCAGTTACCGAACAGCGCAACACGAACCCGCACATTGCAGCGCGGTGAAGAGGACAAAAACTCTCTCTTCGATTTATCGATCAGCAGTCGGCGTTCAGAAAATGACGGCGCTGGCTCGGGCGGCGGCTCTGGGATAGGGGTTAACAGCTATCTCTGGCGCGCTTCGCTCGACACGCTTTCATTTATTCCCCTCGAATCCGCCGACCCGTTTGGCGGTGTCATTATTTCTGATTGGTATGCACCGCCCGAGGCGGCAAATGAACGGTTTAAAGTAACCGTTTACATACTTGATCGCCAATTGCGCGCCGACGGTTTACGGGCAACGGTTTTCAAACAAATTCTCGACCCCCAAAGAGGCTGGGTTAACACCGAGGTCGGCAGCAGCGTCCCAATTGAATTAGAGAATGCAATCCTAACGAGGGCTCGTGAAATTCGGCTTGCAAACAGCTAATTTCAGGGTCAAAAACTCCACCCCACAATCATAAATACTGACAACCGAAATATTTCCTCGGTTCAAGGCGGCCTTCTTTATGACACGATATAATTTCAAAACAACGGAACCCAAATGGCAAAAAATTTGGGATGAGCGGAAGGCGTTCGCTGCCAGTGACGACATGTCGGGGCCGAAATATTA
The DNA here is from genome assembly GCA_021774575.1 of Alphaproteobacteria bacterium. Taxonomy (GTDB): domain Bacteria; phylum Pseudomonadota; class Alphaproteobacteria; order UBA6615; family UBA6615; genus JAJFIX01. Next base: position 151,970 of record JAJFIX010000006.1, on the reverse strand, counting down.
TGTTTTGGAGATGTTTCCCTATCCTTCGGGACGCATCCATATGGGACATTTGCGTAACTACACACTAGGCGATGTCATCGCCCGATATAAACGGGCGCAAGGGTTTAATGTCTTGCACCCGATGGGTTGGGATGCGTTTGGCCTGCCCGCCGAGAATGCTGCGATAGAGCAAAAATCCCACCCGGCAAAATGGACTTATAGCAACATCGCGGCAATGCGTGAGCAGCTCAAATCCATGGGACTGTCTATCGATTGGAGCCGCGAATTTGCAACCTGCGATCCCACCTATTATGTCCATGAGCAATCGATGTTTATCGATTTTCTTTCCGCTGGACTTGTTTACCGACAAGAAAGTGACGTCAATTGGGATCCGGTTGACCATACGGTGCTCGCCAATGAACAAGTTATTGACGGCAAAGGCTGGCGGTCCGGTGCGGTTATCGAGCGACGGCGGTTGGCGCAATGGTTCCTGAAAATTACAGAATATCGTGAAGAGCTGCTGGACGGACTGAAGTCGCTTGACCGCTGGCCATCGCGCGTCCGGCTCATGCAGGAAAATTGGATTGGGCGATCCGAGGGCGCTTATGTAACGTTTTCGATAGTTGGTCGCGACGCAAGCCAAGACGATGGAGCCGTCCGGGTTTTCACAACCCGACCCGACACCCTTTTTGGCGCAAGTTTTTGTGGGCTGGCCGCCGACCACCCCTTGGTCGCCACCCTCCCCGATGAAGACGGAAGGATTGCCGCTTTTGTTTCCGAGTGCCAACAACTTGGCACCAGCGAGGAGGTAATTGAGCGCGCCGAGAAAAAGGGTTTGGATACAGGGCTGAGGGTCGCGCATCCGTTGTCGCCGGAAATCGAGCTGCCAATATATATCGCAAATTTTGTGCTCAGCGGATACGGGACCGGGGCCATTTTTGGCTGTCCGGCACACGACCAGCGAGACTTGGATTTCGCTCGAAAATATGATTTGAGCGTGACGCCTGTGGTCGTTCCAACTGACGTCGATCCAGCCGATTTTAGGATCGGCAACGAGGCTTATATTGGAAACGGAATTTTGGCGAATTCCGAATTTCTGAATGGTCTGGATGTTGCCACAGCAAAGAAGCAGGTCATTGAAAAACTGGAGGCTACTGGTAGCGGTGAGGGCGCGATCACATATCGTCTGCGCGACTGGGGCATTTCTCGTCAGCGCTATTGGGGATGCCCGATCCCAATAATCCACTGCCTGTCTTGCGGGGCCGTACCCGTGCCAGAAACCGATTTACCGGTGACTCTGCCCGATGACATCGAACTTGGAGGCGCCGGGAACCCGCTCGACACGCACCCCACTTGGAAACATGTTGCTTGCCCAGATTGCGGCGCCGACGGGGTCCGGGATACCGACACTTTTGATACATTTATCGATTCTTCATGGTATTTTGCTCGGTTCTGCTCGCCGAACGCAGAGATACCGGTTGTCCGCAATGCGGCCGATTACTGGTTGCCAGTTGATCAATATGTCGGCGGTATAGAGCACGCTATTTTGCATCTCCTCTATTCCCGGTTTTACGTGCGGGCTATGAAAGCATCTGGACATGTTGGCATCGACGAACCGTTTGCCGGACTGTTCACCCAGGGGATGGTCAACCATGTGACCTATCGCGACAGCGATGGCAATTGGGTGCAGCCGTCCGAATTAGTCGAGGACGGGGACAAGCTCCTCAGCTCTGTTTCCGACCTGCCGGTTACCATGGGTCGCATCGAAAAGATGTCCAAATCGAAGCGTAACGTCATCGACCCCTCGGAAGTCATCTCCGCCTTTGGTGCAGACACGGCCCGGTGGTTCATTTTGTCCGATAGTCCACCTGAAAGGGACATGGAGTGGACCGATGCCGGTGCACAGGGTGCGTTTCGGTTTGTAAATCGTGTTCACCGGGTCGTCGAGAACGCGTTGCAAAAATTACCTCAGCCCGGAACGCCGGAGCCGCAAGATATAGCTGAGGGCGCGCTCGTGTTGAGACGGGAAACCCATCGAACCATAAATGACGTTACGATCGCGATAGAGCGCTTCCATTTTAACGGTGCCGTGGCGCGACTGCACGAATTTACAAATTTCGTTCACGGATATGGTGAATTTGACTGGGCACTGCGCGAAGCTCTTGAGGCGCTGGTTCAATTGATGGGTCCGATGATGCCACATTTAGCCGAGGAATTATGGTCGGCACTGGGCCACTCAGAGATTTTGGTTGAATCGAATTGGCCGAGGGCAAACGACCAATTACTAGCGGTAAAGTCTGTTACCTTTGCCGTGCAGGTCAACGGAAAACTGCGGGGAACAATCGACTTCACCGACGAGGTCGACAATACAGCGGTGGAAGAGGCGGCGCGAAAAATTCCAAATGTCAAAAAGGCGCTTGGCGAGACTTCGCCGCGGCGGGTTATTGTTGTGCCAAATAAACTGATTAACTTCGTATTATAGGTCGATGGGACCCAATATGGCTGATTGGAAATTTACCAGCGGTGGCTTCGGAACGATTTGCCTCACTTTGGCTCTCCTCCTCAGCGCCTGCGGTTTTCGCCCGGTATATCTACGCGCCGATAATTTTGCGGCTGGCGGAGAAATGGCTCAAATCGAGATCCTACCCATTGCCGACCGTCGAGGCCAAATGGTCCGCAACTATCTGTTGGATCGCATGACGCCTGGCGGGAAGCCGGATCATGCAAAATATGTCTTGCGCGTAATTCTGACGGAACATATTACAAACCTTGCCGTGCGGCGCGACGACACCGCGACCCGCGCCAGCCTTACGCTGAATGCCGATTTCGTACTGAGCCAGACAGAAAGTGAAGAAACGCCGTTTTCCGGTAGGGTGCGATCAATAAATAGTCATTCAATTTCGGTCAATGAGGTTGCGACGTTGGCCGCCGAAGTGAGCTCCCGGGAACGGGCGGCCAGAGACATCGCGGACCGTTTGACAATGCAAATTATTGCCTATTTGGATGCTCAAAGTCTGCACCCCGACACCGAGTAACGGGTGCCGGGTAAGGCCGGTGCTATTTGGCGATGTCCAGTTGAATTGTTTGGGTTGATTGCGCCTCAAGGTGCAGCAGGATAATTTATCCATGAAAATATCCCCGGCCAAGGCGGTTAGTTTTATCGCCGCTCCCCCAAAGACGATCTTTGCAATCGTCGTATTTGGGCCGGATCGCGGATTATCCGATTCTCGCCTATTTGAGCTGGCAGATAAGTATACCGATGACATTTCTGACCCTTTTAGTGTTTCGCACGTAGACGGGGCGACACTGCGGAGCTCTCCGGAAAAATTTTGGGACGAAATTACCGCCCAGTCCCTCACCGGACGCCGACGGATCGTACTGCTGAGGAATGCGGTAGACGCACAGGCCGACGATATTAAGCGCTTTGTCGAAGGCGATGTCGGACTGCATTCGCCGATGCTTCTTGTTCAGGCCGGTGAACTCAGCCCTCGGTCAAAGTTGCGCAAACTTGCCGAAACGGCCGAGAATGCGGCAGCTTTGGCTTGCTACCCATTGGACGGTAACGCCCTCGCACAGTTCATTCAGGCAAATCTGGCCGCCCAGGACATTACGATTGAGAGGCCGGCAGTTGAGTATCTCTCCCATACATTGGCCGAAAATCACGGATTGCGTATGAGTGAGCTGGTCAAATTGGCACTGTATGCTGGCCCGGGTGGAAATTTGACCTATGAAGATGTTGCGACCTGCATCGTTGCAACGGCGGAAACGGGACAAGGCGAACTTGCCCTTGCTGTCGCGGCAGGTAACTTGGAGCAACTTGAGCGGCTGGCGGCCAGGGCATGGCGAGACGGCACCTCACCAGTATCGGTGTTGCGATCCGTAGTTATACATTTTCAGCGCCTATACCGCGCCGCGTCTTCGATGAAATCCGGCGCAAACCTTGACCGCGCCATGGCTGGCCTGCGACCACCTGTTTTTTGGAAACATAAGCAACAATTTGGCGCTCAGCTCAATATTTGGGGCGTATCTGACTTACAAGCGGTTATCGGTCACCTTGTCATTGCAGAGATCGGCCTGAAATCAACAGGAATTCCATCCGAAGCAAGCTGCCACCGTGAACTATTGGCGATCGCCCAACGGGCTCGCAAGCGATCGCGCAGAAGGACATAATACAAGGTGAACTTGACTCAATGTGATTCTTCTAATTTTCTTCTGCTGTAAGCCTTTGAATAATATCGTCTAATTTGTCTAATGTGCGATAATCAATCATGAGTTTACCGCCCTTTCCATCGAATGAGATATCTACTGGCACGCCAAGGGAATCCGATAAACGTCGCTCCAGAGCGAGTATGTCTGCGCTTTTGGATCCTGCCGGTTGGGCGCCTCCCTTTGTCTGACCCAAATCCGAATGAGATTCGGCTTTAACCAATCGTTCGGTCTGGCGAACATTCAGGCCCTTCTTAATTACCGTTTTTGCCAGTCCTTCTGGTTCAGCGGCAGCCATTAGCGCCCGCGCATGCCCCGCAGTCAGGTCGCCATCATCCAGGGCAGCTTTGATCGAACTCGGTAGGCCTAATAAACGCACGGTATTAGCGACATGGCTGCGGCTTTTTCCGACGGCAACCGCCACATCTTCCTGTGTATGATTAAATTGGTCGATGAGCCTCTGGTAGCCTTGCGCTTCTTCCAGCGGGGTCAAAGCGTCACGCTGCAAATTTTCGACCAGCGCAATTTCCAGCGCTTCCTGATCATCCAGATCCCGGACCACGGCCGGTATTTCATGCAATTGCGCTGCCTGTGCTGCGCGCCAGCGGCGCTCACCAGCAACTAGCTCGTATCTACTACGTCCGCCATCGATCGGCCGGATGAGGATGGGCTGCAAAACACCCTTCTCAGCCACTGACCGGATCAGTGATTCCATTTCCTGATCGTCAAAAATGCGCCTCGGCTGCAACGAACTCGGTTCGATATCGGATATGGCGAACTGCCGAACTTCGCTGGGTGCGGGGGTCCCGACACTGACGGTATTTGGTGTCGATTGGCCAGCCGCTCCTGGTAATAGCGCGGAGAGGCCGCGCCCCAGACGGCTTGGGCTTTCGTCACTCATTCTGCGGCCTCACTTGCTCTGGAAAATTGTCTTGGCGTCGCGCCTCCATGACTGACTGGCGGCGGCACACTGTCTAGGTCCATTATTTCGCTGGCTAGGCGGATATATGCCTGCGCACCGGCGCAACCTATATCGTACAGAAGGACCGGTTTACCAAATGATGGGGCCTCCGAAACCCTCACATTTCGCGGTATAACGCTGGTGTAAACTTTAGCGCCAAAATGAGCCCTTACGTCGCTTTCGACGGACCGACACAAATTGTTACGGCGGTCATACATGGTCAAGACAAAGCCTTCAATTTCTAGATCGGGATTTGAATGGGCTCGAACGCGTTCAATTGTTTGCAGTAAATGACTTAGCCCTTCGAGGGCAAAAAACTCACACTGCATTGGCACCATCACCGTGTCCGCTGCCGTTAGTGCATTTAACGTGAGCAAACCCAATGCAGGTGGGCAGTCGATAAATATATAGTCGAATCTTACAAGAAAGGGCTCGAGAGCGGCCTTTAGCTTGTATTCACGTTGACCTTCGGAGACCAGCTCTAGTTCAGCACCAACTAGGTCGACCGAAGTCGGGATGAATTTCAAGCCCGGCACAATTGTCTCGCACGGCTCGACTTTCGAACCGGTCAAAAGTTGGTAACTCCCGCTGGCTCTGGCTTCGTCGGGCAAACCAAAACCTGTTGTCGCATTCCCCTGGGGGTCTAGGTCAACAACCAGTACGGTAGCCCCACATGCTGCCAATGCCGTAGCCAAATTAATAACGGTCGTCGTTTTACCAACTCCGCCCTTTTGGTTTGCCACGGCTATTATGCGTCCTCGGCCTGTCTTTGATCTTGACTCATTCATTTGATCGTTGGGACTCATTGGTTTTATTTCCTGTGCAGATCCGAAATGCGAAGTATTGCGGCTTCCCGATCTGATTCGCTGTCAAAGGTCTCTATCAACATGGTCCAATTCTGTTGTGCCGCCGCCAATTCTTGGCGCCATGCGCGCCCCTTTGGAAACACGCAAATTCCTTCGGGAGCCAGCAACGGAGCGGCCATACCAAGTAACTGGTTGAGATTTGCCAGGGCCCGCGCAGTTACAACTGCTGCACGGCCCGCAAACTCTTGGTCTAACGCATCAACCCTAACTGGATGGACAACATAATCGTTAGAATCCAGACCCATATATCGCGCCGCCTCGGCTAAAAATGTAGCCTTACGGCCATTTGCTTCCACAAGATGTAGCGGTCTTGCACCTAATAATGCCAATATCAGCCCAGGAAAGCCAGCCCCAGAACCTAAGTCCATGTATATTTTTTTGCCTGGTGCAGCATCCGAATTTGTCCCCCGTAGGTTCGGCGGGTCCTGCAAAGCATATTTGGCCAATTGTGCGGAATCGCTGAAGTGACGCCCCCATATATCGCCCTTTGTTGATTCGGCAATTAAGTTCATCTTGCTCTGCCATCGCAAAATGAGCTCGTGGTAGCGCTCCAGCGCGATAATTGTTTCACGTGAAACATTCGCCGTGCGGCGAAACTCTTCCGGGGTCATATAACGGTCAATGTTTCACGTGAAACATTTAGCACCTAAGCCGCAACTTCTGGACGGCGTTTTACATAACGGAGCAGGGCCGTCAACGCCGCTGGAGTAACGCCCGAAACCCGAGCAGCCTGTCCAAGAGTTGCCGGCCGTGCTTGCGTCAATTTCTCCGATACCTCATTCGATAACCCTCCCACATTAGAAAAATCCAATGCCGCCGGAATGATCAACGCTTCATCCCGGCGCAATGCCTCAACATCAGATTGTTGGCGCGCCAAATACCCCGAATAGAGCCCATCCGCCTCAACTTGCATTCTAATTACCGCCGGCAAACCCGCAAGTTCCGGCCATAAGCGCGCGAGCTGTTCAAATCCAATATTCGGATAGGCGAGCAAATCCATCGCCGTACGCCGCACACCGTCCTGGGCGACCCTAATTCCGTTTCGGGCCAATAAACTCGGGGCAGCAGATAATTCTGCGAGATGTGACCGGGCTCGCTCAAGGACTTGCTGTTTGGAGCAGAATTGAGCCTCACGGTCAGCTGACACAATACCTGCCTCAATACCCTTCCCAGTTAGCCGCTGATCCGCATTATCAGCCCTCAGGAGCAGTCTAAACTCGGCCCGCGAGGTAAACATCCTGTATGGCTCTGTTGTGCCGTGAGTGACCAAATCATCGATCATTACTCCTATATAGGCGTCCGCCCGATCAAGCAGGAAATTCGGCTCCCTTCCGGAGGCCAATATCGCCGCATTTACACCGGCGACAAGGCCCTGCGCAGCCGCTTCCTCATACCCGGTGGTGCCATTGATCTGCCCGGCCAAAAACAAACCAGGGACAAGATGAGTTTGCAGAGTCGGCGCAAGTTGTCGGGGGTCAACAAAATCATACTCAACTGCATAGCCGGGACGCATAATTTCCGCCCCCCCTAATCCGGGAACGGTCCTTACCATTGCCAATTGAACATCAGCTGGCATCGACGTCGAAATGCCGTTGGGATAAATTGTGTCGTCCTCCAACCCCTCCGGCTCCAAAAATATTTGATGAGTGTCCCTATCGGGAAATCGGACCACTTTATCCTCAATCGACGGACAATACCGCGGTCCGGTGCCTTCAATTTGGCCGGAATAAAGAGGCGACCGTTTAATGTTCTCACGAATTACGGCGTGAGTTGCGGCGGTGGTCCCGGTGATATGACAATTTGCCTGGGGTACGGAAATAGTATCCGTCAAAAATGAGAAAGGTACCGGCGGTGAATCGCCAGGCTGTACCTCCAAGCCAGAAAAATCGATGGTCCGACGATCCAATCGAGGCGGCGTTCCAGTCTTCAAGCGGCCAGTCCGAAACCCCGCCCCACAGAGTCCCTGTGCTAATCCTACTGCCGGCGGAGCATTGTGCCGCCCGCCGTGTGTTTTAGACTCACCAATGTGCATGAGCCCGCGCAAAAAGGTTCCCGTGGTCAGAACAAACGCACCAGCGTGCACAGACTCGCCAGAGTCGAGCAATACCGTACTAATTCTACCACTTGATTCAACAGAAAACCCTTCCGCAGCAGCCTCAATAACCGACAAAGTGTCATATTCGCTGAGCAATTCAGATATCGCGTTTCGATAAAGTTTACGATCAGCCTGGGCACGTGGCCCCCTAACAGCTGGACCCTTCGACCGATTTAGCATTCTGAACTGTATGCCGGCCCGATCAATCGCCCGCGCCATAATCCCATCCAGAGCATCAATTTCCCGCACCAAATGTCCCTTGCCAAGGCCACCTATGGCTGGATTGCATGAGAGCTCGCCGATTGTACTTATCTTATGGGTCAGCAAAAGGGTCTCGACCCCCGCTCGAGCAGATGCTGCGGCAGCCTCACAACCTGCATGACCACCGCCAACGACAACCACATCGAACTTGTGCCCAGCTAAATCACCGAGCTGCAAAATATTCATAGTAAAATTATCCACGCAATCTCTGGCTTCGACAAGACTCGCAATACGGGTCACGCTGCCGACCTAAAACACAATACACTGTGCCACAATCGTTAAATGAACTAAGGTAGCCGCCGTAACCCAAAGAAATCGAATTAGGCTACCCTTACCATTCAATATCCGAGAACGGCTCATTTTCCAATACAAAAACCACCAAAAATTGCACCCAGCACCTCTTCGATATCGATACGACCGGTCACCTGCCCAATGGACTGCAAAGCCAGTCGCATATCTTCCGCCCGCAACTCGGGAAGACTAGCTGTTTGACTGCGCATTAATGCGGCGACGCAACCCTCCAGCGCGAGCCGGTGGCGAATTTTGGTTAGGGGTGCAGTGTCACCCATCGGCATTACAGAGCAAACAACCTCAGTCAGGTGCCTCATCAAGGCGTCAACACCTTCACCCGAAACCGCCGACACCGCAAAAACGGGCACATTAAGTTCAGGAAGATCCAATTCCGGCTCTAAGTCACGTTTGTTGAATACAGCTACACTATTCCGATCAATCATATTGGCCGACTGCTCGTCCAAATCAGGGAGTATGCTAACATCAAAAACTACTATTCTAATATCTGCCGTCTCGGCTCGCGCCAAGGCACGCGTAATACCCTCGTGTTCAGCGCCGTCTAACAGACCAGTATCTCCACCGGATTCGCGCAATCCCGCCGTATCCGCAACGGTCACAGCGTATCCGCCGAGATTAAGATGAACCTCGATCACGTCCCTGGTCGTCCCGGCAATTTGGGAAACTATTGCCGCTTCGCGGCGCGCCAACCGGTTCAGCAAACTAGATTTTCCCGCGTTGGGCGCGCCCAAAATAGCAATGTCTACGCCGTCCCGCACCAATTCACCCCGACGCGCATCATCTAGGTGTTGAGAAATATCGCCCACAAGGCCAGCAACCTCATCAGCGGCAACATCAATTAGGTCACCAGGAATCTCCTCATCAGAAAAATCGATGTCGGCCTCAATTTTTGACATAGACTCCAGCAATTGAGCCCTCCAACCTCCGTAAATATCAGAGAGCTCACCCTCCATCTGCCTGAGAGCCTGCCGCCGCTGTGCCTCGGTATCGGCTGCAACCAGGTCACCGATCGCCTCAGCAGCCGTAATATCGAGTTTGCCATGCTCATAGGCTCGACGCGTAAACTCACCCGGCTCTGCCGGACGCAATCCAGGCAACGATCCCACGGCGGACAAAATCGCGGCGGCAACCGCCCGCCCGCCATGCACCTGAAATTCTGCAATGTCCTCGCCAGTAAAACTATCCGGGCCCCTAAAAAATACAACCAATCCAATATCCAGTAGCTCTCCTGAAACCGGATCACACAGGCGTCGTAGCTCCAAATTATGGCTGGAGCTGACCGCCCGCCGTGACAAGGCCTCAATCGAGGTCGCACTGGACGGCCCGGAAACGCGAATTATCGTTACCGCGCCAACGGCCGAGCCAGAGGCCACGGCAAAAATAGAGTCCGCGGCAACATCGCTAGTATACTTTTCTTCCATGGGACAACGACTATGCTCACTCTTATGACAAAGCCAACCGAATCAAATCAGCTTTCGACTGAATCCAGCCCATACTTGCTTCAACACGCCAAAAATCCGGTAAACTGGCGCGCTTGGAACGACCAGGCCCTCTTGGAGGCCAAAACCAGTGGCAAACCGATTCTCCTATCAATTGGCTATTCAGCCTGCCACTGGTGCCATGTTATGGCGCGAGAGTGCTTTGAAAATCAAGAAATCGCAGCTCTATTAAACCAACATTGCATTAATATTAAGGTCGACCGAGAAGAGCGCCCAGATATCGACGCAATCTACCAGTCAGCCCTCGCGCTCATGGGGGTTCAGGGCGGCTGGCCACTGACCATGTTTTGCACCCCAGATACTAAGCCTTTTTGGGGCGGCACATACTTTCCGCCAAAAGCCAGATCTGGCCACCCGGGCTTTGCCGACCTCATTTCGAAAATCTCTGAATTACTTTTGACCAACCCAGAAGACGTCCACAATCATGCCCAAGCGATATTAGATAGCCTCGGCAAACTTTCATCGCCCACTGCCGGTTCCGGCCTAAATGATTCTGATATGGAGACAATCGCCGACGACCTTACCGGCCAATTCGACCCCAAGGATGGCGGCTTCTACGGTCCCCCCAAATTTCCAATGGTACCGGCCCTCAGTCTCGCCTGGCGCCTGACATCCAGAAACAGCCACCTCGAACGCTTGGTCCTCCTAACGGCCGATAAAATGGCTATGGGCGGCATATACGACCATCTCGGTGGTGGTTTTGCTCGTTATGCCGTCGACCGCACTTGGCTGATACCTCATTTCGAAAAAATGCTCTACGACAATGCCCAGCTAATTGAGTTCTACGTCCTTATTTGGAAGCACACGCAAAACGCCCTCCATCGGACCCGCATCGAAGAGACAATTGCATGGGCGGTCCGGGAATTACGCCATGAAGGCGGCGGGTTTTTTGCCGCTCTCGACGCCGACAGCGATGGTGGCGAGGGCAACTTCTATCTTTGGTCCCTCGAAGAAATCCTCGAGTCCCTCGGCGTAACAGCGACCCTTTTCGCCAAAGAGTACGACGTCACACCTACCGGAAACTGGGAATCCCGCTCTATTCTAAATAGGTTACGGCGCGGCAAACCTGCTGATTTAAACACCGAACGCACTCTTGTGACGGCAAAAACAAAACTATTGGCCGCCCGCGCGACCCGACCCCGTCCAAAGCGCGATGAAAAAATACTCGTAGACTGGAATGGGTTAATGATCGCCGCCCTGACAAGGGCCGCGGCCGCTTTTGGCCGAGACGACTGGCTCAACCACGCAGAACAGGCATACGCCGCTGCCGCCGCTAGCGGACCAACCAATTTAAAACTCGGACATTTAGTACAGACTCAACCAAGTGCCCAAGATGGATTTCTCGAAGATTACGCTGCAATGATAAGGGCGGCGACAATTTTGTATGAAACCACAGGAAAGCCAACCTACTTGGCCCAGGCTGAAGTTTGGATAGTCTATGTCGACGACTATTTTTCCGCTCCCCACGCCAAAGACTCAAACGCCAAATCATATTACCAGTCAAGTAGCATTACAAAAGACACGATCACGAAACCGATCAGTGCCTACGACCAACCAACCCCTTCCGGCACTAGTATGATGGCCGAAAATTTCGCCCGCTTGTACTTTTTCACCGGGAAAAATAAGTATCAGGAGAGCGCCCTATCATTAATTGAGACTTTTGCCGAAACCGCCCGCCGATCTCCACCATCCCACGCAACACTAATATCAGCCGCAGACTTCCTCGAACACGCTGTCCAGGTTGTAATTGTCTGCGACGCAGAAGAGGTATTGGCAGTCCAGCGTCGCGATGAATTATTAAAAATCGCCCTCGCCTCGCCAAATACTGACTGCATTATCATTCCCCCAAGCAATAGTCTTTCTCCCAGCAACCCTGCCTACGGAAAAAGGCCGCCGATAGGTGGCGCCGCCGCTTATATTTGCCGGGGCAAAATATGTTCCTTACCAATTGACAACCCGACTAAGCTTGCTTCCGTTCTCAAAAAAAATATTGCTGACTAAAGGCACCCCTAATGAAATGTCGCATATTCGACACGCCTACGGGCCCAATGCAGATACGCGTCGCTAACGAACAAGTTGTCAGGGTGACGTGGCTTGTAGCAAATACACCTAGATTGCCCGAAAACGACGAAGACCCTCTACTTGATGAAACGCAAAATCAGCTCTGTGAATATTTTCAAGGTACCCGTACCGATTTTACATTGCCACTAGCGCCGACCGGAACCATGTTTCAGCACACAGTCTGGGCCGCAATGATGCGCATACCCTATGGCGGCACGCAAACATATGGCGAACTCGCAAAATCCGTTGGCACAGCGGCCCGGGCGGTTGGTGGCGCCTGTGGCGCAAACCCGATCCCGGTCATTATACCCTGTCATCGTGTGACGGCAGCAAACGGAAAACTAGGAGGCTTTTCCGGCGGTGTGGGTGACGCCACTAAGATAGAATTGCTGGAATTAGAAACCAAGCAGCCGCGATTAAATCTCGGCAGCGGTGTATAAACCCGCCCCCAACGCCCTATTGATTCATATTGTCAAAGAAATCGTCGTTATTTTTAGATGATTTGAGTTTATCCAAAAGAAACTCCATCCCATCAACAACACCCATTGGCTGCAGGATACGCCGCAACACCCACATTTTTGATAGGGTGCCCTTATCAACCAAGAGCTCTTCTTTCCGAGTTCCCGATTTCGTAATATCGATTGCCGGAAATGTCCGCTTGTCGGCAAGTTTGCGATCGAGAATAATCTCGGAATTACCGGTTCCTTTAAATTCCTCGAAAATGACTTCATCCATCCGCGATCCGGTATCAATGAGCGCAGTTGAGATAATTGTCAGGGACCCGCCATCTTCAATGTTGCGAGCAGCACCAAAAAAGCGCTTCGGTCGTTGCAGGGCATTGGCATCAACGCCGCCGGTTAGAACTTTGCCCGACGACGGAACGACTGTGTTATAGGCCCGAGCTAGACGGGTTATCGAATCCAAGAGAATCACCACGTCGCGCTTATGCTCAACAAGCCGCTTGGCACGGGCAATTACCATTTCCGCCACCTGAACATGGCGAGTTGCCGGTTCATCAAAAGTCGAACTAATCACATCGCCCTTCACCGAGCGCCGCATATCCGTAACTTCTTCGGGCCGTTCATCGATCAGCAACACAATAAGGTAGACATCCGGATGATTTGCCATCAGCGCCTTAGCGATATTTTGCATCATCACGGTTTTGCCGGTACGGGGCGGCGACACCAGCAAAGCGCGCTGACCCTTACCAATCGGCGCGACCAATTCGATCACCCTCAACGTATTATTCGGCTTCTCGCCGTCAGTAATCTCGAGGCTAAGTTTCTCCTCAGGATAAAGCGGCGTTAAATTGTCAAAATTGATCCTGTGCCGGGTCTGCTCCACATCGTCAAAATTGACCTTGTTGACGCGCAACAACGCAAAATATCTCTCGCCTTCCTTCGGCGCCCGTATTTCACCCTCAACCGAATCCCCGGTACGCAGCGAAAACCGCCGCACCTGGCTGGGTGAAACATAAATATCATCTGGACCCGGAAGATAATTTGATTCCGGTGACCGGAGAAAACCAAATCCATCGGATAAAACTTCCAAGACCCCGCCACCAGTGATCAGCACATCGTTTTCAGCCAGCTCCTTGAGAATGGCAAACAACATGTCTTGTGTCCGCAACGTGCTGGCATTATCGATTTCCAGCTCTTCCGCAAACGCCAGAAGTTCAGACGGTGTCTTCATCTTTAAATCCTGAAGATTCATATCGTCAGCGGTATCGATTTCTGTGCTTACCATGTTGAGATTTTCCGGGCTGGATGTAGAGCGCTATCTGTGACCAGGCGCACAGAATTTCACGCCTTGCAGGAAGGGCAGGAAAGACTTCGAATGAGAATGAGAGTGCGGGCAATCGCCAGCAACTCGATCTATCCAGTTAGAGACTGTGCCTACAGAAGTCAACAAAATTAGATATTTAACTCACAAATTGTCATTGTCTGGCGCCTCAGGAGGGCTTCATCACAACCACAAAAACAATGATGATCATCAATATTGTTGGGATCTCATTTACAAACTTATAAAAGCGCGGTGACCGTTGGTTTGTATCAGCCTCAAACACTTTTCGCCATTTGGCCAAAAGCCCGTGAATAACGACCAGCCCGCCAACCCCAACGAATTTTATCCAAACCCAAGTACTGCCAAAATCGATACCCAACGACGCCATGACCAAGCCACCGAACACAAACGTCATAACCATCGCCGGGGTCATAATCCCGCGCAACAGCCTGCGCTCCATTATCTTAAAAGTCTCTGATTGCATCGAACCGTTTTCCGCACTTGCATGGTAGGCAAATAATCGAGGCAAATAGAGCAGCCCAGCCATCCACGAAATAACCGCGATAATATGCAATGCTTTGAACACAGGATAATATGCGGCCAAAATACTCAATTATTTAACTCCCCATGGACACAAACACACCGTTCGAACTCAGACGGGCAAATCCGATCGCCCATCTGACAATAGGGGCCTTGCCCACGAGCATCGGCGCCAGTAATCAGCTCGGCCAACCCATCGATAAAAACGGCATTAGCGCCAACTGTGCTGAGACGTCGATAAGTGGGAACACCTGCCTTACCGGCAAGTTCAGCATATTCAATATCCAACTCAACCAGCGTTTCGGAATGTTCTGAAACGAAAGCAACTGGAACAACCAAAAGTGCCTTACCCTGCCGACCGGCGCGCGAAATTTCGTCGGACGTTGCAGGCCCAATCCATTTCATCGGCCCGACCCGACTCTGATAGCAAATGACACTATCAATGTCCGGATAATTGAGATTATTCAATATTGACTCAACCGTTTGCTCAACTTGCCATTGATAGGGGTCACCAGCAGACACTATCTTTTCGGGTAAGCCGTGGGCGGTAAACAGTACTCGAACCTCACTAATTGCATCGAGCTTATCGAGTTCCAACTGAAGGGAATTTGCGATTGCCCCGACAAAACCAAGGTAGGTAGGAAAACACCCAATTATCGACGTTCTCGGCCTAAAATTAAGCCTGTCGGCCTGCTTCTGCCACTCGATTAGACTAGAATTTGTAGTTGTTGTTGAAAACTGCGGATAAAGAGGCAATAAAATGACCTTATCCGGGCCAAACGCAACAACGTCCCGCGCGGCCTCAGAAATAAACGGGCGCCAATATCGCATCCCGATAAAACACTTAAATTCGTCACCCAACGCCTTATTGAGAGAATTTTCCAAAGCGCGTGCCTGAACCAGAGTGTTCGCGAGTATCGGTGATTTTCCACCGATAAGGTTATAAATATTCTGTGCCTTCTTATCGCGTAATCGGGATATTAGATGTGCTAACGCATACCTGATTAGCCAAGGTGCTCCAATTATTGCAGGATCCCGAAACAAGTTATAAAGAAATGGCCGAACAGCTTTAGGACTATCTGGGCCACCCAAATTAAATAAAACAATCGCAATTTTACGTTTTTCTCGATCCAAAATGACCACCTAATCCAGCCGCGAATATCGATAATTTCGGATCATAGCTACGAGATCAGCCAAATGATTAGGATCCGTTGTTGGCCATATTCCATGACCTAAATTAAATATATGCGGACCAGATTTAAGGTCATCAATAATTTCATTTGCCGACGCCAGCATAGTATCTCCACCAGCAGACAAAAGTCCCGGATCAAGATTGCCCTGTATACCGCAAATTGGTTGAATATATTTGGCTGCCCAAGCGGGATCCATGCTGGTATCCAATCCAACCGCCGAAACACCGGTAATATTCGCGTAGCGTATTAGTCCAGGTCCGATTCCCTTCGGAAATCCAATGATTGGAATATTTGGATGAACTTTTCTAACGCTATCAACTATCCTTTTCGTCGGTTGAACGACCCAGCGTTCCTGCATATCCGCAGGTAAAACACCTGCCCAGGTATCAAATAATTGTAATGCGTCGGCACCAGCATTTGCCTGAAAAATCAGATATTGCGCTGTCGCGTCCTCAAGCAAACTGACGAGCTTGCCAAATCCCGCCGGATCACCGTATGCCCAATTTTTAATATTCGGATAATCTCGGCTCGCTCGACCTTCAACCATGTAAGTCGCAACAGTCCATGGTGCACCCGCAAATCCAATTAGCGCTTTTTCTGGAGCTAACGATCTTGCAAGCCGCTCGACCGTGGAAAAAATTGGCGATAGTTTTTCTAAAAGACCTTCCGGTCGTAACGCATCTAACCCACTAATATTTCGAATCGGATCTAAAACCGGTCCCTCACCCTCCAAAAACGCCAAATCCTGTCCCAAGGCGTGTGGAACCAAAAGTATATCCGCAAATAAGATTGCTGCATCGGTATCAAATCGCTGCACGGGTTGAAGCGTTACTTCCTCGGCCAATTCTGAGTTGTAACACAAATCAAGAAATCCACGGACGGACGCTCGTATTTTCCGGTATTCGGGCAAAAATCTTCCGGCCTGACGCATGAACCAAAAAGGCGGCCGCTCAACTTCGTGACCCAGGAGTGATCGCAGGATAATTTTTTCTGTGGTCATATTTTCGATACCAAATCCTTTGGCGACTGAACGTGTGAACTGCTCGATAAAATCACCGATTTTGCAGTGAATTCCAAGCCATCTAATTCAAATAAGATTTTAAAATCTTAGATAGTAGTAGTGGTTGGTCGGCGGTGAATCGGGGATTAAATTTTATAAAGATCCCGGTGTGGATATATTATTATCTGGGGATAATCACTGCCTGTATTGGGATAAAATATCTCTAATTACCAGTAATAAAGGGCGATGTGGTGTGTGGTAATTTATTCACCAGTAAATTTAATCGGTCATAAGTACCGAAAAAACCCTTCGTCCTCATCGGTGATTATATTTAGTAACAGGAGCAGAAGGACGGGATTGAAAATCCAATTGGGTTTAAAGAAAAATGCAGTCCTATACAAATTCGTCAGTTATCCATCGAATTCAAAAATAATACCTGGCAATAGGGCATAAATAGGCTCGTCAAAATATGAATGTGAAAATTTTTGTGGGGTGAGACGTGCGCCAAGGACATCTACATCTTGTATCTGATTCGACCGGCGAGACAATTCACTCGGTGACGCGTGCTTGTTTGGCACAGTTCGAGGTTGGTCAAATCATTGAACATCTCTGGCCGATGGCACGAACATCGCGGGCGATGGAACAGGTTTTGGAGGATATAAAATCCAATCCGGGACTTGTCGTCTTTACTCTCGTGGACAATGATCTACGCGACCAATTGCTCAGTGGCTGTCGAAAACTCGGAACGCCATGCGTTTCTGTTTTGGACCCGATAATGCAGGCTCTTGGCTCATATTTGGATGAACAGCCGGGTCATCGACCTGGCCGCCAGCACGCCATGGATGCGGATTATTTCAGACGCATCGAAGCAATGGATTGGGTGCTCGCCCATGATGACGGTCAGGGCCTTGATGGGCTCGGATCGGCAGATGTGGTCCTTGTTGGCGTTTCGCGGACCTCAAAAACTCCAACATGCCTATATCTTGGAAATCGTGGAGTTAAGGCTGCAAACATTCCTTATGTGCCTGATATCACGCTACCTAGCCAAGTATTTGCAATTAAAGGCCCGTCCGCCCCTCGCATCATAGCGCTGACAAATAATCCCAAACGATTGGTGGAAATACGCCGATCGCGCTTAATGTCGTTGAGCCAAGAAGAGCCGACGGCGTATGTCGACCCGGAGCAGGTGAAGGCGGAGACAATTGCTGCACGCAAACTTTATCTAAAAATGAAATGGCCGATTATCGACGTCTCCCATCGATCAATAGAAGAGACCGCTTCGGCGATCCTGCAAATTTTGAATGAAGCAGCAGCGAACGAGGGCGAATAATGGCCCCAATGTCGGTCATTCTAGCGTCAGCAAGCCCAATTCGCTCCAAGCTCCTACTTGATGCGGGTGTACTGCACGATGTTGTTCCGGCCCACATCGATGAGGGTGCGGTGAAAACCGAACTCATTGCTGATGGCGCCAGCCCAGGTACGATTGCCGAGCGACTCGGTGAATTGAAGGCAGTAGAAATATCCGCCTCTTGGCCAGGCCATCTCATAATCGGGGCGGATCAGGTATTGGCCTGCGACGGTGTTATCTATGATAAGCCGAAGGACAAATCAATTGCCAAGGCCCATCTTCTGGAACTACGCGGAAAGTCACACAAATTATGGACCAGTGTTATCGCCGTTCATGCCGAGAAATCGCTCTGGCATCACACTGAAGTCGCGGTCCTAACCATGCGAAATTTTAGTGTGGGGTTTCTCGATAGTTATCTAGCGGTTGTGACTGACGAGACGCTGGCTTGTGCCGGGTCGTATCAGTTGGAAGGAATGGGCGTTCAGCTTTTTTCAGAAATTTCCGCCGATTATTTTACCACCCTTGGTTTGCCTCTGCTGCCGTTATTGCGTTTTTTGCGGGCGAACGACATCATCCGAAAATGAACATTACAGGAAAAACACTGATCGCAGGGGTCATGGGCTGGCCGGTTGCCCATTCGCGCTCCCCACAATTGCACGGGTTTTGGCTCAAATACTATGGGATCGATGGCGCCTATATTCCGCTACCGGTTGATCCGAAGAATCTAGCAACAGCGTTGAGCGCCCTTCCGGCGATGGGGTTTCGTGGCGCCAATTTGACGGTTCCCCATAAACAGGCCGGTTTCAATTTCTTGGATGATGTAGATTCCGCCGCGGAGCATATCGGCGCGGTCAACACGATAATCGTTGGTCCCGGTGGGCGATTGAGGGGAATAAATACCGATGCCTACGGTTTCATCGAAAACATTAAAGATGGAGCGCCAGATCTAGCCTTTAATGCCGGGAAAATTCTAATTCTCGGAGCCGGTGGAGCTGCCCGCGCCGTTTGTGTTGCTCTATTGGAGGCGGGGGCAACCGATATTGTTTTGTGTAATCGCAGTCGGGCCAGGGCCGAGGCTCTTGCCGCACGCTTGACCGCGTCTCATGCAAAAATTATCTGCGCCGATTGGGCAAGCCGGACGGAACGCCTAGACGGTGCGAAACTGGTGGTGAATACAACCAGTTTAGGCATGGTCGGGCAGCCGCCGCTGGAAATAGACTTGTCAGCTCTGGCCGGTGACGCGGTGGTAAACGACATTGTTTATACCCCTCTGGAAACACAGCTGTTAGTCCAGGCGCGGGCCAAAGGATGTATTGCAATTGACGGGCTGGGCATGTTGTTGCATCAGGCGCGGCCAGCCTTCGCGCAATGGTTCGGTGTCGATCCGGCGGTGACACCTGAATTGCGCCGTCACGTACTCACACTTAACTCAGACTCAATGAGTTAACCCTCATGTTTGTTCTCGGTTTAACAGGGTCGATCGGCATGGGAAAATCGACGTGCGCAGCAATGTTTCGCGAGCTTGGTGTGCCGGTCCACGACGCGGACAGGGTTGTACACCAGGCCCTTGCACAGGGCGGTGCCGCCGTAGCCGAGACAGGGCGCCTATTCCCCAAATCACAGCGCGATCACGCTATTGATCGCAATATATTAGGTGAAATCGTGTTTTCGAGTGTAGATAGTCTCCGCCAATTGGAGTCAATTTTACACCCGCTGGTCGCGGCAAGCACTGTAAGGTTTTTGCGCCAGAATGCCCTGGCCGGCGCTCGACTTGCCGTATTGGATATACCGCTATTGTTTGAGACCGGCGCTGAAGACAGAGTGGACGCAATTCTTGTCGTTAGTGCGCCGGCTATGATACAGGCTTACCGTGTTATGTCGCGGCCGGGCATGACCCAGGTTAAATTTGACAATATTCGGGCCCATCAATATCCCGATGAACTTAAGAAAGAAGCGGCAGATTATGTCGTCTCGACGGGAAGAGATAAGGCGCATACCTTTGCCTCTATCTCAATGCTGGTTGAGCTGCTCACGGATACAAATGGCCATGTATGGGCGCCGGGTTACGCGGCCCGCCATTTCGCTCGTCTAGGCAAATAATTGGATAAGGGGCTAAAATGCGCGAAGTAGTTTTGGATACTGAAACCACGGGGCTGAGCCCAAAAGACGGCCACCGGGTCGTCGAAATTGGTTGCGTAGAACTCAGCCAACATTTGCCGACCGGCGAAGTCTACCATGTTTACCTAAATCCAGAGCGGCAAATGCCCGACGAGGCGTTTAAGATTCACGGATTATCAGATGCTTTTTTGTCCGATAAGGGCCGGTTTGCAGAGGTAGCGACGGGCTTTCTTGATTTTATCGGCGATTCTAAGTTGATAATTCACAATGCCGGCTTCGATCTCTCTTTTCTTAATGCAGAGCTTGCTCGGTTAGAATTGCCGCCAATCCAGTCGGGTCAGGCGATTGATACCGTTGCCCTGGCAAGGCGTAAGTTTCCTGGTGCTCGCGTTAGTCTCAACGATTTGTGTCGCCGATTCGAAATTGACTTAAGTGATCGAGAAAAGCATGGAGCCCTACTGGACTCCGAGTTGTTAGCGGCTGTCTATCTTGAGCTTGTTGGCGGTCGGCAGCCAGGTTTTGAATTGGCAGCGGAAACGCGAGCCCTAGGCGGCGAATCTAACGACATGGTCAACAACTTGAACCAAGCTTCAAATTCCGCCAAGCCGATCAGGCCACACGCGCCAACCGAGGCCGAAACGTCCGATCACGACGCCTTTCTCAGTAAAATAACCGACCCTCTTTGGCGGGCTTAATCGCCTAGGCCGGAGGATTTCCTTCCCCAGTGGGATTCGATCCGTTTGCTTGTCCTTCGGCCTGACGTTCGGCCTGACGTTCGGTTTGTGCGGCAGCTTCTTTTTGCATGCGCATACGATATTGAGCGACGAAATCGATCGGCTGGATCATGACCGGCGGAAATCCGCTATCAATTATAACATTTGAAATTGTCGCCCGAGCAAACGGGAAGAGCAGCCTGGGTATTTCGACAAGCAAGACATAGCGCCGGGCTTGGGGCGGGATTTTGGCAATTGGACAAATGCCGCAATATTGCATTTCGGCGATAAATACCGCCTCCCCATCTATCGCCGACTCAACGCCAAGACTCAGAGCAACTTCGACCGCCTCATTCTCGCTGTCTGGCGCGCCGATGCGATTGGTCCGGACGTCCATATTAAATTTGACTTGGGGCGGTCCGCTCGCGATCTTGGCCAGGATGTCCGGCGCACCGGGCACTTCGAACGATAAATCCTTTATATATTGGGCGGTGATCGCAATCTGCACCTCTTGGGGCTTGGCTTGGCCCACTGGGGCCGGAGCAGCCGTTGCCGCATCGTCGCTGTTATTGGTTGGAGTGCTGTCGTCGGCCATCTATTGTGCTTTCCCTTTGTCTTCGGTCCATATGCCGTTTGGCGATCAGCTATCACGGATCGGCGCGCCCGGGCAATTATTTAGTGGTGATTTGCCTCCGATTTTGTTGGGCTTTGGGGGCCACGTTCGTCTTCGGAAACTTCGTGAAAGTCCCCATCAATCACACGAGCGTCGTCTCGATTGCGATCTCTGTCGTTTCGGTCGCCCGGTCCGGGGCTCCCGGTCCAACCACCGCCGGCAATATTTGCCCCGCCTCTGCGCTGTAAATGCGCCCATATAAGGCGGCGCAAGACGTTTCGGGCCGGCGGCGCCAGGAGTAAAAATCCGACTATGTCGGTGACAAAGCCGGGAGTTAGCAATAAAGCGCCAGCAAAGAGTAGGCAGGCGCCGTCGAAGAGCGCCTGAACCGGCAATCGGCTTTGTTCAATTTCCTCTTGTATCCTGGCGATGGTTGATAGGCCCTGCCGGCGGAGCAAGCCTGCACCTAACACCGCAGTGAAAAGCACGAGCCCAATAGTCAGCCAACCACCAATTAGCCCGCCAACTTGAATAAAGACGGCAATTTCCAACAGTGGCACGCCAATGAGTGCGGCAAATAGTATGAGACCCAATGTGGAACCCTTTCGTGTGCGCCAATATTAACTTTTTATCAGGACTGGAAACATCAGCCCGGAGGGTCTACCTTAGAACCAGCCATACATGGGTATTATTATTCCGGGCGCCACATATTGGGTCTCGGAATTGGGCTGCACCGGCTCGGCGAATGGCTGCGCGGAGCGGTCGAAAACATATAGGCGCCGCCTTGGATCTTTTGACTATAGTGATATTTGCGATTGCAGCGGCCGCGTTGATTCTGCGCCTGCGCAGTGTGCTGGGCCGACGCACCGGCCACGAACAACGGCCACCGCAAAATGATCGCCACCCCATCGCTGGCCATCGTGACGAAAATATAATCGAAATGCCATCTCGAAACGTGGACCGACCGATCGATCAAATTGGTGACGATGCCGAGCGGGGCGACCGGTCGCCGCAAGAATTTGATGTTGCCGGTGCTGGCGCTGGTTTGCGCGACGAGCTGACCAAAATTGGCGCCGCCGACCAAAGTTTTGGCCTCGAAACATTTCAGTCCGGCGCCCAAGCAGCGTTCGCAATGATCATAGAATCATACGCAGATGGTGATAAAGAGACGCTGCACGGATTGTTGTCGGGGGACGTATATGCCAATTTCGCCGCGGCCATTCAGGATCGCCAGGATAAGAAGCTGTCCCTGGAGACCTCTCTAATCGGCCTGCTGAAGAACGAAATTGTCGAAGCGAAATTGGACAACTTGACAGCCAACATCACGGTGAAATTGGTTAGTGAGCAAATTAACGTGACCCGTGACAGTGAGGGCCGGGTCGTCGATGGCGACCCAAATCAAGTATCCACGGTCACGGATTATTGGACGTTTTCCCGCGACACCAAATCCCGGAACCCAAATTGGGTACTTATAGCGACGGATTCGTCCAATTAGGTCTCGCATAGAGCCGGCTACGACTAAATGTCTTTAAAAAGCAAATTGCCGGCAGCCAATACCAGCATGTTGTTGGGCGCCAGCATTACCCTCATAATATTTGTGGTGGCTGGGCTGATGACAGCACTGTTTTCGAACCGACCGCAATCGGGCGCTGAAGAAACGGCGATCGAAGTAGAAACTGATACGACCAGCGAACTGGTGACTTCGGTGTTGCCCGCCGGGCCAAAATATTTCGCGACAAATTTTGCCAACTTGCCTGGTTGGGACGCCGACGATTTATCTGAGATAATGATTGCCTGGCGCCGAAGTTGTCGTTCGTTGCTTGTCCGACCCCTGGAAAGCGCTGTCGGTCCGGTGTTAACGAATAGTGTTGCTGTTGAAGCAGATAGATCCGCCGAAATTGGTGGCGTCGGGGGAACAGCCGCCGATTGGGCTGGTATTTGCCAGGTGCTAGCTGGATTACCGGAAAATGACGGTACCGCCGTGCGGCGCTTGATTGTTGAAAATATGACACCAATAGCGGTGTTCGACGGAGGCGAGCAGCATGGCCTATTCACCGGATATTATGAGCCGGTCCTAAAGGGCGCACGCGAGCGAACCGACGAGTTTACAGCGCCATTATATGCACCCCCGCCAGACCGAATTAGCATTGATCTGGGTAATTTTGACCCCGCGCTGAGGGGGCGGAGCATTGTCGGAAAATTCGCAGACGGCGAATTCGAGGCCTATGACACCAGGGGCGATATCGGCGAGGGGTCGCTCGATGAGCGTGCCGATGCGATATTTTGGCTGGCCAGCCCCCTTGACGCCTTCATCATGCACGTTCAAGGCTCCGCGCGGATCGATCTGCCCGACGGAACACAGACCAGGGCTGGGTTTGCAGCGCATAACGGTCATGCGTATCGGTCGATCGGGCGCTGGCTAATCGATCAAGGTGAAATTGAGCGCAATGCGGCGAGCTGGGTGGGCATTCAGTCCTGGATTGATTTAAATCCGGATCGATTGGACGCATTGCTGGCGATTAATCCGCGCTACATTTTTTTCACTGAAAATTTGGGCGAGGGACCTATTGGCGCTGCCGGGGTGCCGCTAACGCCGCGACGCAGTCTCGCCGTCGACCCCGATGTAATTCCCCTCGGTATACCGGTTTGGCTAAATGCCGCGCCGGTCGGAGGCAGTGGTGACCAAATACAGCGACTGATGATGGCGCAGGATGTCGGCGCTGCGATAAAGGGTGCGGTTCGGGGCGATTTTTACTGGGGGTCTGGGGATGGCGCTGGCAGGGTTGCCGGACAGATGTCTAGCCGCGGTGTTTATTTTATGCTTCTGCCCAACAACGTAGCCGGCCGATATGAGCCTGCGCCGGAATTTGTGGGCGCAATTCAGCCCGGGCGATGAATTGATGACCGGGAACAAGCGACAACAGGATGCGGGTCCAGAAGATAAAGCCCTGTTCAAGCGGGTCCTTGCCGACGTTAAGCCACTTAAAAAACGTCCGAGCGAGCGGTATCGCAACACCGACATTGACCCGCTGCAGGATGTTGCCCAATCTGCGCGGGCGAAAAAGGCAAAAGCCGCGAGTGGCCGCAAGACCGGGTCTAAATCAGCCCCAGTGCAAACCCAAAATCGAGCAAAATTGCAGCCGAATAGACACACCGAGCTCGAATTGGGCGGAACACCCAATATTGATCGGCGCACAGCTGATCGTTTTCGCCGGGGCAAGCTGGCAATAGAAGCCCATCTGGATTTGCACGGGATGTATCAAGATGAGGCCCATGCCGCGCTAAATGGATTTATTCACACATCCGCCGCTATAGGCAGGCGCTGCGTGGTGGTCATCACGGGAAAAGGCTCGGGGCAGAACGGCAGTGGAATATTGCGTCGCCAGGTTCCCCGATGGCTCAATGAGCCAGGGCTTCGGCAGCAAATATTATCAATTTCCCAGGCGCAGATACGACACGGTGGCGATGGCGCTATTTATATTTTGCTGCGGCGGCAGCGGTAGCAGGCGGCCCCGTCAGGATAGAAAATCCCCACAGGCTTCGATCTCACCGAGCCGCCGTCGATCATCTTGGTCTTCAATTAGTGCTGCGAGGTGCGCGATGCCCAGGTCAATCGCTTGGTTGTCACCCGCAATTGCCAGAATCTCGACGGCCCAACAAAATGCGTCCGCCTCTTGCTCTTCCGATAACCTGGAATCGGGATCTGTGACATGCCCAAGCCGATGGTGGCCGTATTCGTGAGTTAGGGCGAATCGCGAAAGTCCCGGGTTTTCCAATAGCCTGGGATCGATACGGATCGCCGGCGCGCCATTGATGAAGGTTGAATAGGTGAGGTGGCCGAAATCTGTGGCCACGAAAATTGGAATTTCCACACCATCATCAGGTACTGGAAAATCCAACATCGATTGAGCTGTGGCGGCAGAGGCCAGATTCAAGGAGATGATCAGACTCGAAATAAGGACATTTTTATACACTGCGAGCCGCCCACAATTTTGCTATATATCTAGGAGTAATCGCTCCGGGTTTTCAATTGCTTCCTTCACGTGCACCAAAAAAGTAACGGCTTCGCGGCCGTCTACGACACGGTGATCATAGGTCAGAGCAATATACATCATCGGACGGATCTTAACCTCCCCGTCTACGGCGATCGGTCGCTCCTCAATTTTATGCATGCCGAGAATGCCCGATTGGGGCGGATTGAGTATCGGCGTCGACAACAAAGAGCCGAAAATGCCGCCATTGGTGATTGTAAAGGTCCCGCCGGTCAGCTCGCTTATCGTCAGTTTGCCGTCTCGGGCACGGGCGCCAAAGTCACGGATAGCAGCTTCGATGCCGGCAAAATTCTGGTGGTCTGCATCCTTTAGGACCGGCACTACGAGGCCCTGGTCCGAGCCAACGGCAATACCGATGTCATAATAATTTTTATAAATAATTTCGTCGCCGCTAATCTCCGCATTCACCCCAGGTGTTTCACGCAACGCATTGATTGTCGCTCGAACGAAAAAACTCATGAACCCTAGGCGCACGCCGTGCTTTTTCTCGAAAGCATCCCGGTGTTGACTGCGCAAGGCAATAACTGCCGACATGTCGACTTCGTTAAAAGTCGTTAGCATTGCAGCCTCATTTTGGGCCTGCTTTAGGCGTGCAGCGACGGTGCGGCGCAATTTTGTCATCCGCACACGCTCTTCGCCTCTTTCGTCGGCAACATGTGGTTTTGCCGGGGCGGGTCTGCTGGGCGGGCTTTTTACCTGAGGGGATGCATCTTTGGCGTCAATCACCGAAATCACGTCACCCTTCGTCAATCGTCCGTTCTTGCCCGTGCCGGAAATGGTGCCGGTATCGACTTCATTTTCGTCGACAAGTTTGCGTACGGCCGGTGACAGCGGTTTTTCCTCAATTGGTGCATCATCAGGGGCTTCTGCCGGCACATCCTGCTCGGCGGCCTTCTCGGAGCTGCCCGGCGCCGCACCCTCGGCAAATCTTGCCAAGACGGCGCCAACCTCGACGTCAACACCCTCTTCGGCCGTGATGGTTTCCAGGGCGCCACTCGCCGGGGCGCTTACTTCGACAGTAATTTTGTCGGTTTCCAGCTCAACCAGCGTTTCGTCCACATCAACATGTTCACCAACGGCTTTCAGCCATTTTGCGACAGTGGCCTCGGTGACCGATTCGCCGAGCTCGGGGACTGTGATTTCTGTAGCCATGGGATATTCCTGTTTACCTATTTATCAGTCGTGCCGGAGGATCGATTTCGCCCCGACGGTCAAGGCCTCATCGACCAGAGTTGCTTGTTCAATACGATGTCGCTTGTTGCTGCCGGTGGCTGGTGATGCCGCCGCCGGGCGCCCAACGTAAATCGGGCGCGTTTGTTTGGCGCCGATATCGGATATGACGTGTTCCAAACGATCATTCACAAATGTCCACGCGCCCATATTAGAAGGTTCTTCCTGGGCCCAGACGATTTCGGCATTTTTGAACCGCGATAATTCGTCGATCAATTCCTCGCGTGGGAACGGGTATAATTGCTCAAGCCGGAGAAGCAATATGTCATCGGCGGAACGCTCTGCGCGTGCCTCATATAGATCGTAATAGACCTTGCCCGAGCACAGAACGACCCGCCGAATATCAGCATCTGCCGCACGATTGTCGCTATCGGGCAGCACACGATGGAAATAACTTCCGGGTCCAAAATCATCGAGGGATGAAACCGCAAGTTTATGACGCAGCAAGGATTTGGGCGTCATTATGACCAGGGGTTTTCTAAATTTGCGCCGAACTTGGCGGCGCAAAACATGAAAGTAACTTGCCGGAGTCGTGCAGTTTACCACCTGGATATTATCTTCGGCACAGAGCTGCAAAAAGCGCTCGGGTCGTGCCGAGCTATGCTCGGGTCCCTGACCCTCAAACCCATGGGGCAGCAGCAAAACCAAGCCGCACATCCGCAGCCACTTTGTCTCGCCTGATGTAATAAATTGATCGATCACAATCTGGGCGCCGTTGGCAAAGTCACCAAACTGCGCTTCCCACAACACTAAAGCGTGGGGCTCGGCCTGGCTGTAACCATATTCAAAGCCGAGGACGCCAAATTCAGATAGCGGGCTGTCGACGATTTCAATCGGCGCCTGGCCGTATTTGATATTGTTCAGCGGAATATACGGATCTTCGTTTTTCTGGTCTGTTAGCACTGCGTGACGATGGGAAAATGTACCGCGACCGCAATCCTCGCCAGAGAGGCGAACCGGGGTTGCCTCGCAGAGTAACGTGCCGAACGCCAGTGCCTCTCCGGTTCCCCAGTCGATACCCTGGCCGGTATCGAACATCGCTTTTTTGGCCTTAAGTTGGCGCTCGATTTTGCGATGGGCCGAAAAGTTGCGCGGGGTCTGGGTTAGGCTATTGCCAATTTCGCGCAGTAATTCCAGCTCAACTGCGGTATCGCCGCGTCGATCACTGGCACCGGCCAGACCGATATCCGACCAGCGACCTTCAAGCCAATCGGCCTTGTTAACCTTATAGCTTTTACCGGCCTCGAATTCCTCATCCAACACAGCGCGGAAGTCGGATGTTATGCGCTCGGCCTCCTCGTCGCTGAGAATGCCTTCGGATTTCAACTGTGCTCGATAAAGCTCAACCACCGTCGGCCGCGCGGCAATTTTTTCGTACATAAGCGGTTGGGTAAACGCCGGCTCATCACCTTCATTGTGACCGGCCCGCCGATAGCCGAACATATCGACCACAACGTCAGACTTAAATTTCTGCCGGAATTCCATGGCAATACGGGCTATATGCACCACCGCTTCGGGATCGTCGCCATTGACGTGAAAAATCGGCGCCTGGATCATCTTGGCCACGTCGGAACTATAGGGCGACGAGCGGGCGTGGGTCGGGTTGGTGGTGAAGCCGATTTGATTATTGATAATGACGTGGATCGTGCCGCCGGTGCGGTATCCCTTGAGCTGCGAAAGGTCGAGAGTTTCGGGTACCAGTCCTTGCCCAGCAAACGCCGCGTCGCCGTGCAGCACCAGTCCCATCACGACTTCGCGCTGACGATCGTCGCGCTGGGTTTGCTTGGCCCTAACCTTGCCCAGAACAACCGGGCTAACGGCTTCCAAATGGCTCGGGTTTGGGGTCAGGGAAAGGTGAATATTATTCCCGTCAAAACTGCGGTCGGCGCTGGTGCCTAGGTGATATTTTACGTCGCCGGAGCCTTGAACATCCTCGGGGTTTGCCGAGACGCCTTCGAATTCGGAAAAAATTGCCCGAAAGGGTTTTTCCATGACATTTGCAAGGACGTTCAGGCGACCACGGTGAGCCATGCCAATGACGATTTCGCGCACGCCCATCTGACCGCCACGCTTAAGGATTTGCTCAAGCGCGGGGATCAGTGATTCGCAGCCTTCGAGACCAAATCGCTTTGCGCCGGTATATTTCTTATCTAGAAACCCGGCAAATGACTCTGATCGCACCAGGGCTCCATAAATCGCCCGTTTGCCGTTTTTGGTAAATTCAGTGTGGTTTCGAACGCCTTCGATGCGTTCCTGTATCCAGGCTTTTTGCTCCGGATCCTGGATATGCATGAATTCGACGCCAATGCGCCCGCAATAAGTCGCGTGCAGGACATCTAAAATCTGACGTAGGGTGGCGGTTTCCAGTCCCAGCACATAGTTAATAAATATCGGTCGGTCCAAATCGTTCTCGGAAAATCCATAGGACCGATAATCAAGTTCCGGGTGGGGCTCGGGCGCGTTCAAGCGCAGCGGATCAAGATCGGCCTCAAGATGCCCCCGAACTCGATAAGCTCGGATCATCATTAGCCCCTGAAGACTGTCCAGCGTTGCCCGCCGGATTTCGCTCGGGGTGGTCGTTGGGCCGCCATTTATGTTGCCGTAAGAACGGCTCTCAAATTGCCCGGTTGGCCGCGCAGCTTCACCCGAAGCGGCACCGACAACTGCGGTGTCGCGTGGGGCCCAGCTCGCGCCACGCATATCCTCGAGAAGCTCTTTCGCGCTATCGCCAAGTCCGGCGAAAAACTCAGCCCAGCCGACATCTACGCTGTCGGGCCTATCTACGTAACGCGCGTACAACTCAGCGACAAAAGTCGCATTGGTACCGGTAAGAAAATTTTCCGCCGTCTGTTGGTCCGTCACCGGCCCTCCAAATATATTAACCAAGCGCCTCGATCATTGTCGTGCCCAGTGCTGCGGGCGAATCGGCGACGTGAATTCCCGCCGCCTTCATTGCCTCGATTTTGGCACCGGCCGTACCTTTGCCGCCAGAAATGATTGCCCCGGCATGACCCATGCGTTTACCCGGGGGTGCGGTGACGCCGGCGATAAAACCAACAGTCGGTTTTTTAATGGCGGCGTTGGCAATATATTCAGCGGCGTCCTCTTCGGCGGATCCGCCGATTTCACCGATCATGATGATGCCTTGCGTTTCGTCATCATTGAGGAACAGTTCGATCGAGTCGATGAAATTCATGCCGTTTACCGGGTCGCCGCCGATGCCGATGCAGGTCGTCTGACCGAGATCCACAGCAGAAGTCTGCGCCACAGCCTCATAGGTAAGTGTGCCCGAGCGAGACACAATGCCGATCTTGCCCCGCTGATGAATATGGCCGGGCATAATACCAATTTTGCATTCGCCGGGGGTGATGACGCCGGGGCAATTGGGACCGATCAGTTTTGATGAGCTGTCGTTCAGCCGCCGCTTCACGCGGACCATATCCAATACCGGGATGCCCTCGGTGATGCAGATGATCAACGCAATTTCGGCTTCGATCGCTTCTAAAATTGCATCTGCGGCAAAACGCGGCGGTACATATATAACGCTGGCATCGGCGCCGGTTTCATTTGCCGCCTCGACGACAGTATTGAAAACCGGCAAATCGAGATGGGTTTGTCCGCCCTTGCCCGGCGTGACGCCACCAACCATTTTGGTGCCATAGGCAATTGCCTGCTCTGAATGGAAAGTGCCTTGGGCTCCGGTAAAACCCTGGCAGATGACTTTCGTGTCGCTATTAACGAGTACGGCCATAATTTAAGCGGCCTCCTTGACTGCATGAACAACTTTTTCGGCGGCATCGGATAAATCGTCAGCCGACAGGATGGGGAGGCCGGATTCGGCAAGTATCTTCTTGCCGAGATCGACATTCGTGCCTTCAAGCCGAACCACTAGCGGAACGTGGAGCGCGACTTCGCGAGCCGCCGCGACAATACCGTCGGCGATCACGTCGCATCGCATGATCCCACCGAAAATATTGACCAGTATTCCTTCGACGTTTGGGTCCGAAAGAATAATCTTAAACGCGGTTGTCACCCGTTCCTTGGTCGCGCCACCGCCAACGTCGAGAAAGTTGGCTGGCGAACTTCCCTTCAACTTGATGATGTCCATCGTTGCCATGGCGAGACCGGCACCGTTGACCATGCAGCCGATCGAACCGTCGAGTTTAATATAATTGAGTTCGTGGCGTGCGGCCTCAAGCTCCATCGGGTCTTCTTCGTCCTCATCGCGCAGTTCCTCGATATCGGCATGCCGATAAAGGGCGTTGTCGTCAAAATTCATTTTCGCGTCGAGGGCAATAACTTCGCCAGCGCCGGTAACCACCAGCGGATTTATTTCAACCATCGAGGCGTCGAGGTCGAGAAAGGCCTTATACATAGCCGTCAAAAACGCCTCGGCGCTGCCCATTTGCCCGTCTTCGAGCTGCAGTCCCGCACTAATTTGGCCAATGTCCTCGGCGGTCAATCCAGTTGCCGGGTCGATCGCAACGGTCACGATTTTTTCGGGGGTTTGCTCGGCAACCTCTTCGATCTCCATACCGCCCTCGGTCGAGGCCATGATGGTGACGCGCGACGTTGCCCGGTCGATCAGCAGTCCGAGATAAAGCTCACGCGCGATATCGCAGCCTTCTTCTATATAAAGACGCTTGACGGCTTTGCCGCTCGGGCCGGTCTGCTTGGTGACGAGAACCTGATTGAGCATCGCTTCGGCGTTCGCCGCGACATCGTCGATCGATGTTGCCAGGCGCACACCGCCTGCCCCTTCCGGGTCGTTGGCAAATCGCCCGGCGCCGCGCCCACCGGCATGAATTTGGCTCTTGCAGACCCAGATTTTGCCACCCAATTTTTCGGCGGCTTCTCTTGCTTCGTCTTTGGTATAGGCGACATGCCCCCGGGGCACAGCGACGCCAAATTTGGCGAGCAGGCTTTTGGCTTGATACTCGTGAATGTTCATCAGGTTTTTGCTTATCCTCGATCTAAATCCTTAACGGGTGACGAAACCCTTATTGGGTGGGTTGTTTACTTGCCGGGCGACGGGCCGGTGTCTTGCGTGCAGTTGTCTTGCGGGTTGACGTGGCTTGCTTTGCGGCGGTTTTGCGTGTCGAAGCTGGGCGAACAGTTGTGGAGCGCCGGGCTGTCGTTTTCCCAGCCGCCTTTTTCCCAGCCGATTTTTTGGCCGCAGCTTTAACTTTAGCCTTCGTCTTAATCTTTGGTGCCGCTTTCTTGGCTGGGGTGTCCGATTTTTTACGCAGTGCCTGGGTAATTTCGACCAGCTTGGAAACAGCGCGAACGGACTTGCGGAAGGCGGCGGTTTCTTCGCGGTCTAGCTTGACCTCTACAATACGTTCGATACCACCGGCACCAATGATGACCGGAACACCGACATACATTCCCTTGACGCCATATTCACCTTGGCAATACGCGGCGCACGGTAGAACGCGCTTTTTGTCTTTTAGATAGGCTTCGGCCATTTCGATGGCGGCGCTGGCTGGCGCGTAAAATGCAGAACCGGTCTTGAGTAGCGCGACGATTTCCGCGCCGCCGTCCCGGGTGCGTTGGACGATCTCATCGAGGCGCTTCTTCGTGGTCCAACCCATCTTGATCAAGTCGGGCAGCGGAATGCCGGCGACTGTCGAATAACGGACGGAAGGCACCATGGTATCGCCATGACCGCCGAGCACGAATGCTGTGACGTCTTCCACCGATACCTTGAACTCGTCGGCCAAGAAATGACGGAACCGGGCGCTATCGAGAATGCCCGCCATGCCGACGCACATGTTTGGTTTTAGTCCGGCCGCTTCGCGCAATACGCCGACCATTGCGTCCAAGGGGTTGGTGATGCAGATCACAAAGGCGTTGGGGCAATATTTTTTGATACCTTCGCCGACAGCCGTCATGACCCCGGTATTAATCCCGATGAGATCATCGCGGCTCATGCCGGGCTTACGTGCGACACCGGCGGTGACGATGACGACATTGGCACCCTTGAGCCCCGCATATGTATTCACGCCGGTCATTTTGGCGTCAAAACCTTCAATGGGGGAGGATTCGGCCAAGTCGAGGGCCTTGCCCTGGGGCATGCCTTTTACGATATCAAATACAATGATATCGCCCAGTTCCTTTAACCCAGCGAGGTGGGCCAATGTGCCACCAATATTACCCGCGCCGACGAGCGCTATCTTCGGTCGTGCCATAATGTATGTTCCCGATCTGAAAATGCGGTGTGACCCGTCGGCTGACTAGTGCCGACTCCACAGCGCGGACGGCGCGGTGTTAGCCCGAAACGGAGCCAAACGCAAGGGATTCAGGCGCGACCGTAGAGAAGGGGTGTTGGCGAACAGATTTTGCGCCCTGTTTCGCAGCATAATTGGGCTCAAGGATCACGCCTGTTTTTCCGGTTGCTCGCCCGGTGGCGCATGGGGGGTTGCAAGATAGGTTCGTGATTGCATTTCAATTAATCGGGAGGCGGTCCGCTCAAAATCGAAGGCCGCATCGCCGGACGGGTAAAGCGCGTCGGGCTCTGCATCGGCCGAGCAAATAAGGGTCACCTTATGTTCGTAGAGGGCGTCGATTAGAACAACGAACCGTTTTGCCGCACTCCGTTCGGTGGGAGTTAGCGCCGGTACATTGTCGAGCACGACGCAGTGAAAATGTGCAGCGATTGTCAGATAATCGGCGGCACCAAGAGGTTTTCGGCACAAATCGTCAAAATTGAAACGCGCTACGCCACCGGCGCCTTTTGGTACTTCGAGGGTGCGCCCCTGAACTGAAATGAGGTGTGGAGCCGAGGGCATACCGGCAATGAGTTCAACAAAAATGCGATCGAGTTCGGTTGATGCGGTGACGCCCAGCGGTGTGAAATATACCTTGTGTCCGGCGAGTGCGATACGGCGGTGGTCGTCGCCTTCGTGGATATCAACGACGCCCATTCGTTGTTCGATGAGCTTGATAAAAGGTAGGAAATTACGTCGCTGCAGACCGTCCTTATAGAGGTTATGCGGCGCGACATTCGATGTGGCCACAACAACCGTACCGCCGGAAAAGAGCCCTTCGAACAATCGCCCCAAGATCATTGCATCGGCGATATCAACAACATGAAACTCATCAAAACATAGTAGGGACGTCTCTGCCGATATCTCCGCCGCCAGCGCGGCAAGCGGGTCGCGGATGGATTTTTCTCGGTATCCCTTCAGCCGATCCTGAACCTCGATCATGAAGGCATGAAAATGGGTGCGTCGTTTTGAGGTCACCGGCACCGTGTCGAAGAAAAAATCCATCAGCATGGATTTTCCCCGCCCGACCGGTCCGTGAATATATAAACCCTTCGGCGACAGGTTTTGGTCTGAACCGCCTACCCCAACGAGGTTTTTCAAAAACCCGACGATGCCTGTGGGTGTTCCTTGTCGGTAGGTATGCAGCTCATCGTGAACCAGCTGTAAATGTTCGACGGCATCAATTTGCCCTGCATCGGGCTTGAGGTCGCCGGATTGGATCCGCGAATGAAATGCGCTGGAGGGACCGGTGACCGAAGGTGGACTCTCTGTCATGGGGTGGTGTTTAGAGCAGTCAGGGTTGCCGGGCAATCTGTGTCGGTGCGCGGGCCAATGGCAGAGGTGCGATGTCGGCCAACGCGTCCAACATGAAGGCGCGCCAGACGGCGGCAGGAATTCGTCCGCCGGTAATACCGTCCATTGGCGCCGACCTATCATTGCCAAGCCAGACACCGGCGACCAATGCTGCATCGGGGCCACCGCCGGTATACCCGATAAACCAGGCGTCGCGAAATTGCTGGCTGGTGCCGGTCTTGCCTGCTGCCGGTCGGCTCAGCGCGGCTCTGCGCGCAGTGCCTCGGGTGATCGCCGAACCTAGCATGTCATGCATCATGCCGACATGGGCGTCGGCGATAATCCGTCGCTGGTATTGGTCGATCACTCCGTTTCGCCGAGCATATATCAGTTGACCGTCGCGGCCGCGAATGCGGAGTATGCCATAAGGACCCGCCGCTTGACCGCCGTTTGCGATAACGGCATAGGCACCGGTCAGCTCGATCAGGGATAAACCGGCTGTACCTAGCGACAGGCTTGGGTGGGGTTCTAGGTCACTGGTGACGCCAAGGCGTCGAGCGGTTGAAATTACATTATCAAGACCGATGCGGTACCCAAGTCGCGCCGTCGCAACATTTAGCGAGCGCGTCAGTGCCTCACGCAAGGTAACGCGGCCATTGAAGCGTCCGTTAAAATTGCGCGGTCTCCAGTCACCGACGGCAAACGACGTGTCTTCAATCATGCTGTCGGGGGTAAGGCCCCGCTCGAGTGCGGTCAGGTAGACAATAGGTTTAAATGCCGAGCCAGGTTGGCGCCGGGCCTGTGTCGCGCGATTAAATTGGCTGACTTGATAATCCCGCCCACCGACCATCGCGCGCACCGCACCGCCTGCGGTCATGGCAATAAAGGCACCTTGTTCGGCGCCAAGTCCCGAACCTTCGTTTAGGCCGTCTTCGAGTGAGCGCGCGGCAATGGCTTGCAGTCGCGGGTCAAAACTCGTTTCAACGGTTATATCGCTTTCATAGACGCCGATCAGCCCGTTCACCCGGTCGAGAATCCAGTCAGTAAAGTAGCGTTGGCCAGCTATTTGACCGGCGGGCCTGGTGGCCTTGCGATCTGGTGTCATCCCCATCGCTATCGCCGCGGTTTTTTCCGCTTCGCCGATCCAGCCGACATCGACCATCGCAGCGAGCACGATATCCGTTCTTTGTTCGGCTGCTTGTTGTGAATTTAAGGGGTTTAGCCGCGAGGGTGCCTTTAAAAGCCCGGCCAGCATGGCGCCTTGATAGAGGGTCAAGTCGCGGGCGTGGCGACCGAAAAAGCGCTCCGACGCCGCCTCAATCCCATAGGCTCCGGCGCCAAAATAGGCACGGTTTAAATAGACCGTAAGAATTTCATGTTTGGTGAAACGCAGTTCGAGCCGAACCGCAAGTATGGCTTCGCGTATTTTTCGCGCGAAGGTGCGCTCACGGGTGAGGAATATGTTCTTCGCCAATTGTTGGGTGAGGGTGCTGCCGCCCTGAACAATTCCCCCGGCACGAATGTTCCGCCACATTGCTCGGGCCAGACCAAATGGGTCGACACCCATATGAATGAAAAAGCGGCGATCTTCGATCGCGGTAACGGCCTCAATTACGTGCGGTGGTAAATCGCTGGCGGCGATCCGATTACCGTGCAGCTCACCATAGGCCGCCAAAACCGAGCCGTTGGCAGCGAGAATAGTAATATTGGGCCGGCGTGTGTCTTGTGTCAGGTGATCGATTGACGGCAGATCCCAGGCAAACCAAGAGAATACCCCACCGGTGATAAGGGCAGCCCAAATGGCCGCAACTGACGTCCATTTTGCCGCCCACTTTATACGTTGTGCCACGGGTCGGCTTTGACGGTTCTTTCTGGGCCGACGTTTTCTAAATGTGCGTAATCGGCTTAAGGCACGGGCAAGCAGCCCGGCACCGGCCGCAGCGGTTTTTTTCGGTGCGCGCTTTTTCGCGGTTCCGCGAGCTATGGGCTTTTTCGTGGCAGGGCTCGATCGTCGTTTTGTACCCTGACCCTTTTTACTATTTCCGCCGGTGCCAGCCATGGTTTCAACCTAAGTCCGGCTTCGTCACCGGAACAAATAAATTGTGGTGTCGCCGATTGCGATAAATGACAAGTGACGGCTTGCCCCAAAGCTTACAAGCCCTAACGCCAATTTGGCATAAATTTGGCCCAAATTTGGAATGGGCGACCATGCGGGTCATTTTATCCACAGGTATTTTTGCGATTTGTTGCTCTCGGGTGATCGGGGCCCTTGGCACGAATCGAGCCGCCCGGATAAGCAGAAAAGCGAAGCCTACATGTAGTAAGGCGAGGACCCCTGATGAAACGCACTATAAAGGTGTTTGCAGCGCTTTTACTGGCCGTATCCCTAGGCACAGTATCGGTTCCGCGACCCGCACAAGCAACGCCGGCGGCCCTGTTTGGTCTCACGGCGTTTTTCTATCTGATATTTGCCTCCGGCTCCAACGGTGGCCGCTATGGCGGCGGCTATGAGGATCAACCGGCGCAGACCGGACAGATTACGCGATACGGCAGCACGCCAAATTATTTTGGCTCCAATGTGCCGTCTACACACCCGGCCCATTCGGGGCATCCCGGCACACGTCAACAGCGCCATGCCCAAACAAATGAATATCCTGCGCCGCAGCAGCAAAATCGGCCGGAGGGTTACACGCCGCAACCGCCCGTGCAATCATATGCCGAGCCGCCACGGCGGGAGCCGCCAGTCTATCGCGAACCAACATATCGCGAACCAGTGCAGCAACTGCATCCGCAGCCATCGCTTCAAGTTGTGCCGCCGCATCAGCATGCGCCGGTCGTGATCCCCGTACCGCAGCCTGTTTACGTTCCGACGACCGTTCAAGTTTGTCAGTGGAACCTGCAGCAAACGCAGACGTGGAGCGGGCAAATCGGATTGCTTCACTACAAAACATGCATGGGTCGTTACGGGCAGCCCTATGTTGTTCCGGGAACGACTTCAACATTGCTCAATTTAAGATAAGTAAACACACCCAGCACTTAGCCTACTTAACCACAAGAATTCGCCGTTCTATAAATCGATGAATTTGCCTTTATCGGGCACTAGGAAAGGTAGCTTGGTCATGAGGAGAACCAGGAAGGCTGTATTTGCATTACTTATTGGGACGTTCGCCACGGTCGGGTTAATTGGCGGCACGTCTAGGCCGGCAACGGCGATCGAGCCGATTACTCTGGCTTTGATTTTGGGCGCCGGATATGCGGCGCTTCATACAGCAACAGGTATTGGGCCGGGACCAGCTCGGGACGGCGTTGTTTTTGGCCGTCGGGTCAATGATCGCGCAGATTTCGGACCCCAACAATTTGTCAGCCGTCAGTTCGGGGCGCAGCAATTCAATGGTCAACAGTTCGGCGGCCAACAGTTCGGCGGTCAACAATTTGGGTCGACCCAACCGCATTCACATGAGGATCCTCGGTTGGGCGTCAACGCACCCCACACGCATTTCAGTCAACAATTTGGCCAAATGGCACCACATATGCACGCGCGGCAGTAATTCGGCCAAGGCGTTTTTGGTGGTGGACTCAATCAGGGGTTTCCACAGAGACGATTTTGACGTCGGATAAATTTGGCAAGACTTACCCCGGATTGAAATTCGATCCGGGGTTTTCTTTTTATGTCAGGCCCGTAGAAAGGGTCACAAATATGAGTCTGTCGTCAGAAAGACCTGATTGAGTCCAGTTTTCCATTTTTGAGCATTACACTGAGTCAAATTTCCGGATACGAAGTATAGAGTTTCATGCCGCCACAACATATTTAGATCAAGTAAGCAAAACCTAGTTTTACTTTATTAGTGGCGTGAATAGAATGTTATCGATATTGTCTAATCTCTGGCGCGGTTTGGATTACTAGATTGGCGATCATTTTGATGATCCACCGCATTTTGGTTCGTTTTTTTAGTGAGGTACCCTGGTAATGTTGAAAATAGATAGGATGATTGCGGCTGCTATGCTTGTGGGCTTGGCGTCAATGGTTTCGGCACCTTCAACAGCTGTTGCGGGTGACTATTATGGCTCGGCTGGCCATTCGTATTTTCATGATGCCCCGGTGCGCCATCAGCATTTTCCGAATGTTGGGCCGCATCGCCATTTACCGTTCACGCGCGCCCATTCCCACAATCCAGCCTATCAAGTGTTACGAATACATGTGCGACCCAGTCCGGCCCTCCATACTCACCGGCGGGTTGAGCATTGGATTAGCGAATTTTCCCACCGGCACATGTAGGCGCGAGCTCTACGCTCATCGATGACTTGTGTCCCGCATTTGGCACAATTCCACGAATTTGCGTGCGATAGCGACGACTATCTGTCCCACCGCGGCCACCAAATATTTTACTGGCCGGGTGGGGCAATTCGTATTGTTGGCTGCGAATTTGACCCTGGCGCTGAAATCGTACCGTTTTGCTGCCCCGCCCCGCCGGAAGCTATTTCGTTGCAGCTCTTAATATCGCTATCAGCGGCGTGCTGACCGGCCGCGCTGAGGGTCAAAATAGGCCCGACCTTCGCCGCCAAGGCAATGCAAGTCTCAAGGGTAAACCGCTCAAATCGGCCCTGCGCGCCGCACGACGTGCCTTGGCACGACCAGGTTAAGCCCGGAGTTTGATAAAACAACAAACCAGAGCTTGTTGACGGGCCAGCGGTTGCAATATCCGCCCGAAATGCGGCGAAGGGCGGTAGGTTTTGTGCGTTCGGTAGCAAAAAGCCCTGCGAAATACCTACCGATCCCGGCCCAATAATAATTTGAGCTATTTCAGCAGCCTTTGCAGGTTGAAAGGCCGCCGAAAGGAGGGCGACCAATAGCGTCGTCGAGCCGAAAACATTCGCCCTCGTCAGCTTTCTAAATTGGCCATGGGGACGTGGGTCATGGGTGTGCATGCTGTGGGCACGCGGTAAATTGAACATATTACATCCTTTCCCTGGAGGGGCCTGTGCACTGTCATGCTGGGTAATCCTACCATAGCTATGCGCAAAGACCGACCTGCCGGCGGAAGGACCAGAACTAGACGTCTAGATTTTCGACGTTCAAGGCATTTTCCAAAATAAAGTTCCGGCGAGGTTCGACAACGTCACCCATGAGAGTTTCGAATATGTCACCCGCCTCGTCCGCATGGTCAACTTTGACCCGCAGAAGCGATCTGACATTGGCGTCAAGGGTAGTTTCCCATAGTTGCTCGGGGTTCATCTCGCCCAATCCTTTATAGCGTTGGAACGATATTCCTTTACGGCCAAGCTCCATTACGGCATCGAGCAAGGATCCGGGGCCGGTTATTATATAGTGTTGGTCACCGGATTCGAGTGTCGAATGTCTGGCAAACGTGTCCTGCAATTCCGGCGCAAGTGCATCGAGAGCATGCGCTTCGGCACTCGAAATTATGCGGCTGTCAATAACATGACGTTCAGAAACGCCACGCACTGTATGCATGAGTTCAAGCGCACCATCTTCTCGCACAGAGCCTTGCCAGACACGGCCCATATCCGGCGACAAAGCATTCATTCGGCCCGCGACATATTCAATTATCTGCGCCGATGCATCCTGGTCCAACAATATTTCTGGATTGAGCGCCCCTAATATGGCGGCTTGCTCAACAATTGCTTCGTTGCGGAGATAGGATGCAAGTTTTCCGGTCAATCTCCTGACCTTCCGTGCAATGTCGATTAACTCCCGCAAGTCGGCGCCACTGCGCTGCTCATTTTTGCCCTCTTTCTCAGTAGGCAGAGTCAGCACAGCGCCCTTAATCCCGGCATCCACTAAATAATCGTCTAGGGCCGGGTCATCTTTCAAATAGACCGCACTCTTGCCCCGAGCAATTCGATAAAGCGGCGGCTGTGCAATGTAGAGATACCCCCGTTCGACGATCTCAAACATTTGCCGGAAAAAGAAGGTTAACAGTAACGTCCTGATGTGAGAGCCGTCGACGTCGGCATCGGTCATAATAATGATCTTATGATACCGCAGTTTCTCAATGTTAAAATCTTCCCGCCCAATGCCGGTCCCGAGAGCGGAAATAAGGGTGCCAATTTCGGCAGATCCAAGCATTTTATCAAATCGCGCCCGTTCGACGTTCAAGATTTTGCCGCGAAGCGGTAAAATCGCTTGGGTGGCTCGATCGCGACCTTGCTTTGCCGAGCCCCCGGCACTGTCACCCTCGACAATAAACAACTCTGAAAGGGCGGGGTCGCGTTCCTGGCAATCGGCCAATTTCCCTGGCAACGAAGCGATATCGAGGGCGCCCTTGCGCCGGGTCAGTTCGCGGGCCTTGCGTGCCGCCTCGCGGGCAGACGCCGCCTCGACAATTTTGTCGACGACTTTCCTTGCGTCATTGGGGTGCTCTTCAAACCACTGCCCGAACCGTTCGCCCAAAAGACCCTCGACCGACGGCCTCACTTCCGACGAAACGAGTTTGTCTTTGGTTTGGCTCGAAAATTTCGGGTCAGGTACTTTGACTGACAAGACGCAGGTAAGTCCTTCCCGCGCATCATCGCCAGTCAAGGCTATCTTGGCTTTTTTGGCCAACCCTGTTTCGTTGACATAGGTGTTGATCGTGCGCGTTAAAGCCCCCCTAAATCCAGCTAAATGACTGCCACCGTCGCGCTGAGGAATATTGTTGGTGAAGCATAGGACGG
The DNA here is from genome assembly GCA_021774575.1 of Alphaproteobacteria bacterium. GTDB lineage: Bacteria > Pseudomonadota > Alphaproteobacteria > UBA6615 > UBA6615 > JAJFIX01. The sequence continues at coordinate 110,907 of JAJFIX010000006.1, read as the reverse complement.
TCTCATGATAGCTGTCATTCCATTGCAGGGCGACTTCAATTTCTATTCCATCCCGCTCTCCGCGAATATAAATTGGCGCGTCATGGAGCCGCTGTTTATTGCGATCAAGAAAGAGCACATAGGCTTCCAGACCGCCCTCATAGTGCATCTCATCGCGCACTGGCTCAACGCCCCGCCGATCCTCTAAAACCAGCGCCACACCGGAATTCAGAAATGCCAACTCCCGGATGCGGTGTTCCAGAGTCGCATAATCGAACTCGGTCTTGGCGAAGGTGCCGGGTGACGGCAGAAAAGTTATTTCGGTGCCAGTTTTCTGACCGCCCCCAACGTCCGGCGCATCGCCGACCCTGGTCAGCGACCCAACCGCATCTCCATGAGCAAAATCTATGACATGCTCACCGCCCCTACGCCAAATACGTAACTTGAGTTCCGCCGACAAGGCATTGACGACAGAAACGCCGACGCCGTGTAGTCCGCCGGAGACTTTATAGGAATTTTGATCAAATTTTCCGCCTGCATGGAGCTGGGTCATGATGACTTCGGCGGCAGAAATACCCTCTTCTTCGTGGATTTCCGTCGGTATTCCTCGGCCATTATCGGTTACAGTGACCGAACCATCGGGATTCAAGAATACTTCGACCAAATCGCAATGACCCGCCAAGGCCTCATCGATCGCATTATCGATGACTTCGTAGACCATATGGTGCAGGCCCGACCCATCGTCGGTATCGCCGATGTACATTCCGGGGCGTTTGCGCACTGCATCGAGGCCTTTGAGAACCTTAATTGAATCGGCGCCATATTCAGCTGCCGCTTGTGGTTCGTTACTGGGGGTCTCATTCATTAGAATACCTAACTTCGATCAATGTTCATTTGCCGCGATGTTTTCGCAGAGCCTGCGATACTGCATCTGCACAATATCGTCCGGTAAATTTGGGCCCTCGGGGGAAATCTTCAATAGTGCGAAAAGGCACCAGTCAGTATACCTTAAATGGCGGTGCGTTGCCGATAAAATCGGCTCACTTCAATTTTCCGAAGGCAATGAGATTGTCAAGCTACGGGTTCGAAATTGGGATGATTTGCCCGTCTTCTACCTCAAAATGCAGAACAGGGCCCCTGAGCACAGATATTTGGGTCAATGTGCTGACCGAATTAGAAAGGGGTGCAAATGGGGCCAGGTCGGTTCCAGTCATCCATACTTGGCCGGGATAGGCAATTAGCCGAGCAAAAAGAGCAATGCGACGCCGGGAGTCGAGATGTGCTGTGGCCTCGTCGAGCAACATTATTGGTGAGGCGGGTAGGGCATGCGACAATATTTCAGCATATGCCAAAACCATCGCAAGCAGTATAGCCTTTTGTTCGCCGGTCGAGCATCGAACAGCGGCACAGTTCTGCGTTAGATGGGTCGTTTCCAGATCGCTCCTGTGCGGCCCGGTTTCGGTGCGCCCCGCCGCCGCATCAGAATTCCTCTCCAATTCGAGGGCAGTGCGGAATTTATCTTCCGCCTCTGCTGCTGGGCAGGATTCCAGCCATCCGTCGACCTTGCCGACCAATGTTATTCGGACGCCAGGCAGCGCTTGCCTGTGCTCATTTTGCCGGTCGACTAGCTCTCCCTCGCCGAGGGCGCCATTCAATCGTTGGATAATATCACGCCGCGCAGCAGCAACCGCTATGCCCTGTTGCGCCGCTGTGTCCTCAAGCGCTGAAAGCCATGCCGTGTCGGTCGGCGCCCCTGCGCGCCGTGCTTTCAACAACCGGGCACGCTCGCGAATGGTTTTCGTATAGGCTGTTATTCTCGCCGCATGTTGCGTATCAAAACCGTAGACCAGCCGGTCGAGAAACCGTCGCCGCTGCCCCGAACTATCGTGAAACAACCGGTCCATATCCGGCGTCATCCAGACGATGCCGACCTCGTTAGCCAAGTCATTTTGTGACCGAGCCGGCAAATCGTTAATAAGAATCGTCCTTTTTGCGCGATCTGCCGAAGCGAGCCCGGTGCCGATTTCAACGGGTCCATTTGTGTTGGTTAAGTGAACGCGAACGGACCAACCATCGCTGCTGTTTTGCACCAAATTTTCGCACTGCTTGACACGATGGGTGACTTCTCCGAGATGGCTGTTGCGCAAACCCCGACCGGGGGAGAGGAAAGATAAGGCCTCAAGAATGTTCGTCTTTCCCGCGCCATTCGCGCCTGTCAAAACGACGATAGCGGCATCTACGCTTAGCTCAACCGACGCGTAATTTCGGAAATTGTTTAAAATTAATTTCCTGACCCCAACCTGGCCGCCTTGTTGGTCCGACGGCTCGGAGGCGCCGACGCCAGGGTGCGACTGTGCCAGCATTTCCTAAACGCGCATCGGCATCAGGACATAAAGGGCGGATAAATCCCCGGCCTCGCGCACGATTGTCGGCGACCCGGCATCGGCCATCAGCAATTCTGCATCGCTACCTTCAATCTGTTGGGTAATATCGAGCAGGTAACCGGCATTAAATCCGATTTCGATGGCCTCGCGATCATAATCAACTTCCATAGCCTCGGTGGCACTTGAGGTCTCGGCGCTTGAGGCCGAAAGGGTCAAATTTCCCGCATCGACTTTAAGTTTGATGGCGCGACTTTTTTCCGTCGATATTGTTGAAACCCTGTCAACGGCGGCCTCGAATGTCCGACAATCGACTGCCAGAAGTTTGTCGTTATCGGTCGGAATGACGCGCTCATAGTCGGGAAATTTTCCGTCAATGAGCTTCGATGCCAGGGTAATATTATCAAAGGAGACGACAATCCGCGTATCGGATAAACTGATTTCAATGCCAGCAGAAGTAGTGTCGGCAAGCTTGCGTAATTCAGCAACAGCTTTGCGCGGCACGATAATCCCGGGCATGCCCTCTGCACCGTCGGGCAACTCAACCTCAACCCGTGCCAAGCGATGACCGTCTGTCGCGACCGCCCGCAACATTTTTTGGCCACCATCGTCACCGCTTGAGGCGTGTATATATATGCCGTTCAAATAATAACGGGTTTCCTCGGTGGAGATGGCAAATCGCGTGCGGTCTATCAAGCCGCGTAATTCGGCTGACCCGATGGTAAATTTGTGCGGTAAATCGCCATCACCCTGGCCCGGAAAATCCTCTGCTGGAAGGCAATTGAGATTAAATACCGACCGTCCGGAAACAATATCGAGGCGGCCATCATTGGCCGTAATCTCAACCTGGGCTCCATCGGGCAATTTGCGGATGATGTCGTAAAATAGGTGGGCCGGAGCGGTTGTTGCCCCGCTTGCTCCAATGTCGGCTGCCACACTTTCGTCAATGGTCAGATCCATATCGGTTGCCGTGAGGCGAACCATCCCATCGCCTGCTTCAAGGCGGACATTGGCCAAAATGGGGATCGTGTTGCGGCGCTCGACCACACTTTGCACATGGGCCAAAATTTTTAGGAGTGTCGACCGTTCGATTGTAAATTTCATGGTGCCTCGAAATGCGCTCTGGGCGCTGTCCTTCAATCAAAAAAATTGTGCGAGAGGGTGCGATTTGCATCCGATGCTGCATCGGCAGGCGGATAGGCCGTGCACTATAGCAAAGGCTTATCGATTCCAGCAAAAAATGCGTGAAAAAAAAGGCCCGCTCCTGAGGGCGCTCAGGACGGGCCAAGGATAGTATGGGTCTGAAAAGCGATCGTCGAATCAGGTCTCCAGCATACGTTTTAGCAGTTCAACATCTTCGTTAAAGCTGCTGTCGGTTGCTCTGAGTTCGTCGATCTTGCGGACTGCATGCATGACCGTCGTGTGGTCACGGCCGCCAAATTTCCTGCCAATCTCGGGCAGGGATCTAGACGTAAGTTGTTTGGACAGATACATCGCTACTTGCCGCGGTCGTGCCACTGCCCTGGCACGGCGCGCGGAATGCATATCGGCGAAACGGATATTGAAATGCTCCGCCACCTTTTTCTGAATTTCTTCGATCGTGACCTTGCGGTCGTTTGCCCGTAGGAGGTCTTGAAGAACCTCTTGGGTCGTATCGAGATTAACCGCCCGTCCAACCAGGGAAGAATGAGCGACAATCCGATTAAGCGCCCCTTCGAGCTCGCGCACATTTGACGTAATCCGGTGTGCCAGGAACTCCAATACCTTCGGTTGGCTATCAAGCCCAAGTTGTTCGGCCTTCGCCTGGAGAATGCCAAGCCGCAATTCATAGTCCGTTGGGTGAATATCGGCAACGAGACCCCAACCGAGGCGTGATCGCAGACGTTCTTCCATGCCTTCCAGATCGTTTGGCGATTTGTCCGCCGAAATAATGATCTGGCAGCTTTGATCGACCAAGGCATTAAACGTATGAAAGAATTCTTCCTGGGTCGAGTCTTTGCCCGCGATGAATTGGATGTCGTCGATCATTAACACGTCGACTGAGCGGAACTGCTCCTTAAAATCCATCGTGGTCTTAAAGCGCAAGGCGCGGATAAATTGATACATAAACTGCTCAGCCGACAAATACATGACTCGGCGATCAGGATTCCGTCGATAAATATGCCAAGCGATAGCGTGCATCAGGTGGGTTTTGCCAAGCCCGACGCCGCCATAAAGAAACAGCGGATTAAACGGAACTTCGCTCGATTCCGCTACCCGACGCGCCGCCGCATGGGCCAATTCATTCGGCCGACCGACAATAAAATTCTCGAAGGTAAAGCGCGGGTCAAGCACGGATGTCAGGCCTGAAGGCGCATCTATCGCCTCGACCGGTGCTTGAACTGCCGGTGCTGGTGTCGCCTCGGCCTCAACTTCTATCTGGCGTGCTTGTGGCGGTGGTGATCCGGCTTGGTGGATTGACGTGCGCGCCGGCGCAACGATGACCTCCACTGAGCCAAAATCAGAATTCTCATCGCGCCATAGCTCTGCTAGACGCGCCGCATAGTTCGTTTCAATCCAATCGCGCATAAACCGCGTCGGTACTGCAACACGAATTCGGCCATCCGAAACTTCGGCAAGAGTCAGCGGTTTCAGCCAGCTATTAAAAGCCGCATCACCGAACTCAGTCCGCAATTTTGCGCGAACACGTGCCCACTGTTCCGCCAAGGCACCATCCGGGCGCGCCCACAAACCCGTCATCTGGCGGTAACCTCCCCATACTCCCCGCCAACCGACTTAGAGAGAGTTTTCCCCTCTCTATCCCCGATTGGCCCGATCCTCACCTTGCGAACCCAAGAGCTGTCGCTCCATTGCTCGCAACGATCAGATCCGAAACCACCAAACCGCTATCCCGCACCCCAAAAGGTGCCGCAAATTAAGCTCGGCGAAACCCATGTCGCAACGTACTGGCCATGCCAAATGGCAAAGCAACCGCTACGGGCTTCCTTCACAACTATGAGAATATCACTGTAGTCGAGGCGTTGAGATAAATTTGAGCGCTCTTTCGAAAATGTCATCCCTGTCGAAACACAGACCTTATCTGGCCCTTATTTTATGCCGACCGATTTTTGGATTAATTTTACTGCGCTCTCCCCCGTCTACATTCTCCCCCGTTGCTCTTCAAACCCCTGGACCCATTGTTTTCCACATTTACGTCCTGTGGATTATCTTAATAACTTTATGCGGATCCAATGAGCGTCACGTTACATGGCTTGTGCAGGCTATGCAACGCTTTGAAGGCCGATTCGAATAAAAATGCAAGGCTTAACCGGCTTTTGGGGCGTCGACTGTTGCTTGATTGCAACCCTTGTTGAGGCGACCGATGGCCGTCACAGGTAACAATTCTGCAAATCTTAGTGTGATATTACGGGGTTACCCACACATTAGGGGTGTGGCATGGGGGTGTGTTGTTGTGACAATTGTCAGTTTTTTTAATGTGCGCACGTGCCAGCGCCCGCAAGTCGCCCATACGACAAGCTGGATAGCCTCCGGCGACACATGTCGCCCGCTTTAATTTTAAAGTGTAGACGGAAAAGCTGTCGGGCTTAGCCGATCGCCTTTACGCGAGCCGACAGGCGGCTGAGTTTGCGGTTGGCCGTGTTCTTGTGCACAACACCCTTAGTCACACCGCGCTGTATCTCAGGCTGTGCAGCTTTCAGGGCCTCTTTCGCACCGGCGGCATCACCGCCTTCGATGGCTGTTTCGACGGCTTTCACATAAGTTCTGATTCTGCCGACGCGGTTGGCATTGATAACGCGGCGTCGTTCGTTACGGCGTATGCGTTTTTTGGCCGATTGATGATGTGCCATATAGAGGTCTACCTAATTTGATTGATCGCGGCGGCGTTATAACGGTGTCTTGCCTGCTAGGTCAAGCATCGCTTCGCCTATTTGTATCAATTTAGTGATTATTTGTTTTTGAAGCTCGGTTGACGCTTCTCGACAAAGGCAGCCATGCCTTCCGTTTGGTCCTCGGTGGCGAAGGTCGCATGAAATAGTCGCCGCTCGAACCGGATGCCCTCGGCCAAACTTGTTTCGAAGGCCTTATTCACCGCCTCTTTGCCCATCGCGACGATCGGCTGGGATTTGTCGGCGATACCTTGCGCAATTTTGATCACCTCATCGACGAGATCAGCCGCAGCAAAAATTCTTGCGACAATTCCTGCTCGTTCGGCTTCTTCGGCGCCAATGTTGCGTCCGGTAAGGCACATATCCATTGTCTTTGCCTTACCAATGGTGCGGGCGAGACGCTGGCTGCCACCGGCGCCTGGAATTGTGCCGATCATAATTTCCGGTTGGCCGAACTTTGCGGTATCAGCGGCAATGATGAAGTCACACATAAGGGCAATTTCGCACCCACCGCCCAAGGCGTAGCCCGCAACGGCGGCGATAATCGGTTTTTGGCATCTAGCGACTCGTTCCCATCCATCGGCGATAAAATCGTCGGAATACATTTCCAGATAAGACCGGCCAGCGATTTCCGTGATGTCGGCGCCGGCAGCGAAGGCTTTTTCCGATCCAGTCAGAACAATACAACCGATCGAATTGTCGGCCTCGAGCGTGTCGAGGGCGTTAACCAGGTCGGCGATTAACCCGGCCGATAACGCGTTGAGGGCTTTTGGCCGATTAAATGTGACAAGGCCTACTCCGCCCCGAATTTCGACGATAATGTTGTCATATGCCATGGGGTCGCGTGTCTCCAATCATGATGCTGGACTGCTGCATACCTATCGCTGGTGCGTTGGGCAATAAAAAGTCGACCGGCCCGACTGGGTAATTCGGCGAATTGTCGAAATCTTGTTGGAGGCTGCACAATACGCGCATGGCTCGCCTTCACGCCCGTAAGCGGCAAACTGTGTTTGAAAATAGCCTAATTTGCCGTCTGTATGTTGAAAATCACGTAAGGATGAACCTCCCGCCTCAATGGCGGCGAGTAACACGTCTCGTATGGCTGGCACGAGGCGTGCGGCGCGGGCTCCGGGAATTGTATCGGCGCGGCGAAGGGGTGAAATGGCGCCATGGTAGAGCGCCTCGCAGACGTATATATTGCCAAGTCCCGCAACCAATTTTTGGTCGAGAAGGGCGGTTTTTATCGGTCCGCTCCGGGCGGCCAGCCGATCGGCTAAATAGGCTCGGTTGAAGTCGGGCTCAAGGGGTTCGGGCCCCAAGGATGCGAGCAATGGATGGGAGCCAACTTGGGCGCAGGTGGTTAAATCCATGAAACCGAAGCGGCGCGGGTCACAATAGCGCAGTACGCCGCCATTGCCGGTCTCAAACAGTATATGGTCATGTTTTTCCGGTGCGGGAGCTTCGCCTGGGCTGAAAATTTTGAAGCGCCCGCTCATCCCGAGATGGGCGATCAGGACTTGGCTGTCATCAAGCGCGAATAACAGGTATTTAGCACGCCGGGAAACCGAATTGACGGTGCGCCCTGTTAGGCGTTCGACAAATTTGGCGGGCAGGGGAAAGCGTAAATTGCCGCGCCGCGCCTCAACAGAGACTAGCCGTCGCCCTTCAATTGCAGCGGCCAAGCCGCGGCGGGTCGTTTCTACTTCGGGAAGCTCTGGCATGACAGAATTTGTATACACATACGGCCCAATATAAACGAGGATATGTATAAATGAGGATATGTTTGTGATCCCACCTTATGGCCAAGTTGAGGAGTTGGACTGGCGGCATTATGGAAGCTGAGCAAAATATGAACGAGGATTTGGTCGATTTCGGATTCGATCAAGTGCCCCGCGATGCAAAAAGCGGTCTTGTCGGGGAGGTGTTTTCCGACGTTGCCGGTCGCTATGATTTGATGAACGACTTGATGTCGTTTGGGGTTCATCGATTGTGGAAAGCGGCCTTCATCGACAGGTTAAAACCGCGTGCTGGCATGGCTTTGTTGGATGTTGCCGGCGGGACAGGTGATATCGTTCGTGCATTTTGCGAACGGATTTCTGCATCTCAGCCGGCCGAAAAACCCAAATCCGACCTTGGACCGACCGTCAGGACCGCATCCCGGGCAATAGTTTGCGACATTAATTTTGAAATGACCGTTGCCGGTCGAGATCGGGCAATTGATCGGCCGCTAAACCTGAAGGGTGCGCCAACAATTGAGTGGGTGTGCGGCAACGCCGAAGCTTTGCCCGTTGAAGACGTGACGATGGATGCTGTTACGATTGCCTTTGGTTTGCGCAATGTCACTAACCGTACATTGGCATTGGCCGAGGCCTATCGTGCTTTAAAGCCTGGCGGTCATTATCTGATTCTCGAATTCAGCACCGTGAATGAGCCCCTGATGGCTCGGTTATACGACCGCTATTCCTTTTCAATATTGCCGGAAATTGGTGCGCTGATTGCGCGCAACCGCGACGCTTATCGCTATCTGGCCGAAAGCATCCGGAAATTTCCCAGGCCCAATGTGCTGCAAACCGAAATGGAGGCGGCTGGATTTGGGCGGGTCTCATATCAACTCCTGTCTGGCGGGATTGCGGCAATCCATTCGGGGTGGCGAATTTGAGGCGGAATAATTTGCTGCGATTGACGGCAATCGCCCGTGTCCTTTCGCGACACGATGCATTATTTTTGCTCGACCGTTGGCCCGCATTGGCGCGGGTGGCGCGCCTTATTGGCTGGGTGCCCGGGTTTAGGCGGTCGGCGGCGATGGCTGACTTACGGCAGGGTCAGCGTCTTGCGATGGCGCTGGAGGTGCTTGGTCCCGGTTTTGTCAAATTCGGCCAGGGCCTGAGCACGCGCACGGATATATTGGGGGCCGAAATGGCTGCCGACCTCTCGACCCTGCAAGATCGATTACCACCTTTTTCCGGCGCGCTCGCCCGCGAGGTCGTTGAGGCTGAGCTTGGTGCGCCGGTGGCAGACCTTTTCGTCGCTTTCGAAGGTGAGGCGGTTGCCGCCGCCTCGATCGCCCAAGTTCATTTCGCCATTGTCCAGGGTGAGGATGGCAATCCCCAAGAGGTTGCAGTGAAAGTATTGCGACCGGGTATCGAAAAAGCGTTCGCTCGGGATTTGGATTTATTGCTGTGGCTCGCCGGTCTAGCGGAGCGGATGGTGCCGACATTGCGGCGGCTCAAACCCGTCGCTTCGGTCCAGACCATCGTCGACACGGTACGTCTTGAAATGGATTTGCGGATGGAGGCGGCGGCCGCAGAGGAGCTGCGCGCCGATTTTCGCGACAGCCAAATTTACTCTGTTCCTAAAGTGATTTGGCCGTTGACCGCGCGGCGCGTTATGACGGCGTCGCGGATCGAGGGCGTGCCGATACATGATGTCGACAATCTAATCTCGCAGGGTCTGGATTTGGAGCAGATCGTTGGCCGTTCAGCCGAGGTGTTTTTTACTCAGGTCTTCAAAAACGGATTTTTCCATGCCGACATGCATCCGGGAAATTTGTTCGTTGGCGCCGACGGAGGTCTAATAGCGGTGGATTTCGGCATAATGGGCCGAGTGGACATCAAAACCCGCAATTATCTCGCCGACATATTGGTTGGATTTCTCGGTCGCAATTACGCTGCTGTTGCCGAGGTGCATTTTCGCTCCGGGCTGGTGCCACCGCATAAGGATAAGGGGGCTTTCGAACAGGCCTTGCGGGCAATCGGTGATCCAATCCTGGAGCGACCGAGCCACGAAATTTCTATCGCCCGGCTCATGGCGCAGCTTTTTCACGTGACCGAGCAGTTCGAAATGGAAACACAGCCCCAGCTATTGCTGCTGCAGAAAACCATGTTCCTTGCCGAAGGTGTCGGCCGGACATTGGCGCCGAACGCAAATATGTGGATGCTGGCGCGACCCCTCGTTGAAGACTGGGTGCGGACCCATCGCGGGCCCGAGGCGCGGGTGCGCGATTGGGTCGAAGATACGGTCGAAACCCTGGGCATGCTGCCGGCGGTCATCCGGCGATTGGCCGAAGACGGTGATCAACCCGCCGCTCCGCGCACCGTTCCGCACAGGCCAATTTGGCCCTATTGGGCGGCAATTATGATCTTGGCGATACTGCTTATTGCGAGCTAGGGCCGAGCCATGTTATTGAACTACATGAAATTTACGTAAATTTTACGGAAACTACGCCGTGTTAAATGGAAAACAGGTTCTGCTGGTCATTGGTGGCGGAATTGCTGCGTATAAATGCCTCGACTTAATCCGTCGCCTGCGTGAGCGAGGCGCTGGTGTACAATGTGTATTGACCCGCGCCGGGGCAAAATTCGTGACTCCGCTGTCGGTTGGATCGCTGAGCGAGAATAAAGTTTATGAAGATCTGTTCTCGCTGACCGATGAAGCGGAGATGGGGCATATCCGACTGTCGCGCGAGGTCGATCTCATTCTCGTTGCGCCTGCTACCGCAGATCTGATGGCAAAGATGGCGCACGGTCTGGCCGATGATCTTGCTTCGACGGTGTTGTTGGCGGCGAACTGTCCAATTATGTTTGCACCGGCGATGAATGTCGCTATGTGGCAAAATGCGGCGACACAAGAAAATCTGGCGACGCTGACGTTGCGTGGTCTGAAGGTGATCGGCCCTAGCGAAGGCGATATGGCGTGCGGTGAGTTTGGCTTTGGGCGCATGGCCGAACCCCTTGAGATGATCGCCGCGATTGAGGATCATTTCTCGGTGGCAGCCCCCTTATCGGGACACCGGGCATTGGTGACCAGTGGGCCGACTCATGAGCCGATTGATCCAGTTCGTTTTATCGGCAATCGCTCTTCAGGTCGGCAGGGAAACGCAATCGCCTCGGCACTCGCTGGGCTTGGCGCCCGGGTGACCCTGGTGACCGGCCCGGTCGGTTCGTCCCTGCCAAAGGGCGTTGAAATCATGCGGGTTGAAACGGCAGCGCAGATGCTGGCCGCGTGTGAAGCGGCATTGCCCGCCGATATCGCTGTTTTCGCCGCAGCGGTAGGTGACTGGCAGGTCAAAACCATGGCGGCGCACAAAATTAAGAAAGCCGACGGCGAACCGCCGTCTTTGGTTCTGGCCGAAAATCCCGATATTTTGAAAACCATTGCGAGTGGCCCTGGACGGCCCGACTTGGTGGTTGGATTTGCCGCTGAAACGACACGATTGATCGATAATGCGACGATTAAATTGACCGAAAAAGGGTGTGATTGGGTCGTGGCCAATGACGTCGGGCCCGGGTCGGATGTTTTCGGTGGCACCGAGAATACGGTTCACCTCGTTACTGCGGCCGGCGTCGAAACTTGGCCAAAAATGTCGAAACAAGATATTGCCCGAAAGCTTGCCGGGCGAATTGCTGAAACGATTGGGGCAAAAAACATGGTGACGTCGCTGGGTGGCGAGAAAGAGGTTGGGCAATGAGGGATGGCGGCGATGGGCCGGCGCGAGTAACGGTCGAGGTAATGATATTGCCCCATGGTCATGATTTGGGGCTGCCCGAATATGCAACCGAATTTTCTGCTGGGGTGGATTTGCCTGCGGCGATCGAAGAAACGGTAATTTTGGCCCCTGGTGAGCGGCGCCTAATTCCGTCGGGTATGGCGCTGGGATTGCCGACGGGAATGGAGGCTCAAATTCGGCCTCGATCCGGCCTAGCGTATAAACATGGTGTGACCGTGTTGAACAGTCCCGGCACAATTGATGCCGATTACCGTGGTGAGATTGGCGTCATATTGATCAATCATGGGGATCAGGCTTTTGAAATTGATCGGGGTATGCGCATCGCCCAAATGGTGATCGCACCGGTGTCGCAAGTGGTCTTCGAGTTACGTCCGACCCTCGATGATACCGAGCGTGGTGCCGGCGGTTTTGGGTCCACCGGAACCGGGTAGCGGCGATGCTGAAATTATCGCGCAAAACCATGTTTGCCATAGAGGCCGTGCTTGATATTGCCTATCACACCTCCGATCAGCCCGTTCAAAGCGGAGAAATTACCACTCGCCAGGGCATTCCCCGGCGTTACCTTGAGCAGGTATTGCAGCAATTGGTGCGGGCCAAGATTTTGGCGGGGGTGCGTGGGCCTCGTGGCGGCTATCGCCTGGCAAAGGAGCGGCGGCGAATTTCCGTCGGGGAGATCGTGCGGGCAATCCATGAGGAAGCGCAGGAGGCGGAGGGCAATTTTGAAGCCGGTACTGATAGGAAAATTTCCAGTGCACCGATCGGGTCCGATCTGGGCGAAAAAATAGTGAAACCAATGTGGGTCTCGACCGTCGCAAACATGATCGCCCACCTTGACATGATAACCGTTCAAGACCTCTGTACCCAGGCAACAGAGGCGGGGATTGAAAGCGACACCGCCAACCGTCTCGACTACTCGATATAAATTCGTGGCTTCGGCCCGAGAAATTTGAAGGTTAATTCTATGAGTCAATTCGATCAAAGCCAAAATCAAGATCCAACCGACCGTCCGGTCGAAGTCCGCAGTCGTGTGTATGGGTCCGTCCTCGACACCGTGGGCGCGACGCCGCTGATTGAGTTGCCAAGACTTGGTGCCGCCTCAAATAGTGTCGCTCGCGTTTTGGCCAAGGCCGAGTTTTTCAACCCGTTGGGGTCGGTAAAAGATCGGATCGGATTGGCAATGATCGAGGCGGCCGAAGCTGATGGCACCGTTGGACTTGGAACAGTGATCGTTGAACCGACGAGCGGTAATACCGGTATAGCGCTGGCATTCGTTTGCGCGGCTAAGGGCTATAGGTTGATCCTAACCATGCCGGATTCAATGTCCCATGAACGCCGCAAAATGCTGACATTAATTGGTGCGGAAATCGTGCTAACTCCGGCGGCACAAGGAATGCGGGGGGCGATCGACAAGGCCGATCAAATAATCGCCGATATGGGGGACGCCATCATGCTGCAGCAGTTCAGCAATCCGGCCAACCCTGAAATACACCGGCGCACGACGGCGGAAGAAATTTGGGTCGACACCAATGGTGCCGTTGACATGGTGATCAGCGGTGTCGGAACCGGCGGCACGTTGACCGGTGTTGGCTCGGTACTGAAAGCCCGCAAGTCATCAGTAAAAATGGTTGCAGTAGAGCCTGAGGACTCGGCAATCCTTTCAGGAGGCAAGCCGGGCCCGCACAAAATTCAAGGTATCGGCGCTGGTTTTGTGCCCGACAATCTCGACGTTGACCTGATTGATGAAGTGTTGCCGATAGCAAATGAAACGGCGTTTGAGTTTGCGCGCAAGGCGGCGACCTTCGAAGGATTGCCATGCGGCATCAGCTCTGGAGCCGCCATTGCGGCGGCGCTGGAAGCCGCCGCCCGCCCGGAGATGAGCGACAAAACGATTGTCGTCGTGCTGCCGTCGTTTGCCGAACGCTATCTTTCAACGGCCTTATTCGAAAAATAGGAACCGCCATGCAGGCCGATTTGTCAGACGAGCAGTTTAACCGCTATGCGCGGCACCTGATCCTCGACGAAGTTGGCGAAGAAGGGCAGCAAAAATTGCTTGCAGCGTCAGTCCTGGTTGTCGGGGCAGGAGGTCTTGGGGCGCCGTTGCTCATGTATCTGGCTGCCGCAGGTGTTGGCCGGCTCGGTATCGTCGACGATGACGAAGTTGATTTGACCAATTTACAGCGCCAAATTATTCACTCGACCGAAAATATCGGCGAACGCAAGGTCGATAGTGCTGCGGAAATGTTGGCCAGCGTCAATCCTGGTGTCGAGGTCGTGCGTCACGATACCCGCCTCGACGCGGCAAACGCCGAGGAAATTGTAAGCAGTTATGACTTGGTCGCCGACGGTTCTGATAATTTTCCAACACGATATCTGGTCAATGATATTTGCTATGCGCTGCGGCGACCGCTGGTATCTGGCGCAATATTGCGCTTCGAAGGTCAGCTATTTGCTGCTGACAATCGGGCCGCTGAAAAGACGGCCTGTTATCGCTGCCTATTTCCAGTACCCCCCAGCGAAGATTTAGTGCCACGTTGCGAACAGGCTGGCGTATTGGGCGCATTGGCGGGGACCGTCGGTACGCTGCAGGCAATTGAAGTCTTGAAAATATTGCTGGATTTGGGCGAGCCATTGGTTGGATATTTATTGCTATTCGACGCCCTCGACACTCGGTTTCGTAAAATCGCCGTTCCCGTCGATCCGGCGTGTAAAACCTGTGGTGGTTCTTGACCCGGCGCGGCACGGGGGCGTATCCGCCAATGAGGTGTGGGGGAGGTCCCCGAGGGTCTTTGATGAAGTATTGGGCCAAACAGCCATTCGAATATATTGCCGTTTTGGCCATTATTACGCTGCTGAGTTCCGGCACAGATCTATTGGGTCAAGACCAAGCCAACCTGCCGCGCTTTGCCAGTGTTCGGGCTGGCGTGGTCAATATGCGCACCGGCCCCGGTCGCCGATATCCCATTGACTGGGTGCTGACGAAGCGAAACCAACCGATCGAGATTGTTGGTGAATTCGATACTTGGCGCCAAGTCAGAGATTGGCAGGGCGACGTTGGCTGGGTTCATCGCACGATGCTGACGTCACAACGCACGGTTTTGTTAGCCGAACCGGCATTCCTACACCGTCGGCCAGATAGCCAAACGACACAGTTGGCTCAATTGGGTGTTGGCGTGATCGCAGATTTACTCGAATGCGAGGCCGGCTGGTGCCGCATCGAAGTTGATGGATCCCAGGGTCGCTTTAAGGGCTGGGTCGCGGCTCGTACGCTGTGGGGAGTAACCCATATTGGGCCGATAAACTTGGCGCCCGAGATCGCCCCCGAACTTGCTGAAGAGTAAAATTAGGAGAGAAATTTCATGAAAAAATCAATCCTCATTGCCGTTGTCGCCGGGCTAATCGGCTTTGCAGCTGGCAACCTATTCTGGTGGCTCGCAAGCCCTTTATGGATCAATGTAGAAGTGGCGGAAGGTGCTGGTGCCGGCCAAACAACAAAAACTTTGGCACAAGGGCAATTCACCGACGTTGATGCAATCCACAAAGGCACCGGCACGGCGACCCTCTATGAAGGAAGCGATGGCGTCATTACAATTCGATTTGAAGGGTTTGAAGTCACCAACGGACCGGATCTGAAAGTTTGGTTGGTTTCAGCCGCAGATGTTACGGGTTCGGCAGATGTAACTAATTCAGACTATGTTGCCCTTGGTCGATTGAAAGGAAATATCGGCGATCAGAATTATACCGTTCCGGCCGGTACGGATATTAGCCGCTTCAACTCAGTGGTCATCTGGTGTGAAGCGTTCAGCGTGCTGATGTCTGCGGCGTCGCTCGCCCACCAATAATATAATAATAAGTGCGAGCCTTTCGCCGTCAGTATCAAAGAGGAGCAGCATGGCGGTATTTGTTCTCGTGCACGGATTTGGCGGTGGCGGCTGGTATTGGCGGCGGACGGCCCGCGCCCTGCGTGATCTCAGCCAAACTGTTTACACGCCAACGCTGACCGGGCTGGGCGAACGGGCTCATCTTCTAGGGCGGAAAGTAGATCTCGACACCCACATCGCCGATATTTCGATGACATTAGAAGTCGAAGAGCTACACGACGTGGTTTTGGTAGGCCATTCCTACGGCGGCATGGTGGTAACTGGTGCAGCCGATCGCCAGCACGCGCGTATCAAGCATTTGATATATCTCGATGGATTTGTGCCGGAAGCTGGGCAATCGATCATGGATCTGCAGCCGCCCGAGCGCCGGGAATATTATCGGACAGTTGCCAACGATGACGGAGATGGTTGGCGCATACCGTCTCCCCCCGCCTCTTTTTGGAAGCTCACCGACCGACAAGATTTGGCTTGGGTCGACCGATTGAGTGTTGATCATCCTTTGGCGTGCTTGGAGCAACAAATTCAACTAAGTCATCCGCAAGGCCCGGTCAGCAGCAGAAGTTTTATTTGGGCCTCTGATTTCACACCGAGCCCGTTCGAGAAATTTGCTGCAGCGGCGCGCAACGATCACCGGTGGCGATATCGCGAGATAAACTCCGGACATATGATGATGGTGTCTCACCCGATGGCGCTGGCAGAAATATTGGTCGACCTGGTTCAATAATCGCCGGCGATAGCTACTTGAAATCTTGCGCTAACGCGAACCTTCCGTCCTCACTAAGCACCGTCGCATGGGCATAATTTTCGTGGCTGCAAACGATGGACACTCGCGCACCGGTCTCATTGAATTGCGTCACGGCAGCGTTGTCGAAGGGGAAATGCACGAATTGTACCGAGCTCGCTCTGCCCGACGAATTGGTCCGCTGGGTGTCGGTCTCTGGGATGCCATTTATCTCACTACCGCTAAGGCAAATTGAAAACCTGTTCTCGATTCCGCCTATCGTGTCGAGAAATGCGTCCCGCATTGCCGGACTGGCAATCTCAAACATGATGGTCGCAACGAGCTCGCGTCCGTTGGGTATTAGAGGATTAAAGGCAGCGAGTTCATCTTCGATCTGGGCGGATACGGCGACGGGATCAATCGGGCGGCCGGTGTTTACTTGCTGCTCGATATAGAGCATCTCGTGGATCTGGTGGAACATGGTGTCGTAATTTTCGAACAGGAGATTGGCATAGGGCCCGAGAGCAATCCGCCGGCGCGCCTTCGCTGCAATTATATTGCGTCGACGTTCAGTCCGGACCTTTGCGTAGGCTGTCAGGTCCATAATGTCGTTCTTGGAAATTTCACGCATGATCAAAATATCCGGTGTCTAGTATATGCCGATAGAGCGGGCAAAAATTTCGAGCGGGTGCCGGACGGCGCCGTCGTGGCCAGCCTCGCCATTCTCGTCAAGTCCGTAATGGATGTGCTGTGCCGCCAAGGGGCATTCGGATACGACATATTTGGTGCCGGCTTTGGCAGTGGCGCGTATCACGGGTCGACCAATTTTTTTGGCGATGTCGAAATTGTCATTCTTAACGCCCCAGGCGCCGCCATGACCCGAGCAGCGTTCAATGATTTTGGTCTCCATTTTGGGGATAAGGGCGAGTAGCTCCTCGGCTTTCCGGCCCATATTTTGGGCGCGTGCATGGCAGGCCATATGCAGGCTCGTTTTCTCGCTCACTGGCAATAGTTCTGCCGACAGGCCTTCACCCTTGGCGATATCGACCAAATACTCGGTAATGTCCTTGGTCGCGCCAGCTAGAGCCAGGACATCGTCATCGTCGTGTGCGATTAACGGCCATTCCATCTTCAACATCAGAGAACAGCTCGGGACAAGCGCAATTATCTGATAGCCCTGATCAATCCAGGGGCGCATCGTTGCCGCGACGTTTTTCGCTTTACCGGCGACACTCGCGAGATCGCCCTGCTCCAGCTGCGGCATCCCGCAGCATTCGGGATAAACGAACTCAGTCTCGACCCCATTCATCGCAAGCAATTTCTGCGCTAACAGACCAAGATCAGGGTCCGAGTAATTCATATGGCAAGTGGCGTAGATCACGGCTTTGCGTCCATTTGCAGGGGCCGTATCATTGGCGCCCATCGCCTCTTCTGCCCATCGTTTTTGCATTGAACGTGCCGAATATTGTGGCAATGGCGCGTCAGAGCTAATGCCGACGGCAGATTGTAATATTTGGCGCAATGGTTTTTGCCTAACCGACCAATTGACGAGCGCGGCAAGTGGCGCTGCAAATTTGCCGTTGCGGTCTGTTTTTGCCAGCTCCTTGTCGCTCCGACTGACCGACCCGTTGCTGGCCGCAACCGCGCGATGGCGCAGCATTAGGTGGGGGAAATCAAGATCGAATTCATGGGGGGGCACATAGGGACATTTGATCATAAAACACATGTCGCACAATGTGCAGGCGTCGACTACCGAACCAAACTCGCCACTTTCAACGCTGTCGAGTTCGCCGGTGTTGCTGTCGTCAATCAAATCGAAAAGCCGGGGGAAACTATCGCACAGATTAAAGCAACGGCGGCATCCATGGCAGATATCGAATATGCGCCTCGTTTCAGCATCAAGGGCATCCGGGTCATAGAATGCCTCGCTTTTCCAGTCGACGGCATGGCGGGTTGGCGCGCCCAGACTGCCTTCCTTAGTGGTCTTCATAAAATGTGTACCTAGAAAAAAGGCGGTCGACAATCGACCGCCTAAATCCAATAACCTGGGGTCGACTAATCGTCGAGAGTGTCGAGAGCCTTTTGGAACCGACCGGCATGGCTTTTTTCCGCCTTTGCCAGGGTTTCGAACCAATCGGCGATTTCCTCAAATCCCTCTTCGCGTGCTGTTTTGGTCATGCCAGGATACATATCGGTATATTCATGGGTTTCACCGGCAACAGCCGCTTTCAAATTGTCGGCTGTCCCACCGATGGGCAGGCCGGTGGCTGGGTCCCCGGTTTCTTCGAGAAATTCCAAATGGCCGTGTGCATGACCTGTCTCGCCCTCGGCGGTGGACCGGAAAACTGTGGCGACGTCGTTATATCCTTCAACATCGGCCTTCTGAGCGAAATACAAATACCGCCGATTGGCCTGACTCTCTCCGGCAAACGCGTCTTTTAAATTCTGTTCGGTTTTTGTGTCCTTCAAGGACATGACTGGCTGCTCCCTATTTTTGCCGTTTCGACCTTATTAGAATTACTTTAAAATATAAAACATCTCATTGTAACGCAAGGAAATAATGGAAAAGTCAATCCATTTTTGAGGTCATTCTGAGGATGACATCAAGACGGTTCAGAGTATAACCAGAGCGCGCAATAGTGCTGGTATCGATCTGGAGTTCGTCGGTCGGAATATCTTCAAGCCGACCCTCGTCCTGGTAGTAGACGTGATGGTGATCGCTCGTATTTGTGTCGAAGAAGGATTTTCCCGGATCGACAGAAATTTCGCATAACAGACCCGCCTCAGTAAATTGGTGCAGGGCATTGTAGACGGTTGCCAATGATATGCGGGCGCCAGTGCGGCAGATCTCTTCATATAGACCTTCGGCCGTTACATGACGATAGGTGCCGTCAAACAGAGCTCGCCCGAGCGCCATGCGCTGACGCGTCGGACGTAGTCCGGCGGCGCGAAGACGGTCGATAGTTTTAGCGAATGGGCGGGTTGTGATCATCTTACAGATCTGCTGAAGTTTGCGGTGCGTATCGTGATCATAGGACTCTAATCAAAGCCATTGAAAATTTATAGGCAATGTTTTTTGCGGTGTCTATTTGCGGTGTTTTTTGAACGTTTTTCAGCAAAATAAAGGGTATTTGTCGCGCCCTATAGATAGCGGTATGGACATACAACGAACTAGGATAGAGTCGCGCAATAATGGGCGGGTATCTAGCTATAATATGTGGGCCGTAGTTGGTTGAAATGCGGTGACAGGCGTCTCATATTTGCTTACTAGACGGGTATATCCGGTGTTTTGTTTCGTAGATAGAAGGACATTTTTAGGCCGTGAATTCTAATCCAAATTTGGCAAAGAGCTCTTTTACCTATGAGGATCTGTTGTCGTGCGCCCATGGCGAGTTGTTTGGTCAGGGTAATGCCCGGCTTCCCTTGCCGCCTATGCTTATGTTCAATCGCGTGACCAAGATTGCAGATAGCGGAGGCGCCCACGGGGCTGGCGAAATGATCGCTGAATTCGATGTTTTGCCCGATTTGTGGTTTTTTAAGTGCCACTTTGAAGGAGACCCGGTGATGCCGGGGTGTCTGGGGCTTGACGCTCTGTGGCAGATGCTCGGGTTCCATCTCGGTTGGCGTGGCTTGCCGGGACCGGGGCGGGCATTGAGCGTTGGGACGGTAAAATTTTCCGGCGAAGTGAAGCCGACTGGTAAGCTCCTTCGTTTTCATTTGGATATAAAGCGAGTAGTGACCCGGGCATTTACTTTGGGTGTCGCCGACGGCTATGCCGAGCTTGACGGCGAAAAAGTTTATGAGTCAACCGGCATGCGGGTTGGATTATTTCCGCAAAATACCGCTGATAGCTGATTAGGAGACATGAAAATGCGCCGCGTTGTTGTTACTGGCTTGGGCGTTGTTTCCTCAATAGGCAACAATGCTGAAGAAGTCACAAATTCTCTGAGAGACGGAAAGTCAGGCATAAGCTTCTCCGAGATTTATGCGGAAATGGGCTTTCGCAGTCACGTTCATGGAGATCTTAACATTGACCTTGACTCCTTAATCGACCGCAAAGCTTTGCGTTTTGAGGGTGGTGGGGCCGCCTATAACCATGTCGCAATGGATCAGGCGATTGCCGATTCTGGACTTGACTCGAACGACGTGAGTAATCCGCGCACCGGGTTGATCGTCGGATCCGGTGGGCCTTCAACACGGTCATTATTGACGGCTTTTGACACCGCTCGCGAACGCAGCCCGAAACGTGTCGGACCCTATATGGTGCCCAAGACCATGTCGTCGACGAATTCGGCGACCTTGTCTACATGGTTTAAGATCAAAGGAATTAACTATTCGATAAGTTCAGCCTGCTCGACCAGCGCCCACTGCATTGGGGCAGCTGCGGAGCAAATTCAGCTCGGAAAACAAGATGTCGTATTTGCCGGTGGCGGTGAAGAGCTCGACTGGACGATGTCTGTTCTATTCGACGCCATGCCGGCCCTGTCGGGCGGATATAACGATACGCCGGAAAGGGCATCTAGGCCCTATGACGCAAATCGGGATGGATTTGTCATTTCCGGCGGCGGCGGCGTATTGGTGATGGAGGAATTGGAGCACGCAAAAGCGCGTGGTGCGACGATCTATGCTGAACTGGTTGGCTATGGGGCAAATTCTGATGGGGCCGATATGGTCCAGCCATCGGGTGAGGGCGCCGTGCGCTGTATGAATATGGCCCTCGATCAAATGGCGTTGCAGGATCCGGACGCAAAAATTGACTATGTGAATGCCCACGGCACATCAACGCCCGTCGGCGATTTAAAAGAACTCGAAGCGATTAGAGCTGTTTTTGGTCAGGGCGATAAACTGCCGGTGGTCACATCGACCAAGTCGCTAACCGGCCATGCGCTGGGCGCGGCGGGGGTAAATGAAGCCATCTATACGCTGTTAATGATGAAAAACGGTTTTATCTCCGCGTCGGCCAATATCGATGAGCTTGATCCTGCGGCCGACGGTGTTCCGATCGCAACGTCTCGAATGGATGGTGTAGAAATTACGTCGGCAATGTCGAATAGCTTCGGTTTCGGCGGTACAAATGCGACTCTGATATTTCAAAAATACGATGGCTAATTTCTCCTGATAGCCACCCATCCTTCAGTTACGCCCCCCAGCCCGACGAAAAGGCACCTATTTGATGACTAAGAATACATCTCTGCCGTTTGCACCAGAACTCATGCGTGGTCGGCGTGGTTTGATCATGGGCGTCGCCAATGATCACTCTATCGCTTGGGGCATTGCATCGGCATTGCACGGAGCGGGGGCCGAGCTCGCCTTCACCTATCAGGGCGAGACCTTCGAGCGGCGCGTGGCGCCCTTGGCTAAATCGGTTAACGCCGCTGCACTGATGGATTGCGATGTCACAAATGAAGCGTCATTGGACGCAGCTTTTGGCGAGCTTGAAAGCATTTGGGGTGGACTGGATTTTGTCGTTCACGCAATTGCCTTTTCAAATAAGGAGGAATTGTCCGGCCGATATGTCGATACGAGCCTGGATAACTTTTTATTGAGCCTGAACGTCTCTTGCTACTCGTTTACCAGTGTCGCCCGCCGCGCCGCGACTTTGATGATGAAAGGCGGCGGCGCCACCGGCGGGGCGATGGTGACATTGACCTATGATGGCTCAACCCGCGTTCAGCCCAATTACAATGTAATGGGCGTCGCCAAAGCAGCCCTGGAAACAAGCGTTAAATATCTCGCAGCCGATCTTGGTCCGGATGCGATCAGGGTAAACGCTATTTCAGCCGGCCCTATGAGAACATTGGCTGGATCGGCAGTCGGGTCCGCTCGGCAGGTCTATAAATTTACCGCCGACCATTCGCCGCTGCGGCGCAATATCTTTCTTGATGACGTCGGCGGCGCCGGGCTCTATCTGCTGTCGGACATGAGTCGCGGCGTGACCGGCGAAATCCATTACGTGGATGCGGGTTTTAACGCGGTTGGTATTCCCAAGGGTGCCCTTACCTAGACTGCTATATGTAGGCGCTACAGAATTTAGCACCACTATATAATCCCCACTTGCAACTTTTTCGTTGTGTCTGTCGGAAAATTGATGTCCGATGTATGGGCAGATGGTTCTTTGGTTCTTATAGGTGGCTTAGTTCGTATGGCTCATCCCACAGATATCTATATCGGTAAAAAATTGCGAACACGGCGCGAAGGCGAGCGTGTGACTCAGCTTGAGTTAGCTGAAGAATTAGGTCTGTCATTTCAGCAAATTCAAAAGTATGAGTCCGGCGCTAATCGGGTTAGCGCCAGCAGGATGTGGGAAATAAGTAAGTTTCTGGGTGCCGAGCCCGATTTTTTCTTTGTCGGATTGGAAAGCGGAGATAGTCCGGGCAAACAGGCTGAGGGGTTTGGCAATGGAGCAGACACAATCGATAAATTGCAACACGAGCTAAACACCTATTTTCAACGAATTGATAACCAGGCCTTACGCCGGCGCTTCATTCACCTCGTGCGCTCAATTGCTGAAACTCTTGGGGAGGGGTCACAGGGAAAGTCACCGCAGAAAAATAGACGAAAATAACCGGGTTTTGGGTCCCGTTGTTGGTAATGGTGGTATTGTTGTGAATTGCGGACTTTGGGTGGCCGACACGGGGCGACACGATAGTTTATTAACGGCGGTACTTGCAGGTGAAAATTCTAGACTTCATTGAAGCGTCAAATAATACCTCTAGCGTCGCTGACTTGTTCTCAACTTTTGAGAGCGCCGCCGATTCCATTGGGTTTGACCGGCTGGCATTTGGTGTCCTTTCGGGATATGCCGCAACCAGTCGGCACGATTTGCCTGCCCCTGCGATCGCCTTGAACTACCCGGAGAGCTGGGTAAAATTTTATTTTGAGAAAAATTATCAGGCTATTGATCCGGTCGTTCAATTAACGCCGAAGCTGGACCGAGCATTCAATTGGGATACACTGT
This sequence comes from Alphaproteobacteria bacterium, assembly GCA_021774575.1. GTDB lineage: Bacteria > Pseudomonadota > Alphaproteobacteria > UBA6615 > UBA6615 > JAJFIX01. The sequence goes on along the minus strand of JAJFIX010000006.1, from coordinate 87,597 downwards.
CCTCCCAATTCGAAATTTCCGAGGCGCAAAAAGAATTTTTTCAGAACGCGCAGGAAGCGGAGCTTTACAGCGGCGTTAGCGTGCCAATTCATGGGTCGATGGGGCGTGTGGCGGTGGTATCGTTTGCTTCGAGCGACTCACAAGCCAATTCGGCACCGAATATGAAATGGTTCGCCACCGTGGCGGCGCAATTTCATACGGTTTATGAGGACCTTGGTGGCGTTTCGTATGAAGCAAATGTGGCGCCAAGTTTGACGCCAAGAGAGATTGATTGCTTGTCCTGGGCGGCGAAGGGGAAATCGTCTTGGGACATTTCCGTAATTATTGGCATTAGCCATAATACGGTGAATTACCATATGAAGAATGCGCTGAGGAAATTTGAGACTAGCAGTCGTGTGGTTGCTGTTGTCAAAGCAATCCGATTTGGACTTCTAAAACCATAGCGGTACAATTTTACCCGACGCTCCGATGTCGAAAATACTACTAAGATAGGCAGTACCGAGACTCCAATATTTTTCGCCTAATGAACTGGAAATCGCAAAGCGAGGTCAGTTCATGCCGGTACTTTCAGTAAATTGGGAAACAGCGCATCTATACGGGGATGCATGGATTTCGCATCATCGGTTGCGCCATAAGTTATTTGTCACTCGACAAAAATGGCGGGTGCCGGTCCATAACGGACTCGAATATGATCAATTCGACACGCCAGCGGCGAACTACCTTTTGTGGCTCGATGATGCAGGGCAAGCCCGGGCAGCGGTGCGGCTCATACCGACGACTAGGCCCTATATGGTACGGGAATTATGGCCGGACTGGCCGTCAGAAGAATTGCCAGAGTCTGAGATTATTTGGGAAGCGACGCGTTTTGGGTGTGATCGTGACTTAGCACCGGGCATGCGGCGGCGGGCCTTGGCCGAGATCATTTGCGCATGTCAGGAATTTGGCGTTGACCACAATATCAAAAAGTTTCTAGGCGTGATGCCGGTGGCAATTTTTCGCCGCGTTCTTGCGTCAGCCGGCTGTCCGATAGAGCTCATTAGTACGCCCCGTGATATCGACGGATATTCAACGGCCGTTGCCTATATCCATGTCTCAAAGGAAATTTGGCGTACGGTGCGGACCAAGGCTGGTATCGGAGGAAAGTTGCTAACCGATCAAACGCGCCAAGCAGCGTGAATCATAAATTGCAATCCGAGAAGGCAAATTGCGCGGAATTTGAGTCCGTCGGCGAAACGGCAGAAGGTATTTACAGTGCCCTTTTGTATCTTCAGGGGGAGGCTGCCAGATATGGGTTTGTCGGCCTTGCCGTTGCGATTTCCAGGGCAGCGCGCGAGGCCCATGGACAAGGAATTGAATTGTTAGAGTAACGGTTTCTCATAACACCAAAAAACTGGATCGACATGTCACCTATCAACATAGGTAGGCGATAGTTCGAGCGGTAAATGGTCCTATCCAACCCCTTGGGCATGTCCAAGCTTTCAAGCATAAAGGCAGAATAATGGGCCGTGATTTCGCGAGACAACTCGATGGATAGTGTTGACCTGGACGCGCCAAGCGGTGCCGTCGGATCCGATGCGACAATAGCGATAGGGCCAAAGATAGAAGATGTGAGAGTTGGCCTCGATAGTCTTTTGACTATTACAATGGATATGGGCCGACACGATATCGCCGAATGTGTAAAAATGGCGATCGTTTTATCCTACGAACTGCCCGTCCAGGCCTACCCGATAACGGCTGCCAGGGCCGACCGGCGATAACACGGTCGCGCTGTTTTTAGGCAGACATACTTTGCCAGGCATATTTCTTCAGCATTCCAGTGTACCCGCCCAGCTTACCCGCACGGATTTTATCCACAGCGACATTCGTTGCCAGCCAAGATATGCTTCAGTTGGCGGCGTTTATTTGCCAGACGAATGGCAAAAACCGTCCTGAGCGCACTAATGGGGGCGCGCTTGATGCTTAATCTGGAAACCTGGAGTTTTTCGCAGAGACATTGGCGTGGATAGCCAAGTGTGGTGTGCGGAACTGGATTCGGCGGCAAATACTGGACTAAATATGAAAGGCTACGCATGATGGTGCGCGTCAAGGTGGTGGTTGCCGGATTGGTATCGGCAGCGAGTTTATTGGTGCTCATTGGGGCGACGGGCAGTGCAATGGCGCAAGTTCGCCAACAACAATTTGGCCAGCCGCAATTCGAAATTCAGCCATTTGCGCGCCAATTACGGTTTGGTGTGCAGACGCCAGCCAACCCGCAACAATTCAGTCAGCCACAATTTGTCCAGCAGCGATTTTTCCAACGCCCGCAAATTACTCAACAGCAACAATTCGCCCCACAGCAGTTTTTTCAACGCCCACAAATTACGCAGCAGCAGCAACGGTTCACGCCGCAGCAATTTGTCCAACGCCCGCAAATTTCGCAACAACAACAGTTTTCCCCACAGCAGTTTTTTCAACGCCCGCAAATTACGCAACAGCAGCAACAGTTCACGCAGCAGCAATTTGTCCAGCGTCCGCAAATTTCGCAACAACAACAGTTTTCCCCACAGCAGTTTTTTCAACGCCCGCGAATTACGCAGCAGCAGCAACAGTTCACGCCGCAGCAATTTTTTCAACGCCCGCAAGTTGCGCCGCAACAATTCACCCAGCAGACCGGCCAACAATTTGGGCAACAAGGTTTGCCCCGGCAGGCGCAAATCCAGCCACAGCTGCCCCCACAACAACAATTTGGCGGTTCGCAGGGCCTATTCGGTCAGAGCCAACCCGGAGTTAGTCAGGCTGGCCCGGCCCGGTTCGTCCAAAATCCATCCGGCGGCCAGCCAGCTGGGCAACTTCAATTTGCGCCGGGCGCATTCGGTCAGATAAATGGGGTTCCGACGAATGGGCAACCGGGCTTTGCTCCCGGAACGAACGGCGTACCTCAATATGTTCGCGACGGTCTCGATCAAAACTATTTCGGCGGGGCGGTAGTACCGAGCCAACCGGTTAAGCCGCCGCTGTTTTTTGATACGATTTCCGACGGGCAAACTTTTCCAAGCTCCTTTGCGCAAGGGGCTTCCGCGCCGATTGGGCGGACCAGCGCTGGTCGCCAATTTGGACCACAACGTGCCTTCGGGGGAGATCTTAGGGCGCCTCAGCAAAACCAGTTCGGGCCGCAGCAATTCGGGGCGGTGCAAAACCAGTAATCATTCGGCCCCCAGGGCGGCCCCCAGGGCGGCCCCCAGGGACAGCAACAATTTTTCCCCCAGTGATGAGGGTATTAAAAACCATTAGTTAGAGACTATTGATACGGCGAATGCCGGAGCTGATGGTCGGCTCGATTGTTCCGTCGTCTGCGGCGACTTCCTCGAGCAACCAGTCGGCGAATGCTTGTACCTTTGGCAGGTCGGCTTTTGCCTTTGGATAAACGACAAAATAGCTGAAATCCGTGTCGACGATCGGACCGAACGGAATGATGAGGCGGCCAGCCGCCAGATCTATTGCAGCAAGAGACCAGCGTGTCAGGGCAACACCTTGGCCCGCCGCCGCCGCATCAAGTGCGAGATTGGAGTCGCTGAACCCTGGCCCTCTCGATGTGTCTATTCCTGTCACACCGGCATGGGCCAACCACCGGCCCCAGTGCTGAATTTCGCCTTCGACGGTTTCATCATGCAGTAATGTGTGATTGGCCAGGTCCTGAGGGCGCAACATTGCAGGCCCTTCGGTCAAAAATTTCGGGCTACAGACCGGGAATACCCGGTCGCCCATCATCGGTATGATTTCAAGACCCGAATAGGCCCGGCCGGGCCCATAGCGTATCGCCACGTCGACATCGTCACTGTTGAAATCGGTGCGTGAGGCGCTCGCCGATATCAATATGTCGATTTCTGGATGACGGCCGCGAAATCGAGAGAGTCTGGGCAGCAGCCATTTTGCCGCCATTGAGGCCAGTACGCTTACGCGCAACGCTGAGGAGCTTTTCGGGTGTGATAGGCGCGCCGTAGCCGCGGCAATTTGATCTAGGGCGGCTGTCAATGGTGACAAATAAGCCTGTCCCGCATCGGTCAGCAGCAGGCGTCGGTTAAGTCGTCGAAAGAGCTGCAGGCCGAGATAATCTTCGAGCGCTTTAACCTGATGACTAATTGCCGCCTGGGTCACAAAAAGCTCTTCTCCGGCCTTGGTGAACGAGAGGTGTCGGGCCGCCGCTTCGAAGGCCCGCAATGCATTTAACGATGGCAATTGTCTGACCATAGGTCATTTTCGCATAAGTTAATCTAATTTGAAATATGAATTTTCATCGTTTGTAAACATGCTTTGGTGGGCGCATATAGCGATGGAAGGGCAATTACAAAGACCTTTTGAGTAAGTTTTTTTAATGAAAACGAAAGGGCCGAAAAATGGATTACCGTCATGCTAATGTGTTAGTCGGTTCGAAATCGCTTGCACAGACTTCATTTTCTGTTCGATCCGGTTATTGGTTGCGCGGTGTAGGTTGGCAGTTGGGGTTGGCAGCGGGCCGCCTCGTTCGCCACCGCTACATACGCCAACTGCAGGATTGGCAGGCTAGAGCCACCCAACGTCGGGCGTTGGCAGAGTTAAGTACCGCTCAGCTGGCGGATGTTGGGCTCAGCCGGACCGATGTTCTGACCGAAACCCGCTTGCCATTTTGGCGGCGGACAGCCGGCCCTACACTGTCTGAGCGGTTCAACCGCTTGGCGGCTCGTCGGCGGCTAGCGACGGCCTATCGGCGCAATTACAGCGAACTTCAATCTCTTGACGACCGGATGTTGTCGGATGTTGGGGTTCTCAATCGCTCTGATTTGCAGTCCCTGGCCCGGCATGCGGCAATTGGTGATGAACTTAGGTGGCGGCGTTCGCACAGAGGCTAAGAGCGCCACTGGGCCTAGGTTGTAACTCCGGCGACTTCGTCGGGGGCATCGGTGAAAATATAATCAACTCCGGCATCGAATAATCGTTGGGCTTCCCAGCGAGAGTTCACAGTGTAGGCGCCAACCGCAAAACCTGATCCATTGAGGGTGGCGACCGTATCGCGGTCGAGACTCTCTTTGTTTATGTGAATTGCGACAGGCGAGAGTGGGTTTGCTTGGCTGAGCCAATCGTCGGGCGTACCGTGGGCAAAGATTGCGGCGCGGGGCTGGCCAGGGGCTTCGTCCCTGGCGCTGGCGAGGGCCGTCATGGAAAAGCTTGAAAGCAAGGGTGGCTTGCGGTCCGTTGGCCAGTGCGCTTGGACGATTTTGACGATTTTCCGGGCGGTCGCGTCCTCGGCATCCGGTTGTGGTTTAATTTCGATGTTCATTTGCAGGTTTAAGCCGGTCGCATAGGTAATGGCGTCGGCCAATGTTGGGATTTTGGCGCCGCTAAAGCCTTTTCCAAACCAAGCGCCAGCATCGAGAGCCTGCAAATCTTTCAAGCTATATGCGCCGACGGGCCCATGGCCGGTTGATGTTCGGTCAAGGGCGGCGTCATGGAACAGGACGGGAATGGCGTCGGCGGTTAGAACGCCATCGACCTCGACCGCTTCCAGGCCCATTTGCCGGGCCATGGCAATGCCCTCGAAGGTATTTTCTGGTGCATGGCTGGCCGCGCCGCGATGTCCGACAATGCGTGGTAAGAAGATATTCTGTGGCGGTGAATTTCGCACAACCATAGTCGGGCTTGCTCCTACGTGATCAAATAAAAGGCCCGCCAACCGGCGGGCCTTTCGCTGTGTTTCTAATTAGCCCCGGCGGCGACCACCGCCTCCGCCACCCGAGGAACCCGAGAGGTCTTGATCTGGCTCGAGATCTTCACCGGTTTCTTGGTTGACGACTTTCATCGATAGTTTGACCTTGCCGCGGTCGTCAAAGCCAATGACTTTGACTTTGACCGCGTCGCCTTCGCTGATCTCGTCGCTGACTTTTTCGACACGATCAGGCTTGATCTGGGAGATGTGAACAAGACCGTCCTTGGCGCCAAGGAAGTTCACAAACGCGCCGAAATCGACGCATTTGACGACCTTCCCGTTATAAATGACACCGAGTTCCGGCTCGGCAACAATGCCCTTGATCCAGTCCATGGCTTTTTCGGTTGCCTCAAGGTCGATCGAGGATATCTTAATTGTGCCTTCGTCATCGATATCGATTTTACAACCAGTTTCCTCGCAGATTTCGCGGATGACCTTGCCACCGGTTCCAATGACCTCACGGATTTTATCCTTGGGAACCGACATGGTGGTGATGCGCGGTGCGTGGGCGCTAACCTCGTCGCGGCCCTCGGTCAGTGCCTTTGCCATTTCGCCCAGGATATGGATTCGGCCGTCTTTGGCCTGCGCAAGCGCGATCTCCATGATTTCCGGCGTGATCGAGGTGATTTTGATATCCATCTGCAATGAGGTAACGCCCTCATCCGTGCCGGCGACCTTAAAGTCCATGTCGCCCAGATGATCCTCATCACCAAGAATATCCGAGAGCACGGCAAAATCGTCGCCCTCTTTGATCAAGCCCATCGCAATACCCGCGACCGGCCGTTTCAGTGGCACGGCAGCATCCATCATCGCCAAGCTGGTGCCACAGACCGTGGCCATCGAAGACGAGCCATTGGATTCCGTGATCTCCGAGACGATGCGGATCGTATAAGGGAAATCTTCTTTCGACGGCAGCAGCGGCCGGATAGCGCGCCAAGCGAGCTTGCCATGGCCGATTTCCCGACGGCCCGGCGAGCGAAGGAAACTGGCCTCGCCAACCGAATAGGGGGGAAAGTTATAATGGAGCAAAAAATGCTCGCGATAATCGCCTTCCAAGGCGTCGATGATCTGCTCGTCCTGGCCGGTGCCCAAGGTAGTGACGACCATTGCCTGGGTTTCACCTCGGGTAAACAGGGCCGAACCATGACTGCGCGGCAGGATCGAAACCTGCGCATCAATTGGGCGCACGGTTTTGGTATCACGACCGTCAATGCGCTGGCCGGTTTTCAGGATGTCTTTGCGGACAATATCCTTTTCCAGCGACTTCATTGCGCCACCGGCTATCGCTGTCTCGTCGTCCGAAAGCTGTGACAGCACAGCCTCTTTGGCCGCGCTGAGTTTTTCGACCCGAACCTGCTTTACTGTTTCCTTATAGGCGTCACGGAAATCCGCCTCGCCAATTTTGGCAACTTTTTCGTTCAGGTCGATGACTTCCTGCGGAGTCTCGGGAATATTCCACGGCTCTTTCGCAGCTTCTTCGGCCATGTCGATGATCAGGTTGATCACGGCCTGCATTTGCTCGTGACCGAATTTGACCGCGCCAAGCATGACTTCTTCAGAAAGCTCCTGGGCTTCAGATTCGACCATCAGCACGCCTTCTTGCGTACCGGCCATGACGAGATCAAGCTCTGTCTCTTCCAGATCAAATGTCGTCGGGTTCAAGACATATTCACCGGCTTTATATCCGACCCGCGCGCCACCAATGGGGCCGAGGAATGGAATGCCGGACAAGGTCAGTGCGGCGGAGGCGCCGACCATGGCGACGATGTCGGGGTCATTTTCCAGGTCGTGACTGATGACCGTACAAATAACTTGGGTTTCGTTGCGGAAGTTTTTGTGGAAAAGCGGTCGGATCGGCCGATCAATGAGGCGCGACGTCAGAACTTCTTTTTCTGCAGGTCGGCCTTCGCGTTTAAAAAAGCCACCCGGAATTTTACCGGCGGCAAAAGTTTTTTCTTGGTAATTCACGGTCAGCGGGAAAAAATCAATGCCCGGCTTCGGTGTTCTCTGCGCAACTGCGGTACAGAGAACGACGGTCTCACCGTAGGTGGCCAGGACAGCGCCGTCGGCCTGGCGGGCAATACGCCCGGTTTCCAGGGTCAGGGTACGGCCACCCCATTCAATCTCTTTTTTAACGATATTAAACATTCATATATTCCAATTTGCGTTCAGGTTCGACCCGGCCCAATGCCGGGACAAACGTTCGGGGCCGCCCAATTGCAGTCCCCCTTCGTACGTCTATGCACGTTGTATTTGAGCCGATCGCGCCGCATCCAGCGCGATCGTAAACTGGCGCGATATAGGGGCGTATTTAGGGCCCGGTTTCCGCGCCGAGCCTAGCGACGGATACCGAGGCTGGCGATGGTGCTCTGGTAGCGATCTTCACTTTTGCGCCGCAGATAATCCAATAGCCGGCGCCTTTGGCCAACCAACATCAGCAGACCACGACGCGAGTGATGGTCTTTTTTGTGGGTCTGAAAATGCTCGGTGAGGTTCTTGATGCGCTCGGAAATAATCGCGATCTGAACTTCGGGCGACCCAGTGTCGCCGTCTTTAGCCTGATACTCTTTGATCAATTCCTGCTTGCGCTCGTTCGTAATCGACATCGGGGTACTCCTAATACTTATATGTTGAAAACGCGAACCGGCAGTATCTGAATTCCTTGCGCCTTGACCAATGCAACCGGCTTTTCAAGTTTGCCGTTGGCTTCAATGGCGAGAATCGGATCATCCTCTTCCACTTCGTCCAAAATGTCGCGGTCGGCGGGGCGCATGATAGGCACTGCCTGCCCGTTTCTGAGGCGGGACGCCTCGTCTGCCGATAGGGCCAGCGCCGGGATGTCGGCCAGCGCGGTCGTAATCGGAAGAATTTCGTCAAAATCGGCGGCACTATGGCCGAGTTGTTCGATAATTTCTAGTGAAATCGCCCTCGTCAATTCGAATGGACCGACGGCCTCGCGTACCAATCGCGCGAGATGTCCCTCGGTCCCTAGTTTTTGCGCCAAATCCCTAGCCAATGACCGCACATACATGCCCTTGCCGGAAGTCACTTCAAACACACCATAATCCGCTATATCAGCCGCCTCTGGAAGTTCAACCTCGTCGAGATAGCGCAATTCGTAAATATCGACCTGACGCGGGTTGAGGGTAACGGTTTCTCCGCTCCGGGCGAGCGCATAGGCCCTGTCACCATTGACTTTAATCGCCGAATAGGCCGGTGGGATTTGACTAATCCTGCCGGTAAATTCCGGCAAAACCGATTTTATCGCCGCCACGTTCGGGCGGTGATCAGATGTCGCAACGATTTCGCCCTCCGCATCGTCGGTGGCTCGCCGTTCGCCCCATCGTGCGGTGAAACGGTATCGCTTGCGCCCATCTTGCAAAATAGAAACGGTTTTTGTGGCCTCACCGAAAGCAATGGGTAAAACGCCGGACGCCAGTGGGTCGAGTGTTCCCGCATGACCTACTTTATTGGCGTTTGTTGCTTTGCGCACCGCTGCAACACAAGCGGCCGAACTCATGCCAACCGGTTTGTCGACGTTCAACCACCCATGAATGGGAATGCCCCCTCGCCGCCGCCGCCCCATATTACTGGTTCGTTTCGATAGAGATGAACCGCCGCGCAGCTCGCCTCATTCTGATAAATCCCGGGCGACGTTGGGTCGGCGAAGCAGGGCGTCGATCGATTGCGCTTGGTCAAAAGATCCGTCACGTTCAAATGTCAGTCGTGGTGCGCGCCGGGCGCGCAATTGGTTGGCCGCTAATGCCGTGATATGGGGTGCGGCCCGATTAAGCGCCTCGAAGATCGTTTTGTCCGCCTGCGACCCAGCTTCCTCGCCGCTGAGCGGCAGGGTGAAAACAGTTGCGTTGCGCAAATCGGGACTGACCCGAACCTCGGTCACGGTGAACGATTTTCCTGCGAGGTCGGGATCATGAAGACGGTCAGCCAGGAATATTTCGGCGACAATATGGCGCAGTTCTTCGCCGACCCTGAGCTGGCGCTGGGAAGCGGGTGATGCAGTTCTTCGAGTGGCCATGGTTCAGTGTTACCTACAGCTTGCGTGCAATTTCTTCTTCTTCGTAGCATTCGATAACATCGCCAATTCGGATATTATCATAACGCTCGAAGGACATGCCGCACTCATAGGAATCACGCACCTCACGGACATCGTCTTTGAAGCGGCGCAAAGTGGCGAGATCGCCTTCATGGATGACGATATTATCGCGCAGCAGGCGTACCTTGGCGCCACGCCGAACCAGACCGTCAATAACCATACAGCCGGCGACTTTGCCAAGCTTGGATACTGAAAAGACCTCACGAATTTCCGCCGATCCCAGACGGTTTTCGCGAACGTCCGGTGCCAGTTCACCTTCCATCAACGCTTTTACATCGTCGATGGCATCGTAAATCACCGAGTAATATCGAATATCTGTTCCGTCGCGCTTGGCTTGGTCGCGGGCCTGCGCATTGGCGCGGACGTTGAAGCCAATGATAATTCCGGCCGACGCTGTGGCGAGGGATATGTCGGATTCGGTGATTCCACCGACCGCCGAATGGAGGACTCGAACCTTGACCTCGTCGGTCGCCATTTTATCAAAAGCACCGATAATTGCCTCAACCGAGCCCTGCACGTCGCCTTTGATAACCAATGGTACTTCGGCGGCTTCACCGGCGGCAATACGGTCGAACATTTGCTCTAGGCTACCGCGTGCACTGGCTACGGCGCGTTTGTCGCGGACAACCCCTTGACGATATTCGACGATTTCGCGGGCGCGGGCCTCGTCATCGACCACGGCAAAATCCTGACCGGCGAGCGGCGTGCCATTTAGCCCCAAGACTTCAATTGGTACCGACGGCCCGGCTGCCTCGACATTTTTGCCGTGATCGTCGATTAAAGCGCGAACCCGGCCCCATTCGCCGCCGGCGACAAATATGTCACCTATACGCAGTGTGCCGCGCTGAACCAAAACGGTAGCAACTGGGCCCCGGCCTCGCTCGAGCTGAGCCTCGACAACGGCACCAAAAGCTTGGCGGTTGGGGTTTGCCTGCAGCTCAAGAATTTCAGCCTGCAAAAGAATGGCTTCTTCCAACGATTCTAAGCCGGTTTTTTGCGTCGCTGACACTTCAATACATTGTGTGTCGCCGCCAAGATCCTCGGCAACTATTTCGTAGCTCAGAAGTTCGGTTTTAACGCGGGTTGGGTCAGCGCCTTCTTTGTCGATTTTATTGATAGCGACGATCAACGGCACACCTGCTGCTTTGGCGTGATTTATCGCCTCAATCGTCTGCGGTCGGACGCCATCATCGGCCGCAACGACCAAAATGACGATATCTGTGACCTCTGCCCCACGCTGGCGCATCGAGGTAAATGCCTCATGGCCCGGTGTATCGAGAAAGGTAATCCTGCCGCCATCTTTGAGCTGTACTTGGTACGCACCAATATGCTGGGTGATGCCGCCTGCCTCGCCGGCCACCACGTCGGTCTGACGCAAGGCGTCCAACAGGGACGTTTTGCCGTGATCAACATGCCCCATAACGGTGACAACCGCGGCACGGGATTCTTGAAGGCCTTCATCGGCATCGACATCACCGCCAAGACCAATTTCGACATCGGAAGCGGCGATACGCTTGATCTTATGACCCAACTCCTCGGCAACAAGCTCGGCGGTATCTTGGTCAATGATTTGATTAACATTGGCCATGATGCCCATTTTCATCAGGGTCCGGATGACGTCGGCTGCTCGCTCGGCAATTCGGTTGGCAAATTCGCCAACAGCGATGGTCTCGGGAATAACAGCTTCGCGAATGATCTTTCGCTCAGCATCGGCACTGAATTGGCCTTCCGCCTTCTGCTTCTCACGCTGCTGGCGGCGGCGAAGAGACGCCACGGAATGCCGTTTTTCGCCACTTTCGTCGCTGAGCGCCTGGCTGATAGTTAGCTTGCCGCCCCGTCGTTTGTTTTGCCCGCCGCGGCTTCGTGATCTTTCGCTTTTGGCCGGCGCCACTTTGGCAGCACCCGGTTTACCGCGAGACCGTCCTTCAGTGGCTGCAGGTTCTTCTCCCTGAACCGGCACCGGTCGATTTCGCTCGGCCTCGGCTGCAGCCGCGCTTGCGACTTCTGCTTCGGCTAATTTGCGTTTTTTCTCTTCCGCTTCAAGTCGTTCGGCCTCGTCGGTCTGGCGCTTGCGTTCGATCTCTTCAATTTGGCGGCGCTCAAGTTCTTCTGCGCTCAGGCCGAGTTCTTCCGCGCTTGGGCCAGCCTCTGCCGCCAGCTCTTCCGGCTGTGCCTCACCGGCACTTGTTTCTGGTACCGCCGGGCTAGGTTCGTTGGCGCGCGCAAGGGCGGCCTCGGCGACAACGCGCTCACGAGCCTCTCGCTCACCTTTGGTCAAAGTTCTTTGAGGGGTGGTTGGTTGTGCCCGCCCGGTCTCTTTGACCGGCTCGGGCGGTGCTTCAACGACAGGGGGCTCAACAGGAGCAGGCGCGGCTTCGCCCTTGCTGACCTCTTTCATCGCGCCGCTATCGCCGGCTTTGAAGGTGCGCTTGCGCTTCACCTCGACGGCAACCGTTTTCGATCTCCCGTGGCTGAAACTCTGCTTCACCTGACCGGATTCAACGGTCTTGTTCAGCTCCAAACGGCCGGGTTGACCCAACTTCAGCGGCTTTTTCTTGCCGTTTTCAGCGGTTTCTTTTGTCTCACTCATTTCCACCATCCAACGATTGCGTCGTTGCCGTCCCGCCGTCGCGGAGTGCAGCCAACCTGTTAGTCTCATCGATCAACCCGGCGACAAGTCCGCCCGGTTGGATCACTAGCTGAGCCAAACGTTCCCGATCAAAGGGGCGTCCGAGCTCTTCCGCTGTCAGCAAATCCACACGGTGGACCGGTATAGCGGGGGATAGCCGGTCCAGGAAGCCAAAAAATTTTGCTGCTGAACCGGGCGCGATGTCTGAAGCGGCAATCGCAACGATAGGCGGCGACGTATCGCTAGATTTCAAGCCGTCAAGATAGGCGCGGCATTTTTCGAAACCGGCGACAGTTACGCCAGCCCTGCGGGCCAATCCAATCAGGTTAATTGCCCTTGCGGCGACCAATGCTTCGACAGTCTCGATGAGGTCGGAGGGCAAGATGACATTAGTTTTGAGAGAACGGGCGAAGACATTACGCCGGACGGCCTCTTCAAGTAGCGTACGTTTTGCGCTGACCCATACACCGCGGCCTGGGAGTGTTGCTTTGATATCGGGAACGAGAAGACCTTCGGGGTCAGCAACAAACCGGATCAGGTGTGACTTTGGCAGGCTGTCTCCACTGACCGCACATTTTCGCAACGACTTTTCAGTTTGGCTGGGTTTAGGCCGGCTGGGTCTAGGATTGTGCGCCGATTCCTCGGGCGCATCCGTGCGCGCCGCCTGCCCGGGCTCGCCGGGCTTGGCCGCGCATGACTGCGCTGCGTTGAGGTTTGTTTCGGCGAGCATCATGTCGCGTTCCGTATTTGCTCCGAATGCCCATTATGAGGCTTCGGAGTCGCTGCCGTCACCGGGTTCTGCGGTGGCGGTTTCCGTTGCGGTTTCAGTTTTGCTTTCGGTATTGCTATCGGTGGTATCTGCTGTCGTGTCCTCGCTAGCTTCTTCCTCCGGGAACCAATGTTTGCGCGCGGCCATGATGACGGCGTCGGCTTCTTCGGCATCAAGGGGCGACGGGCCAAGCAATTTGGCCAGGGCTGCGCCCTCCAAGTTGGCGAGGTCGTCGAGGCTCGTTTCGGTTTCCTCCTCCATCAGCAGGAAACGCAATTCATCGCCGATGAGGTCGGCGAGATTATCCAGACTGCGAATACCGGCTTTGCCGAGGCGAACCAAATATTCCGGCGTCAGAACTTTCAACTCGGCCAGCTCGTCGGCAACACCGAGGCTGTGGCGTTCGGTATCAAGATCTGCGTCGCGTTTTTCAAGCCAGGTCCGGGCGCGGGTCTGCAGCTCTTCCGAAAGGTCCTCGGTAAAGCCTTCGATGCTGTTTAGGTCGCTGACAGGGACATAGGCGACTTCTTCGACTGAGGAGAAGCCTTCGGTCACCAGCAGGTGAGCGATGATGTCCTCAACATCGAGTGTATTCATGAACAATTCGCTTTTTTCTGCGAATTCAGTTTGCCGTCGCTCCGATTCTTCTTCTTCGGTCAATATGTCGATATCCCACCCGGTCAGAATGGTCGCCAGGCGTACATTTTGTCCGCGCCGCCCAATTGCAAGAGACAGCTGGTCGGTCGGAACAACAACTTCTATTTTATGGGCGTCCTCGTCGAGCACGACTTTCGCCACTTCCGCAGGGGCCAGCGCATTGACGACAAATGTGGCGGGGTCTTCCGACCAGGGAATGATGTCAATTTTTTCACCCTGCAATTCACCGACAACGGCTTGGACGCGACTGCCCCTCATGCCAACGCAGGCGCCAACAGGATCGATCGAGGCGTCGTTTGAAATTACGGCGATTTTGGCGCGGCTGCCTGGGTCGCGAGCGGCCGACCGAATTTCAATAATATGGTCATAAATTTCAGGGACTTCCTGCGCAAATAGCCCGGTCATAAATTCCGGCTTATTGCGTGATAAGAAAATCTGTGGGCCTCTTGCTTCGCGACGGACATCGTAGATAAAAGTCCGCACCCGATCGCCGGTCCGGAAATTTTCTCTGGGGATTGTCTCGTCGCGACGCATTACGCCTTCGGCGCGCCCGAAATCGACGGTGACATTGCCGTATTCGACGCGCTTGACCAAACCGTTGACGATTTCTCCGGCCCGATCCTTGAATTCCTCGTATTGGCGTTCGCGTTCGGCATCGCGGACTTTTTGGACGATAACTTGTTTTGCAGTCTGCGCAGCGATCCGACCAAAATCAATTGGCGGCAGCTCGTCGGTCAGAAATTCACCGAGGCTGGCATCTTCTTTTTCTCGACGTGCTTCGTCCAGGGTGAGCTGGGTGTGCTCGTCCTCGATTTCCTCGACCACTTCGCGAAAACGCATCAAATTAATATGGCCGGTCTTGCGGTCGATATTGACCCGAATATCGTGTTCCGGCCCGTATTTACTGCGGCCCGCCTTTTGGATGGCCTCTTCCATGGCTTCCAAAACTTCTTCGCGCTGAATGCCTTTTTCCCGCGCGACAGCGTCGGCGACGGCGAGCATTTCAACGCGGCTCGGACCTGTTGCTGTTTCCATCGTCCTACGTTCCTTGGTCTCAGGAGTGTTGCTTGTTAGCGTTTTTAATCAGCTCATCGGTTAGAATGAGCTTGGCTTTCGCTATTGCCTCAAGAGGCAATAATACATCTTTGCCGTCGGCTTCCAGCATTACTTCGTCTTCGGCGAGTCCTTTCAGCAATCCGCGGAAGCGCCGCTGCCCGTCTTTTGCTTTTTCCAATTCGATGCGTGCTTCAAAGCCTGCATATCGTTCAAAATCTTTCGGCCGGGTCAGAGGCCGGTCAATTCCCGGCGAACTCACTTCAAGATCGTAATGGCCGGCTATCGGGTCTTCAATATCGAGCAGGGCGGAAATGGCCCGAGAGGCTGAGACGCAATCATCTACATCGATATGTCGGTCATCGGCGCGGTCGAGAAAAATTTCCAAAATAGTGTCGTCGCCGTCCAATATGCGGACCCGTACCACTTCCAGCCCCTTGTCGGCCATCGCCGGCTCAATGAGTTGAAATATTTGGTCGGTTTGTTTGGACTGGCTGATTAGGCTCATTTTTCCCTGATATTGGATCAAAATACGTCGCAATGACCATAAGCCGCGGCGAATATTTTGCCCAAAACGGCTCAACAAATCCCGAAACTGCTCAACAAATAAGGCACCCAACAAAAAAGGCGGCCCAGCGGGCCACCCCTTATTTTTACCTGCGAGCAGGTAATTATGGGAATTATTGAGCCTATATATAGAACATTATGGGTGCGGCGCAAGCTCAGTCTCGGGGGTACCGCCGGAATTGCAAATAGGTCGGTGGTCGGCCCTCGCTGCTGGTTTTGGTTTCATATCGGGTTGCGGGCCAATCGGCGGGCGGATTACGCCAGTCGGCCGGGCAACGCGCTGTCCAAGCAAAGTCCTGGCGCTGCCCGAGTTGAAACAGCGTCCAGTCAACATATGACGGCACGTCCGACGCAACTCGGAGCAATCCATTATCGGTCATCAGGCGGGCAAGGCTGTCCAGTGCGGGTTGACTGACGATACGACGGTTGGCGTGTCGCCGTTTTGGCCATGGATCGGGGTGGAGAATAAAAACCCGGGTAAAAATCGCGTCGGGCAGAGCGTCGAGAAGCGGGCGTACATCATCGGCCCAGACACGAATATTGGAAATTTTCTCCCGATCAATATGGCCGAGCAGCGAGGCGACACCGTTGACAAAGGGCTCGGCTCCGATCAGGCCGATTTCAGGGTTGGCAGCCGCTTGCCACGCGATATGTTCGCCGCCGCCAAATCCGATTTCGAGCCATAACTCCTTGGGCTGAAAGTCGAACAGGGCGTTTGGCGTTGCCGCAGTTTCAAGCTCAATCGCAACTTCGGGCAACAACTCATCCAGCAGCCGCTGGCGCCCCGACCGCAATTTGCGGCCCAGGCGCCGGCCATAGAAGCGGTATAGATTTTCTATTGCAGCGCTGCCGCGATGTCAGTTTTCTCCCAGGAGAAGCCGCCATCTTCTTCCGGGGCGCGGCCAAAATGGCCGTAGGAGGATGTGCGGGCATAGATCGGTTTATTCAATCCGAGATGCTCGCGGATACCGCGCGGGCTGAGATCCATATTGTCGCGCAGCCGTTTGGCCAGCGCGTCCTCATCGATCGATCCGGTGCCATGGGTATCGACATAGACCGACAGCGGATAGGAAACGCCGATCGCATAGCCGAGCTGGATGGTACATTTTTCGGCCAGCTCGGCCGCAACCACATTTTTGGCCAGATAACGTGCCGCGTAGGCAGCCGACCGATCGACCTTGGTCGGGTCCTTGCCCGAGAAAGCGCCGCCGCCATGTGGTGCTGCGCCGCCATATGTATCAACGATAATTTTGCGCCCGGTTAGTCCTGCATCGCCGTCCGGTCCACCGATAACAAAGCGTCCGGTTGGATTGACGAAGAATTGGTCTTCGGGGCACATCCAGCCCTCGGGAAGCACGTTTTCGACATGGGGCCGAACGATCTCACGAATTTCGTCCTGGGAAAGGCTTTCCGCATGTTGGGTCGATACAACAACCGTTGTTGCCCCGACCGGTTTGCCATCCTTGTAAGCCAGAGAAATTTGGCTTTTTGCGTCAGGCTCGAGCCCTGGCTCGGCGCCCGAATGGCGCGCTTCGGCAAGGGATTTCAATATGGCGTGGCTGTAATGAATGGGTGCAGGCATCAAGACATCGGTTTCACGGCAGGCATAGCCAAACATGATCCCTTGGTCGCCGGCGCCCTCGTCCTTGTTGCCGCCGCTATCGACACCCTGGGCGATATCCGATGACTGGGAATGCACAAAAACGTCTACAGCGGCATTCTTCCAGTGAAAGCCGTCCTGTTCGTAACCGATCTCGCGCACAGCCGAGCGGGCAACCTCTTCCATATGCGCTGCATCGATACTCGCGGGGCCTCGTACTTCGCCGGCCAAAACAATTCTATTGGTCGTCGTCAGTGTTTCCACCGCAACTCGAGCTTCTGGCTCCAGCGTCAGAAACGTATCGACGATGGCGTCCGACACGCGGTCACAGACTTTGTCGGGATGACCCTCCGACACGGATTCGCTGGTAAAAATATAATCGCCTTTGGCCACTGGAGTACCCCCATCATTGATCGTGCGTAAATTGCTGGATTAGGGTTGTGCCGTTTTTGTTTGCAGCGGTCAAGCACCTGGGTGGAGGTAACGCCGCATGACGAACACAAGGCTAAGGGTGGCGAACAAGAGCAAAGCCAGAATTTGATCACCGAACCGTGCATATAATGTTGGGCCAAGGGGCAACGGCAGATTGGCGTCTAAAGTTCCCGCATGCCCGAGTTCAATGCGCCCGGTAATTCGTCCCCATGGGTCGATAACGGCAGAAATGCCAGTATTTGCGGCGCGAACAACGGCAAGGCCTTCCTCGATACTTCGCATACGAGCCGAGGCAAAATGTTGATGGGGCCCGGCGCTCTTGCCAAACCAGGCATCGTTGGTGACGTTGAGTAACCAATCGGGTCTGTCTCCTGACGCCGTAACCGCTCCGGGAAAGGCCGCTTCATAACAAATCAAGGCGCCAAACGGCGGCAAGCCAGGTATTCGCAAAGTGGCCCGACCGGGCCCTGCAATGGTGTCGCCCTGACTGGGCACAAGTTTGTCAAACGGCAGAATGCCCCGCGCCGGCATATATTCGCCGAACGGCACAAGATGGACCTTGTCGTAAGTCGCCAGGATTGCGCCGTCGCCGCCGATAGCATGCACTGCATTATAGACGCTGTCGTTATCGCGCCCGAAGCGCAGGGCGCCGGTTAAGAGTGCACCGCCCGCCGGGACAATCTGTGCGGCTGCAGTTCTCGCCTCATCATGGTTGGCGAGGGCAAATGGGACCGCAGCTTCGGGCCAGATTATGTGACTGGGTGGTGGTTCGCCCGGCGCCGGCGCCTGGCTGCTTAAATTTAAATGAGTGCGTAGATGCTGGACACGCAAGGGGCCGACCCATTTTAAACTTTGATCAATATTGGCTTGGACAATGCGCAGGCGCACGCCGGCGGCGCTATTGAGGTCGGGTGCGGGGGCCCGGTAAAGCCGTTGCCCGCCAGCTGCCGCTAGCGATACAGGCAGCACAAAAGATAATGCGCAAACTAGCAGCCAGGCGCCTCGCGATGGCCGGGCCAAAACTGCCGGCATTGCCATGATGATAACCGTGAGTAGGCTGAGGCCATAAGCGCCGATAAATGCCGCGATCTGGGCAACAGGCATGATCGTCATCCAAACATCACCGGCCCAAACAGTGGAAATCAGGTTCCAGGGGAAACCCGTCAGGACGTGGCCGCGTAGCCATTCCATGATTGTCCAAATGGCTGCAAAGATCAAAATGCGACCGATCGCTCCCAGCTTCAAGCGTCGCCAAATCATGACCGAGGCGGCAAAGCCGAAACAGGGAAACAAGGCCAGCCCCGCAGCGAGGCCAATGACGGCAAACGGTGTCAACCAACCGGTGCGGACCGGGTCGACCAGAAATGCTTCACCGATCCAATAGGTTCCGGCGATAAAAAACCCGAGCCCATGGGCCCATCCGATTAATGCGGCTCGACGAGATGTCGCGTGCTCCAATAACCAGATTGTGCCGACGAAGGCGGGAATGAGAGCGGGCAGAAAATAAACCGGCGGCAATGCGAGGACAGTCAGAGCGCCGAGCAAAAAAGCAATCCAAACTGCCCGCCGGCGCTTTTCGTCCACTCCGCGCCGCTGGATTACGATGGCAAAGTTTGCCAGCGTCTCCATAGAAACGGTCCTAGTCCTGCTTCTTGGTGGGGCGAATAACACGCAAGCGTTTGATCCGACGTGGGTCCGCATCGATGACTTCGAATTCCAGCCCTGACGGGTGGGCAATCACCTCAAAACGTCTCGGTACACGGTCGATAATGGAAAAAACGATACCGCCCAGCGTATCGGTCTCCTCGCGCTCTTCATCTGTTGCGAACCCGCCCATAAGGGCTTCCAAATCCTCAATTCGCGCGCGGGCATCGGCAATGATCGATCCGTCGCCGGTCTTGGCCAGCATCGGCGCTTCTTCGTCGTGCTCGTCCTCGATCTCGCCGACTATTTCCTCAACCAAGTCTTCGATCGTGACCAGCCCATCGACTCCGCCAAATTCATCAACGACGATTGCCATATGAACCCGTGCCGCGCGCATTTCCAGCATCAGATCGAGCACTTGGATGGAGGGGGCGGCAAACAAAATATTGCGTACGATGTCGGCCGCGACCTGGTCGCGCTTTAAGTGTTGGGCAGCGAGCACGTCTTTGATGTGCACAAACCCAATGACATCATCAAGCTTGTCGCGATAGACAGGAATACGCGAATGTGTTTCCGCTGCCATTCGCTTGACCAAATCGTCGAGTGGGGTTTTGGCGTCAATAGCAGCAATTTCAGCGCGGGGAATCATCACGTCGGCTGCGGTTACTTCGTGGAGTTGAAGAATATTGGTGATGAGCGCCCGTTCGTCGGCGTCAATTGCCGCCTCGCCTGTTTCGCCCTCACTCTCGTCGATAAGTTCCTCGATCGCCTCGCGAACACTCGCGTCATTGTGGCGCCGAAGCAGAAAATTGCGTAGCCGAGCGAACGGCCCAGGGGCCCGGCTGTCGCCGGTGGCCTCGTCCTGACTGCGCGCCGCCTGTGCGGTACGCGAAAGTGCCGATGAGGATGCGTCGTTCATACTATCGCAATTATCGTAGCTCATAGGGGTCGTCTATGCCAAGGGAGGCAAGAATTTCGCGTTCCCGCATTTCCATCGCTTTGGCCTGAATATCCTGCTCGTGGTCGAAACCAATCAAATGCAGATAGGAATGCACAACCAGATGCGCAAGGTGATGCGCCAGGGTTTTACCCTGGGAAGTTGCCGCTTCTTCAGCCGTATCATAAGAAACCACAATGTCGCCCAAAACCGTAACGCCGCCAATTTGGGTCTCGGCGGGGAAGGACAAGGTGTCGGTCGATTGATCCTTGCTGCGATACTCTCGATTTAAAATGCGGATTGCCTCATCGTCGCAGAGGAGGACGCTAACTTCGGCCGGACCGGTTTGCTCGTGCGCCGCCAAAATTGCGCCCCGGGCAATTTCTTCGGCGTTGATGTCTGCGCGCTTCCATGGGTCGGCGGAAACGGTGATATCGATATTAAGGTCGGAATTGAACGGCGGTGTGATCAATCGATTAATCCGCCTCGGTTGGTTCCGGCTGCCGGTCGGCCGATTTGCGCGCATTGGCTCGGTTACGGCGCGCTACCTGAATTTGTTTGTCGCGCTGGTTATAGGCACGCACAACCCGGGCAACCATCGGGTGGCGGACAACGTCGCGATCATCGAACTCTATGACCGCCACACCCTCGATATCTTTGAGAATTTCCAGGCAATCAACCAGTCCCGACTTCATGCCCGGCGCGAGATCGATTTGGGTCATATCACCGGTGATGGCCATCCGGCCCCCTTCGCCCAGACGTGTCAGAAACATCTTCATCTGCATCGGCGAGGTATTTTGCGCCTCATCAAGAATGATGAAGGCCCGATCCAGAGTGCGCCCCCGCATAAAGGCGAGCGGTGCGACTTCGATCTCACCGGTCTGGATCCGGTTGGTGACCTGATCTATCGGCAGCATGTCGTAAAGCGCGTCGTAAAGGGGGCGCAAATAAGGATCAACCTTCTCTTGAAGATCGCCCGGCAAAAACCCCAACTGTTCACCGGCCTCGACGGCGGGCCGAGACAGAATAATCCTCTCAACTTCGCCGCGCAGCAACAGCGATACGGCCTGAGCGACGGCAAGATATGTCTTTCCCGTCCCGGCTGGGCCGAGGCCAAACGCCATATCAACCCGGCCCAGGGCTTCCATATAGGCCATTTGATTGGGGGTTCGTGCCGTAATAACGCGCTTTCGGGTGCGGATAGACGTATCGGCACTGGTTACTGCACTGACGTTGCCGCTGGCGGCCATGCGGACGGCGGCTTTGACCTCTTCGGGGCCGACCTCCAGCCCTTGTTCTAGGCGTTCATACAAGGCGTGAATGGCCTGTTCCGCAATGGCCAAACTTTGCTTCGGGCCGGTGATGTTTAATTCGTTGCCACGATATCTCAGCTTTACGTCGAGTAATCGCTCGATATGCACCAGATGCTCGTCCTGCGGTCCAAACAGTGCCGCCATAATGGCGTTATCATCGAACCGAATATGCAATGGCTCTGTCCGCAATGGTTTTGTCCGTGGTGGTTTTGCCTGCGATGGCTTTGCCGCCGTACTCATATAGTCGCGCCGGCAGATTCAATCAGCCGGCCTTCAAGACTATGACTTTTACTGATCGTCAATTCGACTTGTCTCACAGTACCCAAAAGAGTTGCATCCCCCGTCACATGGACCGACTGATTATACGGTGTGCGACCAATATACTGATTTTCATTCCGTCCTGCACTCTCGAATAAAATTGATGTGTGGGACCCGATATGGCTGGCGTTGTATATTTTTTGCTGCTGGGTGATGAGATCTTGTAGCGCGGCGAGGCGCTCGTTTTTGATCGGTTCAGGAACTTGGTCGTTCATATCGGCTGCCGGCGTGCCGGGACGTGGGCTATATTTGAACGAATAGGCCTGGGCAAATTCGATCCGGCCAATTAGATCCAATGTCGCTTCGAAATCGGCGTCGGTCTCGCCGGGGAAACCAACAATAAAATCGGAACTGAAGGCGATATCGGGCCGGGCGGCGCGCAATCGATCGATAATATCGAAAAAACGATCAACTCCATGGCCGCGATTCATCGCCCGAAGGATCGTATCGCTGCCTGATTGGACAGGAAGGTGGAGGAACGGCATAAGCTTTTCGTTGGTGCCGTGGGCAGCAACGAGCGCGTCGTCCATGTCTCTGGGATGGCTGGTAGTGTATCGAATGCGCTTTAGGTCGTCGATTTGCGACATATTTTCGAGCAGGTCTGCAAGGCCTATGCCGTTATTGCGATACGCGTTGACGTTCTGGCCGAGCAGTGTGATCTCGCGAACTCCTTGATCAACGAGGGTTTGCGCCTCAAGAATTATATCGTTCTGGGGGCGGGAGAATTCCGCTCCACGGGTATAAGGAACCACGCAAAAGGTGCAAAATTTATCGCATCCTTCCTGGATCGACAGAAAAGCGCTACTGCGATTGGTCCCGGTGGGGGCGGGCAACTCATCGAATTTTTCGGCAGCGGCGAAGTCAGTATCAATAATTCCGTTTTTTTCCGTGCCGCGCGTCGCACGGGACACCATTTCGGGCAATCTGTGGGTTGTTTGTGGGCCGAACACCATATCGACATAGGGAGCGCGGCGGATTAGCTCGGCGCCTTCGGCTTGAGCAACGCAGCCGCCCACACCGATGACCAGGGTGCCACCCTCTGCCTCGCGGTTCATTTTTATGCGGTTTAGTCGCCCGAGTTCGGAAAAAACTTTCTCCGAGGCTTTTTCACGAATGTGGCAGGTGTTTAGCACGACCAGGTCCGCCTCATCGGGCTGCTCGACAAGGCGATATCCTTGCGGCGCCAACGCATCGGCCATGCGCTGAGAATCATAGACATTCATCTGACAGCCATAGGTCTTGATAAAAAGATTTTTTGTCATGGTCTTTATTTAGCCTTAATAGCCCGCAATTCAAAGGCGTCGGCCCAAAGTCAGCATCCGCCCGGTCGAACCTTTGCTTGCTAGGGCGTTGGCGTGGCCATCAGCAACCGTTTTATAGCAATGGTCGGTGAGTTCTTTGCGCGAGGCAAATTCGCCAGGGCCGACAGGCCGATGAAATTCGATCCGCGCGCTTACGCGGCCCAATCCGAACAGACGAAAAAAATGACTGGCCATGTCCATGTCCCCGTACCAGGCAATATAGGGGCGCAGCGAACGACCGATCGGCAGGCCATCGAGATGGGTGTATGTCAGCGTAACCGGTTGCACGGTGATGTCACGCCAATCCTCCGGCGCAACATCATCGGGTCGATCGACGGCGGCAAGGAGTGAGCTTCGAAACGGAATGACCATGTTTCCATCGTTGCTTGTGCCTTCTGGAAATAAAATGACATTTCCGCCCTGCTGCAGTCGGTCGCGAATGGCTGCCCCCATTGCTTTGGACGCAGTCCGGGACCGGTCGACAAATACAGAACGTTGAAGTCTTGCGAGCAGACCGAAAACCGGCCAAGACGCGACCTCTTTTTTCGCCACGAAAGAACCCTCAATGACAGCGCCATATACCTCTATGTCGAGATAGGAGCAATGATTGGCGACGAACAAAACCGTTCCCGCAAGTGCGGGCTTGCCAACAATATTTAGGCGCAATCCGAGAATTCTGCAGCTCAGTCGGTGATAATAGACGGGTATTTTGCGCACCAGGTTGCGACTAATCAAATGCGCCAATGCCTGCGCCGGTATCAGCAGGAGCGTGACGGCCAGATACGCACAGATGCGAATAAATGACAGAATGGCGGAGCTGGGTGGCGCCGTTCCGTCAGACCATTCGTTTACGTTCTTCCCGTCAGGATTCACCACTCTTGTCGCTTTTCTCGTCTTCGACCGCATCAACGCCATCAGTGTTTTCATTAAAAGAGCGGATATAATGTTTGGAATATTTTTCGGTCACAAGGTCCGTTTTAACAACCACGCAAACATCCGTGGTGTTGAACTGGGAATCAATAACCGCCCCGTCGCCAACATAGGCGCCAAGGCGCAAATATCCTTTTATCAGGGGCGGTAATTTAGCCAATGCGCGGCGTTTTTGTGATTCGTCGACCGGGTCGCGATTCATCTCGACATATTGCCCCTCAAGAGCCCTAGGCCTGAGCGCCGGTGGTGCTAAATGGTACTGATATAGATAGCTGAGAGAGGTTGAGAGCGCGTCCAAATCTGTTCCCGCTAGGCTGGCGCAGCCAAACATTAAACTAATATCGTATCCGAGTACATAATAGGCGATGCCGCGCCACAGTAGCTGCATCGTTGGACGGGTTCGATAGCGCGGGGCCACGCAAGATCTGCCGAGCTCGACATGCTCGCCGCCAATATTTTCGAGGCATGAAATGTCAAATTCGCCGGCGGTATAAAAACCGCCATGGGCACTGGCGACGGATGAGCGAAGCAAACGATAGGTTCCGACGATCGCATCTGCGTCGTCACCCAATTGATGATCTAAGACCAGTATATGGTCGCAAATGGCGTCGAACGAGTCGGCATCGCGCCGTGAGATGACAGTTTCAGCAGAAGCGGTCGCCGACAGTTCTTCATAAAAAACGCGAAAACGCAGGGCCTGTATTGCTTCAATATCGGTGTCGCTCACCGCCAACCGCAATTCCAGGGATCCAAACCAAAGGGAGGGGATGCCGCCGGCGAGTTCAGCGGATTTGGTCGACTCACTCGTGGGCCCGTTCTCCTGATTATCTATGTGGCCCTGAGATATACGGGTTACGCTCAACGAAATAACTCCAGTTAATCAAAATTAAAGTACGTAAATTATGTTGGATCAATTGCTTTCTTTTACATCATCTAGTGGCGTTGCATATAGCTCCAATCTATGATCGACAAGCAAGTAACCCAGTTCACGGGCGACCCGTCGCTGGAGTTCCTCAATTTCGGCGTTGGCAAATTCGATCACCTTGCCCGATTTGATATCAATCAGATGGTCGTGATGCTCGTCCCCGGTTTGCTCATAGCGCGCCCTGCCATCGCCAAAGTCGTGCTTGTCCAGGAAGCCCGCCTCGTCGAACAGTCGAACCGTGCGATAGACCGTTGAAATTGAAATACGCGGGTCTAACTGAACGGCGCGCTGATAAACCATATCGGCATCTGGGTGGTCGGCTGCATCGGAAAGAATCTTCGCTATGACCCGACGCTGATCGGTTAGCTTCAGGTTCATGTCCTCGCATAATCGCTCAATGCGCGAAATATTTTTGCTCATTTCAGATTGATCTTTCATTCGATCATATATTTGAGCACCAGATATAAGGTGCCGATCTGCCGAGGAAAAGGCCCTGACGTTTCAATGTTGGGCAAATGGCCGCGCCATTCAATGTTGGGCAAATGGCCGCGCCATCAAAATTGCGTCCGTTCGCCCTGTCGTCGTCTCATAATAATTGGGTCGACGCCCCTGCACGGAAAATCCATGCTTTTCATAGAATGAAATTGCCTTGGCATTTGTGGCTGCAACTTCCAAATATAAAGCGCCCGTTTCACCGATAAAGATCGACGCAAGGGAGTGTATCAGCGCACTTCCCAGGCCCAAGCGTTGATATTTCGGGTCCACGCACAAGGTCAGAATTTCCGCTGTATCACCCGCAAATCTGCAGATTATAAAGCCGGACGAAGTTTGATCTCTTAAGGCCACTCCGTTGATCACATCGGCCAATCGGGCAGTTGTCGCAGGTGTCGCCAGGGTGGCGGCGATACTGGCAGCTGACCAATCGGCTTGACCCGTTTCGGCAAATGCCCGTGAATGTAATTCTGCCAAAGGGGACGCATGTGCAGGGCCAACGGAGCGGATACGTATTATCGGGGCGGTCATTGCTAGGATTTGGATTTGCCGGCCGCAGGCAATGTTACGTCCGGTAACCGTAAGTAAAGTGCGTGCGGTGGCGCCATGTCGTTCTGTTTGCGGTTGAGCACAATATCTGCCGAAATTGCCGCAACATCAATTGCGTCGGTTAGCCCTTGATCGCCGGCGAGTCCAACCACATCGGCGCGGCCGCTGGCCTCGATAATTTCGGCAGCAGAGCTACCGGCGACAAGGATTTTGCCATCGGGTAACGCAGCGACCGCAGAGTGGACGCTAAGTGCAGCCGGGCTACTATGTTCGGTGAGGTCGTCGGCAAAGCATTGCAGATAGACGTCCGCGCGCTTGGTGTCGAGGCAAATGGCCATGGCTCGCCCAGCAGTCATTTCCGATGGGTATTGGCGGGCGATCCGATGGGCGACAGCCTGCGTGGTTGTCACGCCGATCAACGGCTTGGCGGACGCAGCGGCCATGCCGCGGGCAGTCGCCAGGCCAATACGGATGCCGGTATAGGATCCGGGGCCGACCGTTACACCATAACAATCGATGTCGGAATATGAGCAGCCCGCATCGGCCAAAACGCCATTGATGAGTGGAATTAGCAGCCCGGCATGGCCCCGGTCTGCTGTGACCAATTTGTGGGCAATTGCCTCACCGCCACGGAGTATCGCAGCTGAACAAGCGCCCCCACTGCAATCGAAACCGAGAATGATCATTGGCAAGACGCTGTGGGGCAGGTCACAATATCAGCCTTCCGCCAATTGGTTGATTTGGTCGTTACTAATATCAGAAAAGGTCAAATACCGAATGCTTGTTGATTTAAAGTCGGCCGAATTGCCGGTGTCGTTCGATTTGGCCTATGCCACGGACAAAAATTTCACCGGCGCGCCGGTATATGCGCGTGCCGACTGTTATTTGCTCACCGACGCCGTACCTTATTTAGAGGCGGCCATCAAGCTGGCAAATGAACTCGACTACACGTTTGTCATTTTCGACGCGTTTCGGCCGAGCGAAGCTCAATGGAGATTATGGAACCATACACCCGACCCGGAATTTCTGGCTGACCCCCGCCGAGGGTCGCCGCATTCGCGGGGGGTGGCGATCGATTTGTCGCTGGTTGATCGATCCGGCCGCCAGCTCGACATGGGAACCGAATTTGACGCCTTTACGCCGCTCTCCCATCACGGAAATATCGGTGTATCGGCGAATGCGCAACGCAATAGGGCGATATTGCTCGGCATTATGATCGCCGCTGGTTGGCGCCACTATCAAATGGAATGGTGGCATTATCAGCTTGCCGACGCTCATGAATATTCGCTTCTTGGCGATACAGACATTTCCCCATCGATGATGAGTTTTTCCGACAGCTCATCTCGGTTTGAAAGTGGCACCCCGTGATCAGGTTCGCGATCAGTCTGGCTACGGCAGTCTGCTGTTTTGCCGCCGGACTAGCATCGAATCAAACATTCGCGGCTGAGTCGGCGGTGGTGCTTCTCTATCACCGGTTTGGCGAGGATCGGCTGGCGTCCACGAGCATATCCGTGGAAGAATTTGACGCGCATATACGCGAGCTTACCAGCGGCGGCTATACCGTATTGCCTCT
Source organism: Alphaproteobacteria bacterium (assembly GCA_021774575.1). Taxonomy (GTDB): domain Bacteria; phylum Pseudomonadota; class Alphaproteobacteria; order UBA6615; family UBA6615; genus JAJFIX01. The sequence continues at coordinate 60,075 of JAJFIX010000006.1, read as the reverse complement.
TGCGCAAGTTGTCTCGGCGTTGAGGGATCGTAGGGCGTTGCCGGATCGCACCGTTGCCATCACCATCGACGACGCCTTTGCATCGGCCTACGAAATTGCCCGGCCACGTCTGACGTCGGCTGGGCTGCCGTATACAGTGTTTGTCTCAACTGAACCAATTGACAACGGTTTAACCGGGTTCATGGATTGGGGGCAAATCCGTGAGCTTGTGGCCGAAGGGGTTACAATCGGTCATCATGGCCGAACCCATGCACATATGGCCGATTTGGAGTCTTTAGACTTTCGTAAAGATCTTACACTGGCATCGGAGAGATTTTTTGCTGAGCTTGGTGCCGTTCCGCCGCTTCTAGCCTACCCTTATGGTGAAATTGGCTCCGAAGGTATGGATATTTCGCGAGATTTAGGATTTACCGCCGCGTTCGGACAGCATTCGGGTGTGATGCATGGTGATATCGATTTTTTCTATCTGCCGCGTTTTGCCATGACCGGTCGGTTCGCCAGCGTCGTGCGGCTCAAATTGGCAGCGTCTTCCCTCGCTTTGCCAGTACGCAACCTTGCGCCAAATAACCCTCATCTGAGCGCCGGTAATTTGGATGTTTCGTTTGATCTTATGGAAGAATACGCCGGCGTTGAACAGTTGGCGTGCTTCGCATCGGGTCGAGGGGCTCTTGAAGTTGACCGCACAGCGCTGACGGTAAGCGTCGAGCCACTTATTGAATTAGGTCCAGGACGCACGCGATTGAATTGCACCCTGCCGGCCGAAGACGGTCGGTTTCGCTGGCTAGGGATGCAATATTACGTCAGTGAGGGGGATTAGGCCTCTTTCTCCGCATCGGATAAAGTGGCGCGTTCCAAATCGTCCAGGCGATTGGTGCGAATGAGGCTTCGTATGTTTGATACGTAAGCCATTCCTCTTTCGGAATAGCTGATCAGCCCGGCAGCAAGTTCGTTTCCATTGAGAGGTATATTGGCTCGGCGGGCGTCTCCGCGCATCGCCCGTAGGGTCCGATAGGCGCCGTGGGTATTCAGGTTATGGGCATACCGCTTTACACTATCGTGCAATGTCGGAAATATTTTAACTTCAAAAGTTTGGGTGGCGCCGCGCCCGGTCGGCACGATACCGCCGCCGGTAACCCATGTGCGTTGACCAAACAGCGCATTGCCGTCGCGGGCAAAGCGCGATCGGCCCCAGCCGCTTTCCTCGATCGCCTGGGCCAGAGCAACGGACACCGAAATTTCGTCGACGCGGTTGAGCAGCGGGCCGAAATCAGCAATATCGCGGACCGGGTCGATTTTGTATCTACTGGCTAAGGCGTTGAGCCATTCAAATTCCTCAGTCGTGAGGGCACTACCGCCGGCCATTTTAGACAGTAGCGTCTGAGCATTTGTCCGGTCGGACCGAATTTCCTCGTTTACCGAAAGAACAATCGGCAGAACGATGCGGAGAAATTCACTTTTGCGCGTGGCGACCGGCATTGAACGACTGAAGCCCGCGGGCAAAGATTCGAGAAATACCCGAGGGACCAGCGTTTCTGCCGATCGGACAGCAGACAAATCAAATGCGACATTGCTCAGCAGGGGGGCTCTGCTGGCGCCACCGAGATGATCCGCAAGTTCTGTGCCAATAGCCTGAGGGCGGCGGGCGACAAAATTTTCCGGAAGGCGCATCAACGCCGTCGCCTCGTACCTCGGAGCGCCGGATAAGGCGGGCACTGAGGTGAGGTGCAGTGCAGTCTGACGGCTTAATGCCGTGCCTGGAGAAACAGCTTGATGGGATGTTGTCACAGCGCCAAAAAACGCCAGCAAGCCGATGCCGATGACGGTGATCGACGCTTTGCGGGACTGGGCGTTGGACCGTTCGTCAGGACCCTGTGCTGTCCCTACGGGCCTCGTGTCGCTTACGAATTTAATATCACTTGCCTGCATTGTCTTGCGCGTCTCCGTGTTCCGGCCTTCTTGCAGGGGTTCGCACCCCTAATCCAAGTCGGTATCGTCAACGAGCGGCATAAACTTTGGCCCATACATTTTGATAAATGTATTTCAGGCCGAATTTCTTGGTCTGACGCCAAACCCGTACCAGGCCCGACCACAGTCCCCCTTGCCGCTATTCAAAGAAAATGTGTGAGAAAGATTTCCTACGTTAAGGCAGTTTTAAGTATCGCCGCGGGCACCCATTTGCGCCTCCAAAAGTTCAAATGGTCCCGATCTCCACAATCGTATTTCGCGGCATCATTTCGCTTATTATCGAATCCAAATCAAGTACTTGTTCATCACAGCCTGTTGAATGGTCAATTAATCTATAAATTACAACAGTTTATGCCGTTCAAAAATTTTGCTGAATATACCTGGGCGCGACACAATTTTGCCCAATTTGACGCTAATTCGGGCAACCAGTTGCCGCAGGGCGGCCTATGGTCGCAAAAATCCGACGATCTGATGAACGTCTTGCAGGATTGGCTGAGCGATTGCATTGGCGCGCTGGCGGCCGTCGCGTAAGATTTCGTCAAGATGGTCTGGCGCATCCTGTAGCCGACGCATTTCGGAGCCGATTGGGGCCAGCTTCTCAACGGCGACGTCTGTCAGGAGGCGCTTGAAGTCACTAAATTGTTGGCCCTCGGTTTCCCCGATTGCCGCGCTAAGGCTCACCCCGGCGAGCGCGGCGTAAATGGAAATGAGGTTAGCGGCCTCCGGTCTGGCTCTCTCGAACGCCGGTTCGAATTGACCGTTCTCAATTAAACAGTCGAGGCCGGGCAAAGGGTCGGGGTCGGTTTTGGCCTTACGAATCTTCTTTGCAATTTCGTCATCGGTGTCGGTCATGTTGATGCGCGACAAGTCGGATTCCTCGGATTTTGACATCTTCTTTGACCCATCGCGCAAACTCATCACCCTTGTCGCGGCACCAAATATTAGTGGCTCGGTAAGGGGGAAAAAGTCGGTCTCAAAATCATTGTTAAATTTTTGGGCAATGTCCCGTGTAAGTTCAAGGTGTTGCTTTTGGTCCTCGCCAACGGGAACATGGGTCGCTTTATAGGTCAAAATATCAGCGGCCATTAGGTCTGGGTAGACGTAAAGACCGACCGACGCGTTTTCGCGATGTTTGCCAGCCTTGTCTTTAAATTGGGTCATTCTGTTGAGCCAGCCCATCCGGGCGACACAGTTGAATATCCACGCCAGTTCAGCATGGGCCGGCACCTGGCTCTGATTGAAAATAATGCTGTTGATCGGATCAATGCCCGCGGCGATGAAAGCCGCGGCAATTTCCCGGGTTTGCGCCCTCAGTTTTGTTGGGTCCTGCCATAGGGTAATTGCGTGCAAATCGACAACGCAATAGATGCACTCATAATCTCCTTGGAGCTGCACGAAATTTCGAATTGCGCCCAAATAATTCCCCAGATGGAGATTGCCTGTCGGCTGAACGCCCGAAAAAATACGGCCCATGAATTGCCTCGTCCTGTATAGGTTTCGTCTGTGCAAAGCAGTTACGGCCAACAGGGCTATCGGGTCAAGCCGTGTGACCCTCTCGGCCCCGCGACCCTCGATGCAAGCCAATTAAGACCCTCAGCGCCTCAATATTGAACGAACTTCAGCTAGAGTTACCGCGCGAAGGCCCAGGGCGAGTAGGCTAAAAATAGCAACACCGCCAACCACCAACGCCATCATGGCGCCCGCCTTTGACCAAAAGCCCTGAATAAATAGAACCCCAAATTGAGCCTCTGCATAATGAACAGCAAATGCCATGGCAAGCGAGGCAACAAAAATTCGCGGCACACGACTAACCAAGCGGCGGTCTGGGCGGAAATAGGCCTTTCGAGCTAAAAACAGAAGGAGGAGCAATGCGTTAACCCAAGCCGAAATAGCGGTGGCAAGGGCAATGCCAGCGTGAGCAAAATACTGCATTAGGATGATCGCCGCGGCGATATTTATGATCATCGCAAATCCGGCAATCATTACCGGGGTCGCCGTATCGCCCCGGGCGAAGAACCCTGGCGTTAACGCCTTGATCACTACATAGGCCGGAATTCCGACAGCAAACGCGATCAGTGCTCGTGCCGTAGCCTCGGTTGACGCAGCGTCAAAGGTGCCGCGCTCAAACAATAAAGCCACAATCTGTTCCGGTATGGCGACCAGGGCCGCAGCAGCAGGTACTGTGAGCAACAGGGCGAGTTCAATCGCCCTATTTTGGCTCGAAACTGCCGCTTGTGGGTCGCCTTGCCCCAGTTGGCGTGACATCAGCGGTAGTAATGCGACACCCGTGGCGACCCCAATAACACCAAGAGGGAATTGGGCCAACCGATCAGCATAATAAAGGTAAGATATTGAGCCTGCTGGCAAGAGTGACGCGAGCATGACGTCGATGACGAGATTAATCTGAACGACACCAGCGCCAATGGCGCCCGGTACCATGAGACGCAATGTTGTGCGAACCTGGCGGGTCAATTGCGGCCAACGCAAAAATAGCGGCATTCCGTTCCGCGCTGCTGAGACAGCGACCAGCAATAGTTGGAACGCTCCGGCCACTGCCACCCCAATTGCCAATGTGTGTCCAGGCGTTGGCAGCACAAAGCTCAAGAATACCAAAGCGAATATAAGGATAATGTTCAGAAAGACTGGAGCTGCGGCAACCGCGGCGAATTTCCCCAAGGAGTTCAATACGCCGCCAAACAGAGCTGTAAGCGCCATAAACAATAGATATGGGAAGGTCATTCTGGTGAGCTCGACAGCGAGGAGAAAAGTTTGCGGATCACCACGAAAACCCGGCGCCAAAACGATCATGATTTGTGGCATGGCAAATTGGGCGATAATGACGGCGGGCAAAAGGACGAAAATCATGACGGCCAACGCTGCCTCGGCAAATATTCTTGCTGCCGCTTTACCTTCACGCTCCAATATCGCGGAGAATTGCGGGACGAAGGCCGCGTTAAATGCCCCTTCCGCAAACAATCGACGAAAGAAATTGGGAAATTTAAAGGCCACAAAAAAGGCGTCCGCAACAGGGCCGGCACCAAGATAGCGCGCGATCAGAATATCGCGGACCAAGCCCAAGACACGGCTCGCCATGGTCCATGAGCTCACTGTCGCGATGGAACGTATGAGTGACATGGGCCGTTCTGCTTAGCTGTTTTTAAATGATCAGGATAAATCGAAACCGGATCAGCCGGCTGCTGCTTGTTGTCCGGAATTGGTCGACGCTTCGCCTGATAACTCTTTTGCTCTCAACTCTTCGAGTACGAGTTCCCGAATATGCTTTAGCCTACCGTCATGGGTTATTTTCATTCCGAAACCGTCCTTGACGTAAAACGTATCAACGGCCCGCTCGCCGTAGGTTGTTATCTGGGCGCTGGCAATTCGTAATCCAAGGTCAAATAAGGCGGTGGTTACGTCGTAAAGAAACCCCGGTCGGTCACGGCCATTAACCTCAATCACTGTGTGCGCCGCACTCGCCTTATTATCGATGAGAACCCGTATCGGCACCTTAAAAACTTTAGTCCTTTCCGCGACAAAGTTACCCTTTGAGGGTCGACGGCTGCCTTTCAATCCTTCAAGTGCGCGCTCAATCGCCACCGACATTTTGGCCAAGTCGCTGGGGCGCGCAAAGGCTTCACGATTACGGTTTTGCAGTAAAAAGCTATCGAGAGCCATGCCCTCCGGCGTGGTAAAAATGCGTGCGGCGACAACATTAGCGCCGCAATTTGAAAAAGCGCCAGATAGCGCCGAGAACAAACCAGGGTGATCCTGGGCATAAACCGTGACGTCGGTTATGCCTTGCACGGAATCGACTTTGGTTTCGATTGAAAGTGGCTGTTTGGCAGCCTCGGCAGCGCGAATTTGACGGGCATGGCGGGCCAGCGTCGTTGGCTTAAATGCCAGCCAGTATCCTGGATAGCCGCGTCCGAGATGGGCCTCGAAATCAGTGTCGCTCCATCCGCCGAGTTCGGCGCGCAATGCCTCCTGGGCCGCGGTAACTCTGGCATCTCGGTTCGTCGTCTGCAGACCGCCGGAAAGGACTTCTTCTGTCGAATAATAAAGCTCGCGGAGCAATGAGGCCTTCCAGCTATTCCAAACAGTTGGACCGACGGCACGGATATCAACCACTGTTAAACAGAGCAGCAAACGTAATCGTTCGGGAGACTGAACGAGTTCGGCAAAATCGGCGATGGTTTTTGGGTCGGAAAGGTCTCGCTTGAATGCCGTATTTGACATTGCCAAATGCCAACGCACCAACCAAGCGACGGTTTCGGTCTCCTCGTCATCGAGCCCTAAGCGAGGGCAGGTCTGCAAGGCGAGCTCAGCGCCAAGGACCGAATGATCGCCGCCGCGCCCCTTGGCAATATCGTGAAAGAGCACTGAGAGGTAGAGGACCTGGCGTGAAATTACTTTGTGAATAATATCGGCCGACAGCGGGTGGTCTTTTTTCAGGGTGCCGCGCTCTATTCCGTTGAGAATTCCGATGGCCTTTAACGTGTGCTCGTCGACGGTATAGACGTGATACATGTCGTGTTGCATCTGACCGACGACGCGCCCAAACTCCGGCAAGAATCGGCCCAGCGCTCCGGCCTCGTTCATGCGTTTTAGGGTTACCTCCTGGCCGGTTTTTGCCGTTAGAATTTCCATGAACAGCGCGTTGGCGTCCTTGTCTTCGCGAACACGATAGTCGATTGCCTTCAAATTTTGTGTCACCAGACGCAGCGCCGTGGGGTGAATATCAAGCCCGGCAATGTGGCTGGCGTGAAATAGTCTTATTATCGCTGCTGGCTCGCTCCGAAATATCGCTTCATCGGCAACATTGAGCCGCTCGCCATCGACCCGAAAACCTTCTATTTGTTTTGGTTTGGTGAACCGAGGCAATCGAATTCGGGGTTTTCGCATATGCTCGGCTTCGATTGCGGCGCATAGAATTCTTGTGAAGTCGCCAACATTTTTTGCCGAGATATAAAAATGCTTCATGAAGCGCTCAATGCCGCTGGTTCCGGCATGGTCGGTATATCCCATACGCTCGGCAATCGGCTGCTGCAAGTCGAAGGTCAGATGCTCCTCGGCCCGATTGGTCAAATAGTGGAGATGGCAGCGCACACTCCAGAGAAGTTCTTGTGCCTTGGCAAATCTTCTAAACTCGGTTTTGGTTAGCAATCCTCGCTCAACTAGATCGGCGCTTCGCTCGACCCGGTAGACATATTTGGCAATCCAATAAAGGGTCTGAAGATCCCGCAGACCGCCCTTGCCCTCTTTCACATTGGGCTCGACAAGGTAGCGCGTGTCGCCGAGTTTGTTGTGCCTGAGGTCTCGCTCGGCCAGTTTTGCCTCGACAAACTCAATCGCGGTGTTGGCGACGATTTCATCGCGAAAGCGGTCGCGTAAATCGGCGTAAAGCGCCTCGTCACCACAGATATAGCGGGCTTCGAGAATACCCGTGCGCACTGTGATGTCTTTGCGCGACATGGATAAGCACTCATCGACGGATCGTGTTGCGTGGCCGACTTTGAGGCCCAAATCCCATAAGGCGTAGAGCATATATTCGGTAATTTGCTCGCTATGGGGTGTCTGTTTATAGGGCAGCAGAAACAACAGATCGACATCGGAATGGGGCGCCATTTCCCGACGGCCATAGCCGCCAACGGCGACGATGGCCAGCCGGTCTCCAGACGTCGGATTCGTGGCAGGATATTCGTGGGCCATCGCATAATCGAACAGTAGCCGCAGTAATTGGTCGACGAGAAATGTCAGGCCCAGCAACGTATCTTCGGCGCTGGCGCCGTCTTCCTCAAAACGATGGCGGGCGACGGAGCGTCCATCGGCGAGAGCGGTTTTTAATATATCGAGCAACGCGGCTTTTCGTTCTGCCGTATCGCTATGAGCCTGAGGCAATGCATCCAGCGCTGCGGCAAAAACCCGCCGATCGATTATTTCGCGCTGGTTGGCCACCGCCTTCATATTTTGTCTGTCGCCTCCGCATCGGTAAAATGGGTTGCTAATCGTGCCCGATTTAGGGCCAAGGCAGCAAAAACAAGGAGCGCAGCAACCCCGGCACCGGCCAGCGGCCAGGCGATACCCGCCAAATCCGCAATGACACCAATAATGATAGCACCAACAGCCGGCGTCCCGCGAAAAATGGCTGTATACATGCTTAAGACCCGCCCTCGCATGGCATCAGGTACGGTAAGCTGCAGCAAAATCTGGCCGGAAACACCGTTGACCGTTATCGCGGCTGCGGCAAGCGCGACGACCACAATTGCGCCGGAAAACCATGGCATGAAGGCGAGTATTATCAAGAGCGCTCCGCCGCAAAAACCCGAAGCAACGATAGCCTTGAAATGATCAATTTCAGAACTTCGCAACGCCAGCCATATCGATACCAATAGAGCCCCGGCTCCCATCGCCGATGTCAGCATCGCAAATCCTGCCTCACCTTGGCCGTGCGCCATTTCGGCAAACCCGCGCAGAAGTTCAACCAGCGGGCGCAAGGCCGTGCCCCCAAGGAAGAGAAAGAGGAGCAACGGTCCAATGCCTTTATGCCGGGTGACATACTTCAATCCGTCCACCATGTCGGAAAATAGCCCTCGGTCACCGTCGGCACCGGTGTTGTTTGATGCTTTCTTGGCGGACTGAGGTCCGCGCGGAACACTAATAAAATGTAGGGCGACGAGAAAACCCAAATAGGAACATGCATTTGCGGCAAAGGCCGAGCCAATATTGGCAAACACAATTATAGGCCCGGCAATGGCAGGGCCGATAAAGCGCGCCAAATTGAAATTGAGTGATCCCAGCGCTACGGCCGTCGATAAATGCTCCCGAGGAACCAAATTCGGCACAATGGACTGGCGTACCGGCGCCCAAAAAGCGGTGTTGATACCACCAACGGCGGTGAGGATGAAAAGCAGCCGGATGTCGATCACGCCGGAGAGTGTAACCACGGCAAGTAGCGCCGCCTGCAATATCGATATCACCTGGGTAATATAGGCCAAACGTTTACGGTCAAACCGGTCGGCAATGGCACCGGCAAGCGGTCCAATAACCAGCGCCGGAGCGAGGTCGACCAAGGCAATGATGCCAAGCCAACTCATTGACCCGGTGAGGTTCCAGGCCAGCGCTTGAACCGCCACTCGCTGGATCCACAAGCCAATCAAGCTGACGCAATTGGTTATCAAATAAAGCCTGAAATCGGCAACGCGGAGCGCGGCGGTTGCGTTGGCGAGGCCTTTACTCATCCAGCATATCCCGCAGGCGGTACAGGGTATCAAGAGCCTCGCGGGGGGATAAGTCATCAAGATTGAGCTCGCCGAGCGCTGCTTCTATGTCAGTACTGGCCGACTGAGACGGTGCTTGATCCAGTATCTGGAACAGTGGCAGGTCACTGACCAGAGATCGCAAGGCGTGGGATTGTTCACTGGCCTCCAGTCGTGTGAGGATTTCTTTGCTCCGGGCAACGACATTTTCTGGCAATCCGGCGAGTTCGGCGACGTGTATGCCGTATGATCTGTCGGCGCTGCCATTGGCGACTTCGTGCAAAAAGACGACGTTTCCCTTCCATTCTCTGACCCGCATGGTGTGGCAGGAAAGCGCGTCCAATCGTTCGGCCAAGCTGGTCAATTCGTGATAATGGGTGGCGAATACGGTTCTACATTTATTGCCGTCGTGCAGATGCTCCATCACCGCCCAGGCTATCGAAAGCCCGTCAAAGGTCGAGGTACCCCGACCGATTTCATCCAGAATAACAAAGCTGCGCGGCGTTGCCTGGGAGAGAATGGTTGCGGTTTCAACCATTTCTACCATAAAAGTGGAGCGTCCGCGGGCCAGATCGTCGGCGGCGCCCACTCGGCTGAAGACCCGGTCAACCACGCCGATATGCGCTGATGCGGCAGGCACAAAGGATCCCATCTGTGCCATGACAATGATAACGGCATTTTGCCGCAAAAACGTACTCTTGCCCGCCATGTTGGGCCCAGTTAGCAGCCATATTCGCGTTGCCCCATCAGCGCCGTGGGCTTTCTCCGACATGACGCAATCATTGGGAATATAGGGGTCGATGCTCGCGGCGCGAATGGCTTTTTCGACGACCGGGTGTCGCCCAGCCTGGATATCGAGACTCAGACCGGCATTAATTTCCGGGCGGCAATAATCTTCACTGACGGCCAGGGTGGCCAGCCCTAACGCCACGTCCAGCTCGGCGATGGCGCGCCCTGTTTGGGCCACCGATTGGCGGGCGGCAACAACCGCCGCGACCAATTCGGCAAACAACTCCATTTCAATGGCCTGCGCCTGGTCGGCGGCCAAAGTTATTTTCTCAACCAATTCGGCGAGTTCAGTTGTGGTGAAACGGCTGGCGCTGGCCAGGGTCTGGCGATGGAAAAATGTCGGTTGCCCGTCTGTTAATTTGTCAGCCTGGGTCGGCGTTACCTCAATGAAGTAGCCGAGCACGTTATTATGTTTGATCTTTAGGTTGGTGACCCCGGTTTGGTCCGCGTATTTTTTCTGCAGGGCGGCGATCACCTTGCGGCTCTCGTCGCGTAGCTTGCGCTGCAGGTCGAGTTCGGCGTGATAGCCATCGGCAATAAAGCCGCCGTCGCGAGCCAGCAATGGCAGGTCCGGGCCGAGGGCGGTTTCAAGTTTCGCGATTAGGGCCGCGTTGCCTCCGGCATTTTCCAGTGCCTCGCTAATTTCGTGAGGGAGCGGTGCAAGGGACGTTTCATTTTGTTTGTGCAAGGCGATCAAGTTCTCGCCCGATTTTGCAGCGGCGCAAATAGCCGCGAGGTCCCGTGGTCCACCGCGCCCGAGGTCGAGACGCGACAAGGCTCGTTCGACGTCAGGGGTTCGGCGTAAAATTTCCAGCATATCAGCGGTCAATGAATTACTGCCGTTGGCGCTGTCGAAATAATAGGACACCATATCGAGGCGGGCGGTAATGATATCGATATCGGTGAGTGGCGTCCCAACCCGCTGGGCGAGCAATCGGGCGCCCGCCGAAGTTGTTGTGCGGTCAATAGCGGCGATAAGGCTCGTTTGGCTTTCACCGTCGAGACTGCGGGTCAGTTCCAAGTTACGCCGGGTCGCAGCATCGATCTCCATAACTCCGCTGCCCTGACCAGCGGGCCGTAGTCGGCGCGGCCGTTCAAAATAAGGAACTTTGCCGACTTGGGTTTGCGAGGCGTAGTCGATAAGTGCGCCCAGCGTGGCAATTTCGGATCGGGTCAAATCGCCCAGCGGTCCTATCTCGCCGATTTTATAGACATCGCAAATTCGTTTTTCAGCATTGCGGCTGTCAAAACGACTATCGGGCAGCGGTAAGATGACGTCTCGATAATCGGCCCAGATTGGCGCCAAAGCTTGGCGGTCATAAAGTTCTTCGGGGCACAGCAGCTCCCCCGGATCTATGCGCGCCAATGCCCCGGCGAGTTGGCTCATGGTCTCGGCATTGGTTGCGCCAAGCTCTTGTAAAAAACACTCGCCGGTGGAGATGTCGGCCCACGCGATACCCAGAGTGCCTCCGGCGGCGCTGACGGCGCAAAGATAATTGTTTCGCCGGGAATCGAGCAGCTCGTCTTCAGTCAGGGTGCCCGATGTGATGATCCGCACGACGGCGCGGTTAACGATCGACTTGTTGCCCCGCGCCCTGGCCTGCGCTGGGTTTTCCGTTTGCTCGCAGATCGCGACGCGATGACCGGCACGAATGAGGCGTGGCAGATATTGTTCGGCCGCGTGGACGGGTACCCCGGCCATCGGGATCGGGTCGCCGTTGTGATTGCCGCGGCTGGTCAGTGTTATATTGAGCACCGGCGCGGCAAGTTTCGCGTCGTCAAAAAACATCTCATAAAAATCACCCATCCGAAAAAACAGGATGCAATCGGGATTCTGCGCCTTGATCTCCCAATATTGGGCGAGCATCGGCGAAGGCTTGGATGTGGTTTTTTTGTCCGGGCGCGCCATTGCGGGTGACTAACTTCAATTGCAAGAAAAATTGAAAAGACCTGGTTCGAACTGTGAGGCTAAGATGTCCGAACCTAATCCGGCCCCTGGGGGGGCGGCAAGGGATATCGCGCGAAATGCGTATGGTTATAAAATTATAAGTGACCTCATAACGGAGCCCAGCTCATGTCAGACGATCAACGCTTTATTAGTTTGCAGCAGGATTCGATCGCCATGCATCGGGCGGGTCGCCCGGGCAAACTGGAAATAGCGCCGACCAAACCGCTGATTACCCAGCGTGACCTTGCCCTGGCTTATTCACCGGGAGTCGCCGCACCCTGCCTGGAAATTCATGAAAATGCCGACTTGGCTTACGATTATACCGCCAAGGGCAATCTCGTGGCGATCGTATCCAATGGCACAGCGGTTTTGGGCTTGGGCAATATCGGTGCCCTGGCGTCAAAGCCGGTGATGGAGGGGAAGGCGGTGCTGTTTAAGCGGTTCGCCGATCTCGACGGAATTGACCTTGAGGTTTCGACCGAAGACGTCGATGAATTTGTAAATTGTGTGCGGTTTCTTGGGGCCAGTTTTGGCGGCATCAATCTTGAAGATATAAAAGCACCTGAATGCTTCATCATCGAGCAGCGGCTACGCGAAGCAATGGACATCCCGGTGTTTCACGATGACCAGCATGGCACGGCAGTGGTGACCCTGGCCGGGTTGATTAATTCCCTCGATTTGACCGGCCGCGATATCAAAGAAGCCAAACTTGTTATTAATGGTGCCGGGTCGGCCTCAATTGCTTGCGTCGAATTAATCAAAGCGATGGGCATGCCGCCGGAAAACGCCATTCTCTGCGATACGAAGGGCGTTATCTATCAAGGCCGCCAAGAAGGTATGAACCAGTGGAAGTCGGCTCATGCGGTGCCAACCAAGGCGCGAACACTGGAAGAGGCGATGGAAGGGGCTGATATTTTCCTCGGCTGTTCAGTTAAAGACGCCGTGACCAAAGATATGGTGCGGTCGATGGCCGACAAACCCATTGTGTTTGCCCTAGCCAATCCCGATCCGGAAATCTATCCAGACGATGTAAAAGAAGTGGCTAGCGGGGCGATCATCGCCACCGGTCGGTCGGATTTTCCCAACCAAGTCAATAATGTGCTCGGCTTTCCCTATATCTTTCGTGGCGCTCTGGACGCACGGGCGACGACCATCAATGACGAGATGAAAATTGCCGCCGCGCAAGCCATTGCCGCGCTGGCGCGTCAGGATGTTCCCGATGAAGTTAATGCAGCATATGGCGCTGACCGTCTGCAATACGGACCCGACTATATCATGCCGGCGCCCTTTGATCCGCGCTTGATCGAGGCGGTGCCGACAGCCGTGGCACAGGCGGCTATGGATAGCGGTGTGGCGCGTAAACCAATTGGCACTATGGATAGTTACCGTCGGGAATTGGCCCAACGCCTCGATCCGACGGCCTCCAGCCTCCAGGCAATTTTTGCTGCCGTGCGGGAAGATCGCCGCAGGGTGATTTTTGCCGAAGGTGAAGATGAGCGGGCGATCCGGGCGGCTCTCAATTTCCGCAATGCGGGCCTCGGCACGCCAATTCTCATTGCGCGCGATGAGGTGGTGAAAACCAAAATGAGCGAAATGGGCCTGAGTGGAATTGACGGGATTGAAATTCACAATGCCCGCTTATCGGATAAACGCGAACAATATACTGAGTTTCTCTATGGGCGCCTGCAACGCCAGGGCAGCCTTTATCGCGATTGCGCCCGCTGGGTGAACCGGAACCGTAATGTGTTTAGTGCTTGTATGGTGGCGGCGGGGGAAGCCGACGCAATGGTGACCGGGTTGACCAGAGGCTTTGGTACGACCTTTTCCGATATCTCGAAAGTCTTTGACCCGCAACCGGGACACCAGGTTTTTGGCCTGACACTGTTTGTCGACCGCAACCGCACATTATTTGTTTCCGACACCAGCCTGCATGTCGAGCCGACGCCGGAAATGCTGGTCGATATCGCCATCCAATCGGCGGCCAAGGCGCGCCAAATGGGGCATGAGCCAAGGGTTGCGTTCCTATCCTTTTCCAATTTCGGCAATCCGATGCGCTCGCGGGTTGACCGCATTCGGGAAGCGGTTGCCCTGATGAACGAGCGCCGGGGAGTCGATTTTGAATTTGATGGTGAGATGACGGCCGATATGGCGCTGCAGCCTGAACTGCGTGAGCGCTTCTATCCATTCTGCAAGTTGACTGGACCGGCCAATGTTCTGGTCATGCCCGGCTTGCATTCGGCCCATATCACTTCGCGGCTTTTGCAGCAGATGGGACGGGGCAGCAATATCGGACCTATTCTCATGGGGCTATCGAAATCGGTTGAGATATTGCAGCTGCGCTCGACGGTTTCTGATGTTCTCAATGCCGCAGCCCTTGCGGCCCATGAAGCGATCAGGGTCGAGCATCAGGAAGCAAAAAATAAAACCAAGGGCTTGCCGCGCGCCGCAGCGATGTTTGGCGGGTCATAGGATGCGCCCTCTAGGGCTTCGAACGCTCATATTCCGGGTTGCCGATCTCACAGCGGTCAGAGATTGGTATGAGGGCTTTTTTGCAACGCCGCCCTATTTTGATGAGCCGTTCTATGTCGGTTTTAATGTCGCCGGATATGAGCTCGGATTGCTCCCGACCGAGAATAGCGCACCGCCGGTCAGGGGCGCGATTGGCTATTGGGGGTTTGACGATATTGATGAAGCCTGGGACCGGCTCATCAATATGGGGGCGGTCGCCAACGAAGAAATTCGCGATGTCGGTGGCGGCATTCGCATTGGCAGTGTCCGCGACCCATTTGGCAATATTTTCGGCGTCATCGATAACCCGGGATTTTCTCCCGACGCCGACTGACCCGCCTATCGGGTAAGAAGCGCGTCGGTCGAAATGATGTCGGCATAGCCAAATGCTAGAGCGGCCATAAACGAAGCCTGTACCAGTTTGGCTGGAGTTTGCGTGCCTTCAAACGTCTGGTCGCAAGTTGCGCAGGCGTCATGGGCGACGGTGCAGGTAAAACCAAAATCTGCCGCCGCCCGCACCGTGGCATCGATGCACATATGGCTCATGGCGCCGCAAATCACGACGTCAGGTATGCCTAGCGCCTCTAACTCCTGGCGCAATTGGGTGTTTTGAAAGCTGTTGGCCTTGTGCTTGACGATCAGCCGGTCGCCGTCAATTGGGGCAAAGTCGGAATGCAGTTCTGCCCCTTGGGTATCGGGCCTGAAAAACGGCGCCTCAGCGGACTCAAACAAATGCTGAACTATAAAGATAGGCTCACCGGCGGCGCGAAATTTATCGAGGATGGCTTTGCCGTTTCGGCCTGCCGCCTCGATGCCGTCTAGTTCCATGAGGCCGCCGGGGAAATAGTCATTTTGAAAATCAACGATAATGAGAGCTTGGTCGGCCATATGCAGTGTCCTCGAATGGCTAGGTTTAGTTCAGTATGACAAAATAACCTGGTCACTGGAACCGGCGCGGCGCAAGGCTGTATTTTCATAGACCCTAAATTGCAAATTTTATTCCAGAGAGGGGACAGGATGTTTCGCGCCTTCATCATAGTGGCTCTTTCCGCCGGTGCTTTGTATCTACCGGCACCTGTAATGGCCGAGCCGGCCCATGGCATTGCCATGCACGGGCAGCTGAAATATTCCGACGGGTTTTCGCATTTTGATTACGCCGATCCCCAGGCACCTCAGGGTGGCGATATCGTCCTGGCGGCAACCGGCACCTTCGATACGCTCAACTCTTGGAACGGGCGGGGTTTGGCCGCCGCCGGTGCGCGCCCTCTGATGTATGAGACCTTGATGAAGCGGGCCCAGGACGAGGCCTTTTCCCTCTACGGCCTGATCGCCGAAAAGGCGGAGATGGCGCCGGATCGATCCTGGATTGAGTTCACCCTCGACGGACGGGCGCATTTTTCCGATGGCACGCCGATCACCGTCGCCGATGTTATTTTTAGCTGGGAAATCGTCGTCGAAAAGGGGCGCCCCAATTCCCGCACGACATTTGGTAAAATTCAGCAGGTCGAGGAAACGGCGCCGGGGGTTGTTCGGTTCATATTCGCCGATGGCTCGGACCAGGAATTGCCGCTATTGGTCGCTGGTTTTCTGCCGATTTTTTCCAAAGCCTACTGGGAAAGTCACGATTTCAGCGAGACGGTTCTCGAACCACCGGTAACCAGCGGACCCTATCTGGTCGATACTCTGGATGCGGGCCGGTCGATCACCTATCGGCGCGATCCCAATTATTGGGGGACAGATCTGCCGGTCAATCGTGGCCATCATAATATCGAGCGTATTCGCTACGATTATTATCGGGATGGCGATGTCGCGCTGGAGGCATTTAAGGCCGGGGATTACGATTTTCGCTATGAATTCGATGCCGGCCGATGGGCCACCCAATATGATTTTCCGGCGGTGACCGACGGCGAAGTCGAACTAAAAACCGTTTCCCATGGTCTGCCCTCGGGTTTGCGGGGGTTTGCATTTAACCTGCGTCGCCCCGCCTATCAGGACCGTCGGGTGCGCGAGGCGTTTATCCTTGCCTTTGATTTTGAGCATGTAAATCGTGTGCTGCTGCATTCGGCATTTCAGCGCACAGCCTCCATGTTTGATAATTCGGCGATCGCGCCAACATCGGAACCGGGGAATTATGAACTCAAGCTTCTCGCGCCGCTCTGGGGTCAAGTACCCGAAGCGGTATTCGGCCCTGCCTGGGCCGCGCCGACCGTTGAGAATGAGGGTGACCAGCGCGCAAATTTGATAACTGCACAGGCTTTGCTGGCCGAAGCGGGTTGGACGTTTACCGACGGAAAGTTGGTAAATTCGGCCGGAGCACCGTTCACGCTGGAAATCCTGCTGCGCGATACCGCCAATGAAGGGTTGGCGCTCTCATACGCGGAAAACCTGGAACGCCTCGGCATCGAGGTTGCCGTCGTGCTGGCTGAGAGTACCCAGTATCAGACACGGCTCGAAGAGTTTGATTTCGATATGGTCATTCGACGGTGGAGCGTCAGCCTATCGCCGGGTAATGAGCAGCAGAATTACTGGTCGACGGCGACCGCCATGGCGCCGGGCAGTCGCAACGTTGCCGGGGTCGCCGATCCTGCCATCGATACATTGATCGATGCCCTGGTTGGCGCGCGCTTTCGGTCCGAATTAATCTTTGCCGCGCGCGCCCTGGACCGTGTGCTGATGTGGAATTTCTATGTCGTACCGCTCTACCACCAGGCCGGATTTAATATGGCCCGGTGGCAGAGGGTAAAGCTGCCCGAAACGATTTCGACGAATGGTCCGGTTATGGAAACATTCTGGGTTACCGATTGAGCTAGATAATCTGCTTTTGTTTGGCTAAGTCGATGAGGCTGACTTGCGGTCGTGGGCCAACATGGGCAATGACTTCGCCCGCAGCGATGCCGCCGAGGCGCGCGCAGGTGACCAGGTCTTTGCCGTGGGTGTAGCCATAAAGAAACCCGGCGGCGTATTGGTCGCCGGCGCCAGTGGTGTCGACCACCTCGGTGACCGGTTCGGCATCGACGATATGAACCTCGTCGCCCGAAACAATCACCGATCCTTTTTCTGAGCGGGTGAGGGCGGTGACATGGCAGTCGGCCCTGACATGCTGGAAACAGTCGTCGAATTCGGACACTTCATAAAGCGAGGCAACCTCGTCTTCATTGGCAAACAGGATATCGACATGATTGCGGATGAGGTCGCGAAAACTCGATCTGTGCCGGTCAACACAAAAGGAATCCGATAAGGTAAGCGAAACTTTTCGGCCCGCCGCATGAGCGATTTCGGCCGCCTTGACGAAGGCTTCCTTGGCGCTTTGCTGATCCCAGAGATAGCCCTCCATATAGGTCACCTCGGCGGCTTCAACGACTGCCCGATCAATATCTGCCGGGGTCAAATTCACGCAGGCGCCCAGATAAGTGTTCATGGTTCGCTGTGCGTCGGGCGTGATGAAAATCAGACAGCGTGCGGTCGGTGGCCCGTCAACCGCATGGCGGCTGTCAAAATCCACGCCGATGGCCCGGATATCGTGGGTGAAAATTTCTCCAAACTGATCGTCCCGAACTTTGCCGATGAACGCGCATTTGCCGCCTAGAGAGCCGATTCCCGCGGCCGTGTTGGCCGCCGACCCACCCGAAGCCTCGATCGCCGGTCCCATCGCTTTATAGAGATCGTCGGCCCGCTGATCGTCAATTAGTGTCATCGCGCCCTTGGTCAGTTCAAGCTCGCCGATAGACGCCTCCGGGACCTCGCAGAGGATGTCGACAATAGCATTGCCGATGCACAAAACTTTGTGGGTGGCATTCGAAGGTATACCACTACTTGTATCATTGGTCATAAGGCGTCCATTTTTGTGAAGGTAATTTATGGTCTGTCGCTGCGCGCACTATAGTTACTCGTTTGCAGTCTGCACAGAGTCAGAAACAAGCTGTGGATAACCACCTAAGAAATTAAATAATTACAAACACTTGCGTGCCAAGATAAAAACTGCAATGATCCTTGCGATCAGACGCTTGGGGTGGATGCGACAAATCAGGTCCCATTGGCGGCAAATTGACACTCAACTTAAAGGTGTCTTTGCTGTTACCTGGCAGAATAAATGGGTCCGTTGTCGTATATCCTGGTGTGGCGTTGATCTCCCGAGGGGCGAAGATCTCCGGGAAAACATAAGCTGGCGGAGAAGATATTTATGACAGAACCGAGACTTGCTGATCGCAGGGCTAATCCCTTTGCCGATCGGTCGCGGCGCGGGTCGGATCCAATCGTTCGCACTCGTTTGAACGAACCGAAAGTCACCACTCTGCGTGCGACGGCGGCGCCCAGCCTCGGAGATGTCCCTGATCAACTTGCCGACGGTGTTGCCCGTGAGCCCGAGCTCGGATTTCTGCGGTCGAAGCAACTCGGTGCACCGACACCGGTTGAGTCTGGTGTGATCAAGGATCGTACAGACCAAAATCGAACGGATATGTCGGCTTTGCTCACGGCAAACGATAAGCGCGGCGCCCTCGCTGCCAATGATCTTCGCCAATCCTTATTAAATGATCGCGCCCTGATAAATGGCGCCCCAGTAAATGACAGCGCTGGGGAAAGCCTTGAGGTCACCGCTCGCGAGCCCGAAGCACCTCTTGAGCCGGCAATCCAGCCGAGAGAAGCCACTCCGGCACGCACCCAAGCAAGCTCCCGTCCGCCGGCAAATAGCCAACATGTAAATCGTCAGCCTGAAGGTCATCAAATTGACCGGGTGGAGCGGGCGGTCGAGGGAGATCCGAATACATTGCACATTGGTGCAGCGATTAGGGTCGAGGACGGTCGCATCACCAATTGCGGGACGATGGTTGTCGAGGGCCGGATGGAAGCCGAGCTTGATGGCGGTCGTCTGCTGGAAGTCACGGAAAACGGCGCCTATATCGGCTCTGCGAAAGTCGAATGCGCGCAGATCGATGGGCAATTTGATGGCGAATTGACGGTGACGGGCCGTCTTATGATTTCGGCTACTGGCCGGGTTTCGGGCAAAATTCGTTATGCTCG
Organism: Alphaproteobacteria bacterium; assembly: GCA_021774575.1. Lineage (GTDB taxonomy): Bacteria > Pseudomonadota > Alphaproteobacteria > UBA6615 > UBA6615 > JAJFIX01. The sequence continues at coordinate 40,590 of JAJFIX010000006.1, read as the reverse complement.
GATCGAAGTTGAACCGGGGGGGGTGATCCTGGGGGATCTTGGCTCTTTGCCACAAAGGTAGAGAACCGGGATATTACCGGGTGTCACATGGCGGAGGAAACCCGCGCGGGGGATATATACCCCGCGCGGGTTTTCTATTTGTCTTTGCCGAAATTAAGCTGGTGCTAGACAAGATTCGCCAAAACTTGATACCTCTGGGTGCCGATTAATTCGGAATTGACGTACACAACCTGGGGGAAACGAATTTGAGCGTTTGTTTGGTAAAATATATGTGCCGGTCGCTGACGCCGGTTTTTTTCTGTTTGACCCTGGCCGCCTGCGGGTCTGTTTCCGATGGGGCCGATGCCGTGACGTCTTTCTTTGTTTCGCCGGCGGAAACTCGGCCGCGAACAGTTGTCCGGGCGCGATCGGTCGCCTGGCGCGGCACGCCTGACCAAGTCATTGGCATGTCGACAGAGGATGTTGCCACGGCATTTGGCGAGCCTTCGTTCGTGCGCCAAGAACAGCCAGCCGAGGTTTGGCAGTATCGTCAGGCTGGCTGTATCGTCGATATGTTTCTCTATACCGACGGGGCAGAGGGGCCGTACCGGGTCGAGCATATGGAGATGCGCGGGCCGGAACAAAATATCTCCCTCTCCGAAAACGACCAACAGGATTGTTTTGCTGATCTTGCCGGGGTCGGCTAAGGCGCGCTATCTGCCTTCGGTTTTATCGGTAAATCGGCAAATTTGGCGGACAACACAGGTGTCGCATTTCGGTTTGCGCGCCGTGCAAACGTAACGCCCATGCAGAATGAGCCAGTGATGGGCATGCCGCATAAAGTCATCGGGCACCGCCTTAAGCAATTTTTTCTCGACGGCCAGCGGCGTGGAACCCGGCGCAATGCCGGTTCTGTTGGACACCCGAAAGAGATGGGTGTCGACGGCGATTGTCGGCTCGCCGAAGGCGATATTTAACACAACATTGGCGGTTTTGCGCCCGACGCCAGGTAGTGCAACCAGCTCGTCGCGGCTGCGCGGCACCTCGCCGCCATGTCGCTCCAATAGCAGTTGGCTGAGACCGATGACATTTTTTGCCTTGGTGCGATAAAGGCCGATAGATTTTATATATCCGACCAACTCCTTTTCCCCAAGATTCAGCATTTGCTGCGGCGACTGAATTTTTGAAAATAGCGGTCCTGTCGCCTTGTTGACGCCAATATCGGTCGCTTGAGCTGAAAGCACGACGGCGACCAGGAGCGTGTAATGATTGACGTATTGCAACTCGCCCTTGGGTTCGGGGGTGGTGGCGGCGAGGGTGGCAAAAAATTCGGTTACTTTGGCCCGAGATAACTGCCGGGTCACGCCTTTAGGCCCAGCACGTCGGCCATCGTGTAAAGTCCGGCGGGCTTTGTTGCCAGCCATTTGGCCGCCCGCACCGCGCCACGGGCGAAAATCAGCCGGTTGGTCGCGCGATGGATCAGCTCGATACGTTCGCCATCGGCGGCCAATATGACTGAATGCTCGCCAGCGACATCGCCGCCGCGCAATGTGGCAAAGCCAATCTCGCCGGTTGGCCGGGCACCGGTTATGCCCTCTCGGGACAATTTTTGTACCTGTTCGAGATCTACGCCGCGTCCGGCCGCCGCCGCTTGGCCTAGTGCCAGGGCTGTGCCCGACGGCGCATCGACTTTATGCCGGTGGTGCATTTCGACAATTTCGATATCCGTATCGGGCAGCGCTTCGGCAGCCTGGCGGACCAAATCGAGTAAAAGATTGACCCCAAGCGACATGTTTGGCGCCCACATAATCGGTGCCGACTGTCCAGCCAGGGCCAGCGCATCGCGATCATCATCTGCCAGGCCGGTGGTTCCGGTGACAAGCGCCACACCCATCTCGGCGGCCAGCGCCCCATGGGCGCGCGTCCCAATCGGTACGGTGAAATCGATGATCACGTCGGACGCGGCAAATACGGCGCGCGGGTCGTCACCGACGATAACGCCGGCTGCGGGCAGGTTGGCCAGCGTTGCGGCATCGGCACCAACGCTGTCGGAGCCGGGGGCATCTGCTGCCGCTACCAACCGACATGCCGTGTCTTCGTGAATGGCGGCGACATTCATCCGGCCCATCCGGCCGCCGACGCCGACGACGCCGATTTTTAATTCGCTGCTCATGCGGGTGCTCCCAAGAGAATTGTTGGGAGTCTAGTTACTTGATGGTGGGGAAAATGACCACAGGCGATTACCGTGCCTAATCCTTAACGTCGTCCCACATTTCCTTGACCTTGGCGAAAAACCGCTTCGTCTCGGGACTATTGGGCTTTTTGGCTGATCCGGCAGCGGCAAATTTCTCCATTTGCTCTTTTTGTTCCTTGGTTAGATTAATCGGCGTTTCAACCCGAACATGGACAAACATGTCGCCGCGAGAGCTTGAGCGCATCACCGACATGCCCTTGCCTTTGAGCCGGAATTGATTGTCGGACTGGGTACCCGCCGGAACCGTTACCCGGGCCAGCTTGCCGTCGATTGTTGGTACGTCAATGCTGCCGCCAAGGGTCGCCGTGGCCATTTCAACCGGCACTTGGACGTGTAAATTGGCGCCGTCGCGCTGGAAAAAATCGTGGGCGGCGATCGAAATAAAGATATAGAGATCGCCTGCTGGCCCATCGCGCAGACCCGCTTCGCCTTCGCTTGCCAACCGGATCCGAGTGCCGTCCTCGACCCCGGCAGGAATATTGACGCTGAGGGTCTTTTCTTTGGTGACCCGTCCCTGTCCAGAACAAGTTTTGCATGGATTTTCAATGACTTGTCCGGCACCCTGGCAGGCGTGGCACGTTCGCTCGACGGTAAAAAAGCCTTGGCTCGCCCGAACCCGACCGGCGCCTTGGCAAGTTGGGCAGGTGACAGGCCGACTGCCGCCCTCGGCGCCGGATCCGCTGCAAGCGTCGCAATTTACTGCCGAAGGGACGCGGATTTTCACCTGCTTGCCGTTGAAGGCATCCCTCATATCGACATCCAGATTGTAGCGAAGATCGCTACCCCGGGTGCGCGACTGACCGCCGCCCCGCCGAGCGCCGGTGAAATCGCCGAACATTTCATCGAAGATATCGGCAAATCCACCCCCGAAGCCGCCGCCTTGGCCGCCAGCGCCGGGTGCGCCGCCGCTTTCAAATGCCGCATGGCCGAACCGGTCGTAGGCGGCCCTCTTTTCAGGGTCTTTTAGGACCTCATAGGCCTCGCTCAACTCTTTGAACTTTTGCTCGGCACCCTTATCGTCTTGATTTCGGTCCGGGTGATACTTCATGGCAAGTTTGCGGTACGACTTTTTAATATCGCCGTCTTCCGCACCTCGGCTAACGCCGAGGGCCTCGTAGTAATCGCGCTTGGCCATTCAGCCCGCCCTCCTCGAGAGACTCAGTCGGTACGGGCTTTACGCCGATTTCTGGTCGTTTTTGTCGTCTTCGTCGTCGACTTCTTCGAAATCAGCATCGACAACGGTCGCCTCATCTTCGGGCGCGCCGCCACCGTCTGCGCTGGCGCCCTCTTCACCCTGCTGGGCGGCCTCTTGCTGGGCTTCTTGGTAAATCGCTTCGCCGAGCTTCATGGAAGATTGGGTCAAAGCCTGCACTTTTTCGTCGATGATAGCCTTGTCGTCACTCTCGGCGACTTCTTTCAGCGCGGCGATATCCGCCTCAATTGCAGTTTTGTCTTCGGCGGAAATTTTTTCACCATGTTCGGCGAGCGTTTTTTCCGTCGTATGGATCAGGCTTTCGGCTTGGTTTCTGGCCTCAACGAGTTCACGGCGCTCGGCATCTGCCGATGCGTTCTCTTCGGCTTCATTGACCATGCGCTCAATATCATCATCCGAAAGCCCGCCGGACGCCTGAATTTTGATCTGCTGTTCCTTGCCGGTGGCTTTGTCCTTTGCTGAGACATGGACGATGCCGTTGGCGTCGATATCAAATGAGACTTCGACCTGGGGCACGCCGCGCGGCGCGGCAGCAATGCCAACAAGATCAAATTGACCGAGGATCTTGTTATCGGCGGCCATTTCGCGCTCACCTTGGAAGACCCTGATGGTAACGGCAGTTTGATTATCTTCTGCCGTTGAGAAGGTTTGCGATTTCTTTGTCGGGATCGTCGTATTGCGGTCGATGAGGCGGGTGAAGACGCCGCCCAAGGTTTCGATGCCCAATGACAGCGGCGTCACGTCGAGCAGCAGTACGTCTTTGACTTCGCCTGACAAAACACCGGCCTGAATGGCCGCGCCCATGGCAACGACTTCATCGGGGTTGACGCCCTTGTGGGGCTCGCGACCGAAAAACTCCTGCACCGCTTCGGCGATTTTAGGCATCCGGGTCATGCCGCCAACGAGAATGACCTCGTTGATTTCGCTGGCCTTGAGGCCGGCATCTTTCAGCGCGGCAGCGCATGGCTTGATTGCCCTAGCGATCAGATCCTCGACCAGCGCTTCTAACTTGGCCCGGGATAGCTTGATGTTGAGATGCTTGGGGCCCGCTTGATCGGCGGTGATAAACGGCAGGTTAACCTCCGTTTGGGTCTGCGATGAAAGTTCAATTTTGGCCTTTTCAGCGGCCTCTTTCAGTCGCTGCAGAGCGAGCTTGTCTTCACGCAGGTCGATGCCTTGCTCTTTTAGGAACTCGTCGGCCAGATAGCTGATGATCCGACTGTCGAAATCTTCGCCACCGAGGAAGGTATCGCCGTTGGTCGATTTGACTTCAAACACACCGTCGCCGATTTCCAGCACCGAGACGTCGAACGTGCCGCCACCGAGATCGAAGACGGCGATTATACCGCTTTCGCGTTTCTCAAGCCCATAGGCGAGGGCGGCGGCGGTTGGTTCGTTGATAATGCGCAGAACTTCAAGTCCGGCTATTTTGCCGGCGTCCTTGGTTGCTTGGCGCTGACTGTCATTGAAATAGGCGGGGACCGTGATCACTGCTTGGGTGACCTCATTGCCCAGATGCGCTTCTGCGGTCTCTTTCATCTTTTGCAGAATATAGGCGCTAATTTCCGACGGGCTGATTTTCTCGTCATTGATACCGATCCAGGCATCACCATTTTCAGCTTGGACGATTTCATAAGGAACGAGATCGACATCTTTTTTGACCATCGGGTCATCAAATCTGCGGCCGATTAGGCGCTTGATGGCAAAAAGGGTGTTTTCCGGGTTGGTGACCGCCTGGCGTTTTGCCGACTGTCCGACCAGTTTTTCGTCCCCTTCGGTAAAGGCGACCATAGACGGTGTTGTCCGGGTGCCCTCTGAATTCTCGATTACTTTAGGCGTATCGCCGTCCATAATCGAAACGCAGGAATTGGTCGTGCCTAGGTCGATACCGATAACTTTGCTCATGTCGTAGTCCCGTCTTTTAGCAAATGCATCACGGCCCACACCTATATGTTCGGCGCCGCGATCATCCCTATTCAGGTTTGGTCAAAAGCCAATTTTGGCAAGAATTTCAATGCTATATTCGCTACTCGAGCGCAGGTTTCCGCATTACATCACAAGACGTCATACCGCCTGCAAGGGTCATATAGGGGGCAATATGGCTCACCGCAAGCATTCAAAGCCATAAATCGGCCTCCATTCTGCGAATTCTTGAGCTGTAATGTGAGACGTTTCGCCGCGCCGACAGTACAATTAGGAAACGAGGCCGGTAATCGCAACGGAGTCCCCAATGCCTGAGACACAATACAGTTCGGAATACGGAGCGGAATACAACGCAGATTATATCGTCGGCCCCGCCGTTTTTCGCGGCAGCCCGATGCGCATCGTCACCTTGTGTTATTTGGGCTTGGGTTTGTTCGCCCTGCCGGTTTGGCTCATCGTTAGCAAGACGACCCGGCTATCGATTTCCGAACGTGAAGTCTATTTCGAGACCGGGGTCTTTTCAAAAATTCGCATCGGCATTCAGCGCGACGATGTGAGGTCGATCAGGGTGCATCAATCTCTTTTGCAACGCCTTTTCAACACCGGAGATGTGGAGATTTATTCGGCCGGTGATGCACCCGAAATTACCCTGCGCGGTCTGCCCGACCCGGTCGCAATTCGTGGTTTGATCGGTTAGCCGGGCTCGTTCTCGCTCTTGGGCGGTGTCTTGGGTGCTTTGGCGATGCCGACCCTGGCGGCGCGCAGCAGGCGGCCGTTCAACACATATCCCAATTCAACAAGCTGAACGACAGTGCCGGCCGGATGATCGGCGTCTTCCAGTTCAAACATCGCCTCATGAAAATTCGGGTCGAAAGCAGTACCGACCGGTTCAATTTTTTCAATACCGTTTTGGTCAAAGGCGGACAAAACATCGCGCTCGATGCCACGCACGCCCTCTAGCAAAGTGTTTAAGAATTCGTGTTCGCCAGCCTCTTCTTGCGGCACTGCATCGATTGTGCGGCGCAAATTATCGGCGACCGCGAGCAGGCTCCTGGCAAAATTGGCGGTGGCGAATTTGTGCGCATCTTCGGTCTGTTTCTGCGCCCGTTTGCGGATGTTTTCGGTTTCGGCGACCGCGCGCAGCATCTGGTCTTTGACTTCGGTGAGCTCGGCTTCCAGCTCGACCAGCGCTAGGTCCGTTTCTTCAATCTCGTCCTCGACCTCGAGCTCGAGATCAACCTCATTTTCGTTCGCGGGTTCAGCCGTCTCCCCGGCAATAGGTGTCTGGGCTTCGGCTTCTTCGGTATTTTTCTTATCGTCGGTCATCAGTTGATCCATCGAATGTAACGGTTCGGGCGAGCGCGCTAGTCGGGCGACATATAACGCTCCAGCAGATCAATGCAAGAGCTTACCGATGATTTTAGATGTGTAATCGACCACCGGAATGATGCGGCCATAATCAACCCGCGCCGGACCGATCACGCCAATTGCCCCGACGACCTGTTGCGAGCCGTCGGTATAAGGCGCGATGATCATCGAGCAACCGGTAAGGCCGAACAGCTCATTTTCCGCGCCAATGAAAATCTGCACTCCTTGCGCGCTTTTGGTCGCATCGATGAGTTTTATCAGTCCTTCGCGGGTTTCGAGAGCGGCAAAAAGTTGGCGCACGCGTTCCAAATCTTCCACCGCCGTCACGTCTTCCAACAGTTTATCGGTGCCGGTAACGATCAGCGCGCCGCTATCGCCGCTGCCGCTCCAGGTGGCAACGCCGGCCTCGACCAGTCTCGCGGTCAGCAAATTGAGATCTTGGCGGTGGGCATCAAGTTCGCCCTGTACCCTTTTTTGGGCCTGGGCCAAGGTTAGGCCAACCAGCCGCTCGGAGAGAAAATTGCTGGCCTCGACCAAAGTCGAGTTGGGCAGGCCCAAAGGCATGTCGATCACTCTGTTTTCGACATTGCCGTCGGCGGTCACCAAGACGACCAGAGCGCGACCTGGGCCGAGCGAGACAAATTCAATATGTTTGAGCACGGCTTCGGTGCTGGGGGCTGAGACAAGTCCGGCAAGGTTGCCCAACCCCGACAACATGCGACTGGCCTCGTCGAGAACCTGGTTGACCCCGACCCCAGACGCCGCGCATTGAGCCTCGATTTCCGTCCGCTGATTTTCGGTCAGGCGACCGCGCTCAAGCAGACCGTCGACGAAAAGCCTTAGCCCTTTGTCGGTTGGTAGCCGACCGGCTGAAGTATGGGGCGAATAGAGGAAACCGGCGTCCTGGAGGTCCGCCATCACATTGCGCACTGTCGCCGGTGACAGGTTCATGTCGAGCCGGCGCGACAAGGTCCGCGACCCCAGCGGTTCGGGCGTATCAAGGTAACTATCGACGATCAGCCGCAAAATCTCGCGGCTGCGGTCGGTCAGGGTGTCGTTATTATCATTCATGATAGAAATTTAGTTGGCCGCCACGTTGAGATCAATTAGCTTGAGCATCCTTACCATACATAATCAAAAGTGAGAGCGTCATGCGACCCTCAGGCCGGGCTACCGACGAGTTGCGCAATGTGACCCTGGAGACCAATTTCAGCAAATATGCGGAAGGGTCCTGCATGGCGCGGTTTGGCGACACTCATGTTTTGTGCAATGCGACCATTGAGGAAAAAGTGCCTTTTTGGATGCGGGGCACCGGGCGAGGCTGGGTGACGGCGGAATATGGCATGCTGCCGCGTTCGACAGGCGAGCGCACGGACCGCGAAGCGGCACGCGGCAAGCAATCTGGCCGGACTCAGGAAATTCAACGGCTGATCGGCCGATCCTTGCGGACGATCACTGATCTAGATGGCTTGGGGGAGCGCCAGGTTCGCCTGGATTGCGATGTTATTCAGGCCGATGGGGGAACCCGATGCGCCTCTATCACCGGTGCCGCCGTGGCCTTGCAGATTGCCCTGAGCCGGCATGTTGATGCGGGAAAAATCGCCGTCCTGCCGATAACGGATTTTATTGCTGCGGTTTCCTGCGGCATCCATAATGGCCAGGCAGTGCTTGATCTCGATTATGCCGAGGATTCAACGGCCCATGCGGACGCAAACTATGTTTTGACCGCCAAGGGTGAAATTGTCGAAGTACAGGCGACGGCCGAAGATAAGCCAATTACCGCCGCCCAATTTTCTGAGATGATGGCGCTGGCCCAAAAGGGCATTGCCGAACTCATTACCGCGCAGCGGCAAGCGGTTGCAGGCGCGGTGGGTTAGGAAAGACAGATGGCGCGAATAGCAGATACCGAACTGGTTATCGCGACCCATAACCCGGGCAAGGTGGCTGAAATTTCCGACCTGCTTGGGCCTTATGGGATTTCGGTTAAGAGCGCCCTTGAACTTGGTTTAGATGAGCCCGAGGAAACCGGCGAGACATTCGAAGAAAACGCCTTGATCAAGGCGCGCGCAGCGGCCCGGGCCGCAGATTTGCCGGCACTGGCCGATGATAGCGGACTGGCCGTCGATTTGCTTGACGGGGCGCCGGGCATTTATTCGGCGCGACTTGCCGGACCCGGCAAAGATTTCGGCCTGGCCATGGGCCGGGTACACGATATGCTGATCGAAAAAGGCTCAAATATTACTGAGTCTGCTCGAGGCACCAGTCCCACGGCAAAATTTATTTGCGTTTTGGCCCTTGCGTGGCCGGAGGGTGAGGCCGAGACCTTTGCCGGTGAGGTTGCTGGCGCCATTGTCTGGCCGCCGCGTGGCGAGCAAGGCTTTGGCTACGACCCGATTTTTCAGCCCCATGGGGAAAAGCAAACCTTTGGTGAGATGGGCCCCGAAATCAAACACGCCATGAGCCACCGGGCGGATGCGTTTCAAAAATTGGTTGTCGAGCTCTTTCAGGACGATGCTGACGAGGCGGACGAGGCGTAATTGGCTCAACTGGCGGTCTATATCCACTGGCCCTATTGTCTTAATAAATGCCCTTACTGTGACTTTAATTCCCACGTCGCGGAGACGATTGATCATGCGGTTTGGCAGCGATCCTATGGCCGCGAGATTGCCTATTGGGCAGATCGAATTGGCCCGGCAAATGTGACATCAGTCTTTTTTGGCGGCGGCACGCCGTCCTTGATGGCGCCTGACTCAGTCGCGGCCTGCTTGCAGGCCGTTGCCTCAGCTTGGGATCTAGCCGACGACGCCGAAATTACCTTAGAAGCCAATCCAACGTCTGTGGAGACAGGTAAACTGGCCGCCTTTCGTGCAGCTGGCGTCAACCGGTTGAGCCTTGGTGTGCAGGCGCTTAATGGCGCCGCGCTGAATTTCCTGGGTCGTCAGCATGATGTCGCGGAAACACGGGTGGCGATTGAAACCGCAGCGCAGCTATTTGACCATTGGTCGATGGATTTGATTTATGCCCGACCCGACCAGACAGTCGCCGATTGGATAAGTGAGCTTGAAGATGCGCTGACCTATGAGCCCGAACATATTTCCGCCTATCAGCTGACCATTGAAAAGGGCACGCCGTTTTTTGCCGATCACCGAGCCGGCGTTTTCGAGCTGCCCGAAGAGGAGGCCGGCGCAGCATTTTATGATGAAACCAATGCGCGCCTACAGGATGCCGGTCTCGCTCGTTATGAAATTTCCAACTATGCTCGGCCGGGGGCTGAAAGCCAGCACAACCTCGCTTATTGGTTCGCGCGTGACTATGTCGGCATTGGCCCCGGGGCGCATGGCCGTTTGATGTTGAACGGGGCGGTCCGTGCAACCCGCCAAATCGCCGCGCCCGCCGGGTGGCTTGATGCCGTTCAGCGCGATGGACACGGTACCCAAGAAGAGGCCATGCTCGATGTGCTGCAATTGCGCGACGAAGTGGCGATGATGGGATTGCGGCTTTCAACGGGCATCGACAAGGCCGCATTCGCGGCGCGGGTCGGCATACCCTTTGAGCGGGCTTTTTCCCAAACCCGCCTTTTGTCACTGCAAGCCGAAGGGCTTCTCGCCATCGACGCACATTCCGCTCGTGCAACAGCGCAAGGTTTGGTGCGGCTCAACAGTTTGCTGGTCTATTTGTTGAGCCGCTAACCTGACCTTTGTTCACGCTATTTGTTCATCCGGTTTTCGACCAAATCTTCAACCACTGCTGGGTCAGCCAACGTCGAGGTGTCACCGAGCTGATCGTGCTCGTTGGCGGCAATTTTACGCAGAATGCGTCGCATGATTTTGCCCGACCGGGTTTTCGGCAAGCCCGGCGCCCATTGAATGAGATCCGGTGAGGCGATCGGGCCAATATCCTGGCGCACCCATTGCACGAGTTCCTTGCGCAATTCTTGCGATGGTTCATTGCCGGCCATCAGCGTGACATAGGCGTAAATGCCTTGGCCTTTAATGTCATGGGGGTAGCCGACGACGGCGGCCTCCGAGACTTGGGCGTGACCGACGAGACTCGATTCGACCTCGGCAGTGCCCATCCGGTGACCCGACACATTTAAAACATCATCAACCCGCCCGGTGATCCAATAGTAACCGTCTTCGTCGCGGCGACAGCCGTCGCCGGTAAAATATTTACCGGGATAGGTGGAAAAATAGGTTTCGATGAAACGTTGGTGATCGCCATAGAGAGACCGCATTTGTCCTGGCCAGCTATCGGTAATGCACAGATTGCCCGACGCCGCGCCCTCCAACACTTTGCCATCAGCATCAACTAAGGCGAGCTGCGCGCCGAAAAATGGTTTGGTCGCCGACCCCGGCTTGGTGGCGATAGCGCCGGGCAACGGCGTGATCATGATGCCGCCGGTCTCGGTCTGCCACCAGGTATCGACAATCGGGCAGCGCTTTTCGCCCACGACTTCGTAATACCAGCGCCAAGCTTCCGGGTTGATCGGTTCGCCGACAGTGCCGAGCAAGCGAATCGAACTTCGGTCGGTTTTAGTTACCGGGTCATCGCCCTGCTGCATAAGGGCGCGGATTGCCGTGGGGGCGGTATAATAAATATTGACCTGATGCTTGTCGCAAACCTGCCAATGTCGGCTGGCATCCGGGTAGGTCGGCAAGCCTTCGAAAACCAGTGTCGTCGCGCCGTTGGCTAGAGGCCCGTACACAATATAGGAATGGCCGGTGATCCAACCGGCGTCCGCCGTACACCAATAAATATCGCCATCGTGATAATCGAAAACATACTGGTGGGTCATGGCGGCATAAACGAGATAGCCGCCGGTTGTGTGCAGCACCCCTTTCGGTTTACCGGTCGAGCCCGATGTATAAAGAATAAACAGCGGATCCTCGGCGTTCATCGGTTCGGCCGGGCACTCCGCCGGCTGTTCGGCCATCAATTCATGATACCAAATGTCGCGCCCTTCCACCCAGCCGATGTCGCCGCCGGTGCGTTTGACGACAATACATTTTTCGATCGAAGGGCTGTCTTTGATCGCGGCGTCGGTATTGGCCTTGAGCGGAATTTTGCGGCCGCCGCGCACACCTTCGTCCATGGTGATAATGACATTGCTATCGCAATCGTGGATGCGACCGGCCAAGCTGGACGGGGAAAATCCGCCAAATACCACCGAATGAATGGCACCAACCCGAGTGCAGGCCAGCATGGCGACGGTGATTTCGGGCACCATCGACATATAAATCGTCACCCGGTCGCCTTTTTTAACACCGACGGATTTCAGGCCATTGGCAAATTTGCAAACCTCTTCGTGCAAAGCTGAATAGGTGATTGTCTTGTCGTCGCCGGGCTCATCGCCTTCCCAGATGATCGCGACCTGGTCACCGCGTGTCGCCAGATGCCGATCCAGACAATTATAGGACACATTAAGAATGCCGTCCTCGTACCATTTGATGGTGACATCGTCGGTGCCGTACTTGACGTTGCGAATTTTGGTCGGCGCCTGAAACCAGTCGAGGCGTCCGGCTTGCTCGGCCCAAAATCCCGCTGGATCGTCGACGGAGCGTTTGTACATGTCTTCGTACTTGGCGCTGTCGGCCCAAGCCTTGGCCGCCCATTCCGCCGGTACCTCGTAAATCGTATCTTCCATGATATTCCTCGTTCCGTCACCTGGATGAATTCGTACCATTATCGGAGAAGTGCCGGGCGCATTCAACAGCGCGGCTTGACCATTTTGAACGCCGCGCCTAGGGTCGCGCGCGCATCAGATTGAGAGCGAGATATGACCAAATCAGAAGAATTTAGAAGGCTAGGTGCCGAGGCCAAAGCGTGGCCGCTGCGTGAGGCCGCACGTTTAGCGGAACGGCTTTCCAGCAAAGGTGGGCCCGGCAATAACGGACCCGAGACCCCGGAAAAGGGCTATGCTCTGTTCGAGACTGGGTACGGGCCGTCGGGATTGCCGCATATCGGCACATTCGGCGAAGTGGCGCGCACGACAATGGTGCGCCGCGCCTTTGAGACGATCTGCGATGTCCCGACCAAATTGATCGCTTTTTCCGACGATATGGACGGCTTGCGCGCGGTGCCCGATAATGTGCCGAACAAAGACATGCTTGAGCTGCATTTGGGTAAGCCGCTCACCGCTGTTCCCGACCCGTTTGGTGAGTATGATAGTTTTGGCGCGCATAATAATGCGCGGCTTAAGGCGTTCTTGGATAAATTCGGCTTCAATTACGCCTTTTACAGTGCCACCGAATGCTATCGCACCGGCCTGTTTGACCAGACATTGTTGGCGCTGCTGGCCAAGGTCGAAGAGGTCAAAGACGTGATTTTGCCGACCTTGGGTGAAGAGCGGCGTCAAACCTACAATCCGTTCCTGCCGGTTTGCGAACGCACCGGCCAGGTTTTGCAGGTGCCGATCATCGAAGCCGATGTTGGGGCGGGGACGGTGCTCTACCAAGATCCCGAAACGGGGGAAAATATTGAAACGCCCGTTACCGGTGGTCGCTGCAAATTGCAGTGGAAGGCCGACTGGGCGATGCGTTGGGCGGCTCTTGGTGTCGATTATGAAATGGCCGGAAAAGATCTGATCGATTCGGTGCGGCTGTCGAGCCGCATCACGCGTATTCTTGGCGCCAAACCGCCGGAAAACCTCATTTACGAAATGTTTCTTGATGAAAATGGCGAGAAAATCTCGAAATCTCGCGGCAATGGATTGTCAATGGAGGAATGGCTTGAATACGGGCCGCCGGAAAGTCTGGCCTATTTCATGTATCAGAAACCGAAGACGGCAAAGCGCCTGTCCTTTGAGATTATCCCGCGCTCGACCGATGAATATATCGGCCGACTAGCTGGCTACGCTGGAGAAGATCCAGCCAAGCAATTGGAAAACCCGGTCTGGCATGTCCATAACGGTCACCCGCCCGACTCGGAGGCAGGCTTGAGTTTTGGCCTGCTGCTAAACTTGGTCGCGGTGGCAAACACAGACGATCCAAATATTTTGTGGGGCTTTATTTCACGCTATCTGCCCGGCGCCGATGCTGAAAGCCATCCGTTTCTAGCCCGATTGGTTGGCCATGCGATTGCCTATTATCGCGATTTCGTGCAGCCGACTAAGACCTATCGGGCCCCGACAGCCGAAGAGGGTGCGGCGATGGAAGCGCTAATATTAGCGTTCCAGGCAATGCCGACCACAAGTTCGGCTGAGGAGCTGCAATCAGCGGTATACGCAATCGGCAAAGAGGGGCCGTTTGAAAATTTACGCGATTGGTTTCGCGCCCTTTACGAAGTTCTGTTCGGCCAAAGTCAGGGGCCGCGCTTTGGGTCCTTTGCCGCGCTCTATGGCGTCGAGGGGACGGTGGCCCTTTTGCGGGCGGGTATCGACGGCAAGCTGGCGGATTAATCGCGACCGGTGATTTGGCTGCGGCGTTCCATAAAAACAACGTCCCGCCAGGCGCCGGCTTTTGGGCCGTGGCGCATCTTGCCTATGTGTCGACGAAGCCCGACTTCGAGAAATCCGCGCGAGCTATGCAAACCTATGCTGATCTCATTTTCTGGGAAAATCGCCGCCTGCAAAGTCCAAATATTATTTTCTTCCGACGCCGTTATACCCGCATCCATCAGGGCGCCGCCGACGCCGCGACCGCCGGCACGGGTGGCAACATAGAGGCTAACTTCGGCAACCCCAGCGTAAACCGCGCGCGCTGAAACAGGCGATAAAACAAACCAACCGAGCAGTGATCCGTCCGGCGCCACGGCAACGAGGCGGCAGGTTTGCAAATGCGCCACATCAAAATTTTGCCAGCTTCCGGCCTCGCTCTCAAATGTTGCGTGACCGGTTGCGATACCGTCGCGGAAAATATCGAGAACGGCCGCCGCGTCGGCCGAAACCATTGGCCGGATTTCTGTCATGTCTGGGCAAGATAGGCGTCAAGCTCGGCGAGGCGGGCCGCCTTTTGGGCATCGGGCAAAAACGACGCCTCAAAGGAATTGCGGGCAATTTGCGCTATCTCGGAATTTTTGAGGTCAAGAGCCATCGCGGTCTCAATATAGTTTTCGTTAATGTATCCGCCAAAATAGGCCGGGTCGTCGGAATTGATGGTCACTTTAAGCCCCGCCTCCATCATCATTTTTAGCGGGTGCACGGCGAGGCTGGCCACACCGTTGAGTTTTAAGTTGGAGAGCGGACAGAGAGTAAGCGCTAAGTCTCGGGCAACGATATCGACAACCAGCTCTGGATCGTCAAGACAGGCGTTGCCATGGTCGATGCGGTCTATTTTTAAGATTTCGATAGCTCGCCGCACATAGTCGGCCGGCCCTTCTTCGCCCGCATGGGCGACACGTTTGAGCCCTTCGCAACCGGCCTGGTCATAAACCCGGGCAAATTTTTCCGGCGGGTGCCCGGCCTCCGACGAATCGAGCCCGACCCCGATAAATTTATCGCGATGGGGCAATGCGGCTTTCAATGTGGCAATTGCCGCCTCTTCGTCCAGGTGGCGGAGAAAGCACATAATGAGTTTAGAGGTAAGACCGGTCTGGGCTTCGGCGTCCGCCAGGGCGCGAGAAATGCCATTGATTACCGTGGCAAATGGTATGCCGCGGTCGGTATGTGTCTGGGGGTCGAAGAAAATCTCGCAATGGGTGACGTTTTGCGCCCGCGCTTTAGTGAGATAGGCGGTCGTCAGATCGTAAAAATCCTGCTCTTCGATCAGCACGCTGGCACCGGTATAATAAATATCCAAAAATTCTTGAAGGTTGGCGAAACGGTACGCGGCGCGCAAATCCTCGATCGACGAAAAATCGAGGGCGATCTTGTTGCGTTTGGCGATGGCGAAGATCAACTCGGGTTCGAACGTCCCCTCAATATGGAGGTGCAATTCAGCCTTTGGCAGGTTTTCAATAAAGGTTTTCATCGTCCCGATTTGCTTCTCATTTAGCCGGTTCATTTAGAATGCGCGAAGTCCCAATACATTTCCCGCGCCCGCCGAAACACCGGCCCCGGTTGCAAGTCGCGATCATTATATCTGATGACGGGTTGCAGTTTGCCGTAGTTTCCGGTGTTAAAAATCTCGTCTGCGGTTTCAAGTTCTTCTGGTCGGATGGTTCGGCTCTCGATTTCGATGCCTTCGGTTTCCAGTAGACCAAGGATACGCTTGCGTGTGATTCCGGCAAGAAAAGTGCCGTTGGCCTCGGGCGTGATTGCCACCCCGTCTTTGACGATAAAGAGGTTGGAGGTGGCGAATTCGGCGACATTTCCGTCGGGGTCACACACCACCCCATTATCGTATCCCATGCCCCGAGCTTGGGCCGTTGCCCGGGCGCTGTTGGGATAGAGACAAGCGGCTTTGGCGTCGGTTGGCGCCATGTCCGATGCCGGACGGCGGATCGTCGTCATGCAGGCGCTAAACCCCTTGGGCGGCGGCATCGGGGCTTTGAAAAGGGTCAACACGAACCGCGTACTCGCCGGATCGGATTCGAGGATGTGCAGGCCCGATTCAGCGAAAAACAACGGTCTGATATAGAGCGCTGTTTCCGGCGGAAAACGTTTCACCCCTTCGAGCGCCAGGTCCAAGATGTTTTCAGCCGATATTTTCGGCTCGAGACCGAGGGCCTTGGCTGATGCAATTGCGCGCGTGCAATGGCGGTCTAGGTCGGGGGTCACCCCCTCAAAGGCACGAGCGCCATCAAACACCGTCGACCCGAGCCACGCTGCATGGGTCATCGGTCCAATAATCGATGGATTGCCTTCGTGCCAATCGCCATCAATGAAGTTGATCGCCTGGGCGGCACTGCCGCCCAAATGAGCGTCGCTATTATGAGCCACATTTTCTCCCTAAGTTTTTCAAGGGAGTATATCGAGTCGCAGAATATGACGAAAGCATATCAAGCAAGCCCCAGCAGTCGATTACGCCGATTCGGCATAGATTTCTGGCCAGACGCTCCGTGGCACGCTACACTTCCAATGTTTCGGTTCCATAACCAAGGGGGTACCAAGTGGTGCAACTGCATTCGATTACGGAGTTGAAGACACGTCACGCGGAGCTTGAAGGCCTATTATCTGTCGAAGACCATCGCCCTCATCCAGATGAGGGTGCAATGACGGAAATGAAGCGGGAGAAACTTAAAATTAAAGACTTGATCGCAGGTTTAGAGGGCTAATTCTGGCAAACGACCCTTTCGGGCAAGTCTTATGTAAGTCCAATATTTGAGCGGTGGCCTTTCAGCCACCGCTTTTTTGTTGTCAGCCAGGACCCGGGTTTAGCCGAGAGGCCCGGTTTCAGCCGAGAGGGTTAGCGCCCCATTGATTTTCTTCTGGCTGACCGGGACTGACTTCCCAGATCAACAGAACAATCGCGCCAATTAGCGGAATGAAGACGAGAAGGACAAACCAGCCAGATCGTCCGACATCATGCAGTCGGCGCACAGTGACCGCGAGCGACGGCACGATCATGCCCAGCGCATAAACCCCAAAAAGAATCATGCCGACAAATCCGAGGCCAATCCACCCGAGAATGCCGGATAATATACTCAGCGCGACATAGCCGACGGCATATGCCAAGACCCAAAACCAATATTCCGATCGACTAGAGCGTGTTCCGAAGTCTGCGTATTTTTGTAGTCCCGCAAAAAAGGCTTCCATAAAACCCATGGTCCGGCTCCCTTGGTGAATGGCGAAACAAGATTCGCACAACAAAATGACCGACAGAACGAGCCCGTCGCCACAACTGGTACAATATCCGAGGAATCCTACAGATAAATTAATGCGAGTCGCTAGAGCTCTATATGAAGTAGCGCAACCTTCAAAAGAAACATGATCGGAAAGACGCTGGAATTAATCGTCTTAATCGCTGGTTTAACCAAGCGGGTTGTTGCCCCATTTGTTCTGAGTTGGTTCGCCCGCTCTGGTCATCCAAACAATGAAAAGAACAAATATAGCCAATATAAAAACCGATAAAATTACATCCAATGTCGCCGATAAATTTACGTTTTTGTTTATAAGGGCAGATATTACGTCCGGAGAATAGAGGAATAGGTACCACCAACCGGATTTGCCGATATCGTGTAATCGCCGCACTGTTACGGCAATTCCTGGAATGATTGTTATAAAAACGAAAAGCCCGAACATCGCGACGCCAACAAGTCCGGCAACAATGGACAAGATACCTAAGCCGATATATCCGATAAGAGTGAATAAGAACCAGTACCAAAACTCCGACCGACAGGATCGATCACGAAAATTGAAAAAATCCCTAAAACCGGCTGAAATAGATTCTCGGAATTCCAGAATTTCAATCCTCTGGTAAGTACGTAAATGACGCTTCGGGCGCACTCGAGCACGCCCCTTGTTCGGTCGCTACCCTAAACTAAAACTAGAATTTCTTGCAAGTAAATTCCCTGAATAGGGGCTTGATGGTCATGTGAAAGGGTCAAAAAATGTATTTTCCAATCCAAAGCGTCTACTCCACCGTCACGCTCTTGGCCAAATTCCTTGGTTGATCGACGTCGGTGCCTTTGAGGACGGCGGTGTGGTAGGCGAGGAGTTGGATGGGGACGGCGTAGAGGAGCGGCGTGACGAAGGGATCAACGGTCGGGAGAGCTAGGCTGGCATAGGCCGCGTCGGCCAGGCGATCGACGCCGGGCTGATCTGAGAAGAAAATAACCTTGCCGCCACGGGCAATCACTTCTTGGACGTTTGAGACGGTCTTTTCAAATAGGTCATCGGTTGGGGCGAGCACGATCACCGGCACGTCGTCGTCGATCAGGGCAATCGGTCCATGCTTCATTTCGCCGGCGGCATAGCCCTCGGCATGGATATATGAAATTTCCTTCAATTTTAGGGCGCCTTCCAGGGCCATCGGATAGGAAACACCCCGGCCCAGGTAAAGCACGTCGCGCGCTTCGGCGACGGTTCGCGCGATGCCGCGCAGGGCTTCGTCATGGGTCAGAATTTCGGTCATGCGGGACGGCACTTCGGTAAGGGCGTAGGCCAGCTCGGCCTCGCGGGGCCCATCGATTGTGCCCCGGGCTCGCGCTGCGGCAACGGCAAAGCAAGCAAGGACCGTGAGTTGGGTGGTAAATGCCTTGGTCGATGCGACACCGATCTCGGGCCCGGCATGGGTATGCAGGACGACATCGGAAGCGCGGGCGATACTTGATTCGACCACATTGACCACCGAGACGATATGTTGACCCTGTTCCCGGCAATAGCGCAGAGCCGCCAGGGTATCGGCGGTTTCACCCGACTGGCTGACAAACAGGGCGACGCCGCCAGCCGGAAGGGGCGCTTCGCGATAGCGAAATTCCGAGGCGATATCGAGTTCGACCGGTATTCGCGCCAACTGCTCCAGCCAATATTTTGCCACATGCCCGGCATAGGATGCGGTGCCGCACGCAATCACCGTGATCCGTGGCACGGTTGCCAAATCAAATGGCAGGTCGGGCAGATGGATCGACTTGGTTGCCGGATTAATCAATGAGTGCAGGGTGTCGCCAACCACGGCGGGTTGCTCAAAGATTTCCTTTTCCATGAAATGGCGGTAATTGCCCTTGCCGATCAGCGCGCCAGAGGTCTTCGTCTCGCGGACTTCCCGGTTCACTAGCTCGCCAGCATTATCGTAAATCGTCGCGCCATCGCGCGTGACGATGACCCAATCGCCCTCTTCGAGATAGCAAATTTGCCGAGTCAGTGATGCCAACGCCATGGCGTCGGAACCGAGATACATTTCGCCGTCCCCATAGCCGACCGCCAGTGGGCTGCCGCGCCGGGCGCCGATCATCAGGTTGTGCTCGCCGGCAAATACAATGGCCAGGGCGAACGCGCCTTCTATTTTGGCCAGACTCTTGCCAACCGCTTCTTTTGGGGTCAAGCCCTGGCGCAGATAATCGGTAACCAGCACCGCGACCACTTCGGTATCCGTGTCGGACTGGAAAAAATGGCCGCGAGATACCAACTCGTCGCGCAGCATCTGATAATTTTCAATGATGCCGTTATGGACTAGCGCCACCCGGTCGGTTGCATGGGGGTGGGCGTTGATTTCATTGGGGATGCCGTGGGTTGCCCAACGCGTATGGCCAATTCCAATATCGCCGTCCAGCGGGTCGGCGGTGAGCCGCTCGGCAAGGTTGACAAGTTTGCCCTCCGCCCGACGACGCAGGATATGGCCGTTGACCAAAGTGGCCAGACCGGCACTGTCATAACCCCGATATTCGAGGCGCTGCAGGCCCTCTAACAGTGAATTTGCGACCTGTCCCTGGCCCAAAATGCCGATTATTCCGCACATATTATTTCCATATTATTTTCTCTGTGATCACGCCTTGTTCTGGCGCAATTTTTCTTTTAGCTGATGGCCACGCTCCGGCTTGGTCACTTGTCGAGCCCGACCGATGGCGAGGCTGCCGGGGTCGACATTTTGCGTGATGGCGCTGGCCGCCGCGACAAAGGCGCCGTCACCGACGCTCACCGGCGCAACCAATATGGTGCTCGACCCGATAAAGACATCGGATCCAATGACCGTCATGTGTTTGGCAACGCCGTCGTAATTGCAGGTAATGGTGCCGGCGCCGATATTTGTCTGCTCACCAATCGTCGCGTCGCCGAGATAACTGAGATGTCCGGCCTTTGCGCCGTCGCCGAGGGTGGCGTTCTTGGTCTCGACAAAATTTCCGATGCGGGATTTTTGACCGAGAACGGTGCCGGGCCGCAGCCGGGCAAACGGGCCGATTTCCGCACTGTCGCCGATTTCCGCCCCTTCAATATGGGAAAAGGATTTAATCCGCACGCCGTCGCCGATGGTCACACCGGGGCCGAAAAACACATTTGGTTCGATCACCGTGTCGGACCCGATTTTAGTGTCGAAGCTGAACCAAACCGTTTCAGGGTCGATCAAGGTGACGCCATCAAGCAGCGCTTTTTCACGCCACCGATCCTGGATGATTGCTTCGGCTTGTGCCAGATCGGCGCGGGTGTTGATGCCGAGCAGCTCGCTTTCATCGCCCTCGACAATTTCGCATTTCAGCCCCGCTTCACGTGCCAGGGCGACAATATCGGTGAGGTAATATTCGCCCTTGGCATTGTCATTGCCGATTTTGTCGAGCAGGGCAAAGAGATGCTTTCCCGGTACCGCCATCACTCCGGAATTACAGAGATCAATGGCCAGTTCCTGTGGGGTCGCGTCCTTGGCTTCAACAATTCGGTCGAGACCCCCATCTGCGTCCACGACCAGGCGGCCATAGGCATCGGGTTGGGGCGTCCGGAAACCTAGAACCACGAGGCTGGCGCCGCCATCACTCGAATTTTGCATTCGCTCCAGGGTCGCGGCGCTTAACAGGGGCGTATCGCCAAAAACGATGAGCACCAAACCGTCAAACCTATCGCCGTTATCACCTTCAATCTCTTTTCGGGCGGCCATAGCGGCGTTGCCCGTGCCGAGCCGATCCATTTGAACAGCCGTTTGAACGGGGGCAATCGCCTTGGCAACGTCGGGCATCTCCGCCCCGACAACGACAACGGTCCGGACCGGGTTAAAATCGTCGATGATCGACATCACATGATTAATCAAAGGCCGTCCGCCCAGGGTGTGCATAACCTTAGGCCGCGCCGATTTCATGCGCGTACCAAGTCCTGCAGCCAGAACGATGACGGCCGTATTATTGCTCATTTGTTTCTTTTCATTACTTGCAGGCGTCGCCAGGCAGCCACAAGCCCACGATACATGCCTCAAGAAGTCTGATTTTTATAACTTTTTTGCGCGGCGTACCCAAGTCACGAATTTTTTCGGTTTTTTTCACAGGTCCGAGGCATCAATATGGAAGCCCATGACAGCAGAATTTAACCCCTTCACCACGCTCCTTTTTGATCTCGATGGCACCCTTGTCGACAGCGCTCCCGACATTGCAGCCGCGGTGAACAAAGTGTTAGTGGAAATTGACCGAGCCCCGTTGACCGAAGCGATGATCAGGGATTTTGTCGGCGATGGACTCGGAGTGACTCTCGAACGCTCACTGATTGCAGCTGGGGCAAACAACCAAGCGAGCGATTTGCTGGATCGGTTGGAGACGATTTATGTCGCCGGTATTGCCGAGCGAACCCAGCCCTATCGGGATGTTGCGGCGACCTTGGCACTATTTAGCAAGGCGGGTCTGCGGATGGCGGTGTGCACAAACAAGCTTACCGAACCGTCAAACGTCATCCTGCAAAGACTCGGCTTAGCGGCATATTTCGAGCTGGTGGTCGGACCCGACATAGTCATCGAAAAAAAACCAGATCCCAGACATGTCCAATATTGCCTGGACAGACTTGGGGTGACGGCAGGCGAAACAATTATGATCGGCGATAGTGCAAATGATGTCTTGGCGGCACAAGGTGCCGGCTGTGAAGCCATTTTTGTAACCTATGGCTACGGTATTATTGGGGGCGAGGTTGCGGCAACAGTTGATCGGTTTGCAGATTTGCCGGATGCCCTGGCTGGAATAGCCGAGTCCCGGTCTAGCGAAAGCCTCGGCCTAACGCCCCTGAAGAAGGGACCGACCCTGAAAATCCTTTACGCCGGTAAGGGAGACGCGGGCCCGGCCGAAGGATAAATCGGATTCCATTGATGCGATGATCTGCATGCCGTTATTTAATGGGTCGGCGAACCAAATTTCATAGACTTTGTCGAAGCTGAAATCGTCATTGTTTTGTTTGAACCCGCCGATCGCGTCGACGCGAATTTCGCACCCCTGAGCCGGACCACGATAGGCGTTTCCCGAAATTCTGCCATTTCCGATTGGCGCGCTGACAATGTCAAAGCGATGGCGGCCGTCATGGACCGGCAGCGGAGCACCACAAGGTGCACCCGTATCGGCGCCCTGCACCATGACCAAGATTGCGGTGAGCAAGTCGAGTGTCCCCACTCTCATATCGTCGGTGAGCGGCGAGCGGTCCGCGTCAAGGCTCAATGGTGGATTGGCGACAACTTGGCTCGGTCCTTGATCGCTATAAAATATCTCCACCTGGCGCACCCTGTCGCGCCGCTCTGATCGGGTGATATGCTCGTTGGGTAGAAAAATGGCGCCGTCGCGCCGCCCAGCCGTTTCAGACCGAAAATTCCAATTGGTCAGCAGGCTAGCCAAGCCCGATGTTTTGATGTCGAGCAAGCCATTATATTCGTCACGCTTAAGATCCATAACAATGAACGCCTCGGCCACCGGTAGCCCGGCAATTGACACGGCATAGGTCAGCCAATATTCGCCGATCAGCCCATTCGCTTGTCGCTGGTCGCGGCGCTGATTACGGCGCGGGGCCTGTACCGGTGTTTGGACCGGCGGCGGGGCGATTCTCGGCTGGTTCGTCTGCGCAACCGCCGGGCCCAGGATCATTGCCGATAATGCACCCCCAATGAGGGCCAGAATCCATATGAAGCGCTGCAAAGGCTTGCCTCCACACTATTGTCTAGGTTGCCGGGAACTCGGTCAAAGAGAGCGAGTTTAAACCGCAAAGCCGGTCTGTCCAACCTTTGCCAAGGTGGCTCGGGAATGAGGCCAGAATTTGGCAAGTCCATGATTATCTTGAGGCGCGCTGCCAAGCCGTCTATATGAAGCAAGACGGGCGCGTAGCTCAGTGGGAGAGCACCGTGTTCACACCGCGGGGGTCGCAAGTTCAATCCTTGCCGCGCCCACCATTATTCAGGCGCGGGACCCCGGATCGGGGGCCCGCGTTTTGTTTTTCTCGAGGCTCTACTGGGGAATGCCCGTGTTGCGTCTTGCCCGTGCCTTTCTGTCGGCAGCCATTCTTGTTGCTGCTGCCTCTGCGTCGGCGATTGCCGAAGAGAGAACCTTTATCGAAGGAGAGCCGGTTCAGGGAGGGCTGATTGTTGGCCAAACTGATCCGGGCGCCGAAGTCAGGCTTGGCGAAAATCGCATTCCTGTTGGGTCAGAGGGGCTTTTTGCCTTTGGGTTTCGGCGTGATGCGCCGCCACAAATTTCTTTGAAGATCGACTTTTCCGACGGCGGTGTGGAACTCTTTGACCTCAAAGTCCGCCAGCGTGAATTTGATGTTCAGCGCATTGAGGGGGTTGCACAGAGCTTTGTCGAGCCACCGGAGGAGACGCTTAATCGGATCGCCAGGGAACGGGAAATGGTCAGTGCGGCACGCACCGGCTTTCGCGATATATCCCATTTTGTCGATGGCTTTGTATGGCCGGTGCGCGGTCCGATCACCGGGGTCTTTGGTAGCCAACGGATTTTCAATGGGCAGCCCCGGGCGCCCCATTCGGGTGTCGATATCGCCGCCGCCGAAGGAACGCCGGTGCGGGCGCCAGCGACCGGCATCGTTATCTTGCGCGGCGATCTCTATTTTTCCGGCAACACACTCATCATTGACCACGGACATGGGGTCAATTCGACATATTTGCATATGAGCGAGGTGTTCGTTGTTGATGGCCAGGAGGTCGCCCAAGGTGACATCATTGGCGCGGTCGGCGCAACGGGACGGGTGACCGGTCCGCATTTGCATTGGGGGGTGAACTGGTTCGGGGTGCGCCTGGACCCAGAACTATTGGTCGCCCCTTAAATCAAAAGATTAGCAATACAATTTTGATCGTCATTTCCGGGGCTGTTGACATGTGTCGAGACGGCCCGGGCCGTCATCGCGGCGGCGGGGTAAGGGGTTAGGAGTTCAGCCGCCTGGTTGGGATCTGCCTCAAGCCATTGTGCATGTGCATCCCCAGGCAAAATCACTGGCATGCGTGCGTGGATGGGGGCGACGAATTCATTGGCGGGGCAGGTGATGATGGTGCAGCTTTCGATATTCTCTCCCTCTGGGCTCTCACCCTCGGGGCTGCGCCAAACTTCCCATAGACCGGCGAAGGCGAATGGCGATTTATCGGCCAGCGTGATCCAATAAGGCTGCTTGCCTTTTTGCCCCGGTTTGGGCTTTTGCCACTCAAAAAACCCGTCGGCGGCGATCAGGCATCGGCGTTTGATAAAGGCTCGGCGATAGGAAGGCTTCTCGCGCACTGTTTCGGCGCGGGCATTAATCATGCGATTGCCGATTGCCGGATCTTTTGCCCATGCCGGAACGAGGCCCCAGCGAAAAAATGTATCCTGCCGGGTTCCGTTCGGCGCATTTCGGACGCCGTAGACATTTTGCATGGGAGCAATATTAAAGCGCGGGGCGAGGTTGGGGCGGCTTTCGAGCTGAAATAGGGTGCCGACAGCCTCGGCCGGGGTTGTCAGGGTATATCGACCACACATTTGGATCTAATTTTCTTTCTTTTTTACTGTGATTTAGCGTTGACTTTTAATCGAATCAGCCAATTGACCAGATGCGCTTGACATTTCGTCCATCTTTCTCCAATGTTCCCGTTCTGTTCACGATGACATGACCCCTAAATCTGGTATTTTATCTGTCATTGGGGACTAGATATAGAATTTTTCAACATTTTATCAAATCCACAGCTGTGGATGGATGCTTGCCGTAGGGAGCGGAAAAATGAATGGTTCTGGGGCCATTTTGGGGGGTGGATCGCCTGTGGATAATGGCGCTTCCGAGGTGCCGATTGAGGCGCGGAGCGACATCGATTCCAGCGTTCGGATAGGTGAGTCCGATATCCTTGGGTCTGTTTCCTCGGCCGATGTATCTGCCCAGGGCAATTTGCTTGGGTATGACGACGATGAAGATGCCGCTGCTCCGCACGCTGAAACCCACCGGGCAGCTGTTCGCCAAACGTCGGCCCAATCGGGGCCAAACATTATTCAGAATGAACGAGGCATTCGCATCCAGATCGAACCTGGGCGGGATGCTCTTCTGACCCAGTTTGGGCGGGAAACCCTTGAAGATCGCTATTTGCTGCCGGGCGAGTCCATTCAGGGCCTGTTTGCACGTAGTGCCATGCATTTTGCCGACGACAGCGATCATGCGCAGCGTCTTTACGACTATATGTCCAAATTTTGGTTCATGCCGGCGACACCGATTTTGTCGAACGGCGGCACCGATCGAGGGTTGCCGATCTCATGCTTCTTAAATGAAGCTTCGGACAGCCTTGGTGGGATCGTAGATCTGTGGAATGAAAATGTTTGGCTTGCGGCCCGTGGCGGTGGAATTGGGTCCTATTGGGGCAATTTGCGCTCAATCGGTGAAAAAGTTGGCATGAACGGCAAAACATCGGGGGTAGTGCCGTTTATCAGAGTTATGGATTCCCTGACCCTGGCGATTAGTCAGGGCAGCTTGCGGCGTGGCTCGGCGGCCGTCTATTTACCGATCGATCATCCCGAGATCGAAGAGTTTATTGAGCTGCGCAAGCCGACCGGCGGTGATCCGAACCGCAAGGCGCTTAATCTCCATCATGGTATTCTGCTCTCCGACGCGTTTATGCGCGCCGTCGAGGCCGACGATGACTGGCCGCTGCTTAGTCCAAAAGATCGCACGGTCGTCCGGGTTTTAAAGGCACGCGAGTTGTGGATTAGGTTACTGACCGCCCGGGTTGAAACCGGTGAACCCTACGTCGTTTATTCAGACACCGTGAATCGGGCCGTGCCCGAACATCACAAGCTTGCCGGTTTGACAGTCAAAACATCCAATCTTTGTAGCGAAATCACCTTGCCCACGGGCCTCGACCATATTGGTGGTGAGCGGACGGCAGTCTGCTGTTTGAGCTCGCTCAATCTCGAAACCTTCCTGGACTGGCGCGATCATCCTAATTTCATCGAGGATGTCATGCGCTTCTTGGATAATGTGCTCACCGATTTTATTGACCGGGCACCCGATGAATTTCACCGAGCAAAATATGCCGCTTTGCGAGAGCGGAGCGTTGGCCTTGGCGTCATGGGTTTTCACTCGTTTTTGCAAGAACAGTCGGTTCCTTTTGAATCGGCGTCGGCCAAGGCGTGGAACCGAAATATTTTTGCCCATATCGAAGCACGGGCCGATGCCGCCAGTCTTGCTCTGGCAAAAGAACGCGGCGCCTGTCCCGATGCCGCCGACTATGGAATTATGGAGCGGTTTTCCAACAAAACGGCAATTGCGCCGACGGCTTCAATTTCGATCATTTGCGGTGGAGCATCACCGGGGATCGAGCCGATTGCGGCCAACAGCTATACCCATAAAACCCTTTCGGGGTCGTTCAATGTTCGGTCTAAGGCGCTGACCAAACTGCTAACGGAAAAAGGCCAGAATACCGACGAAGTTTGGTCTTCCATTACCGCCAATGAGGGCTCGGTGCAGCATCTCGACGTCCTAAGTGACGATGAAAAATCTGTTTTTAAAACTGCTTTCGAGCTTGATCAGCGTTGGATTATTGATCTCGCCGCTGACCGCACGGCTCATATCTCTCAGTCGCAATCGCTGAACCTTTTTCTGCCCGCAGATATCCATAAGCGCGATTTGCACAAATTGCATTTCGAGGCCTGGCGATCTGGGGTAAAAAGTCTCTATTACTGCCGATCGAAATCGCTACAGCGGTCGGAATCGGTTGCCGCGGATTGGCAACCTGCTGCCGCAAAACCTGAAACAAGTTCGAACCCAACCGATTACGAAGAATGCCTGGCGTGCCAGTAGGCGCGAATTCCCGCACGTAGCGGGACCATCTGCCGCCGGGCCGTCCAATCCAAGATAGATTGCTGACGGCCCGGTGGAGCAGATTTTGGCGTCTATAAAAAAAGAAGAAACGGGGAAGGAAGACATAACAAGATGCCGCTGCTCGAGCCACGTATTGCCTATAAACCATTCGAATACCCCTGGGCTTACGATGCCTGGTTGCAGCAGCAGCGCATCCATTGGTTGCCCGAAGAGGTCGCGCTAGCCGATGATGTCAAGGACTGGCACCGGGTTCTGACCGCCGAAGAACGCAATCTGCTCGGTCATATATTCCGATTTTTCACTCAGGCCGATGTCGAAGTAAATGACTGCTATATGCGGCATTACTCTCAAGTTTTCGAGCCGACAGAAATCCAAATGATGCTTGCCGCTTTTTCCAATATGGAAACGGTTCATATGGCCGCATATTCATATTTGCTCGATACGATCGGCATTCCTGAGAGCGAATATTCCGCATTTCTCAACTATAAAGAGATGAAAGATAAATACGATTATATGCGCGAATTCGGCACCACCAGTAAGGCCGACATCGCCAAGACATTGGCAATGTTTGGCGGATTTACCGAGGGCGTGCAACTTTTTGCCAGTTTTGCAATTTTGCTGAATTTCCCCCGCTTCAATAAAATGAAGGGGATGGGGCAAATCGTCACCTGGTCGGCGCGCGATGAAAGCCTCCACTGCAATTCAATCATTCGCCTTTTTCGGACATTCATCGATGAAAACCCGGAAGTCTGGACCGAGGAATTGCGCCGAGACATTCATGTCGCTTGCGAGACCGTGATCATGCATGAAGATGCATTTATCGATCTTGCCTTCGAGCTTGGTGTCGTCGAAGGGCTCACGGCCGATGAGGTCAAGCGCTATGTTCGCTATATCGCCGATCGCCGTCTGACACAGCTCGGTTTGCAGCCGGTTCACAGGATAGAAAAAAATCCTCTGCCCTGGATGGAAGAAATGCTCAACGGCGTGGAGCATGCAAATTTCTTCGAAAACCGCTCGACGGAATATTCAAAAGCGTCAACCCAGGGTGAGTGGGACGAGGCCTTTGATTAGATTATTGTAGCCCAACGGCGTCTAGGATCCCTTTTTGCTCGGCGGTGCCGAACCCGACCGTTACCGCTATTTTTCCATTTTTCTCGACGGAAATCACCGGCCGCTTCATTAAGGTAGGGTTGGCAATGATGAGGGTGATTGCCTTGCTTTCATCGAGGCTTTCCGTAAGACAGTTGTCCAATCTGCGCCATGTTGTACTGCGCCGGTTCAGGAATGGCTGCCAATCGCCGTAAGCCCCGATCAACTGTCGTAGATCGGCGACTGCAATCGCGTCGGCCCGCACATCTTTGTACTCGTATTGGATGCTTTGTCCGTCAAGCCAGCGTCGCGCTTTCTGGCAAGTGTCGCAATTTTTCAAACCGAAAAATATTATCTTCATATCAGCTCTTTTTGGTTTTTATGCAACTCGGTGGGTTTTGCTAGACTAGGGGATTGAAACTAACATAAGCATTATTGCCGGGTTCGTCCTGGTCGTTGGAAAACCTCCACAATCTAGGGAGATCGTTATGGGGTTTGCGGCAAAGTCGAGAAACCTTTTTGCGGTGATCGGTATTGGCCTTGGGGTATCACTTGGCGCTTGTTCGGATGAGGAAGAGGCCCAACCGGCTGACCAAGCTACTGAATTGCCTGAGCCGCCAGCCGCTTCGGCGTCTGTCGATATGCCCGATTGCGACGGGTATGATTTCGCCACACCTTTTTTGCAGGCTTACAATTCAGCTCAACCCTATTCCGGCTCACCCGAGGGCTTGGAAATAATGACGACATTAGAAGCGGCGGAATGCCAGCAAGATCGACTAATCGCAATGCTGACCGAACAACGGGGGCCGCGTATTGGATTTAAGGTTGGTTTGGCGAGTAAGGCGGCACAGGATCAATTCGGTGTGCCTGCACCGATCGTCGGACAACTTTTTGATGGCATGATGCTTGCCAATGGCGCCGCCATTTCCATGGCCGCCGGGGCCGTTATGGCCTATGAGCTGGATTTGCTGGTTCGTGTTGGTAGCGACGATATCTCGACGGCGACGACGATAAATGAAGTCGCCGAATATATCGAAGAGGTCATTCCATATATCGAAGTGCCGGATTTAATGATTCCGCCAGGCGCGGCCTTTTCAGGCGCTCTCGTTGTTGCGATGAATGTGGCGCCGAGGCTTGGTGTCATTGGCGATCCCATTCCCTTTACGGCGACGCCGGAATGGATAGATGCTCTTGGGTCCATGAAGGCCACCATGATCGATAATAGAGGAGTCACTGTTGAGGGAACCGGTGCCGATCTCGGCGGGCACCCACTCAATATGGCATTGTTCTTGATCGGCGAGGCAGAACGACGAGGCTGGGAGATAAAAAAGGGCGACCTGATTAGCCTTGGCTCCTTCGGTAATCTCCAGATCACCCAACGGGGTGTGCAAGTTAGAGCCCTCTATGAAGGGTTGCCCGGAGGACCGGTCGAGGTTGGCCTCGGTTTTGAATGATTTAGTCAGGGCCGGCGGCTTTGCCGCGACGTATCAATAGCTTCCCCACGAAGTAGCTGAGGGATATCTCCCTCAAGTCCCATGGCGTGCCGCATGAAAAGACGACGCAGGCGGGGGCTACGATTGACTGCCGCCAAACCTAAGTCGCGCGCCGCTCGAACCGGCGCGACATTATTTGAAAACAATCTGTTGAGGCCGTCGGTAACAAACATCAGGACCGTATTGTCGGTGCGTCTCCAGCGTTCATATTGGGAGAGCAGGCTATTATCCCCGATATCTTGCCCCCGATGATGCGCGTCGACAATCAACTCGGTGAGCGCGGCCACATCGCGCAATCCCATATTGAGGCCCTGCCCGGCAATCGGGTGCATGGCGTGGGCGGCGTCGCCGATTAGGGCGAGCCTGGTATCGGTATATCGATGTGCATGCAGAAAGCTCAGCGGATAGGACCATCGCCGACCGACGATTTTTAAGTTACCGAGGAAGCTGCCGAACCGACGTTCGAGCTCTTCGTTAAACCGTGTGTCGGTGAATTCTAGAAGCGCCGCCGCCAATTCATTTTGTTCGGTCCAAACAATGGACGAGCGATGACGGCCCTTGGCGTCGTCATGCAATGGCAAAATTGCAAAGGGTCCCGCCGGCAAAAATCGTTCATGGGCAATGTTGGCGTGGGGCTCGTCGTGGGCAACGGTGAGCACGATGGCGGTTTGGTGATAGTCCCAGGTCGCGGCGGTAATACCCGCCGCCTGCCGCAGATGCGAATTGCGACCGTCGCAGGCCAGCACGAGGGAGGCACCAATTATGCTGCCATCATCAAGGATCGCCCGGGCGCCGTAATCGTCGCGTTGGAGGTCGACGACCGCCGATGGAGCCAAATAACTTACATTCTCAAGACCCGAGATATGGGAAAAGGCGGCATTCCATAATCGCCAATTTTCAACGATGTGACCCAACGGCGCGTCGCCCAGTTCGCGATGGTCATAATGTAAAAACACTGGCGCTGCGCCGTCGGTGATCCTGATATCCAGAATTGGACAGGCGTCGAACTCGTCGGCATTCCACAACCCAATTGCCTGCATTAAGCTGGTGCTGGCGTGGGAGAGGGCGACGGTGCGGCCGTCTGCACCGGCCTTGCGCAGTTTTTCTGGGTCCGCCTGCTCGACGACAACAATTTTGAGACCGTGGTGAGCGAGGGCGGCGGCCGCTGTCATGCCGTTGGCACCGCCACCAAATATTAATATATCGGCGCGACGCTCAGTCATTGGCTGACGGGGTTTCGGTTTGCAGAGGGTCGGCGATGACCTCCACTTCGTCATCGCGCACTGCCTCAAAGAAGCAATTTTGCCGATTTGTATGGCAGGCCGGGCCGCGTTGATCGACCAGCAGCAACAATGTGTCGCGGTCACAGTCGATCCGTAATTCGATCAGTTTCTGGATGTGCCCGGACGTCTCACCCTTGCGCCACAATTTGGACCGTGAACGCGACCAATAGCAGACCCGATCATTGGTCAGGGTTTCGATGACTGCGTCTTCATTCATCCACGCCATCATCAAGACTTGGTCACTATCATATTGTTGGGCAATAGCGGGAATGAGGCCGGCCTCATTATAGGTGAGGGAGGCGGCAATCTGTGTGGCGGATTTGGCGGACGTGCTCATGATGGCTCATATGTAAGTCACTCGCGCGGGACCTCCAAGCCCAAACCGCGCAAGACAATTTCGGTGAGCTGTTCGGCGCCAGCTTGGAACACCGCTTTTTCCCCCGCTTTGGCTCGCAATACCGTATCAACTTGAACTTCGAAATCGGCGTAAGTTTGGGTGGCGGCCCACAGGGTTATGAGTAAGTGCCTAGCATCGACCGGTCGGATCCGTCCCCGCTCTTTCCAAGTTTTAAATACCTCGGCAATGCGGTCGACCTCGTCGCGCAGATCGGTTGCTAGTTCCCGGTCAATAAACGGCGCGCCATGAAGTAGCTCGTTGGCAAAAACCCGCGAGGGAATAGGATAAACCCGCGAAAGCTCAATTTTTCCGTGGATATAGCGCTTTAGTGCCATTGCCGGGTCCTGATCGGCGGTAAAGGCGTTCATTTGGTCGAGCCAGGTCGCGAGGATTTTCGACAATACAGTGCTGTATAGTCCGGCCTTTGACTTGAAATAATAATGGACATTGGCCTTGGGCAGGTCGGCTTTTATCGCGATTTCTGCCATTGTGGCGCCGTCATACCCGGACTGACTGAATACCCAGGCGGCTGCATCCAAAATACGTTCTTCCATCGCTTGACGCGCTACGTGGCGGGGCCCGCGTTTCGTTGGGCGATTTTCGATCTGCGTCTCGGGACTCATATCTTGGACTTGTTCCTTGTTCTTGGCGGTCAGTTATTCGGTCTTCTTAATCTCTTCGGCCAGAATGGCAAATAGTTCGTCGATCTGCTTTTTCTCGATAATTAATGGCGGTGAGAGAGCAACAATATCGCCGGTGGATCGGACCAAGATACCGCGCTCATAGCACCGCAAGAATAAGTCAAAACCGCGCGCGCCAGGTTTTCCTACAATTGGCTCAAGCTCGATACCGGCAATCAAGCCGATATTGCGCAAATCGATAATATGGGGCAGGCCCTTCAGCGCGTGGACGGCATCTTCCCAATAGGCGGAAAGCTCTGCGGCCCGCTGAAACAATCCTTCCTCTTCGTAAACTTGCAGGGTCGCAATACCGGCTGCTGCAGCGAGCGGGTGACCGGAATAGGTATAGCCGTGAAAAAGTTCGATAGCATTTTCTGGGCCAGACATGAAGGCGTCATAAATTTCTGACTTGGCGATGACTCCACCCATTGGCACATAACCCGACGTCAATCCCTTGGCTATCGTCATAAGATCCGGCGTTACATCAAAATGTTCCGCGCCAAAGGAGGAGCCCAAACGCCCAAACCCGGTAATGACTTCATCGAAAATCAGCAAAATGCCATGATTCGTACAAATCTCGCGCAGCCGGTCCAAATAGCCCTTTGGCGGCAGCAAGACGCCAGTTGATCCCGCTACCGGCTCGACAATAACTGCGGCGATGGTTGAGGGATCATGGAAGGCAACAAGGCGCTCTAATTCGTCGGCGAGATGACCGCCCCAGGCGGGTTGGCCCCGGGTATAGGCGTTTTGACCCAGATTATGGGTTGCTTGCAAATGGTCGACACCGTTCAGCAAGGGGCCATAAAATTTGCGGTTATTGACGATACCGCCAACGGAAATGCCGCCAAAACCAACGCCGTGATAGCCACGCTCGCGCCCGATAAACCTGGTGCGTGACGCATCACCGCGTACGCGATGATAGGCGAGAGCAATTTTTAGCGCCGTGTCGACCGCCTCGGAACCGGAGTTTGTGTAGAAGACATAGTCCAGCCCTTCCGGCGCCATATTGGCAACCATACCCGCAAGTTGAAAAGATTTCGGATGGCCGGTCTGGAAGGCGCCCGCATATTCGAGTTCGCCGATTTGCGAGCGGATCGCTTCGACGATTTTTGGATGACCGTGCCCGGCATTGACGCACCATAAACCGGCCGTGCCGTCCAGAATTTGGCGTCCATCGTGGCTGGTATAGTGCATCCCCTTGGCGGCAACCAACATTCGTGGGTTTTTCTTAAAATGCCGATTAGCGGTAAACGGCATCCAATGAGCTTCTAAGTCGTTGGGCAGGCTTGGGGCGGCAGGCATGGAATTGGTGGACGCAGAACTGGAGGACGAAGACATGGTACACCTCGGCGGCGGGTTGCTCGAAATTTGACCAAATGGTCAAATTGAAGCTAACCCAATTCATGGTACTTTTGAAGGCCTCCGTAAAACTTGACCGGTTGGTCAAGTTACTCTTAGACTGACCGGGTTTAGCGGCACTGAGCCGCCGGGGAAAACGGGAAGTTGGGCCTATGACTGATCGAGCAGAGATCAAGGCAGGGCGGTTAGCGCCGGCAGAATATGAGCGCAATTTCGTTGATGTGAAGCCATCGCTCACACCGACGGCGGCCTTGGTCGAGGCATCGCGCTGCCATTTTTGCTACGATGCGCCATGTGTAGCGGCCTGCCCAACGGGCATCGATATTCCGCAATTTATCGCCAAGATTTCGACGAATAATGTCCGGGGCGCGGCGATAGAGATTTTAAAAGAAAATATTTTTGGCGGCGCCTGCGCCAGAGTTTGCCCGACCGAAGTCTTGTGCGAAGAAGTTTGTGTGCGCATGGACCAAGAAGCACAGCCAGTGCAAATCGGGCGCCTGCAACGATATGCGACCGACTTTATGATGACCGAAGGTGGTCAGCCTTTTAAGCGCGGCGAGCCGACAAAATCCAAAGTTGCCATCGTTGGCGCGGGGCCTGCGGGGTTGAGTTGCGCCCATCGATTGTCAACTCTTGGCCACGATGTCGTGGTTTTTGACGCCCGGTCGAAAGCCGGTGGCCTTAACGAGTATGGTATCGCCGCCTATAAGATGCCCGATAATTTCGCGCAAAAAGAACTCGCTTTCATCCTTGATATTGGCGGCATTGAATTGCGCACCGGCCAGACCCTTGGCCGCGATGTCTCGCTGGCTGAACTTCAAGAAAAATATGATGCGGTATTTATTGCCGTTGGACTTGGTGCGGCGCGAAACTTGGCGGTCGAGGGTGGAGACCTGAAAGGTGTCTTGCCTGCTGTCGATTATATTTCTGATCTACGCCAGTCGACGAATTATCAGACCCTGCCGGTTGCCGATAAAATAGTTGTGGTTGGCGGCGGCAATACGGCGATAGATATCGCCGCGCAATCCAAATGCCTGGGCGCAGAGCATGTGACGATTGCCTACCGGCGCGGCCCTGACGAAATGAGTGCGACCCAGCACGAGCAGCAATTTGCCCAGACCAATGGCGTGGTAATCCGCCATTGGGTGACGCCCCACGAGGTGATCGGCAAAGATGGTAATGTTGCCGCGATAGAGCTTGAGCGCACCCAACTCGACGAAAATGGCAATGCCGTTGGGACCGGCGAGTATGAGCGTCTTGACGCCGATATTATTTTCGCCGCGATGGGTCAGGTGATGATGGCCGACGCCTTGGCGACAAGGGATGATGGGATCTTGGCGATGATCGAGGGACGGATCTCCGTTGACGAGACGATGCAAACCTCGGTTGCCGGAATTTATGCCGGTGGCGATTGCGTCAAAAGCGGGCAGGATCTGACGGTCCAGTCGGTTCAAGACGGAAAAATCGCCGCCGCCTCTATCGATAAATTTTTAAGACAATAACAGGGAAAGAGAGGACCGGAACATGGCCGACCTCAGATCCAATTTTGTTGGGATCAAATCCCCAAATCCATTCTGGCTCGCTTCCGCGCCGCCGACGGATAAAGCTTATAATGTCGTGCGCGCGTATGAAGCAGGCTGGGGCGGCGTTGTTTGGAAGACCCTTGGTGAGGATCCTCCCATAGCCAACGTATCCTCCCGATACGGCGCCGTCTCCTATAATAACCAGCAGATTGCCGGGCTCAGTAATATTGAACTGATCACCGACCGGCCCCTGCAGGTCAATCTCGACGAAATAAAACAGGTAAAACGCGACTGGCCCGATCGGGCGCTGGTGGTCTCGCTGATGGTGCCGTGCGAGGAGGACAACTGGGCGCGTATTCTAAAGCGGGTCGAGGAAACCGAAGCCGACGGGGTTGAGCTAAATTTCGGCTGTCCCCACGGCATGTCGGAGCGCGGCATGGGCGCGGCGGTTGGCCAAGTGCCCGAATATATCGAGATGGTTGCTCGGTGGGCGAAAAAGCATACGAGAATGCCGGTGGTGGTCAAACTGACCCCCAATGTCACAAACATTCTCACCCCGGCCCGCGCTGCCAAGGCGGGTGGCGCCGATGCGGTCTCGCTGATCAACACGATCAACTCGATCACCCAGGTGGATCTCGACATCATGGCTCCCGAACCCGTGGTTAACGGCAAGGGCGCCCATGGCGGTTATTGCGGCCCGGCGGTAAAACCGATCGCCCTTTGCATGGTCGGCGATATATCCCGGGATGCCGAATGCGCCGGCTTGCCGATATCGGGCATTGGCGGGGTTGAGACATGGCGCGATGCGGCCGAGTTCATCGCCCTTGGTTCGGGCCCGGTGCAGATTTGCACCGCCGCCATGCATCACGGCTTCCGCATCGTTGAGGATATGATCGACGGTCTTTCCAACTGGATGGACCAAAAAGAATACGCCACCATCAACGCGTGGCGCGGTGCGGCAGTGCCAAACTACGTCAATTGGGGCGATCTCGATATGAATTACGAGATTGTCGCCCGTATCGACCAAGACCTATGCATCAAATGCGGCCTCTGCCATATCGCCTGCGAAGACACCTCCCACCAGGCGATTTCGCGGGCCCAGGAGAATGGCGGACAATACGAAGTCATTGACGAAGAATGCGTTGGCTGTAACCTGTGCATGCATGTCTGCCCCGTCGTCGATTGCATCACCATGGAACAGGTCCAAAACGGAAAGCCCTACACGGTCTGGGCCGACGACCCGCGCAATCCAGATAATATGAAAGCGGCTGAATAGCCGGGCGGTATCGCCCGCAACCCCATTCGCAACCCAACTCCAGTGTTCGTTGCAGAAACATCTTGACCTAAACAGAGAGATGTTATAATAACAACAATCTATATTTCTTTCAGCAACAAAAAGACTTACCCATGGCTCGTATCACCGTGCCCGGCCGCCGCGTTAAACCGGCCCAGGGCCAGATCCCGTTCCAGCAACTGGCGACCAACCCCGGCCAGTTCGGCGCCGAGCAGGCGGCCCAGGTGCAAGCCTTCGGCGGCGCGGTAAAGAGCCTGGCTGCCGCGTTCAAGTCGGGCCGGCCCTTGCAGCCGGCAGCGCCTGCGCCCCGGCCCACGCCAGCGCGCCCGATGGCCGAGTCCACCCTGCTCACCGGCGCCGACCCGAACCTCGACCCGGTCTTGGCCCCGCCGCCACCCGCACCGGTGTCCGTGCCGCCGGCATCCCCCGCCGACCCCCAGCTCCAACAAAAATTCCGCACCACCAACGCCCAGGCCAACCAGGCCACCGCCACCTTCATCGCCCAGGAACGGGCGGCGGAGGTGGCGTTTCGCGCCACCCCGGATGGCCTCGGCCTGCCCGGCGAGCCGGTGATCGCCAGTCTGAACCAATCCCACGAGGAGATTGGCTCGGCTCTGCCGCCCGCTGCCCGGTCGGTATATAACGACATAACGGCCCCTCGGCTGGCCCAATTCGACACCAAGATTGCCGTGCTCGACGCGTCCAAGTCGGTCAACTTCCAACGGGCCCAGTCGAACCAACGGGTGATCGACCTGGCCCAGGACGCGATCGACACGCCGGGCCGTCTGGAGGTGATCGAGACCGAGATCACCCGCGAGCTCTCCGCCGCCGTCGCCTCGGGCCTGCTGCTGGCGCAAGACTTCGACACGACCCTCAACAGCCGGATCTCGGCGGTGCGCCGGGCCGCGGCCTTTGGGTTGCTCGACACCGCACCCAAAGAACTACTGGAACGGGTCGGTGCCGACATGAGCTCGGTCTTTACCGGCCTCCACCTAGACGAGCCGAACCGCACCGCCATCGCCGCCCGGGCCCGGGCAATCCTCGCCAGCCGCGCCGACGCCCAGGAGATAACCAATGCAAGCCTGGAATATGATTTCGCCAAGGCGCTCCACACCAGCCAGATCGAGGGCCGGCTGACCGCCGCCCAGGTCGGCATGTGCGTCGGGCGCTGCGACCCGGAGACGATCGGTATTTTCGCCGGGCGCAATGACGGTGGGTCGGCCGAGTCGGGACAGGCGACTGGGGGCGGTGTCACAAATATGCTTGGAATCGGGGGTGTAGATCCGGCAAATAGGGCACCTATCGGCCCCGAAGAGATGTTGGAATTTGACGAGCACGGCGGCACGACCATTCTTGACGGTGAAGGTAATGAGCGACCGGGACCTAGGGCAGCCGATATTGGGCTCGGCAGTCGGTTCGATGCTGGTGCACAGGGGGGAAACATCGGGAGGTTTATATTGGTAGATCAGCAACGCCAAGAAAACCCCGTGGGAGAGTTCGCCGGGCAGCCCCAGGCCGATATTGGCAGTTCTGAAATTCTCATTGACGATGGTGCCGGCGCGGAGGTGTTGGCTCAAGTTAATCCACCAAACCGGACAGAGCTCGATAAATTTTTCGATGCCCTATCGCAGATCTCTGAAGAAAATACGATCACAGAAGAAACGACGGGCGAAGACCGAATTACCCAAAGAATTATCGCTGCACAGATTGAAAAATTCGATGAATCCGGAGCTTTGGTTGAGCTCGGAAAGGAGGTCTCTGTATCGGTTTTTGGGACCGGCGCGACAAGAAAATTGGTTGACCGGGCAGGGCTGGATGATGACGAGGATACCCTTGAGATGGGGGCAGCCGGTATTGTGGTTTTTCATACGACCAATCCGAACTTCGATACCCAAACAGGTACCGAAGAATTCGGGATCGCTCTTTCTGCTAAAACCACCTGGCTTTTTGACATTAGAGCTGGAGTTTCCTTTACCTTTGACGGCGAGATAATTTTTGCCACAGGTGGCCGGGCGGGGTTTGACGAATTCGGCAGGCGCTTTGAAATCGACCTCAATCATGGGGAAATACGGGTCGTAAAAAATAATCGACTAGATACCGATCCATTTTCCTCTTCCGGGGGAGCTTCAACAAGCCAAAGCACGAAAACAATCGACGTTGGCGATATGGTCGACGACGCCCTTGACATCGATTTTGATAATTTTGATATGGGCCAATTTGCAAAAGAGCTGCTGGAACATGGGTTTCGTCTTTTTCGATCGTCGGATGGCGGTAGTGTTTTCATTTCCGCCGACGAAAATCTGCCGACACTGGAGGACCTAGGCTTGAAGCCAGGTTCCCTAAACCCGGGAAACAGGGCGTTTGAGCCGATTATCCAGGAATTCTCAGACGGTGAGTGAACCATAGTCGTTGGCTGAATAGGGTCGGATATTTATGGTTTTTTTTGTCCGGGTTTACTGGCGTTGCAAACATGGTATGGTTGTTTATCTGGCAGATGAGCTCCTATTGAGTATTGTGGAACGTCGGTCGAATACGGTATCAACCAGATGACATGCGTCTATTTTTGGCCAACCAAAAGTGGTGACCTTGTGAGGGGGTACTTATTTTGCAGAACGGCG
Organism: Alphaproteobacteria bacterium; assembly: GCA_021774575.1. Taxonomy (GTDB): domain Bacteria; phylum Pseudomonadota; class Alphaproteobacteria; order UBA6615; family UBA6615; genus JAJFIX01. The sequence continues at coordinate 1,569 of JAJFIX010000006.1, read as the reverse complement.
GGCGGCGCAAGAAGGAGTCATGGTGGAGCTGGTGGCTTCAGTCGAGATACTCGCTGGTTACTATTGGTATTGTCATTGGAATGATATTCGGTAGCTCCACCTATAACCTCTCCTACGACGTTTTGCGGGCCTGTGTGGTCGAGAGTATTTCCCGGGAAATTCACTGTATCGAACGTGACCGGGCGGAGAAACTGGTCCTCAGCCGTGCCTTTGCCGTTATGGCTACGGTTGAGGGGGGGCTGGAAATTCCAGGGGGCGAGGAAATCTTGACTGCATGGTCTTCGCGTGAACGGGCCGAGCTCTGGCGGCGTGCCGTTTCGACGAATAGGCTTGCCTATCTACCGGCAGACAATGAACCGGCGATGACGGTTAAAACAGCCCTGGCAACGATCACCGTTTTCGCACAGGAAATAACGGGCGACCCGGTGCCGTAATGGGCCCGAAAAGCGCTAAATGAAGTTAAACCAAATGGTAATACGCTGGATGGAAAACCCATGAGTAAGGCTACACAGTTTGGGTATTGGAAATTTGGTATAGGAGCGGCGGCGGGGCTTCTCTACTCTTTCGCCCCATGGGCGGTTCGGTATGTCGATGTTGAAATGCCGCAATTTGCCGAGGCGTATAATGAATGGGGACTGGAGGTTTCTCGGCGTGTGCTCGCGGCACGCGACTACGAGGCCTCATCCGACCGTGGCATTGGCCCAGTGACCTATATCAATTTCAGTGAAATTGATAGCTACAGCGAGCTTACCACGAGCTATGATCGAGACCAGATTGCCGAATTGCGCCAATCCCTGGCCGAGACATATGGTTCCTTGTCGCCAGATTTTCGGGTGAATTTTTTGGTGTCCCAGGCTGAGGCCGAGCGCGCCTTTGATGTTTTGCATAATTATGCAAAGACATATTTTGAGTAGCCGGAAGAAACGGGGGCACCTTACTTAATTATGCCTCACCGCCTCTCTTGAGGATATGGTGGGGTGATAATTAGCTAACACGCCCCGTTACTATCACCGCTGGTTCCGCTCAACCCCCCCTGCTCCAGCAAAAATTCCGCACCACCAACGCCCAGGCCAACCAGGCCACCGCCACCTTCATCGCCCAGGAGCGGGCGGCGGAGGTGGCGTTTCGCGGCACAGGTGAACTCACGTTCCAATCGCACCAGTTAGGGCACTTCGCCGGACCTCGTGAGGTGTCTGATAGCCGAGGCAGTTTCTTGGTCGATGATTGATTGTTTTGGCGATGTTGGCAAGATCCTTGTCGGTTACTTTGCGCATATCGCACCCCTTTGGCAGGTATTGCCGGATGAGCTCGTTGGTGTTTTCGTTTTTTCCGCGCTGCCACGGGGCATAGGGATCGGCGAAGAAGACGGCGATGCCGGTGCGTCTTTCGATGTCTTTGAACTTGGCGAACTCTCTGCCGTTATCCAGTGTCAGGGTCTGGCGCCAACTCTTTGGGATATGCTGGAGAGACCGGATGGCCTTGTCGGTGAGTGTGGTGGCATTTCTGTCTTGTAACTTGGTCATCACCAGGTAGCGGCTCTTGCGTTCAACCAGGCTGGCCAGCGCGCCT
>JAJFIX010000046.1 GCA_021774575.1 Alphaproteobacteria bacterium | reverse complement strand
CGAGAATGGCGAGCCCGATCGCTGCTTCGCCCGCAGCAACGGTCAGGACCAGAAGGGCAAAAACCTGCCCGACAAGATCGCCAAGGTGAGTAGAAAATGCGACCAGATTGATATTCACCGCAAGCAGCATCAATTCGATCGACATGAGAATAATGATCACGTTTTTCCGGTTCAGAAAAATACCGAAAATTCCCAGCGTAAACAAAACCGCTGCGACAGTGAGATAGTGGCCTAATCCAATGGTCAACATGATTATACCCCCTGCCCCGGTTTGACGTCGCGGATTTCAATCGCAGTTTCCGGACGGCGCGCCACCTGCTCGGCAATGTTCTGCCGTTTGACGCCGGGTTTATGATGAAGGGTCAACACAATCGCACCGATCATCGCCACCAACAAAATGACGCCAGCAGCCTGGAAGAAATAAACATATTCTGTGTAGATCAAGCGCCCCAGAGCTTCGGTGTTTGTCACCGACGCATCGGGTATGGGTGCCGCTACGATTTGCGCCGCGTCGGGCGCGATCACCCATGTACCGAGCACCATCACCAGTTCAATAAACAGGATGATCCCGATCATTGAACCAATAGGCAGATATTGCAAAAACCCTTCGCGCATCTCAGCAAAATCAACGTCGAGCATCATCACTACAAACAGGAACAACACCGCAACCGCGCCCACATAGACGATCACCAATATCATTGCCAGGAATTCAGCACCGACCAGGACAAACAGTCCGGCTGCATTGAAGAATGCCAGAATGAGGAACAACACCGCGTGCACGGGATTACGCGCCGAAATGACCATAAATCCGGCCCCGATCAGCAGCGCAGCAAACAGATAGAAGAATAAGGCGGCGACGGTCATGACGGCACCCTCCCTATCGCTGGATTAGTCGTTTTTTTGTTCATATCCAACATTCGGTCCTCAGCGGTATGGCGCGTCGAGCGCAATATTCTGCGCAATTTCACGTTCCCAGCGGTCGCCATTCGAAAGCAACCGGTCCTTGTCGTAAAAAAGTTCTTCCCGTGTCTCCACGGCAAATTCAAAATTCGGCCCCTCGACAATTGCGTCCACCGGACAGGCTTCTTGGCATAATCCGCAATAGATACATTTCATCATATCGAGATCATAACGGGTGGTTCGACGACTGCCGTCTTCACGGGGTTCGGCCTCGATGGTGATAGCCAGGGCCGGACAGATTGCCTCGCAAAGTTTGCAGGCAATACACCGTTCTTCACCACTTGGATAACGACGCAGAGCATGCTCGCCGCGAAAGCGCGGGCTAATCGGCCCCTTTTCATAGGGATAGTTGATGGTCACTTTTGGCCGGAAGAAATAACGTAATGTCAGCCACATGCCCGACACCAGTTCGCGCAGCAAAAGTCTATTCGCGCTTTGATCAATCCTAGCCATTTTATGCTCCTGGTAGCCAGCCAAAGGCCATGAGAACACCGGCGGTTACAACCACACCTAACAACGTGATCGGTAGAAACACCTTCCAACCAAGCCGCATCAACTGGTCATACCGATAGCGCGGGAAAGTCGCACGCACCCACAAGAAGAAAAACAACATCACCGATATTTTTCCGGCAAACCAGACAATACCTGGAACCCAGGTGAACGGTGCAAAATCAAATGGGGGCAACCAGCCACCCAAAAACAAAATGGATGTCATCGCCGCCATCAAAATCATGTTGGCGTATTCACCGAGGAAAAATAAGGCAAAGCCCATCGATGAATAATCGACATTATACCCGGACACGAGTTCGGCTTCTGCCTCGGGCAGATCAAACGGCGCTCGGTTGGTTTCGGCCAAGGTCGAAATAACAAAAATCACGAACATCGGCAGCAATGGGATAAAGAACCAGACCTTTTTCTGGGCCAGCACGATGTCACTTAAATTGAGTGACCCGACGGCCAACAGAACGGTGATCAGCACAAATCCCATGGCGAGTTCATAAGAGATCATTTGAGCCGCCGACCGCAACGCCCCAAGAAATGCGTATTTCGAATTCGACGCCCAGCCAGCCATGATGATGCCGTAAACACCCAACGACGAGATGGCAAAAAGATACAAGATTCCGACATTTATATCGGCGATAACCAACCCTTCGCCAAATGGGATAACCGCCCAGCCAATCATCGCCAAACTAAAGGTCACCATAGGTGCCAAGATAAATACGCCGCGATTGGCGTTTGTCGGTATGACCATTTCCTTGGTCAACAATTTGAGCGCATCGGCAATCGGCTGCAATAATCCAAACGGTCCAACCACGTTCGGCCCGCGACGTAATTGCATTGCCCCGATCACCCGACGTTCGGCCAAGGTCAAATAAGCGACCGCAATCAGCACCGGCACCAACACTAGTCCAATTTTGCCGAGAATGATTAATGCCGGCAAGCCATAGGCCCAGAAAAGTTCGATCGCCAAATCAACCATTGGTTCCGGTCCCCTTCTCAGTGCCACCGCTCAATTCGCGGCTGCACGCAGCCATGGTCACCGAAGCGCGGCTAATCGGATCGGTGAGATAAAAATCATCAATCGGCAACTCGAATGCCGCCTCCCCCAACGCGCCCGCCGTCCCAAAAGGAGCCCATTCCGCCTTGGATACGATATCGATTTCATCAAACACCGGATTTGCCGCGACCATCGCGGAGCGCACATCTCCAAGAGTGTCGTATGGCAATTTATGGCCAAGAACATCTGAAAGTGCGCGAAGAATTTTCCAGTCTTCTTTTGCCTCGCCCACTGGCGGAACCGCCGGGCGGCCGAGCTGAACACGGCCTTCGGTATTCACGTAAGTTCCGTGTTTCTCGGTATAGGCAGCGCCGGGCAAAATCACATCGGCGCGATGGGCCCCGGCATCGCCATGATGCCCCTGATAAACAACAAACGCGTCGCCAAAACGGCTCATATCGATTTCATCTGCGCCGAGCAAATATACAATGTCCATTTCGCCATTCGTTGCCGCATCCAAAATTGACGGCACGTCCTTACCACCGGCGCCGGGCACAATCCCGAGATCCAGTCCGCCGACCCGTGCGGCAGCGGTGTGCAAAACATTGAAACCGTTCCAATCAGCGCTAATCATTCCGGTCAGATCGGCAATTTCGCGTGCGACGGCGAGAATAGCCGCCCCATCGGATCGCGCGAGTGCGCCCATACCCAAAATTAGGGCCGGGCGTTCGGCATTCTTCAAAGTTTCTAAAAACGCAATTTTCCCGTCTTTGAGGGCAGTCAAGGTATCGGTCCCGGCGCCAAGCGCTGTCACCGGATAATTGAGATCGCGCGCCGGACCAACCACGCCTATTTCGGCGCCGCCCTCCAGCCAAGCACGACGCAGTCGCAGATTTACCAACGGTGCCTCGCGGCGCGGATCGGTTCCGATGAGCAGTACCGCGTCAGCGGTTTCGAGACCGGCGATTGAGGAATTAAGAAGATAGCTAGCGCGAACGTTCGCGTCCACTTTGGCGCCGTCTTGCCGGCAATCTAAATGGGGTGAGCCCAATTTACCCATCAGGTCTTTGAGGGCGAGCATGGATTCGCCATCACACAAGTCACCGGCAATCGCTGCAATCCGTTTGCCATCGCTTGCCGCAATTCTTTCGCCAATGGCACCAAAAGCTTCGTCCCAAGTCGCCGGTTCGAGTTTTTCACCCCGGCGGACATAAGGTTGGTCAAGGCGTTGGCGACGCAGTCCATCACAAGCAAATCGCGTCTTATCGGAAATCCACTCCTCATTTACATTTTCATGCAGCCGGGGCACGACGCGCAAAACCGAGGCGCCGCGCGCGTCAACCCGAATTGACGCCCCCACCGCATCGAGAACGTCAACGGATTCGGCTTTTTTCAATTCCCAAGGCCGGGCGGCAAAGGCATATGGCTTGGATGTCAGCGCACCAACAGGGCAGAGATCAATAATATTGGCGCTAAGCTCGGATGTCAGCGAGCGCTCCAAATAGGACGATATTTCCGCATGCTCGCCGCGACCCAACATACCAATTTCCGAGACGCCGGCGATTTCGGTGGTGAACCGAACGCACCGGGTGCAGTGAATACATCTCGTCATCACCGTATTGACCAACGGTCCCATAGATTTGTCAGTAACGGCGCGTTTATTTTCCTCATACCGGGTACGGTCACCGCCATAGGCGACGGCCTGATCCTGCAAATCGCACTCGCCACCTTGATCGCAGATCGGGCAATCGAGAGGATGATTGATCAGCAGAAACTCCATCACACCCCGGCGCGCCTGGCGAACCGTATCGCTATCTGTGGTGATGACCATGCCTTCACCGGCCGGCATCGCGCAGGAAGCTATCGGCTTGGGTGCCCGTTCCATCTCAACTAGGCACATGCGGCAATTGCCGGCAACCGAAAGGCGCTCGTGAAAGCAAAAATGCGGGACTTCTTTGCCCGCTAGCTGACAGGCCTGCAGGACCGTGGCGCCATCTGGGGCGTCAACTTCCACACCGTCTATGGTTAATTTCGGCATACGGTTCTGATCCTATTGCGCAGCGTCCGGCAACGCCGGTGCGGTATTAGCGGTGGTTTTAGCGGCAATAATTCGGTCTTCAATTTCGGCCCGAAAATGACGGATCAGCCCTTGGATCGGCCAGGCCGCCGCGTCACCCAGGGCGCAAATCGTGTGACCTTCAATTTGTTTGGTGACTGCATGCAGCATATCGATTTCGGCAATATCGGCGTCGCCAGTGACCATGCGATTTAGTACACGGTACATCCAACCGGTTCCCTCGCGGCACGGCGTACACTGCCCGCAACTCTCATGCATATAGAAATGAGACAATCGCGCGATTGCCGCGACGATATCCGTCGACTTATCCATGACAATAACCGCAGCTGTGCCAAGGCCCGAATGGACTTCCTTCAGGCTATCGAAATCCATCAGTACATCGTCGCAGATGGATTTCGGTAACAACGGTACCGAGGAACCTCCCGGTATAATTGCCAGCAGATTATCCCAACCACCGCGCACGCCCCCGGCATGGGTTTCGATCAGCTCGCGCAGGGGGATCCCCATCTCTTCTTCAACATTGCACGGGTTTTCGACATGTCCGGAAATTGAAAAAATCTTGGTGCCGACATTCCCCTCGCGCCCAAGACCGGCAAACCAAGCCGCACCCCGGCGCAAAATCGTTGGCCCAACGGCAATCGATTCGACATTATTGACCGTCGTCGGGCATCCGTAGAGCCCAACCCCGGCCGGAAATGGTGGCTTGAGCCTGGGCTGTCCTTTTTTGCCCTCAAGACTTTCCAGCAGCGCGGTTTCCTCGCCGCAGATGTAGGCCCCGGCACCGCGATGCACATGGATATCGAAGCCCCACCCTGACCCGCAGGCGTCGGGGCCGAGCAACCCGGCCTCATAAGCCTCGGCGATCGCCGCGTTTAGCCGTTCGGCCTCACGAAAGAACTCACCCCGGACATAGATATAGGCGGTGTGCGCACCCATGGCGAAACCGGCAACGACACACCCTTCGAGCAAGATATGCGGGTCATTGCGCAGGATCTCACGATCTTTACACGTGCCGGGCTCGGACTCATCAGCATTGACCACCAGATAATGGGGGGCCTCGCCGATTTCTTTAGGCATAAACGACCATTTCAGGCCAGTTGGAAACCCGGCGCCACCGCGACCGCGTAAACCCGATTCCTTCATTTCATCAATTATTTTTTCGCGGCCCAGCGCCAACAGCTCTTTCGTATTCCTCCAAATGCCGCGCTTTCGCGCGCCGTCGAGCTGCCAACTATCAAAACCATATAGGTTCAAAAAGATTCTATCTTCATCACGCAGCATCAATCGTCTCCCCCGACAGAGGTAAGACTGGTCAGCCCACCCACCGGCTCAGATCCCGACCGAGTCGACTGAGGCCCCGGATCGGGTGTCTTGCCTTCTTTGAGTGTGCGCAGAATTTTGGTAAATCGTTCCGGCGTTAAATCTTCATAATAATCGTCATTGATCTGGACCATTGGCGAATTGCAGCAAGCGCCCAGACATTCTACTTCGATCATGGTGAAGGCACCGTCGGTGCTGGTCTCACCAATACCGCAGCCGGCAAAATCACGAAAAGCTTTGACCAGATCGTCGGAGCCACGCAACCAGCAGGGCGTCGTGCGGCAAATTTGAACAAAGTTCTTTGCCACCGGTTTGAGATTATACATCGAATAAAATGTCGCGACCTCAAGCACCCGTATCACCGGCATATCGAGATACTCGGCAACATATTCGACAATTTCATGGCTGACCCAGCCGCGATTTTGGCGCTGGGCAATATCGAGCAACGGCATCACGGCGCTACGCGACCGATCTGCGGGGTAATGCGTAATCGCTGCTTCCGCCAGCACCTTGTTATCAGCGGTGAAAACGAAGGGTCTCTTACTGGTACTGGTTCCGCTCATCGATCAACCTCGCCGAAAACGACATCAAGGCTGCCCAAGATTGCCGGCACGTCACCCAACATGTGACCGATGCTCATGCTTTCCAAGGCTTGCATAAAGGTGAAACTCGGCGCTCGGATCTTGCACCGGTATGGGGCGTTTGAGCCATCGGAAACCAGAAACACGCCAAACTCGCCTTTCGGCGCCTCAACGGCTGTATAGGTTTCGCCCGCCGGCACATGATAACCCTCTGTATAGAGTTTGAAGTGATGAATAAGCGCTTCCATCGATTGCTTCATTTCATCGCGCCGTGGCGGTGTGACTTTATGATTTTGGGTCAAAACCGGGCCGTCGGGCATTTCGTCTAAACATTGGCGAATAATTCTCAGGCTTTGGCGCATTTCCTCAACCCGCACGAGATAGCGCGCATAGCAATCGCCAGTCTTGCCAATGGGAACGTCGAAATCCATTTGTTCGTAGACGTCATAGGGTTGAGATTTACGCAAATCCCAAGGAATACCTGAAGCGCGCAAGACTGGGCCAGTCATCCCCAAATCAAGGGCCTCATCCTCGGTCAAAATGCCGATATCGACGGTACGCTGCTTAAAAATTCTGTTTTCCGTTAGGAGCGTTTCCATATCATCGATAAAATTCGGGAAACGATCAACGAAGGTCGAAATATCGTCGACTAGGCCTGCGGGCAGGTCTTGGTGAACCCCGCCAGTGCGAAAATAGTTTGCGTGAAGCCGAGCACCCGAAGCTCTCTCGTAAAACTCCATCATATGCTCGCGCTCTTCGAAGCCCCAGAGCAACGGCGTCATTGCGCCAACATCCATGGCAAAGGTCGTGAGATTGAGCAGATGGTTGAGCAACCGAGAAATCTCAGCATACATCACCCGGATATACTGTCCGCGCGGCGGCGGTTTAATACCGATCAATTTTTCCACGGCCAGGACGAATGCATGCTCCTGGCTCATTGGTGCGACATAATCCAGCCGGTCAAAATACGGCAACGCCTGCATATAGGTCTTGTGCTCAATCAGCTTTTCGGTACCGCGATGCAGCAATCCGACATGGCTATCGGCCCGGGCAACAACCTCGCCGTCCATTTCCAGAACCAGACGCAGAACACCATGAGCAGCAGGATGCTGCGGCCCAAAATTCATGGTCATATTTTTAATTGAGACTTCAGACATTAGGCGTCCCCATTCCCCGACTTGGCCGCAGCAGCGTCTTCTCCAGCTTCGATATCAACCGTCGCTTTCTCGTCACCAGCCAAAAGTTCGGTCATCCCTTCCCAGGGGCTGGCGAAATCGAAGGACCGAAATTCCTGAACCAAGGTAACCGGTTCATAAACCACTCGCTTTTGATCCTGGTCGTAGCGCAGCTCGGTATGCCCGGATAAGGGAAAGTCTTTGCGCAACGGATGCCCTTCAAAACCATAATCGGTCAGCATACGGCGCAAATCCGAATGGCCGGAAAACCGGATACCGAACATGTCCCAAATTTCCCGTTCAAACCAACCGGCAGAACTATGGACACCGGTGGCGGTGTCGACAGGCGCGCCTTCACCAACCGTTGCCTTTACCCGAACCCGATGATTTTGCGACAGTGACACCAAATTATAGACCAGTTCGAAACGATCCTCGCGCTCGGGATAGTCGACCGCTGTAACGTCAACCAACATCCGGCACTGACAGGCTGGATCTCGGCGCAAAAATGTTAAAACCTTAACAATCGCACCCGCCCGGACATTAACGGCGAGCTCGCCAAACATGACGTTTGTCCTAACCACATCGTTAGGCAGTGCCGCCGCGATATGCTCAGCGAGATCCTGAAGGGCTTGTGTCATTTTGTTTGATCAATCCCTAAAAAGAGCAAACCCAAATTATGCAGTTTTTGCCTAAACAATTTGAATAACCTTCATCAAAACCGGCCACCAGAGCCAAAAAATTGCTCCCAGGGCCCGTTTGTTTTTAACGGAACCCGTATTTTTTACCGAAACAATGTCGTCGTGCGCTTAATCTTCTTTTGCAATTGCATGATGCCATACAGCAATGCCTCGGCAGTCGGCGGGCAGCCCGGCACATAGACGTCAACCGGCACGACCCGGTCGCAACCGCGCACAACTGAGTAAGAATAATGGTAGTAGCCGCCGCCATTGGCACATGAGCCCATGGAGATCACCCAGCGGGGCTCGGGCATTTGGTCATATACCTTGCGCAACGCCGGCGCCATTTTGTTGCATAATGTACCGGCAACGATCATCACGTCCGACTGGCGCGGACTTGGCCGAAACAACACGCCGAACCGATCCAAATCATAGCGTGACGCGGCCGTCTGCATCATTTCAACCGCACAACATGCCAGCCCAAACGACATTGGCCATAGCGATCCCGTTCGCGCCCAGCCGACGACATCGTCAATTTTAGCGGTGATGAACCCGCGGTCATTCAAACCGTCCGTTACGGCCGCCCAGGCCTGCTCTTGGCCGTCGGCACCCGGGCCGCCGGAACCGGTGTTTGGGGTTATTACTCCCATTCTAGAGCCCCCTTCTTCCACTCATAGGCAAATCCTACTGTCAGTATAATTAGGAAAATGATCATCGACCAAAATCCGTAGGCTCCGGTCTCTGCAAGAGTGATCGCCCACGGGAATAAAAACGCAACCTCAAGGTCGAATATGATGAACAAGATTGCAACGAGGTAAAACCGCACATCAAACTTCATGCGGGCATCCTCGAAGGCGTCAAAGCCACATTCGTATGCAGAGTTTTTACGTGCGTCGGGACGCTGCCTGGCGACGATGAATGAAGCCAGCAAAATGACTGCAGCAAGTCCACCAGCAAGACCGAGAAAGATCAGGATTGGCAGATATTCAAGAAGCATCTGTTCCATAGAGTCGGCCGCCTCGCGCCAGTTCAAAACCGAGGCAGGAATACACCAGGACCCAAGCCGTTGCAAGCCATCGAAATTGCAGAATATCGGCATTTTTTGCGTGGCGATGCGTGGCGCCAAATGATCGTAGGATTACCGTCCCTTACGACGAGCGCAGAGACCGGAATGCTGGGATCAGCAAGGTGAAAAATGGCGGGAGTGACGAGACTCGAACTCGCGGCCTCCGGCGTGACAGGCCGGCGCTCTAACCAACTGAGCTACACCCCCGAACGACCGGCAATATGGCGCTGCGCGGTATCGGAAGCCCCGTGTTTACTGTTGGTCGGTGGGGCTGTCAAGCGAGCTGGATCAAATAGATTACCATTCGCTAAAATACAGCAAAAAATGGTGGGCGATGACGGTCTCGAACCGCCGACCTCCTCGGTGTAAACGAGGCGCTCTCCCAACTGAGCTAATCGCCCATTACTCAACTTTCCAGCTTCGATAGGCGCTTTCTGCCCTATAGTGGACCGAATGGCAACAGCTCGCCATAAAAAAACCGGCCAGGTTAGGCCCGGCCGGTTTTACGATACATATGAACTTCTTAGGACAGTTAATTCACTGCATCTTTCAAAGCTTTACCGGCTTTAAATTTCGGCTGCTTGGAAGCGGGGATCTGAATGGCCTCACCGGTGCGCGGGTTACGGCCCGTCGTCGCCTTGCGGTCTGCCACACTGAATGTTCCAAATCCAACAAGACGCACGTCGTCGCCGGATTGAAGGGCTGCTGTTACTTGGTCGAAGACGCTATCGACAGCTTTAGTTGCATCGGTTTTCGACAAATCCGCTGCGGATGCGACTGCCGCGACTAGATCGTTTTTATTCACGTCTGGGGCTCCCTTCCTGAGATGAGTATGTAGGTTTATTAGTTCGGGAGGTCTTATCGACATCCCTCTCTGAATTATGGTCGACCAACAATGCTAGCTGACTGCTAACCCTTAGTCGCGTGGATAGTAAGCAGGGGCGCGCGAACACGTCAATCTACAGAATCATTATCAGGCCCCGTTTTTGCGGAAAAACAGTGTGTTTTATTGGGAAAACTATTTAGCTACCCTAATGGGTAACCACTCGGTCCGAGCGATCGGCTTCGCCTGTAGCGCGAACTGGTTGCCCCCGGCCGTCATCATCAGACCATTCAATTGGAACCATCGGCTCGGTCAACGCGTGGGCCAGTACTTCATCAACAGTCGTGACAGGAACAATCTCCAGAGCGGCTTGAATATTCTCAGGAATATCGGCCAAATCCTTCTCATTATCCTTTGGTATCAACACCTTACGAAGGCCTCCACGCAGGGCCGCGAGAAGTTTTTCTTTCAGTCCGCCAATTGGCAAAACGCGGCCGCGCAGGGTAATTTCACCGGTCATCGCAACGTTCTTATCAACTGGAATACCAGTGATTGCCGACACCATCGATGTGATCATCCCGACGCCGGCGGAAGGGCCGTCCTTTGGGACCGCGCCCTCGGGTACATGGGTGTGGATATCCCGCGTTTCAAAAAATGTCGGAGCGATGCCAAATTCCACAGATCGCGAGCGAACATATGAATTTGCCGCCTGAACCGATTCGCGCATGACGTCACCGAGCTTGCCGGTTACCGTCATTTTACCTTTGCCGGGAACGAGAATACTTTCGATAGTCAAAAGCTCTCCACCAACTTCGGTCCAAGCCAAACCAGTAACGACCCCAACCAAATTGTCCTCTTCGGCTTCGCCAAAGCGATATTTTTTGACACCGGCAAAATCTCCAAGATTTTCCGGGGTCACGGTAATTTTATCGGTCTTCTTATCGACAATTATCGTTTTGATTGCTTTCCGAGCGAGATTGGCAATTTCGCGTTCTAGGTTTCGAACACCGGCCTCTTTTGTGTAGTAGCGCACGAGATCGCGCAAACCTTCATCGGTGATTTCCCACTCATCTGCCTTGAGACCATTTTCGTTTAGCTGCTTGCTAACAAGGTGACGCTTGGCAATTTCAATTTTTTCATCTTCGGTGTATCCAGGCAAACGGATGATTTCCATCCGATCGAGTAGCGGTTGCTGCATATTCAGCGTATTTGCCGTGCACACGAAGAGAACGTCGGAAAGGTCGTAATCGACCTCCAGATAATGATCCTGAAACGTCGTATTTTGCTCCGGATCAAGCACTTCAAGTAGCCCCGATGTCGGGTCACCGCGCCAGTCCGAGCCCATCTTATCGACTTCGTCCAGCAGGAACAGCGGATTGGACGCTTGCACCTTTTTCATGCCCTGAATGACTTTACCCGGCATTGACCCAATATAGGTTCGACGATGGCCTCTGATTTCCGCCTCATCGCGAACGCCACCTAGAGACATGCGGACGAATTTTCGTCCCGTCGCCCGGGCAATAGAGCGACCGAGGGAGGTTTTACCAACACCCGGCGGGCCCACTAGACACAAAATTGGCCCGCGCAGCTTGCTGGTCCGCTGCTGCACGGCTAGATATTCGATGATCCGCTCTTTGACCTTATCGAGCCCGTAATGGTCCTCATCCAGGATCGCTTGAGCGGCTTCCAGATCCTTCTTAATCCGCGAGCGTTTTTTCCACGGGATCGACAGGATCCAGTCAAGATAGTTTCGCACCACTGTCGCCTCGGCTGACATCGGACTCATATTGCGAAGTTTCTTCAGCTCCTGGAGGGATTTCTCCTTCGCTTCCTTGCTCAAGCGGGTTTTGTTTATCTTGTCCTCAAGCTCTTGGTTCTCATCCTTGCCGTCTTCGCCTTCCCCAAGCTCCTTCTGGATCGCCTTCAGCTGTTCATTTAGATAATATTCGCGCTGTGTTTTTTCCATCTGGCGCTTAACACGGCCCCGGATGCGCTTTTCAACCTGCAGGACGCCGATCTCGCCATCCATGAAACTGTAAATTTTTTCCAAGCGGTTACTGACGGTTTTAGCTTCCAGCAATTCCTGCTTCTCGGATATCTTCAAGGAAAGGTGGGAAGAAATTGTATCGGCAAGTTTGCTTGGATCCTCAATTTGACTAATTGAGACCAGAACCTCGGCCGGAACTTTCCTATTAAGTTTAATATATTGCTCGAATTGTGAAACCACGGATCGCCCAAGTGCCTCGACCTCCTGCGCCTCGCCAATCTCCTCGGGCAATAGCTCGGTACTCGCCTGAAAAAAATTCTCGTTCTCAACATATTCGACTATCTGAGCGCGCTGACCGCCCTCGACAAGAACCTTTACCGTCCCATCGGGAAGCTTGAGCAGCTGCAAAACAGTACCGATTGTGCCAATGCGGTAAATATCCGCGGACGCAGGATCATCCTGGCCAGCATCTTTTTGGGTAACCAGAAGGATTTGTTTGTCGTCCTTCATCACATCTTCAAGGGCCCGCACGGATTTATCGCGCCCGACGAAAAGCGGCACGACCATATGTGGGAAAACCACGATGTCCCTCAATGGCAATACGGGATAGATTTCGCCGACAGTTGTGTCCGCCATGGGTGGCCCTTCCGTCACATTTTTTTACGACAAATCGATTCTACGACAAACCGGGCACCACTCATATATTGAATGACGTCCGGCCTGGTTAATTCACACCAATGATTTAGGGCCGCACACCAGCCCCTTCAAGACTTAATGCGGGTGGGCCGACATCAGCCCTTATGCGCTCGTGCCAACATCTTTGCGACGATCAGCATATATATGCAGCGGCTGGGCTTGCCCATCGACGACTTCGTTCGATATGACGATCTCTTCAACCCCATCCATACCCGGCAGGTCGAACATCGTATCAAGCAAAATACCTTCCATTATCGACCGCAGGCCGCGCGCACCGGTCCGGCGCGCGATTGCCTTGCGTGAAATAGCCCGTAGAGCGTCACTGGAAAAGCTGAGCTTTGTATCTTCCATCTCAAAAAGCCGCTCATACTGTTTGACCAATGCATTTTTTGGGCGGGTCAAAATTTCCAGAAGCGCGTCCTCATCAAGATCGTCGAGGGTGGCCAAAACTGGCAGGCGACCGATAAATTCCGGAATCAGGCCGAAACCCAACAAATCCTCAGGCTCAACTTCACGCATGACCGTACCAATATCCCGGTCATCGGGATCTCGGACATCGGCACCAAAGCCGATTGAGCTTCCCTGCCCGCGACTGGAAATGATTTTTTCCAATCCGGAAAATGCGCCACCACAAATAAACAGCATATTCGTCGTGTCGACCTGGAGAAATTCTTGTTGCGGATGTTTCCGCCCGCCTTGCGGCGGCACCGAAGCAACCGTACCCTCCATAATTTTGAGCAAAGCCTGCTGAACGCCTTCGCCCGACACATCCCTTGTGATCGACGGATTATCCGATTTCCGGCTAATTTTATCGACTTCATCAATATAGACGATGCCCCGCTGAGCCCGCTCGACATTGTAATCAGCCGCTTGAAGTAGCTTCAGGATAATGTTTTCAACATCCTCACCGACATAACCGGCCTCGGTGAGCGTCGTTGCATCCGCCATGGTGAACGGCACGTCCAAGATTCGCGCCAATGTCTGAGCAAGTAACGTTTTGCCGCAACCCGTTGGTCCAATAAGCAGAATATTCGATTTAGCGATTTCGACTTCGCCTGCTTTTCCACTCTGGGTGAGGCGCTTATAGTGATTGTGGACGGCAACCGATAGCACACGCTTTGCCCGACCCTGATCGATCACATAGTCATCGAGAACCGTACATATTTCCTGTGGCGTAGGCACACCGTCCCGCGACTTAACAAGTGTGGATTTGTTTTCCTCACGGATGATATCCATGCACAACTCAACGCATTCATCACAGATGAACACCGTCGGGCCCGCAATCAACTTGCGCACCTCGTGCTGGCTCTTACCGCAGAAAGAACAGTAGAGCGTATTCTTCGTTTCGCCGCCGCTTTGCTTACTCATTTAACCACTGTCTCCGGATCCAAAGGCGAGGTCGCCCGTTTGCCAGGTCGCCCGTAATATTGCACAAAGCGCCCCACTCACCCGGGCAGCTACCTTTCCGCCGGAGGGCGCATCTACGATCCTAACTGTATCGGATGGACGTATTGAATCGCCCGACCCGAGACCTTGTCAATTACCGAATGTGTTCGACACCGGATTTTCGGGCCGAAATAATATTCGGACCCAAAAACGTTCCGAAAAATTCGTCACAGTCGTTCACGCCCTATTGAACAACAGCCGCCAAATAGGATCAATAACTAGTTGTCAGGGACCGTACAAAGAAAAAGTGCTAAATACCGGACTATGCGTCGTCCTCCGGGTCGATGGCGCGCTGGTCGACAACCTCGTCGATCAGTCCAAATTCTTTGGCATCAGCCGGGGAATAAAACCGGTCACGCTCGACGGCATCCTCGATAACCTCAATCTTTTGGCCTGTATGGTCAGCATACATTTGGTTGAGACGTTGGCGCATGCCCAACATTTCCTTGGCATGGATTTCAATATCTGAAACCTGGCCCTGAAAACCGCCCGACGGCTGATGGATCATCACCCGCGAATTAGGCAATGCGAACCGCTTGCCCGGCGCCCCGCCGGTCAGCAAAAGAGACCCCATGGAGGCGGCTTGACCAATGCATAATGTTGAAACATCTGGGCGTATATATTGCATTGTGTCGTATATCGACAAGCCCGACGTCACGATGCCGCCCGGCGAATTGATATAGAGATAAATGTCTTTTTTCGGGTTTTCCGCTTCCAAATACAGCAATTGGGCGCAAATGAGCGTGGCCACGGAATCTTCGACCGCACCGGTCAAAAATATGACCCGCTCCTTGAGCATCCTCGAATAAATGTCGTAGGAGCGCTCTCCCCGATTGGTCTGCTCGACCACATGGGGAATAAAATAATTCATTTTTGGATCGTCGCCAAATGGCATGATTTCGATATCCCTGTTCGAAAAAAATTATCGCAAATTAGGCCTGCATGCCCAATATGGCGTCCCGTCGCCGATCAGGCACCTCCCTATATAGGCAGGCTCCGCGCCGTTCCAATCACTCAGCAGTCTTTTTCTTCGCCGTGCCTTTATCCGTAGCCGTTTTTGCCTTTGCTGGCTTTTTTGCCGCAGCCTTTTTTACTGGCGTTGCCGCAGTTTTCGCCTTGGTCGGCGCTTTTTTGGCGCCCTTCTTTTTCGCCACGGCCTCGGATTCAGCGGAGACTGTATCTTCGGCGAGTAATTCCTCGCGAGATACAGCGCGATCAGTCACCTTGGCAATCTCGAGAATATAATCGACGACCTTATCCTCAAATATCGGTGCCTGGAGCTGTTGCATCGCCTCAGGAGCCTGCTGATACTGAGAAATAACCTCCTGCTCATGCCCCGGATATTGGCGCGCCACCTGCATCAGCGCGCGATTAACCTCGTCCTGGCTGACACTGATGTTGTTACGGTGTCCAATTTCCGATAGCAACAGGCCGAGGCGAACCCGCCGGCGGGCAATCCCATCATATTCGGCTCTAAGGTCCTCATCCGACTTAGCCGCATCCTCACCTTCAAGCTTGCCGCTTTCCTTAGCTTCTTCAATCTGTTGCCAAATCGATTGGAACTCGGTTTCCGCCATGCTCGGAGGAACCTCAAATTCATGCTGGTCGGCGAGTCGATCGAGCAGCGACCGCTTCAATTTTTCCCGCGCTAGGCGTTGATATTCCTGCTCAAGCTGCTGACGCACTTGGTCGCGCAAAGTCGCCAGGTCATCAAGCCCCAGTTCTTTAGCAAATTCATCATCAATTTTTGCTTCAGAAAGCTCTCTTATTTCATTGATTTTACATGAGAAAACAGCTTCTTTACCAGCTAATTCCTCAGACGTATAATCTTCCGGAAAAGTAACGGTAACGTCGAATTGCTGATCGACTTTCTGTCCCTCGACTTGCGCCTCAAACCCGGGAATAAACTGGCCCGAACCGAGTTCTAGCTGGAACCCCTCGCCGGTCCCTCCGTCGAATGCTGTCCCGTCTACGGACCCGGCGTAATCAAGAACGACCAGATCCCCGGATTTTGCCGCCCTCTTTCCAGAAATTGGTTCGCTTTGACGCCGCTGCGCCGCGATTTGGCTTATCGACTTATCCACCTCATCGTCCGCCGGCGCTACCGTCATCCGTTCAAATTCGTAGGTCGAAAAATCCCCCGGTTCAATTTCCGGCAGAACCTCAACGGTCATTTCATACTCGAAATCCTGGTCTTCTTTAAATTCCTGTGCATCAATCTTGGGCTGCCCGGCAGGGCGCAATCCACGGTCTTCCATGGTTTTCTGCGCGGCCTCTTGCACGGTCGCCTCCAGAACCTCCCCAAGGATCGCCTGACCAAAGCGCTGTTTGAGGATTTTCAGCGGCACCTTGCCCGGCCGAAAACCGGATATCTGGGCGTCACGCCCAATGTCGGCCAATCGGGCTTCTTGGCGCGCACTGAGCTCGGCGGCCTCGACCTTAATTTTGAAGCCTCGTGTCAGGCCTTCGGACTGGGTTTCGACTATTTCCATGATGCCTTTTACCTATCTAATTTTGGTGCGGGCGGAGGGACTCGAACCCCCACGACTTGAAGGTCACCAGGACCTAAACCTGGCGCGTCTACCAATTCCGCCACGCCCGCGCCGACGCTTTGTTTGTAATATTTAGTCACTATCGAACATAAAGTAGCCCCGCATGTGCACAAACTTAGTCACAGCGACGCGCTTTCGTAAACCATCACAGCGCACGAGTAAATACCGTCCGAAAGCCTTGCAGAATTATCAGCACTCAAGCTTTCAATTTTCGTAAAATTGACGGCAATTGATTGGGTAAATCTTCGGCAATTAACCCTGGCCCAAACTCCGCCGCAGCCGCACCGTGCAACCATACCGCAGCGCAGGCGGCTTCATAGCAGGGCATTCCCTGGGCCAGCAACGCTACAATGAATCCAGCCAATACATCGCCTGACCCGGCCGTCGCCAAGTCAGGCGGCGCATTAATATTGATCGCCAGTCGTCCGTCGGGCGCAGCAATCACCGTATCGGCACCCTTTAATAAGACGACAGCGCCACTCTTCTGAGCCGCATCACGGGCCCGGCTCCATTTTGCGTCGGTATGAATGGGGCCGAACAGCCGCTGAAACTCGCCTTCATGCGGCGTCAGTACGCAGTTGGTGCCGTCGATGGCTGTAAACAGAGCCTCCGGATCCCCAGCAAAAGACGTTAGGGCGTCTGCGTCGAGTACGATTCCAGCATCAACAATGGCTAACATCGCCAGCGCATTCGCCCTCGTTTGGTCGCCTACCCCCGCGCCCGGTCCAATGAGACCAGCACGAACGCGCGGATCGGCAATCATTTCGCTAAACTCTGACGGGCCCGATACATCTCGGACAACTATTCCCGCCGGTCCCGACCGATAAATTTGTGCTGCATCCGGCGACGCCGCAATCATCACCATTCCGGCCCCGGCGCGCATCGCTCCACTTGCGGCGAGCCGAGTCGCCCCGGTCATCACCTCGCCTCCGGCGATCACCGCCATGCCTCGAGAATATTTGTGGTCGGAATTTGTCGGCCAGGGGAATTTAGCCTCCCACAAGTCTGGGCCATTTATATGCATCGTCGGCCCAATGTGATCGAGCGCCGCTGCGGGAATGCCGAGATCGGCAACGACGAGGCACCCGCACCGCTCACGACCAGGCAGCATTAGATGACCCGGTTTTGCCCGGAAGAAAGTCACTGTGACATCAGCATCAACCGCGACCCCGGCAATGTTGCCACTGTTTCCGCTGACACCACTGGGAATATCGATCGCAACAACGGCAACTTGCCTTTCTTTGCGTTCGCTGGCTTTGCGTTCGCTGGTCATTGCGGTGATGGCATCTGTTGCCGGCCCAGAAATGTCACGATTTAGGCCACTACCAAAAAAAGCGTCGACAAAAACGTCTGTCGCCTGCATCGACTCACGGCCCAAAACCACATCGACGCTTAATATCTCGCCGCCTGCCTCATCCTGCCAACGCTCCATATTGATCCGAGCAGCATCGGAAAGACGGTCAATGTCACCGAGAAACCCAACGCCGACCGACCAGCCTGCTCCGGCGAGAAGGCGTGCCGCGACGAAACCATCGCCACCGTTATTGCCCGGACCGCAAAAAATTG
This sequence comes from Alphaproteobacteria bacterium, assembly GCA_021774575.1. Classification (GTDB taxonomy): domain Bacteria; phylum Pseudomonadota; class Alphaproteobacteria; order UBA6615; family UBA6615; genus JAJFIX01. The sequence continues at coordinate 249,014 of JAJFIX010000046.1, read as the reverse complement.
TGACTTTAGGAATAGAATTAATTTGGCCGCTCCAGCGATCATCGACCAACTCCAGAATAGCGTCGACGACAGCCGCCCCAGCCGCCTCCATTAACTCGAGGATGGATACGCCCCCTTCGACCGCAAAGGCGTCGGCCTGGGCCATTTCCTCGACAGTTAGCAGCGCCCCAAATAGTTCAGCGCTCTTATCCATATTGTTCGCCCCGGTTACGGAGTATTAGGCATCAGATCGAGCGGCCAAAACCGCCGATTCTACTTTAATCCTATAAGTTAGAAGAATCCCATTTAGGATTGAAAATACAAGAGAAAGTTTCCACGAATAAAATATCATCGGGCCCAACGCAATCTCCGCGACAACGATCAAATAATTTGGATGGCGCACAAATTTATATGGTCCCCGCCGGACTAGCGGTGCGTTATCTAGAGTGATAACCCGCGTCGTCCAATATGGCCCCAAGGCCCAAAGAACCCACACTCGAGCCGCTTGAAACACCAGGAATGCAATTAACGCCGGGACGAACACGCCAGCACCCGCATCGATAAATATCAGCATGGCGGCTAACCAACTGGTATGCAGGGCGACCATGATCGGATAATGGCCAGCCCCAATTTCTCTACCGCCTGCGGCTAACAGACGCTTGGTATTTCGCTTGGCCAACACAAGTTCAGCAAGGCGCTGTGCAGCAATTAGTCCCAGGATCCAATAGAGCGGCGTCATGACGCCACAAAATTTTCCGGCACATCCAGGTGGGAAAATGTGGCGGTAAAACCAGGGCCCATGGCCGAAAGCAGCAATTTCCCAGCCGCCGGTCCGGCGGCCAATGCATCGCGCAGAATGAACAACACCGTCGGCGACGACATATTTCCGTAATTGCGCAAAACATCACGCGCAATAGTCATTCCGCCCGGTTCCATACCGCAAATTTCTTCCAATGCGTCGAGCACCTTGACGCCGCCCGGATGACTAACGAAGGTTTTGATGTCCGATAATTCCAAACCTTCATCGGCAAGATAGGTATCGAGTACCTGCTGCAATTTGGTGCGAACAATTGTCGGGATATCCGCCGATAGGATCACACCAAGACCATTATCACGCAGGTCCCAACCCATCACACCTAACGTATCTGGCCAAGTATGCTCGCCCCACCCCAAGATAGCCGGCCCCTCGATCTCGGTACCAACCAGCGCGCCAGCCGCGCCGTCGGCGAAAAGGGCCGACGAAATAATATTTCCAATCGACGCATCTTCAATTTGAAATGTGAGGGCGCAGAGCTCGACAACCAGAAACAGGTATTTTGAACCTGGGCGCGCGCCCGCCAATTGCGCCGTCCGCGCCAAGCCAGTTACACCGGCAGCGCACCCTAAGCCAAAAAGTGGCGTGCGCACGACATTTGGTCGCAACCCCAACCGATTGACCAGATGTGCATCCAAACTCGGCGTCGCGATACCAGTGCTGGAGACTACGACGAGCCCGTCAATCTGATCGGCCGCAAGATTGGCAGCGTCTAATATTTGCCGCGCCACATCTTCGAGTAGCGACAATGCACTTTCGATATATATCGCATTGCGTTCGGGGAAAGAATGCGGAACCCGGTACCAATCCAACGGCACGCAAGATCGACGCTTATCGATCGCCGCATTTTCGAAAATTGGTTGAAATCGGTCAAAATCACGAACTCTAGACGAGAAAATACCGCGCATCTCCCGTGCGACTTCGTCTTGCTGAAGTATATGCGGTGGAATGGCGGTTCGTAAAAATGCGAGACGCGGATTTATGTAAGACATAAAGACAAGTTATAGACGATTCGATTTCCCGATCAATCGTGCTTGGTAGCGACTTTCGTTTTGGCTATTTTTGTTAGGACAACAATCGCCAAAATGATCGCGGCAACCGATGCTGGCCGAAGGCCACCCGCCGGGTTCAGATAAGAGTCCAAGACCGCGGTTAGCCGAACGCCGGTATTTATATGGAAAAACAACAATTCCATGACAGCGGTCAGCACGATCCACGCGCCACCACTCCAAATCAAAGTGCCTACCTGCAGGGCAACCGCCCGCCCACGTCGGCGCCGCCAATAAACGATAATCCGGTAATGTAGTAACCAGCCAATTAGGCCAGCCTGCAGAATCGGCTCCGAAGGGCTCAGGCGCACTTCTAGGATATAATGAATGACGGCGACCAGAAGCACTGCATAAACCGTTCTCTGCAATAGCCGCCATCGGCGCCCGCCCAGCCGCCGTACCATCCCATCGGTCGACGTCAACGCGAGCGGGATTAATAGGAGCAAGGCCAGCGTACCGGTTGAAAGAAATGGATGAATTAGAACTTCATTGAAGACGAACCCCCATTGAAATTCGTTAGCAACCAAATATGCTAGCGTGTGTATGAAGCCATACCATGCCGCGAACAGACCAATCATACGCCGAAAACGGGTTAACACCGGTAGAGCGTATATTTGTTGTGCAGGACGGACTGCCAATACGGCGACCAACAACCACATGGACCATTGTCCGCTGAGCTCCAATACGGCCTGGGCGTGGGTGCCAATTCCCGTTTGCCCAGAGAAAATTACAATCATTTGTATCGTTGCTGCGGAAAGACACAGGAAAAGGACGATTTTTGCGCCGCCAATTCGGGTAAATTTATGCGCAAAATTCGGCCGGCGCATATATATATTACCCCCAAGAAAAAATAGTTTTCAACCAATCGGCTTGGCGTCGCCCTGCCGCGTGCACAGCCGCCCATGGCTCTCGCCAACGTAGCAAAATATCCGCCTAGCTAAGAAACATCAAACTCAATCCGAAAAATACAAATTAAACTAGTTTCACATACGGTAAAATTCTAACTATAAGAGATATCGCACCTGTAAGGAATTATCGTAGGAGGGACTTATGCAGCAGATGCAGGACGATTCACCCCCTGACAAACACCCGACAGTATCAGCCAGCGCCTTGTTGTTGGTCGAGGATGACCCGGCAGCCGCTGAACAAATGATCATGCGCCTGCAAAAGGAAGGCTACACAGTCGACAATGCCGTAACCGCCAAACAGGCTCTTTCACAAGGGCGCAACGGCGCCTACGACATCATTATTATGGATTTCTATCTGCCTGATGGGGATGGAGAGGAAGTTTGTCGGGAATTGAGGGCCGTAGGAATTGATACGCCGATATTGATGCTGACCGGCCGATCCGAGGTCGCTGAAAAAATATCTGCGTTTGAGCATGGGGCCGATGATTATGTAACAAAGCCTTTCGCCATTGAAGAACTTTTGGCGAGGTTGCAGGCCTTACGAAAGAGGGGGCGCACCAAAGATGCGGACCAAATTGTCGCCGGATCAATCACCCTCTATCGCAACAGCAGATCGGTTCTATATGGAAGCGAGACGACGGAATTATCGCCACTCGAATTCGATTTACTGTCCTATCTGGTCAGGAACGCAGGCCAACCGCTGACACGCGACCAAATTATGGCCGAGGTATGGGAGCAAACCCCCGGTGGGGAGACAATGGACGGGGAAATATCGACGAATACGGTAGACGTCTATATACGGTATCTCAGAAAGAAAGTTTGGGGCGGCAAAGATGCCAGCCCTATTCGCACACTGCGCAAGATCGGCTACATCTTCCGCGACTAGATGGGTAGAACTAGATTGATATGACAGACCAAATGACGACGGCCCTCGGCGGCGTTTTCGCTGCCGCACTTACCCCTCTAAATTCCACCCTTGAGCCCGACCGGGACGCATTAATCGCCCATTGCCAGTGGCTTCTCGGCCATGGTTGCGACGGCTTGGCCATACTCGGAAGCACGGGGGAAGCAAATTCCCTCACCCTTGATCAAAGGCTTGATATTATTGGCTTCGTTGCCGATGAGCTACCGACTGAGAAACTAATGATCGGAACTGGTGCCTGTGCAACGGCAGACGCGATAACCCTGACTGGCGCCGCAGTTGCGCGAGGCATGACCAATGTTTTGGTGTTGCCGCCATTTTATTACAAACCAATCAGCGATGATGGTGTTTTTCGGTATTATCAATCCCTCATCGACAGTGTCGCGGACTCAAATTTGCGAATTTATCTTTATAATTTCCCTCAATTGACCGGGTTTTCCTTTTCCAGTGAGCTGGTGGGCCGACTCCGCGACAAATTCGGCGCCGTCATTGCCGGTATGAAGGACAGCTCCGGCGATTGGGCACACATGAGTGAAATTTGCAATTCCCAACCGGGCTTTGATGTGTTTGCTGGCACCGAAACCTATTTACTCGACATCCTCCGGGCTGGCGGTGTTGGCTGTATCAGCGCCACAGCAAATGTTACATCGGCAATGTGCCAAGCCGTTTACCAAGAGTGGCTTGCTAGGAATGTATCCGGGGCCGACGCCCTGCAATCGAAATTGACAGATACCCGCATGGCCTTGCAAGCATATCCGCCTGTGCCGACGCTAAAGTCTTTAATGGCGCGTGAGAGCTTGGCTGGTGGTGCAAAATGGCAGCACATGTTGCCGCCCTTTGTCCGGCTTGATTCAAGTGCGGCAAATAACCTCCAAGAAAGCCTGGCCGAACTGGCATTTCCAGGACCTGGGCTAGCCGCAGCTGCTTAACGTTAGCCGAATTACCCGGTTTCGCTGAACCTGCGTGCGCCGGGTCGGGTTCTCTTATGCAGTTTTGCATAATTCCTGGCCCGCTGGTCTGTGCCCGTCCGCCATCCTTTCTGTGAAGAACGTTGGGGATAACTTTGGGGATAAGCCTGTGGAATACCTGTGGATAGAATCTGGATAACTGCCTAATTGTGGAATAAAACGACCAGTCCTGTGGATAACTAATGCATATCTGTGGATAACTCAGCCGACACGACGCTGCGTTGAAGTTCACGTAGCGCTAATAACCTGATCTCGACGAGATACCCGTTCGGCCAACTGACCTAAGCGATCCGATCAAGGGGAATTTCCCCAGCAAAAAAAACATCCAAATTATCCAGACATTTGAACCCCATCGCATCGCGGGCTTCGGCGCTGGCACTGCCTAAATGGGGCAGCAAAAATGTATTTTCCAGCGCCAGTAAATCAGAGCGGATTTGCGGTTCACCGTCGAAAACATCAAGACCGGCACCGGCCAGTTTGCCGCTTTTTAATGCGGCGACGAGCGCCCCTTCATCGATCACTGACCCCCGTGACGTATTAATCACATAGGCGCCGTCACGTAATTTGGCGATACGTGGCTCATTCAGCCAATGAAATGTATCTGGATTGGCGGGAAAATGCAGGCTGAGGAAATCAACCCGGCCGAGCAGGTCATCGGGATCGGCATGAAAAATCGCGCCCGCCTCTTCTGCCGCCGATAATCGGTTGCGATTATGGTAATGAATTTCCATATCAAATCCCATGGCGCGCCGGGCCACAGCTTGCCCTATTCGCCCCATGCCGATAATTCCCAACTTCTTTCCGGCAACATCGTGGCCGACCATCCAATTTGCCGTCCAGCGGGCCCAACCGCCCGCCCGCATTATTCTTTGCGCTTCATAGCCGCGACGAGCAACACCCAGCATCAGCAAAAACGTAAGATCGGCGGTCGGGCGGGTTACCACATCAGGAGTATTTGTTACCATTATCCCACACATACGGGCCGCCTCGAGATCGATGTGCTCAAAGCCTACCGCGTAACTGGCGAGAATTTTGACGGTCCCGGGCAGTCGCCCCATAACGTCAGCATCAATCCGGTCCGACGCGGTAATCAGTAACCCATCCATGCCACGTGCCCGATCAACCAACTGCTGGCTATCGAAGGGCATGTCGGGTTCATTCAATATCGCATGATAGTCACGAGCAGCACGCTGCTCGACATTGCGCGGTAATTTGCGGGTGAGAAGTATCGACTTTGTCGCACCATCTCGGCGAACCTCACCACCTGGCATACCCTCGATTCTCGTCGTATTTTCTGTCATTGTCCGACCATCCGCTTGAAGAGTAGGCTCTGTAGCATGCAATGTAATTCGTCACGACCGAATATTCCCGCCCCTGTCTTGCGCCGTCGTCTCAACCAACCTTTCAAATTGTCGGCGGGAACAAGCATCGTCGGCCTGTGCATCGCTATCGCCACCCTCATCACACATTTTCCGGTTTCAGCTGAAACGACCAATCGGGCCGAGCACCCTTCCCCGGAAAATTTAGCGGCTCACAAAGCAATCTATGAGGTGAATTTGGCCGCTCAGAGCTCGGGGGGCACAATTGATCATGTCTCCGGTATGCTAACGATCGATATCAGTCAAAATTGCAGTAGCACTTTAATGACCCAATCAATGTCGCTCCGCATGACCATGTCCGACGGCACGCCCTATTATTCAGCGGGTGAATATTTTGGATTGGAGCATAAAGGTGGTGATGAATATGAGTTTCAAATCAATACATTATCAAACGGTATTGAAGTTGAACATTATATAGGAACTGCTGCCCGACCCGGCCTAGCCGAGTTTAGCGCGCCGGCCCAAACCAATGTGTCCTTATCGCAGGACGTGAACTTTCCACTGCATCATCTAGCGGCTACGCTCGCAGCAGCTCAACGCGGCGAGGACCTATTTCATGCGTCCTATTTTGGGGGCGTTCAGCCGGTCCACGCCCCTTACGCAATCGACGCAAGAATTGACGGCCCCTTTGCGGCGCAAGACTGGCATCAACCCGACGTCGATAGTGAACTGGCCGCCGACCCTCTTTTGTCCGAGCCCTGGTGGCGGATTGATTCTAGCTTTTACGGCAGTCAAAGCATCAGCCCCGATTACGGTATTTTTCAAGAGGTCCAGGCTAACGGTATCGTGCGGCAATTTTTATTTGATTATGGGCAGATCAAACTTATGGCAAAACTCAGGTCCGTCAGCCCTCACCCACCAATGGTCTGCGACGAGCGAGATCCAGCGCCCGCCCCTTGACGATAGCGCGACTGCCATGATTTTCGCGGACTGCGTCTATCGCCTCCTCCAGTTTTTTAATTTTCATCCGATCCGGTTCGGCAATGTCGGGCGGGTCGGCATATTCATCGCCTACTAGGCCACTAACGCCAACCCCGGCCAAACGAAACCCACCTTGGCCACGCAATTCATCCAAACAAACGTGAGCGACCGGCTCCAAAGTTTGAAAAATCCGTTCGGCAAGCTGAGTCGGCGCGGTGAGCGTTCGGCTGCGGGTCAATGTACGAAATTTCGCTGTACGCAATTTCAGTTGCAAACTGCGACCGGCAAGGCCCTTGGCCTTTAGACGTCGCGAGACATCTTCCGACAACAACCAGATGCGTCTAGAAATCTCAGCCGCGGCAGTGACGTCAGTCGAAAATGTGGTTTCGGCAGAAACGGATTTTGTCGGCGAATTAGGTACGACGCGGCGATCGTCGCGACCACGGGTCAACCGATAAAGTCGGCCACCAATGGCACCATATCGACGCGTCAATTCGCCTTCAGAGAAAACGCGCAGATCGCCGATTTTTGAAACCCCATCGCGCGCCAGGCGCTTTTGCAGGCTCGCACCAACTCCCCAAATTTTTGCCACCTCCATCGCCGCCAGCCGATCGCGTGTTTCGGCCCGCCCGATCACCGTCAACCCGCGCGGCTTTTCCATATCTGAAGCAAGCTTCGCCAAAAATTTGTTATGAGAAAGGCCAATGGATACGGTCACGCCGATCTCACGCTCAATTCGGATAGCCAACTGAACCAACGCCACTGCCGGACTGACGCCATGCAGACGTTCCGTGCCCGACATATCGAGAAAGGCCTCGTCGATTGAAATGGGCTCTACCAGCGGTGTCAGGCTTCGCATAAGCCCTCTAATCTCCCGGCCGACCGTTGCATATTTTTGCATATCTGGCTTGATGACAATTGCATGGGGGCAAAGTTTTAGCGCTCTGGTCACCGGCATAGCGGACCTTACCCCGTGGATTCGCGCCTGGTAACATGCGGCGGCAACGACTCCGCGTTCGCGTCCGCCAACGATGACCGGATGTCCCGCCAAATCCGGCCGGTCGCGCTTCTCAATACTGGCATAAAAAGCGTCGCAATCGACATGGCCAATTGTCATATCGTGCAATTCTTCATGACAGACGATACGGGGCGAATGGCATTTGTCACACCGGATGATATCTGTAGGCGCATTTTTCGATGCCAGCACTGCCGCGCAATCGAGGCAAACCCCAAACTTCGCACTTTCCGCCTGGTCCGACACTTTCATCTGGTAAATATTCTTCATGTTTTTCGAAAAAACGTACCTAGGCGGTGACTTTTCCCACCATTCAAACTCTCGCTCTAGAACGAGATTCATCTACTACCCTATAAGCCATTGAATAATAATAAAAATTGAAAACGGGATTAAGCTACCGTTAAGGCTTATTATGGCAGTATATCGGCTCGACATAAGAATTCGAACGTCACTATGGTATTTGATTAAACATGGAATTTGGCACAATGAACGACAATGACAAGACAGTTCTGATCGTTGAAGACAACGAATTAAACATGAAGCTTTTCAATGATCTACTGGAAGCAAACGGCTATAATACGCTCCAGACCAAAGACGGTTTGGAAGCGCTTGAGTTGGCCCGTCATCACCATCCAGACCTAATCTTGATGGATATTCAGCTGCCTAAAATTTCGGGACTCGAGGTCACAAAATGGCTTAAGGCCGATGACGAGCTAAAAGCAATCCCGGTCATAGCTGTGACGGCGTTTGCAATGAAGGGCGACGAGGAAAAAATCCGTCAAGGCGGCTGCGAAGCCTATGTCGCAAAGCCGATTTCAATTACTCACTTCCTCGAAACCGTACAACAATACGCCGCTTAACTACTGTCGACTCGGCGGTTTTTCGCAAATAACGCGTGGCGTTATTTCATTTTCTCTTCTTTAAATACGACATGCTTGCGCACGCGCGGATCGTATTTCTTCATTTCCAGTTTATCAGGGGTATTCCGCGGGTTTTTCTTCGTCACATAGAAAAATCCTGTGTCTGCAGTGCTGACCATTTTGATCTGCAGCGATGCCGGTTTTGCCATTATTCTAACGCCTAATTATTTAAACTGGAGTCGAATCCCGAATTCGGGATGCGATAAGGCGCAGAACATAGCGCCAGATCAGTCAATGTCAAGAACCGACCATCACCTCACCCACCATCTGGGCGACCGATATCAAGTGCAATAGGTGGCCGGTTCGGATTATTCACCATTATTTCGACGGTACCGAGTGCGGTGCCGCCATGCCCGTCACTCAATAGATAGGTAAAGCTATCAAGACTGATCTCGCCGGCGGCTCGGCCCACCAAGTCTTGCGCGCTCGGCGGCATATAAGACAAACTTCCGTCAGTCTGAAGGGTCAGTTCAGCACCCGATGGCAGCCGCAACGGCCCCCCCAGAGCCTCAACCCCTTCGACTGAGATAATTGCAAGAGCATCCCCGTCGATATCTGTGTCATTGCTCAACAAACCAGCGTCACGGGTTAAAACCAGTTGGTCGCCCACCATAACTTCCGCCCGGTCCTTGACGGCTACTGGCTGGTCATTGAGCCCGATAACCGTCACCAAAACATTAGCTTCGGCAATACCACCACGACCGTCCGATACCTCATAAATAAATGTATCACTGCCCCGCTCACCCTCGGCTAGGGCATCGAATTGACCATTTGGATCATAGACGACGCGTCCACGGTCATCGGTCTCTAAACCGATCCCTTCGGTGGTCGGTATCAGATTGGTGATTGTCAGCCGGTCTCCGTCAGGATCCGAGACACGGCTAAGAATATCGATAATCGTCGCCGCGTTCTGATTGGTAACTATGTCATTCTGGTCACCGATAGCCTCGTCCAGACCGGAAACAAATATGGCAACAGTGGCGACCGAAGTCGCGCCACTGCTGTCGGCTATAGTATAAGTAAAGCTATCTTCGGCCATATCCAAAGGTGACAATGCCGCAAGCTGAACGGAGAGTGCCGGATTATAGATCAAGTCGCCTGCTGGCGTGACTTGCAACACGGCGCCGAGTTCCGTCGCAACCGACCCGGTTTGCTCCAACCGGCTGCCATTAACCGCGACGACCCGAAGTTCATCGCCATCGATATCAAAATCGTTGCTCAAGAGCCCCGTCATGCTGATATCGAGGACTGTCGCCCGATCGGTTTCCGCCCGATCACCACGGGCAAGAGGTGCGTCATTTACGCCTTCAACAAAAAAATCGATCGACGTAACAGACTGAGCGCCCTCAACGTCACTGACCGTGTATTCCAACCGCTCAACCAGCGTATCTCCAGCAGCCATTTCATCAAAACGCCCTGATGGGTCGGCGCTTAGCGAGCCGTCAGCGGCGACGAATATTGCGAGCCCTGTTTCAAGAATGATTTCCGTGCCCACAGATGAAGCGGCGCCATTTACCGCAACTATGCTGATTTGCCCCGACTCCACGTCAAAATCATTGGCAAGCGCGCCATCAAAAGGACTTAAGGAAATCCTCCCATTGGCGGGAACTGTCACCTCATCAGGGGTCGCAATAGGCGCATCATTGGCACCGGCAATTACTATTTCCGTGGTTCCGGTTGCCTGCCCGCCTTCACCATCGGAAACTGTATAGCTGAATTCATCGATGGCCCGATCATTATCGCCCAATGCCTCAAATCCACTGGCAGGATCGTACATGACACTACCGTCGGCGCGAATGCTCAACTTCGCTCCAGACGCTAGATCTACCAAATCGCCGACAAGATCCCTGTCGCCATTAATCGCGACAATTTCGAGTGCGGCGCTATCTAAATCCAAATCATTGGCGAGCAGACCATGTACAGCCGCGATTTCCAAAACGAAGTCTTCGTCAACTTTGAATGTGTCGGCCATCGCAATAGGCGCGTCGTTGCGTCCCTCTATCGAAACGGTAATCTCGGCTTCGCTCTCACCGCCTTCGCCATCCCCGACAATATAGTTCAAGCGTTCGGTCAATATTTCCGTCGCCGACAATTCTTCGTTAAGTTCGGTTATGTCGAGCACGGCTCGCCCGTCGGCATGCACGGTTATGACGGCACCAGACGGCAGCGAAATGCTCTGGCCCACCAGGTCATTTGCGCCGTTAACCTTGGTAACGCGCAGGGTATCACCATCGAGATCGGTATCGTTTGACAGCAGGTTGGCTATTTCAACCGGGGTACCATCTTCGGCCACGATCACCAGGTCAGCTACAGCGACCGGTACGGTTCCCGATAGGTCGAGAGTATCGGCATATAGCTGGTTGTCGAGAATCAAATTATGGGCGATTTCGGTATCAACATTTTGGTCGCCCCTCACTGGCGAGCAAATCCGCCTCAAATTTAAGATATCTTCTTCGTCCTCAGTGCCTTGAACGCTGCGCCAGCTGACAAGTAGCGAGCGAAAAACCTGCGGGTCTTGAGCCCGGAAAGCTGCCAATATCGAAATTGGGTCCGGCGGCGTCAGGCTCAATCCCCCGGCGACAGTCACCCCGCCCTGACCACTGGTGCACACATTCGGCATGACCCCCAGGCCATTATAGACATAGCCCGACGGCGCCCGAAGCAATGACCAGGTCACAACGAGGTCTCCAGAATTGGGCAACGGATAAACGCTTTGAACCGACCCCTTGCCGAATGAATTGGACCCAACAACAACAGCGCGTCCTCGGTCTTGCAGCGCCACCGCCAGCACCTCCGACGCCGACGCGGATCGCGCGTTGACCAACACCACCAGCGGCAAACCTTCGAGTAGATCACCGGGGCTAGCAATGAATTCAGACGTTGCCTCGCTGGCCCGTCCATCTGTCGTTGCAATGACACCACCGTCCAAAAACAAATCAGCGACCCCAGCCGCCTGAGCGAGTAGGCCGCCCGGATTAAATCTGAGATCTAAGGTCACGCCACGCAATGGCTCTTCTTCGTTGGCAATCAACGTTTCAAGAATTTGCTTCACGCTATTGGTTGTACCGCGATTAAAAATTTCGATCGCTATATCGGCGAGACCGTTTTGGAAACTCAATCTTACCGATGGTGGCACAATCGGCGCCCGAGCCAAGGTCACTGTCTCTTGAACGCCGTCTCGAAGGCGCAATGTCAATTCAATCGGGCTATCTGCGGCACCACGTAAAGCCTGTCGTAACCTGCGGTCGGTCCACCCTCTGACCCGCTCACCATCAATGCTGAAAATACGATCACCGACCAAAATGCCGGCCAAATCTGCCGGGCTATCAGGAACGATTGAAATAATTTGGGCCGTCCGTATCCCCGATCTGAGAATTAGACCGACACCCTGAAACCCTCGCCGGTTCGCCCGCAGATCTGTCGATTCAGCTGCACTGTTATAACGCGAGGGGCTATCAAGAGCCGTCGTTCCACCATCGAAAATCGCTTCGAAGAGAGCTTCGGAATTGGCATTGCTATAGCGCCGGACGTCAGCACGCAGCAACCCAACAGCCTCAACGGTCAATCGCGCCCATGCCGTGGGATCATTGTCGCCAGGTTTGACTAACTGCCCGACCGCTTCACCTTGGTATACGAGCTGGATTGCCGCGCCATCATCGAAAACGGTTAAGCTACGATCTATCACACTCAGCCCACGCAGGGCGGCCAGAGTGAAATCCAGCATCGAGATTTGCTCGACGAATTTACGTTCGACGAAGCCGAAACCGGCGTTGAGAACAAGAAATCCAAACTCCGGGTCATAGGGGCGAATGTTTTGCCCGTCATCGAGCCCGCTGCCGGTTTGAGCATGTGCAGGCTCAGCGTCAAAAACAGCGACAAGCCCCGCACCAATACCGAACGTTGCCGCAGCGACGAGCCCACAAATGGCGATCATTTTGACAAATCTCGTTTTGGCAAAATAAAAACGCACCCGAAACGCAAAATTTCGGTCGCTGTCTGCTCGATCGTTCAAATCGGCCGGTTCTAATTCTTTAAACACGCAGATATCCCCTTTGCTCCGCCAGGTATAAACTCAAGGGTCGTTAAGTCGCGGCAACCTAACCAAATCGATATTGCGTCTGCCAAACGCCGTTAATTTTTGGTTCCCGCAGCCTTAGAAAGTACAGCCTCTACCCAAACTTAGTTGCACCGCCCCAGAGGCTCAATTGCACCAAATTTGTGTATGTCGTGTTCGTCAGCTGTGTCGCGTTCGCAAATTGTTTTGTTCAAAAGGTGATTTGCAAAAGGTGATTTGCCACCACTCAAACAGCCAGATTTCTTGACTGTAGTTTCAAGAATGATGGGCCCCCAAGGCAACCGCAAATCCGAACAAACGGCATATAACCTGTGCATGAACCGCGTTTTTATTCACAAAGTATCCCCAATCTTCACACGATTAATCCACAGCCAGGTTGAGGGCCAATGCAAAGGAAAATTCTTTGAAATTAAAGTATTATTTATCAATAGTTTATATATTTTTTTCAATTTTTTAATTTATGTATAGGCCATCTCGTACTTGTGGATAAATTACCCTTAATTCCGACCGACATCGTCGGTGGATCTATCTTTTCCCCAGGCGTCGGCGGTTACCTTGCCGCCCGCGCCGGCTGACCTTCGCCCCCTTACGACCGCGCGTCACCATTTCAAAGAGTAGTGATCCGGTCACCGGATTGGCCTCTTGCAAAACGACCTCCACGGGCTGACCAATCCGGTATACACCGCCCCCACGCTGTCCAACGAGACTATGCCCATCCGGAGCCAAATTAAAACGATCGGCCCCAAGCCGCGACATTGGCACCAAACCGTCTGCCCCTAAATCATTGACGGTCACAAATAATCCGAAACGGGCGACACCGCTGACAATGGCTTGGAAATGCCGATTACGGCTGTCTTTCAAAAATTCGGCCTTAAATCGGTCCAACGTATCGCGTTCCGCCAACATGGCCCGGCGCTCGGCTGCGCTCAACTTGCCCCCAAGGTCAAAAAACGTCGCACCGCCTCCTGTCGGCAAACCGCCATCCCCCAATTCGAAGGAAGCGACCAAACTACGATGAACCAGGAGATCGGAATACCGCCGGATCGGTGAGGTGAAATGAGCGTAGCTTTGCAAGCCCAAACCAAAATGACCAACGTTATCAGGGGCGTAACGTGCCCGAGACTGAGCCCGCAAGGTCAGCAACGAAATCAAATGACGCTCGGCCGGGCCCGGCGCCGCCTCTTTCAGTCCATTGAACCATTTTGCCGAGCCTTTTTGCGGTTTCCGCGATTTTTCGTCGGCGCGTCCGTTATCCTCAAAAACCCGCAATTTTAATTCGCGTCCCAGTCTTGCCAGGTCCTCAACACCTTCGGGGTCCGGGCTTTCATGAACCCTAAACATACACGCAGCCGTACGCCGCTCAAGGGATTGCGCCGCAGCAACATTGGCGGCGATCATGCATTCCTCAATCAGCCGGTGACTATCGAGACGTACTGTGGCCGCAATTCTTTCAATTTTGCCGACGTCATCTATGACTGGGCGATATTCAGGTATATCCAGATCTAGGGTGCCTCGGTTGCGCCGGGCCGCCGAGAGAGCCGCAAAGACCCCATAAAGAGACGGTATCTCGCGCCGCCAGGCCTCGTCGCCCGTCGGCTTGCCTTCGTCGCGGGCCATCTGGACCTGTTCGTAGGTCAGTCTGGCCACAGAATGGATGAGTGCGCGCTCAAAACGCGACCCAACGAGCTTGCCATCGGCACCAATATGCATGTGGCATACCAGAACTGGCCGATCTTCTTGGGGGCGCAACGAGCACAAATCATTCGAGAGATGCTCGGGTAGCATCGGTACGACCATGTCGGGGAAATAGACCGAATTGCCACGCCGCTCAGCCTCCGAATCCAAGCTTGAGCCGGGCCGAACATAGAACGAAACGTCGGCGATAGCGACTGCAACATGCCACTCCGCCGAAGCCAAATAGCGCGTACTATTACTGTATTTTTTTACATTATTATCAACAGCTTTTTTAGTATTTATAATCTTATTTATAAAGTTTTTTCCGGCCGCGCCGTTGGGCAAAGGCTGTGCGAACACCGCGTCATCGAAATCGCGAGCGTCGGCACCGTCGATAGTTACAAACGGCAGATGCCGGAGATCTGACCGTCCCACCTCCGAAATCGCGTCTCCGGTAAATGCCGCCGCTTCATCAAGCACCGCCTGCGGAAATAGATAGGGAATACCCGACGCTTCAATGGCAATTCGGGTCAAGAAATGATCGTCTTTTTGCTCTGCCAGTCGTTTGGCAATTTTTACTGTCTGATTACCACCGCGGTCGGGAAGAGCCTCTGCAACAACGAGATCACCAATATCGGCCCCTCCGAGATCCGCCTTTTCCACCGGAAAGTCTCGTTTGAGCGAACGGTCGGCGGGGGCCAGAACGATGCCATCGGCGGTTTCCCGTAAGACACCGATGAGCGCGCCACGATCGTCGTCCGAGCGTGTGGCCTCGATACGGCGAATTGGATCGGCAATATAGTGCCCGCTGTCAGAGCGCTTAATGCGCGCCAGGAGGCGATCACCAACACTCGGCGCGGATATACCCCGGCGTGGCCGGATAGCAATCTGAGGGGCCGCGCCGGTTCCTTTCCAACTTGTGGGTATTGCGATGGGCTCACCATCTTCGTCAAGACCAACCATCTCAATGACGGTCACCGGCGGCAGACGGCCGGGCAGCTGATATCGCCGCCCTTGGGTTCGCTCGACGTCTCCGGCCGCTTCAAATTCACGCAGCAATTCTCGAAACTGGGTGCGCGCCGCCCCTTTCAGCCCAAATCCCCGGGCAATTTCACTTCGGGTCAATGGACGAATTTGCGTTTCGAGGAAGTTTAACAGCGTGCCGCGGGTCGGCAGGCTGCCGTCGGGTTTACCCCCCGGTTGGCTCTTGGTAGTCGCCTTTTTCGATTTAGCCACTGGGTACCCGGCCTATCCGGCCGCTGCTTCCGTCTCGGCGGATTTATCGTCCGGCTTTGACTTTGCCGCTGGCTTCTTGGTTGCGGTTTTCTTTTTTGCCGCCGTTTTTTTCTTTGATGTGGCCTTTTTCTTCGGCGCCGCCTTTTTCTTAGCTGTGGCCTTTTTCTTTGGTGCAGCTTTTTTCTTGCTACCGGATTTGGCCTCTTTCTTTTCCGCACTGATCCGGAGAAGATCGAGGGCCCGCTCCATCGTCACCGTTTCCGGATCGACGTCCCGCGGCACAGTCGCATTCACCTTACCGTGCTTGATATAGGGACCATATCGCCCATCATAAATGTTAACTGGCGCCTCATCGTCGGGATGCAAACCAATTTCGTGCAGGATTTTAGCCGCATTCCGTCCTGGGCTCGCCTTCTTTTCGGCAATGAGCGTCACCGCTCTATTCAGCCCGACGGTAAATAATTCTTGGGGGTCGGTCAGTGACGCATAGACCGAACCATGCTTCACAAAGGGACCAAATCGGCCGAGCCCGGCTTGCACAATTTTTCCATCCTCGGGATGAACACCGACCTCGCGAGGCAGACTTAATAGTTTCAATGCCATGGCGAGATCGACTTCGGCCGAGGTAATGCCTTTTGGTACACCGGATCGCTTCGGCTTCGACGTCGCCTTGCCTTTTTCGTCAAGCTCAACCTCGCCAAGCTGGACGTAAATTCCGTAGGGACCTTTGCGCAATGTAATGTCGAGCCCGGTCTCGGGATCAGTCCCCAACAGTTTTGGCCCGGCGGCCAGATCCGCGTCCGCCTCGTCTTCGCCATTACCGGCGGCAAGGCGGCGAGTGAAACGGCATTCGGGATAGCGCGAACATCCGACAAACGGCCCGTGACGGCCAAGTTTTAGGCTGAGTTCACCTTCGCAGGCCGGACAGCTGCGAGCCGGAGCCCCATCCTCGCCACCGGGGAAGAAATGCGGCGCCAACTCCTCGTTCAGCGCATCGAGAACCTCGCGAGTTCGTAATTCTTTTGTTCCGTCTACCGCCGCCGAAAAAGCATCCCAAAAATTATTGAGTACGGTTTGCCAGGGTATGTCGCCGTTGGAAATACTATCCAGTTGGTCTTCAAGATCGGCGGTAAAATCATACTCGACATAGCGATGGAAAAAACTTTCCAGAAATGAGGTCACGATGCGACCGCGATCCTCTGGGACAAAGCGTTTTTTGTCGAGCACGACATAATCGCGGTCCTGCAGAACTTGCAATATGGTGGCATAGGTCGACGGGCGCCCGATGCCCAGCTCCTCTAGCTTTTTGACCAAGCTGGCTTCGGTAAAACGGGGCGGCGGCTGAGTGAAATGCTGATTTGGCGTGACCAATTTTTTCTCGGCATTTTCGCCTTCGGCGAGGGGTGGCAGGCGATTATCAGAATCGTCATCGTCCCTTCCATCGCCATTTTTTGCCGGTGCGTCGTCACGATCTTCCTGATAGACGCGTAAAAAACCGTCAAAGGCCATCGTCGACCCGTTGGCCCGCAAAGTCACATTGCCATCGCCCGATTTCAGGTCTGCAGTGACCTTATCGATCTGCGCCTCGGCCATTTGCGAGGCAATGGTGCGCTTCCAAATCAGTTCGTAAAGTTTAAATTGGTCCCGGTCGAGCCTAGAAACCACCATATCCGGGCGTCGATGCAAATCGGTTGGCCGGATCGCTTCATGGGCTTCTTGCGCATTTTTCGCCCGAGTTTTGAACGTCCGCGCCTTGGCCGGCAAATAGTCACCGCCAAACTGACGATCAATTTCGTCACGTGCCGATGACAGAGCATCGGCGCTCAACGTAACGCTATCGGTTCGCATGTAGGAAATCAGACCAACCGTTTCGCCATCGATCTCGGTTCCTTCATAGAGACGCTGGGCAATGCGCATCGTCTGGCTTGCCCCAAAGCCAAGTTTTCGTGACGCCTCTTGCTGCAGGGTTGACGTCGTGAACGGCGCATAAGGATTGCGCCGCACTCTCGATTTCTCAATTTTCGCGACGCTAAAATTTTGCGCATCGATTTTTGATTTGGCCGCCATTGCGACCGCCTCTTCGCCAATTGTGAACCGGTCCAGTTTCTCGCCGTCCAAATGGGTCAAACGGGCCGTAAACGGCTCACCACGCTGGGTCTCCATATCGGCGACGATCGACCAAAATTCGCGCGGTTTAAAAACCTCAATTGCGGATTCGCGCTCGCAAACGAGACGTAGTGCGACCGATTGAACCCGCCCTGCCGATCGCGAACCGGGTAATTTGCGCCACAAGACAGGAGACAAAGTAAACCCGACCAAATAGTCGAGGGCGCGCCGGGCCAGATAGGCTTCGATTTGCTCGCGATCCAGGTCCCGCGGCTGCTCAAACGCCGCCCGAATAGCCGATTCGGTAATTTCATGAAAAACGACACGTTTGACCTCGATTTGATCGAGCAGGTCGCGCTCGAGCAAAATCTGTTCGATATGCCAGGATATCGCCTCCCCTTCCCGATCCGGATCCGTCGCAAGGTAAAGGGTCTTGGCGCCGTCGAGGGCATCGGTAATGGCCCTGATCGGCTTTTCCGCCCGATCACCAATTTGCCAATCCATGGCAAATCCGTCCGCCGGCCGCACCGATCCATCTTTTGGCGGCAAGTCGCGGACATGGCCGTAGGACGCCAAAACTGTATAGTCTTTGCCAAGATACTTATTGATGGTTTTGGCTTTGGCCGGGGATTCAACGACAACGACATTCATGGACAAATGGGACCTCTTCCTCGACGCCTGATACTTAAAAACAGGGATGCTCAGCGGCGATCCTTACGAAAATCAAAACCAAATGACAAATGAAAATTAAATTTAGAGCGTAAAACTTTACTGATATTAAACTCTCGCAACCCGGCCTCCTGGCTGCCGCTCCAGTCGCCCGGCAAGTTCCAATTCCAACAAAACCGCGTGAACAATCGCCGGAGACATTTGGCACTCACGGAGCAATTCGTCAACCATGACGCCGGTAGGAGAGAGAAATTGAACAACCCGCTCACGTGCTTCTGTGATCTCGGGGCCATCGAAATCGACGAAGATTTCGGATTGCTCAGTTTCATCTTCTACGTAGTATCCCGCCTGTTCGGCAGCGCCACCGATCATTGGTCTCAGAGCCTCGACAACATCGTCTCCGTTACGCACTAAAAGCGCGCCATCGCGGATGAGCTTGTTGGGTCCTTGCGACCGAGGATCCCGGGGCGAGCCGGGAACACACATGACTTCGCGTCCCTGCTCACCAGCCAATCTTGCGGTTATCAGTGATCCCGACCGCTGGGCGGCCTCGACGACGACGACACCAAGACTTAGGCCTGACACAATCCGATTGCGCGGTGGAAAATGACGTGCCGTCGGTTTTGTGCCAAGAGGCATCTCGGACACCACCGCGCCAGTTTCCCTAATTTTGTCGTATACATCCCTATTTTGGTGCGGATAGACGATATCGACGCCGCCCGCCATCACCGCAACTGTTCCTCCCTCAATCGCCCCTTCATGCACCGCACGATCGATACCACGGGCCAGGCCCGAGGCCACGACAAACCCAGCACGACCCAGCTCGGTCGCCATTTCCCTGGCCAAAATCAGGCCCGGAGCAGACGCATTTCGCGCACCCACGATCGCAATCGTATCCCGCGCAATGAGTTTGGGATCGCCAAGGATGCTCAGCCCCGGCGGGGCGTCATCGATGGCCATTAACGCATGGGGATAGCCAGGTTCACCATAGGTCACCAAATGGGCGCCCATTGCGGCCAAATGCTCGAGCTCCTGATCCGCCGCGCCTTCGGCAAGCAGCGTCATTGGCCGACGTGAACCGCCGCGGCGAACAAGCTCGGGAATTGCCGCTATCGCCGCCGACGCATGACCGAACCGGTCCATGAGCTGTCGGTAAATGATTGGGCCAATGCGCGCCGAGCGCATCAGACGTACACGGTCGCGCCGCTCTTTCTCGGTTACTAGCTTAAAGTGTGCCAAGGACTCTAACTCGCGTGGGAATTCCTAAAGTATGACTACTTTAGCTTGATCTTCGCCTCTTGCCCACGCAAAAGACGAGCGATGTTTGCCCCGTGTTTGAGCCATACCAGTACCGCCAAAATAGCTGCTAGAGTTGCGGCCTGCCGTCCGGAAAAGAACCAACATGCCAACGGTGCTCCAGCCACGGCAACCAAGGCCGCCAACGAAGAAATGCGAGAGATCAACGCGACTGCGAGCCACACTCCTAGGGCCGTCAGACCGGCCGGCAATGATAAGCCAAGGATGACCCCCAATGTTGTCGCAACGCCTTTACCACCTCGAAACAGGAGCCAAACAGGAAACATATGCCCCAGAACTACGGCAAAGCCAGCAAAGAAAGCGACATCCGGCCCACCGAGAAAATGACGCGCAAGCCATAGCGCCGCGGCCCCTTTGCCAAGGTCGAGAACCAAAGTGAGCGCAGCAACAGATTTCGAGCCGGTGCGCAGCACGTTGGTCGCACCGATATTGCCCGATCCAATCTTTCGGATGTCCCCATGCCCAAAGATCCGGGCCAGCACCAAGCCAAAGGGAATTGAGCCAAGCCCATAAGCGGCAACTGTGCCACCGGCAAAATAGGGCCAAAAGGCAATCACCGTCTTCCAATCGGGAATGCCGAGGACCGCCGCAATACCGGCAAGACTATGCCCCATGAGCCGCCATATTCACGCAGCCCGGATCCCAGCAACCGGTTCAAATACCGTGCCGCCGATAATCGTGGTCGTAACCTCACCACTGTAGGTTCGGCCGTCGAACGGTGTATTTTTTGACTTGGAACGCAGGTTTTCTGTAGAAACTGAAACACTTCTATCCGCATCAAACAACACCAGATCGGCCGGTGCGCCTTCGGTTATCCGCCCGCCGGGCAGCCCAAACCTGTCCGCCGGGGCGATGCTGACTTTGGCTAGGGCCTGGGCCAAATTCATCGATCCATCGCATGTCAATTCCAGCGTCAGCGGCAACAGGGTCTCCACGCCGACACCACCGATTTCGGCTTGGGAAAACGGCAGGCGCTTTGATTCAGCATCCTGGGCGGCATGGTCGGAGACAATCATGTCGATGGTGCCGTCGGCAAGGGCAGCCGCGACGGCGAGCCGGTCTGTCTCATCGCGCAATGGCGGCATCAACTTGGCAAAAGTGCGATAATCACCGACCGCACCTTCGTTCAAGACGAAATAAGGTGGAGCCGTATCGCAAGAAACGTCGAGTCCCTTTGCCTTGGCCGCTCGTATCAAATCCACCGAGCCGGCGGTTGAAATAAGTGACGCGTGATAGCGGCCGCCGGTCATCTCAACCAACATCAGATCGCGGGCCAGCATGATCGTCTCGGCCTGGACCGGCATTCCAGCAAGGCCGAGCCGGGCCGCCATTTCACCGGCATTCATCACCCCGTCACCCGATAGGCTGGGCTCGTTCGGTCGGTTGGCAATGACGGCGTCGAACATCGCACCATAGCGGAGCAACGTCGCCATCAAACGCGCTGCCTCAATTGGCTGGGTACCATCGGTAAAACCGAGGGCGCCCCCCTCCGCCAGTAATCCGATTTCCGACATCGCCGCACCGGCAGCATCCTTTGTCGCGGCGCCAAAACAATAGATATGCCCCCCCGGAGCGGCAGCGGCCCGGCGCTGAATAAATTCTAAAACGGCAATATCGTCGATGACCGGATCGGTATTTGGCAGGACCCCAAGGCTGGTTATACCGCTGGCAGCGGCGTTCGCCAGAAGGCCCGAAATATCTTCCTTATGATCCGCCCCGGGTTCGCGCAGATGCACCCGCATATCGACAAGGCCGGGGGCAAGACATAGCCCGTCCCCATCGATGATCTGAGCATTTTCTGCCAGGCCTTCGGTAAAAATATTTTGCCCGAATTCAGCTATTTTTCCGTCCTTGATCGCCAACCCGCCGTTTGCGTCGCAAACCGTTTCGCGCCCCAGGTCGGGATCGATCAGTCGAATATTTGTCACGGCCAGAACCATTCCCTAGCCCTCACCCAGGGAAACGGCATTTGGACGGCACAACACATCGAGACAGGCCATGCGAACAGCAACCCCCATCTCAACCTGTTCTTGAATAAGGCTCAAATCGATATCGTCGGCAATGTCACTATCTATCTCAACGCCCCGGTTCATCGGTCCCGGATGCATGATCAAGGCGCCCGGCTTGGCATGGCTGAGTTTTTCCCGGTCCAAGCCATAAAAGTGAAAATACTCGCGAACCGATGGTACAAAATTACCCTGCATGCGTTCTTTTTGCAGTCGCAGCATCATCACAATGTCGCACCCAGCAAGTCCGCGACGCATGTCGGTGAACGCCTCCACCCCCCATTGACCAATCGAGTTCGGCATCAGTGTCGGCGGAGCAATGACCCGTAAGCTGGCCCCCATCGCCGTCAAAAGGCGGATATTGGAGCGAGCGACCCGGCTATGAGAAACATCACCGCAGAGGGCGATTGTCAGACCTTTAAGATGGCCAACCCGGCGTCGAATAGTCAGCGCATCCAAAAGCGCCTGGGTCGGATGCTCATGACTGCCGTCACCAGCGTTAATGACGGCACAATTGACCTTTTCCGACAGTAGTTTTACCGCCCCGGCGTCGCCGTGACGGATGACCAGAATATCGGCGTGCATGGCATTCAAGGTCGTCGCGGTATCAATCAGGGTCTCACCCTTTTTGATCGAACTTGCGCCGACCGAAATATTGATGACATCGGCCCCGAGCCGTTTTCCGGCGAGCTCAAAGCTGGTCCGTGTTCGGGTTGAACTTTCGAAAAATAGATTGATGCAGGTGCGGCCACGCAAGGATGTCAGTGAGCTTGGCCGCGCCCGATTATGATCCGCATAAACATCGGAAATATCCAGCAGCGCCGTAATTGTTTCGGCCGACAGCTCTTCGACGCTCAATAAATGGCGGTGGGGAAAGAGGTAGCTCTGATCCGGTGCGTTCTTAAATGCAGTCATCAAAAAGAGAGTTTATGCGCCGATTCATCCTTTGGTGCCAGTCTCCTTTTCTATTCGTTCGATTCTACGTCACCTTTTTCCGCCTCTTCATCAAGGGCCCGCTGGGCCGAAGGTGAGAGCTGAATGGACAAATCGCGCAGCCGCTCGACCTCAACAGGTGCTGGGGCCCGCATCATCAAATCTTCGGCGCGCTGATTAAGCGGAAAGGCGATGACCTCGCGAATATTGGGTTCATTGGCCAGCATCATGACCATCCGGTCGATGCCCGGTGCCGAGCCACCATGGGGCGGTGCGCCAAACTTGAACGCCTCGATCATCCCCGAAAACTCATCATTGACCGTCTCCTGGCCATAGCCGGCGATTTCAAACGCCTTGTACATGATATCGGCCCGATGGTTCCGGATCGCACCGGAACTGAGTTCGATCCCGTTGCATACCGTGTCATACTGCCAAGCTAAAATATCCAGCGGGTCATTTGTCTCCAAGGCTTCAAGCCCGCCTTGGGGCATCGAAAATGGATTGTGTGAAAATTCGATGGCACCGGTTGCCTCGTCGCGTTCATACATTGGATAATCGACGATCCAGCAAAATAGAAATTGCTCCTCGTCGATTAGTTCCAGGCTTTGACCGATCCGGGTTCGAGCCAGTCCAGCCAAAGAAGCCGCCTTCGCCGCATCGTCACAGACGAAAAACACCGCGTCGCCATCGCCCACACCGGCCAATTCACGCAACTTTTCCAGCCGTGCTTCGTCCAAGAACTTAGCGATCGGGCCCTTGGCGCCGCCATCGGCAAAAGTCACATAGCCAAGCCCCGGTGCGCCTTCACTCTGGGCCCAGCTATTGAGTTTATCGAACCAGGAGCGCGATTGGGCCGCCGCGCCGGGGGCCGGTATTCCACGAACGGTCTTGCCCGCCGCAACAGCGCCAGAAAAAACTTTGAAATCGGACCCAGCGAAGATCTCCGCGACATCGCGGATCTCAATTGGATTTCGTAAATCCGGCTTATCCGACCCATATTTCAGCATCGCCTCGGCATAGGGAATGCGCGGGAACGGCGCCTTGGTCACCGTCCAGGGTTTTTGCTTGCCGAACCCGGCGAACTCTTCAAATACACCGGCCAGTACCGGCTCAATGGCGGAAAAAACATCGTCTTGGGTGACATAGCTCATTTCAAAATCGAGCTGGTAGAACTCGCCGGGGCTCCGATCGGCGCGGCTATCTTCGTCACGAAAACAAGGTGCAATCTGGAAGTAACGGTCAAACCCCGCGACCATTAGCAGCTGCTTGAACATCTGCGGCGCCTGAGGCAGCGCATAAAATTTGCCAGGATGAGTGCGCGACGGCACCAGGTAATCCCGAGCGCCCTCGGGACTCGATGCAGTCAGAATCGGCGTTTGAAATTCGTTAAAACCTTGATCGATCATGCGACGACGGATCGATGAGATAATGTTGCTGCGTAGCATTATATTGGCGTGCATTTTTTCCCGACGCAGATCGAGATAGCGATGGCGTAGTCGAATTTCCTCGCCGGCATCTTCGTCGGAATTGACTTGCAATGGCAGCAATTGCGCCGGGGCTTCGACATTGATTTGCTCAATGCGCAATTCGACTCGGCCGGTTGGGAGCCGGTCATTTATCGTTTCGTCGCTGCGCGCGACCACTGTTCCGGTGATGGTGAGCACCGATTCCGTTCGCGCCCCCTCGACAGTCGGAAAAAGCTCCGACGACACATCGATGACGCACTGGCTAATACCGTAATGATCGCGCAAATCGACAAACAATAGATTGCCATGGTCGCGTTTACGATGAACCCAGCCTGACAGCCTTACCTGCTCGCCGGCATGTTCCGAACGCAGTTCGCCACAATTATGAGTTCGAAAAGGATGCATGGTGAGCCTCGAATATTGAAAAGTTGGTGGGTGGCATGCGCCGGTGCCCGCTTGCGCCGATATAACCCGTTAAAAAGACAGTGTCTAAGGCCATGTCAACTCGTTTATGTCAAGCCCCACACTGACCGACCATCCGAAGCTTTTGCCAGCCCGGTGACTTCGTGTATAGCTCATCACCATGAACGTTATCACCAGTACCAAAGAGCTTGCCCGGTTCTGCACAGAACTTGCGCGCAATGATTATGTCACCGTCGATACTGAATTTATGCGGGAAAGGACCTTTTGGCCCATTCTCTGTCTCGTTCAGCTCGCCGGACCCGATGAAGCGGCAGCCGTCGATCCGTTGGCCGACGGCATTGATCTGGCGCCCCTGTTCGAGCTGATGGCCGACCCGGACGTCTTAAAGGTAATGCATGGAAGCCGCCAAGATGTTGAGATTTTTCATCATTTAACCGGACATGTGCCTACCCCGCTTTATGACACGCAGATCGCGGCAATGGTATGCGGGTTTGGCGAGCAAGTCGGCTACGAAACGCTCATTTCCAAACTCACCGGCGGCCGCCTGGATAAGGGCTCGCGTTTTACCGATTGGGCCCAGCGGCCACTGACGGAAAAGCAACTCGCCTATGCCATTGACGATGTTGTCCATTTGCGACCGGCATTCGAGAAGCTGCGTGATCGGATTTCCGCCGACGGGCGCGAAACATGGCTCGAAGAGGATATGGCCAATCTGAGCGATCCGGCTCTTTATGAAATCACCCCTGAACTCGCGTGGCGACGGCTGAAACCAAAATCGACCAGCCGTCGGTATCTGGCGATCCTGCGCGAAGTCGCCGCCTGGCGCGAAACCGAGGCGGTCACCCGCGACGTACCGCGCAACCGAATTCTGCGCGACGAATCCCTGGGCCAGATCGCCGCTCATCCTCCGGCCGATATTCAGGCCCTCGGCCGTGCCCGAGGAATTTCAAAGGGATTTGCCGAAGGCCGGCAAGGTCAATCATTGCTCAAAGCTGTCGCTGCTGGGCTCGCCCTCGATCCAATGGATGCCCCCCAGCCGATTGTTAAGCCCGAACGCCCCGCAGGCTTGGGGCCGGTCATCGAACTCTTGAAAGTTCTGCTCAAACATAAATGTGAGCGCCATAGCGTCGCCCAAAAATTGGTGGCGAATGCAGCCGACTTAGAATCGATCGCCGCCGACGATGCCGACGATGTGCCCGCCATGCATGGTTGGCGCTACGAGGTTTTTGGCGCTGACGCCCTCCGGCTAAAACAATCCGAACTTGCCCTTGCGGCACAAGGCGGGCAGATACAACTCATTGAAGTTAGTGCGGATGGGCAGGCCGACCTTTCCGCTACGTCAAATTCCCAACCCTCGCAAAACGAGAATAGTGGAAGAAATGGAAAACGCCGACGCAGGCGGCGCAGCGGTGGGGCAAATAATACCCAGACCGACCGCCAAAGCAGTATACCGTATGAGGCACCCGAAGGGGCGGTTGAGTGAACCCAAAGACCGATGGATTTTCTATCCGGCTGATAGAAGCTATTGGTGATGTTTCCGCTGATCGCTGGAACGCTTGTGCTCTACCGGACCCGACAACAGCCAATCCCTTTATTTCCCATGACTTTCTCCATGCGCTGGAAGCCAGTGGATCGGCGACTGGTGAGGCCGGATGGCTGCCACGCCACTTGATCGTCGAAAACGATCAAGGCGAGCTCGTTGCCGCAGCACCGATGTATGTGAAGGGCCATTCCCAGGGAGAATATGTTTTCGACTGGGGTTGGGCCGACGCATTTGAACAGGCTGGAGGAAATTATTATCCGAAACTCCAGGTTGCCGTTCCCTTCAGCCCGGTGACCGGCCCGCGCCTTCTCGTTCGACCGTCGGACGGTGGTGATCAGGATAAATTAAGACGAACCCTTATCTCAGGGCTGGCGGAAGTGACTGAACGACTTGATTTATCCTCGGTTCACGTGACATTTTCGACCGCCGAAGAATGGAACCTATTTAAAGAGGCAGGCTGGATCAGACGACTTGGCCACCAGTTTCATTGGCATAATAGAGACTATCAAAATTTCGATGATTTTCTTGGCTCGCTGGTTAGCCGAAAGCGCAAATCAATCCGCAAGGAACGGCGCGAGGTCGCCGCCCAAGGTATCACCGTCGCGACCTATTCCGGCGACGATATACGGCCCGAACATTGGGATGTTTTTTACCGGTTTTATGCATCGACCTATGATCGAAAATGGGGCGCGCCTTATCTAACGCGGGAATTCTTTTCCATCCTGCACGAGACGATGCGCGACAAGGTAGCCCTGGTACTGGCCCACGCAGATGGCACTGCGGTGGCCGGAGCAATAAACCTGATCGGCGGCAATGCGCTTTATGGGCGAAATTGGGGATGTGACGAGGACTTTAAGTTTCTCCATTTCGAGGCCTGCTACTATCAGGCGATCGACTTTGCGATAGAAAACGGCCTGCAGCATGTCGAGGCAGGCACCAAAGGCACCCACAAGATCCAACGCGGCTATCTACCCACCCCGACCTATTCGGCGCATCTTATCCGCCACGAAGGTTTCCGCGACGCCGTCGCCGATTTTTGTAACCGCGAACAGGAAATGACTACCGCCGAAATGGCTGCCTTTGCCGATTATTCGCCCTATCGCCGTCCTGAAAACGAATAAGTCGGCCTCAGTTAAGTCGCCAGCACCGTTTTGGGCTTGTCCGGCTCTTCTTCGCCGTCTTCGGATTTTGCCCGCTTTTTCTTCGGCGACTTATCCTCGGTGATCTCGAAGGACAATTCATCGTCTTTGAGCGCAACCTTTACCGCGCCGCCCTTGGTCAATTTGCCAAACAGCAGCTCTTCGGCGAGAGGCTTCTTGACGTGATCTTGAATTACCCGCGCCAACGGCCGCGCGCCGTAATTTTCCGAATAACCCTTCTTTGCCAGCCAGTCTTGCGCCGCCTTGTCGAGTTCAATTGTCACATTGCGGTCGGCAAGTTGTGCCTCCAACTGCATGACAAACTTGACCACGACCTTGGAGATTACTTCATTGGGCAGGCTATTGAAGGGAATGACCGCGTCCAACCTATTCCGGAATTCAGGGTTAAACAGTCGGTTTATCGCCTCCTCATCCTCACCTTCGCGTTTACCGCGGCCAAAACCAATGGCCTCTTTTGCCATGTCGGAAGCACCGGCATTGGTCGTCATGATCAAAATCACGTTACGAAAATCGACGGCTTTACCGTTATTGTCGGTCAGCTTGCCATAATCCATGACCTGCAACAAAATATTGAACATATCGGGATGCGCTTTTTCCACCTCATCGAGCAGCAAAACGCAATGGGGATGCTGGTCGACGGCATCGGTCAGAAGTCCGCCTTGATCGAAGCCAACATAGCCCGGAGGTGCACCGATCAATCGCGAGACCGTATGCCGCTCCATATATTCAGACATGTCGAAACGAGTCAGCTCAATGCCCAGAGACAGTGCAAGCTGGCGCGCAACTTCGGTTTTCCCAACCCCAGTCGGGCCGGAAAAAAGATAGCTGCCGATCGGTTTTTCCGGTTCGCGTAGGCCGGCACGTGCAAGTTTGATCGCCCCGGAAAGAGCGACAATCGCCGAATCTTGGCCAAACACCATGGTTCGCAAGTCGCGCTCTAAGTTTTTCAGCGCATTTTTATCGTCCTTATTGACGGTTTTAGGTGGAATTCGCGCAATTTTCGCCACAATGTCTTCGACATCTTTCACCGAAATTGTCTTTTTGCGCTTTGATTTGGGCAACAACATCTGGGCCGCACCAACCTCATCGATGACGTCGATAGATTTGTCGGGCTGATTGCGATCGCCGATATAGCGCGACGACAATTCAACGGCCGCCCGGATCGCGTCTTCGGTATAACGGACCGCGTGATGCTCTTCATAATAAGGTTTTAGGCCGCGCAGAATTTTCACAGTGTCTTCTATCGACGGTTCATTGACATCAATTTTTTGGAACCGGCGGACCAACGCCCGGTCCTTCTCAAAATGGTTCCTGTATTCCTTATAAGTCGTTGAACCAATGCACCTAATCGCCCCAGAAGCCAGTGCTGGTTTGAGTAAGTTCGATGCATCCATTGACCCACCGGAGGTCGCTCCGGCGCCAATTACCGTATGGATTTCATCAATAAACAAAACCGATTGATCGAGAGATTCGATTTCTTGAATGACCGCTTTCAGTCGCTCTTCGAAGTCGCCACGATACCGGGTTCCAGCGAGTAGGGCGCCCATATCAAGGGCGAAAATAGTCGCCCCCAACAATACATCAGGCACCTCTCCCTCTACGATCCTGCGGGCCAATCCCTCGGCAATGGCGGTTTTTCCGACCCCCGGATCGCCAACATAAAGCGGATTGTTTTTCTGCCGTCGGCACAAAATTTGGATGGTTCGCTCGACCTCGTGATCACGTCCGATCAACGGATCAATGCCACCTTCAGCCGCTTTTTCATTTAGATCGACACAGTATGCCGCCAGCGCTTCCTGGCCTTTTTTGACATCGGTCTCGCCCTGCTCTTCCAGGTTGAGCTCCGATATATCTTCGGGCCCTTCATGACCAGGAACTTTGGCAATACCGTGTGAAATATAGTTTATTGCGTCAAGGCGGGTCATTTCCTGCTGCTGCAAGAAATAGACGGCATGGCTTTCGCGTTCGGAAAAAATGGCGACAAGCACATTTGCACCGGTAACCTCTTCACGACCCGACGATTGGACGTGGATAGCGGCACGCTGCAAAACGCGCTGGAAGGCCGTTGTCGGCTTTGCCTCATCGATATTGGTTCCCGACAAAGAAACCAGCTCGTTATCGACGTAATCAGCCAGGTTACTGCGCAATTCCTCAATGATTATCCCGCAAGCCCGCAGCACAGCTCGAGCGTCCTGGTCATCAATCAACGCCAGCAGCAAATGCTCCAATGTCGAGAATTCGTGCCGCCGTTCGTTCGCCAACGCCAGCGCTTGGTGCAGTGTTTTTTCCAGATTTTCCGAAAGCATTACATTAAATTCCACTTATAATACATTGTGATTAAACAGATTATTACTCTTTTTCGAGTGTGCATTGCAGAGGATGCTCATGCTTCCGTGCAAAATCAATGACTTGCGTTACCTTTGTTTCAGCGACTTCGTATGTATAGACACCGCATACGCCGACACCACGCTGGTGAACATGCAACATGACTTTGACAGAGTCGTCCTGACTTTTGTTGAAAATACGCTGCAATACATGCACCACAAACTCCATCGGCGTATAGTCATCGTTCAGCATCAAAACGCGATATAGAGACGGTTTCTTTGTCTTAGTACGCGTTTGGGTGACGACGCCAACATTCCCATCATCGCCACCTCGATCATCGCCGTCCTCGCCACTACCAACACAAACCGCCGGCAAAAATTCGACATTCATCGCTTTATCAAAATCCACTTTGCGCCCATCGTTTCTAGTTAAATTTCCAGTTAACGGTTAGCTCTGCAGATAATTCGAGCCACTTACACCAGTTCAATACACCAGTTCAATATTGGCCTGGGACAGCGATCCGGCACCAAAAAGAATATAATACCCCACGCCACCGGATTCCAGAGCTGCTGAACACTTAAAAACCGCATAGCGTCATTTTTTGATGATGGCAATATAGTTGAATAAAATCATGGACATGCTCCCAAGGCCTCTCATAGACTCGCCACTTGATGTCCTGGCAGACCGTCTTGACGCGGCAGATTACATCGGCAAACAACTGTGCTGATGGCTCATATGAGAGTGTGAATTTCGTGCACCCTACCCTGGTTAATCAAAATTGGTCTCATCTTATTACCCATGATCTTCAAGGTCATGAATTCGGACGCCATGAATAGCCCCCCCTATGGCGCATTTTGGGGCAGGCGCCTGCTCGTTTCATTTGTGGCGTGCACCGTCGCCGGACTGGTTTCTTTGACACCGGCCCAAGCGCGACAAGAAGCGGCTTATGTAATTGATGCAAGTACCAATGAGGTGCTGCACGCAAACAATGCCGACGCCACAATTCACCCAGCATCACTAACAAAAATGATGACGCTCTATCTGTTGTTTGACGCCTTGTCGCGCGGCGAACTGCAACTCGCGACACAAATGAGTGTTTCCCGGCGCGCGGCAAATAGGGAACCCTCCAGGCTCGGTCTCCAACCGGGGCAAACGATCTCGGTGCGCGATTCAATAGGCGCTTTGGTCATCAAATCGGCCAACGATGTCGCAACCGTGGTTGCCGAAAAACTTGGCGGTAGCGAAACGCAGTTTGCCGTGCAAATGACCGAGAAGGCACGCCAACTTGGCATGGCCAGCACAACATTTCGCAATGCGTCCGGACTGCATGATAACCGCCAGGTCTCGACAGCGCGCGATATGGCGCGGCTGGGTCGGGCTCTTTTTGAACATTTTCCGCAATATTATGGCTATTTCAGCGCCGAAGAATTCCGGTATGGCGGGCGCACCTACACGACCCACAATAATCTGGTGTCCGATTACGATGGTGCCGACGGAATTAAGACCGGATATGTACGCGCCTCAGGCTTTAACGTTGTGACTTCGGCGCAAAAAAATGGGCGTCGGTTGATAGGCGTGGTAATCGGCGGAGAAAATGCGAGAATACGCGACCGTCAAATGCAACGGCTATTGGATGCATCATTTGCGTTGGCAACGTCGCGAGCCCACGATCGTTCGACCGAGAACCAGGCTCTCGCCTTGAGTTATCCAACAAATATGGCTGGTAATTTGACTTCCGTGATGCGGCCCCATCGGCGGCCTAATACCAGATTGTATCGGGCGGACGGGCCCGTAATTTTGGCTGATCTTGCCCCTAACGCGGAAAATGTGACGTCATCAAGTTTCGTTACAGCGATGGTTGCCCGACGCCCAGACAGTTTACGGGCTACCCCGGCCCCAAGTGCCGCCCGAAATAGGCCGTCAAATATCGGACCGCTGGCTGATGCGAGCCGCCAACAATTAGTCGCAGCAATATTTCAGACCGAGCGTCGGCCGACAGCGCCTACCGCCGACGCATCTGGCGAAATCCCACTGTACAGTGAGTCGCCGGCCAGTGAGTCCCCGGACCGGGCAAAAATTCGCTCTGTCAGCTCGACCAGAACAGACGAGCGCCTTTGGGGCATCCAGGTTGGCGCATTTGGCTCTGCGGCAACCGCAGAACGCTATGCCATCGACACAGCAACGAATTTACCGATATCATTGCTGCCAACTGCGCAGGTGCAAACCGTCCAGGTTAATGGCCAGGACCTCTTTCGCGCCCGCCTCTTCGGACTATCCGAGGTCGAGGCCCAAGTCAGCTGCGGACATCTTATGGATCAAGGAAAAAGCTGCATGCTCGTATCCCCTGCTGGCGCAAATGTTAGCGCCAGCACCATCAACTGATGACTACGCCTGACTTACCGGTGAATCGGCAAAGCGTTGCTCCCTTACGCATTCTCCTAGCGCTGCTGATATGTATCGCTGCATTCACCCCGGTCTACGGATTTGGCGCTGAATTTCGTACATTCGTCGGCGCGGACGCAACGGTAATCGACTATGCGGTCGTATTGCCGGACGGGTTTTCCCAAGACCAAACTTACCCAACGATTCTGGCATTACCACCCGGCCCGCAAACCCGGGATATGGTGAATGCTGGCCTGGCAAGTTATTGGGAAGATATGGCAAAACAGCGGGGCTTTATCGTCGTCAGCCCTGTCGCTCCTAACGGCCAATTATTTTTTCGCGGTAGTGAAATCCATATTCCGTCATTTTTGGATCATGTCGCAGAAACCCTACCGGTTGACGGCGCCCGCTTTCACGTTGCCGGTATCAGTAATGGCGGCCTGAGTGCCTTTAGAATTGCGCTGGCCCATCCTGAACGGATTAAATCGGTAACGGTTTTACCGGGCTTTCCACCTAGCCAAGCCGAGTTTGCTAATCTCGAAGCGCTCAAGGGCATCCAAATCAATATGTTCGTCGGCGCCCAGGACGCCGGATGGCTGGAAAATAGTCAGGCAACCGTTGACGCCCTATTGGCCCTGGGCGAGCGCCCACAATTTGAAATTTTGCCCGGTGAAGGGCACTTCCTGCGCACCATAGCCGGGCCCTCCGCGACCCGAATTTTTGACCTTTTTCCTGAGTGAGATTAATGCCGGATCAAAACACACCTCAATTCGAAAACTGGAACGGCCCGCACGGCGAAAAATGGGTTGCAAACCGCGACGTATTTGACCGTCAACTCGCGAGCCATGGTGGCCCGGCGATGGAAGCCGCGGGCATTGCTCCCGGCATTCACGCGATCGATATCGGCTGCGGATTTGGCACAACGTCGCTCGAAATTGCTAACCATGTCGGCGCGAACGGATCCGTATTGGGCGTCGATTTTTCGAAACCGATGATCAATGAGGCCAAATTTCGCGCCACCGAGGCCGGTATCGAAAATCTGCGATTCGATCAGGCAGATGTGCAGTCATATGACTTCAAACCCGGATCAGCCGACGCTCTCTTCTCACGCTACGGCGTCATGTTTTATGACGATCCGGTAATGGCATTTTCAAATATGCGGGAAGGACTACGCCAGGGTGGGCGTATCGGATTTATCTGCTGGCGTCGAGGCGATGAGAACGTCTGGATGTCAGGGCCAACGAAAATTGCGGCCCGCCATCTCGAATTGCCGCCGCCGCCCGCTGGCTCACCCGGTATGTTCGCCTTTGCTCAAAAGGATCGAATTGACAAAATCCTATCTCAGTCGGGCTTTAAAGACATCTCCATCACCGAGCTCGACCTCACGGTAAATGTCGGGCCCAATGTGGATACGGCAGTGCAGAATGCCATGACCCTGGCCCCCTGGGCTCAGGCCCTCTCATCGGCCACGCCCGGGACCGGCGAAAAAATTTCCGCTGAGATCAGGCGCGCCATGAGCGAACACGAAACCGCCGACGGCGTCACAATCCCATCAGCCAGCTGGCTGGTCAGCGCCCAGGGATAATCATCGTAACTCAGCTTTCTGCTACCGCAGCCTCCCGGCGCATTCGCGGTCGTTGCATCAGCATGATCAAACCAAGCAAGGCCAGCGCAAACGGATAGACATAAGCCTTCGAAGGTTGACCGAGAATTTCCGCATCCATTTCAGTAATAATGTCACCCATCAGAATACCAATCTCGTCGGCCGCCCCACCAAAATTAGTTATCGAGACGATGGTACGGTCTTGCTCGTCAGCGCCCAATTGCATGTCATAGGGGCCCATGAACTGGCCGGGCTCGGGCGCTGGAGTTTCCAGAGCAAAGAGCTTGTAGCGATCCCCATAGGGGCTTTCGCGCAACACATGGAACCGGATCATTTGACCAGTTTCGGGCACATACTCTCCAGTAACATACCGCTCAGAATCAATCGGTTCGAAGGCTGGATAGATCTGGTTCATCACAAAATCAGGCCGGAATAACCCGACAATGACAAAAATCAGCAGCAATCGTTCATGAATGCGCAGACGGACAAACATCCAACCTTGGGTCAACGCGCCAAAGCACAGGATCGCAATGAGGGCGGTAATAAATACCGTCACACCGTGCAAAACAGTATCGACGCCAATCAACAAAAGCTCTGTGTTGAAAATGAAAATCAGCGGCAACAACGATGTGCGAATATCGTACATGAAAGATTGAACGCCGGTTTTCAGGGCGTCTGTTTTGGCGATAGCCGCAGCAGCAAAGGCCGCCAGACAGACCGGCGGCGTCGAATCAGCCATCAGCCCGAAATAGAAAACATAAAGATGCACGGCAATTAGCGGCACGACCAAGCCAGCGGCATTGCCCAGTTCCACGACTACCCCGGCCAAAAGCGAGGCAACGATAAGGTAATTGGCCGTTGTCGGCAGCCCCATGCCCAATATGAGCGCGAGGACGGCCGTCAGCAGAAGGAGAGCCAACAGATTTCCACCGGAAATCACTTCAATGACATTGATAAGATTGCCCGCCAATCCTGACCCATTAACCGTACCGACAATAATACCAGCAGCCGCGATTGCCACGGCAACGCCGATCATGTTGCGCCCGCCAGCCACCATGCCGACATAAATTTCTCTCACCCCTTGTCCCACGCCACCAAGCATCGACCCACCGGCGCCCCGCGCCTGGAGGGCGCTCTGGATGAGCATGATGACCATCAGCGTATAGATGGAGTAGGAGATTGACCGTTCGGTCGTCGATCGCTCTATCATCAGCAAATAGAGCAGAACAAAAATCGGGATGAGGAAATGCAGGCCGCGCACGAAAGTTGAATAGAAGAGCGGCAGATCGGCGCGGGGCAGCCCTTTTAGACCCAGCTTCAGCGCCTCTAGATGCGAGATATAGAATAGAGCGATATAGCTGATAATCGCGGGAATGGTCGCTGCAATAACCACTTCGACATAGGGAATGCCGATAAATTCAGCCATGATAAAGGCGGCGGCTCCCATAATCGGCGGCATAAGTTGGCCGTTGGTTGAAGCCGCAACTTCAATGGCACCCGCCTTTACCGCAGGCATGCCCATCCGCTTCATCGCTGGAATGGTGAAAGTACCGGTGGTGACGACATTGGCAATCGACGACCCGGAAATTGCACCGGTCATGCCTGATGCCAAAATCGATGCCTTTGCCGGCCCCCCCCGGTATCGACCAACTGCGGCAAAAGCAAGATCGAGAAAATAGCGGCCCGCCCCTGCCCGATCCAGCAACGCGCCGAACAGCACGAATAAAAAGATAAACTTTGTCGAGACACTAATCGGAATGCCGAAGATCGCCTCACCACCCAGCCAATATTCACCTGCCAGGCGCTTCATTGAAATGCCGCCATGGGAAATCAGGTCGGGCATGTAGCGGCCGAAATAGGCAAACAACAAGAATATGACGCAAATGCCGACAAGCGGAATTCCCACCGCGCGGCGCGTGGCCTCCAAAAGCACCAAAATTCCAAACAAACCGATCAACAACTCGAACGGTAAAGCAAATTCTAATCCGGCAAAATTAATTGGCAGAGTTAGCAAGACACCTTGCCGGGCGACCAGACCGTCCCGGGCAAGATAAATATAGAGCGCGCTCGCACTCGCCAGAAATGCCAGGGCGATACCGGCCGCGCCAATGGGGCGGCGCATCCAACTGCGGCGCGCCGGGTATATTAAGAACAGCAGTAACATGGCAAATGAGAGATGGATCGCCCGCTTCGGCACTCCGGGAATAATCTCGATCCCAAAATATTGGTTCGCCAAAAATTGTAAATCCGATGCGATCCAAAGCTGATATACCGCCCAAATGGCGGCAATGGCGGAAACCACTATTGCCAGCCGTGGGCTCAGATGCCGACCGGTATAATCAATTTCCTCCAGCTCTTTTTCCAGCGCGGCGGAACTTGCGCCCTCGATACCTTTGGCTGGTCCTGTGGCTGCTGTCGGCTGCTGATCTGTCATTACAATCCCACTACAAAGTGCACACTGGAAAAAAAGTGCCAAAAACGAAAATGCCGACGCCTTCAAAGAGAGAAAGCGCCGGCAAATTTAACAAGACATTATCCTATCGGATTAGTTAATCAGACCAACTTCCCGATAATAGCGTTCGGCACCTGCATGCAACGGAGCTGAAAGCCCGTCAACAATCATTCCTTCTTTGGTCAGAACGGAAAATGCCGGGTGCAAGCCACGGAACGTGTCGAGGTTTTCGAACACGGCGCGGGTCAGCTCATAGACAACGTCGTCGGATACGTCGGCACTGGTGATGAACGTCGCGCGCACACCAAATGTCGTCACATCGTCGGTCAGGCTGGAATAGGTTCCAGCCGGAATTGTCGCGAACGAGTAGAACGGATTGTCATTGACCAATGCCGCTACTTCGTCCTCGGTGAGGTTGATGATCCGCGCGTCACAACCGTCTGTCGCCTGGGCAACGCCACCATTCGGGAAACCAACAGTGTAACCGAAGGCGTCGATATTGCCGTCACACAAAGCGCCGGCTTGCTCGGACGATGTCAGCTCGGTAACGGCCGAAAAATCAGCGTTGCTGTTGCCAAAGGCTTCGAGCAGCTCTTCGGACGTGCCGCGCTGGCCGGAACCTGGGTTGCCGATATTGAAACGCTTGCCGAGCAAATCGGACCAGCTATTGATGCCGGAATCGGCGCCAACAACAATCTGATAGGGCTCAGGATGCAGCGAGAAAACCGCGCGCAGATCCGGGTTTGACGTTACCCGGTCGGGCTTGGAACCGTTGACCGAGTGAAACTGCCAATCGGACTGAACAACACCGAATTGGAATTCACCTTCGCTGACTTGGCCGATATTATAGGTCGAACCCGCACTCGACGGAGCCGCACAACGAATACCGTGTTGACGGAACTGGTCGCCAGACCGTCCGACACCTTCGACCAGGGCCAGCATCCGGCAAATCGAGTTACCGGCGACAAAATAGACACCAGTCGGGCCACCTGTGCCGATGGTGATGAATGTCTTGTCTTGAGCAAGTGCGCTGCCTTGAAATGCCAAGGCGGCAATGCCAGCAACCGCGGCGGCGCCAGCTAATTTTCGTAAACTCATAATACGTTCCTCTCCATATTTTGCATTATCCGGATACTTTAGGATGTATCGTTCTTTCCGGACGTTTTTTTCTGACCAAATGATCAGATTTTGGCAGAATGTTGAAATGTTAATGCGTCGTCAAGGCAAAGAGGCGAAAGGTATTCCGAAAAAGCGTACAGTTTGGCATACCAACGAAACCACTATTACGTGATAACACTTATTGCCGTATCAACGGCATCACGCAGCGTCGTAGCTATATCTGCCAAATTTCTTTCATTTACAATGTAGGGCGGTGCCAATAAAATATGGTCGCCCCGGCGGCCGTCAATCGTGCCACCGCCTGGATAACAAATAAGCCCGCGCTCAAATGCCGCGCGCTTTATTGCACCGGCCAAACCAGCCTGTGGATCGAACGGCTCTTTGCTCACCCGATCAGCAACGAGTTCAAGACCGCGAAATAGCCCACGCCCGCGAATATCGCCGATATGTGGATGGTCGGTAAAAACTTCGTGAAGACGTGCCTCAAACACCTGACCGAGCCGACGAACATCGCTCATCATGTGCGGGGCTTGAAGTTTCTTTTGCACGGCAACGGCAGCTGCACACGACACCGGATGCCCCATGAACGTATGACCATGCATGAAGGCCCCACTCCCCGACTGAAAGGCCTCAAAAATATGTGCATTCACCAGCACCGCTCCGACGGGCTGATAACCAGCGGCCAACCCTTTGGCGAATGTCACCATATCTGGAACGATATCTTCCTGCTCAAACGCAAAAAGTGACCCCGTTCGTCCCATTCCACACATCACTTCGTCAAGAATGAGCAGCACCCCATAACGATCACATATCTCGCGGATGCGTTTGAAATACCCGCGCGGCGCTGTCGCTGCCCCCGCTGTCGCGCCAACAACAGTTTCCGCCACAAAGGCAATTACCGTTTCAGGCCCGAGGGCCTCGATCTGTTCGGCCAATGCATTTGCCGCCCGTTCGGCAAAGGCGTCTTCGGTTTCACCGTCTTGCGCATATCGATAGGCGAATGCCGGCATAATATGGTGGGTATCAAGCAGCACATCACGAAACGGCTCCCGGCGCATTTTATTGCCGCCAACCGACAAAGCACCCAGCG
Organism: Alphaproteobacteria bacterium; assembly: GCA_021774575.1. Classification (GTDB taxonomy): domain Bacteria; phylum Pseudomonadota; class Alphaproteobacteria; order UBA6615; family UBA6615; genus JAJFIX01. The sequence continues at coordinate 210,560 of JAJFIX010000046.1, read as the reverse complement.
TATTACCGTGATAACTCTGGCTTCGGGCGATGTAATTGCGCCGCTTGGGCTCGCCGCGCTCAACGAAGTACTGGCGGGCCATTTTGAGCGCCGCCTCGACGGCTTCCGAGCCGCCGGAGGTGAAATAAACCCGGTCCAACGCCGGCGGAGACGCACCAACGAGCAAGTCGGCAAGTTCTTCCATCGGCGCATTGGTGAAAAAACTGGTATGGGCAAAAGCCATCTGGTCAAGTTGCTGTTTGGCCGCCGCAATGACCTCGGCGTCACTATGCCCGAGGCACGAAACTGCGGCCCCTCCGGACGCGTCGAGATACCGTTTTCCGGTCGTATCAATGAGATAGATGCCGTCGCCGTGATCGGCGATAGGCGGGTCCATAAGAGTATGGCGATGAAAAACGTGGGAGTGATTACTCATTTTGTGATTTTCTCCATGCCAAGATCCGGTCGGTCAGAGCCAACCGCGTTCCTGGTAATAACGCAAAGCGCCCGGATGTATGGGCGCACTCAAAGCTCGGGTAATCATTTCTTCAATTTTCGCCTGTCCGAATGTCGGATGCAAAGATCGAAATTCGTCAAAGCGTTCGAATACAGATCGCACCAAATCATAGGCCGTTTCATCGGGAAGGTCGGACGCAACAACAAACGTCGCGGCATGACCAAATGAACGTATCGGATTGGGATTGCCCGGATAAATTTCTCCTGGAATAACCGTGCGACCCAAATAGGGTGTGGCAGCGATCAGCTCATCGATTTCGGGCGAACTAATATCGACGAGCACACCGCCGCAACGCGAATTAGTCAAACTCATTGTCACGCCATTCGGATGACCCGCCACCAATACGACGGCATCCACCTCACCAAGGCAAAGCGCCTCCAAATAATTGGCTACCGGCTCGGTGTTGATTTCTTCAAAATCAGTTGAATTCCACCCCATGGCGGAAATCAGCACTTGCATTGCCTTATTATGTACCGAGTTGGGCGCGCCCATAGCAATTCGGCGACCGCGCAGGTCTTGTAAAGTACGGATACCGGACTCGCCCCGTGCAATTATATTAAGCGGCTCTACATAGACAGAAAACATTGAACGCAATTGGGTAAACGCGCCCGGCGCCGCAAGTTCCCGACTGCCTTCGAACGCGTGATGCTGCCAATCTGACTGAACGATCGCGCCATCGATCGCCCCGCTCCGAAGGGCGTTCAAATTGTAGAATGATCCGTCGGTACTCGAAACAGTACACGCCGCGTTGCCGCCTCCCGTTTGCTGATTGAACAGTTTACAAATTGCGCCGCCCGTTGGAAAATATACCCCAGTAACTTTGCCGGTTCCCAGAACGACTCCCCCTCGTGCCCGATCGGTTGTCGTGCCCACCGGGATACGCGCTATTTCGGCCGCCGCAGGTTCAACCGGGGTCGCATCGCCCGGGACAGGTACAAGAGAGACGGTCGGCACTGGGTTATTCTGCTGCAATTGACTAGCTGGCCCAGCATCTTCTTGTCCCACAATACCGGCTGGCAGTTCATCCAGCGGATCAACCGGCCCGTCAATGGCTGAACCCTGCTCAACTATGTTGAAGGTTGGGTTTCCTGCCTGAACTTCAGCTCGTAACTCATCTTCAGAGCCACGCAAATTATGGGCCACACTGGCGATAAATACGGCGCTAATTGCCATCGCCCCAAGAATAGTCAACGGCATCGCATATTGGCGCAATCGGGAAAAGCGGCTATCGGGAAAATGATTTTGAAAACCTTCGACGCGATAATCGGCCTCGCGCGACTGAGCCCATTTCTGATTTCGGCGAGCCCGTTCGGCAATTGCGCCGAAAATGCCGGAGCGCGAACTTTCTTGATCACCAGTCCCCTGCGCCACCGATTTGGCGCGGACATCATGTCGCCATTTACTCAGCCGCGCCAAAAGCGCCTGTAAATGCAATTTCATCTGCTGGTTCATCCGCTGGCCCCACCGCTGACTCATGGCCACCGCTCAGGAACAGCGTTCACCTTATCGAAAGGTCGCAGCATCATTGTCTTTCCTATGGGATCAGATCCACGGGCAAACACCAGGGCCCCATTTACCAAGAGATTAGCATTTTCCAAATTAAAATAAAGGGCCGGATTAGAGTTTTTCCGCACGTCAAACACCCTTACTCGATATTGTCATTTCCTGTCTTGTTGCACCGTAGCCGCTAGGCGATTAGCATGCGGCCCGGAGAATATATACCAGCAGATATAAGGGAAATCAGAGGGTACCGCCAATGGATATTGCAGAACATATTAGACGAATTCCAGATTTTCCAAAGCCGGGAATTCTCTTTTACGACATCTCAACGCTGCTCGCCCATAACCAGGCTTGGCAGCACACAGTTGACTTATTGGCCGTTGCCACCCGGCCCCATCGACCCGATCTGCTCGTGGGCATAGAAAGTCGAGGCTTTCTTGTCGCGGCGCCGCTTGCACTCAAACTCGGTTGCGGCTTTATGATGGTCCGCAAGCAAGGCAAATTACCGGGTGAAACCCTATCCTACACCTACGACCTAGAATACGGCACCGATACGGTGGAGATTCAGGCCGACGCAATTACACCGGGGCAGAGGGTTATACTGCTCGACGACCTGTTGGCGACAGGCGGCACCGCCGCCGCTGCGATCAAATTGCTGCGCCAGGCCGGTGCCGAAGTATGTTCGGCAACTTTCATCATCGAATTGGACGGGCTCGGCGGCCGCGACGAGATGGCGCAATTGGACGTTCCAGTAACATCGCTACTCCAATTTGACGCCTAAATTCGACGCCCCACTGAATTATCGGGCCGCTGTTGTTGGACCGCTGGCGGCCTCACTCGCCGTCTTGGATTTGCTTAGAGGCTTCGGCAACCAGCTCATCCATGCGAGTGCGCAACCGATGCTCATTCATATCGACATTCTTCGCCGTCAAATCACCGAGAACTTTCTGCAATACGTCATCGTCGCCGGGAGCTTCGAAGTCTGACTTCACAACATCCATCGCATATGCGTTGGCGTCATCACCAGACAGTCCCAGCAATTCAGCGGCCCAAAGCCCCAAAATCTTATTGCGCCGGGCATAGACCTTGAACCGTAGCTCCTCATCCTGTTTAAATTTCGCCTCGAATCCCTTCTCGCGATCATTGAAGCCGGTCATTTACGACCTCCTTTATATATGGCGCATGGATACTTGGTACAGGGCCGCGCATTTTACGCGACCTTCACCCTTGATATAACGATCAACCAGGATTTGGCTACCGCGATTTAGCATTTGCGCGGTTGGGTGGCCATTTGGTCGCATCGGTGGATGAAGTGCCCCTTGTGATGTAGCGATTCTTGGTATAGTCCTGCCCGCACCGCCCCACAAAGAACGGCTCGATTCATGGCTCGTCGCAGAAAAATCTACGAAGGCAAGGCCAAGATCCTTTATGCGGGACCCGAACCGGGCACCCTGGTCCAGTATTTCAAAGATGATGCCACGGCCTTTAATAACAAGAAAAAAGGCGTCATTACGGGCAAGGGGGTACTCAACAACAGAATCTCAGAATATCTGATGATGAAGTTGGGTGAAATCGGCATCCCCCATCATTTCCTGCGCCGCCTTAACATGCGTGAGCAATTGGTTCGCGAGGTCGAAATCATTCCGGTCGAAGTGATCGTGCGCAATATTGCCGCCGGATCGTTCTGCGAACGATTTAAGGCCAAGGAAGGCACACCGCTGCCGCGCTCAATCGTTGAATATTGCTACAAATCCGATGAGCTCGACGACCCGCTGGTTTCCGAAGAACATATCACGGCATTCGGCTGGGCCGCCCCCCAAGAACTCGACGATATGCTGTCGATGAGCCTGCGCATCAACGATTTCCTCTCCGGCTTGTTTCTCGGCGCTGGCTTAAAGCTGATCGATTTCAAATTGGAATTTGGCCGCCTGTTTGAAGACGATATGGTCAGGGTCGTCTTGGCCGATGAAATTACCCCCGATGGCTGCCGGTTATGGGATATTGAGACCGGCAAAAAGCTCGACAAAGATAGATTTCGCCGCGACCTCGGTGATGTTTCCGAAGCCTATCAGGAGGTTGCCCGCAGACTTGGGCTAACGCCCGAAGCCGGGCCACGCGATTAACGCCAAAGCGCCAAACCACGCACACTAGGGACGATATGCAGGCACGCATTCACATAACCCTCAAGCCGGAAGTCTTAGATCCGCAAGGAAAGGCCGTTCTACATGCCTTGGGTGGTCTTGGATTTGGCGGCATAGAGGATGTACGCCAGGGCAAGACCATCGACATCACCCTGGCCGAAACCGACAGGTCAGTCGCTGAACAGGATTTAATCCGCATGTGCGAGACTCTGCTGACCAATACGGTGATCGAAAATTATGAAATTGAAATCGATGGAATTTAAGTTAGCACCGTGAGCAAAGCTGCCGTCATTGTCTTTCCGGGTTCAAATTGCGATCGCGATGTCGCCATTGCCCTAGAAAGCGCATTTGGTCACCCGCCGCTTATGGTTTGGCATGCCGAAACGGCCCTGCCCCAGACCGACCTGGTTGTGGTGCCCGGCGGCTTTTCCTATGGCGATTATCTTCGCGCCGGGGCGATGGCGGGATTTAGCCCAATTATGAACGAGGTTGTGGCGCGGGCTCGTGACGGTTTGCCGGTTTTAGGCATCTGCAACGGCTTCCAAATCCTCACCGAAACCGGCCTGCTCCCCGGCGCGTTAATGCGCAATGCCAGTTTGAAGTTTATCTGCCGCACGGTTGCCTGCCGCGTCGAGGCAAGGGATCCATTTTTCTCCGGTATATACACCAACGGCCAAATTCTCCAATTGCCGATCGCCCATAACGAGGGCAATTATTTTGCCGATGATGAGACGATCGCCCGGCTCAATGGTGAGGACCGGGTCGCCTTCCGTTATGCCGACATCAACCCTAACGGCAGTCGAGAAAACATTGCCGGCATCTATAATGAGGCGCGGAATGTGTTGGGTCTCATGCCCCACCCGGAAAGGGCCGCCGACACTAACCTGGAAGGCACCGACGGTGCGCCTTTATTTGAAAGCATGGCGAGGGCGCTGGCGAAATGACCCAACCCCCACCCAATAACAGCGCCGAGAACACAGATCGCCCCGATGATTTGATGGGATTAAGCGATGGCGAATATGACGCCGCCGTCTCGTCGCTTGGACGGACACCCAATTTTACCGAACTCGGCATATTTTCGGTCATGTGGTCGGAACATTGCTCCTATAAATCGTCGAAAAAATGGCTAAAAACACTTCCGGTGGACGGGCCTCAAGTCATTTGCGGTCCCGGCGAGAATGCCGGTGTGGTTGATATTGGCGACGGGCGCGCCGCTATTTTTAAGATGGAGAGCCATAATCACCCGAGCTTCATTGCCCCCTACCAAGGAGCAGCGACCGGCGTCGGCGGTATCATGCGCGATGTCTTCACCATGGGTGCGCGGCCCGTGGCAAACTTAAATGCGCTCCGATTTGGCGCCCCTGACCATCCCCGGACCCGCCATATTATTTCGGGTGTCGTTGCCGGCATTGGCGGTTACGGCAATTGCATGGGCGTACCGACGGTTGGTGGCGAAGTCAATTTTCACCCGAGCTACAATGGCAACCCACTCGTCAACGCGATGACCGTGGGCATCGCCCCCGCCGACCGTATTTTCTATTCGTCCGCTGCGGGCGTCGACGCGCCGGTCGTCTATGTCGGCTCGAAAACCGGACGCGACGGGATCCATGGCGCCACCATGGCCTCAGCCGAATTTGACGATGACGCCGAAGCCAAACGGCCGACAGTGCAGGTCGGCGACCCGTTTACCGAAAAACTCCTGCTCGAAGCCTGCCTAGAGCTGATGGCGACCGACGCGATCATCGCCATCCAGGATATGGGGGCCGCTGGGCTGACCAGTTCTTCGGTCGAAATGGCCTCCAAAGGCGGGGTCGGGTTCGCCATTAACCTCGATCTAGTGCCGCGTCGCGAAACCGGCATGACCGCCTACGACTTGATGCTCTCGGAAAGCCAAGAGCGCATGCTGATGGTTTTAAAACCCGGTCGAGAGGCCGAAGCCCAGGCAATTTTTGAAAAATGGGAACTGGATTTTGCCGTCATTGGTCGCACCGACGATAGCGGTCATCTGCGCCTGAGTATTGGCGGCGAATTGGCAGCCGATATTCCCGTCGCCCCCCTGGTCGATAAAGCGCCTGAATATGATCGACCGTGGACCGCCACACCTGCCCGCCCCCATATCGCGCCCGAAGATATCGACCCACCGGGCGTAACCCCAGACCTTGCATCCTGCTTATTGCGACTGATCGGCAGCCCGGACGCCTGCTCGCGCCGCTGGGTATGGGAACAATATGACAGTATGGTCATGGCCGATACATTGTCGGGCCCCGGCGGAGATGCCGCCGTCGTGCGGATCCACGGGACCGGATCGGCGCTGGCAATGACCACCGACTGCACCCCCCGCTATGTCGTTGCCGACCCGGAGACAGGTGGTGCCCAGGCCGTTGTTGAAGCCTGGCGCAATTTAACGGCGGTGGGGGCAACCCCCCTGGCGATCACCAACAATCTAAATTTCGGCAACCCAGAGCGCCCAGAAATCATGGGGCAGCTTGTCGGCGCCGTCACTGGAATCTCTGCTGCCTGCAAGGCCCTGGACTTCCCCGTCGTCTCGGGAAATGTGTCGCTTTATAACGAAACCGTTTCCGGTGAGACGGGGCTCGCCGAGGCAATCCTACCCACCCCTGTCATCGGCGCAATTGGCCTGATAGAGGCGTCGATCAAGCCGCTTGGGCTGGCCATTTGCCAACCCGGGCTTTCCCTCTTTGTGCTGGGCGGACCTCCTCCCACAAATTCAGGCTGGCTTGGCGCGTCCTTGTTCCTGCGCGATATTGCCGAGCGCGAAGACGGGGCCCCCCCTCCCCTCGATCTGGTTAATGAGCGACGAACGGGAGACTTCGTTCGCGCTGAAATAGCAGCAAAACACATAACCTCCTGCCACGATATTTCGGATGGCGGCCTCTTGGTAGCAGTGGCTGAAATGGCTATGGCCGGCAAGGTCGGCGCGGAACTTGCGCCACCCATTGATCCAGAGGCCGGGCGCCAATGGCCCTGGGCCTGGGCCTTTGGTGAGGACCAGGGGCGCTATATTGTGACGGTTCGCGATGCCACCAAATTCGAGGCTGCGGCAAAGGAGGCCAATGTCTCAACCTGGAAGCTGGGCAAAACCGGCGGCGACGCGTTGACACTGTTCGAAGAGAAACTTATATCCCTCAGTGATCTCGTTCGAGCCCATGAAACTTGGTTTCCGGCGCTCATGGACGGGGAAACCTCTCAGGAGCACTGAAGCCATGCCCATGCCCGCGGCCGAAATCGAACAAATGATAAAAACAAGCCTACCCGACGCAGAGGTCAGTATCGAAGATCTCGCCGGGGATGGGGATCACTACCGCGCCCATATTAAATCAGCCGCGTTCAACGGCAAGACACGGGTCCAGCAGCACCAAATGGTTTACAGTGCCTTGCAAGGAAAAATGGGATCGGACCTCCACGCCCTAGCCCTGCAAACAAGCGCTACCGAATAAACAAATTAGATCGAACAAATTTCACCGGCCCTTGACATTAACCTGGGCCGGTCAATGTTAACTGTTAGACAGAAGAGAGCATCAGACAATGAACGAACACCCGGTAATCGGCCGCATTCGCGAGACAGTTGAACAGAATGAAGTCCTCCTGTTCATGAAGGGCTCACCCCAATTTCCCCAATGCGGGTTTTCGGCGGCGACGATCCAGATCCTGAACCAGATGGGTATCGGTTATCAAACCGTCGACGTCTTGTCCGACCCGGAGGTACGCGAGGGAATTAAGACTTTCTCCAACTGGCCGACGATACCCCAGCTCTATGTGAAGGGCGAATTTGTCGGCGGTTGTGACATATTGCGTGAAATGTTTGAAAGCGGCGAACTTGCCGAACATTTCAAAACCAACGGTATTGAGAGCCAAAATTAACGACTGGGGCAAACTTACCTAGTCGGCAAGAGCCTGCTCTACCGCCGCGAGCGCGGCGTCGGCCGCCTCGGCATTTGGCCCGCCTCCCTGGGCCATGTCGGGACGGCCGCCACCGCCCTTCCCACCTAGCGCCTCAACCCCGGCCTGCACCAAAATTTTGGCATCGAATTTTTCTGTGAGATCCTTGGTCACGCCGACGACAAGACTGGCTTTACCATCGTCGGTACAAACCAAAGCAACGACCCCAGACCCAATCTGCTGTTTGATCCCATCGGCCACAGCTTTGAGCTCCTTTGCCGGAACACCGGCAAGTTTGCGGGCCGCAAACTTGATGCCGGCAACCTCTTTGACATCACTTGCGCCGCCATCACTGCCACCGCCCGTCGCGAGCTGACGTCGCGCCTCGCTCAGCTCCCGGTCCAGTCTACGACGGTCTTCGGTCAAGGCCGAAATCCGTGCGGGGAGATCGCCGGAAGATACTTTTAGAGTATCGGCAACATCGACAAGCACCCTAACCTGATCGGCCATATGGGCCCGCGCCGCCTCCCCGGTCATCGCCTCGACACGGCGAATACCGGCAGCAACGGCGCCTTCCGAAATAATGCGAAACAGACCGATATCACCGGCGCGGCGCGCATGGGTCCCGCCGCAAAGCTCGGTCGAGTAGTAGGCAGCGCCTTCACTATTTGCAGGGGCTCCACTTTCGCCACTAGTGGCGGTTCCAATTGACAACACCCGCACTTCGTCACCATAGTTTTCACCAAACAACGCCATTGCCCCGGCGGCAATCGCCTCGTCGGTTCCCATTAGTCGGGTGCGTATTTCACGATTATCGCGGATTTGGTCGTTTACTTTTTTCTCGACGATTTCCAACTCATCGGACGTGATGGCGTGCCCATGACTGACATCCAAACGCAGCCTGTCGGCGGCAACCAGCGACCCTTTCTGGGCAACATGGTCCCCGAGGACCTCCTGCAAGGCTTTGTGAAGAATGTGGGTGGCCGAATGATTGCCACGCAATTGAGCTCGGCGTTGGGGATCGACCACTAAGGCAACGCTATCACCAACCGCCAATCGCCCCTTAACTGGACGTCCGAGATGAATGAATAAGTCTCCGTGCCGCTTCTGGGTTGCGACAACGTCGAAGCGTCCGTCCGGCCCCTCGATTAAGCCATGATCTCCCTGCTGGCCACCGGATTCCCCGTAAAAAGGCGTTTGATTGACGATCACCGCAATCTGATCAGCAGCAGACGAACCGGCCTCGCTGCCAATGGCCTCCACTCGGGCGCCATCGGCAACAATCGCTAAAATTTCGCCCTCGGCTTTTTCCATCTCGTAGCCGACAAATTCACTGGCACCGAGATCATCGTGCAGGTCAAACCATATGGCTTCGGTCGCTGCATCCCCCGAGCCAGACCATGCCGCCCGGGCCGCCGCTCGCTGCGATTCCATGGCGGCATCAAATCCGACCTGATCAACGCCGTGTCCCTGGCCACGCAAAATATCTTGGGTAAGATCCAGCGGAAAACCGTAGGTATCATAAAGTTTAAACGCCGTTTCCCCAGACAATGAGGAACCCTGCGCCAAATCGCCGACCTCGTTCTCGAGTAATTTCAAACCCCGGTCGAGGGTTTTTCTAAATCGGATTTCTTCGCCGAGAAACGTTTCCTTAATCATTGCTTCGGCGCGAATGAGTTCTGGAAATGCCACCCCCATTTCGGCGGTTAGGCTCGGCACTAAGCGATGCATGAGGGGCTCGTCGCAGCCAATTTTATGCGCATGGCGCATGGCGCGGCGCATAATCCGGCGCAGCACATAACCACGCCCCTCATTAGATGGCATGACCCCGTCCGCCATCAAAAAGCTACACGAGCGCAAATGATCCGTGATCACCCGGTGGGATGTTTTATCAGGACCATTCGGATCGGTTCCGGACAATTCAGCCGAGGTCTTAATCAAATTGACGAATGTGTCGGTGTCATAATTATCGTGTTTGCCCTGCAAGATAGCCGCCAAGCGCTCCAACCCCATACCAGTATCGATTGAGGGGCGCGGAAGATCTATACGCTCGTCGGCGGAAACTTGTTCGTACTGCATGAAGACGAGATTCCAAATCTCGATGAACCGGTCCCCGTCTTCATCGGCACTACCCGGAGGGCCACCAGGTACGTCAGGACCGTGATCAAAAAATATTTCCGAACAAGGCCCGCACGGACCGGTCGCACCCATCGCCCAAAAGTTATCCGATGTCGCGATTTTTATGATTTTGCTTTCCGGCAAACCGGAAATTTTCCGCCAAAGTATACCGGCCTCCTCATCCTCGGCAAAAACCGTGACCAGCAATTTATCGGCAGGCAGCCCATAGACAGAAGTCATCAGGGTCCAGGCGAGTTCAATCGCCTGCTCTTTGAAATAGTCGCCGAAGGAAAAATTACCCAACATCTCGAAAAACGTGTGGTGACGGGCGGTGTATCCAACATTTTCGAGGTCGTTATGCTTGCCCCCGGCCCGAACACATTTTTGCGACGTGACGGCACGGTTATAATCGCGAGTCTCCACACCAGTGAATAGATTTTTAAACTGTACCATACCGGCATTGGTAAACATCAGTGTCGGGTCATTTTGCGGCACTAGCGGACCCGACGAAACATGTTGATGCTCTTGATCCTTAAAAAAGGACAAAAAGGTCTCGCGTATTTCATTGGTTGACGCCATGGCACCCGTACCCTGTTTGAAGCACCCCAATTCCGCCAGTTTAGCGCAAGAGGGTTCGCGCGGTTTTACGCTGTCGCGACTATGCCTGTCGAGCCCAGTGGCGGCAACCCGGCGTCAGGTACCCGAGCATCGCCGTGGCAAGCAAATCAAATTGAAGTAATTCACAGAATGGAGAACCAAGGAACAGATCGTCGACGCCGCAAAATCACCCAACTAAATCCAAAATTAGTGCCCCCATGTGTACAAACCCTCGTGCAGAAGAAAAAGGCGCGGCATCCTTCATGGAGTGCCACGCCATTCTCGGTCGTCGATCGGAAGTTTAGTTACGGGCCAGTGTAAGACCAAACAATCCGACCGTTTACCACTCGTAGCGCTCAAGGGGGGGGTGAGTGCGCCACGAATGGGATTCCTTCCCAACCCATTGGGCCCACCGGCCTCACTGGCCGGCAGGCTCATTAATCTGCCTCTCCTTCAACAATATCGAGGTCAGCCTCGTCTCCGTCTTTCGGGGGTGCATCCATCATCGCATCGGCAAACAGGCCGGCATTTGCCCGAACCTTTTGTTCTATTTCATTTGCCATATCCGGGTTTTCGGTCAAAAACACCTTGGCATTTTCACGGCCTTGGCCAATACGCACGTCGCCGTAGGAGAACCAGGAACCGGATTTATCAACGACACCTGCCTGCACCCCAAGGTCGATCAACTCACCGGTTTTGGAAACGCCTTGTCCATACATGATGTCGAATTCGACCAGTTTGAATGGCGGCGCCAGCTTATTCTTGACCACCTTGACCCGGGTCTGGTTTCCAACAACTTCATCCCGCACCTTAATCGCGCCGATGCGGCGAATATCGAGCCGAACCGACGAATAAAACTTTAGCGCGTTTCCGCCGGTCGTCGTCTCGGGGCTACCAAACATAACACCGATCTTGTGGCGGATCTGATTGATGAAGATAACCATGGTGTGGGACCGCGAAATGGAGCCCGTGAGTTTACGCAATGCTTGGCTCATAAGCCTAGCTTGCAACCCCGGCAGACTATCACCCATATCACCTTCGAGTTCCGCCCGCGGCACCAAGGCCGCGACACTATCGACGACCAGAACGTCAACCGCCCCTGACCGCACCAGCGTGTCAGTGATTTCCAAGGCCTGCTCGCCGGTATCGGGTTGCGAAATTAGCAATTCGTCGAGATTGACCCCCAATTTGCGTGCATAACCAGGATCAAGGGCATGCTCGGCGTCAACAAAGGCACATGTCCCGGCAATTTTTTGCGCCTCGGCAATGACATGCAAGGCAAGGGTTGTTTTGCCCGAACTTTCCGGGCCGTAAATTTCGATAACCCGACCCCGAGGCAACCCGCCTAGGCCCAAGGCAATGTCGAGCCCGAGTGAGCCAGACGAGACCACCGGCACCTCATGTGCCACATCTTGGCCACCGAGCCGCATAACCGAGCCTTTACCAAACGCCCGTTCAATTTGACTCAAGGCTGCGTCGAGCGCTTTTTGCTTATCTTCCATACCATCCCGTTCACGTAACTGCACTACGGTCATCGCCGGATCTCCTTATTTCATAGCCTCTAATGCCGTGCAATATCCGCATTTATTCATGGTTTGTTCTCATCGGCAAGTTCTTTTTTTGTTCTTCTTGAAATTCATATAATTCAACTAGATACGGTGGATAACACGCGTCGCGACTACCAGGTTTGGCGACTGTCGTCGGTCTAGGACTCAGGGTGCGCGCGAATCACTTTAAAATTTTCTTGCGCCAGCGGAACATCTAATGGTCTTTGGCCTCGGGTTTAATTCGCCTGGACTGGGAAATTCGAAATGACATCGCATATCTACCATCCGCCCGCCAAAAAGTAGCCAACGAGCATATGAACGCAAGAACCCTTGTCCCAAAACTGTTGCCACTCGCTGTGGGCCTTGGCCTCTTTGCTGGATTATTGATCTGGCTGGGGGGCGTCGAGGTTTTCAATGAGATAGGCGCCGCCGGTTGGCCCTTATTATGGGTCTGCATATTTGCTCTGCCCGACCAGACCGCAGCGGCTTATGGCTGGCGTATTCTGTTTCCACCGAGGCAACTGCCTGGACCCCTGAAAATATTTTGGGCCAGCTGGATGGGTTCGGCAATCAATACATTGTTGCCGGTCGCTGCTGTAGGAGGAGAGTTGGCTAAAGCGCGCCTCATCACGCTTTGGGGCGCAAAGGGCCTCGACGCGGCCGCAACGATCATCGTCGACAAATCTGTGCAAGCGGTGGCGATTTTTAGCTGGGGCCTAATCGGCCTCATATTATTGGCGTCAATTGCTCCCGGCCATGCTGCTTTTTGGGGCAGCCTCGCGTCGGCGGTTGCGCTTGGCGCCGGCGTCTCCATCTTCATCGTGCTCCAGATACGTGGCGGCATTGGTGCGGCTGCGCGGCGGGTAGGACGAGCCGGAAAATTCAATAAATGGGCATACCTCGTTAAAAACGCCGAGGATCTCGATGCAGCCGTTAGAGAAATCTACACGCGTCCCAGCAAGTTTTTAATTTCAGTGGGGCTCAGATTATTCGGCCGATTTACCCTCGTCGGCGAAATTATGCTCGCCGCCTGGTTAATGGGAACGCCAATCGGTCTGGTTGAGGCCATGATCCTCAAATCTTTGGTCAGCGTTGTTCGCGGCGCTGCATTTGCAGTGCCCGGTGGTCTCGGCCTACAAGAAGGCGGTTATATTGCAATCGGTGCGTTGATCGGCATATCGCCGCCCCTCGCGCTTGCCTTATCTCTCGCCACACGTATTCGCGAGATTGTGCCAAGTATCCCGGTCATACTTGCCTGGCAGGGAATTGAGGCCCGCCATCTAGCCAAGCGGCTTACTGATCGGTAATACGAGTTTTAATATGCTCGACCTGCCGCCACCCTTGCCACTGCCCCGGTGCCTGCGCAACGTGACGCTCCAGTCGTTTTGCATATTCCCCGGCCGCTGCAAATGTCGCCGCATGCCTATCCAGGCCCGGCGAAATTTCAATTGGCGCTTCCAAGGTCGTGACAAATTCACCCGTCCGCTCTTGCACGGTAAAGACAGGAATTAAGGCCGCATCCGCTTTATAGGCAAGCGCCACCGCACCCGGACCGAGACTCAATTGGCGATCAAGAAATGGCACCATTGCCGGTTTGCGCGCGGCCTCGCGTACCGAAACCGAGACAATTTTTCCCGCCGCCAGACAAGTCGACAAGCGGGTCATTGCTGGCCGGGGGTTTTTATAGGAAACAACGACCCGTTCGGCCAAATTCTTGGTCTCGGATCCAACCCAAATCGGATTGAGTAAGGCTCGGCCGACTTTTGTATCGGAAACGCCGTGGCTTGGGCTCGACATGTGATGGAGCGCGTATCCGGCACGGGCCAGGGCCAATTTGGTCGCCACATTGGCAAAATAAAACTGACTATCCCAGAGAACGACGCCTCGGCCGGCAGCAATGGCGGCGTCGAGATGACCGGTCCCGACAATCTTAGTCTTAATCGCACCGTCAAAGGGCGATCGCGCCCGCATTATCAGCAAATGGCGCGCGATTTCGTTGCCGGTCATTTCCAGTGTGGGTGATCCAATGTCGGCGGCTTGCGCCTCGCCAGCAGTATGAAGAGCACACCTAACTGACTGATCGAAAGAATTTCTTTGTCTCGATGACCTGCTCATTGCCAATGGAGCAAATGTTCGCCCGACGCGCGCCCAAATGCGAGGCGAAAGCAATAGCGCGGCGACGATCAGAAATGGCAGGCCAGCGAGGCCGAAAATGTCGGAGGTGGAGATAAACGGTGAGCCATTCTCATTCCCACCCATTTGCCCGCCTATCCTTACGCTATGCCTAGCTTTGTCTCCCTTCGCCTATGACGTCTTTCACCTTGGCCGCCAACTCCTGGAGGCTGAAAGGTTTGGCGAGAAAACTTATATCCGTTGCCTCGCCAACATCCTTGCGAAAACTATCTTCTGCATAGCCTGAAATAATAATCACTGGCAAGTCCGGTATGATATCCCGAATTTTGCGAACCAGGGTCGGCCCGTCCATTTCGGGCATCATCACATCGGTAATTAATAGATCGAGCGGTCCCTCGAGAGCCTCCAGCTCGATCAGCGCAGCCGGACCGTGTTCTGCTTCAACCACCGTATAACCCTTCCCACGCAAGGCCCGGGCGCCGAAAAGTCGAACCGCATCTTCGTCTTCCACCAGCAATATCGTTCCCGCCCCAGTGAGATCAGCAGCAACCTGCTTTTCGTCACCCTGTTTGGCCTCCACGTTGGCGACAGCCGGCAACAGGATCTCGAAACTGGTTCCGTGCCCAAGCGCGGTCTCGACGAAAATATGGCCCCCGGTCTGTTTCATAATTCCATAAACGGTGGCCAATCCGAGACCGGTGCCGGCGCCGACATCTTTTGTCGTGTAAAAGGGTTCGAAAATTCGCTCCACGGTTTCGGGACTCATGCCGGTACCGGTATCGCGTACGTCGATAGCCACATACTCTCCGGGCGCTACCACCTCATCACCGCGCCGATCGACCTCGTCGATATGTACCGGTCGTGTGGTGATGGTTAATGTGCCTCCCTCCTCCATCGCATCGCGGGCGTTTACCGCCAAGTTGATGATCACTTGCTCCAGCTGTCCCTGATCCACACGAACCGAACCAAGGTCGCGACCATGAACAATATCGAGGGTCACGTCGACGCCAATCAAACGGCGCAACAGGCTATTGAGATCGGCCAATATGTCGGTAATTTTAAGCACTGTCGGGCGCAGTGTTTGTTGGCGGGAAAATGCGAGCAGTTGGCGAACAAGGTTGGCCGCCCGATTTGCGTTCTGCTTGATCTGCATAATATCGCCAAAGGACGGATCGCCAGGTGAATGGTGCCCGAGCAGTAGGTCGCAGAAACCGATCATGGCGGTAAGCAAATTGTTAAAGTCGTGCGCCACGCCGCCAGCCAGTTGGCCAACGGCTTGCATTTTCAGAGCCTGCGCCGATTGCGCACCCACAGTTTGAGGCACGTCGTGAAGCTGCAGCACAATCTCATCTAATTTTCCGTCTGCGGCTTCAATCCGCATCGCCGAAAAACTAGCTTCATGGGGTACCGGCTCCTCATCTTCTTCGTTTTCAGCTTTTGCCTGCCCGCTTTCCGCATCGTGGCTGGGCACGGCGAGCCGTACGCAAAGTGTTGAGCCAGTACTTTGATTTTCAACGACCTCATCAAACCATTCGCCAAATTTTTCCTGGTCAATCTCAGCGACCATTCCGGCCGGGGCCGTCGCCATATCCGATGGGACCCGCCCATTTGCGGCCACCCGCCACGCTTGATTGCTCTCAATGATCGCTCGACCTTGACCAACTATTGCAAGCGGTGACGAGGTCTCGGCAAAAAACTTTCGAAACCGCTCATTTGCGTGGGCCAGAGCTTTTTCCAAACTTCGTTCGGTGGCCAAGTCCCGAACCACGCCGCGCGCCACGGCGTCGACACCTGCAGTATCGGAAATTATTGCGACCTGCACGTTTAGGGCGTCTGCTCCGTCAGGTCGGTCTCTGCCGGGTCGATCTCTGTCGAATCGGTCTCTGTGGAGTCGTGCCTCGCCACCGTCTGCCGATGGTGGTTCAGGCAAAATATCGGCCAGGTTCAAGCCGCTTCTGATCACTTCCTCGAGCGTTTTTCCAAGCCAATTTGCCAAAACCGAATTGACATACTCCAGTTTTCCATCGGCGTCCGCCTCGTAAAACCCGACTGGCGCATGCTCTAAGAATGCATCCAATCTTTGTTTTTGTAGCGCAATTTGTCCCGTCAGCCGATGCTCGGCCGTCTTATCCTCAATGATCCAAAGATAAGTGCTGTCTTGCTCATCAAGTTGGCGGGCGGTCAGCCGCACCCACTGCCAAGACCCGGTATGAGTTGAAACACCGTCCCGATCTCCATGCCAGCTGAGATCCAAATATTGTGTATCTCCGGCAAGTACTGCCGACATTAGCGACTGAATTTGCGCGCCGGCTGCCTCGTCTCCACCCAAACCGGATTTAAACGCCGCCAATGGTGCGTGACTGTTTCGCGGAAAATATGTGTCAAATTTCCCGTTCCAGTAAATTCCGCGACCCCGACGATCCACGCAAATGCAAGCGAAAGGCAACGCATCACCGATCAGACGCCATGCCTCCAATTCCTTGCTCACTCCACCGGCCCGGCGCGCAATCGCTGCTCCGACGAAAACCAGGCCGATTATCACCAAACCGAGAGATATAACTGTCGCGTCACGGGCCCAGGATACAGGCGCCAAGAGCTGGCCATAGGCCAAGCTGACGACCGCAATCAGCGCAGCAAGACAAGCCAGAAGAATGAACCAAGAATAAGCAGTCCGCCAAATATCGGCCGACAGAGCCTGTCGCCGAGCGGCCTTGGATTCTTCGACTGGTGGCAGATCGATCATGATAGTCGATTGAGACCATATGTAACGGCGTCAAAACAACAAATTAGTTTTTACTGTCGGTCCAGACAAAAATCTTCTACCCGGACTCGCAGACACCACGCTATCAAACATTGCGAAGGACATGAACCGTATTGCGCTGGCAGGAGGCTGGCGGACCCGCTTCCCGGAGAAGTCGAACCGGGGTCACACGCACCAGGATTAAAGGTCGCCCGTCCATGCTCTTTTTGACGCGAAAAATCAACGAAACCATCATCATCAACGACGATATTGAACTGACCGTCATCGAAGTCCGGGGCAAATCGGTCAAGCTGGGCTTGAATTTCCCGCCTAGTGCCAGTGTATACCGTCGCGAGGTTTGGGAGCGTATCCAAGCAGAAAAAAAGGGACTGGAGGCAGAAGGCGTCAGTTCGATCGAACCGAAACTGCGCGCCCGCTCGGGGTCGGACTAGGCGGCGAAGTAGACCGCGACCTTATCGATGCTGTTTGAAAAAAAATCCATCGAGCTGAGCATTGGAACATTGGCCTATTACGAGGCCGGTGACGGCGATCCTTTACTGTGTTTGCATGGGGCCGGAGGGCCGCGGGTGTCGAAACCACTACACGGGCTAAGTCAGGATCGTCGGGTCGTCGTACCCGTCTTTCCGGGTTGGGAAGATATGCGGATCGAACCCGATATTCGGTCAATACCGGCCCTCGCCGAGCTCATCGCTGAATTTGCCAGAGTGGAAGTTGAAGATCGCCTTGATGTCTTGGGATATTCATTTGGCGGTTGGGTCGCTGCGTGGTTGCCGATACTAGACCCCGCACTGGTCGATCGGCTCATTTTGATGTGCCCGGCCGGGATTCAACCTGATACCCAGGGACGGCCAAAAACGCCTGAGGAAATGCAAAACCGTCTCTATGCGCATCCGGAAAAGCTGAGCGCCGCCGATATGCCAAAAACGTCACCTGGCGATACGCTCAATGCAATCGCCCATTACATGACCGATCAACCGCCCTACGACGCCGCTCTGGTTGAGCGCCTAACCAGCATTGAAGCGGCGACCCTGGTTATCTGCGGCAGCGACGACCTGATAATTCCCGAGCAAACATCGGTGATGCTGGAAGAAAGCATCGCAAATTCCAGGATTACCATGATTGACGATGCCGCCCATGCCGTCGATATTGATCAACCCCGCGCTGTCGAGGATGCAATTCGTGAATTCCTTGATGCGCACCACGAGTGGCCCGATACTCTCGAGAACATGTGAACCGCGAGAGCTAAATTATGATTTATATTAATTCTGAAATTGATATCCGGCCCGATATTCCCGCCACCCAGTCAGTTATTTGGGCACGGCTTGGGCGCCCTGGGACTTGGTGGGCCGGCGCCGAGCGCCTCGCCATTGCCGACGAAGTTCGCCACGCCACAGACTGTGATTTATGCAAGCGACGCAAAGATGCTCTCTCGCCCTATACGATTACCGGCGACCATACGACGTCTTCCGTTCTGCCCGAGGCCGCCGTCGAAATCATTCATCGCATTCGCACCGACGCAGGTCGTTTAACCCGTAGTTGGTTTGATAAAGTCACAGCGCAAGGCATATCCGAAGGCCAATACGCCGAAATCGTCGTTATTCTTGCCCTGACCGTCGGCAGCGATAGTTTTGCCAGAGCCTTAGGAGTCGAGCCATTACCGTTGCCGGCACCAATTGACGGCGAACCAACGCGCAAGGAACCGGCCGGATTGCGAGCCGAGGGCGGCTATATTCGCGTCATTGAGCCTGGTAAGGCCGGCCCATCGGAAGACGATCTTTTTAACCAAGGCACCGTCCCCAATATTCATCGCTCAATTAGTCTCGTACCCGATATCGCGCGCGATTATTACCGTATGTCCGAAAGCCTCTATCTGCCCGCAGACATCGTGCCACGCGCTCGCGAAAATGGGGGACGCGCTCTCACCCGACCGCAAATGGAATTTCTGGCAACCAGGGTCTCCGCGTTGAACGGGTGTTTTTTCTGAACATCGGCCCACGCGGCGCTGCTCTGGGAGAGCGGCTCAGAAGTTGAAGCGGAAAACAACGTTCGCGCGGTACTCGGAGAGGACGAAGAAAGCGGTATCGAACATAGTGGCCTGCTGTCGGCATTCGCCGCCGCTGTTCTCGGCGATAGTGAAAATGATTTGGCATCATCGCGCGCCACCCTACGTGCGGCCATCGGTGATGCCGGTCTTGTCGATGCGGCTGGCGTCATTGCCAATTTTGACGCGACCGACAAAATTGCCGACGCTTCCGGCGTACAGCTCAGCCAAGCGCTACTCGACAAATCCGAAAACGCCCGTTCAATTTTGGGTCTCGATGCCATGCGGAAAGAATAGCGGCCAAATACGGTGATAGAATACGCCTTTCACCCATCGGCCCAGACGGGTAGGATCGCGCCGAATTCTTACATTAGGGAATAGCGAAATATGTCCGATCGAAACGATTGGCAGACAGAACGCCGCACTTGTGTTGGTGTCAATGTCGGCGGGGTAACCATTGGCGGCGGCGCCCCCATTGTCGTGCAGTCAATGACCAATACAGATACGGCCGACCCAGAGGGAACAGCGGCCCAGGTTGAAGCTCTGGCTCGCGCCGGGTCGGAACTCGTCCGCATTACCGTGGACCGCCCAGATGCGGCCCGTGCCGTGCCAAAAATTCGCGAGCTGTTGGATAAGGCCGGCTGCCAAGTACCGCTGATCGGTGATTTCCATTATATCGGCCATAAGCTGCTGACCGATAATCCCGACTGCGCCCGTGCCCTGGCCAAGTATCGGATCAATCCGGGCAATGTCGGCTTCGGCGATAAACGCGATACGCAGTTTTCTTCGATGATTGAAGCCGCCCTTGAATACGGCAAACCCGTGCGCATTGGGGTCAATTGGGGCAGCCTAGACCAGAGCCTGCTCGCCACGATGATGGATGAAAACGCTAAATCCGCGACGCCCAAAGACGGCGGCATGGTCATTCGTGACGCGATGGTCGCCTCCGCCCTTAACAGCGCCGCGCGGGCCGAGGAATTGGGCCTTGCCCGCGACCGGATCGTGCTTTCTTGTAAAGTCTCGGAGGTTCAAGACTTGATCGCCGTTTATGGTGAACTGGCGCGAAAATGCGATTATGCCTTGCATCTTGGCCTGACCGAGGCGGGCATGGGGTCGAAAGGCATTGTCGCTTCATCGGCGGCGATGGGGGTATTGCTGCAACAGGGTATCGGCGACACGGTACGAGTATCCCTAACGCCGGAACCCGGTGGCGACCGGTCGCGGGAAGTCATTGTCGCGCAGGAACTATTGCAGACAATGGGGCTACGCGCCTTTGTGCCGCTGATAACGGCCTGTCCGGGCTGCGGCCGCACAACAAGTACCGTGTTTCAGACATTGGCCGGCAATATTCAAGACTATGTGCGCGACCGCATGCCCGAATGGTCACGCAACTATATCGGCGCCGAGACAATGAAAGTCGCGGTCATGGGCTGCATCGTCAACGGTCCGGGGGAAAGCAAACATTCCGATATCGGCATCAGCCTGCCCGGCACCGGCGAGGAACCCGCAGCGCCGGTGTTCATCGACGGAAAAAAGGCGGTTACCCTGCGCGGGCCAAATATTGCGACCGAGTTTCAAACGATCGTCGATGACTATGTCGATAGCCATTACGAAAAACGGGACTAGACCTTAAACCGGAACGACTATCGTGACCCTTCCTGCGAACCTTCCCTATTTGTCCGGCGACCTGCTGGAGGGGTTGGGTATTACAGCAGCAGAGGTCGTTGCCTGCATTGAAGACCTGCTGGTTCACCGGGAGAAACGCCAGGTTTGGGCGCCGCCCAAGTCAGCGGTCGTTACTGCCGATGGCCGGTATATGATGGCGACCCTGGCAGCCGCTGACGATCCGCCCTACATGGCGGTAAAGTCATTGCTACTCAACCCCCGCAATTCAGGCAACGGTCAGCCTGGAATCAACGCCATAGTGACCCTGCTCGACAGTGAAACCGGCCTGCCCTTGGCCATCATTGATGGTAATTGGGTCACCGCCATACGAACCGCTGGCCTGAGCGCCGTCGCGGCCAAGCGGCTGGCAAGGCCAAATTCAGCGACGATTGCCTTCATCGGCTGCGGGGTACAGGCACGAAACCACCTGCAGATATTTAACCAATTATTTCCATTACGAGATGTTCGCGCATTCGCCCGAACGGCCACCAGTCGCGAGGCATTGTGCGGTGTCGCCGAGACACTGGGTCTAACTGCAACGCCCGCGCTCGATGCAAAAAACGCCATAGGTGACGCGGATATCGTTATTAGTTCAGTTACTTACGCCCAAAACTTAGATCCATTTGTCAGCGTAGAAAACCTGAAGCCAGGCGCCTTCGCCTCAATTACCGATCTCGCTGTTCCCTGGCATCAAAACGGGATGTCGTCATTTGACCGCATAGTCATCGACGATTTGGCCCAAGAGGCCGTTATGTCCAATCCATTGGTCGCGCGCGAACTCATCCATGGAGATCTATCTTCATTGGTGAACGGTGGGACGGCAGGCCGGACGGATGAAAACCAGCGCACCGCCTTCATATTTCGAGGCCTTGCCGTCGGCGATTTGGCCCTGGCGGCACTGGCCTATCGGAAAGCGATCCTAGGCTAAACCTCTATTACACGCGAAAAACATAATCCTTGCCCAATTCGCGTTCGCAATCGGGGGGATAGCTGGCGCGCTTGTCGGCATAATATTGCTCGCGATGATCACCGGCGGAGGCCTTATTATAGGTGATGTAGAGAGCCCGCCGGGGCATGTCGGTGCGGTTGGGCTCGGAGCCATGGCTGACAAAACTATCGAACAGGACGACGTCGCCGGGCTCACCGTGAAACGGGACAAAATCCATGCCTTCCATCTGCCCGTCATCAAGGGGGCGCCATTCATCGCCGACCAGTGCCTTATCGCTGCGACCGGGCACCAGTTTCAGGCAGCCATTTTCCTCTGTCTGGGCATCGATGCAAACCAGTACGGAAATAAACAAATCGGCATAATCGCCCCAGCCGGCTTGTTGATCCTGGTGAGGCTTAAATCCGTCGCCACCAGCCAGTTTGTAATTGATTTTTTCCTTGAATAGGACAGCCGGCTCGCCGAATAAGGCGCTTGCCGTGCCCCGCAATTTTTCACCATCCATCAGCGCGTGAAATTTTTCGTGATAGGGATGAAAATTTTCGATCCGGCAAATGAGCCGTTTACCGGGTTCGGTCAGGCTCTGTTCAAAATATTTCATATATTTTCCCGGCGCCTCGTCCCAGGAATCTAGCTCTTCGGTCCATGCGCCGATATTTTCAGCTTCCTCGGCACTGAACAGGCCCTTTAATATGAGAAAGCCGTCACGGGCGAAGGCGTCGAGTTGGTCTTGCGTAAGGCGGGTCGCGGACATGTGATCGAATATTCCTTGTTGGTAGGAGCCGCTAGAATAGCGACCAGCCGCGCCAACGCGCAACGGGTGGCACCACTCATGCGACATTGTGCCGTCTGCCTAGGTAGTATTTACCTTGGCGCGCCGCGTGCGCGCATGCATATATCGACCCGTATTTAAGAACAAGCCCCCATAATGCGAGCAAGGATTGCCCCATGGCCGATTTAAGTGGCAACAAGGCCACGTCAAATGTAACCCCGATTCACGCCAATACCGGCGAAGTACCACGCCCACACAGCAGGCAGGGCAAATTCCGCGAAATGCTGACCTCGCCGGATCTGGCCTTCATTATGGAAGCCCATAATGGCTTGTCGGCGAAGATCGTTGAAGAAGCGGGATTTAAGGGCATTTGGGCATCTGGGTTATCGATGTCGGCCGCCTTGGGAGTGCGCGATTCCAACGAAGCATCTTGGACTCAGGTACTGGAAGCCTTGGAATTCATGGCCGACGCCACCCAATTACCGATCATGCTCGATGGCGATACCGGTTACGGCAATTTCAATAATTTCCGCCGCCTGGTCAAAAAACTGACTCAGCGCAATGTTGCTGCCGTTTGTATTGAAGACAAGCTATTCCCCAAGACCAACTCCTTCATCGGTGACTTCCAGCCTTTGGCCAACATGGATGAATTTTGCGGCAAGATCAAAGCCGGAAAAGACAGCCAGGAAGACGCGGATTTTTCCATCGTCGCCCGGGTTGAAGCGTTGATCGCCGGGCATGGGGTGGATGAAGCTTTGCGCCGAGCCAACGCCTATGTCGAAGCGGGCGCTGATGCCATTTTGATGCACTCAAAAAAATCAACGCCGGATGAGATCTTTGCCTTCATGGATGGCTGGAATAATCGGGCGCCAGTGGTCATCGTGCCGACCATGTATTACGCCACCCCCGCTGACGCCTTCCGCGAGGCCGGGATATCGATGGTGATCTGGGCCAATCACAATCTACGCGCCGCCATGACAGCCATGCGCGATGTCAGCCGCCGTATTTTTGAAGAAGAGAGCCTGACTGGAATTGAAGGCGAAGTCGTCAGCGTCCGTGATATTTTCAAAATCGCTGGCAATCAGGAACTGGCCGATGCGGAGAAACGCTATCTGGGCACCGATGCCGGCGCCATGCGTGCGGTGGTCCTGGCCGCTTCTCGGGGTTCAGGCCTAGACGAGCTGACGCAAGATCGGCCCAAATGTATGCTCGATATTCGTGGCCGCCCGTTGTTGCAGCGGCTGGTGGATAACTTAAATCAAAGCGGCGTGCGTGATATTTCCGTGGTTCGCGGCTACCGGAAACAGACCGTCGATCTGCCTAAAATTAAAACCATCGATAACGACGAATTTGCCGCGACCGGCGAAATTGCCTCCCTCGCCAAAGCGAGCGATGTGCTTAATGACAGTTGTTTGATTTGTTATGGCGATATTATGGTGCGTAGCCACATTGTCGATCAACTGCTCGAAGCTGAGGGCGATATCGTCATGGTCGTCGATAGTTTCTGGACTCAGCGACCCGATATCGTGTCGGCGGAACGCGATGACCTGGCGGTCTGTAGCGAGCCGTTCACCGGCGATTATCTGGAAGATAAGGTTATCTATCTCGAGGAGTTACGCCGCGGTATCGAGCTAGAGAAAGCTCACGGCCGCTGGATCGGGCTGGCCAAATGTACATCACGCGGGGCAAAATTGATTGCCGGCGAAATTGCCACAATGGAAGCCGAAGGCAGCGCCACCACCGCCTCCATGGACGATTTGATGACCCGTTTGATCGCCAAGGGTGAAAAACCTCGGGTCATTTATGTCTCGGGCAACTGGCTCGACGTCAACACGGCCTATGACCTGGCCAATGCGCGTAATTTCTAAATGATTTCCGCTGGCAAGTTTCTCGCCGAAGGAAGGGCAAAAGGCATCGATTTCTATACCGGTGTGCCCTGCTCTTTTCTTACGCCGCTGATCAATGCAACCATCAGCGACCCGGACACTCCTTATGTCGGGGCGACCAGCGAAGGTGAAGCGGTGGCGCTTGCCGCCGGTGCTTGGCTTGCCGGTCGCATGCCGGTTGTAATGTGTCAAAATTCCGGTTTAGGAAATACTGTCAACCCACTGACTTCTTTGAATTTTCCGTTCCAAATCCCCAGCCTCGTCGTCACAACTTGGCGCGGCGAACCTGGGCTCAAGGACGAACCGCAGCACGCTTTAATGGGTGAAATCACCGGTGATTTGTTCGAGACCATGCGGATCCCACACAAACCGTTTCCCGACCAGGACGCCGACATTGAACCTTGCCTGGATGACGCAATCGCCTCGATGGCGGCGACCTCCCTACCCTATGGGCTCATCATGGCCAAAGGCGCGGTGCATGACGACGGGCTGAACGAGCCTAGGCAGCCGGAACGGCCCGAGGGCAGTTATCATGAACGGCTGGCAAATACGGCGCGACCGAGCCGAACCCAGGCCCTTGAAACTATCCTGAACTCGGTGCCCGACACTGCCGCCATCGTCGCAACAACCGGCAAAAGCGGGCGCGAGCTCTTTACCCTAGCGGACCGGGAACAGCATCTCTATCAGGTCGGGTCGATGGGCTGCGCCAGCGCCATGGGGCTGGGCGTGGCTTTAAACACGCCAAAACCCGTCATCGTCCTCGACGGCGATGGGGCGGCCTTGATGAAAATGGGCAATATGGCGACCGTTGGTGCCCAAGCTCCGGAAAACCTTATTCATATTGTGCTCGATAACGGCGTCCATGATTCGACCGGCGGCCAGTCAACTGTGTCGCCGAGCGTCGATTTTGCCGGGGTAGCCATTTGCTGCAGCTATCGTTCGGGCTGGGCGTGCGATGAGCTTGGGGGATTGATGCAAGCGCTCACCCATTGTCTCGGTGAACCCGGGCCGCACCTGATCCATTTGCGGATGACGCCAGGTTCGCCCAAGGAACTCGGCCGCCCGACGGTAAAACCGCCCGAAGTCGCGCGACGGTTCAAGACGTTTCTGGCGAAAGCCTAACCCCCATTTCGGCCAGGGTCTCCCCAACCGCCGTCACCACCCGTGCCATATCGTCGGCAAAAACCTGACCGATGCAGCCGATACGAAAACTATCTACCTTGGTCAGTTTACCCGGATAAATAACCAGTCCCTGGGCGCCTAGGGAATCGTAGAATTTATCGAAATCGAAATTTGGATCTGTCGGCTGGTGCACGGTTACAATGATCGGCGCCTGGACCTCGGGTTCCAAGTATAGCTTCAACCCCAGGGCCGTCAGCCCTTGGGTCAGGATCCGGCAATTTTGCCGGTACCGCCCGCCGCGTCCTGCAACCCCGCCCTCGGCTTCAAAGCCATCCAGGGCGGCGTCGAATGCCGCCAGCACATGGGTCGGCGGTGTGAACCGCCACTGGCCATTTGCCTCAAATCCGCGCCATTGCTCATAGAGATCAAGAACTGTCGCCGGTGAATGTCCCGCCGTTGTTTCGAGCGCCTCATTCCGAGCAATAACAAATCCAATTCCTGGTACGCCCTCAATGCATTTATTTGCCGAAGCGGCCACGGCGTCGAACTCAACCTCGGTCGCACTCAAGGGCAACGCACCAAAGGCACTCATCGCATCAATCAGCAGATGGCGCCCAGTGGCAGCCACGGCCGCGCCGATTTTAGTGATTGGATTGAGGAGCCCCGAAGTGGTTTCGACATGGACCGCCAGAACATGGGTGATCGAAGGATCGGCCGCCAACGCGTCGCTCAACTGATCAGTATCAACCGGCGTATCCTCGTCCCAGCTCAACGCAACATGCGCCCGGCTCATACGCCTGCAAATGGCGCTGGCCCGCCGGCCATAGGCACCGTTTTCGAGCACCAGTAGCTTATCGGTCGGACCGACGAAGGTACCTAGCATCGCTTCGACCGCAAACGTGCCGCTACCTTGCAGAGGGATACACGAATAGTCATCGCCGCCATGGCAGATCGCGACCAATCGTTCGCGAACCCGGGCGGTCAGGGCGATAAAATCTGTGTCGCGGCTGCCCCAATCGCGCTGCATTGCCGCACGGGTCGCATCGGCGGTGGTCAGCGGGCCGGGGGTCAGCAATAAACGTTTCGACATTGGGCGCTCCATTTCTCAAAGTACGCCCGTTATGCTCGGTGTCTGAACGGAGAGCAAGCATGCAAGCAGTAATCCTGGCGGCGGGCAAAGGCACGCGCCTCGGCCCCCTCACCGCGACCCGCCCCAAGGGGCTGATCGATATTGCCGGACGGTCGCTGATCCGGCGGTCCCTCGATTGCATTGCCGGTGCGGGATTTAGCGAAACGGTGATCGTCACCGGCTATCACGCCGATATGATGCGGGCCCATATCGGCACGCGACATGGCGAGATGAAAATCCGTTTTCGGCATAACCGGGATTATGACCATACCGGCTCAATGATGTCGCTGCTGGTTGCGGTGCCCGATCTGGTCAGCCCGGTCTTTTCAATTTT
The DNA here is from genome assembly GCA_021774575.1 of Alphaproteobacteria bacterium. Lineage (GTDB taxonomy): Bacteria > Pseudomonadota > Alphaproteobacteria > UBA6615 > UBA6615 > JAJFIX01. Next base: position 183,472 of record JAJFIX010000046.1, on the reverse strand, counting down.
TGAATCCGATCTTCTCTATCACCGTGATTTTGCCCGCCACGCCATCGAGGCGGATGGCGATGTGATGTTTACCGCCGATCTTTCCGGCTCCGGCGACGAAGTCTATGTCTGTGCCGATCGCCATGGGCAGCTCACGTATTTAGGTAAACAGGCCAGCGCCGAACGTCGGGACGCAAGTTTGGGTGAATTTGCCGGCATTACCACGATGTCCCTCGCCTTTCTCGCCCGCTATCGCCAAACCGCCCAGGCGCTCATGAAAAGCGGCGACCGGGATCGGCATTATGAAGAAGTCATATGTAAAACGGCGACAGGTGGTGCCGCCTTTCGGGTGCAAAAATTGAGTGGGCTGGGTTGGACGGAAGTCGACAATGTTGCCGACCTTGAACGTGCAGCAAATCAGACCTGGCCTGCAATCAAGGCAAAGAATGGACTCGGCCCAGAACCCAGGTAGCTAGCCCGACCAGCCACCAGTTGCGTTGCGTCCATGCCATGTCTGCCACAAAACATAGGCCATAAATATTGGCGCGATGAGTGCGGCGGCGATCAATAGCCATTTTAAGCCACCTATCCAGGTCACCGGCGCGACCACATAGAGCGCGTCTTCCATCTCAAATCCGAGAAAATTTTCCTGCACGACCATCGTTTTGCCGGCCCGCTCCTCGACCACCACCCGCACCAAAAATGTGATGGCAATAGACAAACCCGCAACAATTCCCGCCGGGATCGCCCAAGCCCCCGCCGTATGGCTTAGCCCGTAGCCAATACCCACAAAAACCGCGACATACCCAGTAAAGGCCGAAACATGATCATAGTAATGGCCGAATTTGCTAGTTTTTCCGGAAATGCGCGCAAATTCGCCGTCAACGTGATCCATCCAAACAGCAAAGACGAATATTGCCGCAGCCAGATGGGTCAAAAATCCAACACCGGTTGAATAAATAAACGCCGCAGCCAACCCGGACGCAAGTCCTATGCTGGTCAAATGGTTGGGGTGAAGCCGACTATTTTCCAGTCGCCGCGCGGCCAATTTCGCCAGTTTTTGGTCCCATGCTTCCAACATTACCGATCCTAAGTTTTGCAGCTATGATAAGAGATTACCCAGGCAAAATGCAGCATCCGATGCGCTCAGGTAAACAGTTGATGGTCGCGACATATTGCCGATGACCGGTGCGTCGGTCCCACTTCTTTTTGCCATTCCGTAGAAACCATTGTTTAAGAGTAGAATCTTGCCTATTTTGCGGCGGACTCAAAAAAACGGAATGTTCCATTGCTTCATCTCATCAGCCTTAGCACCACCCTATTCGGTACCTGGCTCCTCATGTCGGGCCATTACGAACCGTTGATCCTCGGTTTTGGCGTCGGCTCGACCTTATTTACCGTCATTGTTGTGCATCGGATGGACGTGGTCGACCATGAAGGCCATCCGCTCCATTTGAGCCTCCGCAGCCTGATCTATTTTCCCTGGCTGGCCTGGGAAATCGTCAAGGCAAATATTGATGTCGCCAGGGCGGTGCTAACCCCCGGCAGTAACGCTATCCAGCCCAATATTATGAAAGTTCCGACGAGTCAAAAATCTGAGCTGGGCCAAGTCATTTACGCCAATTCCATCACCTTGACGCCGGGCACGGTGACCATCGATTTGGTCGACGGTGAACTCGAAATTCACGCCCTCACTTTTGCCGCAAGGGATGGATTGGCAACTGGCGAGATGGATCGGCGAGCAAGCTGGCTGGAAGGAGTTGGCTGATGTTTGCAACGGCGACAATTGCGCTGCTGGTAACCATTGCCATTACCCTCGTCCGCGCCTTTCTCGGGCCAACGGTTTATGATCGCATTTTGGCGATCAACATGATCGGCACCAAGACGGTGCTGCTGATTGCGGTCCTTGGGTTTTTGATGGGGCGCCCGGAATTTCTCGACATCGCGCTGGTTTACGCGCTGATCAATTTTATCGGCACCATCGCGATCATGAAATTCTTCAAATACAGCCATTTAGGCCTGCCCCATTCCGGCGATGATCTCGGGGATCTCTAAATGGATATTTCGGTCGTTATCGACATCGCCAGCTGGGCACTGATCATCGCGGGCAGCGTGTTTCTCGTCATCGGCGGGATCGGCGCTCTTCGCTTTCCAGATTTCTTCACCCGCCAACATGCCGCAGGAATTACCGATACCGGTGGCGCGGGTTTTTTAATCGCCGGATTGCTACTGCAAGGCGGACTAAGCCTGGTTTCGGTCAAACTAATTTTTATCCTGCTATTTTTCTTTTTCACCAGCCCAACGGCAACTCATGCACTGGCCCAAGCCGCGCTGTCGAGCGGGCTGAAGCCAAAACTGCATAAAACATCCGGGGATCAAGGTGATGGGGAGGATGCATCATCGAAGATTTAGTCGACATTGTATTGTTGATGTTCATGCTGGCAACCGCATTAGCCATTGTGCGTCTGCGCAACCTATTTGCTTCGGCCATGCTGACGGGCATTTATAGCCTGCTTGCCGCGTCTCTTTTTGTCGTGATGGATGCGGTCGATGTCGCATTTACCGAGGCGGCCGTTGGGGCGGGCATAAGTATGGTTTTATTTCTCGGCACCCTGGCCCTGGTCAAAGGCAAAGACCGGGCGTCGCGCCCCAAAGATGTTCTGCCGTTGATCGTCGCCATCGCGACAGGGGCGGTGCTTTTGTACGGCACCCTCGATATGCCGAGCTATGGCGACCCCAATGCGCCGATCCACCATCACGTCGCCGATCTCTATCTCGATGAAGGTGGCAGCGAAACTGGTGTGCCCAATATTGTCACGGTAGTGTTGGCGAGTTATCGCGGCTATGACACGCTCGGCGAAACGACCGTTGTTTTTACCGCCGCAATTGCCGTGATGTTACTACTCGGCCGGGCTCGGCGCCGCCCGCGCAAAAATGGCAAAAAAATCGACGCAATCGATCCGGAGGCCCCGGTATGAATAGTCATTCCGTCGTCAGAGTGGTCACCAAGCTCTTGATGCCGTTTATTTTTATTTACGCGCTCTATGTCCAATTTCATGGTGATTTTGGCCCAGGTGGTGGTTTTCAGGCCGGGGTAATTTTTGCCTCGGGCTTTGTGCTTTATACCTTGGTATTTGGGCTTGAAAACGCCCGCCGGGTCGCCCCGGCTTGGCTGACGCGAACGGCGTTGGGACTTGGGGTGCTTATCTTTGCCGGCACCGGGATCGCTAGCATGATTTATGGCGGGCTTTACCTCGATTACAGTGCCCTCGCCCATGATCCTCATCATGGCCAGCATCTTGGCATTTTGATTGTCGAGCTTGGTGTCGGCATTACCGTCGCCGCGGCCATGATTAGCCTGTTTCTGGTCTTCGCCGGCCAGGATAAGGACGACTAGGCAATGGAATTCTGGACCGAGATCGGACTGCCGGCTTTCGCCTTGCCGGGACTGCTTAATTACTGGGTCGCTATCATCCTGATGATGATCGGTTTTTACACAGTTATGGCCCACGAAAACCTGATTAAAAAAGTGATTGGGCTGAACATTTTTCAGGCGGCGGTTTTCGTTTTATATATTTCGATGGCAAAGGTGGATGGCGGGACCGCACCTATATTGGGCGATGATATCGAGGTTTATTCTAACCCCCTGCCCCATGTCTTAATTCTGACGGCGATTGTTGTCGGTATCGCCACGACGGCGTTGGGGCTGGCGCTCATTGTGCGTATTCGCGATGCCTATGGCACGATTGAGGAAGAAGAAATTCGAGCCGCCGAGCAGGAGGCCGGCACGTGATTTTCTCCCATATTCCTGTCCTTCAAGTCATCGTGCCGCTGGTCGCAGCCCCTTTATGCGTGATTTTTCCGTTCCGTAAATTTTGCTGGACGGTCGCGCTGGCGGCAACATTGACCAGCCTTTGGATTGCCTTAACCCTATTAATTACCGTCTACGCGCACGGCCCCATTACCTATGAACTTGGGGGATGGGCTGCCCCTTGGGGCATTGGCTACCGGATCGATATTTTGAGCGCTTATATGACCGTCCTGGTTTCGCTCATCAGCTCGGTCATACTCGTTTTCTCGCCACGCAGTATCGGCGCAGAAATCAGCAATGCGCGCGCACATCTTTTTTATACCCTCTATCTGCTCAATCTCACCGGTTTATTGGGCATTGCGGTCACCGGTGACGCCTTCAACCTCTTTGTTTTTCTGGAAATTTCCTCGCTCTCCTCCTACGCCTTGATCGCCATGGGGCAAGACCGGCGGGCCCTGACCGCTGCCTTTCAATATTTGATCATGGGGACCATCGGCGCGACATTCTACATTATCGCCGTTGGGCTGATGTATGCGATGACCGGCACTCTCAATATTGCCGATCTCGCACAAAGACTGCCCGAGGTCATGGAGACCCGCACCATCCTCGTCGCCCTGGCTTTTCTCATTGTCGGCATTGGGCTGAAAATCGCGTTGTTTCCCTTTCACGGTTGGCTGCCGAACGCCTACACATATGCGCCTTCGGTCGTTTCCGCGTTTTTGGCCGCAACAGCAACCAAGGTCGCGGTCTATATACTGCTTCGCATTCTGTTTTCGGTCTTCGGGCCCGATGCCGTCGCGGCAATGCCGATTGCCCAGCCGCTGATGATATTGGCGTTATTTGCCATGACCATTGGCTCCGCTGTCGCCATATTTCAAGACGATGCCAAGCGCCTGCTTGCCTATTCGAGCATCGCCCAGATCGGCTACATAATCTTGGGCATTTCATTTTTGAGCGTCACCGGCCTCACTGGCGGGATTTTACACCTGTTCAATCACGCACTGATGAAGTCGGCGCTATTTCTTTCCCTGGGCGCCGTTTTCTATCGCATTGGCAGCGTACAAATTAGCGATATGGCTGGGCTTGGTCGGCGCATGCCGTGGACCATGGCAGCATTTGTCGTTGGCGGCATGAGCCTTGTCGGCACGCCTTTGACGGTTGGATTTATTTCCAAATGGTATTTGATCCGCGCCGCCCTCGAATCCGGTTGGTGGCCAATCGCCGTACTGGTCTTGGCGAGTTCGTTGCTGGCGATGATCTACATCTGGCGTGTTGTTGAAATCGCTTATTTTCGTGGGCACCCAGAGGCCGGCGCCGACATCAAAGAGGCACCACTTTCCATGCTGGTGCCAATTTGGTTTCTGACCGGCGCAAATATTTATTTTGGCATTAATACCGGCGACACAATCACCGCCGCCCGGGCCGCCGCAACCATGCTCTTAGGGGGCCCACAATGACCGGCGTGTTTAGCTGGACACCGGAAATCGCGGTGCTTTTTGCCGTCGTCATTCCGCTCATCGGTACGGCCGGAATTTTTGCCGCACGCTCGCGCCCTAATCTGCGCGAGACAGTAACGATGATCACCGCCGCTGCGCTTTTCGCCTGTGTTCTCTATGTGGCAAAATCCGTATTTGCCGGAGCGCGGCCCGACGTCACGTTGATCCAACCGCTGCCGGGCCTTGCCCTACGGTTTACCGTGGAGCCCCTCGGCATGCTGTTTGCCTTGGTCGCTTCGGGGCTTTGGATCGTTAATTCAATTTATTCAATCGGCTATATGCGCGGCAATTCAGAACGTAATCAAACGCGTTTCTACGCCTTTTTCGCCCTCGCCCTCGCCAGCACAATCGGTTTGGCATTTTCCGGCAACCTTTTGACCATGTTCGTATTTTATGAACTGCTCACCCTTAGTACCTATCCCCTCGTCACCCATGCGGGCACAGAGGCGGCGGTCAAGGCGGGCCGCACCTATCTCGGCATACTGATTTCCACGTCGATCGGGTTTTTCATGCTGGCAATCATCTGGACCTGGGTTGCCACCGGGCGGATGGATTTTGCTGAAGGGGGAATTCTAGCCGGCACCCCAGCCGCGCCGCTGACGGCGGTTCTGCTGTTCCTTTACATGTACGGGATCGGCAAGGCGGCGCTGATGCCGATGCATCGGTGGCTTCCAGCGGCGATGGTCGCGCCGACCCCGGTCAGTGCGCTTTTGCATGCAGTTGCCGTGGTCAAGGCCGGGGTATTTAGCGTCGTCAAAGTGATCGTCTATATATTCGGCATCGAACATCTATCGGCCAGCGGGGCCGGCGAGTGGCTGGTCTATGTGGCGGGGTTTACCATTCTCGTTGCCTCTATCATTGCTTTGCGCGCCGACAATCTAAAACGCCGACTGGCCTATTCGACGGTCAGCCAACTTTCCTATGTCGTGCTCGCGGCGGCGATTTTGGCGCCGTTGTCGGTGGTCGGTGCAGTACTGCATATCGCTGCCCACGCATTGGGTAAGATCACCCTCTTTTTTGCCGCCGGGTCAATCTATACGGCGTCGAAAAAAATCAATGTCAGCCAGCTCGGCGGCATTGGGCGACGCATGCCGTGGACGATGGCCGCTTTTGGCATTGCCTCGCTCTCAATGATCGGTTTGCCACCAACTGCCGGCTTCATCTCCAAATGGTATATTGTCCTGGGTGCGGTTGACGCCCAGCACTATCTCGCCCTCGCGGTTATTTTCTTATCGACGCTACTCAATGCGGGATATTTTTTGCCAATCGTTTATCGCGCTTTCTTTGCCGCGCCACCCGATGCCGCAACCCTCGGCGAGACCGCCAAAGCCGACCATGGTGAGGCCCCATGGCCGGTTGTGCTCGCTCTTACCCTAACGGCCGCCGGTACCATCCTGCTTTTTATCTTCCCCGGCCCGGCCCTGACCCTGGCCCAGCTGGTTATAGGAAATGCGCCATGAGTGATCTCTCCGAACTCGACAAGCATTGGCTGGTCCGCAAAGCAACAATCAAGAAGCTCTGGATCCTCGGACTATTGATGCTGGCGCTGACAGTTGTCGCCGAGCTTCGGGTCCATATGCATGGCGAATTTGGTCTCGACGAACTGTTTGCGTTCAATGCCTGGTACGGGCTGGGCACCTGCGCGATTATGGTTGTTGGGGCGAAAATCCTCGGTTACGTCCTAAAACGCCCCGATACATATTATGAGGGGGACGACCATGATCATTGACGCCTTCCCCCCCGGCCTGGTGCTTGTTTTCGGCGCCTTTTTGTTGCCGTTACTGCCAGGTCCGGTCCGCGCGGCGGCCATCTTGCTACTGCCGCTAACCACCCTCGCTTTGATTATCAGCCTGCCCGACGGCAACCTGGTCGCCATTCCCTTCCTCGACTATGAGCTAAACCCGCTCAGAAGTGACAAGCTGGGCCGCCTTTTCGGCATCATATTTTCGATTATGGCTTTTGCCGGTGGGCTCTTTGCCCTCAAGCAGGAACGTGTCGCCGAACTTTCAGCCGCCTTCCTTTATGCCGGATCGGCGATTGGCGTCGCTTTTGCCGGTGACCTCGTCACCGTCTTTATTTTCTGGGAAATGATGGCGATCGGGTCCGGCATTGTCATCTGGTCGGCGGCAACCCCCGCCTCCTTCCGCGCCTCGATGCGCTACACGCTGGTGCATTTTGCCGGTGGCGTCGTGCTGATGTTCGGCATTGCGATGACGATTGTCGACACCGGTTCGATTGCTTTCGAGCCAATGCGCGTCGGCAGCATCGGGACATGGCTAATTCTCGCCGGATTTCTGGTCAATGCCGGGGCACCACCATTATCGGCCTGGCTGCCCGACGCCTATCCCGAGGCAAGTTTTTCCGGCAGTGTTTTCCTCTCCGCGTTCACCACGAAAACAGCCGTGTACGTATTGCTGCGCGGCTTTCCTGGCACTGAAATTTTAATCTATATCGGTGTTTTCATGATTTTCTACGGCATCATATACGCGCTGCTCGAAAACGACATGCGGCGCATCCTGGCCTATTCAATCATCAACCAGGTCGGGTTTATGGTAACCGGCATTGGGATTGGCACGGAGCTGGCGTTGAACGGCGCCGCCGCCCACGCCTTCGCCCATATCATATATAAAGCTCTGCTTTTGATGTCGGCAGGATCGGTCATGTATATGACTGGGAAGCGAAAATGCACCGATCTAGGAGGACTATTTCAATCGATGCCACTGACCGCCACTTGCGGCATCGTCGGTGCGCTGGCCATCTCGGCATTTCCGCTAACATCGGGTTTCGTGACTAAATCGATGATTGCTCAGGCCGCCGTCGACCAACATATGCTTTATGTCTGGTACGCATTGGCAGCAGCATCGGCAGGAGTTTTTCTTCATGCGGGCATCAAATTTCCCTGGTTTGTCTTTTTTCAAAAAGATAGCGGGCTGCGCCCCGATGACCCGCCTTGGAATATGCGCTGGGCGATGATTCTATTTGCTGGTCTTTGCATCGGCATCGGGGTCCACCCGGCGCCGCTTTATGCCCTTCTGCCTTTCGAGATCGACTATGTTCCCTATACCGGCCCCCACGTCGTGGCGATGCTCCAATTGCTACTGTTTTCGGGCTTAGCATTCTTTCTGATGCTGCCACTGATGAAGCGCACGCTAACACTGAGCCTTGATTTTGACTGGTTTTACCGAAAGCTTGGTACGGTCGCGGCGCTCGCCGTCACCGATAAGATTAGCCGAATACGCAACCGGGCTGAAGCTTCGGGCCGTCGCCTGCTCGACACAACAATTGCTGCCGCCACACGGCCGGTCAAACCACGTGGGGCTCTGGCACGCAATTGGGAAACGGGCAGCATGGTGCTTGCGGTCACCGTGGCCCTTGGGTTGTTTGCGCTGTTGTTTTTTTAGACTGGGAGCAATTCAACCAAAAGACCTCTCCTTGTAGGGCGTGACACGGGTCGAAAATTCGCCTAGCGTGCCTGCCACGGCCCATTTCGCTCTTCGCCGAATCACCCAAAAAAAGAGTAGAGCGGTATGGAGTCGCCGTGAGCGGCTTGTGCGATCGGACAATTCGACTGAGATACGTTTTGATTGAGATACGCTGAAAGGACGAAATACGATATGACTACCGGAACAGTGAAATGGTTCAACCCGACAAAAGGTTTTGGCTTCATCGAACCCAGCGACGGTTCGAAGGATGCATTTGTTCATATTTCAGCCGTTGAACGGGCTGGGTTGTCATCGCTCAATGAAGGGCAAAAAGTTGAATACGAACTTGCCCCTGGCCGTGATGGCAAGTCTTCGGCGGAAAATCTCGTCATTCTAGATTGACGCCGCCTAGATTGACGACCGCAGCTTGGCAGTATTCGTTGCCTCGGCATCCGCCGACAGCGAATTTGCCAGGTGGCGAAGTTTACTAATTGATACGCTAAATTCTGAAATTTTTGATGCGAACCGACTGAAAGACTAAAATATGGCGCAAAAGCCCAACTACAAATGGGAACGAATGGAACGTGAGCGGGCAAAAGCAGCCAAGAAAGCAGCGCGGTTAGAAGCCAAAAAAGAGAAAGCGGAACTTGCTGCATCTACAGATGTAGATCAAGACGCCCCGGACGAGCAATCGCCGGAAACGAGCGAATAGGCGTTATTCCGGCAATACTTAGGGACGCCGCACCAATCCTATGTCGGGATATACGATCCCGCATTCCCATTTTAGTGATGATTTATTTTGCGGTCGGCCGAGCGTTGCGGGCATCCGGGCATTCATGCTAGTTCGACCCGAATAATTTAAACTGACAGAAGATACCCTTATGATTGACCTATACACGTGGACCACTCCAAATGGCCGCAAGGCTTCCATCATGCTTGAGGAGATTGGTCTCGATTACGCAACCCGTCCGATCGATATAAATAACGACGATCAGTTTGCCCCGGATTTTTTAAAGATTGCCCCAAGCAATAAAATCCCGGCGATTGTCGACCAAGATGAAAATATTTCAATCATGGAATCGGGCGCAATCCTCCTCTATCTGGGTAAAAAGACCGGGCAATTTATCCCCACTGACGACAAGACCTATTGGCAAATGATGGAATGGCTGATGATGCAAATGGGGAGTGTCGGTCCAATGCTCGGCCAGACCCACCATTTCGTAAAATATAATCAGGGCAAAGCCCCTTACGCTGAGACCCGTTATTTAAACGAGACCAAACGACTTTATGGCGTCTTGGATCGACGCTTGGCGGATCATGAATATCTCGCTGATGAATATTCGGTCGCCGATATTGCGACATGGCCTTGGATTTCGCGCTTTGACTACCAAACGATGGACCTAAACGAATATCCTCATTTGAAACGCTGGTATGTCGCGATAGCGGCACGGCCAGCCGTCCAAAAAGGGTACCACGTGCCCAAATTTGTCAACGAAATCCCGATGCCCTAGCGGCACCGAATTCACGTTTTATGGGAGATTTCAGAATGGTTGAGCGGGTCGGCATGATCGGCATCGGTGCAATGGGAAGTGCATTTTCCGGACATCTACTAAAATCGGGTTTCACCGTAACCGGTTATGAACCCGACTCCGGCAAGCGTGACGAATTTAGGGAGGCGGGCGGCATTGCCGTTGGATCCCCGGCGCAAGTCGTAGCAGCAAGTGACGTCACCATCACCTCATTGCCAACGATGCAGGCCCTGCACGATGTCGCAGCCGATATTGCCGCAAACCCGACCCAAGGCGCGGTGATCATGGAAACCAGCACAATGCCGCTTGAAGATAAACAAAAGATGCATGACACGCTTGCATCTGTCGGGGTTACCCTCCTCGACTGCCCGGTCAGCGGCACCGCCAAACAAGCCAGGGACAAAGATTTAGGGGTTTATCTTTCCGGAGACGAGACGGCGCATAAAACCTGCATTCAGGTTGTCGAGGCAATCAGCCGGGCCCATCGATATGTTGGTCCCTTCGGCAACGGTTCAAAAATGAAATATGTTGCGAACTGCCTTGTTGCCATCCATACGGCGGCAGCCGCAGAAGCCATTGCGATGGGGGTAAAAGGTGGCTTGGATGCTGGCTTGATCCACGATGTAATATCCAACACAAGTCCCGCCGCCTCTTCGGCTATGTTTAAACTGCGCGGCGAGCTGATGGTTGATGGTGATTTCCCGGCACAAATGCCCTTGGCCTTGTTTAAAAAAGACACCACTGTCATTGGTGGTTTTGGTCGATCTGTCGGCGCGAAAATGCCGTTATTCGACCAAGCCGAAGCCCTTTATGCCGCCGCCAGAGAAAACCATCCCGATGAGGACATCGCGGCTGTCTATACCGTCCTAAATACACCGGACTGATATTTTCACGAGCAAGTAGCATTGCTTGACAATTGGGGAGTGCGGCCATACGGTCCCCTAGAATTCCGGGTCTTATATAAGACTAAAAATGCGTAGACCCTGCGAAAAGGGAGGACCAAGGCTTGGCTAAAGGAATTACTGGCGGTTCTGGCGTCGGCACGCGGTTCAATTTTAATACGGTCGTGGCGCTCATCCTCATAGCGGCGGCGATTGGCCTCTATATCATTATCCCATATCAGATCCAAAAACCCCGTATTACCATCGGTATCAGCAACGACCTCGATCCCGAGCTTTTCCCACGGCTCGTGGCAATCGGCTTGTTTTTGATTAGCTGCATTTATTTTGCCATTAGTTTTAGGCTCTCCGAGACCAACTTGTTTGCCGAAATGGACCGTGAGGCAATCACCAATGTTCTGGTCACAATTGGCGTTACATCGCTTTATGTTTTTGTCGTCATCGGCGACGTCGCAGGCCGTCATATCGGGATTGACTGGGGCGCAATTAAAATCGGGTTTTTTATTCCCTCAGTACTGCTCATTTTTGTGCTGAGCACTTTTTTTGGCAATCGAAACTGGATTCTCGGCGTCATCGTCAGCATTGTGATGCCGGCCTTTATCTATCTCATCTTCACCCGATATCTATTGCAGTCCTTGCCCGAATCTCCCGAGATGGAATGGGTATATCGACAATGGGTCGGGCCAACCGTCGACTTCATTCAAGGTTGGTTTCAGTAACGGGCAAGGTTGCTTTCAGTAGCGGGGGTGATCCCGCGTATTTCGAACGAACGGCCTGTGGCCGGTCACGAGGCGTAAAATGGATCTTTTCGGTAGCTTCACCAGTGGATTAGGGCTCGTTTTCGGCGATGAGGTGATCCGAATATTCGCCATGATCGCCATTGGCCTATTTTTTGGTATGCTCGTCGGATCCTTGCCCGGTTTTACGACCATTATGGCGATGGCGATATTGCTGCCTTTTTCGTTCAACATGGACCCGTTGATCGGCCTTCCCTTCTTAATCGGTATCTATAAGGGAGGCATCTATGGAGGCTCGATACCAGCTATTTTGATATCGATGCCCGGCACCGGCGCTGCCGTCGCGACGACCTTCGACGGACCCGCGTTGACCAAGCAGGGCAAGGCGCGAAAAGCCTTGGAAATGGGCCTAGCGGCCTCCGTGTTTGGTGATTTTATCAGTGATATCGTTACCATCGTGATGATCGCGCCGATCGCTTATATCGCCCTGCAATTCGGCCCACCGGAATTGATGAGCGTCCTGATCTTGTCACTGGTGGTGATTGCCTCGACGACGAACGGATTGTTTATCAAGAGCTTGATAATGGTCTTTATTGGTATTGGCTTTGCCATGATCGGCACGGCACCAATCGGCTTGATTACCCGATTTACCTTCGGCTGGTTTCCACTAACCGGCGGCATTCCCATTTTGCCAATGCTGATCGGGTTGTTTGCCGTGCCTGAAATTTTCTCAGCTGTCGAAAAACGCGCGGCATCCTATATTCGAGATAAGAGCATCGACATTCGAAATACCGAGCGGTTGACACGCGCCGATCTTCGGCGGTGCTTCAAGACCATGTGCCGCTCGACGATGATCGGAACATGGATCGGCATGGTTCCCGGTGTTGGTCAGGTTGTCGCTGCATTCATGGGGTATGCGGCAGCCAAAAATGCATCCGACCATCCCGAGACTTTCGGCCACGGTGAACTGGAAGGTATTGCCGCCGCCGAGACCGCTAATAATGCGGTCAACGGCCCAACTATGGTACCCATGCTGACTTTGGGCATTCCAGGCGACAATGTAACTGCCATTCTCTTGGGTGCATTTATGATTCAGGGTCTGACGCCGGGGCCCGAGCTGATGATCGAAAGCGGCCCAATGGTCTACGCCGTTTTAATTTCTATGGTCATCGCTAATGTACTCTTCTTGGGTATCGGCTGGGCGACAATACCTATGTTTGCTCGCCTGGTCACAATTCGAAAATCCATTTTACTTCCTCTGACGATCATCTTTGCCTTTGCTGGTTCGATGGTTTTCCACAACCAGCCCTTTGAAATCATCTATCTCATTTTCTTTGGCGTGCTGGGCTACATTCTACGTAAATTGCGTTTCGATGTAGCGCCCTTGGCCATGGCATTCATTCTCGCGCGTCCACTCGAAGAAGCTTTTAGCCAGACCCTGGCGCTATCAAGCGGCGAAATGGTCCCGTATCTCCTGACATCACGGCCGATTGCCCTGGCGTTCCTTATCGCAACGCCACTGATCGCCTACTTCTTGTGGCGCCGATCCGTTAAATTACGACGACGTATGGCGGAAGGAACCTGACAACGGCGAAAATACGGTGCATAATTTCGATGATCGGTAGAATTTTCTGATTTTATCGACATTCGAAGTTTGACATAATGCGGCCCTCAAATGGCCGACAACGATAAGGTCTGCTATAAGACCTTTAAAATGGCATCGACTTTCAAGATGCCGATCACAGAGGCCCCATGGTGAAATTCCGGAGCCGGAATGACCCGCCTGGGTCCCAACAGGGAGGAAGGTAAATGAACCTTCGTAATATCACGACCACTGCATTGGGCGCAGTTGTCGCCGTCACTATGACTGCTGGCGTCGCCTTGGCCCAAGGTTTCCCCTCCAAGCCGGTTGAAGTTATTTTGCCGATGGGCGCTGGCGGATCCCATGATTTGACCGGTCGCGCATTTTCCAGCGTCATGGCTGACTTGCTCGGTCAACCGATGATCATTCGCCCGACTCCGGGCGGCGGTGGCGTTGTTGGCCAAGAAGCTTTCGCCAGCAACACCGATCATAGCGGCCATGTTCTGCTCTATTCGCACAATTTCTTCGATCAGATGCAGAAACACGCGACTGACCTGCCCTATGACACCGATGACTTTGTCACCGTTGCTCGTATCAACTTTGCCCCCCACGTCTTGTTTTCCCAGTCATCGCGCGGCTGGACATCACTCGACGAGCTGATTGCAGCAATCGAGGCGGCACCGGGCACGATCAAGTTCGGACATAGCGGCCAGTTCGGTGCGACCCATGTTCCGGGTGCCCGTATCCTTCAAGAACGCGGCGTGCTCGATAAAGTCGAGTTTGTCGGTTTCCAGGGTGGCGGACCGCTGTCCCAGGCGATCGTGACAGGTGAAGTTGATTTTGCCATCATGTTCCCGGCCAACGTAAACCGGTTCGGAGACCAGGTTACCGCCCTCGGTGTTGGCGGCCCGGAAAGCCTGTTTGGCGCCCCGACCTTCTCCGAACTCGGCCTTTCCGAGGATCTTGGTTTCATGATGCGGGTGGTCTTTGCACATAAAGACATCCCGGCTGCAAATCTCGCAACGCTACGTGAGGCATTTGGTGCTTTGAATGATAACCGCACATATCAGCGCCTGATGAGCAACTTGCAGGAAGACATCTCTTCCTATCAGGACGGCACTGACTACGAGGTCCTTCGTGGACCGCAAAGTGCTGCCTTTAAGTCATTGGTTGAAGCCCTCGTTGGCGGCTGATACCTAACGCTCTCTTGAGTGTTACTGCGGGGCGGTATTTTATATACCGCCCCGTTTTTCTTTTCGAGATTAGTCGACATATTCGGGAGATGGGTGATGGACAGAGGTGTCTGGGCGAGCTGGTACGATTTGGCCGAGGATGGCGCGCAAGACTATATCGACTGGCTTCACGGGAGCTACCTGCCCCAACTGACCGCTTCTCCTGGCATTGCCTGGGCCGCCCACTATAAAATCGAGGGCGGTGGCGAAGGCATGACCCATGTGCAAAACAAGATTATTTCCTATACCGACGAGGCCAGCCTCGGCACCGGCACCCAATATGTGATGTTGATCGGTGCCGCCTCACCTCACATGTTTTTCCAATCCAACGCGGCCTGGCGGCCGGAAAACCGAGATGCCAAAGCCCAGGAAATGCTTGGCCGCCGGACCGAATTGAGGACCGCCATACTGGCCGAGGAAGAACGTATTAACGGTCCCGAGTACGATAAGCGCGCCCCCGGCGGCACACCGGGTCCGGCGATCCAATTCGGAAATTTCCGAATGAAGGAATATGAAGATGAAATGATGCTTGGGTCCTGGTACGCCCAATATCGATTTCCGTTCATGGCCCGGATGCCCGGCTCGATTTCAACCCGGAAATATCTCGCCGCTTCGGGCTGGATCAAGCACGCAATCTTATATGAGTTCACCAGCCTTGAGGCCCGGCTGAAGAACTTCGAGGAACCCCATGAAGGGCTCGCCCTCAACGAAAAAGAATGGACCGGCAAAATCGTGCGCACCACTTTGCATGCACCAGGCTCTCCTTCCATCGGCACGCGCATATGGCCGCCGATCGGTGAACACGAGCAATGAACGACTTACACCTCAGTCTAGCTGGTTACCAACCGCCCCAATCGGTTCACAATCGGGCCGCCGAAATTTTTGGCGCCGAACTCAAGGCACGATTGGGCAACGATCTTTCATTTGAGCTCGATGGTAACGTGACCGAACGCGGTCACAAAGCCGCCGAAATTTTGACCATGGTTGAGGAAGGAAGCCGTAGTTTTTGCTATTTTGCGACCAGTTATTTGGCCGGACGTTTTCCCGATATTGCGGCTCTCGACCTGCCGTTCACCATGACTGATAGAGAGCGTACCTATTTCGCTCTCGATGGGGAATTAGGTGATTACCTAAAAGAACGTGTGGCGGCAAACTCTGACTACCGGTTGCTTGGGTTCTGGGATAATGGATACCGGCATATAACCAACGGCGTTCACCCAATTCGCACCCCAGCCGATTGCCAGGACCTAAAAATTCGCACCGGCGACAGCGCTCTGCATCAAGCGACATTCCGGGCCATGGGCTTTGACCCCACATTCATCGACGTAAAGGACCTGCCCGCCGCGGTGAAAACCGGCACCGTCGACGCCCAAGATAACCCGCTTTCCAATATTTATAATTTTGGGATCCATGAGCATCACCGCCACATTACCTTGTCGGGCCATTTTCTCGGATTTGTCGCCGTACTGGCCCACGCCCCAAGCTATGACTCATGGGGAACACAGGTCCAGGCGGCCATAAGCGAAGCTCTGGTAATTGCAACAACGGCCCAGCACGGGTTTGCCCGCGCCAGCGATGACGAGGTTTTGGCAAAGTTAGACCCGGTCAAAAACGCCATCGTGGAGCTCACAGAAAACGAGCGAAACGCCTTTGAAACGGTGGTTGCCCCGGTCGTCGAGGCGGAAAGCGCTCGATTGGGGCAAGAACTGATCGACCTCGCACTCGCCTAATACCAAAGGCCTAGCGCAAATCCTCATAGGCCGAATAGAGATGCGTAAAATCACTTTCTTCCATGCCCATATCGACGGCTTTTTGCAGCGCTGCCAAGGTCGTTCGGCCAAACGCCGACGTTAGGCCCAGACCTTCGGCCATCTCTACCGCCAGCCCCAAATCCTTATGCAGGTTAAAAACCCTCGATTTTCCGTCCCATTTTTCCGAAACGATATGATCGGGAAATCGCCGCTCACTAATGAACGAGCGAGCATTACTGACATTGAACAGATCAATCAGCTTCGACAGGTCAATACCTGCCCGCTCCCCGAGCCGCCCAGCTTCGCAGGTCGCCAGAAAAATCGTATGGGTTACCATATTTTGTAAAAGTTTCGCCGTGTGGCCGGCCCCCGAAGGCCCCATATGAAAAAGCCCTTTGGCAAAATGTTCAAGCACCGGCTTCGCCTTGGCAAATATCTCGGCGTCTCCCCCGATCATCAGCGTCAAACGCCCTTCGGCAGCACCTTGGGCACCACCGCTCATCCCAGCATCGAGGTAAAAAAGGCCTGCCGCAGCCGCGCGTGATGCGAGGTCCTTGGTATATCCTGGATCGGAAGTTGTCAGGTCGACCAAAATTGTCCCCGGTGTCGCGGCGCCAAGAACCTCATCCCCTTCAAAAAAAACTTGTTCAATCTGACGCGAAGATGGCACCGCAAACAAAATAACATCTGCCTCGGCCGCCATTTCGGCAGGCGGCAACCAAGTTGCCCCGGCCCGATCGGCAAATTTTTCGCCCGCCGTCGCCTCAATATCCCAAAGGAATATCGAGCCTCCCTTTTCGAGGAAGGCGGACACAATACCACCGCCCATATTGCCCAAACCGATTATCCCGACCGACGCTTCCATTTATCATGTTCCTCGTTCAATGATTTCGGCCCACGCTAGCCAATTTTTGCTATTATCGCGGCATGAGCACAGACTACACAAGCAACCAGCAGATCATCGAAGCCGCGCACAAATCCCTCGATCAGGAAATCTGGGATTTCATTGGCGGCGGGACCGAATCTGAAACGACCCTGCGCCGCAACCGGCTGGCCCTCGATCAAATAGCATTACGCCCACGCATGTTGCGCGATGTCAGCGATATCGACACCGGTGGGACGCTGCTCGGCCATGACCTTACGATTCCAGCCATTCTCGCGCCGATGGGCAATATGAAAAAGATGCACCCGGCAGGTGCCGTGGAAGCAGCCAGAGCCGCGGCAAAATTTGGCACGGTCCAGGTCATAAGTTCAACTTCGCAGACCGATCCCGAAGAAGGGGCATCCGCAGAAGAAACCAATAAATTCTATCAGTTTTACATTCAAGGTGATGATGAATGGGTCTTCGATATGCTGCGGCGGATCAAAGGATGCGGCTATAAGGCATTTTCATTTTGTGTCGATTCCGCCGTGATGGCACCCAGCGCAAATGTCAAACTTGGTCGGTGGATCGCACCAAAACACCGGACAAATCCAGACCGTATTAATCAAGACAAGCTCACCTGGGACCGGTTGGAACGGTATCGCGACGCGGCGGGGTTGCCCCTGCTGGTCAAAGGCTTGACCACCGCCGAGGATGCAGAAATCGCCGTTGCACGCGGCGTCGATGCGATTTGGGTTTCCAACCACGGCGGCCGCACACTCGACCATGGACGCGGGACAATTGAATGCCTTCCCGAAATTGCCGCCGTCGCCAAAGGAAAATGTGAGATCGTTTTCGACGGCGGTATTCTGCGCGGCACCGATATCGCTAAAGCCCTGGCCCTTGGCGCCGACACCGTGGCAATCGGCAAACTTCAGGCTTGGGCGCTCGGCGCCGGTGGAGCCGAGACCCTCCAACGCAGTTTAGAAATTCTTGCGGCGGAATTTAGAATGACCATGGCCTATCTAGGTGTGACCAAAATCCAAGACCTAACACCCGCCTACACCGCAGCCGCGACGGCGGTCGGGCCCGCCCACGAAATGAGTGCGTTTCCCGGTCTCGCCGACAACCGGCTGACCTAACCTCGCTCGGCGCAGAACTGATAGACGCTGGTCTCGCAACGGCTGACCCGCAGTTCGACCGGCTTTGCATCCAGCGTAATTGCCACCCGTTCTATTTCCAACAGCGGTGAGCCCGGTTCAACATTGAGGTGGGCCGCCTGTTGATCGGATGCGGCTATTGCCCTCGCCCGCTCATCGGCCTTGGCAATAGAAATGCCGTATTCGGTTTGGTAATGGCGATAAAGATGGGGGGGCAAATTGCCGTCGCGCCCAAGTCCGGGGAACAGGCGCTGGGATACTGAAATCGTCTCCAGAATTGTTGGCACCCCTTTCAGCGATCGGACCCGGGAGAGCCTAATCACCTTTGCGTTCGCCCTGAGCCGTAGCCGGTCACATTCGAGCTTGCTCGCCTTTCGCGGACCGCATTCAAGAATGTTGTTTTCTGGCAAAACACGTGTGCCTTGCTCATCCATCAAGTTGAAAAACAGATAGAGCGCCCGTCGATCCGTATATTCGGAAACAAAAGTCCCCAGCCCTTGGCGGCGATACAGCAGATGATCAGCAACCATATCATCCAGGGCTTTGCGCACGGTTCCTTGGCTGACGCCGAGTTCCTTGCCGAGTTCGATCTCACTCGGCAAGGCGGTCCCCGGCTTCCAATAATTATCGATCAGGCGTTGGCGAATGAAATAGCCAACCTGCTCATAGAGCGGCGCGCGGTCGGACATCACCGGTGCGCGTTTCGCCCCGGCTCTGTTCGCCCCCGCAGATTTGGTATCCTTAGGGATGGTGATCGACTTGCCCGCAGCCACGGTCGAAACCTCCGCCCCTAGCTCGCCATGGCCAGGGGAATTAATTCCGGCGCGATCGGCAGGGAAACCGGCTCATTGGTTTCAGCCGAGATGTCGGCGGCCATATAGACCTCCATCACCTGGCGTGCTTGCTCAGGCTTGACCATGACCGGACGATCAAAGGCAACTGCCTCGCAGAAATATACCGTCTCGGCGGCCATCGGGCCGGCGTAAACATGGGACACCTGCTCACCGGGCATGGTCGACATCGGCAGGCGCATACCGTCAGACATTGTATTCAAGATGACGTCCTTATGGCTGTCATCGATCATCAAAGCGCCTTCGGACCCGATAAACTCGATCGTTGTCGCGGAAAAATTCGGGTAGCCCGGCGGCAGGATCCAGCCCGCCCCAACATTTAGCACCGTGCCATCATCCATGGTTATGGTGATCCACATGCAATCGGCGACGCCATGGGTCGGCATCATCACCTTATTGACGGCTTGGGCATAAACCCGGATCGGCTTTGCCGGCTCCATGCACCAGAGCACAAAATCGAGATCATGGGTGGCCTCCATCGCCGCCGGCGACAATTTAATCCGGCCACCAATTTTCTGGCCAAGACTGCGGGTGATATGGCGGCTGACCAACGCACTCACCGGAACCCCAAGAGTGCCGTCCTCAATCGACTGCTTTACATAGGCATATTTGGGATTAAACCGCTGAGAGTAGGCGATGGAGAGTTTCAGGTTTTTTGCCTTGGCGAGTTCGGTAAGCTCATCGGCCTCGGCCAGTTCAAGGGCAAAAGGTTTTTCCAGCAGCACATGTTTGCCAGCATTCAACGCGTCCTTGGTCATTGGATAATGGACGGTCTCGGGGGTGGCCGATATCATCACGGCGTCGATGTCGGGATTTGCCAGCAATTCCTGATAATCATCGGTTGCGGTCACCGGATTGGTCGCTTTGACCATTTCCGCGAGACGCTCGGGATTGGTTTCGGCAATGTGCAAATCTTTGACCAGCGCGTTGCGCGCGCAAGTTTCAGCGCGAATGCCACCGCACCAGCCAGTCCCAATAACACCGACATTGATCGTCTTCATGACCCGTACCCCTGTTTCGATAAATCTAGAACTCATTCTATGACTTATATAAGACTTGGCTATGCTAAACTGTCAACGAAGCAGTGTTGGGGCCGCAAAGTTGGGGCCAAACGGAGAATAATGTCATGACGAACGGCGCGGTGCTCAGGCTTGATGAATTACCAGTATTTGCGCGCGGAGACGGGGTCGAGACGACATTGCTTGTCGGCAAGGAGCGTTTTGGCGGCACCGGGTTCACCTCGGGTATAACCAAATTCCCCGCCGGAAAGAAAGTTCCCGTCCATAGCCATAATTGCGACGAACAGGTGACCATCCTCGATGGCACGGCGGAAGCCGAAATTGAAGGTAAGACCCAGACGGTCGGCCCCAATGATACGACCTTCATACCTGCTGGTGTCCCTCACCGCTTTATCAATACTGGAGATGGGCCACTGACCATATTGTGGGTTTACGCGTCGGAAACAGTAACCCGCACTTTTGCCGAGACCGGTGAAACCGTGGCGCATCTATCGCCCAAAGACTTGGTTGACCGTAAATGAGCGACGATTGGCCGACAGTCCCGCTGACCGAGCTTGAGACATTTATTGCCAACGCGCTGAAGGCGGTGGGATTTCTAAATTCCGGCGCGGAGCAAACCGCGAAATTGATGGCGGACGCAGACCTGCACGGCATCGACACTCACGGTGTTTTTAGGCTGCCGGGTTACATAGAACGCATCCAAGCGGGCGGTATGAACGTTGATCCTGAAATAAAAATCATTCGCGAGGCACCGGCCACAGCCCTGATCGACGGCGATAATGGTATGGGACACTTGGTCGTCGCACGGGCGACCGAGATCGCAATCGAAAAGGCAAAGCAGACTGGTATTGGCTGGGTTGGTATGCGCAATTCCAATCACGCTGGGCCGGCCATGCTCTATTCCCGCATGCCGCTGGCACACGACATGATCGGTATCTATGGCGCCGTCGGCAGCGCCAATCACATGCCGCCCTGGGGCGGGACCGAGCTTCTGTTATCGACAAACCCGATTTCAATCGCCGTTCCCGCCTCCCGCCACCGGGATATCGTCCTCGATATGGCAACGACGGTCTCGTCCTATGGCAAGGTTAAGACCGCGGCCCAGCGGGGCGAACAAATGCCTGAAGGCTGGATGGTCGACCGGCAGGGCAAACCGCTTACTGACCCCCAGCGATCCCATGAGGGTTTGCTGCTGCCAATCGGCGGTGCAAAGGGATACGGCCTAGCTTTAATGCTCGGCCTGCTTGCCGGTACGCTGAACGGTGCGGCAATGGGTCGAGACGTGATTGATTTCAGCAAAGATTTCGTAACCACGACCAATACCGGCCAATTCATCTGTGCCCTGGCAATCGCCAATTTTGCCGAGATCGACCAATTCGGCGCCCAAGTCGACGCAATTATCGATGCGATGAAGGCCTCGCCGACCCTGCCCGGAGTCGAGGAAATTAGATTGCCCGGCGAACGCAGCGCTAAATTGCGCGGATCACGATTAAAATCGGGAATTCCAGTCCACCCAGCTCTGCTCGAAGGTTTGGCGGAAATGGCTGTGGACCTCACAATTTCACCCCTCCTTTGACCGACACTCCATAATTGCGCTTCATTTTGTCACGCAAGGCCCAACTGGCCATTGCAGGACTTATGTAAGACCGGTATGTTGCCGCCGAAATTCTAGGTAATTGGCCTCATATGCGCGCCGCGTGGGGGGCCCATCGAAAGCCGCCGACTGACTTCCAGTAGATGGCCCCCATCAAAGGAGAGAGACCCATGACCGATACACCTTGGATTAATGAGAACTGGCACACATCGCCCTGGAACTTCGCCGACGAAGTTACCTCCCAGTTCAATTTTCCAAAACAGATCAAAATCCATGACGTCACTCTGCGTGATGGCGAGCAACAAGCCGGACTCGCGTTCGATTTCGACGATAAGATCCGGATCGCCGAAGGTCTGGCCGAGGCTGGCGTCCACCGTATCGAAGCGGGTATGCCCGTGGTCTCCAAAGACGACGCACGGGTCGTCGAGGAACTTGCCAAACGCGATTTTGGACCCGACATTTATGCCTTTGCCCGCTGCATGGTCGACGATGTGCAGCGCGCCGTCGATAGCGGCGTCAGCGGCGTTATCATGGAAGTTCCGTCGAGCAAGCATCTGATTGAACTTGGTTATCGTTGGGAACTCGAACGGGCCATCGATCTCTCCATCGAGTCCACCGCTTATGCCCATGAAAAAGGGTTGCAGGTGATTTTCTTCCCGATCGATTTCACCCGGTCCGACCTCACCTGGGTGCTCGACTTGATCACCAAGGTCGGAAAAGAAGGCCATATGGATGGTTTGGCCCTGGTCGACACGATGGGCGCCACCTCGATCCACGCCATGCAGTATTTTGTCCGCGCCGTGAAGGCCCGGATCGACGTGCCGCTTGAGGCTCATTTCCACATGGATTACGGTCTCGGTGTTGCCAACACGCTGATGGCCGTCGCCGAAGGCGTCGAAGTCATCCAGTCGACCGTACTCGGCTTGGGCGAGCGCGCCGGCAACGTGCCAATGGAAGAGACCGTGATGGCACTCAAAACCCTCTACAATATCGATATCGGTATCAAGACCGAGAAGTTAAAGGGTCTTGCCGATATGGTCCAGCAGATCTCGGGCGCCATCATCCCGAATAATCGCCCGATCGTTGGCGACGACCTGTTCAAGGTTGAAAGCGGCATCATCGCCACTTGGCTGCTAAATTGCGGCTACGAAAACCAAACCGCCGTGTTCCCGTTCCGCCCCTCAATGGTCGGACAGAAAGAGCCTGAGACCGTCATGGGCAAAGGCAGCGGCATCGATACGTGCAAGGAATGGCTGGCGCGCAACCAGATCACCGCCGACGCCGACCAAGCCATGACTGTCTTGATGGCGGTCAAGGATTGGGGACTGATCAACAAGCGCTTGATGACCAATGACGAGTTCAAGAAACTCGCCGAGGACACGCTTGCCGCCTAACCCTTTCGGGTTTTCAATCTTGGTTTTGCGATACGGGCCGGTTTGGGACACACACCAAACCGGCCCTTTTTCGTGAACCGTTCGATATGGGCTATAAGCGTTGTGCATTATGATTTCGCTGGATAATCGACTGCAATGCCGAAACTAGAAATCGCCGTATTAGCCACGCTGGACAGCAAGACCGAAGAAGTTCGGTTTTTCTGCGATGCACTGGGACGCATTGGGATCACCCCTTGGGTCATCGATTTATCTTTACGGCCCCACGAAAACGATTGGGGTGCGGTCTCCGGCGACGTCCTTGCCCAGGCCTCGGGCACGACTTGGACCGCCATCGCTGAAATGTCACGGGCCGAGGCGGCGACGACAATGGTCGAAGGCGGCATTCGGACCTTGGAAGAAAAATTCGACAGCGGCGAGATATCCGGGGTCATCGGGATCGGCGGCGCAAACGGATCGACCATGGCTTGCGCCCTGATGCGCGCCCTTCCCCCACTTTTTCCCAAAGGAATGATCACCCCTGTCGCGGCAACAGCCGTAGTCCAATGGCACGTCGCCCAATCCGACATCATCATGTTTCCAACAATTGGCGATATTTCACTTAATCGCATCACCCGGGCCGTCATCGAAAATGCCGCCCACGCGATTGCCGGAATGGCAGCGGCCTGGCACGGTCCATCCGATGCAGTACCAGCAAACCAGCCGCTTGTCGGCATTTCAACATTTGGAAACTTGCAAGAGCCGGTCAACCGGATAACCCGCAAGCTCACCGATGACGGTTTTGAAGTGATCCAGTTTCACGCCTCCGGCCCAGGCGGCAAGGCTCTGGAATATCTCGCCGGTATCGGCGAGTTAGCCGGTGTCATAGATTTTACGACTTCTGAACTCACCGATCTTATCACCGGTGGCGTCTACAGCGCCGGGGATGACCGTTTGCGCGCGGCTGGGGCGGCTGGACTGGCGCAAGTGATCGTGCCCGGATCCATCGATTTCACCAATTGGTGGGTCGGCGAAGTCCCGGATCGGTATCGAGACCGGGAATTCCATCATTACAGTGTCGAAAACTTGCTGATGCGGACCAATGAAGAGGAATATGAAAAACTCGGCGCGCTCATGGCCGAACGGTTGAACGCGGCGACGGGCCCCGTTGCCGTCCTCATCCCCAAGCGTGGCTTTAGTCAGCAAAGCACCCTTCGGGTCCAAGATCTCGACGGTAATGACCTTGGACCATGGTTTGAGCCTGGGTTCGACGCGCCATTTACTCAAGCGCTTAAAAAGAAATTGAAGCGGGGCCGGATCGAAGAATTCGATCTCCATATCAATGATCCCGAATTTGCCGATGCCTGCCTGAAGGCGTTCGCAGACCTGATGCAGCAACAAAGATAAGAAAGGCTAACGGCAAAATGGCTTTGGATATTGTCACCCGACACTTTGAAACCGATGTGCTGATCGTCGGCGGCGGCGCCGCCGCCAGCATGGCCGCATTCGAGTGCGCCGAAGCCGGGGTTAGGGTCGTCCAAGCAACCAAGGGACGCGCTACTAGCGGCACGACAACAGTCGCGCGCGGCGGTTTTGCCGCCGCAATGGGTAAAGACGACAGTCCACAGCAGCATTTGGCTGAAATTCTCGAACATGGCGGGGAATTGATAAACCCGGAATTGGCCGAAATATGGACCCACGGCATCATCGATATCGTCAACGATATGCGCGACTGGGGAGCGGAATTCGTCACCGACGACAATGGCGACCTCGACCTCAAGCCATTTCCCAACCACACCCATCCGCGCGCCGTCCACCATTACGATACGACCGGCAACATGGTGACCAAGACCCTGTCGCGCAAACTGCGGGCCGACGCGCGCATTGAAAAGCATTCGTTGATATCGATTATCGACTTGATCAAGCAAGATGAAAAAGTCATTGGCGCTTGGGGGGTCGATTACGCAGCAGGCGTTCTGGTTTCCTACTCGGCGCGCCAAACGATCTTATGTACCGGTGGCGGTAGCGGCTTATTTTACGTCAACGATAACCCGCCTCAGGTGACGGGTGACGGCTATGTCCTCGGCTTTCGCGCTGGCGCGCCGCTGATTGGGATCGAAATGATCGATTTCCAGGCAATGTGCTGCTCACCCAAGGAATTGTTCGGCTTTGCCCCCCACCCAACCGGATTTATTAATGCCGGAGCAGTTTTCCGCAATCAAGACGGCGAAGAATTCCTGAAGCGCTATTTTCCTGATACGGCAGAGCGCAGCACCCGCAGTGAAGTCATTTTGGCGATGGCCCGTGAAATTCATGCGGGCCGCGCCGGGCTGACCGGCGGCATATTCATGGATGCAACTGCAATTCCAAAGGAAACGTTGCTCAAGCAGATCCCGCACGTCTATAAAACCTGCCTCCACCGCGGCATCGATATCACCCAAACCCCGCTGGAGGTTGCACCGGGTAGCCATACCTGGCTGGGCGGGCTGGAAATTGATGCAAATGGACAAACGCCGGTTTCCGGGCTATGGGCCGCCGGCGAAACCGCAGGCGGCATCCATGGCGGCAATAGAATTGGCGGGTCAGCTTTATCTGCATCCCTGGTCTTTGGTCGCCGCGCCGGGCGGGAGGCGGCCCGCGCCGTAAACAATAGTCCAAAAGCGTCCCTTTCGCCGACTTCAATCCCCGAATCGACGCAGGATTGGCTCGCCGGGCTAACCGCCAGGCGAAGCGGTCCGTTGCAGGCCGATATCAGGATGCAAATTCGACTGCTGGCGCACGAAAAACTGGGTCCGATTCGCGATGGCGCCAAATGCCGAGACGCAATCGACGGATTTGAGCGGATCGAACGTGACGATGTGCCCAAAATGCGCCTCTCCGACAACGCCCAGACATCGTCCAAAGTCATGGGTCAAGAGCTCGAAAGTGCTCTATCTGTGGCGAACCTGGCCCTATTAGGCCGCATTCTCGGCACTGCGGCATTAAACCGTGAAGAAAGCCGGGGCGCCCATTTTCGAATCGATTTTCCGGCCCCGGACGATAAGAATTGGCGGGTTGCGACCCGACTGACCCAGCACGCACCCGGATCAATCCACTTTGAAACCAACGCCCTTTTGTGATCCCGAACTGTGAAAATTCGCGCCATGGCGCGGAAGCGGCGCTCTCGTACCAAAAAATGACTTATTTTGGAGAAATCCGACCAAAATGGTCGGCTTCGCCGTTGCGTCACGCATGCGTTATCGGCTAAGAAAGGCCGGTAACAGTCACAGTCTTATAAAGGACTGAGGCGATTAGTAACGAATTAGGGCAAGGCTGGCGGATCCGTGCGGATCGACAGTCAAATTCAGGGGTTCAAGCATATGAGATACGGTACCGCTAACTTCGGCATCACCGGCACGGATTGGCAGCAAAAGGTTAATTGGGACCGGCTACGTAAATATCGGCTGGAGAGTGCCCGGGCACGGATGAAAGCACATGGGCTTGGCGCCATTTTGTGCATGTATGATGAAAATGTTCGCTACATCACCAGCACTCTGACCCCGGGTTGGAACCGCCTGAAGCCAGGTCTGCGTTATGCGCTGCTGTGCGGCGACGGCCAACCAGTGCTGTTTGAGCAAGGCGATATCGGCGCCCAGATCGGCCGCCATTGCCCGTGGATCCCGGAAGAGAATATCCGCTATTCCTATGCATGGATCAAAGGTGCCGCCGGTGGCGCATCGAACCAGCAGGTGACAAAGTTCACCAACGCCATCAAGGAAGAAATGGCCCGCCACGGCGTTGCCGGTGAAAAACTTGGTTGCGACTTCATCGACATCAATATGCTCGAGCATTTCAAGGCCGAAGGCATTGAATGGGTTGACGGTATGAGCCCGATGATGGAAGCCCGTGCGATCAAAAACGAAGACGAGCAAGAGTGCATGCGCATCGTCGGCGCGATCGGCGACGCAGCCCATTGGGAATGCATGAAATTCCTGCGCCCCGGCATCACGGAAAACCAAGTGACCGCTCATATCATGGAATTCCTCTATAATATTCCGGGTATGGAAGACGTCGAAGACGTGATTGTCTCTTCGGGTCCCAACACGTGGCCGAACTGGCGGAACTTTACCGATCGGATCATTCAGCCCGGCGATATCGTGTTCATGGATTTGGCCGCCCTGACCTGGAACGGTTACAAGTCTTGCTACTACCGCACCTATTGTGTTGGTCGCGAACCGACCCAGGAAATGAAGGATACATATTCAGAAGCGCTTGATTGGCTGCAGAGCTCGATGGAAGCGGTCAAGGTTGGCGCATCGACCCGCGACATCGCCTTGAAATGGCCGTCGGCAAAAGAAGCCTGGGGCTATGAAGAGGAAGATCAGGCAGCGGCCAACTTGTGGGGCCACGGACTGGGTCTTGCCCAGTACGATCCGCCGGTCATTAGCCGCATTTGGTCCCTCGATCACCCGATCGAGATCAAAGAAGGCATGGTCTTCGCCCTCGAAACACAGCACGGCAAGCCGTTTAAATATGGTGTCCGCATCGAAGAGATGCAGATTGTTCATGCCGACGAGACGGAAGTTGTCACCAACTTCCCGGTCAACCAAATCACGGTTATCGACCCGATGCCCCACTAGGGATCGGCGTCTCTAGATAACAACGTGACGTGCATATGGACGGCCGGGCGAGATTTGCCCGGCCGTCTGCATTTTTGCGAAAGAGGTGATAAAATGCCAGCGTTTGTCGTTCCCCTGACCGACCCGGCCGCGACCGATGCCAATCGTTTTGGCCCGAAGGCCGCCAACCAAGCAGCCCTTGGGCAAGCCGGCCTCCCCTTTCCTGGCGGATTTTGCCTCGGCGCCGATGCCTATATGGCGCAAATCGCCTCCCTCGACCTCGACGAAGCGGCCCGCATGGCCGGCGAACTCGGCTTTCTCGATTCTCGACCCTATGTGAGCAAAGTGCGGATCGCCATGTTCGATGCGCCGATCGCCGACGCAATCAATGGTGAATTACTGGCCGCCTACCGCGAGCTCACTGGTGAGCCTGACGAAAACGGCAATGTCATGCCCGTCGCCGTGCGGTCATCGGCTTTAATGGAAGACACCGAAGGCTCCTCCTTTGCCGGTCAATTCCAAACATTTCTCGGCATCGACAATGAGACCGACTTTATCACGGCGGTGCGCGCCTGTTGGGGCGCCCTTTGGTCCTCACGCGCCCTTCAATATATGGAAGCCGCCGGTATCAGACCGGCCGAGACCGGCATGTCGGTGTTGGTGCAACCCCTTGTACAGGCCATTGCATCTGGCGGTGGCCTCAGCCGCACGCCGAGTGGCGGCTGTTCCGTCACAGCAACCTGGGGCTTGGGAGAGTCCATCGCCCAAGGTGAAGTCGTTCCCGACCGCTACGACATTAATGGCGAAGGCGAGCTTGTCGACACGATGGCCGGACGCAAAGCCCACGGTATTCAGTGCAGCGTCCACGGCGCCGGACCGACTGCCAAGGCCATAGAAAAAGACTTGGTGAGTGAGCCCTGCCTCAACGAGGATCAGGTTTTAGAACTGGTCAAATATATGGAAACCGCGGCTAAAATGATGGGCCAGCCCGTCGAAATCGAGTGGGCAATGGATGAAGCGGGCATTAAAATGCTTCAAGCTCGGCCCCTCGCCTTGGAACCCGCCCCGGTGCCCGACGCGATTTGGCTCAAACACCCTGGATTGCGCGGCCATCCCGGCGGCATGGGCTGGGGCGCGGGACGCGCCTGCGTCATCAATTGCGAATGTGAAATTGGCCGAGTCAATTACGGTGACGTGCTGGTGACCAAGGTTGCCGGTCCGGCCCTGGCCACGGTCCTGCCCAAGGTCGCCGGTGTGGTCGCCGAACTCGGCGGTTCGACCTCGCACTTGGCGTCTCTGGCGCGCGAACGCGGTGTGCCCGTGGTTCTTGGTGTGCTCGATGCGACCACTCAAATACCCGACGGGTCGCAAGTTGGCGTGGATGGCGTCGCTGGTATCGTTCGATGGATCGCCGATAAATCAGGAACGGCGAGCCAGAAACCCTATATGTAGAGCTAGGTCACGCAATGGCAGCAAAATATACCAAATCCGATGTCGTCTCCAGGCTCGCCGCCGAGCGCGACGCCGGACGGGCGATCTATGACGCGCTTTGCGGTACCGGCATTACGGCAAAAATGGCAGCATTGGGCGGTGCAGACCTCGTTACCACCTTCAATCTCGCCCATTTTCGCATGCAGGGCCTCTCTTCAATGGCCGGCTACCTGCCAATTGGCGACGCCAATGCAATAACCGCCAAACTCGGCGAACGGTCGATCGTCCAGGCCGTTGGCGACACGCCGGTCATCGCCGGTGTGCTGGGATCCGACCCAACCCGTGATATGGCTCGTTTTGTCGGACAATTGGCCGATATCGGCTTTGATGGTGTGATGAATTGCCCAACGGTGGCGCTGATTGACGGCAATTTCCGCAAAGACCTCGAAGAAACTGGATTGGGCTACGCCAACGAGGTCGAGACCTTGGGCTATGCCTCATCCCAGGACATGTTTACCAAGGCCTTTTGCACGACGCCGGAAGAAGCCCTGGCGATGGCCGAGGCAGGTGTAAACAACATCATCACACATTTCGGCAATAGTTCGGGCGGCACTATTGGCTCTCAAACGGTTATGCAAGTCGAGACGGGAGCCGCCCGTGCCGCCGCAATACTCGATGCGCTGGCAGCAAGGCACGCGGACCTCATAGTGACCTGTCACGGCGGCGCCATCGAAACGCCGGACGATTTCACCGCCTTGTTGAAATTAGAGCCGCGCCTCGACGGGTATGTCGGTGGCTCTTCGGCGGAACGTTTTCCAATTGAAGATGCGGTGCCAAAGGCTACCCGTGGATTTAAGGCCGTCGCCGTACCGAAACGCTGAACGGCGCCTATAGCTCGACGGGCATCCCGACAATTGAGCCCCACTCGGTCCATGATCCATCATAAATTTTAACGTGATCCCAGCCGAGAATATATTTTGCCGCAACCCAGACGAGAGTAGCCCGGTGGCTGAGACGGCAATAAACGGCGACCTCCCGCGTCTGATCCGGTGCCGCTCCGGCAGCCCGAAATAACGCTTCAAGATCCTGCGCGCTCTTAAAACTATTATCTTCGGTCAAGAGGTCCTGATAATAGAAATGCGCCGCTCCCGGAATGCGGCCATACCGCTCCGCGCCGTGATCGAAATTCGGTTCGGGCATAACCCGGGTTCCATTATACTCTTCCGGAGTGCGCGCATCCAAAAGCACCCGGCCCTTGTCTTGAAGATGGGCCAGCACATCATCACGACCTATGCGCATATTGCAATCGCCCACCGGTGGCACCGGATAAACGACGCGACGCGGCGTCGGTATTTCCGTCGTCATCGCGCGACCCTCGGTCACCCACTTTTCCCGGCCACCGTCCAAGAGAAACAAATTTCGGTGCCCGGCCATGTAAAACGCCCAATAGGCATAGGTTCCAAACTGCACTGGGTCGCCATATAGGACAAGTTTGGTCTCCGGCCCGATACCGTTTGCTGCTAATCTTTCGGCCATTTTTTCGGGCGAAATCATCTGACGATCGGTGGCGTGCCAACACCAGTTTTTCCAATAACACCGGTGCGCGCCAGGAATATGCCCGGCCTCATAGACACTGCGGCCGGGATCCATCGAAACTTCCAGGCAAGACAAATTCTCGTCGCCAAGATGATCGCTCAACCAATCCGTGGTGACAATTGGATCTGCCACGCTAGTGGTCCAGGATAATTTTCAATCGGCCCGGCTCTTCATTTTCCAACATATTTAGGGCACCGCCGAGCTTGTCCATCGGCATATTGTGGCTGACGATGGTTTTGAGATCAACAACTCCGCGACGCACCAGATCTAAGCAGGCTGGATAATCCTCGCCTTTGGCGGCCCGGGCATTGATGATATCAATCTCTTTATAGTAGAACTGATAAAATGGCAGCTCGGCGCTTTTATCGGTGTATATACCAAATGGTAAAATACGACCGCCGATACGCACCATTTCCATGGCCTGGGCCAGCACAACAGATTTGCCAACGGATTCGATAACCAAATCCGCCCCGCGCCCATCGGTCACATCAAGGATCTGCTGAATAATATCGTCACCGGGCGCAAAAGTGAAATCAGCACCGAGCTGCTCGGCAACATCGCGTTTCCATTTTGATCGGGTCACGCCAATCACCGGATAGGCGCCCCGCGCCTTGGCCAACTGGATATGCAGCAGGCCGGTCACACCGAGACCAATTACAACAACCGCCTCAGACGGAAAAATATCGGCCAAGCGATGGGCATGCAAACAGGTGGTCAGAACCTGAACCAGCGGTGCCTGCGCCTCGTCAATGCCGTCGGGCAGCGGGAAAAGATTGTTGGCCGGTGCTGAAACCAGCTCGGCAAAGCCCCCATCCCGGTCCCGGCCAAGAATACCACCATTGGGACAAATATGGGTCTGGCCAGCCCGGCATTGATAGCATTTTCCGCAATAGTAAACCGGGTCGACAATGACCCGCGTGCCCACTTTCGCATCGGCGCCGGTCGGCGCCTTTACCACCTCACCAACGGTCTCGTGCCCCATGATCAATGGATAACCAACGGGTATACCGCCCTGAAATATCTTCAAATCGGTACCGCAAATGCCGGTATGCGTAACCTTGACCAAGCTCTCGCCACTGTCGGGGAGCGGATCCTTGTGTTCCTCAAGGATCACTGCGCTGGGCGCGGTCAACACCATTGCCTTCATCGGTGCGTCCTTTCAAATATGGGTCTTACGGGCGATGAGTGACTATTTATCCAGCACTTCTTTATTGATCGGATAGACGGGCCGTTCTCCCGCAAGCACCGCCGCAACATCTTTGGCTGCCTTGGATTGCAGCTCTTCGAGCGCCTCAATCGAATAGAAGCCTGTGTGCGGCGTCAAAATGACATTGTCACGGCCAAAGAGCGGCGAATCGGCAAGCGGCGGCTCGGGGTCGGTTACGTCGAGACCGGCGCCACCGATCTGACCATCGTCGAGAGCCTTGGCCAAGGCAGCATTATCGACCAGCGGTCCGCGCGCCGTGTTTATCAAAATCGCATGATCTCGCATTTTTGCAAACGCGTCGGCGCCGAACAGATGATGGGTCGCCGGCAACAACGGCGCATGCACCGAAATATAATCGGACTGGGCCAAAAGCTCATCAAATTCGACCTTTTCAACGCCAGCCTTTGCAGCAACCTCATCAGGAATAAACGGATCCGACGTAGTAACCTTGATCCCAAATGCCTGGGCTTTTGGCGCCACAACTTGGGGTATATTGCCAAAACCAACCAGGCCAAGGGTCCGGCCACGAAGCCGATTAATCGGCACAACCGCTGGCATTTCCCATCTACCCTGGTGGGCGAGACCGCTGGAAAGCGCCGTTTTGCGGGCAAGGGTCAAGAGCAGCGCCATTGCATGATCTGAAACCTCGTCGATGCAATAGTCAGGCACATAGGTAATGACAATTCCAGCCTTAGTGGCCGCCTCGACATCCAAATTATCAACGCCAATGCCAAACCGCGAAATAACTTTGCAGTTCTTCATTCCGGCGATCATTTCACCGGTAATTTTTGCGTATGTGACCAACAATCCATCAGCCTCGGCCGCAACCTCCATGATTGCTTCGGGCGTTGGCTCAGCCGCCAATCTCAGTTCTGCATTCAGGCCCGACAGGGCGGCTTTAGCGCTGTCGAGATTAGGAAATACACTGTCCGATACAGCGACGATTGGCGATGCCATAGGGGGCGTCCTTTCAGTCCGGATTAATTCTCAAAAATAGGGCAAATCTTTACAGATAAGGCTGTTGCGGCAAGCGAGTAACACATTCGTCATGCGTTGAAAACGGCAAATCAATCAAAGGCCAATCAAAAATTCGCCTCTGGCCCAAAACCAACGGGGCGCCATAGGATATGGCGCCCGCAACAACCGGCCCTAGTTAAACCAGCACAAACGACAAATAAGCTAGAAGCAATCCAAAAAAAAGAGCCCCGAACAGGTCCGGTGACTCAATTTCTAGAAAATTCGACCCGCCTCAAGTTCACAGTATGCTCACTGCGAACTTTGGGACTTCGTTTAACAACCAGCCGCTTTGCGTAACGCCGCCGCAGGCTTGAATTTCAGCCCCTTAGACGCTTTAATTTTAATAGGCTCGCCAGTCCTGGGATTGCGTCCCATCCTAGCCGCGCGCTTGGTCACAGAAAAAGTTCCGAGGGTGCCGATCGTGTAACGACCCTCTTTTTTCGCTGATTTAAGCCCGCCCTCAATCTCGCCAAATACGAGGTCGACCATCCGCTTGGCTTCGGCTGAACTCAACTTGCCTTTTTTTGCGACCCGTTCGACAAATGCTGCCTTGCTCATGATTTCCCCTTTTCCGTATTTGTATCCATTAAAGTCCGATACCCTATATCCTGCAGATTCTCAAGGGCGCTAAAATCTATACAAGCTATATTCGCTGTTGAGTTCTAAGCCGCCGTAAACTGTTTGGCCCTTGCCCGACGAAGATAGCCCGCCGTGGCCAATTTTATAAGGCAAACACGATGAACATACCCAGTTCACCAGTTACCCTAATTGCAGAATTTGCGATACTTGCCACCGCTTTTCTGGCGCTTTTCCAAATTTGCCGCTTGTTGTTGCCGCGACCAAATCGATTGCCTAGAGCACCTATATGTATCGTCGTCGCGGGCATCGCCTTCATTGTATCGGCCCTAATCATAGATTTGGCGGCCTCGACTTCCACCTATTTCAACGCAACGCCGGCGGGCCCATCCGACATTTCCCCAACTGTGGCCCTACCTTGGGTTTGGTCGATATTCTTGAGTGGCTTGGCTGTAACTTTTGCCGGCATAATGACATTCTCCAGGGCCCTAATTTTCCGCCAAGACGGTCTTTCGGCGCCCCTGGTTGGATCAGATACGGATAATGCAAACGACCTCGGGCAAAACCGATCATTTGAAAAAAACCGAAAACTCCTGGCATCGGTTTTGGAAAAAGTACCGGCAAGAGTAACCATCAAAAATTTGGACGGACGGTTTATTTACGCCAATACCGCCGCAGAAAAATATATCAATCGCGGTCAGCAAACGCTAATCGGCAGCCCCTCAACCGATTTCATGCAGCCGGAAATGCGCACAGAAATGCGGGCCATGGACCGACGTGTCATTGATACCAGAGAAACCATAGCCGAAGAGACCGCCCCCCGCCTGGCAGGGCGGCGAGGCGACGCACTGATGATGACGAAGTTCCCGATGATCTCAGAAACCGACGATGTCGTTGGTGTAGTTACCATTTCAACCGATATCAGCCATATCAGAGACGCGGAAGCCAAAATAATATCGAGTGAAGCGCGCACACGCGACGCAATGGAAGAGATGCGCAAAATTACCGACGCCCTGCCTATGCACATCAGTTATGTCGACGCAGAGGGGCGCTATGTTTATGTCAACGCCGCCTACGAAAATTGGTACGGTCGGCCGCGTGTGGAAATAGAGGGGAAGCGAGCCAAAGACCTCATCGGCCCAAAAAACAAAGCGGCAATTAGTGGGTTTCTAGAGAAAGCAATGTCTGGCAAGGAATTTGCTTGGAGCGGCTGGATAGAATCGCCGCAAGGCTTGACGTGTTTCGTCGAGCGATCATGCGTTCCTAATTTCGACGATAGCGGGACTCAAATCGGCTTTTTCAGCGCAATGTCGGACCTTACCGAGCGGCGCAAGACGGAAGAATCACTTGAGGAAAGCGAACGCTTACTTAAAGCGGTGATGGAGAATGTGCCGGTCGGCATTGCCATCAAGGACACGCAAGGACGCTACATCCTGGTGAACCCGGTCGCCGAAAAAACACTCGGCGGCGAGAAAGGCGGGCTGATCGGACAGAAAACCGCCTGGAACCTGCCACCCGAAACCGCTGCCGACATGCAAAAATTGGACGCAGTGGTGCTCAAGACACAAAAACCAATCACCCATGAGGTCAAGGTTGTCCTGCCGGATCGCGAGGAAACGTCATTAGTTTCCAAATTTCCGATCATGTCCTCATCAAATGAAGTCGTCGGACTGGGAACGATCGCGACCAATATTACTGGCATCAAGGAAATTGAGCAGGCGCTGAAGGAAAATGAGGCGCGATTACGCAATATTGTCGAACAGCAAATGCAAACAGTCGGTCGATTTGACTCCGCCGGAATGCTCACATTTGTCAACGACGCAATGTGCAAATTACACGGAAAGCCCCGCGAGGAACTCATCGGCAAGCATTTCTTGCAGGGAAATGTTTCCGAGGAACGCCAAAGAGAAATAAAAACTCACTTTGCAAGCATCACAAAAAACAATCCAACCGCCGAAATAGACGACCCTGTCGTTGATGCGGAAGGCAACCTACGATGGTATCATTTTGTCAACAAAGCTATATTCGATGAAAATGATAATATCACTGAATATCAGTTCTTCGGCCTGGATATTACCGACCAGAGAGCAGCCGAGGAAGCGCGACAAATTGCGGAAGACAGGCTGCGGGCAATCATGGACGCCGTGCCGGTGTTAATCAGCTATATCGGCACCGATTTGCGCTACATCACTGTCAACAAAGCATACGAAAGATGGTTTGGCCGTAAAATCGATGAAATTTGCGGGCTACATGTGCGCGATGTCATCGGCGAGCACGCGGCCTACCTCATTGCACCGGAGTTGGACGCCGCACGAAGCGGCCGCCAGGTAACATATGAAAAAAACCTGCCGTACAAGGATATCGGCGAACGGCATGTGCAAGGCACCTACATACCCGATCGTAGTCCGGAAGGAGAACTACGCGGCTTTATTAGCGTAAGCACCGATATTACGAATGCAAAACGCGCCGAAGAAGAGCTGCGGCGCAGTGAAGCGCGATATCGCACGGTTGTTGACAGTCAAAGCGACTTGATCGGGCGTAGCTTGGCCGACGGCACCCGAACTTTTGCCAATGACGCTCTCTGCCGATTTGTCGGCGAACCCCGAGAGAAACTGCTGGGCCAGTCGGTTTTTTCAAGATTGCCCGAAGAAGACGCAGAAAAATATCGAAGTATTTTGGCGAGCAATAAAACCATGCCTCAGTTGGCTGAACGCCGCGCGGTGACGGCAAATAATGAAATGCGTTGGGTTCATTGGATCGATACGCCGATCCTAGATGAAACAGGAAAAGTCGTTGAAATTCAATCCGTTGGTCGCGATATTACCGACCGAAAACTTGCCGAAATCGAGCTGAAGGAAAGCGAAAGCCGGTACCGGCGGCTGGTAGAAACCATGAACGACGGACTGGTCATCGAAGATGAAAATGGCGTCGTCGTTTTCGTCAACGACAGAATGCTTGAAATTTTCGGTATAAGCCGCGACGAGGCAACCGGCAAAAAAAGTGTGGAACTCGTTCCGGCATATGGCGATAAGTTTCGTGAAGTCGAGCCCCTAAGAAGGAGAGGCGAAGGCAGCCGTTATTTGCTTGAACTTCCGCACCCGGATGGAACGATATCGACCCTTTCGATCGCGGGCTACCCGATTATGGATGAGAATGGTGAATATAGAGGCAATTTCGCTATTGCCGACGACATTACGGAACAAAAAGCCGTCGAAGTTGCGCTCCGTGATAACGAACGACGTCTCCGGGTAATGACAAATGCCTTTCCCCAATTCATTTCCTACCTAGATACCGAGGGAAGATACCAATGGGTGAACACGGCACTTGAAGATTGGTTCAGACGCGGCTCAGCAGAAATTGTCGGAAAATTGCCGGACGAGCTAGACGGCTCGATTTATTATCGCGAGCTTTCGGATTTGACGAAGCAAGCAATCGTGGAAAGCATACCGGCAACAATAGAATTCGAACTTCCGCGCCCCGGCGACGAGAAAGACCTGCGGTCCGGATATTGCAATTTGGTCCCCGATTTCGACGATGGAGGAATTCTGCAAGGCTATTTCGCGATTACCTTTGACATCACCGAACAACGAAAAAATGAGGCAGAACTGCGTCAGGCCAAATCGATCGCCGAACAGGCGAATTTATCGAAATCTCGGTTTCTCGCCGCCGCGAGCCATGATTTGCGCCAACCCTTGCAGGGCATGCGCCTCCTTCTGCACACGCTGGAAAATACCGAGGATCCAAAAAGACGCGATCACGCGGTAAATGGTTTGGGGGCCGCGCTGGGCGTGACCTCGACATTGCTCGATGCCCTATTAGATATCTCGAAATTGGATGCCGGCGTCATCGTTCCCGACATTATGGCCACCCACACCGGAGATATAATTGGCGACATGGCAACCCGGTTTGAGCCCGAAGCCGAAGCCTATGGCATCGATCTATGTGTCGTTTCCAGTGACCTCATGCTGTTTACCGACCCAATTCTTATCAAGAGAATAATCGGCAACTTTATGTCGAATGCGCTGAAATTTGCCGATGGCAAGAAAGTTCTCCTGGGTTGCCGTCGTCGTGGCGACCATCTTGCGATCCAAGTTTGGGACCAGGGGGCTGGCATCCCCCCCGACGAGCAAGAAAAGATTTTCGAAGAATTTTATCAATTTGGCCGTCAACGGATCGACTCAAACAAAGGCCTCGGCTTAGGATTGGCAATCGCGGCGCGTCTGAGCCATCTGCTCAATCACGAAATCACCCTACACTCAACACCGGGAGCCGGCTCAATGTTTGCGGTCGTGGTTCCGTTGGCCCCCCAGACAACCGATGCCGGGTAGGATCCGGTGAAGCAATGAGTGATATGAAATGGTGAATGGAATAAGCGGCGATAAAACTAACCGTACACGCGCGGAAATGCCTATTTTGGATACAATTCGCCTTATTATGGAATCGAGCACAACCGCCGCCCGATGGCACAATGCTCTCAGGTCGATATCCAGTTTGATAGACGCACCGTTGGTTGAAGTTTATTCCCACGACTTCGAATCCAAACACGGCGAAATCGAATTAACGACAACGAATGACAATGGTACTGCGCGCCATTATCGCGATATTTTTGCCGTGCAAAACACACTGTTTTTGACCGAGCAAAACTTTCAACTTGCCGGACAAATATGGCATCGCCACGAGCTTGTCAGTGACCACGATTTTTTCGCGTCACGATTTTACAGCGAATTTCTAGCGCCACGCGCGATGCACCATATTTTATTGGGAACAATGAGAAACGACCACAGGCGAGCGCAAATTTTGGTCGCCGCCCGACCTGAAACAATGCCCGAATTCAGCAGTGCCGAAAGCGATGAGCTGGGCTTGCTTGGCCCCTATTTGGAGCATGCGCTGACCGTCAGCGCGAGGTTGACCCAATCACACCAGACTCTCGGGGCAGCCCTAACGGCTCTGGACCATATGCGACATGGGGTCATTATTCTGGACCTGGATGGACGTAAGGTTCGCGCCAGCAATAAGCGAGCCGAACAAGCGCTTGCCTCAACAGATTTTTTCATCGACGATTTCGGACGACTGAACCTAGGCCCCGGCCTCAATGGGCAGGAGTTTGATGAAACACTGGCGCAGATAGAGGCAAATTGGGGGCAAGAGGATATGCCCATTGATGTCGGATTGAAGCTAGGCGGAACAGCCGGTCTCCCACCGTCACACCTCATCATTTTCCCTCTTTCGCCGGAGCCGACCGCTTCCGACCGCCTCGCCCCGGAAAAAATCGAAAAGTCGGTGCTGTTAATTATCGTCGACCCCCATGTCGGCATCCAAATTGACCCCGCTCAGCTGCGCTCCGTCTATTCTATGACCCCGGCTGAATCGAATCTGTGCGTGCTCTTGGTGCAAGGCTCCACCCTTGACGCCGCAGCATCGTCCCTCGGCATCACCTATAATACGGCGCGCACCCATTTGAAGCAGATCATGGCAAAGACCGAGACCGAACGTCAGGCAGATATTATCCGCGTTATCCTGAGCGGCCCGGCGCCCATTCGCAGGTTTGCGAAGACATACTGACGGGCCTAAACTTTGACTTGCTTAAACGCCTCCAATTTGCCAAATCGTCACCGCCTTAAAATTTAGTCGAGTCGCAGCAAAATTGTCAGCGACCAAAATGTAAATTTAGAATAATTGCCCACAGGTGCCACAATTTCTCAAACATGTTGCTTTTTAACAACCCTCATGAGCGCCCACAGAAACGTAGATAGTCCGAATTCGGCATCATTTTTACCCATTTATTACAAATAGTTAACCTACATTAAATATACCTATCCAGGCCCAAGCTGAACACGCTGCCACGAAGGCTAATTCGACGTTGTATAATTACCTCTACCTGGATGTTGTCCCCAAATTTCTTCCAAAAGGAAGGTGCCAACTTCATTGACGCCCAGTAGACTGCAACTCTACATAATCTCAAACACATGTGCGGGAGGTCTAAAATGCTAAAACAAGTAAAGAAAAGTCGCGCGTCGCGCGCGATCGTTGCTGCAGCACTTGTATCACTTGGTTCGATTGCCGTTTCCACGTCCCCGGTTATTGCCGCTGAAGATGGCGCCCGGGACCCGAACGGACTATACATTCTTGGTGTAAACCCGTGGTTTATTGTAAAACTGCCATTCAAAATTCTCTCCCTTGCCGTATCAGCGCCTCTCAGCCTGTGGCAGGGACAGCGCGATGGTTATGAAGGCTGATAAAAAGTTTATTTAGTTCAGTTATTTGGAAAGGGCGGCCGGCAGGCCGCCCTTTTTTCTTGCCCGAATTTACCTCGGGTAAGCGGAATATGAACTTGCATA
This sequence comes from Alphaproteobacteria bacterium, assembly GCA_021774575.1. GTDB lineage: Bacteria > Pseudomonadota > Alphaproteobacteria > UBA6615 > UBA6615 > JAJFIX01. Next base: position 143,415 of record JAJFIX010000046.1, on the reverse strand, counting down.
AGGGCTGGGAGTCCCGATACGCTATGCCTTTGAAATTGTATCTGACGCGAACTTGAAAGTTCCAGGGAGTTAGTATGCTAAAGCAACGTGTGACAAGCCAACGTCGTTTGCCTATTGGAAATTTTGGCAGCCCCCGCACGGCACGTTTCTCAGTGCTTGCGACAATTATCTTCGCGCTGGCGCTGAGTTCGGCTGTTGCCCCCAAAGCCCAAGCCATGGAAGAAGGCGACCGGAACGGGTATTCGGATATGCAATATTACTTCAACCCCTGGACACCCTTTAAGGTCGCCTACAAGGTTGTGAGCTACGCGGTCCGCGTTCCCATATACATCCTAAAAGCGCCGTGGGAAATTGTCAGAAGACAACAGGAATACGAAAATCAGGGTTGATTTGTATTCTGCCTTGCTTGCCCGATGGGCGGTGGGCTAATTTTTTGAATTAATGAGAACGGAGTTTTGAGGCGCCCGGTGGGGCGTCTCTCGTTTTTCGTCTCTCACTCCACTCTATCGGAGAACATATGATACCTGACCGCCAAGCCTCGGAATTAGCCCAAACCCGGAATGATTAAGCAAGCCGGTGGCAATATGGCAACATCTGACTGTGGATGATTAGCTGGATGTTTTCTGCCTCTATTTCCTAAATATTTAGTTAATATATATCTTATTTTCAATGACTTACGGCATAATTGGAATACATTAAATTACCGCATTTTTCAGCCTACGAACCAACGTTATAGAAGTTAACCACAGACCGTTAGCCTGCCAAGTCACAACCTCACTCAAATGAGTGGTGTCAGCAGCGTTCGATGCCAATAGTTTCAGATCTGCATTACGAATGCTTGATCCATGCTTTATTGGAGGTTTCGAGAGGCCATGAATACCGATACAAAACTAAACAAAAAAGGGTACGCCTCGCGCGTTATCGTAATGGCCGCAGCAGCGGTTATTGGGGCGGGCGTTCTCGCAAGTCCAGCCGCCGCCATTGAAGACAATGGTCGGATGGTTGAAGAGAATGCGCTGGTTCTGCTTGATCGGGCCGGTGGCCTGGGGGAAGACGGTTTTTATGTTGGCGGTGGCAACATCGTTAATATTTTCAAGCCAGTATATCTGCTGTTTCACCAAGCGCTTGTCGCGCCGGTCGCTATCCTTGGTGCTATCCCTAACTTTCGCTTAGAAGGTTACGAGGACCAGTAGTCGGGGGGCAGAATTTCTTTCGAAGTTTAAAATGGGCGATCCTTAGGGTCGCCCATTTTTCATTTGAGGCAGAACGACGACAGTTGGCGCGCCCCGGATAGGCCCCGGCGACATTAATTCGCTGATTTTCTCAATTTCGATAAATGGCGCCGCCTAATTGACGTGACTAGCCGCCGATATTTCGCCCATCGACCAACATTAACGAGGGAGTTTGGCGCACCCCCATGAATACCGGGCAAATTCTATCGAATTTTTCGCTGTGCCGATTTTCGTCCTTTGGCGGCTTAATCGTCCGCCGGTCCTTATTTCTCTTGGGTTTACCACACTCCGTTATCCATCGAGCTGGTTCTGCGCCAATAATTGCGCCATGCCTCCTAATATTTTTGGCGCTCCAGACAAATTATAGCGCTGCCGTCGCGCAAGACCCTAAATCCGCCTTTATGAGTGCCTCCACCGACCTCGTCCAATCGGTGATTGAGGAAGGAACAAGGGCGATTGACACAACACGCACCACTGCAGATCAAACTGGCGTTCAATTTTCATCCATTTTCTCGGATAATTTCTCGACTGATTCGATCGGCCTGCGTCTATTGGGGCGATATTGGGACGCGGCAGCAGATGATGAACGCACGGATTTTTTGACCGCATTCGGGCTCTATCTGGCCGACCGGCTGGTCGGCGGGTTTCCCCAGGGCAATTTCACCTTTTTTGAACCGAAGGAAATTCGCCAAAATACCCGACCAAGACGGCTACGGGTCACTGTCCCGACGGTGTTTGCCTCCCCCAATTCATCAACAGTCATAAATTGGAGTGTAGAACAAATTGACGGACGGCCGGCTATCTATGACATCTCATTCCGGCAAAGCAGCCTGATTGAACGCAAACACGACGAATATGCGAGAATTCTAGATAGAAATGACGGTTCAATTCGTGGACTCATTGCAGTGATGCAGAACTGATTTCCATAAGTTCGGCCAATAATTCATAAGACCGCAATCGCGCCGAATAATCGTGAACAACGGTCAGAACGACGAACTCATCGACCCCATATTCGGCCCCCAGAGTCTCCAATTCAGCGCGCACCTGCTCCGGGGCACCGATCACCTGGCGTTGACGATTATAGGCAATGCGCTGCAATTCCCGCTCGCTATAATGCTGACTTTCGGCTTCGCCTACCGATGGTACGGTTGTCGGATTGCCCATTTCTAGCCGGTTCCACCAAAGATCGCGACTGCGGGCCAGCCGGTCGGCCTCTTCGGCGGTGTCGGCGCACACAACATGGACACCGATACTCCCGCGTGGTTTCGGGTTCGCGACCGATGGTTTGAAATGACTTCGATAGGCGGCCATTACACGCTGCCCGCCCTCACCCGTAATAAAATGAGCAAACGAAAGCGGCAGACCAAAATGCGCCGCCAAAGCCGCACTTTGATCACTTGAGCCAAGCACCCATATATCGGGCTGGGTCGGTCCCCGAGGATTGGCAAAAAGCCCCGATAACGGATGCTCGGGGGGCAGTGTATCGCCGACATAGTCAATTAAGTCGGCAAGTTGAGTGCCGAAATGCTCGGTGCCAAGAGCGCCTGGCCCGACCTGAAGCGCCGACGTCGCCTGGGACGTTCCGCCCGGCGCCCGTCCAATGCCGAGGTCAATGCGCCCGGGAAAAAGCGTCTCGAGGAGCCGGAAATTCTCCGCGACCTTATAAGGGCTGTAATGGCTCAGCATGACACCGCCCGAACCGACCCGTATCGTTTTGGTCTGCGCGGCAATCTGGCCGATTAAAATTTCCGGGGCCGATCCCGCCAGTCCGGGGTGACTATGATGCTCGGCAACCCAGTAGCGAGCATAGCCGAGCGCTTCGGCAGCCCGAGCCAGCTCGACCGTTTCGCCGATCGCATCGGCTGCCAGCCCGCCTTCCCTTATAGGCGACTGGTCAAGGACGCTCAAAATTGTCATATTGAGGTCATGCCCCAGCACAAGGCTCGGGCGCAAGGGACTAAATCAACGTGATATTAAAAATGCGTGGATTAGTTCGCCAAAATTGGGAGGGGGCTCGCGATGCAATGATCGCGAGATATGGGGCATATGCCGCAGAATTCCGTACAGAATAATCAGAAAAAATTGCAGCCCCGACATAATATCGGCCTCGCCGTCGCGGTCCTTCTCATGATTATCGCGCCCCCCCAATCCCATGCAGGGCATGAAGGCCCAGGCATTTCCCAAGGTGATATCGGTCGCTCGATTTCCGTCACTCAGGAACCCGGCAATGCCGTTCGATGGATTTTTCCCGGTCCCAGGCGCCTTGATCCCGCACTTTTCGGTACGCCGCAAAATCCCTTCGGCGCCGAGCCCGACATTGGCGTCCCTCTTACCGACCGTATCGTCTCGCGGGACGGCCGTTCCTTCACCACGACAATTAGCCCAACGGCTTTTTCAGATTTTTTTGCATCCGTCGGCGGCGGGCTGCAGGCACGTATGACCGACCTCAGTGCCACCGATAACGCCGCTTCCCAAGATAATGCGCAAGCTGAGTTCTTTTTCACCAGTCCCGACGGCAGCCATCAATATAACGTTATCCTGACACGCATATTGCCCGTGGGACACGCCCATCCCTTTTTTGGCGGCGTCCTGATCAATGGGGTTTTGCATGGTCGCACCGGCTTTGGCACGCGGTTGCAACCGACGTCCAATGTCATTGGCGCCTTTTGGGGCATGGCGCAATTCTATGTGGACGGTTTCATGGTTGCCGACAATCGGATGGTTCACTTCATGACGACCGAGCGGGTCCGCAGCCCCGATCATGATCGTTACCGGTTGCTGTTTGACAACGAACTTCACTTGGCAAATGGAGTACACACTCATTTATTGCTGCCCGATATGATCGTGACCCCACAGGGCGGTATGCAAAAGCAGCCGTTGCCGACAAATTTCCGATTGCCGAATGGTCGCGAACAACCGTTTATTCACCTGATGTTTGAAACCGCGACTGTGCGCGATATTGTGCGCTCCGGCCCGTGATCACCACCTAATGAGTTTATTGAATGTACAAGTATTTAAATGCAACTAAGGCCCTGACCCTGGCGATAACACTCGCGCTGGTACCGGGCGCATGCACCACGACCGAAACCGGTACAGGCCCCACAATAGTGACGATCACCGGGGCAATTGAGCAGACAAATCGACCCCGGTTCGAGCCTTTCCACGACGCTTTTTTTAATTTTCACAGCATCCAGTTCGAGACAGCTTACGCCTTTTCCGCTGATGACCTCGCGGCTTTCGACCAACATGAGGTAACGGCAAAATACCCGAATTGGAACGACGAGGTGACAGCGCGCGGTCCGCTGGTTAGCGATCTACTGACCCACGTTGGGGCCACAGGCTCAACCGTTTCGGTGAAGGCTTTCGACGGATATACAGTCGAATTTGACCGCGAGACCCTGGTCCGATCCGATGCAATTCTTGCCATCCAATCTGATGGCACGCCGCTACCGACAGGCGGTCGTGGACCGACCTGGCTGGTCTTTGCCCCCGGAACAATCGACGGACGCACAGCAGAAGACGACAGAGATCTCGTTTGGGGGATATTCCACATTGGTGTGGAGTGACCCGATACCACGCACTATGCGGCGCCGAGCTGGTACTGCTTTCCAGCAAATTTTAAAACACAGCAAAGAAAGATAAATCCGATGAAATCAGCTACTATTGTCATTACAGCGGTTCTGTTTGCCGGGAACATCGGCATAGCGTTCGCCGAAGAAAATGCCGACGAGCTAACCGATTTCACCCAGCGCGATGCAGGCAATGAATGGTTTGTCTGCCACACGGAAAACCATCTAAATGATCGTTTCGTCAACAATATCGCCGATCGCGATTTTTGCCACGACGTAACCGACGGCACTGTTTTGCTGACCAGCGGTCAAGAAACCGGCGCTCACATCACACAATCCAAAATCCTCTGCAACCAACGCAACGAAAACTGTCTGGCGCCGGAATAGCATTATTTTGGGCGATATCAACCCGGCCGGTCGAGAACGCCGGCAGGTCGAGAACGCCGGCAGGTCGAGAACGATTGCGTCGCACCGGGGAGCCGTAATTCGGTGCGACTCCCCCGTGACGCCATATATCCTAATTATTCGTAACCAAGGGCACTATTGGTGCGCCGTTGGCGCGCCTGTCATCGTTCCGAATATTGACAGCCGTCGCCTGACGGATTACGCTTTGTTGCATTATCCTGAATTTTCGGCACAGGGGCTTGAAGCGATTTTACGAAAAGGATGTCGCCCGGTGCCTTGATCCGAATTGGGTCACGCCGGTGCGAAATCTTCTGGCTGTACTCAAAACAGCAGGTGAGCCGAGGGACTTAGACCTGCCTGGCGCCCGGTTACATCCGCTGAAGGGCGACCATGCTGGCTTCTGGACGGTGAACGTCTCCGGCAATTAGCGCCTTATTTGACGCTTCGACGAATTCGGAAATATTTGCGACGTGGACCTCGTGGATTATCACTAAGAGGAGCTAAACATGGAAATGGCAAGCCCGCCCCATCCAGGCGAAACGGTTCGCGAGTTATGTCTCAACCCGCTTGAGCTGAGCGTAACCGATGCCGCAAAGGTTCTACATATCAGCCGCCAATCGCTATCGGAATTACTCAATGGCAGATCCGGAATTTCGCCGGAAATGGCAATTAGGCTAGAAAAGGCATTCGGCGGCACGGCGCGCAGCTGGATACAGCAACAGGGCGAATACGATCTTTGGCGGGCGCAAAAAAACGCGGACGCAATCAACGTATCGAGGTACGACGCGGCCGCGGAATAGAATAAGACCCTCGACCGAGATCTGAGCTTGGCCGAGAGGCGCCACCACAAGCCATTAAAAATAAACGAATTTATGGTGAGCGCGACAGGGTTCGAACCTGTGACCGTCTGATTAAAAGTCAGATGCTCTACCAGCTGAGCTACGCGCCCACATAATTGTGGATGGCCGACAATGTCGAGCCGCACACCGTTTAACGCCATGCGCGTTGCTGATCAAGAGGCAATACTGTTTGCGGCGCTGTTGGTGGTCGAGTTACCACATACGTTCTTTTACCGAGCTTTCGATCAGAGCCTCGGCGCGGTCCGGGTCCAGGGTGCCGATTTGATCGGCAAAGATTGCTCCCAGCGATGCGACGCCCTCTGTCTCCCGATCGATGCGCCTGTCCGGGTCCCACAGTCCGGAACGCAGAAGGGCCTTTTGGCATTGGAAAATAACCCGGGTAATGTCCATTTCCAGTACGGCTCGCGGCGCTTTGCCATGACTGGTGAAACGGGCGCGCAAACCCTCGTCAATTCGTATGCGGACACTGCCGCTAACGCGTAGGGTCTCACCGAGCCCCGGTACGAAGAAAATGATCGACGCTTTCGGATTGGCAATCAATTTACTATTGCTATCGGCCCGATTATTGCCTGCCCGGTCGGGGAGTTGGAGTGTTGTCGGGTTTTCAACATGGACAAAACCCGGCGCGTCGCCCCGGGGCGATACCTCGCAATTTCCCGCTAGATCCGCCGTGCCGAGAACGGCAAATGGCGATAGCGAAATAAACCGGATAGAATGCTCATCAAGCCGGTCTAGATCTTTATTTGCCGAAATCTCGCTAGGCGTACCGTAATGATCGCGTAGCTCTTTTTGACTTTTTAGGTCCTGCATTGCCCGCCTTTACTAATACCGAGGGCTAGTTTGCCGCCGCGTCGGAGGCCACCGTCAAATGGGTTATGCTTTCCGGGTTTTCCACCGAGCCATTGCCGTCCGCGTTTCCGCGGGGCAAGGCGTCGATATAATCCATGCCCTCAATAACTTCACCCCAGACCGTATATTGGTTGTCCAACCACGGCGCCTCGTCGAGGACGATGAAAAATTGGCTGTCGGCGCTATCAACATCTTGGCCCCGAGCCATCGAAACGGTGCCGCGGATATGTTTAACATCGGAAAATTCAGCACCGAGCCGTACCCCCGAGCCGCCAAAACCGGTGCCGCTGGGATCGCCGGTCTGGGCCATAAATCCATCGATCACCCGCCAGAATGCAGACCCGTCGTAAAACCCTTCCCGGGTCAATTCCTTAATCCGCATCACGTGGCGCGGCGCCAAATCAGGGCGCATTTGGATGACGACACGGCCCTGGGGCAAATCGAGATAAAGTAAATCTTCCAAGATATTCCTCATTTGAGAGTTTGAATTATTATTTGATCTAACACCAGCATTTGGGCTGCCATTCAGCGCCTGTGGCCCGGCTACCGGTGAAAATGCGTAGCCGGGATGCCGGTCAGGTTCGACTGTTCCGGGCGCCACAACCACAGGCGCCATAACCACAGGCGCCATACCTCTGGGTTGCGTAACCGCAACCGGTGCAGGCGACAAACCAGACGACGTGGGCTCCGTCGCATATACATAAGGCTGGATCGGCTGTGTGAAAGACCCTGCCGTGGTTCGACTGACCCCATAGGGAGACACCGGCGTCACGGCAGACGAAGACCGGTTTTGGTAGATATTATCGAACGCCTGACCCTGGGCAACCCCCGGCCCCGCCCATCCCCGTTCGGCGGCAGACGGCGCGCCCCGAACCGGCAATTGGCCATTCGGCGTCGGGTCGTAGCGTCCAGGCTGATACGAATTTGCCGCACTCTGTGGTGAGCCATAGACATTGGGATCAAAAGAATTAGAGGGATCAAAAGAATTAGAGGGATCATAATAATTAGAGGGATCATAATAATTAGAGTATGGCGCATTCGTATTTGGAGCGACAGCAACCGGCGCGGGGAACGAAGACGTCACCACGGGCACGGCTGGGCGCTGAATGCATGCGGCGGTGGCGCCCCCAAGGGTCGCCAACATCACTAAGGAGACCGCCCGCGACCAGTATCTGACAGTCACATACTTCCTAAGCATAACCGTTTTTACGAGGTGGCGCCGCGTCGGGTCCAGGTCCATTCGGTGGTAATCTGAGATTTTCGGTCGGTTCAATTCGATGTACTTGATTGATGTACTTGGGCTCATTAAGCAGGAGTTGGGCCGGTATCCTCACCCCAACCTGTCTAAAACCCGATGAGCCACTTGCGGCGAAACAAAGCTCGAAATATCACCACCCAGTCGGCCGATTTCTTTGACCAATCGAGAGGCAATGAAAAGATTGCGTTCCGACGCCATCAAAAAGATGGTCTCAATCTCGTCATTGAGACGTGCATTCATTGCCGCCATTTGGAATTCATATTCGAAATCGGAAACCGGACGTAGCCCTCGCACGATGCAATCGGCCTTCTGCTCTGCAGCGAAATCCATCAGCAAATTATCGAATATTTCGACCCTAATTTCGGCTGGGCCGTCATATCCAGCAAGGTCGGTGGTTGCCATCGCCGCACGCTCATCGGCGGTAAATAAAGGCTCTTTGCCAATATTCTGCGCCACGCCAACGACTAGAACATCACAGATTTTCGACGCCCGGACGATAATGTCACGATGACCATTAGTGAACGGATCAAATGTGCCCGGATAGACCCCGATACGCGCGCTTTTAGGCATCCGACGGGCCCTGTTCCGAATTGTCATTTTCCCCGTCCGGCGCCACTTCTGTGTCCGGCACCACTTCTGAGACGGGTGTCACGATTTCGCCATCGATATCAGCCGGCCCTTCTGTGGTTCCCTCGTCATCATCCTCATCGTCAGCAAAGGGGGTCACCGAAACGACTTTTTCACCCTCGGCAACGCGGAAAACGATGACCCCACGGGTCGACCGACCGACGATGCGGATATCATCAACGCGGGTACGGATCGTTTGCCCACCATCGGTAATCAGCACCAGGTCCGAGCCCGCCTCGATGGGGAAAGAGGCGACGACTTGATTGGCATCGCGGCCGAGATCGATATTGGTTATGCCCTGCCCGCCGCGTCCGGTTACCCGATATTCGAAGGCCGAGCTGCGCTTGCCATAGCCATCGGCGGTAACGGTGAGAATAAGCTGCTCTTGAGGCCCAAGCTCGCCATAACGCTCGTCCGATAGAGCCGACCGTGCGGTTTGCGCATCTTGCGAGCCTTCGGCGCGCCGGCGCTTGAGATAGCCATCGCGTTCTTCGGTTTCGGCATCAACATGGCGCAAAATCGACAGCGAGATGACTTCATCGGCCGCCACGCCTTTCTTTGCCGCCCCCCCATTCTTTATCGTCCCAAGGCGAATTCCGCGCACACCAACAGATGTTCGCCCGGAAAAGACCCGCACATCGGTAACCGAAAACCGGATTGACTTGCCGTTTGCCGTGGCCAGGAAAACGTCGTCGCGATCATCACAAGCCGCAACACCAATCAGGCTATCGCCTTCAAGCAGCTTCATTGCGATCTTGCCGTTGGCCTTGATATTGGTAAAGTCGCTTAACTTGTTCCGCCGTATATTGCCAAAAGCTGTGGCAAAGACGACACCAAGAGAGTCCCAGCTCGCCTCATCTTCGGGCAACGGCATGAGGGTGGTAATCGTCTCATCTTTGTCCAGCGGCAGCAAATTGATCAATGCCTTACCCCGCGCCTGTGGCGTTCCGACGGGCAATTTATAAACCTTGAGCGTGTAGACCATGCCTCGGGACGAGAAGAATAAAACCGGTGTGTGGGTATTGAGCACAAAGACGTTGGTGACGAGATCCTCGTCCTTCATCGTCATGCCGGACCGGCCTTTGCCACCCCGTCTCTGGGCCCGGTAAGTTGATAGCGGGACCCGCTTGATATAACCGCCACGGGTAACCGTCACGATCATATCTTCCCGTTGAATTAAATCCTCAATGTCATGCTCGAACTCGCCTTCGATGATTTCGGTTCGCCGTTCATCGGCAAAGGCCTCTTTCATCTCAATCAGTTCGTCACGCAAAATCCCATAGAGCAGGTCTCGGCTGGCCAAAATTTCCAGATAGTTTTGGATTTTTGCCACCAAGGTTTTCAGATCGTCGCCGATCTTATCGCGCTCAAGCCCGGTCAAGCGATGCAGGCGCAGTTCCAAAATCGCCTTGGCCTGCTCTTCCGACATACGATAATTGCCGTCGGCATCGATACCCCGTCCGGGGTCGGCAACCAGCTCGATCATCGGTCGGATAATTTCCGCCGGCCAGGCCCTATTGACCAAGCCCGCACGCGCTTCGGCCGGGTCGCTGGCCTCGCGAATTAATTTAATAATGGTGTCGAGATTGGCCACCGCGACGGCCAGACCAACCAGCACATGGGCCCGTTCACGGGCCCGGGCGAGAAGATATTTTGTCCGCCGATCAATCACTTCCTCGCGGAAAGTGACAAAGGCGGCAATGATGTCCTTCAGGCCCATCTGCTGCGGCTTGCCGCCGTTCAGGGCCAGCATATTGACGCCGAAACTGGTCTGCAATTGGGTGAACCGGTATAGCTGGTTCAATACGACTTCCTGTACCGCGTCACGCTTGAGCTCGATGACCACCCGCAAGCCGTGGCGATCAGATTCGTCACGCAAATCAGAAATGCCTTCGACGGTCTTATCGTTGACGATTTCAGCAATGCGTTCAAGCATCCGCGATTTATTGACCTGATAGGGGATCTCGGTAACGATGATCGCGTTGCGCCCGGATCGGACTTCTTCGAAATGGGCCTTGGCCCGAATAACCACCGACCCACGACCGGTGGCGAAGGCGGACCGAAGACCACTCACCCCCATGATTTGGCCGCCGGTCGGAAAATCCGGGCCTTTTACATGGGTTAGTAGCTCTTCGAAGGCAATTTCCGGGTTATCAATATAGGCGCAGCACGCATCAATGACCTCACCCAGATTATGTGGCGGGATATTAGTCGCCATACCGACCGCGATGCCCCCGGCCCCATTGACCAGCAAATTGGGGAAACGCGCAGGCAGAACAACCGGTTCGCTTTCGCTCTCGTCATAATTGGGTTGAAAATCGACTGTGTCTTTGTCGATATCATCGAGCAGAGAATGAGCCGCCTTCGATAGTCGCGCTTCGGTATAGCGTTCCGCCGCTGGCGGATCACCGTCCATCGACCCGAAATTGCCTTGGCCATCGACCAGCATCAATCGCATCGAAAAATCTTGGGCCATGCGAACCATGGCATCGTAAATCGCCTGATTGCCATGGGGATGGTACTTACCCATCACTTCACCGGTAATGCGCGCCGATTTACGAAAGGGCCGGTTATAGTCGTAGCCGCTTTCCTTCATCCCATAGAGGATGCGCCGGTGCACCGGCTTCAGGCCGTCGCGCACGTCGGGAATGGCACGTGAGACGATGACGCTCATCGCGTAATCGAGATAGGAGCGTTTCATCTCCTCTTCGATGGCGACGGGCGTTATGTCTTGATCGGGGGGTCGAGTCGGTGTTTCGTTTGACAAATCAGACGATCATGTATCTAGTTAAATCAATTGCTTAATCGTGGGAGTTAAGATTCCCATATAAGCGCCGGGTGGCAAGTGTTGTGGTGGCGTATCATACGCGGTTCGCCACACCAATACAAACCTCTCAAACGATCATCGGACGATATATTTGGCGATATATTTGGCGAAGATTTCGGCGGTGAATTTCGGCGTTTAAGGTTGACCATATTGGCGCACCCGAAATATGGGCGTCGCGGTGGCCCTGGCAGGCTAATCGCATGTTTTTGAGACACGTAACCGGTTCCTGGCCCCGGTGATCATCACCCATCAGGAATCAATTGCGAATTAGAGGGCACGCGCCCTCAAACCAGCAGCGAACGGATTTGCCTCTGATGGCGGTCTAGCGCTGCGGGTCCTGGCATTGAAAGGAAGTACCGAGATGAAACCTGGCATCCCCCTGGCCATTTGCGCCAGTCTCTTGACTGCTGGCGCATTAATTACCCCGGCTGCGGCCCAGCAATCGGAAGAGGCTGCAGCAATCCATGCCGACCCGGGCGCCCATTTATACGGCGCAAGTCACGTGGCGACAGCCGGGCTGAATTTGATCTTCGCCCCCCTTGGCATTTTGAACGGCACCTATCATCACGGATCTGGTTATCCCGGATCGGGAAATGGGCAATCCAGCGCCCAGAGTTCAAGCCATCAAGACAGCGAGGCCTGTAGCAAATACGGCCTGTTTGGCATCCTGACCCACGGCTGCCCGTTTGCCGCCCGTAGCGGCGGCAGCGGCAGCATTGCCGGTGGCCGGGCCGACCTGGAGCCCGGACGACCACTCACCGGCATTGCCGGAGAGCCAACTGTAGAACTCGTGCGCTGAACCCCAGTCCTTTACAATTGGCGCACAAGAAACCCGCCCCGTTTTTCGGGGCGGGTTTTTCTTGTAACCAGATTTATTTGGGTGGTAACGCACTGACAAAGGCAAGAGCAAGCGCCAATCCATTGTCGAGCTCTTCATCCGTCGCCTGTCCCGCCGGCCCGATAAACACCATTCCGGTCATAGGCCGACCGGTAAAATCGCACGGTCGCGCATCCGGCAGGGCCAAAGCCGCCGCCTCGCACTCCGGCCCAACGCGTAACATCAAATCTTCTTGGCTGACGCCACAGCACATATTGCCGTTGATCATGAAACAAAGCCCGCCGAACATCTTTCGTTCGCTGCTGTCGGTGCGTCCAGATAGCCGGGCGCGAACCCGGTCAGCCAATGTTTCATTATAGGCCATATGCCTAAACCGTCGGCCTTAGCGTCGATTGTGCACCGGGTAAATTAGCGAACCGCATTTTCCGGGCCACGGCCACGAAAATCATCGACAAAAACCCAGGCAGCATCGGCGGAAAATTCGGCCAGCCGCAAACGCTTGGTCCAAGCAGTGAGGACAACTTCGCGACCCAACCCAGGGCGGGCAACGGCGACAATGCCATCCCACTCGCCTTGATACCGCAACGTCCACTCACGAATTTGATCAACCGCCGCCGTTCCCGGTTCATCAAAATAGATAATGGCGTACCCATGCTCCATCGAATGGACGATCATTTCGGGAATGACAATTTGCGAGCCATCATAAAAACCGGGCGGCAACCATGATGACGCATGAGGCCCCGATGTCGGGAAGTCATCACCATAATCAACGGCGTTGGAAACATGATTGTTCCCCCTGTCTTCCATCGTTTCAATCTGCGCCCGCAGCGCGTCGGCATCGAAATCTGGGCCAAGCGCAAACCCGCCACCGCCGCCGGACCCACCCGATCCCCCGAACAGCATCACCGCTCCGATTGCTACAACCACCGCTGCTGCGACGGCCATCAGGAGCTTCTTGGACTGATTGTTTGGTTGGGCCATGACTTATATATCCTTTGTAAGATCCCTCGTGATCGATCAGCGCGACATACTGGCAGCACGGCTTACTCGCAAATGCGACGGCAGCATAAAGGAACGCCCAAAGCCGCGCCAATTCAAATCTTCGCGCATTTCTTCGCTCAAATTGCCACCGATTTGCGCTAGTATTCACCGATACGCCAAAACTGAGCCTCCATTTTCGCACCAGACCCTTCACCAATTTAGACAAAACAGGCCAAATGCCGTGCAAAACGCCCCTCCGGACGCCATGATTGAAATGTTGACCAAAATCACTTGCCCCGAATGCGATCACAAGGCGGTGGAGGAAATGCCAACCGACGCCTGCCAATATTTCTACGAATGCAAGGGTTGCGGCAAAATCCTCAAACCATTAGCTGGCGACTGCTGCGTATTTTGTTCCTATGCCACAGTCCCCTGCCCACCAATTCAAGCTGCCCGCATTGAGGCAAAACACCTTGAGGCAAAACACCTTGAGGCAAAAGGTGAAAACGGCAAATCCGACAGTTCCGGCGCGCCCTAGCTTTGCCGATTGCTAAAACGGAATTTCATCATCGAGGTCGTCTCCACCGCCCCCGGCACCACCTGACGGCAAATTCCCGCCGCCGCCAGCATTCCCATTACCGGGACCGGACATTTCGGTCGGCGCCTGCGGTGAGCCGTAGTCGCCACCGGACTCCCGGCCACCGTCGAGCATGATCAACTGGCCGCGAAAGCGCTGCAGCACGATCTCTGTGGTATATTTTTCGACACCGCTCTGATCTGTCCATTTTCGTGTCTGCAGCTGCCCTTCAAGATAGACCTTACGGCCCTTCTGTAAATAGCGTTCGCAAATATCGACAATCTGTTGGTCGAAAACCACCACGCGATGCCATTCGGTTTTTTCCCGCTGTTCGCCCGATTGTTTGTCTTTCCAACGCTCCGACGTCGCCACAGCCAGATTGCACACCCGGTCGCCGGACTGCATCGCCCGAATTTCCGGATCCCGGCCAAGATTACCGATCAGTGTCACTTTATTGAGGCTACCTGCCATCTTCGTTCTCCCATTGCCAGCCCATGCGAGCCAGCCGTTATTCCTATTTTCAAATTTCCGGCCAAGCTAGACACCCAAGCCGCGTCGCCACAAGTCACTTGCGGCGACTCTATCCACAGTGGCCAATATGAACAATATTCACGTTTTGTTCTTATGGCAAGAGCTGCGCCCCAAACTTTGCCCACAACAGGGATCCAGCGCTTGGCATCTGTCGCCTCAGGGGGTATGTCGAAGCTCTCCTATGCAGAAAACCAAAATGCAGAAAGCCGAGAAGATCCGACATGCTGGATAAAATTATTGTGCGCGGTGCGCGCGAACATAATTTGCGCGACGTCAATGTCGAGCTGCCCCGCGACGCGCTGGTGGTGATCACCGGCTTGTCAGGCTCGGGCAAGTCGTCACTGGCCTTCGATACAATTTATGCCGAAGGGCAGCGCCGCTATGTCGAGAGCCTGTCGGCTTATGCGCGCCAATTTCTGGAATTGATGCAAAAGCCCGACGTCGATTCTATCGACGGCCTTTCTCCGGCAATCTCGATCGAACAAAAAACCACCAGCCGCAATCCTCGCTCGACCGTCGGCACGGTGACCGAAATTTACGACTATCTGCGCCTACTTTATGCCCGGGTCGGCATCCCTTATTCGCCCGCCACGGGCCTTCCCATTACCTCACAGACCGTAAGTCAAATGGTCGATAAGGTGATGGAAATGGAAGACGGAAAGAGGCTCTATCTGCTGGCGCCAATTGTTCGGGGCCGCAAGGGAGAGTACCGCAAGGAACTCGCCGACTTGCAAAAAAGGGGCTTCCAACGGGTCAAAATCGACGGCGAGATGTACGAAATTGACGCCGTTCCCGCCCTTGATAAAAAGAAAAAACACGATATTGCCGTGGTCGTCGACCGGGTCGTTGTGCGCGATGGATTGGCCCAGCGTCTCGCCGACAGTCTTGAACCAGCCCTGGACCTAGCCGATGGGTTGGCCATCGCCGAGGATGCCGATACCGGCGAGGAAACGTTGTTTTCTGCTAAATTTGCCTGTCCGGTTTCTGGGTTCACCATTGAGGAAATCGAACCGCGGCTGTTTTCTTTTAATAACCCCCATGGGGCCTGCCCGGTTTGCGACGGGCTCGGCACCTCCATGGCGGTCGACCCGGACCTGGTCGTTCCCCATCCGGAACGAAGTTTGCGCGAAGGCGCAATTGCGCCCTGGTCGAAATCATCGAGCCAATATTACATCCAAACCCTCGATAGTTTGGCCCGGCATTACAAAACCAGCGTGGGCGACAGCTGGCGCGATCTGACGCCGGAGTTTCGTGCGATCCTTCTGTTTGGTTCAGGCGAGACCAAGGTCACCATGACCTACGATGACGGCATGCGCCAATATCAAACCACCAAGCCATTCGAAGGTGTCATCTCCAATATGGAGCGGCGATACCGGGAAACGGATTCGAACTGGGTTCGCGAGGAATTGGGCAAATATTTTGTCACCCAACCCTGCGAGACCTGCCACGGGCTGCGGCTCAAACCCCAAGCGCTCGCGGTTAAAATCGACGGGCTGACGATTTCCGAAATAACCGCCATGTCAATCGCCCAAGCCGGGGCCTGGGCAAAAAAACTGCCCAAGGCCCTGACCAAAAAAGAACGCGAGATCGGCGCCCGTATTCTCAAGGAGATCGGCGAACGGCTGGAATTTCTCAATGCGGTCGGGCTCGATTATTTGACCCTCAACCGTACATCTGGAACTCTTTCGGGGGGCGAAAGCCAACGTATTCGACTGGCATCGCAAATTGGGTCGGGCCTCACCGGCGTGCTTTATGTGCTTGATGAACCGTCGATCGGTTTGCATCAGCGTGACAACGAACGTTTGCTGGAAACCCTGCGGCGGTTGCGCGACCTGGGCAATACGGTGATTGTTGTTGAACATGATGAAGAGGCGATCGCTACGGCCGATTATCTCGTCGACATGGGCCCAGGCGCCGGTATTCATGGGGGCAAAGTCGTCGCCCAGGGCATTCCGGAAAAAGTGCTGAAAAATCCGAAAAGCCTGACCGGCCAATATATGACCGGCCAAATGCAAATCCCCATCCCCGCCGACCGGCGAACTGCGACGAACGGGCATTATCTAAAAGTGACCGGGGCGCGGGAGAATAATCTCGACAATATCGACGTCGCCTTTCCCCTCGGTACCCTGACCTGCGTCACTGGTGTTTCAGGGGGGGGTAAATCCTCACTGATCGTCAACACGCTATTTCCGGCCGCTGCCCGGACCCTCAACCGGGCGCGCAAATATGCCGGTGACCATGACGCGATTACCGGGCTCGAACATGTCGACAAAGTCATCGATATCGATCAATCGCCAATTGGCCGAACGCCGCGTTCCAACCCTGCGACCTATACTGGCGCCTTCGGCCCGATCCGCGAGTGGTTTACCGGTCTGCCCGAATCCAAGGCCCGGGGCTATAAGCCGGGCCGCTTTTCGTTCAATGTTAAAGGCGGGCGATGCGAAGCCTGCCAGGGCGACGGCGTTATTAAAATCGAAATGCACTTTTTACCCGACGTCTTTGTCACCTGCGATGTCTGTGAAGGCCGGCGTTATAACCGGGAAACCCTGGAAGTGCTCTATCGCGGCAAATCTATCGCCGACATTCTCGACATGACCGTTGAAGAGGCGGCGATATTTTTCAAGGCCGTGCCGTCGATCCGTGGCAAAATGGAAACCTTGGAGAAAGTCGGGCTGGGCTATATCCATGTCGGCCAGCAGGCGACCACTCTTTCTGGTGGTGAGGCCCAGCGGGTCAAACTGGCCAAGGAACTGGCTCGCCGCTCGACCGGCCAGACCCTCTATATTCTGGATGAACCTACGACCGGCCTACATTTCGACGATGTCCGCAAGCTATTGGAGGTTCTTCACACGCTGGTCGACCAGGGCAATACGGTGATCGTCATCGAGCATAATCTCGAAGTCATCAAAACCGCCGATTGGATCATCGACCTCGGCCCCGAAGGCGGCGACAAGGGCGGCCGCCTGGTCGCCGCTGGCACTCCCGAAGAAGTCGCACAGACACCGGGAAGCTACACTGGCGAATATTTGGCCCCCTATTTGCCGTCGGTGAAAAAACGCAGAGCAAAAAAGCGGGCGTAATATGATTTGCCGAGCATACTAGTCGCTACCCCCTCACTCGACCGTCGCCGTTTCGCTGGACGTCCCGATCCGGGTGAACAGGAGCTTGCCGAATTCGAGCCGGCCTATATCGCGCAACGGGGTATCGCCGCTGGCGCTCAACAAGGCAACGAAATGCTTTGTATCGCTGTCGACATTTTCAGCACCGAAACTACGACCATCGTCGGTTCCGGCGTCGATGGGAAAGACGGCGACTTCTATCTCTTCAATCCAGCCATTGCGGCCGCAGGTATCCAATCCACTGACGCCGACAAACCAGTCGGGGCTTGGCGCGAGCATCGAGACATAGGATATTTGAGGCCGGTCGGCAGTGACTGAAAGCTCCATTGTTTCTTCACCCGGGGCGGCGAAACTATTGCCGATGACGGCCTCCCCGGCTTGCCCACCGGCATTCAGCGACGTGAGTTCTTCGCGTAAAATCTGTGTGCCACCGCTCTCTGCCATTTGCTCAACGCCGGCGCTGGCGAAATTGCCAAACGCCCAGAATCCCGCTCCGGCGCTATGGGATATCGCGACAGGCCGGGAAAAATGAGCACCATCGGGATATCGCGCCGGATGGGTTTCAGGCGACCAGGTCGCGGCGAAGGTTATCCGATAAAGGGCTTCACCACGACAAGCGCTCCCGGACGTCGCGCCACCCGGCACAGCTACATCCGTCGGTGCGGATCCAGGCAACGGCAAAGCGACTGCGCCCGATAGATTTGCCGAACTCGTATCCAGAGGCGGCAGTAATTCAAATTCAATCTCATCGCGCGGGGCTGCGTCCGGCGCCTGGAGACCTTTTTCTCGAGAAATCACGGTACAACCCGCTATCAAACCGACCATCATTCCGACCAACATCAATTTGCCCACCGGCAATTTAGTGGGCGCGGCAATCACTAAACGACGAAAATTACGTGAATTTGCCATCTTGTTTACGCCTCTCGTCTTCCTCATAAAATGCGGCATTTATCCGCCCTTGACCCTCGCCGGGGAAAATGAGACCCATCGAGGAAATTTTATCTCGAAACGTTATATGAGACCGGACAGCCCATGACGAGTCAGAAGCTACAAGACGAAATACATGTTATTGGCGGCGGCCTTGCCGGCAGCGAAGCCGCCTGGCAAATAGCCCAGGCCGGGGCGCCAGTCATAGTGCATGAAATGCGCCCGGTTCAGGGCACAAAAGCGCATCAGACGGATCGTCTCGCCGAGCTCGTTTGCTCCAATTCCTTTCGCTCTGATGATTGGCAGGGCAATGCGGTCGGGCTCTTGCATGAAGAGATGCGGCGATCCGGCTCACTTATCCTGGCAGCGGCCGACGCCCACAAAGTCCCAGCGGGCGGGGCGCTTGCCGTCGACCGGGATGGGTTTGCTGATCATGTGACCAAAGCGCTGGGCGATCACCCCAACGTAACCATAGAACGGGGCGAAATTGCCGAGTTGCCCCCGGCCGACTGGGATAATGTCATTGTCGCAACCGGCCCTCTAACCTCGCCGGGACTGACCGCTGCCGTCAGCGCCCTCACCGGCGATGACGGTCTGGCATTTTTCGATGCTATTGCGCCAATTGTCTATTTCGACAGTATCGATTTCGACATTGCATGGTTTCAGTCCCGCTACGACAAAGAAGGCCCCGGCGGCACCGGCAAGGACTATATCAACTGCCCGATGGACGAGGCTCAGTATACCGCTTTTTTCGACGCCATGCTCGCCGCCGATACTGCAGAGTTTCAAGATTGGGAACGCGATACGCCCTATTTCGAAGGCTGCCTGCCAATCGAGGTCATGGCCGCACGGGGCCGAGACACACCGCGCTTTGGACCAATGAAGCCGGTCGGATTGACCGATCCGCGCACTGACTCGCGGGCCTATGCCGTCGTTCAATTGCGCCAGGATAACGCGCTGGGCACGCTATATAACATTGTCGGTTTTCAGACCAAGCTGCGCCACGGCGCACAAAAGGAGGTATTTCGGCTCATCCCCGGACTTGAAAAGGCCGAATTTGCCCGGCTCGGTGGCATCCACCGAAATACCTTCATGAATAGCCCTTTGCTCCTCGATCAGCAGTTACGGCTCCGCGCCGATCCACGGATGCGTTTTGCCGGCCAGATCACCGGGGTTGAGGGTTATGTCGAAAGTGCTGCCATTGGCCTCATCGCCGGACGCCTGGCAGCGGCGGACCTAATCGGAACAACGCAGCCGGTGCCGCCACCGACGACAGCGCTCGGGGCACTGCTCGCGCACATCACCGACGGCGCACACGCCGAAACGTTTCAACCGATGAACGTTAATTTCGGTCTGTTCCCGCCCCTCGACGGACCGGTCAAAAAAGAGAAAAAACCCAAACGCTTGCGCACACGGGAACGGCGAACCGCGATTGCCGAACGCGCCCTGGCCGATCTTGGAACCTGGTTGGAGATTTAGTAGCGACCGGTTTTAGCGGCCATAATAGCCCCAAGCAGGCGCAAAGGCGGCGGCGGTCCAAGCCGGTCACACTGAAATTTAACCCGCTCTATTTGCTGGATATTGCTCTCGACAAGTTTTGCCAAGACCAGCCCCCGGCGTGCCCTCCGGTCAAGATCACTGTGCAGATCCCGCGCTTGAACAAGGGCATTACGGGCCTGGCCGCACATGGTGGCTAAAGCAATTTCGGGCCGGTCCTTGCCGTCACCCAATAAATCGCGCACCGCCCCAGGCCCGTGACATATTACGCGGCAGGCATTTGCCAACCCCCATGCAACGGAAATATGAGTGCCCGCCGCCACCGCACTATCCGAACAAGGCTCGCCAGCCAGCAAATCTTGGTAAATCGCCAGCAAAACGCCGGTCGTCGCCGCACTGCGCGCCTTAATTGCCTCATAACCCACACTGTTGTGGGTGTCTTCAACGGGGAAATAGCCCTCCGGCAATTTAATCAGCCGCTGCGCAATGGACCGGTTTTCGGGCAGGCAAGACGCCAGGGCTTCCAGGATTGGGCTATCGCCGATATGAACAGCAAATGAAGGCTCCTCCTCCAGGGAGGAGGCGCCAAAAACAGCGGCCAGCCCCCCCTGCCACCATCGCAGTCGCACCATCCCAGCCATCGGATCTCCGGGTCGTTTGGCAATTGCGTCCAGTTCGATGTGAAGTGCGGTCAGCGCCACCGCCGCCGGTCGAATATCGCCCGGCAGCAAGAGGCAGGCATAATAGAGGTCACGATCGGCGCCGCGCACCAAACCCAAGCAATAAGACGAAAAGCCGTCCGGTGGCAAAATTTAACTCCCCCCAAAAGAATAGATGCAGCATCGCGGTGACAACGAAACAAAGATCCACTAAATCAAAAGTAAACGGCGCGCACGCCTTCATTTGGCTATACACGAATCATATCACTTGGTAGCGTCCGCAACTTAGTGCATCACAAACATACGAGGTTCCCCATGGGGAAAATACTGGCATCGCTGCCATTGACTATTTTGTCCGGCATTATCTTGTCGGTCATCATGCTCGTCGTCGTTAACGCCATCACATAGCACCTTGCATTTGAGCACTCTGCATTTGGCACATAATTATAGGCAAGGAGAACAATAAGATGTGGGAATTAGACCTCCTGTTGCCGATACTCGTCCGTTGGCTGCATGTGATGAGCGGCGTGATGTGGATCGGCCTGCTTTGGTATTTCAATTTCGTTCAGACACCAACCATGCCCAAAATTCCCGACGACCTGAAACCGGCCATCGGTAAACATATTGCCCCGGCTGCCTTGTTCTGGTTCCGCTGGGCCGCTTTGTCGACACTGGTCTTTGGACTGATTTTGGCTTGGCAGAACGGCTATATACTTGACGCGCTGTCGATCGGACAGCATTCCGGATCACCGATGGCTGCGGGTATCGGTATCGGCATGTGGCTGGGTATTATCATGGCGTTCAATGTCTGGTTCGTCATCTGGCCAAATCAGAAAAAAATCCTTGGAATTGTCACCGTTGAAGCCGACGCGAAAGCAAAGGCGGCAAAAACCGCCGGACAATTTTCCAGGATCAACACAATGCTGTCGATCCCAATGCTGCTCGCCATGATCGGCGCACAGAACGGCCTGTTTCAATAAGACTTATTTGAGATAAGGCAAAGATTAGGGCGGCGCTTCGGCGTCGCCTTTTTTTTAAAAGCAGATCAGACGGCGATCAGCGCTGCGGCGACGCGGCGTCCTTCGGAGGCCAGTAAGTTGTAGGTGCGCGCCGCCGCGCCTGTGTCCATAGGATCGATGGCGATCCCGGAGGCACGACAGAGCGCAATGAGAAAATGCGGCGGATCACCAATGCTCACACCGCAGCCGATGAGAAGCAGCTCGACGTCATCGGCAATGGCCGCCAATGGCGCGAAATGCGCCTCTTGCGCCTCCTCTAGGGTCTCGACGGGCCAGGCATGGGTCGCCTCGGAAAGCACGATGACCGAGCCATGATGGACAACGCTTGATATGCGGAACCGAAGATCGCCATAGGCTTCAATCGCCTGGACTTGCCCCCTCGGATCGCCCCCAACCATGCTATTTTAACTCGCGGGTTCGGCCGGAATATTTTCTTGCTCATCGTCGTTTTCCGAATCGCTACCGGAAATCTGGCGAAGCCTTAAAAACAGCAAGGTCGGCACAGCGATAAAAATGGAAGAATAAGTGCCGATAACAACACCCCAGATCATCGCCAGAGCAAAGTCTCGGATAATTGTACCGCCGAGAACCACCAAGGCTATGAGCGCCAAGAGGGTGGTTAAACTCGTCATCACGGTCCGCGACAAGGTTGCATTGACGGCGATATTAAGAACTTCCGTCATTGGCAATTTTTTGTATTTACGCAAGGTCTCGCGGACCCGGTCGTAAATGACGACGGTATCATTGATCGAATAGCCGGCGATGGTCAGAATTGCCGCCACTGTAGCTAAATTAAACTCAAGCTGGGTAAAGGCAAAGAGCCCGATCGTCGTGATAATATCATGGGACAGCGCAACTACCGCGCCGACACCGAATTGCCATTCAAAGCGAAACCAGATGTAAATTAGAATGGCCCCAAGGGCGAGACTGACGGCCAAAATTGCCGCCTGAATCAATTCAGCACCAACAGTCGGCCCGACAAATTCGGTGCGCCGGTATTCCGCCACTTGATCGCCTAATGCCGTCTTCAAAGTCGTGATGGCTTCTTGCTGCTGAGCTTCGTCACCAGTTTGACGCTGCACTCTGATCAGCACATCGTCGGGTGCGCCAAAGGTCTGAATTTGCACCTCACCCAAATCGAGACCGCCGGTGAGGGTCCGTAGCGCCTCGATATCTGCTGGGCCTTTTGTCTTTACTTCAATCAGAGTTCCGCCACGGAAATCGATGCCAAAATTCAGGCCCGATATCGAAAAAACCACCACCGATCCGACGATCAGCACGGCAGAAATTATGTAGGCGAACAGCCTTTTTCCAACAAAGTCGAACTTTGTGTTGGCAGGTACCAGATGAAGTGGGCGCATGAATTTCCTCGAACGACGGGCCAATATTCGGCTTAAATGGGTATCGATTTGGGTTTGCGCTGCCATAGCCAACCGACCACCATTAGTCGGGTCACCATGATCGCGGTAAACATTGAGCTCGCTATGCCAATCGATAGAGTGACCGCAAACCCTTTGATCGGCCCGGAACCGAACTGGAACAATAGGATCGCGGCAATCAATGTGGTCAAGTTAGAATCGATGATCGTGGTCAGGGCGCGTCGATAACCGGAATCAACGGCATTTATCGGCGTTCGACCATTGCGAGCTTCCTCGCGAATGCGCTCAAAAATCAGCACATTAGCGTCAACTGCCATACCGATGGTCAGCACAATTCCGGCAATACCGGGCAAGGTCAGCGTTGCTTGCAACACCGAAAGAACCGCCAGGATGATCAGCATATTGATTAACAATGCGATATCCGCCATCACCCCAAACATTCCATAGGTGACCACCATAAAGATGATGACGAGGACTAGCCCGACCATTGAGGCGATCTTGCCCGCAGCAATCGAGTCGGCACCGAGCCCTGGGCCGACGGTGCGTTCTTCCAGAATACTCAAAGGTGCCGGCAGAGCGCCGGCTCGCAAAACCAGCGATAGGTCGGCAGCTTCCTGGGTGGTGAACGATCCCGTTATGATACCGCTGCCGCCGGGAATGGGCCCGTTGATCCGGGGTGCGCTGACAATTTTGTTATCAAGCACGATCGCCAGTAATTCGCCGACATTATTGGTCGTTGTCTCGCCAAAGATACGTCCACCGGCAGCGTCAAACCGGAAGGATACGACGGGTCGGTTATCTTGAAAACTTGGTTGGGAATCCACCAGGTGATCGCCACCAACGATGACGTCGCGCGACACCGGCAACATTCCACTACCGTCCTCCATCGGCACCAGCATCACCCCTGGGGGCACTTGTGCAGATTGAATTTGTTGAGGTGTCACCCTGGCATCAACCAGGTGAAAATTTAGCTTCGCCGTTTTACCCAGAATGTCTTTGAGACGTTCGGGATCGTCCAAACCAGGTACTTGAACCAAAATACGGTCTTCGCCTTGACGTTGGATGAGTGGCTCGGTGGTGCCCATTTCGTCGACCCGTCGGCGAACAATTTCAATCGACTGATCCATCACCAGATCTTGGCGGGCGATCCTCGCCTCCTCGCCAAAACTCATGACAAACCGGCCGTTGGGCTCGACATTGAGCGTCAGATCACCGAGCAGCGCCGACAGTTCGTCGCGGGCGGCGGCCTCTTGGCTTGGGTCGCGCAGGGTAAATACGACGGTATTCTCTTCAACGCCTAGCCCGGTATAGCTTATCTGCTTGGACCGCAGCCCACGCCGGGACGCCGAAACCATGGCTTGAAGGGATTCTGCAAACACCGCATCGACTTCAACGCGCAGCAATAATGATGAGCCACCGCGCAAATCGAGGCCAAGATTGACGGTCTTTTGCGGCAAAAACCCGGGCACCCCGGAGGCCGTATCGCTGGTGCCGATCAGAAAATTCGGCACGGCAAACAACAGCCCAAGCACACAAATGAGAACCGTCACAAACGCGGTCCAGATATTATAATTGACCATTCAGCTCACCCTACGCCCGTCATCAATTCTGCACGAAGCAATCGCCTCAAATTAATATGCGTCTATTTCTTGCCACCAAAAATCGACCCGAGCAAACCAGCAGGCTTTTCTGCGGTCGGCTTCTCATTTTTATTCGCCGCCTTGTTCTCAGCAGCAGCTGCCGGTGCATCCTGCTTATTAATGACTGCAGTAATCGTTCCCCGTGCCACGGTTACTCGGACATCCTCGGCAATCTCTACAGTTACTTCGGTCTCGCTATTGACCTTGGTGACTTTACCGATAATACCGCCGCCAGTGATCACTTCGTCGCCGCGACGCACATTATTCAGCATCTCGCGGTGCACCTTACGTTGCTTTTGTTGTGGCCGGATCAACAAAAAGTAAAAAATCAGGAATATCGCACCCATCTTAAATATCGTACTGGTGCCGCCAGAGCCGCCAGCGGCGGCCTGTGCATATGCAGGCGAAATAAGCATTCCTCAACTCCATCGGGATATCTGCGCGAGTATTCGCTTCGATATAGGCCCGGCCCAAAAAAATTTAAGGCCGTAAGGGGCTTCATATAGCGGTTATCAACGCCAAATTCCAGCCGCGTGAACAAAGCCTCGGACTTGGACAGAAACGAGGCTCCGTGTTAGGGTCCCGCGCCGTCGCCTGAGACGGCACCAAACCTTTTTCCAGCAAGCGAATTTGGCATGAATGACGACGAAAAAACCCTGACGCAATTGGCACGTATAGCGACCGCTTTAGAGGCCCTCGCCCCCGAACCGCAACAGAAATTCGACCTCGGCGCAGGTGATGCCTTTATCTGGCATGTCCCGCCGGGCGGCGGCGCGCCGATCTTGGAGCCGGTCTTGTCGGTCAACCGCATGCCGTTGGACTTGCTGCAGGGGATTGAGCGTCAAATCGACACGCTCATCGAAAACACCCGCCGCTTTGCCCAGGGATTGCCAGCCAATAATGCGCTCTTATGGGGCGCACGCGGAACCGGAAAATCGAGCTTGGTCAAAGCCGCCCACGCAAAAATTAATAGCGAGACCGATAACGCTATTGCCCTCGTCGAAATTCACCGAGAGGACATTACCACCCTGCCCGCCCTCCTCGCCGTGGCGCGTAAATCCGACCGCCGAGTCCTGATGTTCTGCGATGATCTCAGCTTCGATAGTGAAGATACGAGTTATAAGAGCCTGAAAGCCGTGCTCGAAGGCGGTATCGAAGGTCGGCCGGAAAATGTGTTGTTTTATGCAACCTCCAACCGTCGTCATCTCATGCCCCGAGATATGATCGAGAATGAGCGCTCAACCGCGATTAACCCGTCGGAAGCGGTTGAAGAGAAAGTGTCTCTCTCAGATCGTTTCGGCCTCTGGCTTGGCTTCCACAATACCGATCAGGATACATATTTTGCTATCGTCGACGCCTATGCAGACCATTACAGCCTCGACGGCGATCGTGCGAAGCTCCACGCCGCCGCCGCCGAATGGGCGACGACACGCGGCGCTCGGTCGGGACGTGTCGCCTGGCAATTCATCCAAGAAGTCGCCGGAACTCAAGGCAAGCGGCTGAGTTAAATTAAAGTGATTCGAAAACGTCCGACGCCAGTTCAATCCGTGAGAAATAATTCGGGATCGATCGCAGTACCGCTCCGGCGAATTTCAAAATGGAGCTGTGGGGTTTCAACGCCCCCGGTGTCGCCGACACGGGCGATAACCTGCCCCCTGGCGACAATCTCGCCCCGCGCGACAAGCTGCGCCTCATTATGGGCGTAAGCGGTGATCAAACCACCTTGATGCTTGATCAGCAGAAGATTGCCGAACCCGGGAACCGTGCTATCGGCATAGGCAATGACGCCTGCCTGGGCCGCGCGCACTGCCGAACCACGGGGGGCAGCAATATTTACCCCGTCATTTCGCCTTCCGTCGGCCTTGCGCCCAAAAGTCGATACAATTCGGCCATCCACCGGCCAGATATACCCGCCTCGGTCGGGGGCCGGTATACCCGGTAATTGACCTGGCAACGTATTGGCGTTCGTCGGCGCCGTTGATGTCGCGGCGCTCCCTGGAAATGGCGGTAGTGATAGATTTTGCCCCACTCTGATCGTAAAAGGTGGGCCAATGCGATTTAGCGCTGCGACGGAAGCCACCGTCGCCCCGGAATCTTGAGAAATTGAAAATAACGTATCACCAACCGCAACAGTATGGGTTCGCGTGATCGGCAAAATGAGACGCTGACCAATGGCAAGAGTATAGGGCGGCGTCAGATTGTTTCGCGCGATCAAACCGGCCTGATCAATGTCGAAATTTTGGGATATTCTGTAAACCGTCTCGCCCCCCGCGACGATATGAAAAGCGATACCAGCTTCGATGACCGTGTTATTTTCCTGTGCTTTCGCCAATTCCGAAAACAAGCACACGGCCCCAACGCTGTATAAAAATGCAGCGAGCAATAATCTGGCGGCCCTACTTTCGACCACAGTGGACATCGGTCACACCTCCCAGCACATACTTAGCCCCGAAACAGTCAGCTCGCCTGGGTCTCCTCGGCGACATCGGCTATCAGGGGCACAAAACGAACCTGATCAAGGGGTTCTTCGAGTATACGAGATTCGCGTTTGCGATACCGCATTAGTGTTTGCACCTGATGTGGCCCACCGACGGGCATGACCATAATCCCGCCCTCGGCCAACTGATCAATCAGTTGAGCCGGTGGCTCAGGTGCGGCTGCCGTAACACATATTCGGTCAAAGGGCGCCTGGGGCGACCAGCCGCGCATCCCGTCGCCCAATATCGCAGTAATATTATGTAGGCCGAGATCAGAAAATATCGCTTCGGCGCCCAAGACCATCGGACGGAATCGTTCAATTGTATAGACGCGACGCACCAGCCGCGACAAAACAGCCGCGTTATAGCCTGACCCAGTGCCAATTTCGAGTAGCTTTAATCGATCGCCAAGCTCTAACGCCGTCGCCATTCGAGCGACAACGGTCGGCTGACTAACGGTTTGATTAAACGAGATCGGCAAAGCCGTATTTTCGTACGCCCGGCTTTTTAACGCCGCCGGCACGAATTTTTCACGTGGGATTCCCTCCATCGCCGAGAGCACTTTTGTATCGGTGATACCGTCGCGCCGTAGATCCATGATAAGCCGCACTTTGTGCAGCACCGTGGTCACGCCAAGGCCTCGCGCAGTCCCTTTAACGCCCGCCGATGGGTAAAATCGAGATGGATCGGCGTAACCGAAATTCGGTTTTTGGCGGCAGCGGCCAAATCAGTGCCTTTTCCGGGCTTGGATAAATTTTGCAGACCGCCAATCCAGAAATAGGTTCTGCCGCGCGGGTCGACACGTTCGTCCAAATTGTCACCGATAAATCGCGTGCCCTGGGTCGTAACTTCAACCCCTTCAATTTCCTCTACCGGAACGGCGGGGAAATTTAAATTGACCAAGGTGCCTTTCGGCCACCCGGCTTGGCAGAGCTTTCGGATAATATCGGGCGCACAGGTCTCGGCCGTCTTCCAATGAATATTTGCTTTGCCGTTTTCGGTTTGCTGGCTCAACGCGATTGCCGGGATACGAAGCAGAGTCGCCTCCATCGCCGCCGCGACAGTACCCGAATAGGTAATATCCTCTCCCATATTGGCCCCGCGATTGACGCCGGAAAGGACAAGATCGGGTGGGTTATCTTGCATTATACGGTGGATAGCGACGAGAACGCAGTCCGTCGGTGTGCCATCGACGGAATAGCGGCGCCGCGAGTGACGGGTCAACCGGATCGGATCGGAAAGGGTCAATGAATGCCCGGCACCACTTTGCTCGGAATCGGGAGCGCAAACCCAAATATCATCAGTAAATTCGGCCGCAATACGGCGCAAAATTTTAAGGCCCGGCGCATCGATGCCGTCATCGTTGGTCAGCAGGACACGCAGCGATCCCAGCCCGCTTGGAAAGCTATTCATTCGCCCGGCTGTCCGGCACCCAACACCGTGACGCCACCCATATAGGGCTGCAGCACTTCGGGAACTGCAATGGTTCCATCTGCTCGTTGGTTGTTTTCCATCACTGCAATCAGCGTGCGGCCAATCGCTAGGCCGGACCCGTTGAGGGTATGCAAAAATTCAGGTTTACCCGGCTTGCCATCCTTGCCGCCACTGCCGTCAACACCGATCGGCCGGAAACGCCCATTCATTCGCCGCGCTTGGAACGGCCCCACATTCGAACAAGAGGATATTTCGCGATATTGCCCCTGGCCCGGCAGCCAAACCTCAATGTCAAAGGTTCGCCGCGCATTAAACCCGGTGTCGCCACTGGCCAGAACCACAACCCGATAAGCCAAACCTAAGCGCTGCAGGATCGCTTCAGCACACCCCGTCATCCGCTCATGCTCGGCGTCGGATTGGTCGGGGTGAGTCAGGGAAACCAGTTCCACCTTATAAAATTGATGGGTGCGGACCATGCCCCGTGTGTCTTTGCCCGATGCACCGGCCTCGGACCGAAAACAGGCCGTATGTGCCACATAGCGAATTGGCAAAGATGCCTCATCGATAATGTCGCCCATCGCCATACCAACCAGAGAGACCTCGGCGGTCGGGATCATCCAATGACCTTCTTCGGTCTTGAACATATCCTCGGCCATTTTTGGTAACTGTCCGACGCCAAATAGGGTTTCTTCGCGCACCAGCAATGGCGGGCTAACCTCTAAATAGCCGAATTCGGCTGTATGAATATCGAGCATGAACTGGGCCAATGCCCGTTCGAGGCGCGCCAAACCCCCTTTGAGAATGACAAAACGCGACCCGGATATTTTCGCCGCCGTTTCGAAATCCATCAAGCCAAGAGCTTCACCAAGATCAAAATGTTCCCGAGGCTCGAAGTCAAAAGCCGGCGGATCGCCGACCCGGCGCAATTCCTGGTTCGCGCTCTCATCATCGCCGTCGGGCACATCGTCGGCCAGAATATTGGGCAGCTCCATGAGCAATTCGTTGAGTTCGCTCGATAGCGCTCGTTCACGCTCTTCGGCGTCGCGCAAACTACCCTTGAGCGCGGCGACTTCCTCTTTCAAGGCAGCCACCTCGCCAGTCCGGCCCTCTCCCATTGCCCGGCCGATTTCCTTCGATGCCCCGTTACGCCGTTCCTGCATCTCCTGCAAGGCGGTTTGGATAGCGCGACGCGCCTCGTCGACGGCTAGAATTTGCGCCGCGCCGGGCGCCTTGTTTCGACGGCCCAGTGCCGCGTCGAAAGCATCGGAATTATCTCGAATCCATCTCAGATCGTGCATAGGGGCAGGCTCGAATGACCAGTAATTTGTGATAAACCTCGATCACTTATAGGGGCGGCGCCTGTGTGTCGTCCAGACGCTATTGCACGCGTCCCCATGGCGCTATTGCGCATCGTCCATAGCCGCCTCTTCTTCCTCTTCACGCCGACGGCGGCCCCGTTCAACCATCGCCACGGATATGATCGAGGCCTCATACAGCAATAGGATCGGCACGGCGAGCGCCAATTGACTGAAGGGATCCGGCGGCGTCAGGATTGCCGCCGCGATGAAGGCCATCACAACCGCGTATTTGCGGCTCGACCGCAGCCCCTTGGCGCTGGCCAAGCCAACCCGCCCAGCCAATGTCAACACGACCGGCAGTTCAAAACTGATGCCAAAACCGAAAATTAGTCGAATGACCAGCCCGAGATATTCATTGACCTTTGGCGTGAGTTCAATCGGCAATTGGTCGGCGCCGCCGATTTGCTCAAATCCGGCAAAAAACTGCCATGCAATAGGGAAAATTATATAATAAACGAAGGCGCCGCCAGCGATAAAAAGAAACGGCGTAACAATCAAAAACGGTAGAAACGCGCCTTTCTCATTGCGAAACAGGCCCGGCGCAACAAATATCCATATCTGCGAGGCAACAAAGGGAAAGGCGACAAAAAATCCTGCTAGAAAACCGATTTTCACCTCGGTAAAAAATTTCTCGTGCATCGCGGTAAAGATTAATCGGCGATTGGGCTGGCCTTCCCACATTTCGGCCAACGGCGCGACCAGAAAATTAAAGATATCGTCGGCAAACACCAGCCAGCAAACAAGAAAACAAGCAGCAATGACGAGAACGGAATAAACTAGGCGCCGACGCAGCTCGACCAGGTGATCGAGCAGGGGCATTTTCTCTTCAACGACCTGATCGTTTGAATCTGGGTCGCCTGAGATTGGCGCATCTGATGTGTCGGACATAATCTGGGATAGTTCCGGCTAGCCTTCCGCGTCGGCCTTCGCCGGGCCGGCACTTTCGGTTTCTGGGGTCGTTCTAGGTGGGTCTTTTGGGGTCAGGGCTGCCGAAACGGTTTGGCCGATAGTATTGCCACCAGCCGGGTCTTTTCCAGGAGAAATTTGGTTCTTTAACGAGTTGTTATCTAGCGGATCCTCACCCAAAATATTGGACGTTAACCCGCCCAGGTCACCCTTGGCGATGCTGGTCGCAGCTTTCAGCTCCCGTTTAACCTCATCTAGGCCGGAATCTTTGGTCAAATCTTCAAGGCCTTTACGAAACTCACGGGTTACCGCCTGGGCTTTCCGAACGACGCGGAAAACGGTTTTCAGCGCGCCGGGCAGGTCTTTCGGCCCAATGATCGCCAGTGCCACCACGACAATGACAATGATCTCGTATGTCCCAAGGGGAAGCATCACCCGGCGCTCGCCTTAGCTTCTGACAATTTCTGCTCTTTGCTCAGCTCTCTGCTCAGCTCTGTGTCGCTTCGTCTTTGGCCGTTCCGGCGACCACAGATTCTGCTTTAGCTTGTTCTGTTTTTTCTATTTTTTCAGCAGGTTCTTCGTCTTCTTTCATGTTTGACTTGAACGACTTAATACCTTTTGCAACGTCACCCATGACGCTTGATATCTTGCCTCTACCGCCAAACAGAATGAGCAGAAGAACGGCAACGATGATGATTTGCCAAGGTCCGATACTCATGATTTGCCTTGCTCCCAATATTTGGCCCCAACCCCAAGGTTGAGGTGGTTCTTGCCAGGAAAATTACACCGAACGTCGCCAAAACCCAAATGTATCCGTGTTAGCATTTCCAGATACCGGGTAAATCGGCCTTCGGTTGATCCTATGTAGCGCCGTTTGTCGGAAAAACAAAGGCCAGACTATGATCGAGTTCCAGCGATACTCGCGTGCCGGGGCTGGGTAATTGCTGGCCAGGCACCCGCGCATGGAGATGCATTGTGCTGGGAGCGGCCGCGCCATCGGCGCAACTTCTATTATCGCTCCCGGCGGGAGGCTGCACGGACAAGTGAATGAGACTTGTCCGGCCCAACAACCGCGCCGCCTCAACACAGGCGGTGGCAGTGGTTATGGCCCCTGTTACGGCACCGGCACCGACTTCTGCAATACGCACCGCCTCTGGCCGCACCAACACATCCACTGACGTCCCGTCACCAAATTTGTCGGCGGCGATAGGTCCCAAAGGCGTCAGGACTTTGCCTTGGGAAACGGCGCCGGTAAACTTATTTACCTCAGAGAAAAACTCGGTCACAAATGCGTTACTCGGCGAAAAATAAAGCTCCGACGGCACGCCGATTTGTTCGATAGCGCCATGGCGCATGACGGCAATCCGATCGGCCATAAACATTGCCTCTTCGGAATCATGGGTGACAATGAGGGTCGCCGCACCACTGTCTTTTAAAATATGCAGGCTTTGGTCGCGAACTTTGTCGCGCAACCTGGTATCGAGCCCGGAAAACGGCTCGTCGAGCAGCATGACTGCCGGGCTCGGCGCCAGAGCGCGAGCCAAGGCAACCCGCTGCTGCTGCCCGCCGGATAGCTCATGGGGAAAGGCCGCACCGTGGTCACTCATGCCAACCCGGTCCAGGATAGCGGCAGCCGCCACCTTACGCGGTCCCGGATCCATTTCGCTCAGTCCGAAAGCAACGTTAGCCAGCACATCCAGGTGGGGAAAAAGGGCAAAATCCTGAAATACCAGCCCAACACCGCGATTTTCCGGCGCCACATTGACCCCTTTGGCGCCGACCAGCTTATCGCCGATCCTAACCTTGCCCGCCTGCAACGGCTCTAGCCCGGCGGCAACACGGAGCAGAGTTGATTTGCCACAACCCGACGGCCCGACCAGGCAGATGACCTCGCCCGGTGCGACGGTCAGGCCAACGTCCTTGACTGCCGTTATCTCGCCATGGCCCCCATTTGCACCATAGCTATGGCTGATATGCTCAAGAGAGAGTGTCTGCACCAGCTGCCGCCGCCTCATTTATCGGGTTTGGCCCGTCATCTTGCCCGGCATCTTGCCCAGCAGTGGGCCCCTCATCGGTTTCCTCAAGGTCGGTGAGAAGATCCTCTTCGGGGTCTTGGCTGTCGTCCTCGTCTTCAAGTTCCATTTCGCCGGAGCGGTTGGCATAGACGTCGAAACCGGTCTGTTTTTCAAGCAATCCAGCCTCCCGCAATTCGCTGATACCCGGCAGATCGCGCAGACCCTCCAAACCAAAATGATTGAGAAACTCCGGCGTTGTGACCCAAGTCACGGGGCGCCCAGGCGTTTCCCGGCGCCGCCCCGGCTTAATCCAAGCGCATTCGAGCAATATGTCGAGGGTTCCCTTGCTGACAGCAACACCGCGGATTTCCTCGACTTCGGCCCGGGTGACCGGCTGATGATAGGCAATAATCGCCAGTGTCTCGACCCCAACTTTGGAAAGGCTGCGCGGCGACTCCCGCTCTAAATCGAGCTTCGGTGCCAGATCTGGCGCGGTACGAAAGGCCCATTTGCCACCAGGTCGAACTAAATTGATACCGCGATTTGCATAGAGTGATTGCAGCTCCGGCAACAATTCATCGGGTGCGCACTCTTCCGGCAACCGGGCCGCCACCTGCTCGCTGGTCAGCGGCTCTTTGGCGGCAAACAATATTGCTTCGGCCAACCGCAACAGCTGGTTGCTTTCGTCATCCCTCATGGTCGTTATCCTGTTTTGCAACGGTGGCATTGGCCCGCACATAAATCGGTCCGAAATGCCTTTCCTGGCGCAGTTCCAATTGCCCCGTTCGTGCCAATTCGAGCCCAGCCACGAAGGTCGACGCAACCGCCGACCGGCGAACCAGGTCGTCGGTCAAATCACCGGTCAAATTGGGGGGCAAATACCGCATCAAAACCGTCCAATCGGGCAAACGGCCCAGCACCCCGGAAAGGCGCGACATCGCGTCATCGACGGAATAAAGGTCCGGCGCCTCAATATGCAATGTCTCAGCCTTGGCGCGACTTTGAATGCCGCCATAGGCGCGCAAAACATCAACCAAAGACACCTGCCAAATCGGCCGGTTAACCATCCGCAAGCCTTCGGGCATGCCCCGTGAAAATACATCTCGGCCAAGAATATGCTGGGCATATAAACGATTGCCCGCCTCACGCATCGCGTCGAGCCGCCGCAGCTGAAAGGCCAAGGCCGCCGCCAGTTCCTCGCCACTCGGCTCCGAGACATCGGTCTCTTCGACCGGTAACAAGAGCCGAGATTTGAGATAGGCGAGCCACGCCGCGACGACCAAATAGTCTGCGGCAATCTCTAACTGAAGATTATGGGCCGTCTGGATGTAATTGAGATACTGCTCGGCCAATTCGAGGATCGATATTTTGGTCAGGTCGACCTTTTGGTCACGGGCCAGAGACAGCAACAGGTCGATCGGCCCTTCATACCCATCAAGGTTTAGGACCAATTGAACCGGCCCCTCTTCAGGGTCGCGGCGCACCGGCTGTTCGAAAGGATCTTGGCTTATCATCCTGAAATTTTGCGCCTTGCCACCATAGCCCTAA
Organism: Alphaproteobacteria bacterium; assembly: GCA_021774575.1. Lineage (GTDB taxonomy): Bacteria > Pseudomonadota > Alphaproteobacteria > UBA6615 > UBA6615 > JAJFIX01. The sequence continues at coordinate 108,883 of JAJFIX010000046.1, read as the reverse complement.
CTGGGTGCCCTAACTGGACGGGAGTGCCTCATATCAGTTTAATCCTACGAGCGCGACAATCACATCAATCAAAACGGAAACGGGCAGTCCGATAATCATCGAAAAGATATTGATGTCATAGCCTATCAAACGACCGAGATACGGCACGACGAAAATCGCCCCGAGAATGATAAAAAACCCCCACCGTTCGAGTCGTGCCAACGGCCGCGACAGCGACGGCGGTAACAAGCCAACCGCCACCCGGCCCCCATCAAGGGGCGGCAGGGGAAGCATATTAAAAACCGCTAGAACGACGTTGATCAGAAACGCGTGGGCCAGATTGAGCTCGACAAATTCGCGCGCCGTGGCAGGAAACCAATCAACCGTGTGGAGCAGTGCCGCTGCGATAATCGCCAAGGCTATATTGATCCCCGGCCCCGCCAAAGCAACCCAGACCATGTCGCGCCTTGGCCGCCGCAAGGCCATAAAATTGACCGGTACTGGCTTGGCCCAACCAAACAAAAATGGCGCCCCGGTAAGGACCAACATGCCCGGCACCAGAACCGTCCCAACCGGATCCACATGGGCCAACGGATTAAACGTCACCCGGCCCCGCGCATAGGCAGTATCGTCACCTAGGCGCCAGGCAACCCAACCATGAGCCGCCTCATGAAACGTCACAGCGATCAGAACCGGCAGGATCCAAGTCGACGCAACGCCCAAAATACTCGATAAATCGCCCAAATTCTTTTCCTACTACATCAATTGACTGAGACGGACCGCCATAGCTTCGCTATCGACATGATTATCCTTGGCCGCCTTTACTACCTCTTGCGCCCTCGCCCAGCGTTTTAGGTTCGCTTCATTCATTTCAGGTGCACTATTGGCAAGGTCGCTCATCTCTTCAAGTGAACCATTGCAGTGCAAGACAATATCGCACCCCGCATCCCAGGCAAGGTGAGCCCGCTGTACGATTGTGCCCGCCAACGCTTCCATGGAGATATCGTCGCTCAGCAGCAATCCGTCAAACCCTATCTCGCCCCTAATTGTCTGCGCGATTACAATGCGCGATTGAGTCGCCGGCGCCTCCGGATCAAGGGCAGCAAAAACAATATGCGCCGTCATCGCAATCGGCATGTCAGCAAGGTCGGTGAAAGGTGTAAAATCCGTCTGCCTTAGCCGCTTGATATCTGCTTCGACCCGAGGCAGATCCAGATGACTATCTATCAACGCACGGCCGTGGCCGGGAACGTGCTTCAAAACTGGCAAGACCCCGCCAGCCAATAAGCCTGCACAGACGGCTCGGCCAATCGCAGCAATGATTTGACCGTCGTCGGAGATCGCCCGGTCGCCGATCGCTGGCGTTGTTCCAGATAAGCCGAAATCGAGGACCGGCGCACAATTCACAGTAATACCAAGCGCCGCAAGATCGTTGGCCATCAGCCGCGCATTAATTTGTGTAGCCTCAATGCCCCGCGTTAAATCAACCGCCGCAATCTCGCCAAACCTTGCAGCAGCGGGAGGCGTTCGCCAATGTGGCGGGCCAAGTCGTGTGACCCGTCCACCCTCCTGATCAATCAGCACCGGCGCGTCATCGCGCCCGATACACACACGTAAATCAGCGACCAGGTCTGCAAGTTGAGCCGGATCCCGGCAATTGCGGGCAAACAATATGAAACCGAGCGGATCGGCAGCGGCAAAGAGATCCCGCTCCGGCTCGGTTAGGTACAGCCCTCGGCAACCGTAAATAAGCGCCGAGGGCATCGATCACACCGCCGAATACCTAGGGTGCAACGACGATACAAGGTTGTCCATTCGCCTTCAGCGCCTCGCATGCCGCACCAGCTTCGGCGCGGCCGGCCAAAGGACCGGCCTGAATGCGGTAAAAGGTGCCAGCATCCAAACGCGCTTCCTGGACATGAAGTGTCAGCAGCGACAAAACACCGCCATGCCGCTGACTCAACTGAGCCCAAGCGCTATCGGCATCACCCGCCTGTCTTAAAGACGCAAGTTGTATGCGCCAGCCACTCGATTGCCCGGCCTGGGGCGCCGCCTGGTCGGCTGCACTCAAAAGTGTCTCGACTGGAACGGACTGTCGAGGTGCAGGTCGGCTTGCGACCGTCTCACTTTGAGCTGGCGGGCGGGTCGGTGGCAGGAAAGAAGGCGCCACCGCCTGTGGCCGCGATTGAGCGGTGGGGCCGGTTTCTGAGGCCGTCGGGACATTGAGGGATGTGGCGACCGGTGCGGCAGCCGGCGGCGCAGCCGCTATTGCTGGCCCGTCTTCATTTTCGACGGCGGCGGGCATCCTATCGGGCAAGAGCGGAGAGGTGCGATCGGCAGCTTGGCGAGCGACCGGCTGTTCGGGTGGCGGCAATAGATGCTCAACGCCGTCGCCGGCAGGCGCGCCACTCAGATTTTCAAAAACCAACTTATCGCGATCAGGAACATCAAGACCGCCGGGATCGTCAGGTAGACGCTTGGTTGCGTCATAATCGGCCTGTACATAGGGCACAGCCCCATTTGTCCCGGAATTGGCCCCGGCCCGATAGGCGAGCCATGTAGCAAAACCCGAGCCAGCTACGCCGACGATGGCCATGGCAACCACCACGGTTTTCGCGTCGAAGCGTCGATTGATCCAAGAGTCTCCAGAAGGTGGCAAATTTCCGGGTGGCGGCATATCCGTAGGACCCGCGTAACCGCCGACCGGTCCCGGTTCGGCATACCCTTGCCCCGGAAAGGCTTCAGGCTGATAATTTAGCGGTTGCTGGCCGACGCCTTGATCAGCCGTCCCAGCAATCGTCGCACCCAACACTTGGGGCCCGATATGGGGCTCCATCCGATTGGCTTGTTCGTCATCGCGACCGAGAGTCCCGGCCGCTTGCTTTAGTAATTCACCAAAAGTCGGTACGCTGTCATCCCCGAAGGGTGCACCGCTTTGTGGCGTATATCCGTCGTCACGCGTGGTCATGAACGAAGTTCCTCTACTGGCTCTACACCCATTACACGCAGCCCGGACGCGATCACCGTCGCAACCCCGTGAACAAGAGCAAGCCGTGCCAGCGTGAGACGCACATCGCCTGGAATCAGGAACCTTAGACTGGATTGATCTTTGCCCTTGGTCCAAAGGGCGTGGAATCCAGCCGCCAGCTCGTATAGATAAAACGCCAGGCGGTGCGGCTCATGTGCCAGGGCCGCGCTCTCGACAACGCGGGGCCAAGCCGCGAGTCGCTTAATTAACGCCAATTCATCCGAATCGGTCAAGGGCGTCAAATCAACATCTTTCAACCGTTCAGATAATGTCGCCGGATCGCCAAGGGCATCGCCCATTTCCTCGATCGCCTGGCGACGCACGGAGTGGCAGCGGGCATGGGAATATTGAACATAAAAAACCGGATTATCCCGGCTTTGCTCGCGCACCTTGACCAAGTCAAAATCCAGCGGTGCATCGTTTTTTCGGGTCAGCATGATGAACCGAACAATGTCGCCGCCCACTTCGTCGACTAGGTCGCGCAGGGTGACAAACGTTCCGGCCCGCTTCGACATTTTAGCCGGCTTTCCATCTTCCAAGAGCTTCACCATCTGACAGAGCTTAACGTCAAGCTCTGCTTTGCCGCCAGTGAGCGCCTTGACCCCGGCCTTCATCCGCTTCACATAACCGCCATGATCGGCGCCAAAAATGTCGATTTGCACGTTAAAGCCGCGCTCGGCTTTATCAAAATGATAGGCGAGATCGGAGGCGAAATAGGTCCAGCTTCCATCGGATTTTTTCAGTGGCCGATCGACATCGTCGCCAAAGTCGCTGGACCGGAATAATGTCTGGGGGCGTGGCTCCCAATCATCGGGCAGCTTGCCCTTTGGTGGGTCCAGGACCCCTTCGTATATCAGGCCGTCGGCTTCGAGCTTTGCCAGGGCCGCATCGACCCGACCCGCGGCAACCAGGTCGCGCTCGGAACTAAAGCGGTCGTGACGCACACCGATCTGCACCAAGTCGGCGCGGATCAAATCCATCATCGCCTCGATGGCAAACTCGCTAAAGGATTTCAGCCATTCGTCTTCACCGCAATTCATCCATTTCTCGCCGTCCCGGTCAGCCAGTGTTTGGGCTGGCGCAACCAGATAATCGCCGGGATAAAGGCCCTCGGGAAAGTCATCAATGGCCTCCCCCAACACTTCTCGGTAGCGCAGATAAAGTGACCGGGCGAGCACCTCGATCTGCGCGCCCGCATCGTTGACATAATATTCACGGGTCACGTCGTGGCCGGTTTTCGCGAGCAAATTTGCCAGCACATCGCCAACAACTGTTCCCCTGGCATGGCCGACATGTAGCGGGCCCGTCGGATTTGCCGAAACAAATTCAATATTGATCGACTGGCCACCCCCGATATCCGAGGCGCCATAATTCTCCCCCGCCGTCAGCACAGTGGTCAGATGGGCTCGCCAGAAATCATCGGTCAAGCGCAGATTAACAAATCCCGGTCCAGCGATTTCCGCCGAAGCAATATGTTCGTGCGCCGCGAAACGTTCGACGATCAAAGCGGCGATATCACGGGGCGGCATGCTAGCCGCCTTGGCCAACATCATCGCCGCATTGGTCGCCATGTCCCCATGCTCGGGATCCCGGGGTGGCTCGACGCCCAAGCGGCTCGTATCCGTGCCGGTGGGCAAGGTCCCTGCTCGAACCAAAACCTCAACTTCATCTTTCAAAAATTGACTAAATTCATTGAAAACATTCATAAAACTAAACCCTTATGTATCTCAAATGCGTAACCATCGGTCATTCCGGCGATATAGTCGGCAATCACTCTTGCCTTTCCGACAATGTCTCCTGCCTGGCGCCGAGAGCGCACCTCTTCTCGCCACTCATTGGGCAGCATATCCGGCGCTTCCATGAATCGCCGAAAAAGCTCAGCGACAACGCGCCGAGCCCGGTCGGTCATAACGTTGACCCGTTTGTGCCGGTACATATGTTTAAACAAGAAAGCTTTGATGGCCCGTTCTTGCGAAGCTCTTTCGGTTGAAAACGTAACCAGCTGCCTGCCCGCGTCGCGCACATCTTTCGCAGATCCGACCCCGGCACCGGCAAACCGTACCGCTGCTTCGCCCAAAACATCCTCGACCAAAGTTCCGATGATGCGGCGCACCGTTTCATGGACCAGGCGCTGGGGCTCGATTTCGGGATAGCGCGCCATAACTTCAGCAACGATGTCGCCAACGAGCGGCACGTCCGCAAGGTCACCGACATCAAACAACCCGGCCCGCAAACCGTCATCAAGGTCATGACTGTTATAGGCGATATCATCGGCAATCGCAGCGACCTGTGCCTCGGGACCGGCATAACTCGATAACTCAAGATCATGCACGCGACTATATTCCTCAACCGCGTGGGCCAGTGGCCGGGCTTCACTCGCCAGCGGACCGGTCAGTGGGCCATTATGCTTAACGACCCCCTCCAGAGTTTCCCACGTTAAGTTGAGCCCATCGAATTCTGCGTATCGGCGTTCAAGCTTGGTTAAAATTCGCAAGGTCTGCGCGTTGTGATCAAATCCACCATAGTCAGCCATGGCCAAATTGAGCGCCTCTTCACCGGCATGGCCGAAGGGGGTATGGCCGAAATCATGAGCCAACGCCACAGCCTCGGCGAGGTCTTCGTCAAGGCCGAGAGCCCGGCTTAGAGTTCGAGCGATCTGCGCGACTTCCAGAGTATGGGTCAATCGGGTGCGGTAATAGTCACCCTCGTGATAAGCAAAAACCTGGGTTTTGTGCTTCAGGCGGCGAAACGCGCTGCAATGAATGACCCGATCGCGGTCCCGTTGAAAACCTGTTCGTGACCGGCTTTCGGGTTCGTTATGCAGACGCCCCCGGCTGTCGCCAACGCGGGTCGCAAAGGGTGCGAGAGTTCGTTCAGGATATGGCGATATCGTTGGCATAGGCGCAGAAATGCGGCAGTGCCCAGCGCATTGCAATGGAAAATTAACATTGGGCAATCGAAAATTGACGTCCCCAGAGAATTGACTTAACGCGCCAGCTGACTAAATAGTGCAGTATAGGCTTTTTTGGATATGAAAACACATGAGCAATACTGACACAGGTAGCAGCCAACCCGGCGTCACACCGGGCACCATCGCCCTCAGCCCGTCGGCGCTGAAGCGATTGCGCGTTATGGTCGCGGCGGAAGATAAGCCGGGAGTGATGTTGCGGGTGACCGTCGATGGCGGCGGCTGTTCCGGCTTTCAATATTCATTCGCCTTTGATGACAGCAGGCAAAATGATGACCTCGTCTTCGAGCAAGAAGATATTTCCGTCGTCACCGATGAGGTGTCGATTGAAATGCTGGACGGATGTACCGTCGATTGGGTTGAAAACCCTGGCGCATCCTATTTCCGCATCGATAATCCCAATGCGACGTCGAGCTGCGGCTGTGGCATGTCATTTGCCGTCTAGCTTCCTCGAGAATAGTTTCTGCACATGAAAATAGCGACGTGGAACGTGAATTCAGTTCGGGCGCGATTGCCCAATGTCTTGGATTGGCTCGCCGCCGCCAATCCAGATGTCCTGTTGCTGCAGGAAACAAAAACCACCGACACGGATTTCCCGGCTTTAGAATTTGAAAGCGCCGGCTATCACCTCGAAATCCACGGCCAAAAATCCTATAACGGCGTCGCCATTGCCTCAAAACACAAACTCACAAACATACGTCGCGGCCTGCCCGGTGATGATAGTGACGAGCAAGCTCGCTATATTGAAGCCACGGTCGATGTGGGAAATGGCGTAAAGGTCGCCTCGATTTACCTGCCGAACGGCAATCCGGTGCCGGGCGAAAAATTCGACTATAAGCTTTCATGGATGGACCGGCTCGTTTCCCATGTCGAGAAGAGCTTGATCTCAGAGATTCCGACCGCGTGGGCTGGCGATTATAATATTTTGCCCCAGGACCGAGATTGCTACGCGCCGGAAAAATTTGCCGGTGATGCGTTGACCATGCCAGCCTCGCGGGCGCGCTTTCGCACATTGCTCAATCTCGGCCTGACCGAAGCCTGGCGCACCTTGCACCCACAGGCGCAAGAGTTTTCCTATTGGGATTATCAGGCCGGAGCATGGCCCAAAGATAACGGGCTGCGCATCGATCATTTCCTGCTATCGCCGCAAGCCGCCGACTTGCTCGGATCCTGCGAAATCGACAGCGCTCCCCGCGGCCAGGAAAAAGCATCCGACCATACGCCGGTTTGGTGTCAACTTGACACAGCTTAACGCCTCATAATGCAGCGCCGCAAAACAACATAAATCTGTCGTAGGCATTACTTTCAAGCGTGTTGCATCGTCAAAATCACTTCATTTAATTGTGAAAATCGACAAAAATATAAAATTAATGTAACTATAATTCCTTTGTGGACAGTTTTAGTATTCGACGAATTGTAATAAATTTATAGCTTAATGCCATTTAAGAGTGGCAGCCCTGGCACCTAAGAAAATTCACTATTACGACCTTAATCCAGTCGATGACGGGTCATGGGCCATTATTCCAATGCCGGACGCGCGGGGGAAAAAATCACTTAGTTTGTACAGGACTTAAACTAATGACGACTTGGACCGCAGAAACAAATGTCTTAACGCACACCTCAACGACAGGCATTAGTCGCCCTTCCCCACAGCCCGCGCATACGGAACGGCGTCTACTTGCCAGTATTTTTGCCGGCGCCATTTTTGCCTCAGCCGGCCTGGCCGTATTCGCAGCCCCCGCCCACGCCCAGCTGCTCATGGGTCAAATGACAAGTTTTCCAAATAGTTTCGGATTTGACGCAGCCACATGTACGACCATAACCAGCATGCAATATGGGATAGAATTCGACGTTAGTCCGGAGAACCTCACAAATGATGGTAGCGTCTATGATTTTTTGGCGATGGCGGTGATTGACGACGGCCAAAACCTGCTAGCAACCAAAGGTGGGGGTAAACTCAAGGCAAACCAACTTCAAAATACCTTTAATAGTGTTATTGAAATTGCAACAAATCCCCGCGCTTTCGCAGGTGTGCCGATCACCACAACGGCAAGCTTTCAGGTCGTGATTATCGACACGAAAGTAATCACTGATGACTTAAACCTTGATCAACTTAAAACACTGGTAGATACCGGCAGCGCGCTCATTGTCGACATCGCGGGTGATGTAACTGCAAAATTTAATGCGGACCGAAATATTTGCATTAACGCCATTCCCATTGCGGTGACCGGCGGTCAAGCATTCAACGTCAACGAAACAGCGACGAGCGGCCCGGCGGTGCTTCATACCGTTGGCGTCACCGGTGTACCGGACGATTTCATGATCACCGGCACCGGCAACACAAACAATGCTTTCGCCATTAACGCGGCCGGGGAAATTACCCTGAACAATTCCGCCGCCCTGGATTTCGAGGAAATCACCGGCGACAAAGCATTCACCATCCAAATCACCCCGAAAAAGGCCGGGGTCCCCGGCACGCCGGCCAATGTGACGGTTACGGTCAACAATATCGCCCCGGCAATTGCCGCCCAAACATTGATGGTCAATGAAGGCGCCCCGGACATGACTCCCCTGACGCCTAACCTCACCACCACGGGAGACACCCCGACCGCGTTCACCATCATCGGCGGAAACGGCACCGGCGCCGGTGCCTTCGACATCGATAATAACGGGGTCATTTCGGTAAACGACGCGACCCAGGTCGTTTTTGGATCCGACTTCACCTTGACCATACAGGCCAGCGATGGGGTCAACATGCCAACCGCAGCCATCACCATCCAGGTCAAACAAGAGGCGATCATCGACCCGACAGTGGCCGATGCAGGACCGTTCACTGTTCCCGAAACCTCCGAGTTAGGGCATATGGTTGGCACCGCCCCGGTCACGGTCACGAGTAATCCTGTGACCGGCATCACCATGACCGGGAATACCGACGGTATGTTCGCCATAGATTTCAACGGAATAATTACCGTCGCCAAGCCGGAACTGCTTGACGCCGATAGCGCACCGGTAACGTATAATCTCGCAATCACGATACAGCCGGGCGCCGATACGGCCAATGTCGACGTGACCATCACTGATATCCCGCTGACCGTGCCGAACAATCAGGTGTTCGACGTAAAGGATACGGACCCAAACGGTACCTACGTCGGCACTATCACGACGAGCGGCGACACGCCGGGTGGTTTCATCCTTGTCGACGATCCGTCGGGTGGCGGCTTCACAATCGACAATACGACCGGTGATATTTCGGTCTTGGATCCGACTGGAGTCGCTGCAACCGCCCCCATGGTCACTCTGCAGGTTGAAGTCACCGACCAAAGCGGCGGTACGCAATTAGTCGACGTCAAAATTAACATAGGCTCTGCCGGCGTTATGGTGCAAATCCTCGGCAACCCAGCGATCACCAAAACACAAATCCAGATCAACCACGATAATATTGAAAACGGCATTTTCGCTGACGGTTTTGAAAGTGGCGGCGTCAGTCGCTGGACTTCTAAATCCGCCGGGTTGACCGATGCGGTATCATCAGCGCTGGTAGCACTTGGGCAATTTCACGGTGGCCTCGACGCCGGACAGGCGTCGACACTATTGGCAGCTATGCAATCCCTTCAATTGGGTGGCTACAATCCCGCCGGCCGCGGCATTGAGCCCGGCGGATTTAATAGGCGAGGGTCTTTGCCGGTTCGGATCTGGGGCTGGGGCTCTTACAACAATTTTGAAAGCGATTACGTCGTCGGATCGCTGGACCGTGGCTTTGAAGGTGATGCCGTTGGTTTTAATTTAGGAGCCGACACACGCATAAGGGAGAAAACCATTGTCGGCATTTCCGGCGGCTATCAACAGACTGATGTCGAGATCAGCGGAATATTCGGCCAAATCGAAGAAACTCTATATACAGTTTCACCCTATGCTGCTTATCAGATAACCCCCGATGTAACTATTTGGGGCACGGGCGGCGTCGGGTTCGGTGATGTCGATACTATCCGCAACGGCGGGGTCAGCGGCCAGTCCGATAGTTTTCTGATCCACGGGTCGGCAACATTGCGGGGGATTCACCGGCTTGCCTACACCCCGCTATCATTGACCAGCTCGGCGGGTTTTGCCTTTGGTCGTAAGAAAATTGATAGTTTTATTGAATCCGATGGCACTGTCGTGCCGGACACGGTTTCCAATATGCGTCAAACTAAGCTGCGGGCCGTAATAACTTATGACTTCGTACTGCCAACCTCCTACGCACTGGGTCGGACGGTTATCACTCCGTTTGGCGACGTCGAATGGGACTATGATTTTGTCGACCCGATTAACGATGACCGAGGATCATTCGATGTTGGCGGCGGCCTACGTTTATCAACGGAAAACGGACTTGGTGGTCACATCCAATACAGTCAGGAGCTCGACCGCAACGCCTTCTCACGGTACGCGCTGGAAGGAAGTCTGTTTTATGAACTGGGCATCGTTTCCGGTCGAAATTTGCGTCCATTCGCAAATTTGAACATCAATACATCCGTCAGCCCAACCGGTGACGAAACATTGAGCAACGGGTTTTCGACCGGGCTGGACTATTCGGCTCCAGAGAATGGATTATCGGCCCGGTTCGAATTCCGGACAAACAGCACCGACGATAATGGCTTCAGCTTTGGCTCCGCCGATGATCGATATGCCGGGGTCAATCTCAGAAAATCGTTCTAGAGAACGCGTCGAACCGGCCGCCACTTAATTTTCCATTGCCTTGTGGACAATTTATGGAAATTCTGTGGATAACCTGTGGAAAGACTGTGGATAACCTAAATACCCTGTGGATAACGCCATAGTTATCCACATGTTATCCACAGTTCCATATTTTCGCTGTGAGTAAAACTCACCTTTATTCACATGCATAAAGCTCATTTATGCATACGAGCTATATATCGGCCAGGCTATATATCGGCATAGACATGAGATTCGGCTTTGGCCCCCGGATGGGTTACCGCACCATTGCGGGCCGAGCCAACGGCCTGTGCATATTTCCATATTGCCCCGGATCCGAAATCAGTGCTGCGCGGCGACCATTTTTTATGCCGCGCGGCAAGCTCCTCTTCGGATAGTTCGACGGCAATGGTGCCAGCCTCGGCGTCAATGACGATTATGTCTCCGGTCTCGATGAGGCCGATGGGGCCACCAACTGCCGCCTCGGGGCCAACGTGCCCGACGCAGAATCCCCTTGTCCCACCGGAAAAACGGCCATCTGTGACCAGGGCGACTTTTTCGCCCATGCCTTGCCCATAGAGGGCCGAGGTTGTCGACAGCATTTCGCGCATGCCGGGGCCACCCTTTGGCCCTTCGTAGCGGATGACCAGCACGTCGCCCTCTTCGTACTCACGAGCCAGAACGGCGGCCAACGCATCCTCTTCCCGGTCAAAAACCCGGGCCGGGCCGCGGAATGTTAGTGTTTTCATTCCGGCGATCTTAACAATGCCCCCGTCGGGAGCGAGATTACCTTTGAGGCCGACGACACCGCCGGTGGTGCTCAAGGGGTTGGTGGTCGGATAAATGACGTCCTGACCGCTCGGCAGCTCAATATCCGCGTGGTTTTCGGCCAAAGTTTTGCCGGTCACCGTTATGCAATCGCCATTAAGGTAGCCGCCATCTAGCAATGCTTTGATTAGCACCGGCACGCCGCCGACATCGTATAGGTCCTTGGCGACATATTTGCCCCCCGGCTGTAGATCGGCAATATAAGGCGTACGGCGAAAAATTTCGGCGACATCGAAGAGGTCGAATTCTATGCCTGCCTCATGGGCCAATGCGGGCAAATGAAGCGCGGCATTGGTCGAGCCGCCGGACGCCGCAACCACGATCGCCGCATTTTCCAGCGACGCACGGGTGACGATATCGCGTGGCCGTAATTGGCTGGCGATTAGGTCCATCACCAACGCGCCTGCGTCTTCACAGAAAACATCGCGGCTTTCAAACGGCGCCGGCGGCATCGCCGATCCGGGCACGGCGAGACCGATCGCCTCGGAAACACACGCCATTGTGTTGGCGGTGAACTGGCCGCCGCAAGATCCGGCGGACGGGCATGCAACACATTCCAACTCGTGCAAATCCTCGTCGGACATCTTGCCGGCGGCATGGGCGCCGACCCCTTCAAACACATCGACAATGGTCACGTCGCGGCCCTTAAAATGGCCGGGTAAAATCGAACCCCCATAGATGAACACCGACGGCACGTTGAGCCGCACCATCGACATCATCAATCCAGGCAAGGATTTGTCGCAGCCCGCCAGTCCGACCAGGGCATCATAACAATGGCCGCGCATGGTCAATTCAACAGAATCGGCAATCACCTCGCGGCTGGCCAGCGAAGATTTCATCCCTGCATGGCCCATGGCGATCCCGTCGGTCACAGTGATTGTGGTAAATTCCCGTGGTGTGCCACCGGCCCTGATCACGCCCTTTTTGACCGCCTGCGCTTGGCGCGACAGGGTGATATTACAAGGCGCGGCCTCATTCCATGTCGTCGCAACCCCGACGAACGGCGCCTCGATGTCACTTTCGGTCATGCCCATGGCATAGTAATAGGCCCGGTGGGGGGCGCTGGTCGCGCCGACGGAAACGTGGCGGCTGGGTAATTTCGACTTGTCGAATTTAGACTTCGCGTTCATGAGCGGCGCTCTCCCCATAGGGCTGGAATGATTCTGATAGGACCCAGGTCAGGTTATGCGGCCCAGATTAGCCCGCCAGGCGAGCCATCGCCAGGGGTGAATGGGGTTCTCAATTCCCACGTTCGCTATTCCCGGCAAGTTGCGGCGGCTTGCGCCTCTATTGCCGTCGCCTTTTCATCTTTGCCAAGCTGGGCCAAGATAGCGGCATAACCGACCTGCACCCGGGTCAAATCAGGATGGCAGGACGGCAGAAAGCCTGAATAAATCGCCAAGGCCCGACCGTAGAAACTGGATGCCGCAACAAGATCACCCGCATCCTCATACAAAATCCCAATAAACAAATGTGCGTCGGCAACGGTCGGGCTTTCGGGACCAAATCGCTCGATATCGAAAACCAGAACGTCTTCCATATAGGGTGCAGCCAATGCCGGCCGACGTAATTCCAGATAGAGACCGGCGAGATCGTGAGCCTCGACCATCAGGTCGGGGTCATCTTCCCCCAACACCTCACGCCTTAGGGCCAAGCGCGCCTCGACGATTTTGGCTTCTTCGGCCAACCTGCCCTGCCCCGCATAAAGAGCCGCGAGCGCCTCGTAAACCTCGATCAAACAAGCATCCGCTCGCGGATCATCCGCCCCCGCTCCTATGCCAGAGAGATAAATTCCCTCCGCCCGGCCCAACGCGCCGTCTTCAACCGCAGCGACCCCCGATTGCAGGGCCTCCATACAAGCTGCGACGTCGGCACGCGCCGACCCGATAACCACCGACAGCGATGCGGCGCATATGACGGCCGTTGCCAACCCGGTAAATATCTGGCGCATATTCATTCCTCGGCCTGAACGAAATTTGTCGCCGCCGCCCGCGCAGCAAAATCTGCCGCCAGTTCGACTTCACCGATTTGCGCCAGCAGGGCCGCATAGCCGCTCAACGCCCGGCCCAAATCCGCATGGTCGGCAGGGAAAATTTTCTCATAGACCAACAGCGCGCCCTCATAGGATCGCCTTGCATCGACGACCCGGCCCGCCTCCTCATAGAGCAGCGCGAGAAAAAGCAGGCCGTCGCCGATCAGCGGATGCTCGGGCCCAAAGACACCTATATCAACCAGTAGCACGGCTTCGAGATGGGTTGCCGCTTCATTTGGTTGCCCATGTTCCATGTAAAAACCGGCCGCACTATAGAGGTCCAAGGCCAAGTCGGACCGGCTCAGCTCGAGATCGCTCCGACGCACCGCCAACCGGTCTTCCAGCACCGTTGCCGCCGCCTCAATCCGCCCAGCCGACTCCAGGGTTCGCGATAATTCAGCCAGGGCCTCGGCCCGGCAATCGGGCATGCCGTCCACCTCGGCCTGGGCCGCCGCACCGGTGAACGCCGCCTCCGCCACGGCCAAATCCCCGGCTAAAGCCGCCGCCTGCCCGACATCGAGCCGGGTCGCGCAGCTCTGCGCCGCCGCCGATGCCAAAGGTATCGCCAGCCCCAGCCCAGCCACCAGCACAAAGACCACAGACGGGCCGCGCCAAATTCTTTGTATAGAGTTTTTCATGATCTATGTTTTGCCGTTCCCTTATGGCAAATTTATGGCCAACATGGTGTGGAATGAAAGAAGGCAGATCAAAAAAATGCGAATAGTTCGTCTCATCATCTTGATCGGCGCCGGATTTTTGGCGACGCAACAAGCGATGCCCCAATCGGCATCCGACTACGATATTCGCGAATGGACTGTTCCCTGGCCCGGCACCCGACCGCGAGACCCATTCGTCCAATCCGGCGCCCCATCCGGTGACGCCATTTGGTTCGTCGGCCAAGGCGGCGATTATCTTGGCCGCCTGACCCCAAGCACCGGCGAAATGATCCGGGTCGAGATAGAGCCCGGCACCGGCCCCCATAATCTGATCGTCGGCGACGATGGACGGGTCTGGTTTGCCGGCAATTTGAAATCCTATATCGGGATCTATGACCCAGCGACCGACGCTATCACTAAAATCGCAATGCCGGACACGGCCGCCCGCGACCCGCACACGCTGATTTTTGATGCGCGTGGCGATATCTGGTTCACCGTCCAGGGCGGCAATTTCATCGGTCACCTCGATACAACGACCCTCGACATCGAATTGATCGCGGTCCCAACCGCCCGCGCGCGCCCCTACGGCATCATCGAGGCCCCCAATGGCGTCATCTGGTCCGCCCTGTTCGGCACCTCGAAACTCGCCTCGATCGACCCAGCAACCATGACGTTAACCGAGCACCAGCTCCCCCGTCCCAACGCCCGCCCCCGCCGCCTCGCCGCTACCAGCGACGGCAAAATCTGGTACGTAGATTTTGCCGAAGGTCAGCTCGGTGTCCTAGACCCAACGTCCAACACAATCACGGAATGGCCCATGCCGTCGGGCTGCCGCGCCCGCCCCTACGGCATGGAAGTCGATGTAAGCGACCAAATATGGTTCGTCGAAACCGGCCCAAGCCCAAATTTATTTGTCGGCTTCGATACCGCATCGGAGGAATTTTTAGGGTCAGCCGCAATACCCTCGGGCGCCGGGTCCGTGCGCCACATGAATTACCACCAGCCGACGGGAACGGTCTGGTTTGGCACGGATGCTAATACGATCGGACGGGCAAGGGTTGAGTGAATTATTTGGTATGGACAATTTGCAGCCGCAAATGTCCGGAGAACACGCCAAACTCCAACCACATACCGCCACGAGTAGATTGGCTGGTCAGCGGTTTCCATAAGATACATTACGCGATAATTTATTGGGCGCCCGCCCCTGAAAAATTTATTGACGTGCGGCGAATGTCAGCAATGCATTCGTTTCACTGTCGTCTCCTCCCAGTCTTTGATCAATGCCGCCCGACGTCCCGGATACTTTTGGCCGAGAACCTTCAGCTCTTTCACGCGGTCGGTTTTAAAGTGCCGGTAGTCTTCCCGCATCTCGCACCAACCGACGAGATACCGGTTTCGATCCAGAAAGGCGATCAGCAGAGGCCAGACAATTCGGTCTGTCGTGTTCTCGTCCCGATCCGTGTAAGTCAGTTGAAGACGGTAGCGTTCTCGAATGGCGTGCCGCAGCAATGCGCCGTCAAAGCGTTCTAAGACCTTGGCCCGTGTCCGAATGGGCTTGGAACTCGCGTCCAATACGATGGGTCGAAGCTCTTTTGGGATTGCCTCGGACAATTTTGACACCAAATCCCTCGCGGCGCGCGCCAATGAGGGGTCGGCTTCGGAGGCTACCCATGCCGCGCCCAAGGCCGCGGCCTCCAGTTCATCCGCCGTGAGCATCAATGGGGGCATGTCGTATCCGTCGTCCAGCACGTAGCCCATCCCGGCCTCTCCGGTGATGGGTATTCGCTGCGCTGCCAGTTCCGCCATATCGCGGTAGAGCGTGCGAATGGATATTTCCAGCTCATCTGCGAGTTCTTTCCCTGTGATCGGTGATCGGGTTGATCGCAGTATTTGAATAATCTGGAACAGCCGTTCGGTGCGACGCATTTCTCTCTCCTGCTGCCACACTACTGCCATAACGGTGGCAGTAGGGCAAGCTTATTGGAAGGGATAGCAACCCACGAGTAACTGGGGCAGGAATTTCCTGTAATCGCAAGTTCGTTGCCCTTGACCTCGCGGAAGGCAAGCCATACGGGGAATGTCAGCCAGCTTGAATCGGAGATTTTTATGACAAAGACAAATATAGGCCGCGGTATTTTTGGGCTCATCGCCCTGTTCTTTATTGGAAACGGCTTGATAGTAATGCTTAGCCCAACCAGCATACTTGATCACATGTTGCTTGGATCTCTGGAATCTATGGCCGAACTTTCGAGTATCCGCGCCCTATTGGGCGGGGCAATATTTGCAATCTGGGCAAGCGTCCTGCTGGGCGCTATCAAAGCCAATTTTGACTATATTCTCGTCGGCGTCATAAGTTTGGTGGCGGCCATTTTTGGGCGCCTAGTCGGTTATATTGTCGACGGCTCGTTTCCAGAGTTTGTCTTCATGACCGTACCACCGGTTGTCATGCTTGCACTCATGGTGATTGCTCAAAAACTCATGGCGGGTTCGACAGACAGACAAACGTAATTAAAACCAAGTTCCGCTTATGACTGAAGGTGTTGAAAAGTCTTTCGTTAGGCTCGGCTTGTCGTGATTCTCTAATTCCATCGTTTTCAGCGGGAGGGTTGGTTCGACGATGGGCGCACCGGTTGGACAGCAAGATCGTCTTTTTTACGAGTTTGATCTCGATGATCGTGTTCCGCCCGATCATTTGTTGCGCAAGATCGACGCGGCTCTAGATCTGAGTTGGCTGCGTTCGGAACTGCGACCTCACTATAGTGACACGGGCCGTCCGTCGGTCGATCCGGTCCGAGCGGCGCTTGTGCCAGGAGGTTGAACTCGACCTGGCGTATCGCTGGTTCTGCCGCCTGGATCTCGAAGATGGGGTTCCCGATCACTCGACCTTCTCGGTCAATCGACATGGCCGCCTCAATGTTGAGGCGACGCCGACGCGTATCTCCAAGGAGGTCGATGCCACCGAGGTGATGATCGACCGGGTGGAAGAACGCTTTGCCCTCAAGCCTAAACGCATCGCGGGCGACGTCTCCTACGGCACCGGCGCAATGCTGGGTTGGTTGGTCGATCGTGACATCACACCTTACATCCCGATCTGGGACAAGAGCCAACGCCAAGATGCCACCTTCAGCCGCGACGACTTCATCCGTACTGCTCGAGGCGAATGGTTGGCTCAAAACATCTTCGAAACGATAGAAGAGGCGCAGGACCAGGCAACAGCATGGTTGTGGACTTACAATAACGATCGGCCCAACATGGGCATTGTGGGATCACTCCCGCTATGAAACTTAAAATGGCCGCGTAGTTCTACTGGCCAACCCCATTAAAAATGGGGGAATTACCGTAGGATCTTGGGTCTCACGTCACAACCACTGTCGTTGTACAATAAGGAATTCCATGCGTTATCGAGCAGAAATAGATGGATTACGAGCTCTCGCCGTTATCCCGGTAATACTATATCACGCTAGTCTTGATATATTTGCTGGCGGTTTTGTTGGTGTAGACGTTTTTTTTGTTATTAGCGGATACCTCATCACATCTATCATTCTTTCAGAAATGGATGAAGAAAAATTCAGCCTATTAAATTTCTATGAGCGAAGAGCACGCAGGATATTGCCCGCGCTATTCTTTGTAACCGCTGTGTGTATCCCATTTGCGTGGCTATGGTTCATACCCAATAATATGAAGGATTTTGCACAAAGTATTATCGCCATTTCGACTTTTTCATCAAATATATTGTTTTGGCATGAAAGCGGATACTTTGATGCTGCCGCCGAACTCAAACCTCTACTTCATACGTGGAGTTTGGCTGTAGAAGAGCAATATTACATCTTCTTCCCTTTATTTCTAATGTTCACTTGGAGATTGGGAAAGCGGTGGTTGCTTTCTGCGCTTATTGTATGCGCTTTAATCAGTCTGGGCGCGGCACATTTGAGTGCATATAGTCACCCATCAGCCAATTTTTATCTTCTCCCAACCCGTAGTTGGGAGCTACTGATTGGTTCCTTTATTGCTTTTTATTTCAACTACTTCAAGCCAAAGCAGGTTTCCAGTAAGATAAATAAAATATTAAGCTCTCTTGGAATTGGACTTATTGTGTGTTCCATTATTTGGTTTGACAAACAAACACCGTTTCCAAGTCTTTATGCGCTTGCCCCGACGGTTGGTGCCGCACTTGTTATTCTATACACACAACCCGGTACTATAGCATACAGGATACTAAGTAATCGATTGGCGGTCGGTATCGGGCTAATAAGCTACAGTGCTTATCTTTGGCATTATCCCCTGTTTGCATTTGCCAAATATAAATTTTCACCTGAGCCATCTTCTGTTTTGGTGGCTTTTTTGTGTCTTCTGACAATATTACTCGCATACGTCAGCTGGCGGTTCGTGGAGACACCATTTAGAAACCGCAGCTTTTTGCGAAAACGATCTGTTTTTGTCGGTTTTTCATCCATTGCATGCGTTTTCGCTGGGTTCGGCGTATCGGGGCATACGAGCAATGGATACGAATACCGATACAACGCAACTCAACTGAAGATAGTTGGCGCGCCCAGATATAGCACTGGAATCATATATAGAACAAATAGTTGTTTCCTCAACGCAGATCAGGACTATAGCGAGTTTGATGCTTCTTGTTTTGCGAGCGAGGAAGGCGGTGCTCTAGTATGGGGGGATTCATTTGCTGCGGCAATGTCAGTTGGAATGATAAAGGTATTTCCACCTGTTACGCAACTTACGGCAAGCGCCTGCCCACCGGTAATAGGCATGGACCTCCCAGTTCGGCCACACTGTAGAAGTATAAATGACCATATACTTGGAATAATTGAGACAAGAAATTTTGATACAATTTATTTACATGCTGCGTGGAATTGGTATGCAGATAATTACGTGAATGCATTAAGGAGTACTATTCTGCATATACAGAATATCGCTCCACAATCCAAAATTGTTGTTGTCGGCAATATCCCACAATGGTTTCCGACTTTGCCTGCTGTGATTGCTGATAATTCCTTAAGTTTGATACAGTCATTCATGTACGTAAATTCCGAACGAATGGAACAAATTCGCCAATCCGATTCGCTTTTGGAAGCAATTCTGAGTGAATTTTCGATTAAATACATAAAGCCAATAGAGGAGTTGTGCCGAGGGAACGAATGTTTGGCTACCATCCCTTACGAGGACGGCGTGGAGCTAATTACGTGGGATATGGGGCATCTTTCGGAAGGTGGGTCCATATATATGGCAGAAACTATATGGCAGAAACTATATTAGGGTCCGTACTCATAATGAGGTGGTCCCGGGAAACAGGACAGTGAGCCAAGGTGTATCCGTGGGGAGGATACATGATGACGAGACGACGTAAGTTCACAGGCCATTTCAAGGCGCAAGTTGCGCTTGAGGCGCTGCGTGGCGACCGGACGATCCAGGAGATCGGGTCGAAGCATAACCTTCACCCGAACCAGGTGAGCCAGTGGAAGAAGCAGGCGGTGGCTGGTCTGGGCTCGGTATTTGGGGAAGGCGCCGGACTGGATGACGATCATGAGGCAGAGGTCAAGGAGCTTCATGCCAAGATCGGCAAGCTTTCAGTAGATAACGATTTTTTGTCACACGGGCTCGGTCTCTCAACCGGGTACCTGTCGGGGGCAACGTCAACGCGCAAAGCGATGATTGGCCGGGAGGCCGGCGGGCCCAGCGTGACACGCCAGTGCGAACTGCTGTCGATCAGCCGGTCGTCGGTCTATACCGCGCCAGTGGGCGAGAGTGCCGCGACCCTGGCGCTGATGCGTAGGACCGACGCCCTGTTCACGAAGTATACGTTCTTTGGCAGCCGCCAGATCGTGCACTCTCTGCGCCGCGAAGGCATTGCGGTGGGCCGTCACCGGGTGCGGCGATTGATGCGGCTGATGGGTTTGACTGCGGTTTACCGGCGCCCGAAAACCAGCCAGCCTCATCCGCAGCACCGCATATATCCGTATCTGTTGCGCAAACTTGCTATCAACCAGGCAAACCAGGTCTGGTGCGCCGACATCACCTATATCCCTGTGCGGCGGGGCTTTCTCTACCTGGTCGCGATCATGGACTGGGCGACACGCAAGGTGCTGGCCTGGCGTGTGTCAAACACCATGGATGCAGGCTTCTGGGTGGAGGCCCTGCAATCGACACTGGCCCGATATGATCCCCCAGAGATCATGAACACCGATCAGGGCTCCCAGTTCACCAGCGCCGACTGGATCACGACCCTATCGGAGGCTGGGGTGCGCATCTCGATGGATGAGCGTTGCCGGTTCACGGACAATATCTTCATTGAACGCCTGTGGCGGTCTCTGAAATACGAGGCCATCTACCTTCAGGAACTGACCGACGGCTTTCATGCCGGCACCGTCATCGACGAATGGATGGAGTTCTACAATACTGACCGGCCACATTCCGTCCTTGACGGCCAGACACCGGACGATCGTTATTGGAGAAAAACGAAAGAGCCTTTGGCAGCATGATCAACAAAAACGATACACCTTAGCAACGCTGCCAAATTGTCCGGAAAAATGGGACCACCTCAATAATAATATATTTAATCGTTTTGTTATAACGAGATAACATCATTTAATGGCGGATGGGGTGGGATTCGAACCCACGAAGAGCTATTCACCCTTGCCGGTTTTCAAGACCGGTGCCTTCAACCACTCGGCCACCCATCCCGCCGTGCTGAAAATAGAAGTTTCAATTTCAGCAATGTAAAAACTTATTTTGAAAAAATTAGAAGTCTCTGTCTACTCGCCAACATAGGTGCCTTGGGCCGCCGCCCCGTTGTGTTTGGCCCGAATGAGGAAGGCTTGTTGGCCGGCAACCAGATTCTCTGATTTACCCACCCACGCCTTGAGCGCCGAAGCTTGCAAGGCGCGGCCGTAGGAAAAACTAAGAGCCCAAGGCAGGTCACTGTGATCGGCATTCATCGCGTTGAGATGGGCCGTCGATGAGATTTCAGACTGTCCACCGGAAAGGAAAACAATGCCCGGAACGTTTGCCGGAACGGTTTGGCGGAAACAATCGACGGTCTGGGCGGCAACGGTCGCAACATCGGCCTGAACCGGGCAATCATAGCCACTGATGACCATATTCGGTTTGAGCAGTATTTGTTCAAGTGGCACCCGGTGCTCGGCCAGCGCGGCGAATACGGCGGTCAGCACGTCATGTGTAACCTGAAAACTGGTCTCGATTGTGTGGTCGCCATCCATCAAAATTTCCGGTTCGACGATCGGCACCAATCCGCCCTCAACGCAAATCGCGGCGTACCGGGCCAAGGCATGTGCATTGGCATTGATGCAATAGGCGCTAGGCCGCCCATCACCGATTGAAATTACCGCCCGCCATTTGGCGAAAAGTGCGCCCAGCCCCACATATTCGGCGACCCGCTCGCGCAAGCCATCAAGGCCTTCGGTTACAGTTTCGCCGGGAGCACCCGCCAGCGCCTTGGCACCCATATCCAGTTTGATACCCGAAATCACTCCCTTGTTTGCCAGCAAGTCGGCAAAGCGCGTTCCGTCGTTACCCGATTGGCGCAGGGTCTCGTCAAACAGAATGACCCCGCCGATATTCTTTTCCATACCGTCAGCGGTAAACAGCAATTCGCGATAATTGCGGCGATTGGCTTCCGTATTTTCGACATTTATGCCGTCGAAACGATTGGCGATCGTCCCGGTGCTTTCGTCGGCGGCCAAAATCCCTTTACCACTGGCAACCAATGCCTGGGCGACATCTTCAAGGCTCGACAAATGATCCAACGACATGCGTATCCCCTTTGTGGAATGACTTAAATTATTTCAGCGCGGATTTTTTACCCTGTACCGGCGGTCACCGCAATGCGATTTGCAATTCGATTTGCAGAGTCCCCTTTTCATTCATGCACACGAGATCTATATCTTCTGATCTGCAAACTCCGTTTTAAACACTTTGCCGGAAGAATAATTGACCATGGACGCCATTTCCGCACTTCTAACCCGCGCTTCCGCCGCCCGACTGATTGAACCGGCCCCCAGCCCGAAAGATCTCGAGACTATTTTTGCCAGTGCAGCGCGGGCCCCCGACCATGGTCGGCTACGCCCGACCCGGCTTTTAACTATCGAAGGCACCGCCCGTGAAAAACTTGGGCGCGCCATGGCCGAACGGCTGATCGCGAGCAACCCCCAAGCTGGGGAGGCCGCCATCGCGCGAGAGGCAAAAAAGCCCTTACGGGCACCGTATTTGATCGCCGTTATCAGCGTGGTTGATACCGATCACCCGAAAATTCCTGAAATCGAACAAGTCCTGTCCACTGGTGCGGCGGCCCAAAACATCATGCTTGCCGCCCACGCGCTGGGCTATGGCTGCTTATGGAAGACCGGCGGAATTTGCTACGACGACGGCATCAAGGCTTTGCTCGGTATTCAGTCCGGCGACCACATTGTCGGCTTTATGTATCTCGGGACGATAGATCCGGAAATACAAGACATCGAGTTTGACCGGCCAGATGGCAACAGCCTGGTCAGCGAGTGGCGCTAGATATAAGGGCTAGTGGAGCGCCACAATAAGATCGCCGTCGAAGATTTGGGGCGACAGCTCAGCGCCGGAAATCATGACATCGTCGTCTCCACCGCCAACCAGCGAAAAGACAAAATTCTCGCCCACACCGGCGGATCCGGGTTGCAGAGCGGCGACCCAACCAACCGTGACGCCGATGACAAAAATCGCCGCCATTGATGCCAGCATCAAAGCCGGACGGGGGGCAAAAGCAGAGCCCAGCGACCGCAAAACGATCTCGCCGAAATGGGCGGCGCGCCGGGGCCGGGAAACGCTTTTTACCGGCATGGCAGCCATCAAATCGGACCTAAGCCTTGAAGACGGAACCGGCGGCACCAAGCTATCGAGCATATCATCGAGGGCTGCCGCCTCGGCCAAAGCCTCTTGTGCTTGCCCGGACTGGGCCAGACATTTTTCTGCCGGCTCGCGCTCATGCTCGGGCCAATGGTCCGGGCTGGCGCCATAGGAAGCGACCAATTCGGCAAGCCGGTCCGGGGTTAGCGGCCCGGTATCCTTCGTCCATTTCGAATGTGACATCGTCATGCCTCCAATAGATCGCCGGCGATCGGTTTTAAACTTGCCCGCAGTGCCCGCCGGCCTCGGGCCAACATTGATTCTACGGCTTCTACCGTTGCGTCCATCATCCGGGCTGCTTCGGGGTTACTGAACCCATGATAATGGACCAAGACCAGGGCGACGCGTTGGCGTTCGGGCAGGAGGTCCAAGGCCCGGCGAACCGACTGTTCGATAGAAATTCGCCGATCGGTTTCTCCTTCGCCCGTTCCCTGTTCGGCAATGGGTAGGTTTTCGTCGAGTTGGCCCGGACGAACTTTGCGTTTTATATCGATGCACAGGTTTGTCGCCACACGATAGAGCCAGGACCGGACTTTTGCCCCGCCCGGCTTCCAATCTGGAGCCTTGCGCATCAGCCTGATCAACGCCTCTTGCGCGACATCTTCGGCGTCAGCCCGGTCACCGAGCACATGCCAAGCAAATCCAACCAGCCGGGTCATATGACGGTCTATGAGTGCCTGCCAAGCCGCAGTGTCGCCTTGGCCAATACGCCGGACGAGATCATCGTCACGGTCGCTATCGTCATCGGGTGTTAAAACAGAATTTCGTCCATCAGCCTTGGCCCGCACTGTCAGCGATTTTGCCCCGACTGTGCGATGCGGGTCCATATTGGGGGACGCTGCTTCCAAGGCTTTCACCTCAACTCAATTACTTATGCCGAGCCTGGCGGCACGTAACTCATCGGCACTCAAGGCGCCATCCGCATCCGCATCGTAGCGCGCCACCCAGCGAGCGGCAGGCTGGGTCACTTCGTCAACGGAAAGCTGACCGTCACCGTCGACATCCATCATATCGAAAAAAGTCGTTACATTTAGCGCCAGTAATAGGCGTCCATTGCGGCGAAATTCGTCGACGGATATCAACCCATCTCCATTAACGTCAATCGCGGTAAGGATCCGCTGTTGCTCATCGGTTATTTCACTGCCGGCAATCTTTTCGTCGCCATCGATATCGAGTAGGCGCATTGCCGATTGAACGGCCCGATCACCAGGTCCAAAAGACGGTTGTTGAGCGGAGGCCGCGCTGGCACTGGCGATTACAGCCAGTCCGGTGAAAATTGATATCTTGGCGGATATGGATCTCAGGTTCATGGCGGTCTCCACTAGGGCAATATCACGGTCAAATTTGGCGGCACATTAGGTTCCACGGCATCACACCATGATTCCGTCGAAAATATTTCACATATTATAGAATTATTGTGTCCCCTCCGAAATAAAGGGCGACAAACAAAAAAGGCCCGCCCGTGTCCTGGCGGACGCGAGCGGGCCTGACTTATTCGTAAACCAAATCTAGCGGGAGTAAAACTCAACCACCAGATTGGGTTCCATCTGCACCGGATAGGGCACATCGGCCAATTTCGGCCCACGGACATAGGTGCCCTTACATTTGTCGAGATCGACATCCATGTAATCGGGAATTTCGCGCTCTGGCGAGGCCAGGGCGTCAAGGACCATCGGAATTTCCCGTGCTTTTTCCTTCAGCTCGACGGTATCGCCATCCTTAACCATATAGGACGGGATCGTCACCCGCTTGCCATTGACCAGCACGTGACCGTGGCTGACCACTTGGCGCGAGGCAAAGACCGTCGGCACGAATTTCATCCGATAGACGACGGCGTCGAGGCGGCGTTCTAGAATCTCAATAAGGTTTTCACCGGTGTCACCCCGGCGGCGCGACGCTTCTTTGTAATAGCCGCGGAACTGCTTCTCGCCAATATTGCCGTAATAACCTTTTAATTTCTGCTTGGCCATCAACTGAGTGCCGTAATCGGAGGCGCGGCGCCGGCGGCGGCCATGCACACCCGGCGGATCTTCGCGGCGATTAAACGGGCTCTTGGGGCGTCCCCAGAGGTTGACGCCAAGGCGTCGGTCAATCTTGTATTTAGCCTGTTGGCGATTACCCATATTCTTCGTTCCCTTGTTGGGATATTGTCCCGGTAGTCCAATTTCGGCGGGGCGCGCCACATTATTCGAGCAACGCCCACTTTCCCAGGAATGGCGTGTTGATAAAGTCAACCAACCGGCCTGTCAAACCTAATATGCGTTTCAAAATATAGGATTTTTCATGGCCGAACCTCGCCAACAGCTAAAAGGCATCCTCATCACCGTTGCCGGGGTCCTTATATTGAGCCCCGATGGGCTGTTGACGACCATGCTGAGCATGAACGATTGGGCGCTGATTTTCTGGCGAGGCGTCCTGCTGGCGATCTCGCTCATGGCGATGACGGTCATCTTACATGGACGAAAGGCCCTCGCAGTAACCAAGGCGATAGGCTGGACCGGCATTGGGGTAGGCATCTTATTTGGCACCGGAACGATTTTCTTTGTGTTGGCAGTCCGGCTAACGACAATTGCCAATGCTCTGTTCCTGCTCAGTGTCGCCCCCCTATTCGGCGCAGTATTTTCGCGGATCTTTCTAGGGGAGCGGATCGCCCCCCGGACCTATTTGACAGCGCTGATCGTTGCGGGAGGCACAGCGCTTATCTTCGGCGGCAATCTCAGCGGGCAAAATTTATGGGGAAACCTCGCCGCCCTGGCCGTGGCGGCCGCGGGCGGCGGGTTTTTCGTCATGCTGCGCAGTCGACCGATGCCTGACCCGGCCCCGGCATTTGCGTTGGGAGGGCTCTTTGCCGCCCTGGTCGGGCTCGTTTTGGCGCCCTCGGATCTCGGCGTGCCCGACGGCGATCTGCTGCCCTTATTGATACTGGGGCTGTTTGTTTTGCCGGTTTCGTTCGCCTTGGCCGGTCGCGGACCGCGCTATTTACCGGCGCCGGAAGTCAACCTGATCATGTTGTTGGAAGCTGTTTTCGGACCAATCTGGGGGGTGATCATTATCGGCCAGATACCGTCCGGTCTTGTGCTCACCGGCGGCGCCATCGTACTGGCCACCCTCGCCTGCCATTTTGCAATTGGTTTCATCAAAGAACAGAAGGTCAAAGTTCGAAGTCAATCTCGCCCCTGAGCGTATCTTGAAACCGCACGGTTTTGCCCTGTGCTTCACCCAAAATTTCGTCATCGCGCATGACCGGAATGCCGCGAATGACCGTCGCCATTGGCCAGCCGGTCACCGCCATACCGTCGAATGGGGTCCAACCGCATTTTGAATGCATGCGATCATCGGTGATGGTCCGCTCGGCCTTTAGATCGACAATGGTCAGGTCGGCGTCATAGCCAAGCGACAACCGCCCCTTCCCGGCAACGCCGTAAATTCGTGCCGGGCCGGTCGCAGTGAGGTCGACAAAACGTTCCAAGGTCAACTTTCCGGCGGCAACATGGGTCAGCATCACCGGCACCAATGTCTGAACGCCGGGCATGCCCGAGGGTGTATTTGGATAGCTCGCGGTTTTTTCCGCCAACGTGTGGGGGGCATGGTCGGAACCGACGACGTCGACCAAACCTTGGTCAACCGCCCGCCACAGCGCATCGCGATGACGGGCATCGCGAATTGGTGGGTTCATCTGGGCGCGAGCCCCCAGCTTGTCATAACAATCGGGTGCCACCAGGGTCAGATGTTGGGGCGTCACTTCAACGGTCGCCAAATGCCGATGGCGCGCCAAGAGCTCCATTTCCTCCTGGGTCGTGACATGCAAGACATGCACCTCGCGGCCCGTCGAATGGGCGATCGAAAGAAGTCGCCGGGTGGCCGATAGCGCTGTCTCGACATCCCTCCATTCGGGATGGCCGTGGGCGGATCCGGCCTCATCGGCAATTTTTTTGCGTTGGCGTAACCGGAGCTCATCTTCGGCATGGACTGCACACCGACGACGTCCGGCAGCCAGCACTGCCGTTAGTGTCGCATCGTCGGCAACGAGCAAGCCACCAGTTGAACTGCCCATAAAAATCTTGACCCCGGTGCAGCCCGGAGCCCGTTCGTAGCCAGCCAAATGGTCCACATTGGCCAAGGTCGCGCCAATGAAAAATGCGTAATCGCACCAAGCTCTACCGGCAGCCCGAGTCATTTTGGCTTGAAATTCGGTTTCATTGGTCGTCGCCGGGTCAGTATTGGGCATCTCGAAAATTGCAGTAACACCACCGGCAATGGCCGCCCTTGTGCCGCTTTCCAAATCCTCTTTTTCGGGAAAACCAGGGTCGCGGAAATGGACTTGGCTATCGATCACACCAGGCAAAACATGAAGGCCCTTGGCATCGATGATTTCGTCGGCCTCGGCGCCGGTTAAATCGCCAAACGCGGCAAATTTACCGTCAAGGATGCCAATATCCGTCTCCTGCCGACCGGCGGGGGTCATGCAAGTGCCATTGGAAATTAGGAGATCAAAATGATCCGTCATAAAACGGCTGCCCCTCTCTTTGTCGCCCGCATCGATCAGGCGTCGCCCAAAACATCGAAAACACCCCCCTGCGCAGTGCGCCCCATAATGTGGCGATCATGCCATAGCGCGTAGAATAACAACATCCAGGCGGCAAGCCCCGCCCGTTTATTGGCCCGCTGGAACAGGGCTGAAACCGCCTGGGGATCGCAAAACTCGGCGACACCGGGCTGGCGTGCGACCAAAGGTCCAATATCACGCCCTTTGGCCATGATCCACTCAGTCACCGGGACGGTAAAGCCCTTTTTCTTGGCAAATGCATCGGCGCTAGGCAGACGTGCATCGAGCCATTTACGGAGCAAATATTTACCCTTGCCTCCGCGCACCTTCATGTCGTCGGGCAAGCGAAACGCGATATCGGCGACACGGCTATCAAGGAACGGCACCCGCCCCTCGACCCCGTGGGCCATCAGGCAGCGGTCGAGTTTGGTCAGCAAATCATTGGGCAACCAGTCGGTGCAATCGACGGCCTGGGCCACCTGAAGGCGGGTTCGCCCATCAATCTCTTCAGTTGTCTCGGCGGTGCCGACAGGGTCTCGCCAGCCGGAAATATCGTCACGCAGCACACCAAGCCCGTCGAAAAAACCCCGCGGTCTCATGCGCCGTCCACCGCGCCACCAGGGTCGCATCGCACTGCGATACCGCCCATAGCCGCCAAAGACTTCGTCGCCCCCCTCGCCGCTGAGTATGACCTTCAGCCCCTCGGCTTTGGCCCGCTCGGCAAGTTTATATGTCGGCAGAGTTGCGTAATCTGCGGCCGGATCGTCCATTGCCGCGGCAATGGACGGCAGCAAAGACCAGAAATCTTCCTGCGAAAACTCCACTTCGATATTTTCCGCGCCAAGCTGCTCGGCCACAAGGCGCGCCTGCCCGCGTTCATCGGCCACACCGGTTCCAGAAAAGCCAGCGGTAAAAGTTCGTACCGGCCGGGTATTTAGCTCCGCCATCAGTGACAAAACAGCTGTAGAATCAACGCCCCCAGATAAAAACATTCCGTAGGGCACATCGGATCGCTGATGAATTTCAACGCTGTTGCGTAATGCCGCAGCAATTTCATGCAGCGCCTCATCTTCACTTATCAGCAGCGGGCCGCCCCGGGGCAAAGCATCCCGACGACGTCGCTCGACAATTCGAATGCCGCTGATCGCCACCGTCTCGCCCGGCAAAATACGCTTGACGCCACGATAAATCGTGTCGGCGCCGGTGGTATATTGCAACTGCAATAAGCTCGTACGCGCCGCCTCCTCGATGACCGGCGCAACAAGACCGGCAACGACAAAGGCCTGAGGCTCCGAGGCAAAAGCAAAGAAATCATCGCCGTCAAGATAGTAGAGCGGTTTGATGCCGAAAGGATCTCTGGCGAGGATCAATTGGTCCGCCTTCTGATCGTAGATTGCCACCGCGTACATGCCGCGCAAATTATCGGCAAAATCTATCCCGTGCTTGACGTACAGATGCAGCGGGGGTTCGCAATCGGACTGAGTCTGAAAATCGACATCGGGCATCTGGTCGCGCAATTCCAGATATTCATAAAATTCGCCGTTTCCGACAAGCACCGAGCCCTTTGGCTCATAGAGCGGCTGATCGCCGCCGGCCAAATCGATGATCGCCAGGCGGGTTTGCACCAACCCGACATGCCCCTCTTCATAACGACCAACCCCGTCGGGTCCGCGATGGGCCAGGGCCTTGGCAAAGCGATCAAGTACGCCCGGCTCGACACTATTACCTGGCCGATAAATTATTCCGGCAATACCGCACATCAGCTCGCCACCTTCTCAAACAATTCCAGATATTCAGCCGTCGCCCGGCGATACGTATAGTCAGCCTCGAATGCCGCCCGTCCATTTTTCGCCAGCCGTGTCGCCTCATCCTTGTCGGCAATCAAACCACCAATTGCATTGGCCATAGCCGCCGCGTCGTCGATCGGCACCAGCAAGCCAGTCTCGCCGTCGTTGACGATAAAGCGTGGTCCTTGGCTTGCCGCCGCCACCATCGGCTTGCCTGCCATCCAACCTTCGAGCAGTACACTGCCCAACGGCTCATGGCGCGACGGTACTACGTAAATATCGCAAGCGCCGAAATACGGCATCGGATCCGTCTGCCAGCCAAGAAACTTAACCCGGTCGGCGGCCCCCAGTTTTCCCGCCAGCGCTTCCAGCTCGCCACGCAACGGACCCTCCCCGGCCAGCCACAGATAGGCCCCGTCAAGCCGGGCCACGGCTGCAATCAAAATATCGAAAGCCTTATTGGCGTGCAATCTACCCAGGGCAAAGACCAAAGGCGCATCGCTCGGGGTGTCTAGCAACGCCCGGTCGTGGGGTGCTGGATAGGGCTTATCTTCGACAAAATTGGCAATAAAATGCGTCTTTTGTTCCGGCCAGCCGCCGTCGCGGAAATAGCTGACTAAATCCGGTGTGATGCCAATGAGGTGGTCACATCCCCGATAATATTTAAGGTCGTAATAACCACCGAGACGCGCCATATGGACGAAATTTCCCGAGGGGCATTTTGCCGTAGCCCGGCTCATATAGGTCAGCACGATATCAGGCTTAAATTGTCGAATTTCCTGCGCAAAAACGCGTCCAGTCTTGAAATCGAAGCGGCCACCAAAGGGAGCTTCTACATACTCTATGCCGCCACGTGCCAGTTCAGCGGCGCGCCCGTCATCGGGGCGGATGATTGCCCGTTGTTCGACGCCGACATCGGCCAGCGCAACGGCAAGCCGGGCAAAATGCATTTCGGCGCCGCCTTGGGGGGCACCGGCAAGGGCCTGTAACACACGCATGTGGTCAGTCGTCCTCCAGCCGCGCTCTTAAATAGCTCAATATCGGGTAGAGCCCAGCCATCATGGCAATCAAAAACCCGTAAGCGCCTTCTTTGTAGCCCTTTCGACGAACATAGCATTTGTAAAAACGAGAAAATATGCGCCTGACATTGGCCCGCAAGGTTCCAATCTCGCCCTTGTCACGCAGATCCATCGCCCGCGCCGCAGTGTAGCGATCAAGCCGGGCCAACATATCGGAAATATCCTCATCGACATAATGTGCCATCGGGTTGGTCAGTCGCCCGCGCAGCTGGGCGAGGGTCAGGGAGGGATGGACCCGCTCCGGCCCCCAAAGTTTCGCCGGACCGCTGGCGTCAAGAACGCCGCTAGAGAACAGTCGGATCGCGGCGCCAACACCCCAACCCGGACCCCAACCATATTTGATCAATTTGCCGCCGATATAATTATCAAAAGGAATGAGATAATAGCCCGGCTTGGATTGGGCGATGGTAGATCGGATTTCGCCAGCCAATTCGTCCGAGACCCGCTCGTCGGCATCAACTTCCAATATCCATTGGCCGGTGCAGGCGTCAATTCCTGTGTTGCGCCGTGGTCCCTCCAGCTCCCAGCCACCCTCGATAATTCTGGCATCGCGGCTCTCGGCAATTTCCTTCGACCGGTCGGTGCACCGGTCGAGGACAACGACCAACTCGTCGGCAAATGAAAGCGCGTCCAGGCAAGCGCCAAGATGGCCTTCTTCATTATGGGCGACGACCAGGGCGGTCAGTTTGACTTCGCCAGTCATCATGCCCTTACCTTTCGATAAAGTGTGGTCGCCGCGTCGACGACATCAGATATTTTCATGCTATCCATCAAACTCTTAACTTTATGCGGGTCATAGCCCGGCCCACCGACCAGCTCATCATAGCTGAGGCGTGTTCGAACATAACTCGCGTGATCGCCCCAGGGGGCATAATTTTCCGGTTTGCTGGGCCCAAATAATCCTAGGGTCGGCTGCCCGGATGCCGCCGCCATATGCATCAAGCCGGAATCGTGACCGACATAAAGGGCACATTGGCAAAGGCAGGCATAGGCGGTGGGCAAATCAATTGTTCCGACCAAATCGATCAACTTGTCCGCACCGACGGCGTTCAGCACCGGCGCAGCAATATCGCGTTCACTTGGGGCGCCAAAAACCGCAACCTTGGCACCGGGCAATATTCCGTCCGCCCCGGTCAATTCGGCCACCAGTGCCCCGAAATTTTCCGCCTGCCAAATTTTACCCTGCCAATTTGCTGTCGGTCCCAATCCGAGAATGGGGCCCTCACCCAATAATTGCTTGGCTGCATCTTGTTGGGCCTGATTGGCCGTTAATTTAGGCGGTGGCGGCTTATCACCTAATTTGAGTGTGCGGGCGATTTGCACGATACGATGTTCACCGTCGCGCGGGCGCGGCACAATCACCCGGGCCTTCGACAGCACGGTCCAGGGGATGATGGAATTGCGTAAATCAACGATCAGGTCCCAGCGCCGGAAGGCAACGCGCCGCCACACCGTCGCCCAATGGCGGCTATAGGAGCGTTTGGCAATTTCCAGCACCTCCGACACACCCGGCACCGCACGAAAAATCGGCGCTGCCGCCAGCCCACAAGCAACCGTAACGCCGTCCCGCGCCGCGCCGTGCTCCTCAATCAAATGATTGAGAATCCCAGTCGAGAGCACGGCATCGCCAATGCGTGTGTGTCCTATAAAGAGTATCGCCATCTCTTATCCCAAATCTCGGGCCCCAAATCTCGGGCGCTTTATACGACGCTCGGCGACACCGCACCACATGATAACCACCCCGGTGCTTGCCCCATTAACTCGGTAAGTCTATCTATCACCCAATGAGCCTGAATTTTAATTCCGACGACCCCAATATTGCGATCCTGGACCATCGCGGCATCGTCTCAATCGGCGGAGACGACCGCCGTATTTTTCTGCAAGGCCTGATCTCGCAAGACATCGACAAAATTAATGAGAAACAAGCTACTTACGGCGCTTTACTAACTCCTCAAGGCAAGTTTTTGCACGAATTTTTCATCCTTGAACTCGGCGATAAACTAGTGCTCGAATGCGAACGTGATCGGGCGGCGGACCTGGTCACCCGGCTCAGCCGCTTCAAGCTTCGAGCGAAGGTTACGATAGAGGATGTGTCGGACGCCTATCGGATTGCGGTGGTGTTTACTCCCACGGCCCCGGCTCTCGCGGCATCGGAACTCGGCCTGGAAACGGTGGCGGGCGCTGCCATTCGTTCAGCAATGGGCACGACTTTCGTCGACCCGCGTCATGCCGATCTTGGCTGCCGGTTAATCCTCGAAAATGACGCGGACCTACCCATGGCCCAATTGGTGAAATCAGAGGATTACGATTTCTGGCGCTTGCAATTAGGCGTCGGCGACGGATCCAGAGACTTTGACATTGAGAAAACGACCCTCCTGGAAGCCAATTTCGACGCGCTCAATGGCGTCGATTGGGACAAGGGCTGTTATATGGGCCAAGAGATCACCGCCCGCACCCATTACCGGGGCTTGGTCAAACGCCGCTTAGTGCCCGTCCAGTTTGACGGTCCAACACCAGTCAGAGGCACCCAAGTGCTGACAAACGGAACGCCAATCGGCGAAATACGGTCGACGGCGGAAAATCGGGGACTGGCCAATATGCGCGTCGACGCCTTAAATGCTGGTGATTTATCCGCTGGTGAGGCTCGGCTATGTGTGGCTACACCAAACTGGCTGTTGCCCTTCGTTGAGAAGACATGACGGGCAGTTGACAGGACGCGAAACGGCGAGTAGTTTCCGCCACCGTAATCGGCACCACCGCCGTCCGCAATAAGGTCGAAACGTTATGAAAGTTGCAAGTTCATTGAAGACGCTGAAATTGCGCCATAAAGACTGCCAGGTTGTGCGTCGTCGTGGCCGCGTTTATGTGATTAACAAGCGCAACCCGCGCTTCAAGGCGCGCCAGGGCTGATAAAGTCTTTGCTGATTAATTATGGGCCGCCGATAGGCTGCTTGACTTAATCACGCCCAGGCAACACCTTCCGGTGCATGCTTTTACCAGACCCTGATCAGACAATAATCGACCGCCGCGCCGACATCATTGCCGCGATGCGCAAGCTTGTTCCGGCCCGTGGCGAACAAGATAGCGTTATCACGCAACAATCCGAACTTCGCGCCTATGAATCCGATGCGCTGACGGCATATCACCAATTGCCGTTGATCGTTGTGTTGGTAAGTACGACTGAGGAGGTTTCAGCAGTCCTCGCCTATGCCCATGAAAACAATGTGAAAATCGTACCACGAGGGGCTGGCACCTCGCTTTCGGGCGGCGCCCTGCCGGCGGCCGACGCAATCACACTTGGACTGGCGCGGCTGAACTCAATCCTCGAAATCGACCTGGATAACCGCTGCGCCGTTGTTCAACCGGGAGTGACCAATCTCGCCATTTCCGATGCAGTGGCTGCCGACGGCTTCTATTATGCTCCAGATCCTTCAAGCCAAATTGCCTGCACGATCGGCGGCAATGTGGCGGAAAATTCCGGCGGTGTTCATTGTCTAAAATACGGCATGACGACCAATAATCTGTTGGGGCTTGAGATGGTTCTGCCCGGCGGCGAAATAATTCAATTAGGCGGCAAGCATCTCGATCCCGACGGCTACGACCTGATGGGGGTGGCGACCGGCTCGGAAGGGCTGCTGGGTATCATCACAAAAGTTTGGGTAAAGCTGTTAAAAAAACCAGCAACCACGCGGGCGGTGCTGATCGGTTTCGACACGTCTCTTGATGCGGGCGACTGCGTGGGCGCGGTCGTTTCCGCCGGGATCATACCCGCCGGGATGGAAATGATGGATGGCGCGGCGATTAAAGCCGCCGAGGATTTTGTTAATGCGGGTTATCCGCTCGACGCCGCCGCGTTGCTGATTATCGAGCTCGATGGGCCGCAGGCGGAAGTCGATTACCTGATCGAAATCGTCTCGAAGATCGCCGAAGAAAAGAATGCGACAACACTGAAGGTCAGCCAAAGCGAAGAGGAACGTTTGCGTTTTTGGGCCGGGCGCAAAGCCGCCTTTCCGGCAATTGGCCGCATCACACCGGATTATTATTGCATGGACGGAACGATCCCGCGCGCCGCCCTGCCCCAGATGCTCGAGGCGATGGACGGGTTTTCGAAAAAACATGGGCTACGAGTGGCTAATGTATTCCATGCGGGCGACGGCAACCTGCATCCATTGATAATGTATGACGCTAATGCCGAGGGCGAACTCGAACGAGCCGAAGCGTTTGGCGAGGATATCCTCAAATTTTGCGTCGCGGTCGGCGGTGTGCTCACCGGCGAGCACGGGGTCGGTGTGGAAAAACGCGACTTCATGCCCGTAATGTTTACCGAGGAAGATTTAAACCAGCAGCAGCGCGTAAAATGCGCCTTCGATCCCAAGCAGATCTTAAATCCGGGCAAGGTTTTTCCGACCCTGCACCGATGCGCTGAACTCGGTCGAATGCATATTCATCAAGGCCAAGTCCCCTTCCCGTTTCTCCCTAGATTTTGAGTATTATCAATATCTTGACCGATCGAGCTACACCAAAAACTGAGAAACAACTTGCCGAACTAATCAGCTGGGCAATTCAAACCGATGAGAGTCTCGAACTCATTGGCCATGGATCAAAGCGGGCGTTGGGACGTCCACTCGCAACCAATCATTTGGTCGATCTGAGCGTTTTTTCTGGAATCACCCTGTATGAACCGAACGAATTGGTGCTCACCGCCGGGGCCGGAACGCCGCTTGCCGAAATAGACGCTGCCGTCACCGCGGCGGGACAGCATTTAGCCTTCGATCCAATTGACTTTGGCACGGCTCTGGGGACGGTTGGAGGCCGGGGAAACTATCCGGGTGGCACTTTGGGCGGAATGGTCGCCGTTGGGCTTTCGGGTCCACGCCGCATTCAAGCGGGCGGCATACGCGATCATGTCCTGGGGGTTTCAGGGGTCACAGGGCGCGGCGCAATATTTAAAACCGGCGGGAGAGTAGTCAAAAACGTTACCGGGTACGACCTTTCAAAGCTAATGACCGGGTCCTACGGCACGCTGGCGGCCCTAACGTCGATCACGATTAAGGTTTTGCCGGCTCCTGAAAAGACACGAACATTGTTGGTATTCGGACTGAATGACAAGCGGGCCCAAACTGCGATGACGGCGGCTCTATCGTCGCCCCACGACGTCACGGGTGCGGCCCACCTGCCCCGTCTGGCCGCCGAACGCAGCCGGGTTGGCTATGTAAAAAGTGCGGCGACCGGCGCCACGGTACTGCGTATCGAAGGGGTCGCCCCATCCGTCGATGCGCGTCTTGAATCGCTGAAAGACCTGCTCAGCAAATTCGGGCCGTTAGAAGAATTGCATACGACCAATAGCGCGACTTTGTGGACCGAAATTCGCGACCTTGCCTTGTTGCGGGATCCACACCGGACCCATTTGTGGCGCCTGTCGACGACGCCCGAGGCTGGCCCGAAGATCGCCGCGCATATTCTCGCCCGCATTGACGGACGCGTCACATATGACTGGGGTGGCGGTCTGCTATGGCTCTCTATTGACCCAAGGTCGGCAGGGCGCGACGGTGGCGGCTTTGTTATCCGGTCGGCGCTATCGGAGCTTGGCGGCGGCCATGCAACCTTGATCCGAGCGCCGGGCGAAATCCGCCAGGCCATACCGGTTTTCCAACCGCAAGACGAGGCACTTGCCGCCCTCACCGCTCGGATCAAAGACAGTTTCGACCCCTCTCATGTCCTTGGACATGGGCGTATGTATCCAGGGGTTTAGAACGATGCAGACACGTTTTTCCGAGGCCCAACTCGGCGACCCGGATATCGCCGTCGCCAACGACATATTGCGTTCTTGTGTGCATTGCGGTTTTTGCACGGCAACCTGCCCAACCTATCTCCTGACAGGTGACGAACTCGATGGGCCGCGCGGGCGAATTTACCTGATTAAAGAAATGCTGGAGGCTAGCGGGCCGCCGGAGAGTAAAACCGTCAACCATATCGACCGTTGTCTTTCCTGCCTGAGCTGCATGTCCACATGCCCGGCATCGGTAAATTATATGCATTTGGTCGATGTCGCACGCGACCGGATAGAAAAAACCCATACACGGCCGCCGACCGAACGACTATTCCGCAACTTTATTTCGGCAATCGTCACCCAGCCACGTCGGTTTGCCATGGCGCTGCGGCTTGCCGGCTTATTTGGCGCCGTCGCACGGCGTCTACCGGGCCGTTGGGGAGAAATGGCGTCGGCGGTTCCCGCGCTGCCGGCAAAAACCAGCCCAATATTGACGCCACGCATATATCCAGCCGAAGGCCAGCGGCAAGCTCGAATAGCGCTTTCGGCTGGGTGCGCGCAACAGGTGCTGGCGCCGGAAATCAATCAGGCAACCATCCGCATCTTGACCCGCCACGGTGTTGAGGTCGTGGTTGCCGAGGGTGCCGGATGTTGCGGATCCCTCGACCACCATATGGGCCGGTCCGATGCCGCTCGATCCCACGCTGTTCGAACCATCGCCGCGTGGGACACTGAACGACGGGAAAACGGGCTTGATGCCATCGTCGTTAATACTTCCGGCTGTGGAACGGCAATTAAAGATTATGGGTTTATTTATCGCAATGACCCAGAAATTGCCGAGGCGGCCGTCCGAATTGGCGACCTCACCAAGGATATCAGCGAGGTCTTGACCGAACTCGATTTGACCTTTGCCGGGGCCCCGGATCAACTGGGGCTGGAGGTCGCCTATCATGGTCCGTGCAGCCTGCAGCATGGGCAAAAGATCACCAGCGAACCCATTGAATTACTTTCACGAGCCGGGTTTGAGGTCAGTCTGCCAGCAAACCCGCATTTATGCTGTGGCTCGGCGGGTAGCTATAGCTTGCTGCAGCCGACACTTTCGACAGAACTGCGCGATGCCAAAGCCCAAACCCTGGCGGCCCAAAGCGCCAAGCTAGTGGCAACAGGTAACATTGGCTGCATGACCCACCTCCAACCAGCCCTCGACATTCCGCTAATCCACATTGTCGAACTAATTGACTGGGCGACCGGTGGGCCGAAGCCAAGTGCCCTGAGGTCATAGAGCGCCCAGGCCATCCAGAGCACGCGCCACAATATCGCTGCCACGCTGCCAGATTTTGCGTTTCCATTCCGGCTCATCGCCGTAAAACGTCGCCCGAACCGTCGCCTTGATTTCCCTACCAAGATCACCTTTCAGATCGCCATGAGCGTGCAGCCAAGCATCGGCACGCAGAGCGTCGATTACATCGGCCACCGGCTGAGTTCCAAATTCGAGGGCAATTGCCGTCCAAACCGTGTCCGGCGCCGCCCACGCGCAGCCATAACCCAGATGACCGACGACCGCCGCAGATGTGGAGTTCGCGCTTTCATCGGTGCCGTCATAGGGCGACGTCACGTCCTCCCCATACCAAGCCTTTGCCCTTTCATACCCGGCACTTCCAGGTGCATGAAAGCAGATCGGCTCACCGTAGCCATAAGGGCCGAGACCGGTGTGAAAATCGACTAGAGCGGCATGACTGGCGCCAGCAATGTGGGTTGCAACGATTGTTTCAAGAGTACGACGAGACCATGTCGGCGCATGCCCCCCATAAAAAAGCCCGTCGGGATGGTCATACTGGCCGAGGCTGATCGCCGCTTGCAAGGTAAACAGCCCGTGGACCTCCCCATAACGATCGAGAACGGACTGAGCGGCGACCCGATGCGCCTTATCCCAAACTTCTGGAACAAGCGCCGCCGCCAGTTCGCCATATCCTGCATTGACGGGATAGTCCCCAGCCTCGTGGTCGACGAAATTGCGATTGAGGTCGACATTGTCTTCATTGACCCGCCGCAACCAGGCAAATCCATACGGATTTATCGCATGCACCAAGATCAAACTTGTATCAATCGGCAACGCCAAAGTGGCGAGCCGATCAAGCAGACCGACCTGTACGCCCGAACCGCAAAACCCTTCCGCGCCGTGGGTCGCCGAACAGACCAGCAGGCGGCGCGATGCGTTCGCCGGACCGACACATACAATATCGGTGGCCAAGGCCTCGCCGCCCGGGCCTGTCACAGGGTTTTGATGGCTTGTGACGGCCAACCCGGCCGCATGCGCAGCCTTCATAAACTTGTCGCGCGCTTCCCCATAATCCATTGAAAAATAATGAGAAATTTGTTTCATCATTCGTCCTAGCTCACTGTAGTCCAAAAGAATGTTGGCACGGCTCACCGATAATATTACTTGGCCCGATTGACCGACAGACCCATACTTAAGGGGCAACAGTTTCGATTCGAAATGAATGGATGGCTACCGATGCAATTTAGGACGCAATTTAGAACAATGCGTATATTTGCCGCCGCAGCGTTTTTTGCCGTGACGATTGCTGGCAATAGTGCCGCCCGTGCCGACCAGGATGACCCAAGGCTCGATACATTGTTTGAGGCACTGACTGACGCCGAGGGGGCTGGCCCCGCCGGTGCGATCAGCGAAACCATCTGGCGGATCTGGTTTTCCATTGAAGACGAAGCCCATCAGGCAATCATGAATGAAGCAAGATTGGCGATGGCGACGAACCGCTTGACCGAAGCGCTCAATCTATTTTCCCGCCTTACCCAATTGGCGCCCGAATATGCCGAGGCTCATAACAGACGGGCGACGGTTAACTTTTTGCTCGGAAACCTGGATCAATCGCTGGAAGATATCGAAGAGACCCTGGCCCTAGAGTCACGCCATTTCGGTGCCCTCAGCGGGCGAGCGCAAATCGAACTCATTCGAGGAAATCAGCGCGCTGCACTCGAAGCTCTTGAGGCCGCAGCAGAAGTCTATCCGCTGATGCCCGGCATTCAAGACCAGATAGAAGAGCTTCGTATCAAGGTCGAAGGTGTGCCGATATAATATCGACGCAAGCCCCTATAACTTTTAATTTTCGAAAAAACGGGAGCGCAGGCCCCATGTTGGTCAAGATCAAACGAAGCTGGGAGTTGCCCGATCGAGCCGCAACGCCCGAATCCCTCTATTTGAGCCGCCGCCAAGTCTCTAAATCCATTGCCGCCGGTTCCATTTTAGCGGCGGCCGGCCCTATTCTTTCCGCCTGCTCGGAAGAACAGAGCCAAGCAGAGGCGGCTAATTCCGGCATACCGGAAGAAATCGCCAACCACCAATCCGGCGCCAACGCCTATTACCCGGCCCCACGCAATTCCGCATACACAATGGACCGAGACCTGACCCCGGAAGACCTGGCGACGAGCTACAATAATTTCTACGAGTTCGGCACCCATAAACAGATTTCCCGGGCCGCGCAGGCCTTGCAATCCGACCCATGGTCGATCGAAATCGGCGGCATGGTAGAGAGCCCCAAGCGCATCGGTTTCGACGATCTGATGCGCCAGGTCAATCTTGAAGAACGGCTGTACCGGCATCGCTGCGTCGAAGCCTGGTCGATGGCGGTTCCCTGGTCCGGGTTCCCGCTGGCGCGGCTGGTCGAGCTGGCGGCCCCGCTGTCGGGAGCAAAATATCTTCGTTTTGAGACCCTGCACGATCCCAGCACCATGACCGGACAGCAGGCCGGGTTTTACGAATGGCCCTATGTCGAAGGGTTAACCATGGCCGAAGCGACCCACGAGCTGTCTTTTATCGCGACGGGCCTTTACGGCAAGCCTATACCAAAACAAAACGGCGCGCCGCTGCGGCTGGTCGTGCCGTGGAAATACGGTTTTAAGGCAATCAAATCGATCGTCCGCATCACCTTTACCGATGAACGGCCGGTGACCTTCTGGCAATCCTCGGGCCCCCGGGAATATGGTTTCTGGGCCAACGTAAACCCAGAGGTTGCCCATCGGCGCTGGAGCCAAGCCCAGGAGGAACCCCTCGGTCTCGGCCATCGGGTGCCAACCCTTTTATTCAATGGCTATGCCGGGGAAATTGGCGACCTCTATGCCGGGTTGGAGCACGAGCCCCTTTATATGTAGGTCCGGCTGCTTGACAAGTTTGACCAAAAAAAATGACCAGGCCGTAAGGCCTGGTCAGTTTTAAGGGAGGTTTCGATCAAATACGTCACTTACTTTGGCGATCTGCGCAGGTCGGCGCGAATTCGTTTCAACCTGTCGGCGTTCGCCCGAATTCACTAGTATAATGGGGCAAAGAGCCTGTCCTAAGTAGCGGTAATTTCTCGGACCTGCTATGCTCTCAACGCATAGCTCACCATTCAATTTAGAACCTCGTTTCCGACACTTTACGTATCAAAAAATCCCGGAATGCCCCAATGCGCCTCGATTCGCGCAATTCCTCGGGATAGACGAAAAACGCATCGAATGACGGTCCTTCATGATCGGATAGCACCCGAACGAGGTTCGGAATTTCCCGCGCCAGAAAATCCGGCAGGGCGGCGATGCCCAATCCCGATTGCACAGCGCGCAATATTCCATAGACATTATTGACCGTCAGCACCGGTTTCATTTTCGGATTATCCGGATCGATTTCCAGCAGCCAGTTCAACGCCGGAACCGGCGCTACGCCTTCTTTACCAAAGGCAATCAATTTGTGATTGGCCAGATCGGCGATGCTCTTTGGCTGGCCATGGCGCTGAATATAGTCGGGTGCGGCGAAAATATGATTGTGCAACACGGCTAGATGGCGCCGCACCAGGTCGGGCTGGGTCGGCGGTGTTAGCCGTATCGCGCAATCTGCCTCGCCCATTCCGAGGTCCAATTCGAAATCCGTTGCGACCAGAGAGACATCGATATCGGGATAGAGGTCGAGAAATTCATGAATGCGCGGGGTCAGCCAAACCGATCCCAGGGCGACAGTCGTGCTGATTTTAAGCGGCCCCTTGGGCATCGCCCGCGACTCATTTATCGCATGCTCAGCCATCGAGAGTTTTGCAAAGACCTCGTGTACGGTCCGGAACAGAACATCTCCCTGCTCGGTCAACATTAGACCCCTGGCATGCCGGTGAAACAACGGGCTGCCAAGTGACTGTTCGAGGCCGGCAACTTGCCGGCTGACGGCCGACTGGCTGAGGTGAAGGTTGTCACCGGCATGGGTAAAACTGCCCGCTTCGGCGACCGCATGAAAAATACGCAGTTTGTCCCAATCCAGAGCCATTTTTTGTTCCGCACGATATCGCTAACCAGCTGTTGGCTGGCTAGCTCAATCTCATTTGATATCCAATTAATCGGCCGCTTGTTCGGCAATAAATTTTGCTGCCTCAAGGGCCGACATACAGCCCATTCCGGCCGCGGTTACCGCTTGACGATACACCTTATCTTTGACGTCTCCTGCGGCAAAAACCCCGGCGATATTGGTCGCCGTACTATCTGGCGCGGTTATCAAATACCCTTCATCATCCATGTCCAGTTTACCCTTGAATAAGGAGGTGGTCGGATCATGACCGATTGCAACAAAGATGCCATCGACGGCCAAATCCGTTAGCTCATCGGATTTCACGTTTCGAATGCGCACACCTGAAACACCAAAGGGATCTTCAACGCCCAGAATTTCATCAACCGTACTATCCCAACTACATTCAATTTTGGGATTTGCGAACAATCTATCCTGCATAATTTGCTCAGCACGCAAACTGTCGCGACGATGGATCAGAGTTACCTTTGACGCGAAATTCGTCAAAAAAAGCGCCTCTTCAACGGCTGTATTGCCCCCTCCGACGACGGCAATTTCCTTGTCTCGGAAAAAGAACCCATCACAAGTTGCACATGCCGACACGCCAAATCCTTGGAACTTCTGCTCAGAGTCCAACCCCAGCCATCGGGCCGTGGCGCCGGTTGCCACGATCAAAGTTTCGCCTTCATAGATATCCCCGCCGTCACCGATCAGCCGGAACGGGCGGGTGGAGAAATCGGCCTCTACGATGGTATCGGATATTATTTTTGTTCCGACATTTTCGGCCTGTTTGGCCATTTGCTCCATCAACCAAGGACCCTGAATGACGTCGGCAAAGCCTGGATAATTTTCGACTTCGGTGGTTATAGTGAGCTGCCCGCCGGGCTGCATTCCCTGGACCATAATGGGGTTTAGATTGGCCCGGGCCGCATATATCGCCGCTGTACAGCCAGCTGCCCCGGACCCCAATATCAAAACCTTTGTTTTATACGTGTTCGTCGACATCGAATTTATCGCCACCTTTTGTTTCAAATATTATTTCAAATTCAAAGCAGGTCGATATACCCAACCGGGTGTCCATCCAACCATGCACACAGCGCATACATAGAGTGCGCCGGACCAACGCTCAAGACACGCTTACCCACATTTACGTTTCCCATGCCCATTCTTTTCCGAAATTATTCAGAAAAAAGATACCTGTCATGGCCACCCGCATCGTGTCGTTCCACCCTAGCGCTGTATTCTCCTAAACTCCCGGTACTCGACGGATTTTAAAATCGTTTATTAAAGTACAAAATTTGCAACATTCAAATAAAGCCGGCAATAGTTCGAAACAATTTGCGGCACCAAAGCCCATGTCTACTGGCATAAGATTTTGACCATTATTCGAAGTTAAATAATCTGCTATTTCGTCACAAAATTACTACTGTCAATAATTATCTATATTTGAATTCACACCCATCTGTGGAAAAGCTGTGCACAGATTGTGCGATCAGTGGAGAATTACTCACAGAAAACTGCATTTTCGCCCCCTTCTACAGTTGCCGGAAAATCGTCAAACTAAGATGATCAAGCGGTTGAAACGCGATGGCGTCTCGGCTGTCTCTTACCTGGAGTTACGACGACCATTTTTTATGAAAGGCCCCGCTACTTACCGGAAACGGTACTTACGGGCGGCGAGTGCTTTATGGCGAAGTGCCGGTCGCAAGAGCATGGTCGGAGCTGGCGAACGGAGAGTTCTGATTTGATTTGTGGCATTCGTTATTTTTTGGCGAGGCCGACGAAAGATTTAATTTTGGCCGTGGCTGGTAGCCATGGTTGTGAGAAAAGAACTGGCCAGGGCGTGGCCGGTTAAACGAGGAAAACTAGGGGAGTATTCAAATTATCGAAGATAGGAGCTGTCCAACTGGATTCTCGTATCTTCACCAGATCCCAAGTGCGACGCAATTAAGTTTTTTTGGTTTCGAGGGCTGATCCATCGTGCAACGTGCCAGCGTTGCCGAATTATCGCCACAGCCCTTGGGGGCTCCGGGGACGGCTTTATGTCGAAACTGTCGAGACTCTAAAGATCCGCTCGAACTTGCCAGAGTCGGCGGATCGTACCGGGGGGGCTAATTGCGTAGTACAGTTCAGGCGAACTTGTTCGACTGGATTTGGGAACTGGTTTGTTGGAAGGAGTGTTGTGCTTTTTTTGATGCACGTCTTTCATTGTGGCCCGGAACGCAGGAGGTTTGGTTCTTTATGGACCGAGCCAAGATTGAACTGGGCATCGACCGATACTGGGTTTCAGGATGAAGCTTTGCGTCGGTTGGTCGGTCGCCTCAGCTGCCAGGGCTGGCGCAATGCCGATATTGAAAGACTTGGGCGTACCGATAGCTAGGGTCTCGCCGGCTCGTGTTTCGGTTCGCTGCTCAGCACAGGGTCCGTGCGTCTGCCAGGGCAAACGGC
Source organism: Alphaproteobacteria bacterium (assembly GCA_021774575.1). Taxonomy (GTDB): domain Bacteria; phylum Pseudomonadota; class Alphaproteobacteria; order UBA6615; family UBA6615; genus JAJFIX01. The sequence continues at coordinate 64,846 of JAJFIX010000046.1, read as the reverse complement.
CAACCAAAGATCGCAGGATGCGATTGTAGGTGTGTTGTTCTGCTTCTTAGCGCCGCAAATTCCAACAAGGTCTCGGCCCTCTTTTGAGGGTGCGGGTTATGGGCGAAGCCGTCTAGGCAGTAGCCTGTAGCTAGCAGCCGTTCGAGCGGTAGAAACGTATCGGCCAGGGGTGCGTATCACTGTTCTGGACAGTCCGAGACCAATTTTATTTTGGCCGAGACCAATTTTTTGACCCGGGCGACTCCCATACCACCCAAGCATTATACCGGGCCAGCGGTCTCCCTCTGCGCATCAAGCAACACGCGATTGACCGCCCGCAGCAAATCAGCCTCACGCACATAGCCGAGTAATTTCTGCTCCTCCCTTGTATCAACAACGGGCAAACGCGTTTCTTCTTCAGCCTGCATGAGCTCGATGACGTCAGCAATGTGATCGGTGCGCGCGACAAGAAAAGGGCAGCGACGCGCTATGTCACCGGCCATGTCCGTCACTGCAGCCTTAGCCAATTCCGAGGGGCCGACGATACCAACCAACCCACCGACATCTGATATGATAAATAGTTCCGCATTGGGGGCGGTAGCGACGAGGTCGCCAAGTCCACCTGCCGGGGCATCGTGGGGCGCGGTGACGATACGTGTTAGCATCACTGCGTCGATACTGATCGCCCCCATGACCTGCAGCTCCTGACTTTTGCCAAGATTGATCCCGGCATCCGCCAATTGCTTATGAAAATAGGATTGCCCGTGGACCAGCTGGGTCAGCTGGGTTGCAATCACTGTGGCAATCATCACGGCTATGGTCATCTCATAGTCGGCCGTTAGCTCGAATATAATCAAGATTGTCGATAGGGGTGCGCCCAAGATCGCGCCTGCCACCGCCCCGGTTCCAATCAATGCATAGGCGGATGTGCCCGAATAGATACCGGGAAAAATCGATCCGGCGACGATACCAAAGGCGCCACCGACGAAGGCACCGAGCACAAGTGAAGGACCAAATACGCCGCCACCAAACCCAAAGCCAATGCTTATGCCGGTCGCCAATATTTTTGCTGTTAACAACAGTAGAAGAAGAGCCAGCCCATATTGTGCACTCAGTGCCGCACCGGTCGCCTCATAACCGACGCCGAGGATTTGCGGCAGAAAGAGCGCCAGGCACCCAAGCATCAACCCGCCAATGGCCGGCCGAGCCCAAATAGGCAATCCCATACGCCGCACCAAACGCCTTGATCCAAATATCGACTGCATTAGGGTAATCGCCGCACCTGCACAAAAGACCCCCAGCAAGGCGAATGCAGGAAATTCCCACAAGGACAATATATGGCTGGAGGGAATATTAAACGCTGGCTCGGAGCCAAAATAGGAGCGCCCGATGACCGTCCCGGTCACCGCCGAAATGACGATCGGGGCAAAACTCCGCAACGCCGCCCGCCCGGTAATGACCTCAAGGGCAAAAAACACACCGGCGATAGGGGCATTGAACAATGCGCCAATTGCCGAGGCCGCGCCACACCCAAGCAAGGTCCGCGACAAAGACTGCCCCAGATGTAATCGCTCGGCGATCCAAGCTGCCAGGGTGGCGCCCAAATGAACGACCGGCCCCTCCCGACCAGTCGAGGAACCAACACCAAGTGATACCGCCGACCCAATTGCCGAAACCAAACCGGCGCGAAGCGACATGCGCCCGCGTCTCAGCGCCGACGCTTCAATAACTTGAGCAATCCCATGTGGATTTTCGCTCTTTAAAGTGAAATGCAAAAACAGGCCGACCGCAAGCCCGCCCAAGGACGGCACCAGCAGGACCCGCCACCAGGCCAGATCCGACACAGCGTTCAAGAATTGATCCGAGACAATTCCGAAACCGACCACATGAACGAGATCGACAACATAACGAAACAACAATGCCCCATAGGCCGAAACCGCCCCCAACCCGAGGGCCAGACCGAACAGCAATGTATGTTCATTGCGAATTGTTCGCAGGACCCGATGATAAAGAGGACCAAGCAAGAACGTCTCCCAATTAAATTCGAATGAGTTTCGGCAGTTTGATGGCTATTCTCAAATTCTGGCCCACATGCACATACCGACACGGCCTGCACACACACTATAATGACAGGAATTGGATACTGATAGGAATTGGGCGGTAATATGCCAAGTTCCCCGCCCTCAACATTTAATCCAGGCAGGCGCCAACGAATGCCTAAATTTTTGCTCACCCAATTGTCGCGACACGCTACCCTTGCTTTTGTAATCGGCATAGGCGTTGCCATACTAAGTCCCATGGCTTCCGAGTTCGTCGGGCCGGTATTGCCGGTGCTGATATTTTCGATGCTGACGTTGAGCGTCCTTCGGGTGAAGACAAGTGCGTTGGGCCAACATGCGCGGCGGCCGGGTAAGGCGGTCGCCGTCATTGTTTGGATGCTGGTTTTCTCCCCCCTGGTTATCGGCCTTACCCTCCTCGCCATCGCACCGGTGCGCAGCGAATTGATGGCACCACTACTATTTTATACGGCGATGCCGCCCTTGACGGCGGTGCCGGCGCTTGCACTGCTATTTGGTATCGACGCAGCACTGGCGATCATTGTGCTGATGGGGGCGAGCCTGCTCACACCGCTTATTCTGCCACCAATGATGCTGATCGTTTTGGGCGTAGAGATTGATATCAGTATCGGTGAATTATTCCTGCGGCTGGCGACCCTCGTCTTTGGGTCCTTCATCGCCGGACTTTCCTTGCGAAAACTCATTGGTGAGGAGGGTTTGGCCAAACACGCCCCTTCCCTGGACGGAATAATAGTCCTGGTTATGGTGTTGATCGTCATCGCGGTTTTCGACGGCACCCATGCAACCCTCGCGGCAAATCCCAAACTTGGCGTCACCCTGGCCGCCCTGGCGGTCGGTGCCGCCATCTTTTTCCAGACAGTAAGCGCCCTGATATTTCTGCCACTAGGTCTTAAAACCGCGCTAACGGCAGGTATGCTCTCGGGCAATCGCAACCTGGCCCTGGTTTTAGCCATGCTCGGGGACACTGCAACCTTGGAAATTGCCCTGTTCGTCGCCGTCGGCCAGGTTCCTGTCTATTTACTGCCAATGGTGCAGAGGCCAGTGGCGCGGAAACTGGGGTTTAATTCGAGCTAATCGTCTTCACTAAATAATTTTGACGGAATCCTTGCATACCCCTTGGCCGCCCCTTCTATTGGCATATATAATCCTGGGGCAATTCCTATTGTATGCATAGAAATTCACTGCAATGTGGAGAGATTTATGATTGGAGATATTCCGGTCAACAAGGACCATTTTCGGAGCGATCTCGACGAAGAGGCGTCACGGGATTTGTTCAAGCAATCCGTGAGCTGGATAAACCTTGAAACATTTTCCCACTGCAACCGGCAATGTTGGTTTTGCGCAAATTCATATATCGATCGTCTTTCCGGAAACCAGGAACTTGACAGTAAAATTCTCGATATGGTTGTAAAAAACCTGGCTTCCATCAACTATTCCGGCGTCATTAATCTCAGCCTTTATAATGAGCCCTTGTTTGACGAAAGCATCATCGGGCCCATCAAGACAATCCGGGATCATTGCCCAAACGCCCAAATAACGGTGTTCTCAAATGGTGATTTCCTGAATGAGGACTATCTGACGCGCTTGAGTGACGCGGGCTTGAACAAAATTCACCTCTCAATCCACACCGGAAATAATGAAGATTTGAACGACCAAAAAGTACAGGCCAGAATTCGCTTTTACCGAGAAAAAATCGGCCTAAAAATCAATATGTCGATTGAGAGTCCAGGCGAACAGTATAAGGGCACGACGAAGTTCGGCAATATCGACATCCAACTCTATGAGCCCAACATGCGTGTCATGGGATCCAATATGGGTGAGCTTATTGCCGAAGTGGAACAACATGAAAACCGGACCAACCCCTGTTTCGACCCTGCGGCGCAATTTACGATTGAGTATGGGGGCAAAGTCGTTCCATGCTGCCGTATCCGAACCGATGCAAAAGAGCATGCCGACATGCATTTCTGCTCGCTGCACGATGTCGACAGTATTTTTCAGGCTTACACCCACCCAAGAGCCGTCGAGTGGCGACGCTCGGTGAGTTTTTACGGCGACAAGCAATCACCTTGTTCAACCTGCGACAACGCCGTTTTTGAAGGTAATTGGATTGAAAAGAAGGTTCTCAATCGGCTGAAAGAAAGCATTGCCTGACCGACGATAAATATGGCGGCCCGATAAATCTAACGAAAAGACCTAACGCCCCCTCGTGGCCTGTGATCTACTCTCGCATAAATATGGCGTCAATCTGGAACTGTCGCCGCAAATGTCGTGAATAGTTGGTTTCCACGATCATATAGGGCGCAAATCCCAACGCATGAAAATCTTGTAAGAACGACAGGTAAAGTTCTTCGCCTTCATATAGTGGGAATAGAGACAACTCCATTTGAATACCGCATATACGCTGCAACGTTTTAGCGGCTCCAGTTAAGACTTGGCGCTCAAAACCTTGCGTGTCGACTTTCAAGAAGATTTTTGCTGCATCTGCACTATAGCGATCCCAAACCTGATCAAGGGTGATGACCGGTGTGGCAAGTCGATCGATAACATTGGTCCGAGGAATAGCCTGCAAAACGGTCTCGGTCGCCGGTAAAAGACTGCTCATGTCCGATGCCTCAGAGACGTTCAACATAGCCTCTCCAGGCTCAGCGCCCACAGCCGCCCGTGGTGCAATTTCCCACAGCGGATCGCGGGCCGCCTTGCGCTCCAGTTCTCGGTGGGCGTCGGGCAGCGGTTCGAAGGAAACAATGCGGCCGCCATATCCCCACTGGCGCAAATTATCGTAGGTTTGACCAATATTCGCCCCAACGTCGAGAACCAAATCGACCCCAGCATTCTCCAATATCAGGGCAATTTTACCTTCTCTGACTTTGTGGCGCTTTAACTTTTTCCTGAGCACCAATTCCTCTCCAATTCAATTTCAATTTTTTTCAAACCAAAAATTACCGGTGCCATCAGGATTTTAATCACTTATCCGAGCCCGGTATCAGATCAATCTTATTAGCACCCGATAAGCAACAAACACGATTATAAGTGTGAGGGCAATCGGGCCGAATCGTGAGCCGGTTCGTGGAAGCAGCGCCTCGCAATGGGGGCAGTAGCGTTCGGATGTCGGCGAACTTTTCCCGCAGTCACGACAAATTACTGTTCGGGCCACAACTAATCTCCCTTTAATTAAGTCATATTCTCGGTTACCAGCATTTTCAGGTCAAACCGTTGTCGCAAGAGGCGTGTAATTGAGGTTAGGTGCCAGCCAGCGTTCGACCTCAGAAAGGTCCAAACCCTTGCGGCGAGCATAGTCTTCAACTTGGTCTCGTTCTATCTTACCGACGCCGAAATAACGAGCTTGCGGATGGGCAAAGTAAAAACCCGAGACGGTCGCCGCCGGCCACATTGCGTAATTTTCGGTCAACTTTACGCCAATTCTGTCGGTCACATTGAGCAGGGAGAAGAGCGTTCCCTTCTCGGTATGATCGGGACATGCGGGATATCCGGGAGCCGGGCGTATTCCGCAATAGCTTTCGGATATCAGGGCGTCATTATTGAGCTGTTCGTCAGGGGCATATCCCCAAAACTCGGTGCGCACTCTTTGATGCAGCCGTTCGGCAAACGCCTCTGCCAGCCGGTCGGCCAAGGCCTTTACCATGATCGCATCATAGTCATTGCCCGCCGCCTCAAATTCGGCGGCCGCCTCATCAGCACCCTCGCCTGCCGAAACCACAAATCCGCCGAGATAATCGCTTGTCCCTAATTCCTGTGGCGCGATGAAATCGGCCAGGGCATAATTTGCCCGCGTATTTGTCCGCATCATTTGTTGGCGTAATGTGTGAATAACACTGAGTGTTTCTGTCCTTCCCTCATCCGCGTATAGCTGAATATCGTCATCGTCGACCGTGTTTGCCGGCCAAAAACCAAACACCGCCTTCGGCCGCAGCCATTTCTCTGCAATAATTTTTTCCAGCATGACCTGGGCATCTTTAAACACCGATGTCGCAGCTTCACCTACCTTATTATCGGTAAGAATATTGGGATAGCGACCGGCAAGGTCCCAACTTCGGAAAAACGGCGTCCAATCAATTGCACCCGCAAGCTCCTCAAGGTTGTAACCTTCAAGAGTACGCACTCCAAGAAAAGACGGCTTGGGCGGCGCATATCCCGACCATTCAATTGTCGCCTTATTGGCCCGCGCCTGGGCAAGGTTGGCGAAATTTGCTTCCCGCCGGCTTGCCGCATGGGAAACGCGCAACCCGTCATATTCCCCTCGGAGCTCGCGCGCAAAGGTCTCGCCAGAGTCTTGCGACAAGAGGCGTCCGGCAACGCCGACCGCCTTCGAGGCATCGGTGACATAGGCAATCGGGCCATCATAATTCGGGGCAATTTTAACCGCCGTATGGATTTTAGATGTCGTCGCCCCGCCAATAAGCAAAGGCAGGTCCATGCCGCCGCGCTGCATTTCGGCAGCCACCATGCACATCTCATCCAGACTCGGAGTAATCAAGCCGGATAAGCCGATCATGTCGGCGCCCTGGGCACGCGCTTGCTCAAGAATTTGGGCGGCGGGAACCATTACGCCGAGATCGATAATTTCAAAATTATTGCACTGCAAGACAACACCGACGATGTTCTTACCAATATCGTGAACATCGCCTTTAACCGTCGCCATCAAAATTTTTCCAGCACTTCGACTTTGGTCGCCGGCTGCTTGTTTTTCTGCATCCATGAACGGCGTCAAATGGGCAACAGCTTGCTTCATCACCCGAGCACTTTTAACAACCTGGGGTAAAAACATTTTGCCCGCCCCAAACAGCTCACCGACTGTATTCATGCCGTCCATCAGCGGCCCTTCTATGACATGCAAAGGTCGCTCGACGCTAAGGCGCGCCTCCTCGGTATCGGCAACAATGAATTCGTTAATGCCGTTGATCAGCGCATATTCAATGCGCGCGGCGACATCGCCATCGCGCCAAACCAAATTCTTCTGCTTGGCCACTGCGCCGTCGCCCCGATATTTGTCGGCAATCTCAAGCAACCGGTCGGTCGCGTCGTCACGCCGGTTAAGCAGCACATCCTCAACCCGTTCAAGTAATTCTCCTGGAATGTCCTCGTAGATGGCCAATTGACCCGCATTTACGATCGCCATATCCAGACCCGCCGGAATAGCCCGATATAGAAAGGCCGAATGCATCGCTTCGCGCACCGCATTGTTGCCACGAAAAGAAAACGAGATATTCGATAGCCCGCCCGAAACCCGGGCATGGGGCAATTCCCCTTTGATCCGCCGAACCGCGTCGATAAAGGCAACGGCATAATCATTATGTTCGTCGATACCCGTCGCCACGGCAAAGATATTTGGATCAAAAATTATGTCTTCCGGGGGAAATCCAATTTCACCGACGAGCAGGTCGTAGCTGCGCTTACAGAATGAGAATTTCTCCTCCGCCGTTGCCGCCTGCCCCTGCTCGTTGAACGCCATGACAACAGCGGCAGCGCCATAGCGCATGATCTTTTTGGCCTGGCTGAGAAACGGCGCCTCACCCTCCTTCAGGCTGATCGAATTTACAATCGCCTTGCCTTGCACGCATTTCAGCCCCGCCTCAATGACCGACCATTTCGAACTGTCGATCATCACCGGCACCCGGGCGATATCAGGTTCCGACGCAATGAGGTTCAGGAACCGCGTCATCGCCGCTTCGCTGTCGAGCATCCCTTCATCCATATTTACGTCGATGATCTGGGCGCCGTTTTCGACTTGAGCTCGAGCAACGTCAATTGCCGCCTCATAATCTTGCGCTTCGATTAATTTGCGAAATTTGGCCGAGCCGGTAACGTTTGTCCGCTCGCCAATATTGATAAACGTGGGAATCATGATGCCAACTCGAACGGTTCGAGCCCCGATAATCGAAGGGCCGGTTTAATTTCTGGAAGGATCCGCGGGGTGACCCCCTTCACCCGTTCGGCCAATGCACGAATGTGATCGGGTGTGGTGCCGCAGCAACCGCCAACGATATTGACCATACCATCGGTCGCCAATTCGCCAAGAACCGCAGCTGTATCCAAAGGCGCCTCGTCATATTCACCAAATTCATTTGGCAGGCCGGCATTCGGATAACAGCTCACCGCCGTATCGGCAATTCGGGCAAGTTCGGCAACATGAGGTTGCAGATGCCGCCCGCCGAACGAGCAATTTAATCCAACACTTATTGGCCGCGCATGGCGAACTGAATTCCAGAATGCCGCCACCGTTTGGCCCGACAAGGTTCGCCCGGCCAAATCCGTAATGGTACCCGAAATCATCACCGGCAACTCATACCCGATATCGTCAAAACACTCGGAAACAGCATAAATTGCGGCCTTGGCATTCAAGGTGTCAAAAATCGTTTCAATCAACAGAAGGTCCGCGCCGCCTTCAATCAATTGCCTCGCTGCCTGGCGATAATCATCGCGCAGCTGGTCAAACGTAATGGCCCGCATTCCCGGGTCATTTACATCGGGAGAAAGGGAGGTCGTCTTATTGGTTGGGCCAATCGCACCGGCGACGAAACGCGGACGTTCAGGTGTTTTTTGAGTTTGTGCATCGGCGGCCTGGCGTGCGATGCGGGCCGCAGCGAGATTAATTTCATCTGCAAAATCGGCCATACCATAATCGGCTTGACTGGTCTGAGTGGCATTAAAACTATTCGTTCCGATGACATCGGCGCCGGCAGCCAGAAATTGACGGTGGATATCGCCTATAATATCTGGGCGCACCAATGACAATAGGTCGTTATTGCCTTTCAAATCCTGCGGCCAATCGGCAAATCTCTCACCGCGAAAATCCGCCTCACCCAAATTGAAGCTCTGAATCATTGTTCCCATGGCGCCGTCCAGCACCAATATGCGAGACGCTAATGCCTCTGTTAGACGTGCCGAACGCTCCGTATTCTGTGGCCCTTGTTTCGTCATGTACTGTCCCCCGCTGGGTCGGGGCGTAAACCCAGCATATGGCAAATCGCATAGGTCAGATCCGCCCGGTTTAACGTATAGAAATGGAATTGCTCGACGCCGTGGGCTTGGAGCAATTGGCATTGCTGCCCGGCGACCGTCGCTGCAACTAACTTGCGGGTTTCAGGGTCGTCCTCAAGTCCTTCAAAGCACCGCCCCAACCAGGCGGGGATGCTGGCGCCGGTCATTTTCGAGAACCGCTGCACGCTTTCAAAATTTGTCACCGGCATAATTCCAGGCAAAATTGGTACGGTTATGCCGCGCGCCGCCGCCCGGTCGAGAAACCGGAGAAAAACTTCAGGGTCGAAAAAAAACTGGGTAATGGCGCGGGTCGCTCCAGCGTCAATTTTTCGTTGTAAGTTATCCAGGTCAAAATCGGCACCGGGTGCCTGGGGATGGGTCTCTGGATAGGCAGCGACGGAGATTTCAAAGTCGGCAACGCGCTTTAGCCCGCTTACCAAATCAAGCGCATAATCATAACCGTTCGGCGTCGGGCGGTAGGGACCATCGCTATCTGGCGCATCACCACGCAAAGCCACAATATGGCGAATGCCGGCATCCCAATACCGCCGTGCGATTTCGTCAATTTCCTCGCGTGTGGCGTCAACGCAAGTCAAATGCGCCGCCGCTTGAAGCCCCCCCTCTTTAGCCATCCGGACAACTGTGGAATGTGTTCGTTCCCTAGTCGATCCGCCGGCGCCATAGGTAACCGAGACGAACGCCGGATTGAGCGGTGAAAGACGCTGAACCGTCGCCCACAGGGTCTCCATCATCTTGTCGGTTTTTGGCGGGAAAAATTCAAAACTGACGGTTGGCGGTGGATGCCCCCCGGCAACAGCCTGCGCCGCCGGCATCAAGTCCCTATCACTTATTTCCACCATTAAGCCGCCTCTTTTCGCTGGCGGCCATCGGCCGTCCAAATAACAACGGTCAACGGATCGCCGGGCAATTCGTCGGTCGGGCCGAGTACAAGACCCGCCGCCTTTAGCCAACGGCGAATTTCCAAATCTGAAAATCCCATTCTTTGATGCGCCTCCTCCGAGCGCAATGCCTCAATGTTGTGTGGTGCAAAATCAACGATCAGCAGACGGCCACCGGGTCGTAGCACCCGCACCGCCTCGATGATCGCCGCCGCCGGATCGGCAGCGTAATGCAGAACCATATGCAGCGTGATCGCGTCGAATGACGGTCCGCTCCACGGCAGGTCGTACATATCGCCCTGTCGAACAGTGCAATTATGCCGATTGGCGGCGGCAAGATTGGCCCGCGCGACCGCCAACATTTCCCGAGATGCATCGACACCGGTACAAACCCGCGCCCGGTCCCCCAAAAGGTTCAGTAGGCGCCCGGTTCCGGTCCCAATATCGAGATAGTCATCAACCGTTTCCGCCGGAAAATATCGCAGCAGAGCGCGCTCGACTGCGGGTTCCTCGACGTGTAGAGACCTGATCTTGTCCCAGCTTTCAGCATTGTTGCTGAAATAATTGGCAGCGGCCACGGCCCGTACTTCCATCACGGTCGCTAGTCGCCCTCGATCTCGGACAACGGTAGTGTCGTCATTGGGTACCATTTCGACCAACTGGCGCGCCAGGTCGCCGGCGGCACCCAATCGGGCCAGATGGAAATAGGCCCATGCGCCTTCGCTCACTCGCTCCATCAGTCCAGCGTCGCACAATAATTTCAGGTGCCGCGATATGCGTGGCTGACTCTGTCCGAGTATTTGGGTCAACTCGGAAACCGTCAATTCTTGTTGAGCGCAAATTTTCAGCAGACGCATGCGGGTCGGCTCCGCAGCGGCCTTTAATCCTGTGAGTAACTGGTCCATATGGTGAAGCCGTACTTAAATATTCCAGGGCGATGCTCAACAAAATCGCAGGAATTGTGGTTTGCCGGTGAAACAAGAAATGCACATATACAGATATCTTTATGTGATGTAAACAGCAATTTCTCTTTCTTCCGGGACCTTTTTGATCCGCTCAATCAAATAAATATGTCGGTTCTGCTGGACGAATCACAGATGTTTGGCCCTCAATCATATTAGTCGCATCGCGTACCCGAGGGCATGATCTGCGCGATCCGATAGGATATATCAATTTTATGAGGGAACCCATGAACCGAACGCAAAAACTGACAGTTCTTATCGTCGCTACGTTTTTAGCTGTCGGCGGTGCGTTTGCCGCCCTGCCGGGTAAGGCCGTGGCCCAGGAACATGTCGACCGCTCGGCCCAATTTATCCAAGACCTTGCCGACGATGGCGTCGCCTTGCTGCGCAGCGAGACCTTGACCGAAACAGAAATTCGCGACCGGTTTCACCTGCTTTTCGTCGACCGTTTTGCCGTTAACACAATCGCCCGGTTCCTACTCGGACGCAATGCACGAGGGGCATCACCAGAAGACCTTCGGGAATATGTTTCGCTATTTGAAGAAGTAACGGTCAACCAATGGTCAAAGATGATCAGCACCAATTTCACCGACCAAGATATTGAGGTGCAACGCGCCATCAATGTCGACACCCCCAGCGAGCGCCAAAAAGCCGCTTTGGTGCGGACCGATGTCATCGACGACGGCGACATCGTGGCCCGGGTAGATTGGGTCGTCACCAGTGTCGGTGATATCTTCAAGGTCTCGGACGTGACCGTTTCCGGGGTCAGCCTGCTTGCCACCCAGCGCGATGAGTTTAATCAGGTTTTGCGGGCAAATGGCGGCAGCGTTGCCGAATTAAACGTGCTGCTACGCGGCCGCCGGTCGGAAACCGAAACGGCGATATTTGCCAACTAACGCCTATCGGCTAAGCGGTTTGTACTTAATTCGATGTGGTTGGTCCGCCGCCGCCCCTAGGCGACGGTGGCGGTCCTCTTCATAATCTTGGTAGTTTCCTTCGAACCACTCGACGCGACTTTCGCCTTCAAAAGCAAGGATATGGGTGGCGATACGGTCAAGGAACCAACGGTCATGGCTGACAACGACCGCGCACCCGGCGAACGCGAGTAGCGCTTCTTCAAGGGCGCGCAATGTATCAACGTCGAGATCGTTGGTCGGCTCATCCAGCAAAAGCAGGTTTGCCCCTGATTTCAGAATTTTGGCAAGATGAACGCGATTGCGTTCGCCGCCGGAAAGTTGACCGACCGATTTTTGCTGGTCGGGCCCACGAAAATTAAATCCGCTAACATAGGCCCGTGACTGAATTGTCGCCTTGCCGAGCTCGATCACATCCAGACCGTCGGATATTTCCTCCCAGACATTTTTCGACCCGTCGAGTGTGTCACGGCTCTGGTCGACATAGGCCATCTCAACGGTTTCACCAATTTTTAGCGCGCCGCCGTCGGGCATTTCACCGCCCGTCAGCATCCGACAAAAAGTTGTTTTTCCGGCTCCGTTGGGTCCAATGATGCCGACAATGGCGCCCGGCGGAATTTTCAGTGACAAATCTTCGATCAGCAGACGGTCGCCAAACCCTTTGGTCAATTGATCTGCCTCCACCACCAAATCGCCGAGGCGCGGACCGGCTGGAATGGTGATTTGAGCCGTCCCGATATTTGAAACGCCACCACGTGCGACCATATCTTCGTAGGCCGCGATACGCGCCTTGCTTTTCGTTTGGCGAGCCTTCGGGCTGGCACGGATCCAGTCCAGCTCTTGGGCAATGGTGCGTTGACGTGACGTCTCGTCCCGCTCTTCCTGGAGCAAGCGCTTCTCCTTGGCCTCCAGCCATCCGGTATAATTGCCTTCAAACGGCAACCCCTTGCCGCGATCCAGCTCTAAAATCCAGCCCGCGACATTATCGAGAAAATACCGATCATGAGTGACGGCAACAACCGTACCCGGATAGTTTTCGAGAAAATGCTCGAGCCAAGCAACGGATTCCGCGTCCAAATGGTTGGTCGGCTCGTCGAGCAAAAGCATATCGGGGCGCGATAATAGCAGCCGACAAAGGGCAACCCGTCGGCGCTCACCGCCGGATAATTTGGTCACGTCCGCATCGCCTGGCGGGCAACGAAGGGCGTCCATGGCAATTTCGACGTGGCGATCAAGGTCCCAGGCGTCGGCTGCATCGATCTCAGATTGCAACCTACCTTGCTCTTCAATGAGTGCGTCCATTTCGTCGTCTGTCAGCTCTTCGGCAAACCGGGCGCTCACCTCGTTGAACCGGTCGAGCAGCGCTTTGGTCTCGGCGACACCTTCCATGACATTGCCGACCACGTCGCGGTCAGGATCCAATTCGGGTTCTTGGGTTAGGAACCCAATTTTAATGCCGTCCGCCGCCCAAGCTTCACCCTGAAATTCGCGATCAAGCCCCGCCATAATGCGCAGCAGGGTCGATTTTCCCGAGCCGTTGGTTCCCAGCACGCCAATTTTTGCTCCCGGCAGGAAACTCAGCCAGATATCCTCGAGCACTTTTCGGCCACCAGTATAGGCTTTGGTCAGCCCCTTCATGACGTAGATATATTGATAGGACGCCACTTTTTTTGTCTCCAAATTCGTTTTGCCGTGGGAGCCGTGTTTTACCCCCTGTCCTCGGTCACCGAAAGGGGTATCATTAGCCTCCATTTGAATTTTAAGCCGCAAGGAACAACAAGAATGCTGCACATCATCGGCCGAAATAACTCTTCCAATGTCCAAAAAGTCTTATGGACCTGCGCCGAGATCGGCCTCGACTTCGAACGCACCGACTTTGGCGGCCCTTTTGGCGGCAATGATGATCCCGAGTACCGAGCAAAAAACCCCAACGGCCTCATTCCAACGGTTGAGGATGGCGATCTTGTGCTTTGGGAATCAAATTCGATTGTCCGCTATCTCGCCGCCAAACATGGTGGCGGGAGCCGATTTTACCCAGCCGACCCCGGCGCCCGCGCACTTGCCGATCGCTGGATGGATTGGCAGCTCACAGTCATTTGGCCAGCCCTGCTGCCAGCCTTTCTCAACCTTATTCGCACCCCCGAAGACAAGCGCGACATGGACGTCGTCGCGACGGCGGTGGCAAAAGCCAACGCCGCCGCGAAAATCCTCGATACCCACCTCACCACCAACGCCTATCTCGGCGGTGCAGACTTTACAATCGGCGATATTCCGGTCGGCGTGGTTACCTATCGCTACATGAACCTAGACATTGAGCGCCCGTCCCTGCCTAACCTCGAAGCCTATTACGCACGGCTTTGTAATCGACCCGGCTACCAGAAATATCTGATGATCGGCCTGAGTTAGGCGATCAGACGACTTTGGTTTCCAATATGTCGACGCCATCGACCCCACCGCGGATTGCATTTCCCCGCTGCACAGCGCCAACCCCGGCCGGTGTACCAGTGTAGATCAAGTCGCCCGGCTGCAATTCAAACAATCCGGATAGATAGGAAATCACTTCCGGGATCGACCAAATCAACTTGTCGAGCTCAGATTTCTGTTTGGTCTCACCATCAATTTCGAGCCAAATCGCGGCACTGCCATCAGGATGGCCGATATCGCTCACGGCGTGAATTTTGGTACAGGGGGCAGAGTGATCGAAGGCCTTACCTGTATCCCAGGGACGGCCCATCTTTTTGGCTTCGCCCTGTAGATCACGGCGCGTCATGTCTATACCGACGCCATAGCCGTATATATGGTCCATCGCATCGGCTTCGGGAATATCCTTGCCGCCCTTGCCCAGGGCAACAACCAGTTCAATCTCATGATGGACGTTGGAGCTCGCGACCGGATAGGGGAAATCCTCGCCGGATGGCAGAATGGCATCGGCGGGCTTCATGAAGAAAAACGGCGGCTCACGATCTGGGTCATGCCCCATCTCGCGGGCGTGCTCGGCATAGTTCCGTCCCACACAGTAAATACGCGCCACCGGAAACCGGTCAGTGGTTCCGGCAACTTCTAGGGTCGTCCGCGGTGCGGCATCGATAACAGTGCTCATGTTTTTCTTACCTTCATTACTCAGATTTTACCGGTCGCAATGTATTTCTCACGAAAATGTTACCGCACGGCTTTTGGCGGCGGCACTCTCATAATCAGTTATTGGTCTTTCGTCTACATCTCATTGGGAGAATTTACCGACCGGAAATCTAAGCCCAGCAAGGAGATAAGGCAATATTTTAGCAGCACTCAAAAAAAGTTCGCCCGTAGAACGATAATGGTTCGCCTGCAACTCAATCAAAGTCCTCACCCAATGATAATCATTTCACACACTTCAACATTCGTTAAACTGCGGCTCGATTTCAATCATACGACAAACGATAATTTGGGAGGAACGATAATGGGTTATTTTCGTAATGTTGCCCTTAGCGCGGCGGTTGCCGGACTGACGGTCACCGGCCTTGCCACATCGGCACAGGCGCTCGAGCTGACTTATTCCTATTGGGCGCCGGATCGCGGTTCCGTACCGGGTGACATGAAATGGTGGGCCGAGCAGTTGGCCGAGCGGACCGGAGGCGAAGTCACGGTCAATATCGGCTGGGGTCAATCCTTAAGCCGATTCCGCGACAATTTTAATGCTGTTTCTGCTGGTGAAGTCGATATGGCCGAGCTGGCCGCATCCTTCTCCCTCGCCGAGACCGGCGCTTGGGGTATTGCCGATACGGGCGCGGGGTCTTCTGATGCCTATGTCGCCACCCGCGCCCTCGATAATTTGCGCAGCCAGTTTTCGGCCTTCGACGACCAAATCGAAGCCGCTGGCCTGAAATATTTGTGGCATTATAGCTGGGGCGGCGTTGCCCTGCTGGGCACCGGCGATGCGGCAATCACCAATCCAGATCAATATAATGGAGAGAATGTCCGTGTCGCGTCCTTCCTCGCTGCGGCAATCCGCGACAATGGCTGGAATGCCAACCCGGTCTCGGGTGTCAGCATCGGCGAAATGCGCCAGGGCATGGAACGCGGCACGGTCAATGGCGGCTCTAACTACATGGCCGGCATCGGCACCCAAGGCTTTGCGGCTGTTACCGACTGGGTAACGGTCATCAATCAGGGCCAGCATACCGGTTTTGTCGTGATGAACCTCGACACCTGGAATGCCTTGTCCGATGACGCGAGAAGCGCCATCGACGGTCTGCGCGATGAGATGATCGAACGCCTGACCCGTGGTCAAATCGAGCAAGAAATTGAAATCCGTGCGTCTCTCGTCGCCGACGGCATCACTGTGGTCGACGCATCGGCCGACGAAGCCGCAATTTGGGGCGGCGCCATGCAGGATGCCTTCCTCAAACGCGCCAATGATGTCTCGGGCGGTTTCCCGGAAGCGGTGGCTTTCCTTGACGCCTACCAGGCTGAAATCGCCAAGGTTGCTGCTGATGTGACTTCCAACGGCTACCCTTGGAACTAAGGCTCAAAACTTAACGACCCATCCAATTGGGACGCGTATCATAGAGCCCGCAGAGATATACTCTGCGGGCTCGTTGATGAAATATAGGTATCTTGGTCGGATAAATGGCGGAACGACGGTATAATGGATAGCATTTTCAGCTTTGGCGGCCTGCTGGACCGACCCGAAATTTTAGTCGTCAAGTTTTTGGCGGCTTCAGTCGCCTTACTCCTAGCCATACTCGTTTTCCGCGGCCCGACCGGGCTGCGCGCCGTTGTCGATCGCATCGACCACGCTCTGGTGGTCATTGCCCAGATAACAATTGTCGGCTTGATGGCCCTGCTATTTGTCGCCATCCTTTTGCGGGCGACATTCGGCATTTTCTCCCTAACCATTCCCGATGCGAGTTTATTTTCTCAGATGCTAATGGTCGCTGTGGTCTTTTTTACCGCAGCGAATGCACAAAAAATCGGCGCCCACATAGAAGTGACGGCCATCGCCGATCTATTGCCGGCCAATGTTAATCTCGCCTTCCGCCTTTTCGCGTTGTCTGTCGGTGTCGTCATCATGGGAGGTGCGGCATGGTTTTCGGCCATACGAGCGGCGGAAGATTTTTACAGCGGCGCCATCGTCTATTCGAGCATTCTCTATCTTGTAGAGTGGCCCGGTCGGGCCATCGTTCCATTGGGCCTTGCCTGGTGGACCCTGCGCATGGCAATGCAGATTTTTATCCCCGCCGAGAGATACGAGAACCTAGACCATGTCCAGGACCGGCTCGATAAAGTGGGTTAGCCCAAACTTGAAGCAAACTTGAAGCAAACTTGAACCAAACCTGAATCTAGCCTGAGATAGAGAGATCATGAGCGAAAATACGACATTGATGGATTGCCTACAAAAAGGCGGCGACAACGACCCGGCTATTGGCGCGCCCGACCGAGTGGACCTAAACTATGGCGCATTCCGGTCTCTTATCGCCACGACAATATCCCGTTTGAACGAGCTAGGTATTGGCCGGAACGATGCTGTCGGTATTGTCTTGCCGAACGGCCCGGAAATGGCAACGGCCTTTGTCGCGACCGCCTGTGCAGCCACCGCCGCACCGCTCAATCCCGGTTACCGGGATGAGGAATATGACTTTTACCTCAAAGACCTAAGCGCCAAAGCCTTGATCGTTGCCAAAGGTGTAGAAACACCGGCCAGAGACGTTGCCTTGCGAAACGGCATCCCGGTGCTCGAACTCGTCGCCGACGAAAACATGGCTGCCGGTGACTTCACTCTTGAGGCAGAAACAAAAGCCACACCGACGTCAAACGGTGGCCCGGCCCAGCCCGACGACATCGCCTTGGTTTTGCACACCTCGGGCACTACATCGCGGCCCAAGATTGTCCCTCTCACCCACATCAATATTTCCGCGTCTGCGGGCAATATTGCGACGACAACCAAGCTCGAGCCCCATGATCGTTGCCTCAACATCATGCCCCTATTCCATATTCACGGGCTGATCGCGGCGGTCTCATCCTCGCTGAGCGCCGGGGCCAGCATTTTTTGCACACCGGGCTTTAACGCGCTGAAATATTTTTCCTGGCTGGATACGGCAAATGCGACCTGGTGCACGGCCGTGCCGACCATGCATCAAGCCATATTATCGCGAGCCGGTCGCAATGAGAAAATCATTGCCGATAATACGTTGCGGTTTCTGCGATCCTCATCCTCATCTTTGCCGCCCCAGGTCATGGCGGCGCTGGAAGAGACCTTTGGCTGCCCGGTGATTGAGGCCTATGGCATGACCGAGGCAGCTCATCAGATGGCTTGCAACCCGCTGCCCCCGGAAACCCGCAAGGCCGGCACGGTCGGGCGTGCCGCCGGGCCGGAAGTCGCGATCATGTCAGTCAGTGACGGAACGATTTTGGCCTCCGGTGAAACCGGCGAAATCGTCATTCGCGGCGCCAATGTCACCCTAGGCTACGCCAACAACCCAAAGGCCAATGAAGAAGGGTTTACCGATGGCTGGTTCCGCACCGGCGACCAAGGCATTCTCGATGCCGAGGGCTATGTATCGATTACGGGGCGTTTGAAGGAAATCATCAATCGCGGCGGGGAAAAAATAAGCCCAAGGGAAGTTGATGAGGTTTTGATGGACCATCCGGCGGTCCAGCAGGTCGTGACCTTCGCCATGCCCCACGACAAACTCGGCGAAGAGGTTGCCGCTGCCGCCGTCCTGCGTGAAGGCGCAGAAACCGATGAAAAAAGCCTGCGAGATTTCGCCGCCAAACGCCTGGCCGACTTCAAGGTTCCGCGCAAAATTCTCATTCTCGACGAAATCCCCAAGGGCGCGACGGGCAAACTACAGCGCATTGGAATGGCGGAAAAACTGGGACTTGTCGGGTGAAAATCTGCATTTACGGGGCAGGTGCAATCGGCGGCTATCTCGGCGCGATGTTGAGTGCCGCAGGATCCGACGTGAGCCTGATTGCGCGTGGCCCCCATTTGCAGGCTATGCAGGAAAACGGGCTAGAACTGAAAATCGACGGTTCGGAAATCGTCACCCACCCGACCTGCACCGATGACCCGGCGGAAGTCGGGCCACAAGATTTTGTCATCATCACCCTAAAGGCCCATTCGGTTCCCGCCATCTCTCAACCGCTTCAGGCCTTGCTCGGCCCGGAGACGGCGATCGTCACCGCGATCAATGGTGTCCCTTGGTGGTATTTTTACAAAATCGGCGGAAAACACGAAGGCCATCGGGTCGCCAGTGTCGACCCGGACGGTCAATTATGGAGCGACCTCGCGCCGGAACGTGTAATTGGCAGCGTTGTCTATCCGGCGACCGAGGTCATCGCGCCGGGGGTCATTGAACATCAATATGGGGAACGCTTCGTTCTCGGCGAGCCCAGTGGAGAAAAAACCGAGCGCATTCAGGCGCTGTCGAAAGAACTGATTGCCGCCGGGCTAAAGGCGCCGATCCGGCCGCGCATTCGCGACGAGATGTGGGTCAAGTTATGGGGAAACCTGAGTTTTAACCCAGTTTCCGCACTGACCGGGGCCACTTTAAAAACAATGGCCGAGGATAGTGGGACCCGCGCCATCATCCGCGCAATGATGATTGAAGGCCAGCAGGTCGGCGAGGCTCTCGGTGTCAATTTCAAGATTGATGTCGATGCCCGCATCGACGGCGCACGCAATGTCGGCGAGCACAAAACATCGATGTTGCAAGACTTGGAATTAGGACGGCCGATGGAAATCGACGCCCTGGTAACGGCCGTTGCCGAAATGGGCAACATGGTCGGCATCGACACGCCAACCATAGATACAGTTCTTGCCTTGGTCATACAAAAGGCCCGCCAAGCGGGTTGCTACGGTCAATGACATACATGTTCTGTCTATAGGAGAGCTGGGGTGGATCCTCTTTTCGTCGGTATTGTTGGGCTGATCGTGCTCTTGATCTTGTTGATCGTGCGCGTGCCCATCGCTATTTCGCTCTCCACGGTCGGGCTGGTCGGGATGGTTGTGTTGAAAGGCTGGCGTCCCGGCTTTGAGCCCAGCCTTTGGCGCGGTCTGGAAGCCGCGTTTTCCTCCATGGGAACGGTTCCCTATAGCACGGTTTCGAACTTTCAGCTCGTCACGATCCCAATGTTCCTATTGATGGGATATGTCGCTTTTGCGTCCGGCTTTACCCGCGATATTTATAATTCGGCCCGGCTTTGGCTGGCGGGCATTCCCGGTGGCCTCGCCGCGGCCTCGACGGTTGGCTGTGCAGCCTTTGCCGCGATCAGTGGATCGTCAGTCGCCACCGCCGCGGCCATGGGCAAAATCGCTGTGCCTGAGATGCTGCGTTTTAAATATGATAAGGGTCTAGCCACCGGTGTTGTCGCGGCCTCGGGCACCCTTGGCTCGCTCATACCGCCATCGACCTTGATGATCATCTATGCCTGGTTCACCGGGGTCGATATCGGCAAACTCTTTGTCGCGGGTATTATTCCCGGCTTACTTTCGGCCCTCATCTACATTGCAATGATTGTTGTGCGCAGCATCATTAACCCGGAAATAGCACCACCGGTCCCGCCTGCCCCTCTACGCGAAAAAATTCGATCACTCAAAGATACCTGGGGGATCGTATTGCTATTTGTCTTCGTTATGGCTGGTATCTATGGCGGCTTCATGACCCCGACCGAGGCCGGTGCGGTCGGGGCGATGGGCGCCTTTATTCTTGGATTTATTTCCCGCCGACTGAACCGTAAGAATATTCAAGAAGCCCTGCTCGATACAGTTCGCCAGGTCGCGGTCATTTTTGTCATCATCATCGGCGCATTCTTGATGATCAAATTCATTGGCACCTCGAAAGTTGCTCAAGAACTTGCCGAATGGGCGGTTCATCTCGATGTCCCGCCGATCGCCATTGTGCTCGCTCTTTCTGCCGTTTACGTCTTGCTCGGGACATTTATGGGGCCCTTGGAAATCATGCTGCTCACCGTGCCGGTGGTGACGCCAATCATGACCGAGCTTGGGTTTGATCTGATCTGGTTCGGCATTATCATGATAAAATATCTTGAGATCGGCTTGATCACACCGCCGGTGGGATTGACCGTCTATATCATCAAGGGGGTGGTCGGCGATCAGGTTAAACTCACAGATATATTCCGTGGCGTAATGTGGTTTCTGGTCATGGATATCGTCACATTGCTGATCTTAATCTTTTTCCCGCAGATAACGCTCTGGCTGCCTGATACCATGCCGGTTATTAAAGCTTGGATACAGGGGCTGTTTTAGGTACCCATCGGCGTTCAAGTCATAAAACTGAGATATGAAACCATGACGGATGCGGACCAGGCGCCAATATCGGCGGCAATATCAATTGACCAAGACCGCCTATGGCGGCGCCATATGGAGTTTGGCGCAATCGGTGGCACGCCAAAAGGCGGCGTCAACCGCCAGGCCTTTTCGGCGGAAGATGCGACGGTGCGCAAGCGCATGGTTGACTGGGCCACTGCTATCGATTGCACGGTTTCAACGGACGCAATTGGCAATCTCTTCGTCCGCCGCGCCGGGACACAGGATGAACTGCCGCCGATCATGACCGGCAGCCATCTAGATAGCCAGCCGACCGGCGGAAAATTCGATGGTGCCTATGGGGTCCTGGCCGGCATGGAGGTCCTAGAAGCACTCCACCACGCAGGCATTGAGACAAGGGCCTCAATTGAAGTCGTCGCCTGGTCGAACGAGGAAGGTGGCCGATTTCAACCCGGCGCCATGGGGTCTGCAGTATTTGTCGGCAAGATGGACGCCGCCGATTTGATGCAACTACGCGATGGCGACGGCATGCTTCTGACCGACGCGCTGGCCCAAACCCTCGCGGCAACCACCAACCTGCCCCAACGCAAGCGAGAGACCCCCGCCGCCTATATCGAGGCCCATATCGAGCAGGGCCCAATCCTCGAAGCCGCAAATTTACAAATCGGCATTGTCACCGATATCCAAGGCATGCGTCAGTTCCGGGTCGAGATCACCGGTGAGGAAGCCCATGCCGGCACCACTCCGGTAAAATCGAGACGCGATGCCTTGATGTCGGCCACCGACATGATCGGCGCTTTGGAAGCCTTCATGGCCGACGCCCAAGATAAGGTGCGGTTCACCGTCGGCCGTTTTGAAACCAAGCCCGGTTCGCCCAATACAATTCCATCATATGTATTTTTTACCGTCGACCTGCGTCATCCCGACCCGGCCACCTTGATCCGTCTCGGTGACGGGGTCGAGGCCATTTGCCAAACCCATGTCCGGGGCTGCGAGGTAACGGTTGAGGAACTTTATCACATTGCCCCAACGCACTTTGACCCCGACATCGTCGCCGCGCTGCGCGCCAGTGCGGCTGCCTTGAATTTACCCAACCTGGATATGATCTCGGGCGCCGGTCACGACGCCATGTATCTGGCAACCCTGTGCCCCGCTGCGATGATTTTCGTCCCTTGCGAAAAGGGCATCAGCCATAATGAAAGCGAAAATGCAAAACCCGAAGACTTGGCCGCTGGAACCAAGCTGCTCGCTCACGCGCTGGTGAGTTTGGCGAACAACGAATAGATGGCAACCGAATCATTGCCGCGATGGCTAAGCCATGAATTGGCGGAAATTCAATGGATTTCCCCGTGGTGGTACTTTTCTGTGGACCACCCAGAACTCGGGCCAGCATTCGAAGCCGAGTTACAGAAAGAGCTGAATGCCAGCCACAGGCTCTACCCTCATCGCGAAAGTGCCAGGGCCGTGGCCAAACGAGAAGACTGCGACGACGTTCTTTTTTGGCTCCCGGAACTCAATAGAAAGGTGGCGATTGTTCACCTGACTTGGCCGCAGAGTCGAGAATTAACTGCAACATGGCCAACAACATATATGTTCGATACATTGGCCGAATTCGTTAGCAAAGAGTTGACTTCAATAAGCTGACATCGGGCGCTGGCAATTTCCGAGAAAAGCCTCACAATTTCGAATTTTGGCCTGCCAACACACGCCCCCAGAGCCCGAGAGGGTCATTGCCGAAAAGCTCATCGGGATTTGCCTCATGACTGGTCCAAGCTCCGGCAATAATCTCACGTTCGAGTTGACCTGGGGCCCATTGAACCAGACCTAGAGTGAAAATAGCTCGGGGCGGAATGCCGGTGGCCTCGACGCGACGCAAAAAACTTGCCCAGCCCGAAATAACATAGTCGGAATTTATCACCTGACTTTCGGCAATCGCCGTCACCGTCTCATGAAGCATAAGCATGGTTTCGGGCTGATCCGGGCCACCGAAGAATAGCTGCACCTCAAGGCCTGTTTCAGTCGCTGTTTCCGGCTCAAATTCCAGCAAACGATATAGTTGGGAGATATTTACCGCATTGATCGGCCGGTTGACGATGAGACCGGTTGCCCCCGACAAATCATGTTCGAGCATAAAAATCACCGTGTTGGAAAAAACCTCGTCCGTTTGGCGGGGTGATGCGGCCAGAAGTTGGCCGGCAAAGCTTTCGAAAACATTCTGCCCTCTGACCATGACCGGCGCGAAAACTAAGGGAAAAAGTGCAGCGCAATATAATGCGCTCCTACACCATGAAAAGTTCAAAGCCGGACATTTCATAATGGAAGGCATTTTTTTTAGCCCACTAACCGGAAAAACCCGTTTCATAGACGGTTTCCAATCGATCCAATTCCTGGGCCGTCAGGGAGCCCTTGGCTGCTGCGCAAACCGCTGTCTCAATATGCTTGGGTGCGCCGGCGCCAACGATTGCGGCGGAAACAACGGGATTTGAGAGAGCAAACCGAAGCGCCAATTCCGCCGGGTCGCCATCGAGGACAGAAAATACCGACCGGGCGCGGTCGCGTTCATCCGCCCCGGCGCTATCGCCCGTGATATCGCTTTCGACGACGGATTTGCCTCCGGTGGCCAGGGCGCCAGCGGCATATATCCGGATCGCCAACACACCCATGCCAACCTTTCGTGCTGTCGCCATCAGATTGCCAAAATCTTGACCACGCCACGCCGCCGGCATCCCCCGGGAGGCGCTTGGATTGACCAAATTATAGTAAATTTGCGCTGTCTCGAAGGCCCCTGCGGCGATGACCGTCCGGCAGGCCTCGGTTTCCCCAAGGGCGGTTAAACCGAAATGACGGATCCGGCCCGCTTTTTTCTGCTTGGCCAGGGCCTCGGCGACCGGTCCGAGAATTATTTCAGGGGGCAGCATTCCAGCCTGACTGCCAATCCGATTATGCAGCTGCAACAAATCGACATGGGAGCGACCGAGCCGTCTCAGCGACGTTTCAACGCTCGCCTCAACAGCACCCTCAATATCACTCATATCATCCGTATCGAGGCGAACTTTTGTGGAGATATAGGGTGTTGCATCATAGTGGCGCAAAAGTTCACCAAGTCGTTCCTCGGACTTTCCGTTGCCGTATTGGGGCGCGGTATCGATCCAGTTAATGCCGCTTTCCATGGCCAACTCGAAACCGGTGCGACTAGCGGCTTCGTCGCCATCGGTGAACAGGCCGCCGACCCGCCCACCGCCAAGGACAATTTCAGATATTTCGAGGCCGGTATTGCCGAGCAAACGGGTTCGCATATTGTGGCTTTTCCTCTATATTTTTGTTTCTGGATATTTGCGTATGGAAGCATCGCCAAATCATGACCGCCACCGATCCTAGCACCCTTCCCCTGCACGCGGCGATCACCCAAATGAATTCCGGGGATATGAGCGCCAGCGTATTGATGGAGGCGCTGCTGTCGCGGATTGGCGCGCGCGACGAAACGGTTCACGCCTGGAAATATATCAACCCAGATGGGGCACGGGCCCAGGCACGGGCCATGGACAAGATGCCCCGAACCGGAATTTTGCACGCAATTCCGGTCGCCCTCAAAGATATAATCGAGACCGTCGATATGCCGACGGAATATGGCTCGCCGATATATGCCGGACACCGCCCGGCAAAAGATGCCGTTGTTGTCGGCCGGCTCAGAGCCGCCGGGGCGATTATTCTGGGTAAAACCGTCAGCACGGAATTTGCCGCCCTCGAGCCTGGCCCAACGACCAATCCACACAATAGCGACCACACCCCCGGTGGCTCTTCCAGCGGTTCTGCTGCAGCGGTTGCCGATTTTCAGGTGCCTGTCGCTCTGGGGACACAGACAGCCGGGTCGGTTTTACGCCCCGCCTCTTTTTGTGGCATCGTCGGCTACAAGCCCGCCTTCGACCAATTTCCAACCGGCGGCATATATCCTTTTGCAGCTTCCCTGGATACCTGCGGTTTTTTTGCCCGCAGTCTCCGCGATCTACCCATTTTGGCCGCCGTTTTGAGTGGCGGTACCCCGTCGAACCAAGACCCGCTGGCCATCGTGGATCCCTCCATGCCACCGCGTTTTGCGTTATTCCGCTCACAGCACTGGGCCGAGGCGGATTCCGATGCCAAGGCTTGCCTGGAAAAATTTGCCTCGGACCTGGCCAGTGCCGGCGGTCGGGTCCGCGAGCAGGAGCTACCGATCGATTTTAGCGATTTGGATTTGGCTCACCGAACGGTGATGCTGACAGAGGCTGCGGTAACCCACGCATCCCATTGGCACGACAACCAAAACCAGCTCAGCGAGAAGCTACGATCCCAAATCGAAGCTGGTCTTCAGTTCACCGAGGCCGAGTTAAACGCCGCCAGAGAAACCGCAAGAAAATGGCGCTCTGCCTTCCAAACATTCCTCGAACCGGGCGAAATAGTGCTCACCCTATCAAGCACCGGCGAGGCTCCGATTGGATTGGAAAGCACCGGCAACCCCATTTTCAATCACCTCTGGACTTTGCTACATTACCCGGCACTCAGCCTGCCTGTTGGCACTGGTAAAACAGGCCTGCCGCTGGGCATCCAACTCGTAAATGCAGACACCACGCCGGACCGCAGCCAAGCCCATTTATTTGCTGTTGCGCGATGGACCGCAACAGCGCTCGACTTACCGATATTGTGAGGCATGATGATTTCTTCGACACGCCTGGATTTAACGCAACACTCCGTTCCCGAAGCCGGGCGAACATTGCTCGGCGCCTATGACGCGGCAGCACCCGGCGACCGGGTTCAAGCCCGGCTCGATGTGCTGGCGCCAGCTTTGCACATGTGGCTAATTGAGGCTGGCGCTCGTTTTGACTTACATCAAGACGACGCCGATGGCGTGCTGCTCACACTTACCCGGGCACAAGCACCGGCGCTCACGGCCGCCCCCGGTTTGCATCATATTGTCAGCCATAAAAACGGCAATTTATGGACGGCAGAACGGGCGGCGCGGGTGGCGCGCATCGACGGCGCAACGGGCGAGGTTATGAAAGTCGCCGCGGTTGCCAAAAAGGCGTCGCACCTAGCGATCGACCCGGACGGAAAATGGCTCTATTTGGCCGATTTTGCCGGCGGTGAGCTCATCATCATGGACGCTGAAACTTTGACCGTTGCGGCGCGGCTGCCTGCACCCGGCGGCGCGCAATTGCCGGTTGCCGCCGGTCCCGAAACCGTATGCCTGACCGGACCGGGAAGCGGAACACTGACCATTGGGCGTTATATTAACGCCACATGGGAGCATCAAATCGTTTCCATCGGCGATACCCCTCATGACAGTCTTTCCATCGACGACGGGCGGCATCTGTTCGTCGCATGCGCCGGTGACGGCGAGGTCGCCAAGGTTAGATTGGATGACGGGAGCATCGTCGGCCGGATCAAGACCGGTGCCGGTGCGGGTCATATCGCGGCCACCCCGGATGGAACTCGACTCTTTTGCGCCAATAGTTTTGACGGCACCCTGACCGCATTTTCCCCTGACGGGGTGGTTTTTGCCACTGTCGCCTCCGGTGGTTGGGCCCATCACCCGGAAGTCAGCCACGACGGCGCCCATGTTTACGTCGCAAATTTCCTCGACGATAGGGTGAGCGTTTTCGATAGCGAGACCTTGGGCCACGTTACCGACCTGGAGACAGAGGCTTACCCCCACGAAATCGCGATTTCTCCCGATGGGGCCACCCTAGTGCTGCCGGGGTATAGCTCGGACTATGCGCGAATTTATGACGCAAAAACGCTGCGCCAGCGGGCCCGAGTTAAAGTCGGCGCCGGGTCACCCCACGCCGCTTTTACCAAGACAGGTGAGCGTGCCTATGTCACCTGCGCGATCGACGACCATATTGCCATGGTCGATATAAAAACGGCGACAGTTACCGATCACCTTCATTTGCCATCCGACTCAACGACCGCATAGGCCTCCATTTCAACGACCATATCGGGTTCAAGCAATGCCGAAACTTCGACCAATGTCGAGGCCGGCAGGACGTGACCGAAGACCTCGCGATGGGCCTTGGCAACCGCTTGTGCGTCGCCAATATCGGTAACATAGACGACGGTGCGCACCACATCTTCGACCTGCGATCCGGCCTCACTTAGCGCGTGGGCAATAATTTCGAGTATATTCTTCGACTGGGCATAGGCGTCACGTCCGGCCAAATGGGGTGGGCGCGCCGCCGTACCGGAAACATGGACCTGGTCGCCAACCCGAACCGCGCGAGAATAGCCATAGATAGGCTCAAAAGGGCCGCCGGAAGGAAAAATTTGTCGCGCCATAAAACCTTGCCTTTCCTATTGTTACAGGCGCACCTGCGCCCACTTTTACATAACTCAAATTCCCGATTTCGGCATTTCACCCATTTGTGATCGCAGGTTTTGCGACCGGATCTTGGATGCTGCCGCGTGAGGAGTATTAGGAGCGAGTTTTAGCTCGCACAAACTCTTAGTACCGGAGCTTTCATAAAATGCAAAACCGCCTTATTACCTCCCCCGCCCGCGCCGCCTTTGCAGCCCTGTTGATCGTTGCAGCTCCTGCAATTACCGCGGTTCCTGCTGCGGCCCAAATTCAAGTCACCGACGTCTCAGCCCTCGCCGAGCGACTGTTGCCGGCAGTGGTGAATATTTCCAGCCTGCGGATCAACGCAAGAAATTCTGAAGATAATGGTGGCCAATCGGGACCTGGCGGTCCTCGCCGGGGTCGGTCGATCGGCTCCGGTTTTATCATCGATAGCACCGGCCTTATCGTAACCAATAATCATGTCGTCGAAAACTCCAAGGAAGTCACGATCACCATGCAGGACGGTCGCGAATATACAGCCGAAGTCCTGGGTACCGACGAATTGGTCGATCTTGCCTTGTTGAAAGTCGAAACGGATCAGGTTTTGCCGTCGGTCGAATGGGGCAATTCAGCCGCCGCCAAGGTCGGCCATCCGGTGATCGCCATCGGCACGCCCTTCGGTCTCGGTGGAACCGTCACCACAGGTATTGTTTCGGCGGTCGAGCGCGACATCCGCTCCGGTCCGTTAGACAGCTTCATTCAAACCGACGCGGCGATCATTTCCGGCAATTCCGGTGGCCCGTTATTTGACATTAACGGCCGGGTAATCGGCATCAATACGGCAATCTTTTCGCGTGGGGGCGGTAATGTCGGCATCGGCTTTGCCATTCCTCAGTCGATTGCTCAAGATGTGATTGCCGAATTGCGTCAGTCAGGCTCGGTTAGACGCGGACAACTCGGTGTACAAATTTCGTCGGTCACCGAGGACGTCGCAACAGCCGCCGGTCTCGACGACCCGAGGGGCGCTTTCGTCGGCGGCGTGGTTGAAGGATCGCCGGCCGATGATGCAGGTATCCTAGAAGGCGACATCATTCTAAGTCTCGATGGCACGCCAATTGAAGATACCGACGAGCTCGTCCGCGCGGTTATCGGCAAAGACATTGGCTCCACCGTCGAAGTTGGCATTTTTCGCAAAGGCGAAGAATTAACAACATCGGTCACAATCGGCGAGCGCGCCTAAGGACTTAAACACCACCTTCACCCCAGCCAAGCTGGGAATTCGCCCCCATGGACATAAACCTCCTTGGGGGCGTTTTTTTTTCAACGGCTAGGCGATTACCCGCCGGTCAAACGAAAGACAATCGGCACATCTACTTCGGCTGGCATCGGCTCGCCCGAATTTGATGACGCAGGAATAAATCGCCATTCGGCCACTGCCTCGGCCGCCGCATTATCGAGATTTCGATACCCACTTGATCGTCGCAGGTCGACCCGGACGGCCGCCCCTAATTCGTTAACAAGTACGCGCAAGATAACTTCGCCCTCCTGGCCGCGTCGCCGGGCGGAAAATGGATAACTTGGCGGCGGGTTAGATAGGCCCTGACCGTTATAGCGCGGCTGGGTTTGCGCACCCTCACTCAAACTCGGATTTAGCGCCGCGGCTTGGACCGAGGGCGCTGCGGACTGTTTCTGCGGTTGCTGGCGAGCAGGGCGCGAATCCTGAAGGTTTGATGGTGCAACCGGCAGATCTATCGGCGCTGGGTCGATCACCGGGTCGGCAAGGCTAACTGTTTGCTCCAGTGTTTCCGTATCGGGCGGAGCGGCATCGGCGTTTTTCTCTCCCTGCTCGCGCGCCGCATCTAGCTCGGCGAGAGAAACAATCAGAACTTGCGCCGGAACCGAGGCACCTCGATGCCACATGACAGCGCCGAACGCCGTTGCATGCACGGCAATAGAGAACCCGACCGCAAGCACCGTCGCCCGGCGACGTTTCGCGGGTTGTGCCACGGGTATTGAGCGATGGTCAACACGCAGCGTCATCCCTCGGCTCGATCCACTGGCACGATAAAGGAGCGCCCATCCCTCTCGCCATAGAGGGCGCGCACGCCAAAGCATTTGGCCAGCACATCAGGGGTTAAGATATCGCCGGGAACACCTTCGGCGGCGATTGAGCGGTCATATAGAACGACTACACGGTCGCAATATCTCGTTGCATGGGTGAGGTCGTGCATGACAGCGACGACACCGGCGCCCGCATGGGCAAGGTCGCGCAGTTTTTGCATCACCTCGAGTTGATGGGCTGGGTCCAGGCCCGCGACCGGCTCATCGGCCAGCAATACTTTCGGTTCAACGGCAAGGGCCCGGGCGAGCAGGACCCGGGCTTTCTCCCCGCCCGACAGGTTGGTTACGGTACGCCCCTCATACCCACCAAGGTCACACGCCGCCATGGCGGCAGCAACGGCCTGGCGATCACGCTCCGTCCCGGTGCCAAACGCCCCCATGTGGGGCAATCGTCCCATGCCCACCAATGTTTCTACCGACACGGCCCAGTGTATAGCGCCGGCTTGGGGCAGATAAGCAATAGCGCGGGCCCGGGCCTGGTTATCACCGGCCGAAATATTCAGGCTGTCATAAGTTATCGTTCCTGCGGTCGCCTCCAGCAACCCTGCCATCATCCGCAAAAGCGTTGTCTTACCGGCGCCGTTGGAGCCAACAAGTCCAACCAACTCGCCAGCCGCGACGGCGAAATTTATGCCCTCAAGAACCTTGGTCGCGCCAAATGAAGCCGAGAGAGAATGGACGGCAATCAAGGGCGCGCTCACGATATGTCCTTCCGCATCCGCCAGACTAGGATAAAGAAAAACGGCGCCCCGATGAGTGCGGTCAATACACCGATTTTGAGCTCCCGGTCGGGCGCTGCCAGGCGAACCGCAATGTCGGCGCACAGCAACAGAACCGCACCGCCCAATGCACTTGCCGGCATTAAGGCACTCGGCCGGTGGCCGACATAAGGGCGCAAAATATGCGGTACAACCAGCCCGACAAACCCAATCGCCCCAGCCACGGCGGTCGCCGCTCCAACCGATAGAGACACGCCGATTATCAGCATGGTCTGCACCCGCCCAAGATTATAGCCGAGGCTGCGCGCGGCATCCTCACCCAGAGTCAACGCATCCAAAGATCGGCCAAGAAACGCCAACATTACCCAGCCGGTCAGCATGAACGGCACAGCTAAATAGACATGGTCCATACTGCGATTGGCCAAGGACCCCAGCAGCCAAAAGACGATTTCGAGCGCGGCAAAGGGATTGGGTGCAAAATTTAGCGCCAGCGATGTCAACGCCCCGGCAAAACTAGCCAGGGCAACACCGGCAAGAATTAGAGTAAGAGGGCTTGCATCCCGACCTGCCAGTCCCCGTAACAGCATGACTGAAATCAGCGCCCCAGCAATACCACCGAGAGGCAGCGCCAATGCAAATGCCGCCGATACACCAGTGTAAAATGTCAACACGGCCCCTAGCGAGGCAAAACCAGAAACACCGATTAAGCCCGGCTCGGCCAAGGGGTTGCGTAGAAATCCTTGAAGAACAGCACCGCTCAGCCCCAGTGTAGCGCCAATGGTCAGGCCCAAAATCGCACGTGGCAAGCGCACTTCTTTGACAATCAGCGCGACCGTCCCGACATCACCGCCGAAGAGGGCTGATATCGTCTGGTCGAGACCGATCGCCGCCGGGCCTATCAGCAACGAACCGACGAAAGCCAGTGCGGTCATGACTCCCAAGAAAACGTGCAGTCTCGCGGGGCTCATTTGACCCCACTTTGATCTTCGACCCAACGGTTGCGAACCTGGGCCAGTTGGGCAAAGGCATCAAGCACGGCCGGTGTGCCGCAATTCCACAGGCTATTGGGAATAAATGCTGTCGGTTTGCTCGCAAAGGCACGTTCCAAAGCCGGATGGGAAAAAACCTCATTAGCCAGGGCCGAAGTTTGGCGGATCTCACTGACGACCAAGATATCGGGTTCGGCGGTTATCAGTAATTCCAACGGTAATTCCTGCACCCCGTTTATGCCAAGCTCGGTTGCCACGGTTCGAAATCCGGCCGCCTCGAGGACCCCATTGGGTAGCGTCCCCGCCCCCGAGGTAAACCCGTTGGCCCAATAGAGCGCGGCGAAAGGCCGTTGCTCGCCGGCATCGACCGTCGCCAAGGCCAAACCGCGACTAAATTGCGCAGCCATCATAGCGCCGACTGTCGGCAGCCCAACCGCGTCGGCGACGGTTTCAATATTTCGTCTAATGTCACCCAGAGAGCCGGCAAACCCAACTTCGATCACCTCATGACCTAGCGCTCGTAACAAAAAAGTTGTCGCACCAAGGCCGAAACTGCTGGTCACGACAATATCGGGCTCCAAGGCGAGCACCTCTTCGGCCAGTCCATAATTTAAATGCAAGCCCGCCGCCATTTCTGGATAGGCAGAAATAGCTGGGTCCTCTGCCAGTGCCGAAATCGACGCAATATTAGCCCGATCAGCCAATAGCATGACAAGTTGGTCTGTGCACAAATTGAGTGAGACTATCCGGTTTGCCTGTGCAATAGCACCGGGGCTCGCAATGATGCCGATTAATCCGGCAATTACGCTGCCTCTGATAATTTGTGCAAATTGCGGCCAAGACAACATTTCATCATCGCCCAATATTATACCGCATGCCAGCAAACCCTGAAATTCCCGCAGTGCCGAAACCGAACACGTCGGGGTGTTGATCGTTGAGTAGGTTTTCGCCCCGAGAAAAAACTTCGAAACCATCATATAGCTCTACCGTCGCGGCAATACCGAGCAAAATATAGTCGTCGAGATCGGCGGTAACAGCCCCAAAACTATCACGCTGATGTCCATTATAGCGCACATTGGCATTCAGGTTGACGGGACGGCCAATAACGTCCCTGCTGTAGCTGGCATTGGCGCTGGCAATGTGACGCGGACGTCGGATCAATCGTGCGCCCATTGGGTCGGTTCCGTTGGTAAATGTATAACCCAATTCCAAGGCAAGGCCCGCCAAAGGCTCGGCCGACACGGTTGCCTCAATTCCGTCTATGCGGGTCGTTCCCGGCAAATTCGCGACAGACATGCCGCTTCCGGTAACGAGACCGCTGATCCGATTTGAAAACCAAGTTACATCGGCGATAATTTTCCCGTCGAGCAATGATTGCTCAACACCGAAATCCAGCCCCTTACTGCGTTCGGCGGTCAGGTTTGGGTTGCCGGTAAAATTCAATGTAGAGCCGAACAACTCAAATAATGTTGGATTTTTCACACCCTTGCCATAACTTGCATGAATGCGCGTATCGGTCCCATCGATCAAATATGCGGCCGTGATCCGGCTGGTGAAGGCATCTCTAAAAAGTGCGTCATTGTCGTCGAAGCGCGCACCAAAGGATAAAAACAAGCTCTCCATCAAGGCCAAACGATATTCAGCAGCATACCCAATATTCGTAATTTCATCGATTTTTCCCGGTGCGCCAAACGCCGGGGCAATTGTAAATTGCCGTTCATTTTCATGTTCGACCATCAACGACAAGCTATGTTCAGCATCAACAAATTGTGGGGTGGAGACGAAAATATTCGTTTGAAAATTGAATTTTGTTTTCTCCCCATCGGAAAAAAATGATTGGGCACCAGTCGGGTCTTTAAAGTTACTTTCGGAATCGCCGAAACTCGCACTGGCAATATTTTCCATATGACCATCAAGCAGCGTCGCCTTCACTTGCGCGCGCCCAAAGCGTTGTTGCACCTCTGACCTATCAAAACTATCGGCGGGCAATGGAAACCCGAAATCAAGGTCTAAATAACTGTCGGAAAAAATGCCGACGAGATCAATTTCGAGAAATTCAAAAGGCATAACTCCGACTTGCAGCCGAGCCATTTCGTTTCTGAAACCATCGCGCTCTGGATTGCCGTTATCAATATTGGCAACCGAAACTCCGTCGGTTTGAAATCGGTTATAAGTACCCGTCACGTAAAAATAGTCACCCCCATAGCCGATACGGTAAAGCTGATCCAAGCTCCGCATGGACCCGCCTTGAACTTGCGCAAAAACGCCCGCCCCGTCGCCGTAATCGGACCGTTTAGTAATGATATTGACCACACCGCCAAGGGCGTCGCTGCCAAACAATGCACTCTGTGGCCCGCGCAGAACTTCAATGCGTGAGATTTCGGCATTCAACAAATTACCGAAATCAAATTCGGAAAAAGAGGCTGGGTTATTCACTTCAATCCCGTCCACCAGGACGAGTGTTTGATTACTTTCGGCACCCCGCAGCCGTATTTGAGTAATTGAGCCAGCCGGCCCAGACCGGCTAACGGCAACCCCAGGTACATCCCGCAACACGTCGGAGACGACGCGGATTTGCCGGCGTTCAAGGTCCTCCTCATCGATCACCGTGATGGCGCTCCCGACCTCGTCGGTGGGCACCGGCACGCGGCTCGCCGAAACAACGACCTGAGGCAATTCCTTAACCACGCCCACGCTTTGCTGTGCTGCCGCCTGGCCGCCTAAGCCGGCTATAACAAACAATGGGAGCGCCCATATTGTTCTAAAAACCTGCATAGCTTTCCCTCGCTTTTTGACATCCACGTGCACCTAGCACGTACGCATGATGGCCAAATTCAATCGGCCACAAACGTGATTTGGAATTCGGCAAGGAGATTGAAAAACAGCGCAATGACACGCACGATCTCATTCCCAAGCCTCTTTCCAAACACGTCGGTTGCGCGTCACCGCAAGAGGCTTGTCTTCCACCATCTCACCCCGGATGGCGGTCGGGCAACGCTTGCGACAGCAGGTCTCCTGGCTTGCGGGTCGTTGCGGATCGTCCGGCCTTCCCAGTTTCCCAGTGGCCATTATTGAACGCTCGCTCGCCGCAGACAGTTGCGGGGGCAGCCAGGGCACCAGTGTTAGCTGGTCCCTGTTCCCTCTTAAACGTCCCCTGACGGGGAACCGTCGCTAGTCGGAGTAGATAGCAAATGAATGCGAGTCCGATGCAAGCCTGATTTTCGCTCGACATTTCGTCCGAATACATCAACCAAAAATAAAGAAATGTTACGCGCTAATGGTAACATATTTGGGCCGTCGAGAATTCAACCGATGTTTGTTAATTACTTGGTAATATGTATGAAGAACGGGCCGACGACATGCGCCGCCCCATAACAACATGAAAAATAATATAAATTTACCTTGAACGACGCGATTGAACACAAGATAGTCATTTACTCGCTAACAAACTTTCACGAATCGTAAATAATTTCAGCACATATAGTCTTTAGAGTTTCTGCCTAACAAACCTGCTAATCGCGGAAAAGAGGCCGGAAATGACACGGATTATTGAAACCCGACCTGAGCGCATTCTTTGTTCTTTCACCCCTCTTATTGTCGGCCTCGCTTTCGGATTGGTGATGTCGCAAATCCATAGCGCCAGCGCCGGCGATCCGGTGGCGACAAATTCGATCCAGTTTGTCTCGAACGATGTCGGTGGAGTGGCGCCGACGAATGCCGAGCCCAGTCCCGATGCCGTAGACGGAAACTTTAGTTCCGCACTTGCGTTTGTCGACATCTTAACCCGCGAGGGAATGTCGGCGCTGACGGACAACAGCTTGTCTTCCAGCCAACGTCAAGCGACCCTTCGACAGGTTTTCCAAGAGTCATTTGCTGCGGAAGATATCGCCAGATTAATACTCGGCCGATATTGGCGCAGCGCAACCGACCAAGAGAAACTTATGTTTGGGGACTCCCTGGCTGTATTGGTCGCAGATACTCTGGTCCACAATTTGCCCGTGGGTGAGTTTAAAATTTTCAGCGCACAGCAAATTGACGGCGTGCTGAACGGTACAGAAACGGTCGAGGTAAAGACTGTTTTTGTCGCCGAAAATGTCTCGACAATTGTCTATTGGACCCTCAATCACACGGCGAACGAATATAAAGTTTTCGATATCACCATAGGAGGTCACAGTTTCCTAATGGCACAGCGAAATAGCTTCGAGCATTCCATCCAGCGAAACGGCGGTTCTGTAGAAGCGGCAGTTGCCGAATTGGGGACTATCATCGTTTCCAGCAGCGATTGATTGAGGCACGGCAATGCTAAAATAAGCCGTATATCTCGCCGGATTGATCGAGCCCCATGTTTTCTGCCGCCGGTATGCGCGGTAGTCCCGGCATCGCCATGATTTGACCACAGAGCACAACAACGAATTCGGCGCCGCCGGCAATTCGCACTTCGCGAATTGGCACAACGTGGCCCGAAGGCGCACCTTTCAAATTGGGGTCGGTCGAAAAACTATATTGGGTTTTGGCGATACAAACGGGGAAATTGCCAAATCCGCTATCTTCAAGGTCCTGGATCCTAGCCCGGACAATTTTATCAGCGATAATATCGTCGGCCCCATATATGCGCGTGGCGATTGTCTTAATTTTTTCCCACAGCGGAACCGCGTCATCATAGAGCGGAGAGAATTGCCCGCCGCCGCTTTCGGCCAAGGCGACAACCACTTCAGCGAGTTCTTGGGCCCCCTCACCGCCTTCGGCCCAGTGGTTTCCCACTGCAGCCCGAACACCCAGGCTCTCAACGCCAGAGCAGACAGCGTCGATTTCATCCTCGGTATCACCGGAAAATCGATTGATGCAAACTACGACGGGGACGCCAAAAATCTTCAGATTTCGAATATGGCGGGAGAGGTTTTTCATGCCGCCTTCGACAGCCGAAACATTCTCCTGGCCGAGATCCTCTTTGGCGGCGCCACCATGCATTTTTAACGCGCGAACCGTCGCCACGAGAACCGCGACCGCAGGTTTGAGCCCGGCCTTGCGACATTTAATATCGAAGAATTTTTCGGCCCCCAAATCGGCACCAAAGCCAGCCTCGGTCACCACGTAATCGGCGAGACGCAGCGCGGTTTTCGTTGCAATGACCGAATTACAACCATGGGCAATATTGGCAAACGGCCCCCCATGCACGAAGGCCGGATTGCCCTCTAGGGTCTGGACAAGATTGGGCTGAATTGCATCTTTCAATAAGACACTCATTGGCCCGGCGGCATTCAAATCCCCGGCGGTTACTGGTTCTTTATTTTTTGTTTGGCCAATAATAATTTTGCTCAACCGGGCTTGCAGGTCAGCCAAATTTTCCGCCAGACACAGGATGGCCATCACTTCCGAGGCAACGGTAATATCAAACCCACTCTCACGAGGATATCCATTGGCCACACCACCGAGGCTCTGGGTAATTTCCCTGAGTGCACGATCATTCATATCGACCACGCGACGCCATTGAACACGACGCAAATCGATATCGAGTTTGTTATCCCAATGAATATGATTATCGATCATCGCCGACAATAAATTATGGGCCGATGTAATAGCGTGAAAGTCACCGGTAAAATGTAGATTGATCTTTTCCATCGGAATGACTTGCGCCCGCCCGCCACCGGCCGCCCCACCTTTCAGCCCAAAACACGGACCAAGACTAGGTTCGCGGAGACAGATTACCGTTTGCTTGCCAATCTTATTTAGTGCATCACCCAAGCCGACCGTGGTTGTCGTCTTACCCTCACCAGCCGGTGTCGGTGTTATCGCCGTCACCAGGATGAGTTTACTTGTGCTGGTTTTGTCCGCGACGCCATTGCCATCGCCTGCGCCATTGGCAGCGTCCAGCTTGGCCAAATCCAGTTTTGCAATATGGGGGCCATGAAGTATGAGCGCATCTTTATGCAGGCCTAAACGTTCGGCGACATCTTCTATCGGTTGGAATGTCGCCGACCGAGCAATATCCAAATCTGTTGGCATATCAGGTTCCCCATACTGTCACGTCGACGGATACAGTATGGGGGAGCACCGTGGGAAGCAATTAATTGAAAATCAACTTCTTCGATCAGCCGCGATGACAAATGGATCGCTGAAATTATTCCTTGAAGCGACACCGGCCATAAAGGCCTTGCGCTTGAGCAAATTAACCATTTCC
The DNA here is from genome assembly GCA_021774575.1 of Alphaproteobacteria bacterium. Taxonomy (GTDB): domain Bacteria; phylum Pseudomonadota; class Alphaproteobacteria; order UBA6615; family UBA6615; genus JAJFIX01. Next base: position 27,427 of record JAJFIX010000046.1, on the reverse strand, counting down.
GGCGCGCCGCAAAAATAGGTGCGGAGGCTGGCTTTCTCCAATTTGCCAAGGGCAGAATCGACAAATTCATCTAACGGTCCGACCTGGAGATCAAGAATGTCGTGATCCGTGCCTGGGTGCAAAACACACGGCGTGTAGCTCACATTCTCGTGCCGAACCACAAGAGCCCTCAACAGGTCAATATGATAGAAATCGTCTTCGCGGAGCGCGCCATGCAATAAATGAATAGGTCCGGTATGGCCTTGCGCCAAGGCATCAAGAACGATGCCTTCAAGGGGGGCAAGACCCGTCCCGGTCCCGGCTAGCAAAATCGGATATGAGCCTTCATCGCTTGGGATATAAAAACAATTTCCCGCCGGCCCTCTGACAGTGACCTTCTCACCAATCCTCGCGTCATCATGAGCCCAGGAACTCACTCGGCCATCGGTGATTTTTCTTATGTGTAACTCCAGGTATCCGTCTCGCTCGGGCAGGTTAGCGACCGAATAACTGCGGATCAGAGAACCCCCATCACGCACAATGCTGATAAATTGTCCGGGGCGGCAAAAAATTTGTTCAACCGGTCTTAGCCGTAGAGCGACGATGTCATGGCAAAGCATTTCGATTGCGACGATCTCAGCTTCTACCGTCGTATCCGCCATTGAAGGCAAGGCGACAGACAATGCCTCATCCGACAATGCCTCATCAGGAAAACATCGACAGGCGAGGAAGAAGTTTTGCGCTTTAAGCGCTTCATTCAACCCTGCCTGCGCCATGCTTCCTGGGTCGCCCGCTTTTGCCTGCATCAAACAGCTTTGGCAGGACCCGACCTCACAAGAATGGGGTATGGTTTGACCATGTCGTGTGAGCCCATCAAGGACGGATTCGCCCTTCTCAAGGGCATAGTCGACATTTCCAAATGTTAGGCTAGCCACGACATCCGTCCACTCAATTAGCGATTTAAAACGTCGTCCCGCGCGCTATTGGCAATTGCTGCGACTTCGGAAATGTCGGCATCGGCGACACCGAGTTCTTTTAGAGTACTGCCCAGATGCTCAATAACAATGTCGACATGTGCGTCGTTCAGGCCTCTTTCAATGAGGTGCTTATGGCCCTCTCGCATGTCTTTCCCCGTATATTTGTTTGGCCCTCCGAAGGCCATGGTCAAGAAAGACTTCTGCTTGACGATTTGACCGTCCATGTCGGTTTGATCAAAAAAATAATTCACTCGGGCGTCGTCGAGAATTTTGCGATAGAATATATCGACGGCTGTCTCAACAGCTGGTTGCCCACCTAAGCGTTCATACAATGTCGTCACGAAGCCGCTCCTTAACATCAGATAAAAAATGTTATATATTAGATGCAACAATTAAATTCAAGGGTGAAAATTACCAAAAATGCGTCTGACATTATTTACGGATTATGCCTTGAGGACGCTCATTTTTGCGGCCTTAAAGGACCGGCCAGTATCGCTAGATGAAATATCTTCATCCTTTGATATGTCGCGCAATCACTTGATTAAAGTGGTGACGCATTTGGAAAAAAATGGATTTCTGCAAACGAAAAGAGGGGTCGGCGGCGGTATATTCCTTGCCAAGGACCCGAAGGAAATTAATATAAAAGACGTCGTGCTCTCCACCGAGAACGACTTTGATATCGTTGAATGCTTCAACAAAGAAAAAAACACCTGCCCGATCGCAAGTTGCTGCTCATTAAAAAATATTATTTCTAAAGCTAATTCGGCGTTTCTCCAGGAATTAGCCGGCTACAATCTTCATGACATAACGGGAAATGCCGACGAATTGTCCAAATTCATTTAGTATTACGTTAGCGGCTTGGGGGCATCCGGAAAGGTCAACCCAGCGCGAAAAGGGCTCGCATCCTTATGTTGGCCCGCGCTTGTGCTTGCCTCATCCCTGCTCATCACATCGGTGGGAATTTCGATATTGAAGGCCTGCTGCAGCAGGCGCTCTTTGGCGTCATTCCGCTTTCCCGGATCTTTGATCGAATTGACTATATCGGCAGTACCAATTAGTCCCTCAAGGACGGCGCAATGGCGGCGCAAAATTGCGAGATCCTCACCCAGTGCACCCCCCTTGGAGTGGGAAATTATTGCCGCCACGCCCCACAAGAACCCGATGAGCATGATCAGCCCTCCGGCGATAAAATGCCCGTTAAAGGAAGCAGCGACACCGCCGATCGCAGTAACCACCCCCATCGCTGCGGCGGCTGCCTTCAGGCCAGACCAAACATGCGCTTGGCGTTGATAAGCCTCTGCCTGAGCCACCAAAACCTGCTTTCCATTTCGCACGCCAACGACAATTCGCTTTAGGGCGACGACGGGACGCAGCGACGGTATTGGTGAAAAATCCAAACCATGCACATCTTCGAACGTCACCTCGTTAACCGACACCTTATAGAAATTCCCCGACCGATATCCGAGGCCGCAAGGTATGCGGACAGGACCGAACGAGCCAACTGCAGCACAGGAAATTTGAGCAACCAATTGTCGGCCATTCATCCGGGCGTCGATACGCTCGCCTGCTCCTTTGGCGGCTATGCCAAGCACGGGTGAGAGCACAGGTGCAAGCACCGGCGAAAGAGGTTTAGCGGGCCCAATAAGATCAATGCGGCGGCGTTCTGTTACCCTCTTGCTAGAACGTAGGAGTCCGCCAAGTTCGACCCGCTGGCCCCGTTGGACCCGGTCATTTGTTCGCCCGAGAACACCGCTTTTGGACACTGGCAAAAGTGGCGGTAAAAGCGGCTCATGGCGGGTCGCCCGTTGCCCGAGTACGGTCATTGGGCAAACCCTCCCCGCGCGGTCGAGATGCAAACTTGGCCCCCGAACATAGAAAGATCTGGATGGGGCTTGAAGACAGTAAAATGACGGATCGGAGGAGTCATAAATCTTCCCGCTAATTTCATGTATTATTCCGGCGACATTCGGCAAACGAACTATACGATACGGTAGCTCCATACCCATCTATCGCCCGAACCGAGTCGCCCCAGCCCGCGCAATGCTTAGAATACAATGGGTTATCCCCAATTCCAGCTCGCCTACGCCGGTTATTTCGCTGGAACAAACAGTCAGCACCGATTTCCCAGGAACAAGACCATGTGGACCGTTTGACAGCAATGGAACCGCCGCCAGTCCCTCCCTATATCAGTAGCCAACCGCATGTCGGAAATGGATCGACGAGTTACCGCTCGTCGCCACAGGAAGCCTAATGAGCCTTGACAGATGCCGCGCAAACAACCAAACATGAATGCCTATTTTACAAATTTGGGTACTTGCAATTTTGTCAGTATTTAACTCCACGACGTCCTCTGAACTCGGCACCCCTGAAGATGGGCAGAACGAGGCGCGACCGCCGGTTCAGCGCCAATACGCCTTTGCGTTCCGCATGAAGCATCTTTACCTAATCGCCGGCGTAGCCGGATTGGGCATTGTCGCAGCAACGACGGATATTGGGCAGTCGGCGGCCATAGCGCAGCGTGTGGGCTGGGGTTTTCTGGTCATTCTCGGCATTTTTGCCATCGAATTCTTGGTCGACGTGATTTCCTGGCAATACACCTTCGAAAATATCCCCACCCGGCCAAAGTGGACCTATCGCCTATGGCAGATCAAAATGATCGGCGAGGCGCTGAATCTTGTACTGGCCGCCGGCCATTTTGGCGGCGAACCGGTAAAAGCGCTGCTACTGAAAAAACGCGTTGGCCTGACTTATGGCGAGGCGATTGCATCGCTGGTGCTAGCGCGCACAGTGATCACCATGTCGCTAGTGATCTTTCTTGCTTTTGGCTTGCTTGCGGCGGCTGGAATACCCCAAATCGGCGATGCTGAGCGAACCGCAGCCGCGTTTGGGTTTGGTGGATTTTGTATTGCCATCGCACTCTTTTTCTTGATCCAACGGCTGCGCCTCACATCGGTTGTCACACGCACCATTTTCCGCGGTCGGCTGGCGGCCAAGCTCGCCCCCATGCTCGAACACCTTCACAAATTGGAAAACCGGCTGGTCACTTTCTACACGCAGCGCCCCCTGAAACTGGCGATAAGCTTAGCGTTTGCATTCTCCAATTGGGTCTTTGGGGTCACCACAATCTATTTCACCTTTTACTTTCTAGGCCACGACGTGACCTTTCAGGAAGCTTGGGTCATCGAAGCCTTTACCCAGATGGTTCGCGCATCGACGTTTTTTATACCGGCTAGCATCGGCGCTCAGGAAAGCGCCTTCGTGCTCGTGATCACCGCAATCACCGGTAACCCGGCGTTGGGCTTGGCCGTGGCCATTGTCCGGCGCGGCCGCGAAATCGTCTGGATTTGCCTGGGCCTGGCTATCGGCTGGCGCATGGAGGCCTTCGGCCCAACCAATAAAATGCAACTCAAGCCGTCCAAACCAAAGGGCGCAGCGTTGACGTAAGGTCGGTTTTTCCTGCCAAAATTGGGGGGAATTCTCCAGGCAAACTGTGCCTGGCATCCTCTTATGAGAATTCAAGGCCGCTTAAGCGAGCAAACCCTCAAAAACGAATATCAATTTGGACGGAACCGGTGAAGCCCACGGCTTTATCGCGTAATTCGGCTTCGAAACCAAGATTGCTCTCTACACCGGCTTGAGTGGATACAACGTGTAGACCGGCACCAATCTTGAATGCTTCGCCCTCGACCGGGCGGCCAGGATGAGTGAATTTCGTACCCGGTGCACTGACAAACCCTGCGGAAATTGGGCGGTCACTAACATTGTAGTCGCGGATCCATGAGGCACTCATGCGGGGAACGACAAATCCGTTCGATACGGCAATTGGCACCCCCGCGCGAAACCCAAGTTCCGACTGCAGAAACGTAGACTTGTTCTCATCAACAACGAGCGCGACCGGACCGCCACCGCTCTCGGTATGCCCGTCATCGGAAACCCGGGCGAACCGTAATGACCCAAACACTTCTGCACGCGTACCGTCGTTCAGCAGAGATCGCCCGAGTTCAACATGGGCGGTATCAATCCGGCTTTCGAAACTGCCTGTTGCTGTCTGCGCTGTGACGCCGCTGCCGATCTGGCGCGTCACAACGGTTTCTGTATTGCCATGACTGAAATCGATCTCGGCATAAGTCGTCTTACTAAGCAGAACACTGGTGTAGCCGGAAATAGCGCGTCCAGTGATGTCGCCAATTGCTCGCAGGCCAGAATCAATTTCAGACTGGGTTGTATACCCAGTGTAGCTGAAGCCCGCCATCGACCCCTCCGATGCGGCTAGATCAACACCCATCGCCCAGCCACGGCTTGCGGCGCTAAATGGCAAATCTCCGGTTCCGCGGCTACCATATTTTGTATCGCCGCCAAACACCCCTGCCCAAGGCGCGACCGTGAGAATGCTACCAACCGATGATCCATTTTGCCCCAGCGCATCGCCTAAAACTGCGGTGTTTTGCAGACCGTCGAGTTCAAGTGAGAACGCTGGTTGCCCCCCACCCTGACCCAGAACACTCGCAAGGTTACGCCACATGACCATCCGAGCATGATGCATTTGCGCTGCTGTGATCAATCCGTCGGCTTGGGTCACCGCGAGCAGGTCATAAACGTTGGCGCTCAAGCTATTGAACAGGTCGTCGAAATTAGTGCCCACCGGCATATTTTGAAAGAGCCCAAGATACAGTGATAGATCGCCATCCGAGCCGGCCAAGATTTGATTGAGATACTCTGAGACCGCATCGGCATATGGGTCGCTGCCCGAAAGAACCGAGCCAAAGGAGGCCACGTTTGCGGCAATCCGGGTAACCGTGGGATCGTAAATGACGCTGAAACCAAGCAGCGCGGTTGATGGCAGGGTTTCCGTGTCGAATGTGCCGACGACGGCCGTATCGCCGATTACAACGTCGAAGCTATCGCCATCGGCAAAGGCGTGCGGGCCCTTTTCGACAATGATTTCGCCGTCATTGGTGACGGTTCCGGCGGCACTAAAAGCTCCATTTCCCTCGATCCGATCGACCCGCACTTCGAATACGTCGCCCGCGTCCATAGTATAATTTGTCGGAAAAACTCCATCGTCATAGCGCAGCGTGCCCAACTCCATCCGCAGGCGGGTCAGATTGGGTAAATCGCGGATCAAATACGTGCCGTCCAGTGTCTTTGTCGCGCTGCCACCGGCAAATATGCCCAAAGCATTGGCAAAAAACCCAGGTCCTTCAAAAATCAGGGCGTTGGATCCACCGCTGCCCGCGACAATACCGGACACAGTTGGCGTACCAATAAGGTGCAACGTATCGGCGCCACTTCCCAGATCCACATCACCCATTACCGACGACCCATCACCGAGCTTGACTAAGTCGTTCCCACCGCCGGTTTGGATGCCGACATCGTAGGTAACCACGGCACTGATAGTAATTTTGGCCTCGATCGATCCCCAGTTCTCAACAATGTCGTTACCGGCCCCGGTCATGACACCATATGAGCGCGCATTGTTGGTCGAGCCGAGTTGCCCCGTTCCCGGCGTCGGGGCAGCGGGACAATGGTACGTGATGGTATCTGGGTCGGTGCTGGTGTCTGTGGTGAAGGGACAATTCGGCGGCACCGGCGGATCGGTCGTCGAACTGACCGTCGATTGGGTGCTCGGATTGGCATGGGCCAAAATCGTTCCTTCATTGATAACCCTATTCGCGCCATTGCCTGTCCGCACGCCGATGGCTAACGCGTTGTCGGCATGAAAGCTCGTATCGGCATCGGCATCGCCCCCAAGGTCGCCGTCTGCTGTCGCACTGCCTTTTGCCAATGGCCTTGAGACAACATCGATCAATGCCCCCGCCATATTGGTAATGACGTTGTTACCGTTTCCGACATCGATCCCGACCGCTTCCGCATTATTGGCGTTGGAATTTGAATCGGCGTCGCCATCACCGTCAATTCCATCACCATCCGCATCCGAAATAGCCTCTGCTGCCGGCTGGACCACAACAAACAAGTCTCCATCGTTGGTGATCACATTATTGCCGTTTCCAGCCGCAATGCCGGACGCGTTAAAATCATTCGCGGTGGCATTCGATAATGACCTTGCGTCGCCATCGATAATGCCGATGTCTCCTTCCGCCGATGAAATGGCCTTGCCCGTTCCGCCGACCACGACAGAGAGCAGCCCTTCGTTTAGAAATTGGTTTGCTTGATCACCCAGGTCTACGCCGAAACCAGAGCCCGTAATGGTCACAGTGGAAACCGCCTTGGCATCGCTAAAGAGCGCCACACCTGTGCTCGAGTCATTGTTGACCGTCCCGTCGGCATCGACCACGACCGCGACAGTACCGGTAATGACAACGATATCGGCGGCGCCATCGGTGTTAATGCCCACACCTGTTGTTTGAGCTGACATTCCGGCTTCGGATGATGACCCGCCGAAGGTAGAATTGGAACTGCCGCTGGAGGTGAGATTTGCCTCAGATGTCACATTCAAAGTGCCGTCAACTTGCACCTGATCGATACCATTGCCACCATTTATGCCGACCGCGTGGGAGCGCGATGTCAACACGCTATCGGAGCTGCTTCCACCACCAAATGTATAAGCCGCCTGGTTGGCGCTGATGTTTGTCGTTGCGGTGACGTCCATGGCGTCAGAATTGAGAAACATATTGTTGCCATTGCCGCCGTCGAGCCCATAGGCCGAAGCAACCGCCAAGGTAGAATCGCCGGCTGATGAGCTGCCGAATGCAGCGGTGCTATCGCCGGTGCTGGATAAATTCGCGGTGGCTGTAATTCTAAGAACGCCCTCGTTTGAAAGTAAATCGTTGCCACTTCCAGCGCGCATTCCGGCCGCCTCCACATTGGCCTCGAGGAAGCCGTCGGCGCTTGCACTTCCGGCAAAGGTGAAACCGGCGCTGCTCATCCCCATTGTTGCTGTCGTATCGAGGGTAATGCTGCCTCGGTTGATCAGCATGTTATGTCCTTCGCCACCATCCAACCCGGTGGCGATTGCCGCCGCGTCGGATTTCGGGCTGTTATTGCTGGCGCCGGCAATTGAAACGCTTGTGCCACTCACGGAGGTCGTCGCGGTCGCGTCTAGGTCCATGGTTCCGGTGTTTAAGACCTCGTCATCGCCGTCGCCCACGGTCACACCGTAGACTGTCGATTTTGACGACAATGCGCCCTCGGTTGCCGCATAACCGGCGAGGCTGACCGAGACTGAACCCGCCTCGGCCCGAGATGTCGCCGCAGCGATCACTTCGCCGCTGTTGATAACGATGTCCTTTTCGCTACCGCCGTCAAACCCTATTGCTTGGGATGCCGAGCGAGTGCCCCCGCCTGATAACGCACCGCCGATCACCCCGACCGAGACCGCAGTCGCATCGCTGTCGGCGTCAGCCAGTATATCGATCTTCAGGCTGTTGATTAGAGTGTCTGCGCCAGCGCCGCCGGCCATGCCGGTAACCAGCGCGTCGGCGACGGTCACCAAATCCGTGGTTAATGCGCCACCGACCAATGTTACCCCAACCGACGTGCTACCGCCCTTCGCGATCGCATCGAGATCGATCGTGCCGGCATTCTCTAACCTGTCGTCTCCCGCTTCGCCTTCGATGCCGGTCGCGGTTGCACGACTGGTCGTACTGAGATCGCCGAGAGCGGCACCAAAGGCACCGACAGAAACGCTGGTGCCGGTTGCATTACCGTTGGCGGTACCGGTTATGGTGCCCTGATTGACCACATTATCGGCACCGAGCCCACCCGATATACCTGTGATATCGGCGTTGGCGCTGCTCGACGCTTCGGCGATCGCGGCCCCGGCAACGGTGACACTAACGCTAACCCCGGTCGCGTCGGCGTCGGCGTCTAGATCGATGGTATTGGTATTGGTGATGATATCGTTGTCGTCGCCACCGTCGATGCCCCGTGCCTCGGCCTCCGACTTCGACGTCAGATCGCCGATCGCCGCACCGGCAATGGCGACGGATACCGAAACCCCGGTGACATCGGCTGTGGCGTCGATGTCCATCGCGCCTGAATTGACAATCGTGTCTTCACCCGCGTCACCACCTATTCCGTTTGCCGAGGCGCTCGTCGTTGTCGCGCCGTCTGCCAGCGCTGCCCCGGCCCCGGAAATTGCGACGGTCACGCCCGTGCCTCCGGCAGTTGCCGAGGTATTCAGAGTTGCGCTGTTGGTAATCGTGTCATCGCCGGCGCCGCCGCCGATGCCATAACTTGTTGCAACCGCGTTACTGGACGAATCACCCAAGCTTGCCCCGACACCGACCGCACTCACCGAAACCCCCGTTACCGTGGCGCTGGTCGTGGCGTTGATCGTATCTTGATTGTCGATAATATCGTTGCCCGCGCCACCACTGACCCCGGCCGCCATGGCGTTTGCCTTGGTTACCAAATCGCTAAGGGCGGCCCCAGTCATCGTCAGAGAAACCGCGACACCAGTTGCCGTCGCGATAGCATCGGCATCAATCGTATTTTGATTGAGAATCTGATCGATATCGTCACCACCATCGACCCCGTAGGCTGTTGCTGTCGCGGTTGATGTGGCGTCCGTGAGTGAGCCGCCGGTTGGCGCAATGGAGACCGAGACACCGGTCACAGTCGAGGTCGCATTGGAGTCAATTACGCCTTGGTTATCGATGACGTCTGAACCAGTACCACTATCGACACCGGTCGCCGTCGAGTTTGAGTTGGTCGAAGCATCGGCAAGTGCTGCGCCGGTTATCGCCACAGAAACCGAAACACCGACACCGCTCGAGGTTGCTGTCGCCGTCAGGGTGTCACTATTGACGATCTCATCATTCCCCGCACCGCCGTCAACGCCGGTCGACGTCGCATCGGCCGTCGTGCTGACGTCGCTTAGTGCCGCGCCGGCGCCCAACGTCGCGCTCACCGACACGCCGACCACCGTCGCACTTGAGACGGCATCGACAGCCGCCCGATTGTCGATAATATCCTTGTCGGCGCCGCCATCAATACCAGTCGCCGTTGCGGTCGAGCTGGTCGAGCCATCGGTAAGAGAGGCGCCGGCCATACCGATACCGATCGCGATGCCGGTTCCAGTCGAGGTCGCATTGGCGGCAATACTGCCGGTATTAAGGATCTCGTCTTCGCCGTCACCGCCATCGATACCCGTCGCCGTCGCAATGGAATTGGCGGTCAAATCGCCAAGAGTGGCCCCGATCGCCAGTGTGACACCCACCGATGTACCGATAACTCCGGCTAGAGCATTTGAGGTCACACTGTTCATGTTGTTGATCAGGTCGGCGCCCAATCCGCCGTCGATACCGACCGAAGTTGCAGCTGCGTCGGCGGCGGCGTTAACCTGAGTGAAGCCGAGTGGGACGAAGGATATGCTCGCGGTGACGCCAACAGCGGTACCGGTGACGTCGGCATCTGCCGTCGAATTAATGATCGCGTTATTCAAAATATTGTCGCCAAGGGTGTCTGGAGCCCCCGCCTCGTCGCCGCCGCGAATACCGGCGGCGGTCGCGTCGGCGCTGACGCCAACATCCGTGAAAGCCGCACCAGCCGATGCACCTTTGGCGGAAGCCGAAATCGTAACCGCGACCGCAACGCCGTCGGCGTCAGCGTCGGCTATACTGTTGATGGTGCCCGATGTCGTGATCATATCGCTGCCGTGACCGCCATCGATCCCGACCGCATCGGCGCTCGCCTCGGTTTGCGAACGCGCCATAGAAACGCCCGCGGCGATACCGGTTGCCGCGACCGCGACGCTCACCGAAGCCGTGGTCGCCGCCGCATCAGCAACAGACGTTGCGTTCACCGCCCCGGTACTAACGATGATATCGTCTCCCCAGCCACCGAAGAGACCCTTGGTAATAGCTTCGGCAATTGCACTCGTATCAGAGAGCGCGGCGCTCAATGAAACGCCCGTTGACGTACCAGATAGGCCAACCGAAACACCAACACTGGTGATATCGGCGTTCGCGGTTGAATTGACGGTTCCCGAATTGGTAATCGTATCCCCGTCTGCGCCACCCTCGATCCCAGTGGCAATAGCATGGGCTTCGCCGGTCGCGCGCCCTAGCGCCGCGCCAGCGGATACGCCAGCTTTCATCGCTGCTGAAATAGAGACGGATACGCCGGTCGAAGACGCGTCGGTGTCGGCCGTAACATTGAGAGTTCCGGTATTTGCGAGACTATCGGCACCCTCATTCCCCGAAAGACCGGTCGCGACCGCTCTGCCATCTGTAGCCGTATCGACCAACGACACACCTAACGCAACGCCCGTTTTTGTTCCCGAGACAGTTACCCCGACGCCAACACTACTGGTATCAGCATCGGCCAAAATATCGGATGTACCGGTCGTCGTCAGAGTATCAGCTAGCCCACCGCCAACGATACCGGTGGCCGTTGCGTCAGCAACAGTCCCGGCCTTGGTAAGTGAGGCACCGGCTGTTAACCCGGCGCTTGAGGCGATAGCGAAACTCGTGCTGACACCGATCGAAGCCGCGTCAGCCATGGCCGTCACATCCAGCGTGCCACTGCTATCAATTTGATCCAAAACATCGCCAACAATACCGGCGGCGGCAGCGGTCGCCATGGTTTGAGCGTCAACCAAAGAGACACCGAGTGAAGCCCCGGTTTTGGTGAAGGCCAGAGATATACCGATGCTGGCTGCATCCGATTGGGCATTGGCCGTCGCGGCGATGTCGGCTTGATTGAAAATTGTGTCGGCCCCTTCACCGCCGGCAATACCGTATGATTCTGCATCCGCGTAGGCGCCGGTGCGAAGGGCCGTCACCCCGGCGGCGAACCCGGTATCCTTGGTCATCGCCACCGTCGCGCTGACGCCTAAAGAGTTTGCATTGGCGGTTGAATTGGTTGTCACGCTCGCCATGTTGGAAATCGTATCGTCGCCGTCTCCACCGGAAATACCGACCGCATCGGCATTGGCATTGGTACTCGTATCGGCGACAGCCACGGCAATCGACGCGCCCTGTGACCAGGCGCCGGCAAGTCCGAAACTAAGGACTGTGCCGGTCGCATTGGCCGTCGCGTCCGTATTGATCGTGCCGTTGTTTACCAGCATATCATTGCCGTTGCCGCCACTGAGTCCTTCTGCGGTAGCGTTCGCCGTTACATCTGTATCAATAAGCTGAACACCGGCAGCAAGGCCGGTATCTTTGTTAAAGTTTATGGCAACACTGACGACCACGGCCAATGCGTCGGATATGGCATCGGCATCAATGGCGTTGTCATTTTGTATCTCGTCATTGCCATCGCCGCCATCCATTCCCGACGCATTGGCCGTCGCCTCGGTTTCACTGGCCATACCAGCGACCGAGATCAAAACCGAGCCCGGATCATCGGCATAAGTGATTTGGGCGGTGACGCTAACATTGTCGGCTTCCGCATCGGCATCGGCATCGATCAGAGTGCCCGAATTGGCCATAATGTCGTTGCCGTCACCGCCGTCCATACCAATCGCGTTCGCTGTCGAAATGACAGAGGTACGTGCCGCGTTGAGACGACCGGTAAAACCTGTGCCGCCCTGGGTCAGGATGACACTGACAGCAGTGGTTTGGGAATCGGACGTCGCAGCTGCCGTCAGCGTTTCGGCTAAATTTCTAAGTGTATCATTGCCGCCGCCGCCGAAAAGAGCCGTGGCGGTGGCATCGGATTCCGTCGCCGCGTCGGTGACAGAAAAGCCCGTGCTAATGGTCGGGTCATCGCTCTCATCACTCAAAAGATCGGGCAGCTCTACCCCTACGGAGACGGCAAGGGCATTGGACGTGGCTGTTGCCGCCACATTGCCCTCGTTGCCAATAAAATCGTTATCGTCGCCGCCGCTTATACCGTAAGCGGTGGCATCGTCACCGGTGCCTACTCCGATAATATTAAAGCCGGGCAAGAACGACAGTGGCGTCGGCAAGTTTGGCACAGGCACGGCAACGGTGACGCCGGTGCTGGTTGCGTCTGACGTGGCCGTGGCATTGATCGTGCCACTATTGGCCAGCCGGTCGGCCCCCGTGCCGCCGTCTATGCCGATAGCAGTGGCGACGGCTGTCGTTGCGGCGTCAACCTGTGGATCGGCGCTAAAAATACCGGCAATAGTGCCAGCGTCAGTAACGCCAAAACCAGTAACACCGATTGTTACCGTATCAACCTCGACATTTGCCGTCGCATTAATTGTACCGCTATTGATCGCCACATCGGCGCCGCTACCACCTTGGATACCGATCGCGTCGGCCTCTGAAATCGGCGCCGTATCCCCCGACGCCTCGAACACCGAAAGGTCCAGAATCGCCGCATCGCCAATGCTCAGGGTGACGCTGGTCAAATCTGTTTCGGAGTTGGCTGTTGCTGTTATCGTATCCGTGTTGATCATCACGTCATCGCCGGCCTTGCCATCAATGCCGGTCGCCGTTGCCTGGGCGGCAACATTCATCTCGCCCGATGTTGTGTTCAAAATATTGAACTCGCCGTCAAAATGCTCGGCATCGGCATTCGCCGTTGCCGTCAGCAGAGCGTTATTCAAGATCACGTCGCGAAAAGCGCCGCCGGAAATCCCAGTGGCAATTGCCGTTGCCAAAATATTGGCGTCGACTTTCTCAAGTTCGATTAGATTGATATCAACGTTACCGCTCTTGGCATTGGCGTTGGCGACCGATGTTACGGACGCGCCGTTGGTCAGGTAATTGACGCCGCCGTTGCCCAATCCGATGCCGGTAATATCGGCGTTAGCTGTGACACCCTCATCCGCCGTACCAAAGAGGGCGTTGAGAGGGACAACGAGGCCACCGGTAATTATTTCTGCTTCTGCAGTGCCTGTGTTGGAGATGACAGCGTTATTGGTTAGATCTTCACCCGCTGCATCACCCGCCAAAGCAGTGGTCGTCACATCGGCATGCACGGGCGTAAATGCATCTGTCTGACTATCGGTTGTCACCGGTGATGCCGCGGCCGCGTTGACCGTCGGGCCAACGGCAGGCGCTATAACAAGGGTCGTGATGTCGGCAAACGCGGCTGCAATTAATGCCGCCAACGGAGGCAAGGTCGGTGGGCCAGCCGCTTGAGCCCGACCAGGCCCCAATGCGACAACAGCAAATGCCATTGCCCAGCACAAAATGCCGGTCAAATACCGAAATTTGGTCCGTGTAGAAATATTTGCCGCATCAAAGGAAGCTAGGCGATCATGACCAGTGGTAATAACTATAGCCCCCCTGCGACGCTCGTTAGTTACCAGCGTAGAAATTGACTGGTCTGCCGATTGACGTTGTTGACCAACCCTTGACCTAACGTCGGGTTAGTTATGCGTTGTACGCAGCTGTCACTGGTCCAGCTGAACGGGGCATTTTAGCTGAGCCTGTCAAATGTGAAGATGTGGAAATATGTGGTACACGTGATCAAAAACATGTGATCACTGAGAAAATGTTAATAGCGTGGAAATCTCGACGGGACTGTTGATAAAAGTGACGAAGGCGTTACCGATCAAAAACGATTTATTTGGCGTATTAACTCACCGTAACCGCCATAATCTCTGGCCGTCATAATTCAGACGACGATTGCGCGTTCCCACCCGTCGAGTGCTTCGGCGTGATAGTTGCATCTGTTAAAGATCTGGTGATTTAACCCAACTGTCATTCAGGCAGCCAGAAGTCGCCCAAGCTCCACTGCTCGTTCTTGTCCGCTCGCCGACGCCAAGGCCAACCATTTTTAGCCTGCAACGATGTTCTGCTGCACCCCGTAGCCATATGCAAACATTTCCCCGAGGTTGAATTGGGCTACCGCATTACCTTGTTCAGCGGCCTCCACCCCCCAGATCCGCGCTTGTTCAAAATCTTGGCGAAAGCCGCCGATGCCGAGGGCAAACATACTGCTGAGAATACACTATGCCCTAGCGCACCCTAGTTCAGCGGAGGAATAGAGCCATGACTGCGCTTGCTCTAGTTTCTGCAGAATTCTGCTGCCCCGATATAAAAACAATGCCTGATTAAACTTGGTGTAAGCACGTGAATTGGAACCTACCTCAATAGAACCGTTCTGGGAATCAACTCGGTGCGCGGAGCCCGACCGGCTGGTGTTTCGCGCTGCGTCGCCTACCAACTGCAGAACTTGTGTCGGGTTGAACGCGGTCGTTTGTATCGCAACACTCCTACTATCAAACAACGGCCTGCTCCTAATGTCCGATTTCTTCCAGACAGTTTACCTCACACTGATTTTCCAAACGGGTTGGTAACCCGCAAAAAATATGTTCCAGTTTTGTCAATCAACAATTGGGCTTTCAGCAATCCGTCCCCACGGCAAACAACCTGCGGGAAATTGTTGCTAACAGAATTCACAGGACATTGACACGCTAATTGGCGTGCTCGTTAAATCCCCGCGCTGGCGATCAACTTAACCTGTCAATGCAGCCAGAAGCCAAAGCAGACATTGCTCGCCGAGAGCGATCTGCATAACCTATTTTTTTGGATTGAAACCTAGAAAAAGAAAAGGTGATATCTCGAATTTGGTTTTACCTTCATGACTAATTATGATGCTAATCACCACCACGGCTCTGTTTCGGTAAACTTTGCGTCTAAAATACGTTGCACCGAATTTGTGACTCTGTGCGGGACGGGCGGACCAAAGTATGCGTGTCGTATTTGCGACAGATGAACGCCCAACTAGCTACTGCAGCAATTTTCAAAACGACGTCAATTTAGGGAGCAAAAAATGGCACAAAGTTTCGTTTGGCTCGCCTCTTATCCGCGAAGCGGCAACACGCTCTTGAGAACAATCCTCAATCACTGCTTCGGGCTAAAATCCGCAAGTATCTACCCAAATGATTTAGGGGGAAACGAAGCCCTGGCTCAATATGTTGGCCACATCGAACACAAATTCGATGCAACCGGCAAGTTATACCTACCAGAACTCACTATTCCTCTGGTCAAGACGCACTCTTTACCACAAAGTAGTGAAGATACGATTTATATAGTACGCGATGGTCGAGCTGCGAGTATTAGCCTGTGGGAATTTTATAAACGGACAGTTCCTCTGGAGAATTTCATTACCGGACATAATATCTATGAATTTTCCACTTGGACAGCACATTTGGAAGCTTGGGCACCATGGTCAAGGCCCAACTGCCTTTTCCTCAAGTACGAGAGCCTGGTTAAGGAACTAAGTTCGGTTATTGCCGAGCTTGCTGTATATTTGGATAGAGAACCTATTTCCCAAACCATTCCTAGTAGGGATAAAATTGCCGTCAGTGGGGGAAAATGGGTCCGCCCAAAAAGTGATTGGCGCCAGTCATTTTCAGATGAAAAATTGAAATTATTTTCAGAAGTGAACGGCGCCACCATGGAGAAACTTGGATACGACCAAAGCCATAATCGGTAGAGGGCCCGGTGTGAATTCTAAACTGAAGTGGTGCAGGCTGAAAACTTAGGTTGTCAAATTGGTCAAGCCAATGTGACGGCGCCCAATTTTCACTTGCATCACAAAGAACCTCCATACATGACAATGCTATGAATTCTATTATTGAACAGGCTGCAGATGACCGTGGAAAACCCCATACTCAAAAACCTTGATATCGCCGTAATAGGCAATTGCGCCTACGCTGCGCTGATCGACAAAACCGCAACCGTAAGCTGGATGTGTCTGCCCCGTGTCGATGGCGATCCCGTATTTTGCTCATTGCTCGAGCCCGGTGGAGCGGCGGCGGACCAGGGTTATTTTGCGATCGAGCTGGCCGACTATTCCCATAGTGAACAGCGATATTTGCATAATTCGGCAATTCTTGTGACGACCCTCTATGACCTCCAGGGTTCGGCAGTTGAGGTAACCGATTTTGCGCCCCGCTTTTACCAAGATGATCGTATTTTTCGACCGCTAAAACTCGTTCGCCACCTGCGGCCTGTCGCCGGTCACCCGCGTGTGCGGATAATTGTCCGTCCGACATGCGATTACGGAGCTCGTATCCCCAAGACCACGCGGGGCACAAACTATATTCGCTATGTTATGCAAGACACGGTTTTGCGGCTGACGACGGACGGGCGAACCTCGTTCATTGCTGAAGAAAAACCATTCCTGCTCAACCAAGAACTAACCCTTATGTTTGGCCCCGACGAGCCGGCGGAAGGGCCAATAGCAGCCATTGGTCGGATCTATTTCGAGCGCACGCGAAATTATTGGCGCGAATGGACACGATATCTCAGCATTCCCTTTGAGTGGCAAAAGGAGGTCATTCGTGCGGCCGTCACATTGAAACTGTGCAGCGTCGAGGAAACCGGCGCTATCGTTGCCGCGATTACCACTTCTTTGCCCGAATTTGAGGGGTCGTCACGCAATTGGGATTATCGTTTTTGCTGGCTTCGAGACGCCTATTTTGTCGTTCGCGTCCTCAATCGATTAGGCGCCACACGAACGTTAGAGGATTATTCCTATTATATCAGCAACTTGCTCGCATCATTGTCGAACGGCGTATTGCAGCCGGTTTATGGCGTAATGGGCGAAAGCGAATTGACCGAGCGCCAGATCGACACCCTTGCCGGTTACCGCGCTATGGGTCCCGTTCGTGTGGGCAACGATGCGTTTCGCCAAACACAGAACGATAGCTACGGCGCCGTGATTATGGCGTTGAGTCATATTTTCTTCGACCAGCGGTTGGAAAACCCCGGCAACGTCGCCCTATTTGAACGACTGGAGCGCTTAGGAGAAAAGGCCGTCGAGGTTTTTGACCAGCCCGATGCGGGGCTGTGGGAACTCCGCAACTCTTCCTCTGTGCATACATTTTCCGCCGTGATGTGTTGGGCCGCTGCAGATAACCTTGCCCGGATCGCCGCTATCCTTGATCTTGGGTCTCGCCTCGATTACTGGCGCCAGCACGCAGACGCCATGAAGATGCGCATTAACAATCAGGCCTTCAATGCCGAACTTGGCAGCTATGTTGCCAGTTTCGGAGGCGACAATTTGGATGCTAGCTTGCTCTTGTTGCATGAGCTCGGGTTTGTCGCTGCGGATGACCCTCGGTTTATCGGCACCGTCGAGGCAATCGGCAAAACTCTGCGGCATGGCGACCACCTCTTCCGCTATGTCGGCGAGGATGATTTCGGCAAACCGGTGAACGCCTTCACTATATGTACCTTCTGGTATATCGACGCACTCGCCGATATTGGTCGGACCGCTGAAGCGCGAGAATTATTTGAAAACATGCTGACCCACCTCAATCCACTGGGCCTCTTGTCGGAGGACATTGCGATCGAGACTGGGGAATTGTGGGGAAATTTCCCCCAGACCTATTCGATGGTTGGGCTGATCAATAGCGCCATGAAATTGAGCCACGACTGGAACGCCGCATTTTAGGGGCGGTAATCGCGCGTTGGCGGTAACAACTCATTGGCAGCAAAAACTTCCTTCAAATACCAAAACGAGCTTTTGGGAGTGCGTTTCTGGGTGGCGTAATCAACATGGACCAAGCCGAACCTTTTGGAATAACCGAGGCTCCATTCAAAATTATCGAGCAGTGACCACTCAAAATAGCCGCGAACTTTAATCCCTTCACCAATCGCATCGTGCACGGCGCAGAGATATTCATATAAAAAATCCACGCGCGGCTGATCGATCACTTGCCCTGCTGAATTCTGTTCGTCGGGAAAAGCGGCACCATTCTCCGTCACATAAATTTCAGGATTATTGTATCGATCGCGAACATCGCGCAATTGTTCAAGCAGCGCCAAACCGTCGATCTGCCATCCCATATCGGTTGTCGCCACACCCTCTGGCGGCGACGTTTCGCCAACGCCAAAACTGCACGAAGGGTCTTGAGCCGCGTAGAGGCGGTTATAATGATTAAGGCCAAAGAAATCGAGCGGTTGTGAAATAAGCGCCATATCATCGTCGAGAATATAGGGGGCAATTTCATCGGCGAGGAGGTCCGGATACCGCCCCAGCATAAGTGGATCGACCATCACCCGCCGCCACAGGCAGTCCGTTAGTTCCGCTGCCGCAATTTGGTCAGCAGCGCTGCCCGGCGCCACCACCGGTGCCATTGTTACGATATTTCCACAGATAAGGTCTGCGTCGACGTCGCGCAGGCTTTTAATTGCCTTACCGTGGGCCAGATTTATGTGATGGATTGCGGCTATGCACTCATCGCGAGGTCTTTGCCCCGGCGCATGAATGCCTGCGTTATAACCGACCCAAATGAGGACATTTGGTTCGTTAATAGGTGCAAAGCGGCGCACTCGGTCGCTAAATTTGCCGGCCACAACTGCAGTATATTCACCGAACCAATCGGCGGTATCGCGGTTTCGCCATCCGCCACGGTCTTCTATGGCCTGGGGTAAATCCCAGTGATGAAGGCAGATCCAGGGCTCGATTCCAGCGGCCAAAAGCCGGTCAATCAATCGGTCATAGAAATCGATTCCGTCGGCATTAATGGCACCATGGCCGTCGGGTATTATGCGCGGCCAGGCCAGCGAAAACCGGTAAGCCTGGGTACCGAGCGCAGCCATGAGATCAATATCTTCGCTGTAACGGTGGTAATGGTCGCAAGCGATATCGGCATTGGAGTGATCGGCTATTGCGCCCGAACGCGCGCAAAACCTGTCCCAAACGCTTTCGCCCCGCCCGTCCTCTCGGGTAGCACCTTCGATCTGAAACGCTGAACTCGACGTTCCCCAGACAAAATCATTGGGAAAGTTTCGATCCGACGAGGTCATAAATGATCTCCCATTCGCTGTTGATGGCAGCTAACTAATAGCTCGAAACAACATTTTGATAAACCGGTTTACTAATTGTCGTAAATTTGAAACACTGACGCGTACGATCAACTGCGGAGGCCATGCAAAGTGGTCGAAACGAAAGCAGGAAAGCCGACGGTAAGTATGGTGGCCCGTCATGCAGGCGTATCACCAACCACCGTTTCGTTTGTCGTTAACGACGTCCGCCGCGGCAGCGTTGGCGAAATAACGCGTCAGCGTGTGTTGGCGAGCATTAATGAGCTCGGTTATCGGCCAAATCACACCGCACGCGCGCTTTCCACATCAAGAACCAACGCCATCGCATTTGTCACCGACGATATCGCCTCAAGTCCCTACGCCGGCAAACTCATCATGGGGGCGCAAGAATGCGCTTGGGAAAGCGGCAAAATACTATTTGTCGTCAACACAACCCGCGACCGCAATATTATCAATGCGGCCGTTGAAATGGCGCTAGATTATCCAGTCGAAGCGTTTGTCTACGCCACCCGCACGGCACGTGAAGCGCACCCGCCCAGTACTTTATATGAAAACGCGACGATTTTGCTGAATTGCGACGTGGCAGATAAATCCCTGCGCTCAATCATGCCCGACGACATTGGCGGCGGTCGCATGGCTGTTGATTTTTTGATCTCGTCGGGGCATCGGCGCATCGGTTTTATCGCCGGTGGTGAGAGCATCTATGCCGGTCGCGATCGCATGTTTGGATATTGCAATGCATTGTCTGGTGCCGGCATTGCCTACGACGACACACTGGTACGCCATTCAGACTGGTCGGCGGAACAGGGTTATAAGTTAACCCACGAGCTACTGGCCGAGAATGACCCGCCGACGAGCTTGTTCTGCATCAATGATACCGTCGCCTTGGGCTGCTACGAGGCAATCAAGGAAACCAAATTACAAATTGGGCGCGATATTAGCGTGATCGGGTTCGACGATCAGGAAATGTCGGCCATGTTGCGTCCGAAGTTAACGACAGTGGCGTTGCCGCTATATGAGATGGGTCGCCGTGCCGTCCGTCAACTGCTTGAAACACCCGGAGCAAAGGGCAGTACTACACAAGATAAAATTTCCTGTCGACTTATCGAACGACAATCTCACGCGCGGCTATACCCCTAGGTTCGCAGCGCAGGCAGGCAGCAATTAAGGAGAGGAAAACCCAGCCTAAGTAAATAACGACGCAAAAAAACTAACGAAAATAATCCAACAAAAACAGGAGAAAACGTCATGAAAAAACAAATCATATCGGCTCTCGGCAGCGTTGCCGTCGCAGCTACGTTCGCCGCCCCCGCTTTGGGTCAAGACGGTCAAAACCTGCTCTTTGCGATAGGCGAAGATTCGCGCTTTACATGGAGCGATTTGGCGCCCTTCCAGGCCATGGACCTCAGCGGCCAGGAAGTATCAATTTTCGGTCCGTGGCTTGGACCCGACAGAGACTTGGTGGTCAGCGTCCTGAACTATTTCGAAGCGGCCACCGGTGCAGATGTCGACTTCGCCGGCTCTGACAGTTTCGAGCAGCAAATCGTCATCGACATCGCTGCCGGTAGCCCGCCCAATATTGCAGTGTTCCCACAACCGGGTCTTGCTGCCGACCAGGCGTCGAAGGGTGGGCTCGTACCGCTCGGTGACGATGTTGAAAGCTGGGTTGTCGATAACTATGCGGCCGGTCAGTCTTGGGTCGACCTTGGCACCTTTACCGACGCGAATGGTAACGATGATTTTTTCGGATTTTTCTTCAAAGTCGATCTAAAAAGCCTGGTCTGGTACGTGCCTGAAAACTTTGAAGATGCCGGTTACGACGTTCCCGAGACAATGGAAGAGTTGATTGCGCTGAGCGAACGTATCGTCGCCGATGGCGGCACCCCTTGGTGCATCGGCCTAGGATCGGGTGATGCAACCGGTTGGCCCGCCACCGATTGGGTCGAAGATCTTCTGCTACGCACACAGGCCCCGGAAGTCTATGACGGTTGGGTGACCAACGAAATTCCCTTCACCGATCCACGCATCACCAATGCTATTGACGTTTTCGGTAGTTTTGCCAAGAACGATGCCTTCGTAAACGGAGGGGCCCAGGCCGTCGCCTCGACGGATTTCCGTGACAGCCCAACGGGCATGTTCTCGGTTCCGGCAGATTGCTTTATGCATCGCCAA
The DNA here is from genome assembly GCA_021774575.1 of Alphaproteobacteria bacterium. Lineage (GTDB taxonomy): Bacteria > Pseudomonadota > Alphaproteobacteria > UBA6615 > UBA6615 > JAJFIX01. The sequence goes on along the minus strand of JAJFIX010000046.1, from coordinate 5,631 downwards.
GCGAGCTTCATATCCTCCTTCTTCCCAGATGGAACCGAACTCGGTGTTGATGCAGATTTCTTCTATTTTCCGTCCTTTGCAGGCGAAGATCTTGGCAATCCTGTTCTTGGTGCCGGCACCGTTTGGGCGATTACCGAAGACAACGAGGCAACTCGTCAGTTCTTGGCATTTCTGCAGACGGCCCTTGCCAACGAGTTGTGGATGGCCCAGAGCGGTTTCTTGACACCGCATAAGGGCGTGAACATCGACGCCTATGCCAACGACACACTGCGCAAGCAGGGTGAAATCCTGCTCAACGCAACGACGTTCCGGTTCGATGGCTCGGATCTAATGCCCGGTGCCATTGGCGCGGGCAGCTTCTGGACGGGTATGGTCGACTATGTCAGTGGTGCGAGCTCCGCATCGGTTGCAGGCGACATCCAGCGTAGCTGGGACGCAATCAAGTAGTCGGTCGCGTTATAGAAATCTATCGGGCAGGTCGAGTTAAAACTCGACCTGCCCATCATCTTTAAATTCGAGTGCCCATATCGGGTGATCACCGACAGGCTAGGTCATGTTGCAACAAATATTGAATGCTGCACTTGTCGTCGGGGCAGGCATTGGCGTAAGCATATTCTATTATGTCGGGTCGAACGTCCTGCTCGACCGCCTCGCGGCTGATAGCGTCAGGGCCGACGGAACACATATCGCCCGCGATCGCATTCGCACAGCTATTCGGCCCTGGCTGTTCGTTTCGCCAGCGCTCATTATCTTGGTTATTTATCTCGTCTATCCCGTTTTCGAGACTGCGAGACTTAGCCTCTTTGATCGGTCGGGGTCCCAATTCATTGGGCTGAGCAATTATTTATGGGCCCTGCGCGACCCTGATTTTCAACAATCCATTTTAAATAATCTCATGTGGCTGGTCATCGTTCCGTCGATGTGCACCGCATTGGGCCTTCTCGTTGCGGTTCTAGCAGATCGACTTAAGTGGGGCCCGATCGCCAAATCACTCATCTTCCTACCAATGGCAATCTCTTTTGTTGGCGCCAGCGTTATCTGGAAATTTGTATATGATTTCAGAGCCGGTGACTCGCCTCAAATTGGCATTTTGAATGCCGTTGTCGTTGCCTTAGGCGGTGAACCGCAAACATGGATGGCGATCCCATTTTGGAATAATTTCTTTTTGATGGCGATCTTGGTTTGGATTCAGACCGGATTTGCCATGGTCATCTTCAGCGCCGCGCTGCGTGGCGTTCCCGAAGAAACGGTGGAGGCAGCCCGGATCGACGGGGCAAGTGAAATTCAGATTTTTTTCCGCATCATGATACCCCAAATTATGACCACAATTGTGGTTGTATGGACCACTATTACGATCATTGTCTTGAAAATATTTGATATTGTCCTGGCCATGACGAACGGACAATGGGACACCGAAATTCTTGCCAATCTGATGTTTGATTGGATGTTTCGGGGCGGCGGCGATTTTGGGCGTGGCAGTACAATCGCCTTGGTTATCATGGTTGCCGTGGTACCGATCATGATCTGGAACATCAAACGATTTAAAGCCGAGGAGGACTTGTGATGTCTGGAAAAATCCCGTTCCTCAACATGTCTCCCGGCCGCCTCGCGGCAACCTTGCTGCTGCTTTTTCTCTGTCTCATCTGGACCATCCCCACGGCCGGGCTTTTTATCAGTTCCCTGCGCGACAAAGATCAGTTGATTATATCGGGCTGGTGGACTGCGTTGATCACAACAGAACGCAATGAACGTGGCCGGACAGGACCAAGTGATGCCCAATTCGAGCGCGAGGGCGAATTTGTTATTGCGGGAAGTTTTATTCCAGAAGGAAGCAGCAAGTCGATCCTTTCATTCGGCGATCAGCAGAACGATCTTGGGGCCTATCAGCCCGGCGAAACGCTGGTCCGCGGCGATGGCAAGCGGTTTACCCTGTGGGAAGATGGGTCATACGAATATGTATCGGCCATTCCTTTCGACTTGCAAAGAGGCCAACGCTTCTTTTTTGTTGCGACAATTCCCCCGACATTTTCCCTGGCCAATTACCGGGAGGTTCTGACATCTGAAAAAATTGGCCAGTCATTTGTCAATACTTTCACTGTCGCAATTCCCGCAACTATCATACCGATCCTCATCGCCGCCTTCGCGGCTTACGCCTTCTCATGGATGAAATTTCCAGGGCGCCAGCTGATCTTCGTTTTTGTTGTTGGTTTGTTAGTCGTACCTCTGCAAATGACGCTTATTCCGCTTTTACGAATGTACAACACTCTCGGTTCGGTGCTGGGCATCGAAGCCAAATCTTATATTGGCATATGGCTCGCCCATACCGGGTTTGGTTTACCGCTGGCGATTTATTTGTTGCGTAATTATATGACCAGCCTGCCCCGCGACCTTATTGAGTCGGCTAAAATCGACGGCGCGTCACATTTCCAAATATTTTCCAAGTTGCTCTTGCCGTTGTCAATTCCTGCACTTGCTTCATTTGCAATCTTCCAATTTCTTTGGGTCTGGAACGATCTGTTAGTCGCACTGGTTTTTCTAGGCAAGCGCGACGATCAAATTGTTCTGACATCGAAATTGCGTGAGTTATTGGGCTCACGCGGTGAAAATTGGGAAATTCTAACCAGCAGCGCTTTCATCTCGATCATCGTACCGTTGGTCGTATTCTTCGCCCTGCAACGATACTTTGTCCGCGGCCTGCTCGCCGGATCCGTCAAGGGCGGATGACACAATTTGATGCCAGACGGTAACCACAACCAGGGTCGCGCGATGCAACAAAGTTGGAACGATGATATCGAGTGGGCCCATGGCGCTGTAATTTACCAAATTTACCCGAGGTCGCTCCTAGATACCAATGGTGACGGGGTTGGGGATCTCAACGGAATTGCCGAACGCCTCAACGTGATTGCGGACCTTGGGGTGGATGCGATCTGGATATCGCCCTTCTATCCATCACCAATGAAGGACTTTGGATACGACATCTCTGGTTTTACCAATGTCGACCCAATATTCGGAACTCTTACAGATTTCGACCGCATCATAGAGGTGGCTCATAATTTGGGCCTCAAGGTAATTATTGATCAGGTTCTGTCCCATAGCTCGGACCAGCACATTTGGTTTGAGGAAAGTCGTAAAAACAGCGATAACGCCAAGTCAGATTGGTACGTATGGGCCGACCCAAAACCGGATGGTACGCCGCCGAACAATTGGCAAAGCCATTTTGGTGGGCCGGCTTGGACGTGGGACCCGCGACGTCGGCAATATTATTTGCACAAATTCGCTGCCGAGCAGCCGGATCTAAATTTACATAACAGCGATGTCCGTGATGCTCTTCTAAATGTTCTGGAATTCTGGCTTGATCGTGGGGTCGACGGTTTCCGGTTCGACGCTATCGATTGTTTTTTTCATGATCAAGATTTGCGCGATAACCCCGGTGTAAGACCACAAGGAGGCGATGCGGCAACGACTATATTGCCTTACGCCTATCAAGATCATGTTCATGATAATGTAATGCCCGAACTGCTCGACTACCTGGGCGATATTAGAAAACTGCTCAACAAACATAAGGGCGTTGTAGGTCTTGGAGAAATCGGTCCGTCGCCGGAATCCCTTGAGCGCATGGCGGCGTTTACCCGAGGTGACCGGCTACATCAATGCTACACCTTTGACCTCCTTAGCCCGGAATTTTCGGCGTCATTTATTTCCGGCGTGATCGAGCGATACGGAAAAATCGAAGGCGGCGGCTGGCCATGCTGGTCATTTTCCAATCACGACGTTTCTCGCCACATTACTCGGTTTACCGTAAAAGGCGCAGATCCCTCTGAGATTGCCAAATGCACTTTAGCGCTGCTGTGTTCGCTGCGTGGGTCCATGTGTATTTATCAAGGAGAAGAACTGGGCTTGCCCGACGGCGAGATCGCTTTCGACGACATCGTCGATCCGTTCGGCAAAGCCCTCTGGCCCCTCGTCGCCGGTCGCGACGGATGCCGCACACCCTATCCGTGGTCTTCGGAAAAGGCCAATGCGGGATTCAGTACTGCGGAACCTTGGTTGCCGATTTCGAAGGCGCAGATGGACCTGGCACATGACACACAAATGGCCGACCCAAACTCGATACTTGCCGCCTATCGGCGGTTACTCACATTTCGCAAACGCCATCCCATTTTGCGCAATGGACAAATCGAATACCTCCCGGTCGAAGGCCCTATATTACCCTTAATCCGCTCAGACGCCGACGGGAAAACCTTATGCGTGTTCAACCTTTCAAATGAGCAAGTCACCTGGGAGACCATGCCTGGATCGCAAATCCAACCACTTGTTGGCCACGGGTTTTCTGCAATGATTGATGATGAAACACTGGTTCTACCGCCATGGCAGTGCTTCTTTGGTCAAATTGGCTAGTCTTGCCAGTCCCTTATTGACGTGTCGCTTCTCGTCTACTGACATTTGTACCGCCATCGGCATTATCTACAGATTGACCTACTGCCGGGTTCTTGGACATGCACCTAAGCTACCTGGACTTCACGCAGAATTACCGAGCAAAGCGTCTACAAATCTAGGGGCACCTCAGTCTAAACTAGGAAGTGATACTAACCGTGGGGGCAGGTCACATACCGCTCGGCAAAACTTGATATTGTCGTAGGTCGTACTTAGGCTCCTGCCCGTGAACACTTGTGCCGGAGGAGCAAACCATGAACCTTTCGCTGATCACAAAGCTGTTGGGTGTTCCGTTCGCCGCTCGAACGACGATCCACCTCTGCACAAATAATCCATGGAGAAACCGACCATGACGATGGCTACGTTCAGCGCAATTGCCGAAATCATTGCGGCACTCGGCATTATCGCCTCGTTGGTTTTTGTTGGCGAGCAGATGCGGCGGAATACCAGGAGCGTCAAGGGCGCAACCTACCAATCGGTCATCTCCGAGGTTGTTAGCTCAACGACAGCAATTGCTGCCGATAAGGACCTTGCCAGAATTTTTTTTGCCGGACTGGCAAATTTTGACGCGTTGGATATGGCTGAGCAACAGCGCGCCGGTTTTCTTTTCACGACGATCTTCCGGCAGTTCGAAAATATCCACTATCAGTGGGAAAACGGATTCATGGATCAGGAAAACCGGGCTGGGTGGGAGAACGCTATCTCGTCTTATTACAACTTGCCGGGATTTAGAAAATGGTGGGATATACGCGGCCACATATTTAGTGAGAGATTTCGCGACTTCTTGAAAGAGTCTTCGGATGATCTCGGGGAGCACGAGGGCGGTCTGGTTGGATTGACATCGGCGCCAGTCGAGAAAGCTGCTCAAGCCACGGATTAAAACTGTTACACTTTTGTGCTACACACGAGCAAGGCTCTCCGGGCGAAAACCCGCAGTTTGCAAGGACTTGCACCTCAAGTGGAGACGGTCCCACTCCATCCGCCAACTGTGACCTTGGGGTCACATCATTCCGACTTTTTCATGGAAAACGGCCCGTTCGTATGTCCGCTAACTAACTGCGAATTCAATTGATCGCTGCAACACAGGTGTTAAATCTCTCTGCCGGAGTTTCATATTGCAAGGTTTTTCGTGGTCTCTCATTCAATTCACGTGCAAACCTATTGAGCTCGACCTGTGAGAACACGGAGAGGTCTGTG